>NZ_CP150900.1:1200000-2400000 GCF_038050405.1 Paraburkholderia sp. IMGN_8 | reverse complement strand
GCCTCGTATCGCCGCAATTCGTGCTCGGCGCGGTCACGATAGAGATCGTGGCCGGTAAGCTCATGCAGGCGCAAGAACGCAAATACGCTCGTTGAGATGCCCGACGGCCACGCATTGTCGTACGGCGCGCGCGGCCTGTGCACCAATGGCTCGCCGTCACACGGTGTGAAATACAGCCCGTCCTCCCAGAACTTGTCGAGGATGAGTGCCGCGAGTTCGACGGCCCGATCGAGGTAGCGCTTGTCGAAGCATGACTCGTACAGGTCGAGCAGCGCATTGGACAGGAAGGCGTAGTCTTCGAGAAACCCCGCCACCTTGGCTCTTCCGTCGTTCCAGGCACGGTACACGCCGCCGTCGGGCAGGGTCAGCTCGCTCTGGATGAAACTGGCGGCACGCTGTGCTGCGCTGAGATACTCGAGGCAGCCCGTTGCCTGGAAAGCGGCACAGAGCCCTTCGATCATCAGGCCGTTCCAGCCGGTGAGAATGTTGTCGTCGCGCGCCGGGCGCACGCGTCGGCCGCGCGCCGCCAGCAACCGCTCGCGCCAGCCCGCCAGACGCGCTGCTTGCAGCGCATCCAGCTCGACCGCACGCTGGAGCACTGTAGCACCGTGTTCGAAGTTGCCGTGTTCTGTCACACCGTAGGCCTGGCACGCCATTGCACCGTCGGAATCGCCAAGGACTGCTTCGATCCCGGCGACTGTCCAGACATAGAATTTGCCTTCCTGGCCTTCGCTGTCGGCATCTTCGCCGGCGTAAAAGCCGCCACCGGGGTGCGTCATGTCGCGCAAGACGTAGCCGATGGTTTCCTCCACGACGCGGCGCCAGGCCTCTTTGCCGGTCAGCCGGTAGGCGTCCGCGTACAGCTTCACGAGCTGGCCGTTGTCATAGAGCATTTTCTCGAAGTGCGGCACAGCCCAACGCGCGTCGACACTGTAGCGGGCGAATCCGCCGCCGAGCTGGTCATAGATGCCGCCAGCCGCCATGTGGTCGAGCGTGCGTTCCACTGCGTCAAGCAGCGTGGGCTCGCCGCTTCGATGATAGACGCGCAGCATGAGGTCATAACAGCTCGGGTTGGGAAACTTGGGGGCGCCGCCCAGCCCGCCATGAACCGGGTCAGTGTTCCGTGCCAGGGCGCGGGCTGCCTCTGCTGGCAGATCCCCGATACCGGTGGCTTCGCCGTCCAGATTCGCTTGATCGAGCTGTCGGAACCCCTCCCGAAACTGCGCAATAGTGTCGCGCAGCTCCTCTCGCCGATGCCGCCAGGCTTCGCTCAGACTCATCAGCACGCGCCCGAGCCCGGGGCGGCCATAGCGGTCGTCCGGCGGGAAGTAGGTGCCGCCGAAAAACGGCTCTCCCTGCGGCGTGAGGAACACGGTCAGCGGCCATCCGCCTCCTTGTCCCATCATCTGGCTGACTTGCTGGTAGATGTCGTCGATGTCGGGACGCTCCTGCCGATCGACCTTGATGCTGATGTAGCGCTCGTTCATCAGGCTGGCGATACGCGGATTCTCGAAGGATTCGTGCGCCATCACGTGACACCAGTGGCACGCGGCGTAGCCCACGGAGAGCAGGATCGGCTTGTCTTCGTCGCGGGCGCGGCGAAATGCCTCTTCGCTCCATGGATACCAGTCCACGGGGTTGTCGGCGTGTTGTCGGAGGTAAGAGGAGGTTTCGGTGGCGAGCCGGTTTGTCATGGCAGTCTCCAGCCGGGCTTACGCGCGGGTCGTCATGACAAATGTCGCTCAGAGCCGTGCGCTGTGCAAGTGCGCGGCTGGCGGGTTTCTGGCCGACACTGCCGTGCGTGCATGGGACCGGGGCGCACGCTCATGGCGGCAGCATGAGCGTGCCGTGCAGGCACACGCCCTCCGGCCTCGATCACCGTTCGCTTCGTGCTATGGGGGATTGCCTGGGCGGCGAGGGGAGCCGGCGCGCTCTGTAGGGTCAGGTCGTGATCGTGATCCTCGCGGTGGTTGCGGCATTGGCAGTATTCTTGAGGCACTATAGGTGACCCCAGAAGGCTTGCGGTGTGCGGGTACTGCACGGCGATACTGAGATAACAACATGCCGACTCCACGCAAACCGCGACTCCGTGCGCTCCGCGTGCGTCCTTCGCTATTTCCATGACATCCGCGCAAGCGCGGCGCCAGAATGGATCTTGGTCCACCTGTCGGTATAGGAGGATGTATGCGCATACTGGTCGTCGGAGCGACAGGGCTCCTCGGAAAGGAAATCGTCCGCCTGCTGTCGGCGGATCACGACGTGATCGGTGCGAACCGCAAAGGGTCGGCAATTGCCGTTGATATCTCAGACAAGGAGTCGATCGTCGCGATGTACAGGCAGGCGGTGCCGTTGGATGCGGTGGTTTGCGTTGCCGGCACCGCAAGATTCGCGCCGCTCGATACGCTCGCCGACGGCGACTTCGCGTTCAGCATCGCGAACAAGCTAATGGGGCAGGTGAATCTGGTGCGCTGCGGCATGGCGAACGTCACGCGGGGAGGCTCGATCACGTTGACGAGCGGCGTGCTCGCGCAGCACCCGATGCCGGGCGGCGCCGCGGTAAGCATCGTCAATGCCGGCGTGGAAGCGTTCGCCCGCGCGGCGGCGCTCGAACTGAAAGGCTCGCTGCGCGTGAATGTCGTCAGTCCGGGCTGGGTGGCCGAGACGCTCGAGGCGATGGGGCGCAATCCGAACGACGGGGTGCGCGCATGGGTCGTCGCGCAAGCCTATCGCAAGTGCGTGCTCGAAGATATCACCGGGCAGGTCGTGTCGGCGACGCACTGACGCCAACCATGTCGGATCGCTTCTATGCGGTGCCCGATCTCATCGCGGATGCTCAGGCCCGGTTCGACGCACTGACGAATTACGCAGTGACGCTGTGCTCGACGCCGTCTGTCGGCGAACCGGTCGAAGTCCGCTATCGCTACAGGAAGCCAGGATTCATCCGGATGGACTTCATTCGCCCGCATGCGGGCGCCGTCCTCGCTTATAGCCCGGATACGGGCAAGGTGATGCTCTGGCCCTTCGGCTTTCATACGTTTCCCAGGCTTGCGCTTGCACCCGACAATCCGATCATTCAGGGGCCGAACGCGCACCGCATCGACCGGTCCGATCTCGGCGCGCTGCTGACGAATGTCCGTGAGCTTCAGCGCCTTGGCGAAACGCAATTCGCGGGCCACGAGGCCGTCGGCGCGCGCCGAGCCGCGCGTCTGGTTGTCACGGGCGCGCCGGGGCACGACGTGGCCGGCGTTGGCCGCTATCAACTGTGGCTCGACGTGACGACCGGCTTACCGATCAGGGTGATCAGCGCAAACGGGCAAGGCGAGTTGATCGAAACCGTGCTGATGGACGACTTGCGCGTCGACTTGCCTGAAATCGAGCCGTTTCTCTAGGCTAATCGCCAGCGTGAGCAGCACGAAAATCACGGTGCCCCGGAACGGCCTGGGAGATCACGAGCGGCGTCTAAACCATCCCGTGAGCGACATGCGCTCACGCGTCGCAGGCAGTACTTCGTGCAGCATGTCGGCGGATAGAAACACTGCGAGCCGGCTGCCGACTGGCAAGATGTCCTGCGTGCTCAAGCCTTCAGGATGTAGCCGCAACGCGCCGCCGTGCTCCGGCAGCCAGTCCGCATTCAGATAGACGATGACGGACACCGTGCGGCTATCGTCATCGCGAAATTGATCGCGATGTCGCTGATACGAAGCGCCCGGGGCGTAGTATGCGAAGTGGCTTTCGTACTCTTCGAGTCCCAGAAAGAGCCCGCGATTCAACGCAATACGCAGCATTTCCATGATCGCGAGATACCGGTCGCGGGCTTCGGACTGGCCCGCCTCCAGCCACTGAATCCGGTCGCCGCGCACGTCGGGCTGAAGAGAACGTGCCGCGCCCTGGCCGACAAGCGCCAATGTGAGCGCTCCGGCCGTCGCAAGCGCTGCACATTCCAACGCCAGCGCGAGCGTCAAATCCGGCGGAAAAAAATTGTCCTGTTCCGACCAGCCATGGTCACGAATGGCATCCACGATACGTCGATGCTGTTCATCTCCGGTTGCATCGAAGCGCGCCGGCGAGTGTGATCGGGTCACTGCTTGTTCCTTCGAACGAAGGTGCTGGGTGGAAATTCGAACGACCGTCCGAGGCGGGTATCGGCAAGGGGGCTTGACCTGAGCGAATGATAGTAGCACCGACTTCTTACGGGGCCTGTGGCTGGCTCTCCACGTGGGCTACGGCAAGTGCCTCGCGATTGAGCCGGATTACGCGGACGCAAACTACAACCTTGCAAGACTCAAGGAACTTCGAGGGGACAAGCAAGGCGCGCTTCGACACTACAACGCGTACCGCCGTATCCAGGGCTCTTGAACATCGCTGTCAGCAGATGAGCGCGCTGGTTTGTGAAGTTCGGAATGAGTTGTCGGCGTTCATTTATTGAACGCCGAGCTCATCAACGTGCGAAGTTCAGGCGACTACGACTATTACTCGCCGGGATCTGGATCGTCTTTACCACCACCGTCACCACCACCCTCAACGGGAGGATCAGTTACATCAGTTAATTCAGGCGGGGGAGGTGCAGTTACAACTGCAACGGGTTCCTCACCTGGCTCCGGCATGGGGTCGCCAGATAGGGATGGCTCGAGTCCCGGGGTTACGGGGTCGACTACCGTGTCCATCGGGTCGATTACTGGATGGGGCACAGGCGGGTCATCCCCCGGGTTCACGGGGTCGATTGTCGGAACTGGGCCAGCGGACAAACCATCTTCGTCATTCGTAGTCATGTCAAACCTCACAAGGTTTACGTTCGATTTCCGTAAGTACCCCCGGAGATTCTTTCAAAAATGCAATGCGCGTCGCCGACGTCGGTCCGAGCCATCGCCGGCATTCCTGCACAGCGTGAGCGAGCAAGCAGTTTCACACAGTTCGTTGGATAAAAACCGCGAGGCCTTGGCCTACTCGATGCCGGTGTGTTGCCTAACGAACGAACGGGATTTGGCCCCTTGGGTCGAGAACGGACGGTCGCGACAGGCCGGGTTCGGCCAGGAACAGCCATTTGCCCGACGCTTTGCCTGGACGTTCCGACGGCTGATCTACAATGGTAAGCAGCCGCTCGGGTCCCCGCGCCTGATACTGACTTGCAGTATCAGGCCCCATGTATGTGCCTAATCTGGGCACATAGCCCGAGGTCCAAAGGAAGATGGAAGCGTGGCGAATCGAGTACACACCGAGCGGCCACACAGTTCGCTCGGCTATCTTACGCTTGGGCAGTTCGCCCGGGCGCATGAATCAACCCAGCAGTTTTTAACCTCGGACTCTAACTGCAGTTCGGACTAAACCCGGTGGCGGGTCACGACCGCCTCATTCGCGCGCTGCACGTAACAGCGAGCACCCGCTGGTGGGAGGCTGGTCTGTGAGTGGCGATGGAGACAACATGTGACGTCGGCTGACGTCGATCCGAAAGAGCTGTCCCTGGTCGCTAGAAGAGGCGACCGCGAAGGCCGCCGGCCTCGAGCGCGCGCTGTGCATCGGCGGTCTGCTCGGGCGCGTATTCCCCTGCAACACGCAGCTTTATCTCCGCGGCTGCGACCATGTCGCGGAGCAGTTCGAGCCATTCGGTACGTTCGAGCACCTCGAGCACAAACACCTGCCTGATCTCAATTCCCCGTTCGGCGGGCTTGTCTCCTCAGCCGCGAACCGGGATGTAGATGCCTTGGTCACGGACAGGTTTTGCCTGAGACAGACACTTGTTGACCGTGGAGATTTGAAGCCGCCCCCGCAGCCAGTTCCAGCGCAATATAAACCGCTCATAGTGGCGATCTGATCAAAGCCCCGGCACAATCGATATGACCAGCCACTTCGACCGGGACAGTTCCAACGAGACAAATGAGAGGCCGCAGGGCCCGGGCAGATGCCCGGTCAGATCGTGCAGCGTGCCGCGATATGAGCGACGAACCGCCGCGCCTCGTCCTCAATCGCCATCACTGTGCCCGACCGGCGCGTGGACGCAAAATCGAGTCCGGCGAAATAGACTCCAGGGATCGGAGCAATGCCGTCGTCGTGAACCGGCTGGCGTCGCTCATCGAGAACACCCGGTATGTCGATCCAATTGAAGTCACCCCCAAAGCCTGTGCACCAAACAATTGTTGAAATGTTCCGCTCGATGAGATCGAGCAACAGGATAGGTCGCTCGGGTAGGCGTGGAGCAACCGTCTCCGCCTCGTCCTCAGCGGCCGCGGGCGCAGGAAGGCCGCCAAGCTCGATAAATTCATCGATACGGCTTTTGAGTTGCGCGGAAGTCTGGTCGCCGAACCGAACATTTTCGACAAGGTCGTCGGCGAAGACGAGCCGGCCATCCTCCACGCCGATTAATCGCCCTAGCAGCACGACGCCTTGGGCGCTCAGAGACTGCAGGCTTATTGTGTGCAACGCGCCAAGCATGGGCCGAGCAGCAACGCGGCCGGACGCATCGACGAAATCCCTGCGCGGCACGTCGAACATTCCGGTCTTCACCATCCACACGACAATGTCGTGCCCACGATATCGTCGCGGCATGCGGCCAATATGGCTCGTCGCGAGATAGGTCTCTCTGCCTGTCAGGATCAGATCTTCGGCGATTTGGCAGCCAGACTGTGCACTGCCCACAACGAGGATGGCCCCGGCGGGTAAGGCGCTTGCACTGCGGTAGTCCGAGGCATCAATTTGCACCGGGCCGTTCACCAATGCGGAGGCAGCAGCCGGTCGGCGCGGCCGGTTCAGGCTGCCGCTGGCGACGACTACGCTTTTAGCCCACCACGTCTGTTGCGGTGTCACAACGCGAAAGAGCCCGTCGCTTGAATCCAGTTTTGAGACCGCGACGCCGGTGTGAACTGGGAGTTGGTGGCGCCGCGCGTAGTTTTCGAGCAGCGTCACGAACGCCGTATGCGTCATGAATCCTTCCGGCTCAGCGCCGTTGTAACTATCGCCAGGCATTGCACCGTAGATGTTGGGAAGATTGAAGTGGAAAGAATCCCAACGCTGGGTCCGCCAAGTTTCGCCGATTCTGCCACGCTCCAGAACGCAGTGCCGCATATTAGCCTGAGCGAGCGCATAACTAACGCCGAGACCGGCCCATCCAGCACCCACAACCACCGCATCCAGAACGCTCTTGTCTCCCATGACCGCCCCCCAAAACATTCCTGCCGACGAAGCGCTGGCCCTCGTGGTGAAGAAGATAGGTGACTGAGAAGAAATGGGTAGTAAGGACTTTTCAGGATGAATTCCTGGTGCAGAACGTGCGAGACCGCCTTTTCAAGATGGTTCTGACGAGGCTCGTTAATGGACCGCCCTTGGCGGGCACGCCAACGCCGATAGGGAAATTGCGGTTTCGGCCAACACTCCGCCAGGAACTCCGCCAGGAACTCCGCCTGAGCGGACGACCGTTCGACCTCGAAACCAGTCATCGACGCAAGGCGGAGTTCTTAGACCGCTTTGGGTGTGCGTCGTGAAAAGGGGGCGCTTTTCCAGTGGGTGAAAGCCCCACCCGGCAACCGCTCCAGCCGGAAGCAGCAATCGTGGAGGTAACGAAGCGGTTGAAGCCTTCGGTGAAGCGTGTCACGAAATACGGTGACAGCGCGAGTGTGCAGGCCGTAACGCGAGTGAACGCCGAGCAAGCTTCGAAAAGTTCGATGCGCAGGCCGACCCGACAACCCTATCGGGGAAGGCTGATACGGCTGGGTGAATGAGCAGGCAGGACGCCCAGTCGCTGCGCCGGGGTAGTGGCGACAGCATGTACACAGGGAAAGCGCACGCAACACGGGAAGCCCCCTGGCGTGGTCAGGGATGACCAACCGGATGCCCGTGAGGGACAGGCCGGGCGCCTTGGGGTGACGGAGAGGCCCGTATTACCGTTGAAGCCGGTGTAATGCTGGGAGGGAAGGGGCCTCAGTTCAAGACCAACGCAATACGTAGCGAGGACGTGGAGATTGGGCAGCCGCGCGTATCGGGCGCTCGACAGCTACACTGCGACGCGGTTGCGCCGGTGGTTACGTGACGGGTTCGATATCTGCTGCGATCAGCGATCGATCGAGGCCTGCGTCGGACCGGGTGCGGCCACAAGCGGTCCGTCACTTCCAACTCAAGAGCGTCCGTTGTTGTCGGGTAAAGCGCCGTTCACGGCATCCCCGTGATTTCAATGCAGATTACGACGGTAGCACGATCCAGGCGCGACAACGGCTAGCGGTCGGACCCCAATATTATATTCAATAAAATCAAATGCTTGCTGTCTGGTCTTTTTGTGCTACCTGAGAAACGGTCTGGCGGGGCTTATCCGGCCGTTAGATGCTTTGACGGGCGATATCGGGCGTGTCTCGCGGCGATAATAGTAGTTATCTTTGATACTGAAACTCAGATAGCTAAAAAACGTGTTTTATAACGCTATACATGCATGGAATAATCTGGCTGAAGTGATCCTCTTCTTCGCCAGGAGCCCGCGATGCCCCGTCCGGCCGCCGTTACCCCCGAGCAGATCCGTACCGCCGTGTTGTCGATGCTCGCCGAAGCCGGCGATGCAGATCCACCTACCGGCGAACGCTTCCGCAAGATCGTGTCGGTACGGAAGCTCCGCGCGCGGCTCGGCGCGGGCGATCCCGCGACCCTTGCGCGGGCGCTGAACGCGATCGAGGCCGAGGTCGTGCGCGCGGGACTCGCCGACATCGCGATGCCCGGCATCCCCGTCGAAATCGCCGAGCAGATGCGCGCGCTGTGGCAGGCTGCCGTCGCCGTGCAACTCGACGACGTGGTGCGCCTGAAGGCTGATGCGCAACAGGCGATCGTGGCGGCCGGCACCGCGCGCACCGACGCCGAACTGCGCGTCGAACTGCTGCGCCAGGAAGTGAGCGAGTTGCGTGCGTCTGTCTCCACGCGCGACACGGAACTCGCTGACCTGCGCGCGCAGAATGCGACGCTGCGCGACCGGTGCACCGCGCTCGATGCCGCAACCCAGGAACGCCAGGCGCAACTCGACGCGGCGACGGCCGGGCGGGCGGCGGTTGAGCGCACGCACGCGGAAGCACTTGCGGACGTGCAGCACCGGTACGAAGCGCTGTCGAAGCAGCTGCTGCAGGAAACCGCCCACCAGCGCGAGGCCCTTAAAAAGGAGCATGCGAACTCCGCGTCGCAGCTCAGGTTTGGCGAGCGCCGGATCGCCGCGCTCGAGGACGAGCGCGATCGGCTCGAAGGCGAACTGGCCACCGAGCGCACCGCGCGCCAGCAGGCGGTCGCCGAAGCGCTCGCGTTCAAGGCGGTCAACGCGAGTCAGCATGCCCAGCTCGACGACCTGCTGCGCGCCGTGTCGGCTGCTCCGGCACACCGCGCGCCTGCTACTGCGAGCGGTCTCGCAACTGCCGGGCGTACGAGGGGTACGTCGAAGAGCAGCGCCGCGAAGCGCCCGAAAAAATCATGAGCGGGACCATGATCCCGCCCGACTGGATCGATGGCAGCACGACACCACCGCGACGGCTGCCGGACACGCTCGACGCCGCGCTCGCGTATCTGGCCGACGCGCTCGGCCACGTCATCTATACCCGCTGGACGCTGGCCGCGATCAAACAGCGTTACCCGTCGCTCGCCGACGCGAAGGCGGCGCATCCAGCCGTGATGCGCCTGCTGCTCGATCACGCGGTCGCGATCGAATACTGGGATCGCGGCCGCGTGCGTACCGTCGCCATTGACGATGCGCCGACACCCGAAGCGGTGCTCGCCCGTGTGCTGCATGCGCATCGCCGGCGCTTCAGGACCGCAGTCGATACCGGTCTGCCGACCGCCACAGGTGAGTCGAAACAGGAGACCACGGCGGCCACGGCGCTGGCCTCCGTGCCGCAACCGCTCATCGCGTGGCTTGCGCGTGCCGGGCGCTTCGCGAACGTCACAAGCGCGACCAACACGCTCGGCGTCGGCGACGACGCGCAGGCTGTCGCGCTCTTCCTGCGTGATCGCGCGAGCCGTTCGCCGCATACGCTGCGCGCGTACCGGGCCGAGCTGCGGCGGCTCGTCGCGTGGTGTGAAGCGCAGCAGCTGGGGCCCCTGTCGGACCTGACACGCCACGATCTGCTCGCGTACCGGCAGGCGTCGCGCAAGCACGCTCCTGTCACCATCGGCGACCATGACCGGAAGGTGTCGGAAGCGACGCAGGCCCGGGCACTTGCGGTCGTCGCGAGCCTGTTTCGCTACTGGACCGAGACCGGCTATCTGACCGCCAATCCGGCTGCGGGTCTCGTGCGCGGCGCACGCACGCGCGCGAGCTTCGCGCCGCAACGGATGCTGCCGACGGCGTTGCTTGCGGCGTGCGATGCGTGGGTCGCCGCAGCGACCGATGCCGCTGACGCGCTGGCGGATACGTTGGCTATTGCGCGGCGCCGCGCGATCTGGACGCTGTACCGGTACGCTGGCGTGCGCCTGGTCGAACTCGTGTGGTCCGATGACGCGCAGTTGCCGAAGCTCGAGGTCGACCGCATCGACGATATCGAGTGCTGGACGCTGCACGTGCTCGGCAAGGGCCGCAAGACACGTGCGATTCCGTTGCCCGCGCTCTGTGTGCCGATCCTCACAACGTACCGGCAGCTGCGCGGGCTGCCGCCGCAGCCCGGCCCCTTCGAGCGCGCGGCGCTGATTCACGGACTTAAGGGCGGCTCGCTGCACGGCTCCGGCCTCTACGATGAAGTGAAGGCAATCTTCATCGCGGCGGCCGACTGCATCGAGAAAACCGATCACGCGGGCGCTGCGCGCCTGCGATCGGCATCACCGCACTGGCTGCGCCACGGCTACGCCAGGCAACTCGTGGTGGACCATCAGGTGCCATTGCCGGCCGCACAGGCTTTGCTCGGACACGCGTCGGTGCAAACGACCGCCGGCTACGCGAAAACCGACTTGTCGCAGTTGCGTACCTTTGTGGACCAGACGTTCAGCGACAGTTGATCGAGGCCGTGTTGAGCGCGCCGCGCGGCTTGTGCTTGCCTATGGGTCTGCGGTTCTGAATGCTGAGCCTGCTGGCGTTGCTTGATCGACCACATACGCTATTCCAGTTCGGGGTCAAACGAGCGAGGTCCGGCCATGAAGAGACGGTCACCGGTCTTACTTTGAACGACCGCTTCTCTACGAGCCTCTCACAAGGCCGAATTCCGGCCACCGCTCTTTCGCGTCTGATCGGGGTTCGTTGCAGTAAGCACACCACACATTTACCAATGCCTGTCGAACGACTACGACGGAGTCAACTTTTGGCCCCGTTTTGTTGCCTGCGGACCTTGCCGAATTACGGTATCCGATCGACACTTGATTGACGCGGAGTCATGTTACCCCCGCGCCAAGCGCTGGTGTCTCGGGGTATTCGTCGTTCCCTGGTGCAATCCTGCGCGAACTCTCGAGGAGGTACCCGCCATGACAATGGTCCTCGCCGCCGCTGCCATTGTGCTGGAAGCCGTGTTCATCATGCTGCTGCTTATACGCCAGGCGCGGCGCCGGCATGCTGAGCAAGAGTGGGCGACGAGCAGGGCATGCATGAACGCCACTGCGGAATCAGCAAACACCGGAATGTCGGGTTGGCACGTCAAGCTCGACAAGGTGCGCGAGACCGTGCGGCGCGCCTCTCAGAGGACACCCGGATTCCTCAAAGAGTATTGTGCGACTCCTGCCGATGGCCGCATTGGCTGGGTGGCGACGTGTGAGCGCGGACATCACGCCCGCGAGCGGGAGGCCAAGGTGCCGGGCGCCTCAATCGACGTTATCGAGCGCAAGCGAGTGGAGGAATCACTGCGGGAAAGCGAAGCGCGCTTCCGCGCGATGGCAGACACGGCTCCCGTGATGATCTGGATGTCGGATCCGGCGCGGCTGTGTACGTTTTTCAACAAGCCGTGGCTGGATTTTACGGGCCGCACGCTTGAGCAGGAAATGGGCAACGGGTGGTCAGAAGGCGTGCACCCTGACGATCTCGGGCGGTGCCTGGATGTTTACGTGACGTCTTTTGACGCGCGTAAGGATTTCACGATGGAATACCGTCTGCGAAGACGGGATGGCGAGTATTGCTGGATCCTCGATACCGGCGTGCCGCGGGTGGGCGACGACGGCACGTTTCTCGGCTATATCGGTTCTTGCATCGACATCACCGACCGCAGACAGGTGGAAGAAAAATTCAGGCGCGCTCTGGAGTTTCTGCCGATTGCGATTCTTATGGTTGATCAACAAGGCCGGATCGTGCTGGCCAACGAGAAGACCGAAAGGCTCTTTGGGTATCGACGTGAGGAGCTGAGCGGAAAGCCTGCGACGATGCTCGTTTCGCAGCTGCTGGGCGGCAGCGACTCCACGCCGCAAGCCACGCTTTGCCGCATGGCACAGTCTGGGGCGGTCGGGGCACCTCGCGATCTGTTCGCGCGGCGCAAGGACGGAACCGAGTTCCTGATCGAAGCCGGACTCAATACGCTCCGCTTCGAAGATGAGGTGGCTTTGCTCGCGGTCATTGTCGACAGATCCGAGCGGTACGAACTTTACCGTAACCAGCAGGAACTGGCCCATGTGACGCGCGTATCGACGATGGGCGAACTTGCGGCGTCGCTCGCGCATGAACTGAACCAGCCGCTTACCGCGATCCAGATCAACGCGCAGGCCGCGCAGCGGTTTATGGCAACCGATGCGGTTGATCTGGCCGAAGTGCGCGAGATACTGAAAGACATTGTCCAGGACAACGACCGCGCGAGCGAGGTGATTCGACGGATTCGCGCGCTCGTCAAGAAAGGCGAGCGGGAAATCGCGTCGCTCGATCCTGCCGCTGTGATCCGCGACGTTGTGCTGCTGCTGCATAGCGACGCGATCCTGCGCGGCGTGCGCGTGTCACTCGACATCGATGCCAATCTGCCCACAGTGCGCGGCGACAAGGTGCAGTTGCAGCAGGTCATGCTCAATCTCTTGCTCAACGCGTTCGATGCGATGGAAAGTCGTCCGGCTAGCGATCGCGTGGTGGCCGTGTTCATCACGCTCGAAAGTCCCCGGATAGTGCGCGTCGCGGTGCGCGATCGCGGGCCCGGCCTATCCAGCGACCAGCTCGCGATGATCTTCAAACCATTTTTTACCTCAAAGCGCGAAGGCCTTGGCCTCGGATTGTCGATCAGCCGCTCGATTATCGAGATGCACGGCGGGCGGCTTTGGGCCGAAAATAGCGCGGATCAAGGCGCGACGTTTTATTTCACGTTGCCCGTTGGGGACGCCACGCAGCCAGACGGCTTGCAACCGCAGCCGTGACTGACTCGGCGCGATGGCCTTCCTGTCTGATGACGACGGTTTCGCCGCGCCAACGTGACGCCACTTTGAGACGTGTTGAGGGTCGGCCGGGATTAACTCCATCTGCCGGGGCACGCGTGCCCGGATTATCTGCAACTGAGCCTGCATTCAGCGAAACCGACCGGCATTCGACCGTCGCGTGCTCACATTAGCTGCAAATGACGCAGATCAAAACTGTAGCCCCGCCGCGACGGGCAGCAGACGACCCGTTTGAGACAAAGGACGAAACCGCTCGCGCGGTAATGGGGCTCCGGCCCAACGTTAGTGGTCCCGGAGAGGAAACCCACTCTGTTTTCATGTTGAAGGGCGAGGCAATCCGCCTCGTCATTCAACGGGAGCAGAGTCATGACCCACACCAGCTAGGGCATCAGCCCGCTGCGCCAGCGCATGATCGACGACATGCGCATGCGCAAGCTCACACCCGGAACCCAATCGGGTTATCTGCGCGTGGTCCGGCAGTTCGCGGCGTTCCTCGGGCGAGCGCCCGATACCGCCACCGTCGAGGACCTGCGACGTTACCAGCTGCATCTGGTCGACCACGGCGCGTCCCCCGTGTCACTGAATGCCGCGATCACCGGACTGAAGTTCTTCTTCGGGATCACGCTCAACCAGCCTGAACTGATGGCGCGGATGCAGCCGGTGCGCGTGCCCCGCACGCTACCGGTTGTACTCAGCCCGGACGAAGTGGGCCGGCTGATCGCCGCCACCGGCAACCTGAAGCGCCAGACCGCGCTGTCAGTCGCCTACGGCGCCGGGCTGCGTGCCAGTGAAGTCGTCGCGCTGAAGGTCGGCGACGTCGACAGCCAGCGCATGACGCTGCGCATCGAGCAGGGCAAGGGCCGCAAGGACCGCTATGCGATGCTCTCGCCGGTACTGCTTGAGCGCCTGCGCGTCTGGTGGCGCGTGGCCCATGCGCAAGGGCGGATGCTGGAAGGCGGGTGGCTGTTCGTAGAGCGCAATAAATCTGTCATCCATTGAAAGGCCAAGGTCAAGAGATAAATACCCCTCTCTCAGGCCTGTCCCTGCTTGCCGCCGACAATTTCAGCCATCATTAAGTTGACGCGCGCGAGCCCGCATCCGGCTTTTCGCTCGCCTGGTTGCAGCGCTGGTCTGCACCAGTCATCCATCGGGATCAAGGCGAGGGCCGGTGTTCTGGCTTTCGCCCCTAGCTCATTTAGAGCCCCGGTGTCCACGGGAGTATTCACCAATGATCGGCTTGCCGCATTAGCAGTGCCAGGCTCATTTCGGCTCATGGTCTGGGCGTCCCAGCAGTCGTCAAGGGGAGATGGCAGGAGCGCGTGGCCCAATCACTAGCCTGGGTTCACGCCAACAAATTTACCGGGCTCACGGTTTCCTGCCGGATCTAACCAAAGCATTTCGTTACCTCAAAGGGTTTGCCGTCGCGCAGCATGTAGAACGCAGCGCGCGCGAGCTTGTGCGCGAGCGCCTTCATGGTGACCACGGGCATGCGCCGGGCTTTCTTGCGCTCGTAGAAGCGCCTGGCCTGCGGACAGCTGCGCATCGCGACCGCTGCAGCCTCGATAAAAGCCCACGAGAGATACTTGTTGCCGCTCTTTGCGTTGCCTTCACCTTTCTTCTTGCCGTCAATGCTACCCGTTTCCAGCATGATGGTGGTCGCGAGGGTCTCGCCGATGCCGGGCGCGGTTTTGAGGATCGCGAACTCGGGGCGCAGTTTCACCGTGCGGTGCAGGACGGTTTCGATTGCATGGATTTGAGCCTGCAGCGTGCGCATGACCGCAAGGTTGGCCATCAACGCACATTCGATATGCGGCGGCAAACGCAGCGCACTTACAGCCGCATTATCGAGCTGGCGAACCCGTTGCGCGTTGAGCCGTAGGTTCAACTGGCGCGCCAGGATGTTCTCGATACTGAGAATATTTAGCGTACGCTGCTGTACGAGCTGCATGCGCTTGCGGGCAAGATCACGCAAGCAGCAGATGCGTAAGCTCAGGGGCGTCGCCCATGTCGTATCGCATGACATTCTTGGTTGCGCGCAGCCCTCAGTCCAGCGCAGAAAGGCGATTGCCTTTCAAAAGGCACCACGCTTGGCGGCAAGATCGTCCCGGTTCCCGGTGCGGCCTAGAGCATAGTGAAAGAACGCAGCCAGCAAGCGCTGTTGATTCGATTAGTCAAAGAGAGCGTCGCCGGCGCGTTGACGAAGGTGACACGGGGCGGCCGGGCAACGCTGGCCTATTGGCCTATTGGCCGAGGTGGGCGAGCGCGATCCGCGCCGGCTCCTGCGAAATCTGCATCAGCCCTTCGAGCGGGTGGGCGATGTCCTCGATCAGGAAAATAGCGCCGGATACCGATAGCCCACAGACGAAAAGCGTCGCAATGGCGGTCCGATTGTTGGCGCTGACCAGACCGAAACCGGCGAAGAGGATAGCAAGCCAGAGCACCAGCAACGCAGTGCCTGACGGAGGATATCGGTTCCATACCGAAATCGCTGCTCCTTGACGGGCGGACTCTGGGCGGCCGCCCTAGGGAATTTTCAATCGGCTCCTCGAACGGCAGTGTCTGGCCGCTACCCGCAACGAAAGTCCGAATGTACGGTTGCAATCTACCTTCAGACCCTCACCAATTGAATGCTTGGCAGACTGGTCGCTCGGCCGCGAGGAATTCCGTCATGGAACTCCATACGCGCAGTTGAATCTGCATGCGTCCGCCGACGCGCGCGTCAGGGTCCATCGCGCACATATTGGACCAAGGTCCAATATCGGCATCCCCACTGGTACCGTACTCTATCTCATGGGCGAATGCGGGTGATCGTGCGTTCCCAGACGAGGCGCCCGAACAAAATCAAGGACCCGGCTATCCCTTTGGAAGCGATGATCCCAGGACCTTTCGCGAGTACCGCATTTTTTGACGAAATGAGGGCAAGCTCATGATCAAGCGTTTCCTGTGGTTTTCGATGGTACCGGCGTTACTGTTAGCGAATGCCGCCACCGCTCAATACCCGATGATGGACATGGTCGCCGACAAGCTCGTTCAGAAGTACCAGCAAGCGAGTTGTGAACAACTGTGGCAAGAGAAAGCTCAGCATCAGGGCAAGCCGAAGCCTGAGCGGGAGCAGGAGGCGATGCAGATGCTGCGCGACGATCCGCAGATGCGTGCCGCGTTCATCGCCAGGGTGGCAGCGCCGATCGCCAACAAGATGTTTGAATGCGGCATGATTCCATGATGCCGTTGGGCGCGCCGCTAAACCGGGTTACTTACCGAGGCCGCGATGACCTGCGAGAAATTGAAGTGGGGCGTAACCGTCGTCGTGCTGAGTATGTTTCTCGCCGCAAGCGGCAACGCCCAGCAATCACAGCACACGCCGAAAGCAGCCGCCAGGCCGGCGGCGAAGGTTGCCGTGCCGGCATTCCAGCCCGGACTCGAGCCACGCGCGATCGACATTCTCAAGGCGGCGAGCGTCCGCCTTGCTGCCGCCAGGTCGATGTCGTTCACGTCGGTCGTCTCCTATGAGAGTCCGAGCCGCCTCGGTCCACCGCTTGTCTATTCCACCAGGTCGGAGGTATCAGTCCGGCGGCCGGACAAGCTCAAGGTCATCACCCTCGGCGATGGGCCACCGTCAGAGTTCTATTACGACGGCAAGACCATGATGGCGTTCGCGCCGTCGGAGAACCTGGTCGCGGTCGCCGACGCGCCGCCGACCATCGACGCCGCGTTACAGGTGGCCTTCGATTCCGGGGCAATCTACTTCCCGTTTACCGATGTGATTGTCGCGGATCCCTACAAGGATATCGCCGACGGACTGAAGATCGCTTTCTACATCGGTCAATCGAGCGTGGTCGGCGGCACGACAACGGACATGGTGGCGTATGTCACCGGGGATGTGTTCGTACAGATCTGGATCGGAGCGCAGGACAAGCTCCCGCGCCGCATTTACGCCATTTACCTCACCGATCGCGCCCAGATGCGCCATGTACTGGAACTCTCCGACTGGCAACTGGATCCCGCCATTCCGGAGGACGCGTTCGTTCCGGCTAAAGCAGCCGGCGCGGCCCGCATTGCGTTTGCGCGTCCGGACGCGAGCGATGCGCCCGGAATGAAGCCGCCGCCGAAGAGCAAGCACGCCGGAACGCAATGAGGAGACGCATCATGAAGAACGTCGTCATCCGTCTGGTGGGTCTTCTTGTCCCGGCGCTCGCAGCGGGCGGAGTCGGCGCATGGTCGCATGCCAACTATTACGGAGGCAGCACGTCGCATTCTTTCGGTTCGGGGTCGACAACCCGCAGCAACGCGTGGGGTGGCAGCGAAACGCACACCTACGGCCAGGGCACGACCGCGACCGGCCGCTACGGCGACACCGCAACGCACCAGCAGGGATCGGGGCAGACGACCTTTGCCAATCGATATGGCGGGAGCGCGACTCACACCTATGGCCAGGGTACCTCTGCCACCAACGCGTATGGCGGTTCGGCGTACCATGCCGCCGGCTCAGGTTATACGAGCTACACGAGCGCCTCGGGTGCGACCGCTTACCATAGCCCTTATTACGGGGCCAGGTACCCCGCATACCACCCTCCGGTCACGGTGAACAATTACGGGTCTTCCTGCTACAACTGCGGCGGCTGGTCCACCGCAGGGGCAGCCGCAGCGGGCGTAGCAGTCGGTGTGGCGGCGGGCGCGGCCATAGTCTCGGCCAACACGAACGCAGCGGCATCCAATGCTTACAACGCAGGCTATGTCGCTGGGGCAACGACAGCACCGCCTGCACCCGCCCCTGTCGGTACGTCGTTTGCGATGGGCGCAATCTACGCGGTGCTGCCCGCGGGCTGCATCTCGCCACACGTGCAGGGCGGCACGTACTACCTGTGCGGCAATACGTGGTTCCAACCCTCCTACGGCGCGAACGGCGTTTACTACCGCGTGGTGCCTGCGCCCTGAAGGGTACCCGGCGCAGACTCGATGCACTCGCGTAGCGCGACCTTCGGAGACAAACGGGATGTACTACCGGGCGGCGACCGGTCCGGGACTGTGTGCTTTACCGGTGTACGCCATCGAAGGCGCCTGCCCACGCACCGGCCTGCAGCAACTGGAACCGACTTTTACTGTTTGCTAGAGGAGAGACGAATGAACACGAGCAAAGCAGCAGTCTGTCTCATTGGCGTAATCCTGTCGGCGGCCTGCCTTGCCGATGCCAACAAGGAAATGAAGCCAGCCAAAATGAAATGCGAGGACTTCATCGCCATGGATGATGTGTACAAGCCTCAGATGGTGTACTGGATGGACGGCTACAACAACAAAGGCAAGCTGCAATCCGAGGATGTCGTCGTGGTAGGTCAGGAAGAAACCGTTACCGCTCTGATTGAGGAATGCAAGAAGACGCCGAAGCAGTCCTTTGCCAAAAAGGTGAAATCTTTCTTTGCGCACGCCAAAGCGCCGATCAGCAAGACCTATGCGCACGAGTGACGTTGCGAACGTACCGCGATGCGTGCGTTGCCGACGTAGTCGGCCTGCGCGTCGCGACCGACTAGCCATAGGTTAGATCCTTGTCATCTCGTCTTCGTCGTCGACATGGCCACCTGACCGCGAGCCAAGGTAGCTTTGGACAACTGGCATTCAGCGCCGGACCGTCAGCGTTATCTGCGTGCTAATGCTGATGCTGCTCACTTCCAAAGGTGCGGCTACAGTATCGGGTGTCTCGTTCATCGTGTTTGCTGCGACGGTGACGTCGACCGGTATTCTGCCCGTCGAAGGAGTAGCGGTGATCTTCGGCGTTTACCGCTTCATGTCAATGGCGATCGCCACCTGCATCACGATCGGCAACAACCTCGCCACAGTCGTGATTGCGACTTGGTCGCACACATTCGATGTGCAAGTTGCCGAGCGTCATTTTTATCCGGAGCGTTACCCGGCCACCGCACAGGCTCACGAAAGTCTCGCTGACGATAACTTGCTGCCCGAGGACATGAGCGACGCGAATCCGCACCCGGGTGGCATTCCCATGAAAAGCGCGGGCCCTGCGCGATGATCTGTCTCGCCAGGCCTCCAGCGCCTGCTGGAGGGTTGGCGTTTCAGCGCTGCATCCGTTACTACTGGACTGCCCCTCGCGCACGCGGTGACCGTCCGTAGTGGCCGACAGAGCGGCCATTCACGCGCAGCTAGCGACCGTCTCTATGGCCGACTTCTGCCTGTTGTCCGGCGGCCACGTTTCGCGTCTAGCGTCAGCGCATGCGATATTTTGGCGATACGCTTTCGGCGGCAGTTGATATGTTTAATTCGCGCACGGGAATCCATTGCCCAGCAAGCCTGCACGTCATTCAAGGTTCGACGTCCCATCGAGTTGATAATCATTGAAAGGCCTCCTGGCCGCCCAGAGAAGGGGGCGGCCAGGGTCTAGAGTTGGGATGCAACGCTCAACCGACCCGTTCAGGAGGCTGAAATGAAGTTTAGCGGAATTGATCTGCACTCGAACAACGCCGTGGTCGCCGTGATCGACGACCAGGATCGGGTGCTGTACTGCAAGCGGTTGACCAATGTCTTGTGCGATTCGACCGGCCGTGCTGTTCGACGTGACGACGACAGGGACAATGAACACAGTGATGACGAGCAGTGCCAGAAGAATCGTCATACCGCTGTTGCGCAGTGGCGCGGTGCAGGCTTGCCAACGTTTTACGTATGCCATGCTCCCTCCCATTGTCTCGTTCCTTCGAGGTTCTATTCGATGCGAGTTCGTGGATGAGTTCTGTTGCGCCCGGTGTGCCTGCCTGACAATAGAGTGTAACCCCGTCGGCGAACTCAAGTTGCTGCGCTCGGGCAACGGTTGCGTTGATCTATATCAAACCCGCAGCGCCGCGAGAGGCGGACCCTGTCCTGCAGACGGGCTGCATGTTGTTGTCACAAACTCGCTATGCGGCGGTGGCCATTCGGCCACTCCAGCAGCGAGGCCATTCGCTGCTGGCGCTTGATCCCCTGCGGCGCAAGCGACTTCCCGTTCAATTCTATGTCCGGACCTCGCCATGGATACAGGAAGACCGCGTGCGAGCGAACTCGAAGCACCTATCGCCATGCCGCTCGATGTTTCGCACGGGGGCGAACTGGAGGCACTGTTCGCACGTATCGAAAAGGAGTGGGAAGACTGGAGATCCTCGTGAACTCGCTTGCGTGGGCACCCAAGGATGACCTGCCAGGAGGTCTGCTCAATTGTTCGGCGGAGAGCTTTGCCAAGGAGACGGACATCTCGTGTCACTCGTTCATGCACATGACAAAGTGCGCCGCGTCGCTGATGAAGGACGGCGGAAGCATGTTTGCGATGAGCGACTACGGCGCCAACAAGGCGGTCGCGGCATCAGGCGCGTCGACCATCACCTCAAGCTGACGTGGTTGCGAACAATCTGACCCGCATGGCGCGAATGCCAGGTATGGTGCCGCAAGGATCGACGCGATGAGCCGTCGCGGCGTGGGGACTGCACGGCGCGGCGCCTGCGCGCATACGCATTGCCTGCAAAAACCACCCGACGAACCCGCAATTCAGCAGCAAATCGCGTGCGGAGACCTCGTGAGCACTGCTTCGGTCATCATGACGGGGCGCTTTTCAACAGCCTGTTAGTCACACCCGGGTAGGGTGGAACTGAAAGAGTTTGCGGCGCCACCTCTGCGGTCAAACGGTCACGTCTACGGCGGCCGTGTATATGCCACTGCGTGCTCGCGCGGACGCGCGATATCGAGGGTTTCCTGATGGAACTTCGCAAGCGACTTGCGGTGCGTGACACTGACAATCGCCCCGTTCGGCAGTCGTTCGGTCAACAGGCGATACAGATGCGCTTCGTTCTCAGTGTCGAGCGCACTCGTTGCTTCGTCGAGGAACACGTAGTCAGGCTTGTGCAGCACCACGCGTGCGCCCGCTAGCCGCTGCTGCTCGCCGGGGGAAAGAATGCGCCACCAATGGTCGGATTCGTGCAATCGGTCAACGTAGCCTTCAAGCCGGCACAGATGCAGCGCCTCGCAACATTCCTCGTCGCTGAAGTTGACGGCCGCGGCGGGGTAGGTGAGCGCAGCCTTCAAGGTCCCAACCGGCAGGTAGCTCTGCTGCGGGATGAACATCATGCGCGCGTCCACAGGTGCGTCGATCGAGCCGTTGCCGAACGGCCAGAGACCAGCCAGCGCGCGCAACAGCGTGCTCTTGCCCGAGCCGGACGGCCCGCGCACGAGCCAGCGCGAACCGGGCTTGATGGCGATGTCGCGCACGCTCGCGAGCGTCTCGCCGTTGGGCAGCGCAAGCGTGAGGTTGTGGGTGGCGAGCTGGCTTTCGTCGACGTAGTGCAGGTTGATGCCGCCATGCTCGGTGGCGGGCGACACAGACTCCTTCAGATGAGGTAGCTGCATGACGCGCCTGAACTCGCGCAGACGGTTAACCGTTGCGCGCCATTGGACGAGCGTGTCGTAATTGTTGATGAACCACGAAAGCGATTCGCTAACCGAACCGAATGCGTCGGCGATTTGCATCAGTGTGCCGAAACTGAACAGACCTGCGAAGTAACGGGGCGATGCCACAACGATCGGAAAGATGTCGGCGATCTGACCGTAGAAATTGAGCACGAAGCTGTAGCGCCGCGTGTACTTCATCACGCGCCACCAGTTTTCACGAATCCGGCCGAACAGGTCCTGGGCGTTCGATTCCTCGGCCCGCATACCGTCGTAGAACGCAATCTGCTCGGCGTTTTCGCGCAGACGGATCAGGCCGAACCGGAAATCCGCCTCGACGCGCTGCAACTGGTTGTTGATCGACACAAGCGGGTGACCGACCTTGTTTGTCAGGAGTGAGCCGGTAATCGCATAGACGATGGCGGCCCAGAGCATGTAGCCAGGAATCTGGACGGGCGTGCCGCCGATCATGACTGCCAGCGCGCCCGCCGTGCTCCATAGGACGGTCGAGAACCATGCGAGTGTCTCGAGCGTCGAGAGCAGGTCGAGTGTGAGCGAAAGTGTGGTGGTGGCGAATAAATCGAGGTCGACGGCGATCCGCTGGTCAGGGTTGTCGGTCAGGCGGTCGCGCTCGATGCGGTAGAACGTGCCGTCGCCCAGCCATTCCTGCAGATAGCGCGTGGTCAGCCACTGGCGCCATCGGAAGCCAAGCATCTGGCGCAGATAGCGGTTATACACGGAGATCGCGACGAACGCGAACGCGAGCGCGCTGAAAAACAGCATCAGCTGCGGGAATTCGTGCACGTTCCTGCCTTCCAGTGCGTTGTAGAAATCGCGGTTCCACGTGTTCAACCGGGCGTTGATGCCGACCAGAAGCAGGTCCATGGCGATGATCGCGGTCAGCAGGCCCCACGCGGTTCTGCGTTCCTCGGAGACCCAGTACGGTCTGATCAGGCTCCAGGCTGAGGCACTGTCTAGTTGCCCGGATGCAGGGCCGGAAGATTGGTTGCTCATGAGCGCCCCTTAACGCGCGGTGAATGCGGACCGAGTGCACGGGGTGATTGTCCGATTCGTGCATGTATGGCGGTCTTGCGGCAACGTATGCGAGCGCGCTTTCGAGCCTGGTCAGGTGCATCCAGCGGACATGGAGATGATTGTAGGGTGCGACCTGTCTGGCCGGCCATGTCGCTCGCTGTACCGAGCGGGGGGCAGCCCGCGGAACGCGGCGCTCCCACCAACGCTGACCCAGAACTCGCTATCGGAGGCGTTTCCTGAAGGCGATGTAGCCCGGCACCCGAGTAACCCGCCACACGCCCGGGCGGCGGATCTCATCCGACTTGCGGCCCTGGATAGCTGCAGGCCTTGGACGGCCCCCCGTAATGCGGTGGCCAACCCGCGGATATCAGGGTGATCCACCGCCGAGACATACTGCTACGTCA
This sequence comes from Paraburkholderia sp. IMGN_8, assembly GCF_038050405.1. NCBI lineage: Bacteria > Pseudomonadati > Pseudomonadota > Betaproteobacteria > Burkholderiales > Burkholderiaceae > Paraburkholderia > Paraburkholderia sp. IMGN_8. The sequence continues at coordinate 2,376,877 of NZ_CP150900.1, read as the reverse complement.
CTCTCAGGCAGTTCAGATGACACTGGATAAACCGAAAACCGATCTGATTGATACGCGAGGTCAAATCAGCCGTGGAAGAGACGTTCGAGCGCCGGCATTAAGCAACTGGCGAATGTCCAAAATTGGCCGAAGCGCCTGTTCGCGGCGTCCCGAACCGGTCACTGGAGAGGGACCGCAGTTGGCGAGAGGCGAACGGCGGCAACGGCCGACGATGCGACTTCCATCGTCGCCAATCAAACGACCGTTAAGCCAGTCTCTAGCGGACGCGCCAACGCCGATCGGCGAATGGCGGCTCAGGCCGACAGGAGTACTTGCCGGCCGACATGACTGCACGAATGACCGTTGTACCTTGGAGCTAATGTGGGCACGCGGCGGTCGAATGCAGGTCGGTGCCGCTGAATGCAGGCTCAGTTGCAGATAATCCGGGCACGCGTGCACCATCAGACGGAGTTCATCCTGGCAGAAAACGGCATGGATTGCAGGTTCGGCCGGTTTCAGCTGCAGGTCGCTGCAATTAGGCCGTCAGGATGGCCTGGCTGGGCCGTCGACGAAACCTCAACCTGTGCGCTGCGAGGGTGACGGCACGCCGACCATGAGACTCGGCATGAGCCGATGCACATAGTCGGCGATCGGAAAATCGAAGGTTCCGCGCAGATTGACTCCTTCCAGTGACGTCGGCGCAATGCTGCGCAGGTGTTCGGGTAACACAGGCTGGTTGCCGAGCTTCTCGATCGTGTCGAGCGCGCGTTGCATGTGCTCGGTATTCCAGGCCATGACTGCATTGGTCAGGAGCGTCAGCGCCGAAGAGACGGCCATCATCGAGTGGCGGTGGCGCGTGAGTTCAACGGGAATCTTGCCCTGATGAATGGCGCGCTGCACGTTGTGGACGGCCTCGCCGCGATTGAGCGCATGCTGCAATTCGCCGCGAAATACCGGCACGGTAAAGTAGTCGATCAGGAAGATTGTCCGGAAGAGCCGCCCAAGATGAACGCCGCCATCGTAGAGCGGTTGTCCGCGTGCGGCAGAACCAAAGCGCGCAAGCGCCTGCACGGCCGTGCAGTGGCCACTTTGCACCGACGCGGCAACGCGTACAAAGTCGTCCCAGATAGCTTCGATCGCGTCGAGACGGACATCGCAATCGGTGATCGTCGTCAGATCCGCAGGCACCAGGAAATCTACCGGTACATGCAGTCGGCGGTCGCGCAGATGAGCGAGCCGGGGGCATAGGTCGAAGCCCAATGCCCGTGCGAGCCCCATCGCGAAATCGGTGTAACCATGGGTATCCACGGCAAGCATAGCCACGTCGTCGGTACTGCTTTGCCGGATCACACCTTCGATTGCAACGCCCGCCTGCCGCTCGTTGAGTACGATCGGCTGGTCATAAAAGATGCCCCAGCGATCGCGCACATGCGTGTACACGCCGATCGACGCGGTGCGCCGTCGCGGATCGGCGCGCGCCTGCCAGACCGTTTTCGTTGTTTCCAGCGACATCATGTCCGACGACGCAAGGTCCGCCCGGCCCCAGTGCTGCGCAATCGGATGCCGGTGCATAAATTCGAGCACCCCGTCGGCGGCCTGGCGCAGCATCCGTTCGTCCGCGATGCGGCTCATCATCTGGCGGATCGCGGACGCCGACAGTTCCGGCACCATGCGGGCGATATCGGCGGCAGACATCGACGTGCCGTGTGCGAGAACCGCGGCATAGACCATCAGCAGTTCGGTGCTTGAGCGCGGTTCGCGACCCAGCAGGATCCAGCTGAAGCGCACGGTGCTGTCAACTTCGAGAATTATCTTCGGCAGTTGTCCATCCGGCCGGGGGGGCGAAAATCGCCCGGCGCAGCGACTCGAGCGCGGCATCGTGCGGCTGGGCGCTCAGTGGGCCGATATGGACCGCATCATCGACGCGCACTTCACCGCGTGCAACCGCTTCGCGAAGACGTTCTAGGCCGGTATTGAGATGCTCGACGACCGGCTTGAGAAATTCCTTCGGATCCTGCGGCAGCTTCAGGTGACCGTAGTAGTGATTGAGTCTGGCCTGCCACTCGTCGTCCGGGATCAGCAGCGTGGCCTGATTGCGAAAATCGAAGCTGTGTTCGACACAGACCGAGCCGTTGCGCAAGGCAACGCGTAGCGCGAAAAGCGTTGCCCATTCGAAAGCGAGCAGCGCCTGGTTCCGGTCTTCGTTCTCGATCATGCGTTGCCAGGCACGACCGAGCTGGATTGCCGTGTTCTGTGGCAGCTCGACCGATTTGCTCGCATAGAGGTCACGCAACAGCGCGAGCGCCTCGATAACCGGATGCGTGGTCTGCGCTTCGAACGGTAACGCCAGCAGCCTGGCAAGCATGGCGCGGGCCACGCGCCGTTTGGATATCAGTTGCGAGCGAACCAGGCTCGCGCGGCTGGGCGTCTCCTGTTTGAGCGCCGCGTCTGCCAGCGCGCAGAGCTGCTCGACCAGCTCATCGTGCGTCAGAATTTCGTCGGTGGCTATCGCCTTGACGGCGGTGGCGAAGTCGTACATCTGCGCCTTGAGGTCCGGCCGCGCTGCCGAAACCCTGCTGCTGGCTTCGTTGAGCGACCGAGCATCGAAAGCAACTGGTCGGTGGCGGTACAGAGTGCATACCGCATGAAGCATGCGGCCTCTAGCCGGCGAGATGACTGGATACGCCTGCTGACCGATGGTTTGCGACGTGCACAGCGCCGTGCGAAGTGCCGCACACTTGCTTCATTGCATGTCGCCGGCCAGTTGCCGTGTACGCCAAGCTCGACCAGTCGATCAATCTCGCGAAACAGTTCGCTCATCTGATGGGTCGAGTTGCGCAGCGGCACCGCCCACAGCCATTGCTGCAGGCTCGCAACCGATCCATGCGGCTGCGGCAGCAGGCTCCCCCAGCGGTCAAGCGTTGCTTCGCCGAACGCGTGGACGAGGCTCCCGGTCAGCGTCGTTTCGACATCGCGCGCGGCCTGCACAAGCAGGGGCGTGAGCGCGCGGTCCTGCTGGATCAGGATGCGATGTTCATAGAGCCATCGTTTGAGCTCCTGCATCAGATCGGCGCGATTCGGGCGCCCCGCGAGCCGCTCCTTGAGCCAGCGCACGATGTAGCGGCGCTGATGCTCGGCCATCGGCACGAAGCCGAGCGCCTGATAGGCGATCACCTGATGGTCGAAGAGCGTGCGTTTGCGCGTTTCATAGAGGGTGCGTAGCGTGCCAAGGTCTGGCGGCTCGATCCCGAGGTACTTGCCCAGATGGCTCCACAGAATCTGTGGCACATACTGGTAAGCATCGAGTGTCGCACCCGTCATGCGCACAAAGCCGATATGCAATGCGAGCGCCAGCCGGTAGAGGGGGCCGCGGCGCGCGTTGATCAGCGCGCGCTCTTTGGACGAGAACGTGAAGAACGTGGCGAGTTCGAACTCGCTGAGATCGCGCGGCATACGCCGCATGCCCAGATAAGCCAGTCGCCAGTGTTCCATCGTCGTCCGCTCCGGAAGCGAAAGAGGACCGACCAGCCTAGCCGGAAAAAATTGGCAAATCAACGGACAATTGTCGGAACTTGCGAATACGCGGTTGACCGCGAGGCCCAAACAGCAACTGTTTGATTTATATAAATATAATATTAGGGGCTGACCGATGCCCATTGTCGCGCCTAGGTCGCGCTACCGTCGTAATCTGCGCTGAAATCACGGGGACGCCTTCACGGGGAAATGGCTTCTATTCATCGATGTGTTGCCTGGCCGGAATCCAGGAGAATGCTTCCGGCAGCCATCTTCTCGACCATCCACGCTTTCAGCGATTTCACGCCTGGTTGAAGTTCGTCCGCATCGGGGTGTACGAGATAGTATCCGTTCGGCAGCGGCAGCGCTTTGCCGAACGGTTCGACAAGCGACCCTTCAGCAAGCTCGGACTCCACGAGGATGGGACTTGTCAGGACCACCCCTTGCGCGCGCACGGCTGCTTCGATTGCCATCAAGGACTGATCGAATTGAATGCCGGCGATCGCTTCGATCTGCGCTTCGCCAAGATTGCTGAAGCGCGTCAACCAGGCCGACCAGTGCGGATGCAACGTGTTGTGGAGCAGCGTCGCCGATCGAAGGTCTTCGGGTCGCTTCAATTCCCACTTCTTCGCGTAAGCCGGGCTGCAGTAGACCCGCCCCTCATCGGGGCAAAGCAGTTGAACTGAAAGCTGCGGATCGGCGCCGTTGAAATATCGGATCGCGAGATCGACGGCATCGAGTTCGAAATCGACGAGCGTGGTGGACGTCGAAAGGCTCAGCGCGATTCCCGGGTGCGCCTGCAGCAAGTCCGCCATGCGCGGAGCAAACCACTTTGCGGCAAAGCTCGGCGGCATCGAAAGCCGCAGGCCTTTGTTCTGACGTTCCCGCAAGCGGCGGCTTGCATGGATGATCTCCGCGAGCGCCGGCTGGATCCGCGCGAAATACGCGCGGCCTTCGGCAGTCGGCGTCACCTGCCTTATCTGCCGCACAAACAGGGCGACGCCGAGCCACTCTTCGAGCTTTTGGATTTGCTGGCCGACCGCGCCGGGCGTCACGCTCAGCTCTTCGGCAGCTAGAGTAAAACTGCCGAGCCGCATTGCAGCCTCCAGAGCTACCAAGGCCTTCATGGGCGGGATGGGTCTCATGGCGTAGTTTTCCTATTGCATTGGAAAAATTTAATCATTTGTACCGCATCGGCGGCGTAACGACAATGAAGACTGGAAACATTCTTCGAGTTCGTCGCAATGAACCCCGCCTACCTCGCCTTTGCAGCGCTCGGCCTCATCTGGGGCACCAACTTCATGTTCATGAAATAAATGGGCGAGCGTCGACATATCGGCGTCCCAGATCGTCTTTCTCCGGACGTTGTTTGGCTTCCTGCCTATCCTGGCAATGGCGCTGATCAGGGACGAGCTGAAATGGCGCCATCTGCGCCACGCACCTCATTTCCTCGTAATGTCGCTGCTTGCCACCGTGGTCTACTACTACGCGTTTGCGAAGGGGGCGGCGCTGCTGCTATCCAGCGTGGCGGGCATGCTAAGCGGAGCGATCCCGCTGTTTTCTTTCCTCGCTGCATGGGCGCTATTGCGCCTGGAACGCCCAACTGCGCGGATGATTTTTGGCATCTTGAGCGGCTTCGTGGGCGTGTTGATGATTGCACGGCCATGGAATGCCCATGCAAGCGGTGTGAATTTGCTCGGAGTCTTTTATATGGTCGCCGGTTCACTCAGCGTCGGATGCTCGTTCGTGTACGCGCGGCGCTTTCTCTCCGGCCTCGACCTCTCACCACTGGCGCTTTCGACATGGCAGATCGGCTTCGCGCTTGTCGTACTGAGTTGCGTCACAGACTTCCACGGCATGGCGCGTGTAACCGGCGACACGCGAGCAGCGCTTGGGCTCGTCCTGGGTCTCGGGCTGACAGGAACGGGGATTGCCTACATCCTGTATTACTACATTGTCGGGCGGCTCGGCGCGGTCGCGGCTTCCAGCGTGACGTATATCCCGCCTGTCATTGCCTTGCTGTTGGGATTGTCGATCGGCCACGAACCGATGCGCCCGCTCGATCTGATCGCGATGGCGACCATTCTCGCGGGGGTCTACCTGCTCCAGAGCCGGGCGCGCGAGAAGCCGACTGGCGTGCCGCAGACTCGATCAGCGATGGGTTGGATGCGGTCGCGTTGATCGGAACGATGTCAGTGGCCGTTTGATTCGTTTGGGGACTGGCCGGAAGGAACGATCTGCGTGATCAATTCTGGCCACTTGCATGAAGGTCGCCCCGCTACGGAGGCCGGATGGGACTACCGGATGGTGTACATGCCGACAACAGGCCTCATCGGCCTGCTCAAGGACGACGGCGAGGATTTCTCGGGGACGTTGTACTTCCCCGAGACGGTCATCGACGACCCGCAGACAATGAAGCTGATACGGGAGGCGCATGTCTGTTCGGAGTCGAATGACGCCACGCAACTTGAGAAGACGTCGCGCCTCGCGACTGCGGTCTTCCAACTGGTGCAGCGTCACGGGCAGATGCCCCATCCGATGCCACGCCCGGGGGCGATACCGGGAGCAGTCAAACGCGCCCGCGAATATATCGACGCTCACATCGCCGAGAACCCGTCGCTCGACATCATTTCGCAGGCCGCGGGAATGAGTTCCTTCCATTTGCTTCGGGCATTCAAAGAGGCGATCGGCGTAGCGCCTCATGCTTACCTCGTCCAACGGCGCGTGGAGATGGCGAAGCATCTTCTCCTGAAAGGCCACCCGTTGCGGCAGGTCGCAATCGCCGTCGGATATTGCGACCAGGGGCATCTGAGCCGGGAGTTCAGCCGATTTTTTGGTGTTCCGCCTGGCGTCGCGCGCCAGTGATTTGCGCAAGATTGTCCAAACCAGCAACAGACGGTCGGCGCACACTCTGGTGACCATATGACTGTTGTGGAGCCCGAGATGATTGAACTGCGCAGCGACACCTGTAGCCAGCCCACCCAGGCCATGCGTCAATCGATGGCCTCCGCCGCTGTTGGCGACGACGTGTACGGAGACGATCCGACCGTCAGAGAACTGGAACGCGAAGTTGCGGCTCTTCTGGGAAAGGATGATGCCGTGTACATGGTCACCGGCACCATGACGAACCAGGTCGCGATCCGAGCCCATACGGAGCCAGGCGACGCGGTGTTGTTCGACCAGAGTGCACACGTCTATATCCTCGAGGGCGGCGCGCCTGCTGCATTCTTCGGCGTACTGCCACGCCTTCTTCCTGGCGTCCGAGGTGTGTTCTCTCCCAAAGACGTTCACGATGCGCTGGGTAGTCCACATCGCTTCTTCCCAAGTACGATACAGGCCCCCGTCAAGCTGCTATGCCTGGAGAACACCCACAACGTCGGCGGGGGAAAAATCTGGCCCATTGACCAACTCGCGGATGTTTGCGAACTCGCGCGTTCAAAAGGGATCGCATTGCATCTGGACGGAGCACGCTTGTGGCACGCTACCGCGGCGACCAACATTCCCGAGCGGGAATATGCGAAGCATTTTGATACCGTCAGCGTGTGCTTCTCCAAAGCGCTGGGCGCACCGATCGGATCGGCCCTCGCCGGCCCCCGCGACTTCATCGCCCGGGCACGTCGTTTCAAGCAACAGATCGGCGGCGGATTCCGGCAGGCTGGGATCATTGCCGCCGCCGCGCTCTATGCGCTGCGCAACAATCGCGAGCGCCTGAAAGAGGACCACGAGCACGCACGGCTACTCGCGAACGGGATCGCCGGGCTACCCGGTATCTCGCTAGACGTTGCGACCGTGGAAACCAACATCGTCAGGTTTGGAATCACATCGCTTCCCGCCGGCGAATTCGTGGAAAAGCTGCACGCTAGAGGGCTCTACGTACTGCCGTCCGGCGCGGACGGCGTCCGGGCCATCCCCTATCTCAACATTTCGCGCCAGCAGGTTCTGGAGGCGGTCGCGATCATTGCTTCGGTCGCCGAGGAGCATGCCAGTGCAGCGAAGGGCTCGGCGCACGAGGTTGGCGTCCCGAAGGGAGCTGCGTACTAGTCGCGGGTAGAAGCTCGGACGCCTGCCAGAAGCCGTTGCGGAGCATGCTATTCCATTGGCGAGCCAGTAAGCGGCTCCGTCATTTCCGGCTCGTTTTCGACGCGACTGACGTCGCTTTCCCAGTATCTCTATGCACTACTTCATGGAGCTCCAGATGCCTACCTATATCGTCTCGGCGGCTGCGAACCGCCTGACCAAACAGGTGAAGCAGGAGATCGCTTCCCTGATCACCGAATCGCACAGCGGTGCAACCTCCCAGGCAATGCTGGCGACTTCTGGTTCCATTGCAAATTGAAGATCAAATGGAAGACAATCGCTTTCCCCAATCGCCGTCTCGTCGCCGTCGTGTTTCATCTGGTGCAGCGTCGTGAGCAGATGTCCCAGCTCTGATGCGCGAACGCCGGCATCGGCAGATGCCTGGTCAAGCGATTGGCAGGAGTGAAGGGCTGTTGTACCGCTGGAAGCGGCCGATTCGGTGGCGCCCGGCCGACGGTCCGCTGAGGAGCGCGGAGCATCACAAACATGGCGTGTCAGGCGGCGAGGGGAAGGAAATCTGAGTGCTCGTACGTAATGTTATGCGCTTGACTGCTGCCCCTGCTACGCGCTTCACGGCGCAACGTCGGCGACCACCTGGATATGTTGGCGGACAGGTTTCTGTAGCGCTTTGAACCACGGAAAGTACCAGTGAAAAAACCGTGGACGCAATTCTGTCCGGTTGACGCATGTTGAGAAAATCGACACAAATCATGTCGGGAAAGCAAAATCTGTGAAAGGCATTGGTGTGATCGACCGTCTCTCCCGTAAAAATCCACAGACACGTCTGCTTATTGATCTGCCAGAGCTAAACAACAGACATAGACCATCGTTCGGAACTTGCCGGGGAAGAAGGCGAGAGGCGCACATTGTCGAGTCCTTGTGAACGTCCAGACCGACTTACAGCGCGCTATCGTGTTCCATGCTGGCCTCCGTGCGGAAATCGCCTGGTGCGGCGCCGTCCACACCGTGCGGCTCTGGCAGCGATGCTAACCCGCGTTTGATTCCTCACGGCGGGCCAGCCCTCTACCCCATGCGAAGTCATACTGCCTAGCGGGACGCGTCCCGCTTTTCTTTGATCGCCTTCGCCTTGTCCTTCCGCCAGCTTAGGAAGTTAGTCACCGCGGCCGCAATGAACGTGACGATAGTGGAAGCCGACGACGCAATGAGTGTCTTTTCCTCAGTATCTAGCGAAGGCGTCGTCGGTTTGTGTGGGAAAGCGGATGACAATGGGACTGCCGGAGGGCTTCCCGACAAGGGTTGTGATGCGCTTTGGGACTGCACGACGGTTACTTGTGGCAGCTGGTTCCCCGACATGTAACGCACAAAAAGGGCGGCTGTTATGCAAAAAAAGCCCACAAAGAGACCAAGGAATAACCGACAAAACAGCTCGAGCCTGGTGGAGTTCGCCACGCCTGCCTCCGTCTTCGTTGACGGTTGCCGCACTCTTATTTTGCGCCAGAATCCTCGCGGAGACGACATCCCGGGCGTTGAAAGACTGGAGGGCGGCCGATTCTGTTCCAATAACGGAGGTTGGAATGCTATGGGACCTTACACAGTGATGTGAACGACAACGAAAGCGCTGAGTCCGGCGGTAGCCAAAGTGCTGAAGCGGTTGCACCTTCCGCTCGAGATAATGTGGGAGTGCGTGCGTTGGTACGTCGCCTACCCGCTGAGCTTGCGCAATATCGAGGAGATGATGGCCGAACGCGGGATCGCGGCCGATCATTCGACCGTGCACCGATGAGCCATCAAGCTTCTGCCGGTGCTTGAAAAGGTGTTCAGCCGCTGCAAGCGCCAGGTCGGCAAGAGGTGGCGTGTCGACGAGACCTATGTGAAGGTCCGGGCACATGGAAGTATCTCTACCGCGCAGTCGACAAGGCCGGGAACACGGTTGATTTCCTGCTGCGAGCCAAGCGGGACAAGCAAGCGGCCCGACGGTATTTCGCGAGGGCCATCGATCAGAATGGCGCGCCCGAAACCGTAACCAGCGACAAGAGTGGTGCCAATCTGGCCGGGCCGTACGCCGTGAACGCCGAGCGAGAGACGCCCATCAAGATCCGTCAGGCCAAATATCTGAACAATATCGTGGAACAAGACCATCGGGCGATCAAGCGCCGTACCCGACCCATGTTGGGATTCAAGGATTTTCGCTGTGCCCGCATCTTGTTGAGCGGCACTGGACTCATGCATATGATCGCCAAGGGGCAGATGAAAGACGCGGGCAAACTCAAGCCATCGGCCACCCGGCAATTCTACTCGCTGGCGATATAAGCAATCCTTATCAAATCTCTATCAATTCATCCAAATCGCCTTAGACAGAAAAGAACGGCATGTTGGACGCCGCGTCCAACACCGGATACCTAAAATTTTGAACGAATGCCGATGCCATAAGTCTGGCCGGCAGATTCGTTGCTGATGTGGTCGCGCAAATAGGCTACATAAACGTCGGTGCGCTTGGAGAGCGTGTAGTCGTATCCGACCGCAAACGTCGAGCGTCTCTGGTTCAAGCCGCCACTGTCGCGCGAATACGCGTACGACACTTTGAATTCTCCGCGACCAAATGGGACAGCCGCACCGGCCTGTCCTGTATGAACATGCCAGTCTCCCGTTGAACTCTTGTTTCTGGCAAACAGGTACTGCCCGAACAGCTTCACGTATTTCATCGCGTAACTTGCGCCGACTTCAGCCACACCTTGGCTCTTCAAGCCCTTAATCATGGCGTCCAGATCACCGGGTGCCGTATTGAAGTTCTGGTATTGGACAACGGCAGTCGCCGCAAAAGCGCCGCCGAAGTAGAGTACCTGCCCGCTCCACTTCTTTGCCCCAGGCTGACTTGCCGAGTTACCGAGGGCATACATGGCGCTGCCGCTGAGCCCGCCGAATTGTGGACTCGAATACTGGATCGCATTGTTCCAGTCGCCCGGGCCAATCGCACCTTGGTCGGTGGTGAAATTCGGGAAGTTTCCGATGCCGAGAAGAGCTTGAGTGACAATCGGCGAGAAGGTATACGAATCCGCGAACGGATTGAACAGAATGGTCGAGATGAAGAAGGGCGTGGTGAGTCTGCCTGCTGTGACCGTACCATAAGGGGATTCGATACCGATGTAGGCATTTCTTGCGAAAAAGGCATCCCCGTCAAACGTGCCGTAGCGACCCGAGGGAACGCGGATGTAACCCTCAAGGGTAAAGACTGCATGCCACGCGCTACCGAGATCCTCTGATCCCTTTAACCCCCAGTACGACGTCGACAGCCCACCGTTGCCGAGAATCCATGCCCTCGGGTTGCTCGGGGTTGACTGAGCACCGACCCATTCGTCGATCAAGCCATAAAGCTGAACGGACGACTGTCCAAACGCCGGCGCTATCCCGGAGGATACGGTGACGCCAGCAATGCTTGAGAAAATGACTCGCCTGAAAATTCGAGAAACCTTTCCACTGCACATTTAGATATCCTCTAACTTAAAGAGCGGTTTTATTGATCGCAGTGTTGACACCCGTATTCTCGAACGGATGTCAACCGTGTAATCGTCATCCAGCGCGTTCGGCCAAATCGAGTTCAAGCGGGGTGATCTGGGTCAACCATCGCAATCGGTCTGTTCCGCCGACGCGCGGGAGTAAAGCAATATCTTTTTCTAGACGCAGAGTCCGTTGAATTGAACAATCGAAGTTCGAGGGAATGCCGGTCCGTCGAAGTTTCATGGAACGCCCCTGCAAAGGCAGAACAGGCTACGAGCTACTGTCGCGAAACTGCCAGTGCTTCGTCAGGCGTCAAAAGGTATGTGAGCCTTCTCAAATCTCTCAGTGGTCTTGCATGGGAATGTGGCGCCAGCAATGATGATTGGTCCATGTTGTCACCCGCCTCAGGTCGGTCGCTTGCCGACCGGATCGCCACTCACCAAAACGAAATGACTATCCATCTGGCTGGATGCCGTAAAAGCCGAACCTTTGTCGAGCAAGCCAACGGCCAGTGAGCTTCCAGCCGGCAGCGGAACGCTTACATCGTTCAAGCTGAAGCTGACGTCCCCGCGGACCGCATATGCCCAAGCGCTTGAATAGAGCTTTCCGGTCAAGTCCAAGGCAGTGTCTTCGCCCATAAAGCAGTCGAGCAACGACAAGCGTTGCGGGAGCGCGATGGGTGATTCGATCGAACCCAGTTGACCGGCGACAACGCGGACACGGACCCGGCCGTCTATATAAATCGGCACGTCTTCCGATTCGACGTTGACGGCGTAGGGCGCAATCGACTTCTTTTCCGCCGGCAAGTCAACGAAAAATTGAAGCCCGTGAGTTTCCTGCTGCTCGTCAGCGGGCCACTCGTCGTGAACCACACCCTTGCCGGCGACCATCCAATGCAATGAGCCTGGCCTGATGGGGCCGAAATTTCCCATGGAGTCGCGGTTTTGATGGGGCGACGCCGAGTCTTCGAAGACATAAGTGACAGCGGAAATGCCCGCGTGCGGATGCGGCCCGAACGTTGGCGCCCGCATGCGGAAATGATCGACCATGAGCAACGGGTTCATTGCGCCCGAAAACTCGCGCCAGTCAAAGTTGATCGCAGAGAAATGCGACCCAATTGTCATTGGGTTTCCGTTTACGGGTCCCACGATGCGGGGAGAGTCCTGTAGGAACATAGATATCAACCATGGAGGTCCGAAAAGCGATGGCTGGATCGTAGGACGCCGTAAATGCGACTGACAGCAATAATCCATAGACGCAGCGTCCAAGCCGTTGGACGAGTTGGTCCTTTCCTTCTTGCGGGCCTGCGTGCCATAGTGCGTCGTCAAGCGAGGCGATATTTGTGCGTCACATTCGTGTGATGTTGAATCAAAAGACAGTCCGTTCGCCCCGACTTTCGCGCCTTCTGGTTCCTGCCCGTTTGCGCCGTATCGTTTTTTTGGAGGATGGAGACAATGCTTGGGTCACAAGCTGAAGTCAGGCAAGCGCCCCTGTTCGATGCGAACAGCTATCGGGGGGTGATATACAGCAGTGGAGCGTTTCATCCGGTGGCGCAGACAGCGCCAGTACTCGAGAAGGCTACGGGTGAAGAGATATTTACGACGGGTGTGGCCAGCCCTCAGGATGTAGACATTGCTGTACGGAGCGCTCGAGCCGCCCAACGGGAGTGGGAGAAGCGTACCTCGACCGAGCGCGGGGACGTCATTCGTCGTTTTGCGTCCCTGCTGTCTGACCACCGTGAAGAGGTGATGGCGTGGGTCATCCGTGAGACCGGCGCGATCAAGCAAAAAGGCGCGTTTGATGTTGACCTGTCGGTTCGTGAATCGCTTGAGGCGGCGACCCTCGCCACCCGCCCCGCGGGATTACTGCTGACCGACGGAGCCGATCGGCAGTCCCTTGCGAGGCGCGTCCCGGTCGGCGTGGTGGGCGTCATCACGCCGTGGAACTCTCCGCTGATCCTCGCCGTTCGAAGCGTGATGCCCGCGCTGGCCCTCGGAAATGCGGTTGTGCTCAAGCCGGACGTACAGACGCCTGTCTGTGGCGGCCTCATTATGGCCGGGCTTTTCGAATTGGCGGGGCTGCCAAAGGGACTTTTTCATGTGCTGCCTGGCGGTGCGGAAACCGGAGAGGCAGTCGTCGCGCATCCACAGACCGCCGTCATCACCTTTACTGGCTCGACGCCGGTGGGGCGGCGCGTCGGTGAGGTAGGCGGACGATTGCTCAAGCGAACGGCGCTCGAGCTTGGAGGAAAGAACGCGTACATCGTCTGCGAGGATGCCGATGTAGACCGCGCGGTGACCGCGGGCTCCTTCGGTTCATTCTTTCATCAGGGACAAATCTGCTTCACGATCGGCCGTCACCTCGTCCACAAGGATATTGCTGACGAATACACGGCCAAACTCGCCGAACGGGCGCGCCGCTTGAAGGTCGGCGACCCCTTCCGGGAAGACGTTCATCTGGGCCCGCTCGTCAACCTGAAGCAGGCAGAGAGAGCGGAGCGGATCCTGACCGAGAGCGTTCAGGCCGGCGCAAAGGTTCTCGCCGGAGGCACGAGGGACGGACAGTTCTTTCAGCCGACCGTGCTCACGAACGTGAGTATCGACATGCCGGTTTTTGTCGAGGAAACGTTCGGGCCTATCGCGGCGGTGTTGCCAGTGGAAAGCGATGAAGAAGCGATTCAGCTGGCGAATGCGACCGAATACGGGCTCGTCGCGGCGATTCAGACGAGTTCCCTGCAACGTGCGAACGCGATCGCGAACCGGTTGAACACGGGAATCGTTCATATCAATGACCAGCCCGTGGTTCATGAAGTATATGGACCGATCGGCGGTATGGGCGCATCCGGGAATGGTGCTCGCACAGGCCTTCCGGCCTGGGAGCACGAGTTCACACAATGGCAGTGGGTGACGAGCAGGCCGGTTTCGCCTGAATATCCGTTCTAACGGCGGGCACGGTAAAGCGCTCATCAGCCGGGTGTCGGGTGTGGCGGGATAACGACGAACTGAATTGTATAAGCAGGATTCCTATGGAAAAGCAATATTTCATTGTGCGCGGGTTGGACGCCCCGGATTCAGCTGAGGCGCGATCGCGGCTGGTCGACGCTCACCGTGCCTACATCCGGAGAGAAGGCCCCGTGACGATGGTGCACGGCGGGCCATTGCTGGGTGGTGAAGGCGACACGATCGGGACGTGTCTGATCGTCATTGCCGACGGCAAGACGGACGTCGAAAAATGGCTGAGTCACTGTCCCTTCGTGGCGGGTGGCGTGTTCCAGAACCTGACGGTCGAGCGATGGGGTTGGACGTTCGGGAGATAGAGTGATGTCAAAATTCGAGATTGAACTTCAGCGCCATCGTGTCGTGGCCGGCTTTCCGATCAGTGAGGTCCTTGCTGCAGAACTGAGGGCGGCGGCGATCGGTCGGTATCTGCTCATTACATCCGGCGAGCTGTCAGTCAAATTCGACAGCATCGCCGGTGATCATGCATTGCGCCTCGAGGCCGGGCGTTTCAAGGACGTCGTACCTCACGTCCCCGAATCGGCGGTCGCGAAAGCGTTATCGGCAGTGCAGAAATGCATGGCCGACGGGATCGTCGCGTTCGGAGGGGGATCTGCTCTGGACACTGCCAAGGCGGTAAGTGACCGGAGCGGCAAACCGATCATAGCGATTCCGACGAATTTCTCCGGGTCGGAAGTGACATGGAATTACGGACTGACTGTCGATGGCGTCAAACGTACGATGCGCAATCGCTCGGTTCTTCCCGTGTCCGTTCTCTACGACCCGTCACTGATCGTCACCTTGCCCGCGCGCGTCGCGGTGTGTAGCGGTATCAATGCCGTGGCGCATGCGGTGGAGGCCATCTACGCACCGCACGCCAATCCTTTGACACACGCGCTCGCCGAGACCGGGATCCGCAAAACCATCGATGGATTACGCGGATTTTTCGCATCCGGTGGCTCATCGATCGATGCCGCGGAAAGCTGCTTTGCTGGTTCATGGCTATGTGGCGAGGTCCTTTCTCAAGTGGGCATGGGCCTGCATCATCGTATCTGTCATGTACTCGGAGGGACATATGGTCTCCCGCACGCGGAAGTGCACACAATCATGTTGCCGTACACGGTCGACTGGAATGTCGACTTTGCGCCGGCGCTGTCGGCGCTTGATTCAATTTTTCCTGGAACGTCTTTCGCGAAAGGGATGGCCGAATTTTCCGTTTCTCATGGGGCGCCGGCGTCCCTTGGAGAGCTCGGCCTCGCCGAAGGGCAAATCGCAGAGGTCGCTGCGTTGGCGCTGAGTAGTCCGGTCGACAATCCGCGGTCGACCACACAAGCCGAACTGGAAGCGTTGATCGGCCGTGCCTATGCCGGCGAGCTGGTTTCGCGCTCGGCATGACTTCAAATTTAAATTTTGACTGACAGGAGTATTTCATGAAGATACGGGAGGCCTTTAGCCTTGAGGAATGGACGGAAAAGAACCTTCCGACGGCACTTGGTGCGATTGGAAACCGTGAGGTTTTCAAAGGATCGGACTTCATATTCCAGATCATTAAAGGACCCAACGCGAGAAACGATTTCCACATCGACCCGTGGGACGAGATTTTCTATCAGCTGCATGGACATATCTTCGTAGACACGTTGGAGGACGGTCGCATCGTCCGCCACCGTATCAATGAAGGCGAGGTATTCCACCTGCCAAAAAACGTTTTCCATTCACCACGCCGACCGCCTGGAAGCGTTGGAGTCGTGATCGAGCGCCCCAGACAGCCCGGCGAACAGGACGGCATTGCGTGGTTCTGCGAGAACTGCGGGAACATGCTCCATAGTGTCTATTTCTGGTGCGAGGACATCGAATCGTCACTGAAGCAGTATGTGCAGGAATTCAACGCCAACGAGCATGCAAGGACCTGTAAAAAGTGCGGATCCGTATTGCCCGATCCGACGAAGGTTCCGCAATGGGAAGGCGACGACTGGAGATAGCACCATGCTTTACATCGTATTCTGCCGTGACAATCCGGAAGTGTCGGCGCGAATCCGCGAGGAATTTCGTGACGCGCATCTCGCATACCTCGCTGAACACGCGAGCAAGATTGTGTTGGGCGGGGCTCTGCTGACGGATGACGGCGTGACGAGGGTGGGTAGCGCGCTCGTTCTCAACGTCCGCACTCGTGAGGACGCCGAGAACTTTTCGACCAACGAACCTTTTCGGCGAGCGGGACTTTACAGCAACGTTACGATTTCTCGTATGCGGCGCGCACAATGGCGCCCGGAGCTTGCACCGAAATCGGTGGACGGTGAGTAAATGGAGCAATTCTCTCTGCTTCGGGAGCTTCACGAGATCGAAGCGACGGGTGGTAATCAGTCAAAGTCACGCAATGACATGGGCGTGGCGGCCCAACGTTTCGAGGCGTATTTGAGACTCCTCAGGAGGGAAGGGCGGTATTCCAAAGGGCTTCCTCAAGGGCACAACGATGAAAGCGTTTCAAAGCCGCATCGCTAACGCGGTGGAACTTGCCTCCACGGAGCCCTGGAACTGCCTTTCCCATGTACTCGGTGAGCGCGCGATCGAGACGGCCAGGCTATTGGACGCCATGGAGCCGGCAGCCGTGTCGCGCCTCCCGCTTGCCGGGGTGCCATACGTCGTAAAGAGTCTCTTCGATGTCAAAGGCATTCCGACGCTTGCAGGCGGACCGGCAGACCCGACGGCCCGGCCGGCCGACAGCGATGCGTCACTCGTGCGGATTCTTGGCGAAGCGGGCGCGGTGCCGATTGCGGTGGCCCATATGGATGAGTACGCCTATGGTTTCCTGGGGGATAACCCACACAACGGCCGCGTGATCAATCCGGCTGATCCCCGGGCGTTTGCCGGGGGGTCTTCCAGCGGCTCCGCGGCGGCCGTTGCCGCCGGCATTGTGCCTTTCGCCATCGGTTCCGATACGAACGGTTCGGTGAGGGTTCCGGCGGCGTTTTGCGGCCTCTACGCGTTAAAGCCGTCACACGGGACGCTGCCGCTCCAGGGTAGCTTTCCGTTGGCGCCGAGCCTGGACCATGCGGGAATCATCGCCTCGTCACTGGACTGGCTTCGACGCGTGTGGTCCGCACTGGCGCCGGGACGGGACTCCCGCGACGATGCGATTCCCGGATTCATCACTGGCGACCACGAGCGCCTGAGCGAAGCGTCAGTGCGGGACGGCTACGCCAATTTGCGAGCGCGCTGGCGCGAGGCGCCGGACATCGCGTTGAACCACGTCGAAGCCAGTCTGTCGGCGGCTTCGATCATCACGGGGTTTGAGGCGGCCGCGGTCCATCGGGATAGACTTGGCGCACGCCCGCATCTATATAGTAGCGCTATGGCGGCGAGACTCGCCGCAGCCGCGCAATTGTCAGCGGATGACTACGGGCTGGCGCTGAGGGTGCGGCGCTCTATCCGGGATGAGATTCTGGATTCGATGGACTCGCACAATGTCGACGTACTGGTGGCGCCGACCACGCCCGTCGATCGGATTGCGATAGGTGAAAAGTCCGTCGTACTTGACGGTATCCGCGTGCTCGCCCCGGATGCGGTTGGCATGTTTACCCGGCCTTTTTCATTGGCTGGACTTCCAGTACTGACGTTGCCGAGGCGTCCGGATACGGGTCGATCTCCTGGGCGTCCCGCGTTGCAGCTGATTGGACGGCCAGACGAAGAGACAACCCTTTTTGAATTCGCCGCCGAGCTTTTGAAAAGCGACGGGAACGTCTGAATGCGTTGCCAGGAGTCATCCGATCGCGCGTCGTCAGTTTATCGAAGAACGATTTGATCCAGGCTGATGGCCAGAACCAGCCGTACGCCAGTCGCTCTTTCTACAGATGTCCCGGCGAGGTGGCGTCTTCGCGCGGTCCTGGGTTTTGTTCGAATGCCCTGAACGCCCTTGCATTATCAAACCGCTGGTATGGCTTTCCACCTGGCGTCTATACTGACTCGATCTGGTGTCCGGTTAGCACGTTGGCATACATTACCCGGCCCGCTAGTGCAGCCGTCAGGTGGGGGCAGCAATGTGGCGCTGCAACGTGGCCAACGGAGGAGTTTTACGCGTCGTATAGTGCGGCGCTTCTGACATGCTCGATCTGAACGATTTCTACTACTTCGTTACCGTTGTGGATCGTGCGGGAATTTCCGCTGCGAGCCGCGCTCTTGGCGTCCCGAAGTCGACCGTCAGTCACCGTATCCAGGAGCTCGAAGCGGCGCTCGGTGTCCGGCTGCTGAACAGATCGTCGCGCCAGTTCAGCGTATCAGATGCCGGGAAAGAATTTTATGAACACGCTTTCAGAATCGTTCACGAGGCGCAGGAGGCGGAAGCACTTCTACGGCAAAGAGTCACGGAACCCACTGGCACTGTGCGAATGACGACGGCTGTCGTGACGGCGCAGTTTGCCATTGCCAAGGTCATCCCCGATTTCCTTCGAACGTATCCGAAAGTCAGGATAATCCAGCACGTAACCGACGCGGCAGTCGACCTGATTGCCGAGAACTTTGACCTGGCGATTCGGGCCCATTCTGGGGAATTGCCGGATTCCAACCTGATCTCACGGACTATTGGCCATGCGACCTGGCGGTTGTTTGCGTCCAGCGACTACCTTTCCGAGCACGGCATGCCGATACAGCCCGCCGATCTGCAAAGCCACAGTGTGCTCTGCCGGCTTGGCAACCCTGTTTGGCAGCTTGCGTCGGGCGACGGTGACGTATATCCGGTGACGCTCGAGCCGCGATTCATGAGTGATGACCTCGTTGCGCTCAAAGCTTCCGCAGAGCAGGGTTTGGGTGTCGTGGCGCTTCCCGCCTATATGTGCAATGAACAGCTACGGTCACGTGCATTGCAGATGGTTCTCCCGGGGTGGTCAGCGGGGGAATCGAGCCTGACAGCGCTTGTTCCCAGCCGCCAGGGAATATTGCCTTCTGTGCGTTCATTGCTGGACTTTCTCGTGACCGCGATGCCGAATGTACTGGCTGGAATTTGACCTGACTCCAGGCGCGTCTCAATCATTGCCAGCAGCGCATGGTGCGGCCGTCGCAGGCGCTTTCGGCTTCAACCTGATTCGCCCTCCTATCAGACGCCGACGGCTCTTGTTCTGGAGCGGGCGCGGTCTCGTCCCGTGATGGGCGTCCCGTTCGGCCTGTCACGTCGTTGGCGCACCGTGTCGTCCATGGCATTGGAATCTGCATCCATGGATCACCTATCGCGTGTCTGCGGCGATCTCGGATAACATCAGTTATCGCCAAGAAGCGATTGCAACGCGTCGCTTAAGCGAACAGGCCCCTAACCCAATCAGATCTCGACGTGATCAAATCATATCTTTTCAGCCGTTTCCCTGGAAGTCGATTATTTGCTAAGGATGCCAAAATGAATATGCAGAAGGTAGCCGTTATATTTTACTCCCGGGACGGTTCCACAGAATCTCTCGCGGGCGCCATTGCCGATGGAGCAAAAGCGGCTGGAGCCGAGGTACGTGTCCGCCGCGTTCGAGAGGTCGTCTCGGAAGACGTCATGGACAAAGCGCCCGGCTGGCGTGAAGCTGCGGCAAAGATGAACGCCAAATACGAAGCCCCGTCCGAAGCGGACGTGACCTGGGCGGATGCGATCATCTTTGGTACGCCGACACGATTCGGCTCGGCGGCCTCGGAGTTGAGGGCGTTCATTGACAGCCTCGGCGGTCTCTGGTTTGGGGGGGTGATGAACGGGAAGATCGGATCCGCATTCAGCTCGACGTCGTCTCTTCATGGCGGCAACGAATCCACCATTCTTTCGCTGTATAACACGCTTGCCCACCTCGGGATGATCATCGTTCCCCCGGGTTACGCCGATCCCGTCATGTTCAAGGCGGGCACCCCGTACGGTGCGACGCATGCTTCAGCAGGAGGGCAGGCGAAGCCGGACGGCGCCACGCTGGAAGCCGCGCGGTTCCAGGGTAAGCGCGTCGCGGAAGTCGCCCGCTTGCTTGTTACGAGCACCGCGAAGCAATAGACTTCGCACAGCGCCGGTCCACGTCAGACCAGGACGATTCAACCGCGGCCCAACCGAATGTGGCTGATGCGTAGTCGGGTACCGCATCAAGCCGAACCGTTGGCCGTCGCCGGGTTTCGCTGCAGTGGCAAAGCGCGGGATTTTGCGTGTCGCCAGCCGCGCATCCGAAGCAACAGCGCACTGGAAGAGCTTTCACCTGAGAGCCCGGACCTCGATGTAAACGGGCTGCTGGGCGCTCCTTTTACAGTCGAACGTCAGGCGCGGGGGAGCGCAGAACATAATGACCCAGCGTGTGCATGTAAATACGACAGTCGATGGAGAAAACATTGTGAAAAAATTGACGCTGATGTTGACTGCTCTGGCGCTTGCGGCCTCCGCTCCGCTTGCGCAATCTCAGCCCCCTTCGAGGAATGAAGCGAGTGCAGTGAGTTCGTACTCACCGCCGGTGGAAAAGCACGTAAAGAAGCCAAAGAAGTGGAAATCGAAGAAGGGTGTGCCGGCTTCGTCGGCCATGGGAACTTCGACTTCGTCGCCGGTGGGGGCTTCGGCCGGCCAGTAGCGTTTGCACAGACGGTATCGCGGCATTCGCAACGGTCCGACCTCGTCTTGCTATCGCTTCTGTCCGGAACTGCACTCGAACAACGCGCGCAGAACGGAGCTGCTGAAACAACCTCGCGCGTCACGGGACGCTGATTTAGTGTTGGTAACTCAGGAGTCGTCGGTTCGCATAAGTTTGTTTCTTTTTCCAGCCGCGGGTCAACTGCATACGGCAAGGTGTCCGCTGACTCAGGTATGCTGGGGCTTTGGGACAGCTTCCATTCAAGGGGAGAACATGCGGCGCGTCGTATTCAATCAGAAAGGTGGCGTAGGCAAATCGACCATCGTCTGCAACCTGGCGGCCATCAGCGCGAGCGAAGGTCTGCGCACTCTGGTTATCGACTTGGATGCCCAGGCGAATTCAAGTCAATACCTGCTCGGCCCGCAGGCCAGCGAGGCCCATCCCACCGTCGCCGGCTTCTTTGAAACCGCGTTAACGTTCAGCTTCAGGCCTGTGGAAGTCACGTCTTTCATTCATCCGACGCCGTTTGAGAACCTGGACGTTATGCCCGCTCATCCTGATCTGGACGCGTTGCACGGCAAACTGGAATCCCGCTACAAGATCTACAAGTTGCGTGACGCGCTCAACGAACTCGACATGTATGACGCGATTTATATCGACACGCCGCCGGCGTTGAACTTCTACACCCGCTCCGCGCTGATCGCCGTCGAGCGTTGTCTGATTCCGTTCGACTGTGATGACTTTTCCCGTCGCGCGCTTTACACGTTGCTGGAAAACGTGAAGGAGATCCAGCAGGATCACAACGTCGCGCTGGAGGTGGAGGGGATTGTCATCAACCAGTTTCAGCCTCGTGCGAGCCTGCCTCAAAAGCTGGTCGACGAACTCGTCAGTGAGGGCTTGCCGGTGCTGGCTTCGCGGCTGTCTTCGTCCGTGAAGATCCGCGAATCGCACCAGCAGGCGACCCCCGTCATTCACCTCGATCCAGGACACAAACTTTCGCAGGAGTATCGGGCCTTGCATCGTGAACTGGCCGGATAGCGGGGAATCGGCGGAAGGCCGGCCAGGAGCCGTCATTCATGTCGTGAGGCTCAAAGCGGACCTGCTGGAACGCTCCGATCTCGGCCGCCTCGGAGGATCAACTGGCGCTAGCGCCGCGCTTAGGTCGGGGAACTGGCTCCAGCGGATAAACATATACTGGCTACGTCTGCCTGCTGTCTGTAGTGCGGTTGTGGTATGCGTTCGCATAACTGTTCGAGCAGTATCAGTGCGCTCGGCGAGGGAAGACTAACGGCGGTGTGCTCGCCTCGCATCGAACGTTAGGTGGCTGAGCGGTCTGCTTGCGCATGTCCTTTTTGTCAGGCAGACGACCGGAGAGCCCTTGGACCGAGCTTCACCTCACTTGCCTGTTTGGACGAAGCCATGCTGACAATCGACGACATCCGGGCGATTCCGCTGTTCTCAACACTCCCTGACAACGAACTGGAGCATCTCGCGCACACGTGCGCAGACCTGCATCTGTGCGCGGGTGAGTTCGCGGTTCACGAAGGTGGGGAGCGCGCGCTGTACGCCGTTGTGTCCGGCAAGATGGAAGTCATCAAGACGTTCGACGGTATCGAGCGCACGCTGGGCTGGCGTCTGCCCGGAACCATCTTTGGCGAAGTGCCGCTCGCGCTGAGTTCGCCGTTTCCAGGCGCCTATCGGGCCTCGGAGCCGTCGCGTGTCATGCGCGTGGACGCCCAGCGTTACTACGTACTTGCTGCGGCGTCGCCGGAAATTGCGTTCAAGATGGGCGCCCTTGCGCGCGAGCGCATTGGCGGACTGCAGGGTCTCTCCGCCGAGCCGCCCAAGGCCCGCGTGACCATGATTGGAAGTCGCTGGGACACCGCTTGTACCGCGTTGCGCCAGTTCCTCGCCCGCAACCAGATCAGCTACGACTGGATGACACCGGATGCGCCCGAACTGACGGCGCGCTGGCCTGGAACCTGTCCGCCAGAGCGGGATTGCCCGGCATTGCGACTGGTCGACGGGACGGTGCTGAGCCGACCTACGACACGCGAGCTTGCGGAGTTGCTGGGTCTGCAGACACAGCCGCGCCTCGCCGACTACGACACGATGATCATTGGTGGCGGGCCAGCTGGTCTCGCTGCGGCAGTGTACGGTGCGTCGGAAGGCTTGCGTACCGTGGTGCTGGAGCGCGAAGCGCCAGGCGGGCAGGCCGGGACCTCCTCGCGTATTGAGAACTACCTCGGCTTCCCCAACGGTGTGTCGGGCGACGAACTGGCGAGCCGTGCACTGCAGCAGGCCAAGCGGCTCGGTGCAGAGATTCTGGTGACACGGTCTGTCGTTCGAATCGATGTCGCCGGGCGTAGCGTTCACCTTGACGGAGGCGACGTCATCCGGGCGCGAACGATCATTCTCGCGACTGGCGTCACGTGGCGCCGCCTCGCGATCGACGGCTTCGACCGGTTTATCGGTAAAGGCATTTACTACGGCGCGTCACGCAGCGAAGCGAACGCTACTCACGGACTCGACGTCTATCTGATCGGTGGTGGAAACTCGGCCGGCCAGGCAGCGTTGTACTTTGCCAATCATGCGCGCATGGTTACGCTTGTCCTGCGAGGCGATTCACTGGAGAAGAGCATGTCTCGCTACCTTGTCGAGCAGCTTCGTGGGAAGTCGAACGTAGGGGTGCAACTGCGATCGGAAGTAGTCGGTGCGCGCGGCGATACCCATTTGACAGCGATCGACGTACGCGACGGGTTGAGCGCAGAGGTGCGTCGACACGACTGCGGTGGATTGTTCGTGTTCATTGGGGCCGATGCAGAGACTGAGTGGTTGCCGGCGGAAATCGCACGCGATGTGCGCGGATATGTTCTCACCGGCGACGACGTCGTCAAGGCGGGACGCTGGTCCCAAAGCCGGGATCCCTACCTACTCGAATCGAGTGTTCCCGGCGTGTTTGCCTGTGGGGATGTGAGATTGAGCCCGGTCAAGCGCGTCGCTTCAGCGGTCGGTGAGGGCAGCATGGCGATCGCGTTCGCCCACAAATATCTGCAGCACGACGCCAGATTGCATTGGGCGCGACAGTGAGGCGTATGTGTGCTCGTCGTAGCGGGTTTTGATCGATTTTGAACGTCCGCTTCGATGAGCGGGACGGACGAGGATCGCACAACGGCCTCAACCTGTTGCGCGAGTTGAGGACGGGTGAGCACTGGAAAAGTCTCCCTCAGTTCATTCGTCAATTGTCCGTTAGCGAGCACTGCGTGAATCATCCGGTCAATATCAATGTTTGGACCATCGATAATCGTCCTAACCCGACGGCGCGCCTGTTCCCATTGTCGCGGTGTCGGGAGATGGTTAATAGCGTTCACCTTTGACTCCTTTTCCGAGTTCGGCACTTAGAGCGTGTTAGGCACTTGGTGTGAGACCTGGTATCCTGGCGGGATGAAAAAAGCAGACCGCAAAGGGTACCCGACCGACGTGTCCGACGAAGAATGGAGCTTCGCGGCCGCCTATCTGACGCTGATGGACGTCACGGCGCCGCAGCGCAAATACGAACTGCGCGACATGTTTGACGCGTTACGCTGGATGGCTCGGGCCGGCGCGCCCTGGAGGATGCTGCCCAATGATTTCCCACCTTGGGAACTGGTGTATCAGCAGACTCAACGCTGGTTACAGGCAGGCTGCTTTGAGCACATGGTCTGCGACCTGCGCTCGGTGATACGCGTGGCACAGGGACGGCAGGGCCAGCCCAGCGCCGTGATTCTGGACGGTCGCACGATACAGTCGACCTGCGAGAGTGGTCCACGCGCGGGCTATGACGGTTATAAGCGCAAACGCGGCAGCAAGGTGCACATTGCTGTGGACACCTTGGGACAGTTGCTGGCGGTGCACGTGACACCAGCCAATGAACAGGAGCGCGCACAGGTGGCAGAGCTTGCGCGTCAGGTTCAGCAAGTAACGGGACATACCGTCAAGGTGGCATTTGCGGATCAGGGATACACGGGCAAAGAGCCAGCGCAGGCCGCACGCGACGAAGGCATTGAACTGCAGGTGATCAAACTGGAGGAAGCGAAAAAGGGATTTGTACTGCTGCCCCGGCGGTGGGTGGTCGAGCGCAGCTTTGGCTGGCTCAACCGTTTCCGCCGTCTCGCACGTGATTATGAACGGCTACCCGAAACCCTCGCCGGGCTTCATTTTGTGGTCTTCGCGATGCTTATGCTTGTTCACGCGGTGCCAGTCCTTCAAAGTTCCTAACACGCTCTAGTCGGCAGGCGACAGTCTGTGCCCCCCTTCAAACACGCCCCAAGTCTGCGGGCGTTCATCCATGCAAGCCAGCCTCGCCGATAGGCACGAGCGTCAGCCGGAGCATGGTGGAAGGGCGGCTATCGGTCTCGTAATAGGCTGCCACAGTACGATCACAAACCGTCGTGTCGATCAGCGGCCGGAGGTCGAAATGGCATGCGACCAGATTCGAAGGGCACCGTGAGATAGGATAGATTGACGCTGTGCCCCGCAGACATCTCCTCGCACGAGACTCTGGTTAGGCGAGCGCATAGTGCAAAAGTGGAGAAAATACCGTAATTTCGCCGAAACCTTGGGTGTGTCGCGACAAGCCATCGCCCGATAGGAAGCGCGCGGAGATGATATCCCTGCGAACCATCTTAAGCTCCTTGCGATACTCTATGGCCCGCAGTACACACAACCCATAGCGGCACGGGAAGTGAGTGCCAAGCTTACGCCCGATGAAGCGAGGCCTACGCGGCAGGTTCTCGCTGACGCCTTAAGCGTATTGCTAAAAACGGTCGCCCAACGGGAGGCAAGGGGAGATGGGATCCCCGCGAAACGTCTTATAGCTGTTCCGGTTCCCGACGAGCCACTTTCCGCAACTTGCTCTAAAAAACGGTCAAAGCGTTAGGGACCCGCAGATGTTTCACTAACAGGCTCGAAACATCAGAGGGCAGCTTAGATTAGCGTCTTAAACTGAGACAGCGGTGCGGGGAATTAGATTGACGACGGTCGAGCAACTTCAGAAAAAGTGTGTTCCGGAGAACCCGTCGCGATTTAGCTCCGAGAACGTCCCAAGTCTAGTTCCACGTACTTCGAGCGGCAGATCGATACGTTGAAGGTGATACGTACCGCGGGCAGCGGCTTCGGTCCTGGCAACACGCGAAGCCTCGGTTCCAGCCTGGTAGCTAGGAACAAAATTGTGCCAAGAACGGGAATAGTTTTATGCAAACAGTGCTCGTACGTAATGTTATGCGCTTGACTGCTATGCCTACCATGCATTTCACTGCGCAACGTCAGCGACCACGTGGACATCTCGGCAGACAGGTTTGTGTAGCGCCATGAACTACGGAAAGTACCAATGGAAAAAACGTGGACGCAATTCTGTCTGGTCGACGCATGCTGAAAAATTCGACGCAAATCACATCGGGAGAAGCAAATCTTTGAAAGGCATTGGCGTGATTGGCCGTCTCTTTCGTAAAAAATCCGCGGTCACGCCTGCTTATTGATCTGTCAGAGCTAGACGACGGACTTAGACCATCTTTCGGAACTTGCCGGAGAAAGCGAGCGGGCGGCCATTGTCCTCGTACAGGGCGGATGCCGAATAAGTGAGAACAGTGCTTCCTCGAATTTGGCAAGCGGTGCTTCCGCATCCGCCCAGCTTAAGAAGAAACGGACTAGCAGAAAGATGCCGCTCGTCTTGCTAAACGACACTTGGCCGACTGATCGCCACAGCAAAATTCGACATCTCGGCGCCTGCGTTGGGCGGCAAACGTGCTGGAATACACCCTGCTAAGCATTGATTCGTTTTTTCTTCAATATCAACGCCGCTGCAACGCAACGACACCGTCTCCTGATGTTGCGTTCAGGTGATCGCCAGGGAGCTTTTCCAACGTCAGAAGGTGTTTGCCCTGGCCCGATGCGATGACACATTGGAGCCTCATTCAGGACTCGATATTTATATTTAAGTAGAATTAATTGGGTTTGGAATATAATTAAGATATAAACAAATAAGATTTTCGAAATTCAATTCCGAAATTTATTTTTACTATTCCCAGTGACAATCTAATCTGAGAGTCAGAGGCTTGGCTCGGTTTTCGGGTCAGCCGTGAGTCCGGCATCTTTGCGCGCGGCCTCCAGTACCTGCCGCCCCATCTCGATCTGGTCGGACGAAGCAAGTGTGGCGATGCCGGGAAACGCGAGTTTGGTGCTTTCGAGTTTTGATTGCGCCACAGGGTCATCTTCGGTGACCTTCTCCGGGAAGACGGCGATAAACCACAGCTGAAAGACCTGCGCCTCTACTGGACCGCCCTGCCGAAACCGTATGTAATCCTCCACTGCCAAAAACAGGATGGCGGCAACGTTGGCCTCGCGCAGTTCGACCGAGCTATCAGGGTTGGGGTCTTGCTCGGCGTGCTTGAAGAAGTTTCGACACGGCTCGTTGATGTAGTACTTTAGCGTGTGTCCGCCTGGCAGGTTTTCGCGGGCCTGCTTGGAGAAGCTTTCCACGCCCGCGCTCGTGCAGAGCACATCGATGACCTCCCATGCGTTCGATGCCAGCGAGTACACGGAAACGGGATCGCCGCCATCGAAGAAAGGGCGAATGGCAGTAATGAGTTGTCGTCGGGCGGCGTCGATTTTTGTCACGAGCATGTTCGTCTACTCCTGCACGTGAACCCGATGGAACATCGCTGTGACGGCCTTCATGACCGCCTCGGGGTTCTTTTCATGCTGGTCGGGATGGGCGTACTTCAGCATGTAGCCCGCCATCATGTGCGTGATCGCATCTGCCTCGGTACGGACCCACTGCGCGAGCCGGATCACGTCCGCATAGCTGGCCGGGTCATTGTCGTCGTTCGCGGGCCAGCCGTTGCGAAGAAACCAGCGGTGCATTAGTTCGTTGCGGCGGTCAATTAGGGTGTTGAGTCGGTCCTCCAGATCTGCCGCGATCTGCCCACGCTGCGAGAGGACCTTCACCATGTTCGCCGTCGCGTTTTTGTACCGCCCCTCTTCGATCATCCCGCCCGTCGCCTTAAGGTACGCGGGGTCGGTGATCATCTTGAAGCCTTCGTGGATCGACACGAAGGCCGCCTCGAACATCTGCATCGCGATCACCGCGCGCCCGATCGCCGCGTAAGCCTGCTCCATGGGTTTCTCCCGTTAGTGAGGCTGCGAGGGAATTGTACAGACGTGCGATGCCGCCGCTGCCTTCTCCTGCACCTAGGACATCTGCTATCGAGGTTGGCCGTTGGCAGACTCATTGCGAGCGGCGCGCAGACCCACGCGGACGGCGCGGAGGGTCGGGATTCGAGCCAGCCCACGCATCCGCTTGCTCTTCCACTCACACGGCACGATGAAAGCTAGGTACGATATAGTTTCCGCTCGTCAATCGAAGTCCAGTCGCCATGCCCTATACCGACGAGCAGCAAAACGACCTCAGGGATGGCTACGTTTCCGCGCACTCCGATATGCGCGACCTGACGCTTGAATGCCTGCGCGAAGCGGACACAACCGATGTTGCAGCATCGAAGGAACATCTTTGTCATGGCGCTGCGCGCCGCCTTGGCGTCATGGGCCGTGCCATGCAACGGATGTTCGAACTATTTCCAGCGGACACTGATCGACCGTTGCCGATGGAATCCCTGCATGATGTTCAAATAAATCTTCATGCGTTCGTGATGAACGTCTATGGGGTGTTCGAAAACTCCGCGTGGGCCTTCGTGCTTCGACACAATCTTTTGCCGACAATCGGAAGTCCCCTGAATGTAAGCATGTTCAGGGAAGCGACGCGAAAGCACCTTCCGCTTACCGTGGCGGACCGCCTTTCGTCCGATGCCATGACGCAATGGCATACCGACTACCTGAAGAACTACCGCGACGCGTTAGCGCACCGGATACCACTGTATATCCCGCCGAAGGTTCTGACGAAGGAAGAATGCGAGCGATTTAACGCTCTCGAAGTCGAAAAACAGGGGCTTGTGGGACGTGTCGATTGGGACCGCATAAACGCCATCTGGGCAGAGCAGGAAGCCATCGGTTCACCCTGCTTTACGTTCCTCCATTCGCTTGAAGATGGCAACGCTTCGCGCGTCGTCTTACTTCATCCACAGGTACTTTCCGACAGCAAAACGGTCATCGAATTCGGTCGCCTGTTCCTTGCCTCATGGCACGAATACTGTTAACAGCAGGCCCGCGCGAGCGGTGCTGCGGCTCGATTTCGAGCCTCGCCGTCCTATTGCGCGTCCTTCAGTTTCTTTAGCGCGTACTGGGCGTTTTCGATATCGACAAAGGCGGCTTGTGTGGATTCGCGCGTTTTGGATACAACGTCTTGCCAGTTGTCGTTATCGAGTCGGTTCAGTTGGTCGCGCGCCTCGCTGATATGGCTGTACGCGGCGTCGATGCGATCTTGCAGGGCTTGCGTCAGTTCATCTTCGGTCGGCTTGTTTTGACAGCCGGAAACGAGAAGCATGAATGTCATGGCCCAACATGCACTGGTGACGTTTCGGAGATTCATGATTGCTCTCGGTGTCTGTATTGTTCGGCCGATTGTAGTCAGGTCGCTTCACGCTCACCTGACTGATCGGGGATGACTGGTTCCTCAAGTGGCGTCCAACCTTCCTGACCGGGTAGCCGGCATCAAATGGGGCGAATGACCGAAACGCGGCGAGTTTCAGTCATATGTCACCGTCGAGCGAACGTCGCTTCATGGCCGAGTGTGAGTCTCCGGCAAATCCGCCAAAAGCGGGCGTCGGGGGCGGGTAACACAATCGAACTCCCATGATCCCTGTGGGAGTCCGTCATGAAGACCGAACAAACTCGTGAGGCGTGGAACAAAGGCAAGTTGATCGGCCAGAAGCCGCCGCTGAGGCCCAAAGACGTTTGGGCCATCCGAATCTATCTTCAGAACGCTCATGCTGTCCGCGATCTCGCCTTGTTCAACCTTGCGATCGACAGCAAACTGTGCGGTTGTGACCTTGTCAGTCTGCGAGTCCGCGATGTCACTCACGGCAATCAGGTGCTACCGCGGGCGCTAATTGTTCAGCGAAAAACGCAGCGGCCCGTACAGTTCGAACTGACCGAGTCGACCCGGTCGGCGGTCGGCGTGTGGCTTGAAGAGGCTGCGCTGAGGCCGGAGCAGTACCTTTTCCCCAGTCGACTATCGGCGTCCCCACACCTTTCAACGCGGCAATATGCGCGGATGATACATCGATGGGCGGGCGCGGCTGGACTTGACCCGACGGTCTACGGCACACATTCCATGCGCCGTACCAAGGCAACTTTGATTTACAAACGCACGAAGAACCTCAGGGCCGTCCAGTTGTTGCTCGGCCATAGCAAGATTGAAAGCACAATCAGATACCTTGGCATCGAAGTCGACGACGCGCTTGAAATCTCGGAGCAGACTGAAATCTAGCGCGGCCAATGCCGGCCGCACGAAACGATGCTACGTATGGGTTCGTGCGGCCGCTTTCCGGCGCAGTCCTATTCGTGCTCAACCGGCCATCTCCAGCCGCACTGTGACGGATGACCACCGTCTCGACCCTGAAGCGCCGTTGGAGTCGGCGAACCTCAACGGCACCTTTCCAGAGCAGAGCAGCCATCCGAGTGTCCTACAAAGGCGCACGCATGTGAAATGCCTGTTCCCGCGCAGTACCGAACCCAGTGCTCGCCTGGTTCACGGTGTCGACGCCGATTTCCTCGCTCATCGGTGGCCGGGTCTCAGCGTGGTTGCGCCGGTTGAACTGGCGTACTCGGCCTGGCCGACTGGCAGTGGATGTTCATCAATTGATCGGCATTACTGGCATTACCGCCGCCCTCGTCCGCACGATCCCTGCCTGTACGATTTTCTCTATGATGCCGAGGCGCATCCTGTCCGGTCAGCCAGCGGCTGGTGGTCTGGCCTTGATCAACTCGATCGGCGCGTTCGGCGCCTTTGTCGGTCCCTATCTGGTGGGCTTTCCCCGAGACAAGACGGGCTCGTTTGAGCCGGACATGATTGGCATGACCGTGGTACAGCTAATCGCTACTGTCCTCTGGGCGTCGATCCGCATTTTCATGCGTGACGAGTAAACACCGAGTCAGCGAGTCCTCGTCATTCGCGGGAAGACCCACGAGGTCAGGTGTCCGACAAGGGAAAGGTTAGCGGATAGCCGGCTTGAATCTGCTGCTGCCGTTCGACGGAAGCTGACAAACGTCTATCTCCAGTGACCCGAACGAGAAGGCGCACCCTCGGTGCTGCGACTTGTCCACCTTCAAGTCGCCGGGACGTCTCAGATTCACCGATTCACCGGCTCGTTCAGCACATCCATAGGCGATAGAAGACGGGGAGCAGCGATGTTCCGACAAGTTTTCTATCATGAGCCGGTGCGCTATGAAAACGTTGCTACCCACGCGGCCGGCAAATCGGACCACCGGACGGGCGACCGGACGCGGTGTTGGCATGCTTTTCATGCCTAATCTCAATGTTGGCGACTAGACGATGCGGATGATCGTAGTGGCCGGAGCCGGCCTGCCATGCATGGCAAGGGAGTCGAGATGTCTCACGAACTCTACATCCAGGCTCTTAGCGCGATGTTCCTGTTCTGGAATGGGGCGCGCATCCTGACGTACCTTCCGACCATCGGAAAACTCCTCGCGAGGGAAGCAGACGTGCGCAGCCACAGTCTGCTCAGTTGGGCAAGCTGGGCTCTCAGCAATGGCACGTTCGCACTCATGCTCCTCGAGATGAGCCGGGGAATTCCGAATGGGATGTTCTGGATGAATCTGGCCAACACGCTGATGTGCGTGATCGTTTCGCTCATCATCCTCTTCAGGAGGTTCCCTCTGCTGCACACAAGTGTGAGCAAAGTCTATCGACAGATCAGACGAAATGAATCGAAGGCCGGCGCCGTGCCCGGACGGCCGGGGTTGCTGCATCTGGGTTCAGGTAGCCTGGCTGTGTACGCCAATCTTGCAGTTGATCCAGTACCGGCCGCACCGCCTACGCTGTTCGGACGCACCGAGCTTTGGGTTGCGTCGGCAAGCGCATTGGCCTTCGGGGTCGTGGGGGTCGTGGGTGCCGTCACGTATGATGTCTGGCCCAACCATGATCAGAGCGCCCACGTCGAATCGAAGGCGAGCACACAGCAGGTGCTCGGGATAACCGGACCGGCATCGCCGACGCAACAAGTGTCTTCGTCCGGTCCGGTCAAGCCGTCAACCGCAACTTCTGCTCGCGCAACCGCAATCGCCCGTACCGAACTCGCCCCGCCTACGCCTTCCACTTCGTTCGACCGCCGCGCGGCACCTTCCCGGGGTTCTGCTGCACCGCGGCCAGCTACAGGGCGGCCTGGCAAAGGGGGCAACGGCGTGCCCCAAAATCGCGGGAATTGGGCGTCGCACTTTATGGCGAGCGTGCGGCAGGCGCTCGGCATCACCCGATCGACACCGCCAAGGCGACAGACGTCTTCGTCCGGTCGTGGCGCGCCATCATCGTCGGCTTCTTCTCGCGGAACTGCAGTTTCCCGTGCTGAGATCGCCCGGCACGCACCTTCCGCTCCGTTCGATTACGGCGCTGTGCCTTCCCGGGATTTCGCTGCACCGCAGTTTGTTACGGGGCGGCCTGGTCGTGCGGGCGATTTCGCCACGCGGGATCGCCTCCGTTCGGCGCGATACGTTCCCGTGTATGAAGCGCCGCCAACCGTCGTCTTTGAAGCGGCTCCCGTCGTATACGAGCGCCCCCCAGCCGTGTATCAGGAGCCTCCCATCGTGTACGCGCAAGCGCCCGTTGCCTACGGCCACGGATATGAGGCCGAGTACAGGGACCGCCGGCAATGGCACGACAATGGCTGGCACAAGGGCTGGAAACATCGTGAGCATGAGGAGGACGACGATTAATGCCTGCCACCCAGCAAACTGCCTGCGCATACCCTAGCTGGTACCTTGACCTCCAAGAATCGATGCTTGTGGCGATAGGGCAACGCCGACGAAAATCGACGGGCGCTCCAGCTGCTTTAACCTGGAAACTCGGCGAGGCAAAAGAATGACTGAGAGAATCAGCCAGCCAAGCTACCAAACGGTCGGCGACAGCAAGGGCGTTGTGTGCGCAGCACGATCCGGCCCGAACGCCGAGTTACAACCGGTTCCGACATCAAGGCCGGCTGGCTCTCGAGAGGGGGCGAACGCCACTCCCAACCGCGCTTCACCAGCTTCCCTCCTGAGCCTGCAGCGGACGATCGGAAATCGCGCGGGAGGGCACATTGTGAACTCGGACGTGCAGCGCAGGGGAAGCGAACTTGCACCTTCGGCGGCCAGTCAGTGAACAGAAAAATGCGACGAACCTGCCCGCCGAGAAGTAGAGGTGAGTCTCAGATATCGTCACCGTATTTGACCTGCCATTGACAAAAGCACAGCAAAGCACCGACATTTCTGGAGGAGCAGCAGAAGCGGACATCGGCATGGCGTCCGTTGCCGCGCTGCGCAAATGTACGCTTCGGCCGACGACGTGACAGCGTAGCGGCCGGCTAAGCGCCCCCTGTCCGAGTAGAGCCGACCTTCGAGTGTCCGCACGACAGCGCCCACCAACGTCCGCATTGAGACGTCGCCATCGCGCGCGGCACCGGACGACTACCGGCTTGTGTTCCGACCGCCAGCCGACAGCGGTGAAACTCGCGAGTCGCTCCACGAACCGGCCGTCGCCGGTGACACATTTACTGTCGCAACGGCGACAGTTTTAACCGGTCTACGCCAGCCGTGCTTATTCGGCGAACAGGTCCGGACCAAACACTTCGTAGTGAATGCGGGCGTCATGGATGCTGAGTTCCTTTAGCGCGTCATGTTGCATGCGCATAAAGGGGATCGGTCCGCAGATGTAGTAATCGGCGTCCGGCAACAGGATCGAACTCTTGATCAGATTGACGTCGACGAAGCCCGCGTGATCGTAGTCACGGCTCTGAGTATCCTGGGGCAGCGGCTCGTCATAAAACACCACCAGATGAAAATTGGCATGCGCTGCGGCTGTCTCACGCAGCCGGTCACGCATGGCATGCACCGCGCCGTTGCGAGCACCGTGGACAAATACCACCTGCCGCTGCGGATCCTGTATGGCCTTCTTGAGCATGCTGATCATCGGCGTCAGCCCCACGCCTCCGCTGATCAGCACGATAGGCGTCCTGGCGCTCACATCGATATGGAAACTGCCATATGGCGCGGCAAGCCTGACCTCGTCTCCGACATTGACGTGATCGTGCAACAGGCAGGAGACATAGCCTGGCGGGTGCGAACCGCCGCTCTCGCGCTTGACCGAGATGCGGTAGCTGCGTCCGTTTGGCATATCCGAGAGGCTGTACTGCCGAATCTGCTGCAAACCCAGAGCCGGCACGTTCACGGCGATACTGGTGTATTGCCCGGGTTCGAAGTTGGCGACGGGTCCGCCATCGGCCGGTTCAAAGACGAAGGATGTGATGACGGTGCTTTCCGGCCGCTTCTCGCGAACGACGAAGGTGCGCCAGCCGGTCCAGCCGCCCAGCCTCTCCGCGGAGCCTTCGTATAACTCACTTTCCATGCCCATCAGCATGTCCGCCAGGTTGCTGTAGGCCTGTGCCCAGGCGGAAACAATATCCTCGGTCGCCGCGGTCCCGAGCACGTCCTTGATGGCGCCAAGCAGGTGCTCGCCGACGATCGGATAGTGCTCCGGCAGCACGCCGAGGCTCGCATGCTTGTTGGCAATGTTTTTCAGCACTGCCGTGAGGCTCGCGGGGTCCTCGATATTTTCCGCGTACGCATAGACGGCACGCGCCAGCGCCTGCTGTTGCTGCCCCTGTTCCTGATGTGCCATGTTGAATACATTCTTCAGTTCAGGATGAGTCTCGAACAGGCGCTGATAAAAGCGCTGGATGATGGGGTAGCCATATTCGGCCAGAACGGGCGCGGTGGCCTTGACGATGTCCTTCGTTCGCTGCGTCAGCATGACCTGGCCTCCTTCACAACGCTGGGGAGCGCCCCAGCCTAGCTCAAGTCTATACAACGATGACGCGTTTGATGAGACCGAGTCGGCCCGGCTCGAGCCGAAAGCGGCGGCCGAGAGCATACTGGCATCGGTTGACGATATCTCTGTTGAACACGTCGGGGGGACGAACATGCGCCTGATCGAAGCAGATGAACACAAAGATTTTCTCGCGACCTTGCAGCGCAACGGTTTGGCAGAAGGAGATTTCGATCTTCGGGAAGCCGACACGACAGATCCCAAGAGTGACGAGAACTGCGGTCTACAGGGCTATGTCTGCATAACCAGGCTATCGACGCAGGTTACGAAGGAATACCCGTTATGCGACGAAAGCGATTGGCTACAGCATTTCACGAGAGATCTCGACGCGGGCGTCTTCGGCTGACCGGAATGAGATCCTGGGCGCCATCGAAATCCGTGACTTGCGCTACGCGAACGCGAGCACGAAATCGAACCGGGCCGCCTTGCGCCCGCCGTGGTCGTCGATCGTCATCAGCAGCCGGCGATCAAACAGGAAATCGCGAGCGTTGCGCTGCTCGCCCGGAAAGTAAAGTTGGGTCGTGAGGGTAGGCCCGTTCGGCGCTTGCACCGTCACATGGAAGTGTCGTGTGCGTCCCGGATACAGACCCGGCACGATGGTCTCGAGGCGGTAGCGTCCCTCGCTGTCGGCGAATTGGTGACCGCGCAGCCGGAACCCCTCGGCGTCGTATTCCCCGGCGTCATTAGCGTGCCAGAAATCGAGCAAAGCCCCGGACACCGCCCTGCATCGTGTCGACAGCACCTGCCCGGTCAGGACGATCTTCGATCCATTGATCCCCGGTTCGAGCAACGATGCGCGTTGCGGCGAGTGCGGCAGGAAGAACGGGCCTGCCGTCTGCCGCGGCGTCGGTCCGTGACCGTCGTCGCAGGCGGGCGTCGGTGAAACTGCGTCGGCCCGGCCTTCGTCGGTTTTTCCGAGCGCCAACAGCAGCAACGTGGACGGCACCGCACCCGACCTGCGAAGAAAATCGCGCCGCCCGTGGTTCACACTTCGTGCGCGCATCGTGCACCCTCCTTGTTTCGCGCTCGATCGTCACGCCGCGCGATCCGCGCTGCCGAGTCGACGGGCGTCCGTATGGGTCCCGTCGAAGTTAACAGAGCCTGCGCCAGTGCCAACCATGGTAAGCCGAAACTTCAGGTCAGGTGAGCCGGCCGCGAGGTCGCGACCGGCGGTAGTCGACCCATCACCGCCTCTCGGCTAACTACTACGAACACCCGAACTTAGAAGAATTGCAGCCACTCATGGCTGAGATCCGCAAATTTAGACGAGAAGTCAGCCGTTGCGTGTTGCCGCGTCGGCGTTCACAGACTTCATGTCAAGCGGGCGCGATGCCTGGCGCTGGCCGGGGCAGCAGTTTTGCGTTCGATCCGCCGGACACTTGAATTAATACCACCACCCATTTTGTCCAAAGACTTTCAAACAAGCAGTTTGGGGTCAAGTTTGGTTTTGCCGTGTCGTTATTATATTAAAAATACAATTTGTCAGAATCTCAAAAAATCAAATACCGAGGGAATTTACTGTGCCATCTCTGAAAAATCTTAGGGTATTGACCCAGCTGATGCTGGGCTTCTCTGCTGTGATCGCTCTGCTGATCGGTCTGGGTGCGTTGAGCCTCTTCGAGGTGAGCGCTGAAAACAATCATGTGGCGCAGCTACGTGACAACTGGCTACCTTCCGTGCGCAGCAGCCTGCAGATGCAGTCCGGCCTCCGCGCGATTCGCCTCGCCGAATTCCGGGCCGCCTCGTCGCTGACGCCAGCCCAAGCCCAAGAAGCGGAAACCCGGATCGAGGCGGGATTCGCAGACTACCGGCGTCCCGCGGCCGAATACGAGAAGCTTATCACCGAGCCGGAGGAGAAAGCCGCCTACGCAGACATTCAGAGACTCATGCCGCAATACCTGGACCTCGATCAGCAACTCCGGGCCCTGGTGAAAGAGAGCAAGCAGGCCGACGCGATAGACCTGTTACGAGGTCAGTTGGGTGAGATTCGCGGGGCCATGGAAAAAGACATCAAGACGATCGTCGACGTCAACGTCGCGGGGGCGGCCCGGGAAGGCGAGGCGGCAGACCGTGCGTATTCGCATGCTGTTGCCCTGGTGGTCGGACTGATCGTCATCGCAACGGTAATTGCACTGGCGTTGGCGCTGGTCATTGCGCGCGGTCTGGCACAGCAGCTTGGGGGGGAGCCACGCGACGCGGCGGCACTCGCCAGCGACATCGCGGACGGCAACCTGCTCACGGTGGTCCGGTTGAAGGCGGGCGATTGCAGCAGCCTGATGTTCTCACTGGGTGCCATGAAAGACCAGTTGACCAGAATCGTGCGGGGCATCCAGACCTCCAGCGAGTCGATCTCAGTTGCTGCCGGCGAAATCGCCCAGGGCAACACCGATCTGTCTCAGCGCACTGAAGAGCAGGCGGCGTCACTGGAGGAAACCGCCTCCAGCATGGAAGAGCTGACCAGCACGGTCCGTCATAACGCGAATAACGCAAGACAGGCAACCACGCTGGCCAGCGCAGCGTCGGGCATCGCACGGCGCGGTGGCGAAGTGGTCGGGCGTGTCGTCGACACGATGCAAGAGATCTCTGGCAGCTCAGCCAAAATGTCCGAGATCATCAACGTGATCGAGGGCATCGCGTTCCAGACCAACATCCTGGCGCTCAACGCGGCGGTCGAGGCGGCCCGCGCCGGCGAACAGGGTCGGGGATTTGCCGTCGTGGCCGGAGAGGTCCGCACGCTCGCCCAACGCAGCGCCACTGCGGCCAAGGAAATCAAGGACCTGATCAGCGAGTCTGTGAATCGGGTGGACGCCGGCTCGAAGCTCGTCGAGGAAGCGGGCACCACGATCAACGAAATCGTCGAGTCAGTGAAGCGCGTAACCGATATTGTGAGCGAAATCTCGTCGGCGTCGGAAGAACAGAGCACCGGCATCGAGCAGGTGAACCAGGCGGTCAGCCAGATGGACCAGGTGACCCAGCAGAACGCCGCGCTCGTCGAAGAAGCCGCGGCCGCTACGCAGTCGATGGCCCAGCAGGCCCAGGAGTTGCGTGAGGCCGTGGCCGTCTTCAGGATTGAAGATACGGGGCCATCCGCGTCCCGAGTGGTCGCCCCGCGGAACGAATCGCGTCGGCCGGCACCGACAGTTCGCACGCCCCCTCATGCAACGTCGACAAAGACGAAGACGACGCCAGCCATGACCACAGACAGGGACGCCGCGGCCGCGACAGATACCGGTGCTGAGCACTGGCAGACATTCTGAGCGAGTCTGAAAAATGGACAATGCTAACGAGGTTCTGGGAAAGATGGCCGGGCTTGTGACCACCAACACGAAGACCATGAGCATGCTTGGCGCGCGGGCCATGGTGCTGGGTGCTTTTTTTGACGCGGCCCTGCTGCACCTCTCGACGTCGCAGCGCGCCGAGGTCGCCCGGTCGTTTCGCCGGGGCATTGAAGACGCCATGGCGCAGATGGACGATGTGGCGTTGCCCGCCGAATATCACTCGGTGTTGCTTGGGCTCACCAATGCCATCCTCGCCGCACTGGGTCGGGAATCTGTCACGCGTCAATAGCCTGAACCCTCGGTACAGCGCGACGCGCGTCACGGCGCTCGCCAGCCAAAACTGGCGTTTGCGTGAGCCATGATGTTTCAGATACCGCGACCAGCCGGTGGGGATCTTGCGCATAACCCTCTCTCAGGTTCTGGCACGGCCCTCGGAATAGCCAGAATCTTTAGCCGACCTTAACCGGTAGGCTTTCTTTTGGGTCGGTTCGTATGGGATCAGCACCGGTGGGTCTTTCCAGGTAGGATGATGTCCTTCACTACATATACATTGGCCGGAAAAAACGACTATCCAAAGTGCTGGCCGCGGGAACCCTCTTCCATATCCTCTCACTCCTCCGGGCTGCGATGTTCGTCGGCCCTTACGGGGGGAGGCGACCATTCCGGTTGCTTCCGGCTGGAGCATTTGCCGGGCGGGGCTTGCACCCGCTGGAAAGCGCCACCTTTTCACGGCGCACACCCAATCCGGCTATTCACCTCGACGACTTCCCTGCCGCAAAGCGGTCGCTCGTTTGCCCCTCCGTGGGACGGACGAGAAGCAGTCGACAAACCTCACCGCCCGAACATACCCGCCGGCATTCGAAGCAGCATTGGCGCGGGCGGTTCTGAGCGCCCTGGGGTCAATGACAGGGGCACGGCGATCGCCCCCCAGGATCCCGTCGTTCTGTCGTAGAAGTTACCAACCGCCAAGTCTGCATTGTTGATGTCGTTCATCAAAGTCGGAAAACCTGTGCCGAGCGCGACGTCCTCGTAGTTGCCGGCTCCGAACAGGAAGCCGATGGGTGCGCCGCCCGTGGTTCGGACCGTCCCGATCACATTGCCCGCGTTGTTGATACCGCCCGCGCTCGTACTGCCGCGGGGGAGCGGCGGGAATTCGAGGGCCGTTGCCGTCCCCAGGTTGCCGACGAATCCGTGCACACCAGGGGCCGGAGCGTCGTCGTAGAGGCCAACGATCTGTTCGCTGTCGTTGATGCCGGTGATGGAGACATCGGTTGCGAACGGATAGTCGATCTGCCGATACACGCCGTTCCTGAGTACGAAGCCGTGGGTCACCCCCGTCGCGTCGGTGAAATTGCCGACGATCACCGGCACCGGTGCGTTGTTGATTGCCAGGGCCTCGGTGGCGATGGCGCCTGGAAAGTCGACCGAGCTGTACTGGCCGTTGCTCAGCAGGAAGCCGTGCATTGCGCCGCCGCTGTCGACCTGAATGCCCACGACCTGCCCCTGATCATTGATCTTGTTGGCCAGGGTCAACCGGGAGCCGGGCACGTAGATCGACGTGACCGTAACCGGCCAACCATTGACCGGATCGACATTGTCGAGGCGAAAGCTGCCGAGCGCAGTGCCGAACGTCACGTAGCCGACGACCTGCTTGCTGTTGTTGATGCCGGTGAACACCGTGGTGTCCACATCGAGGAAGCGCAGCGCCGCTGTTGCGTAGATCTCGAACACCGGGCACTTCTCGGAATAAGAACTGAGCCGGTTGGCAAAGGAATACCAGCCATTGGCGGAGAAGCTGACCGGCATGCGCGAGAACCACGGCTGAAAGACCGCGTCGGGCAGCAAGTAGCTGCGGCCGTTCAGGGTGACCTGGAAGCCCACCAGTCGCTCCAGCGGGTCGGCAACTTCCATCAGGTAATTCCAGCAGTAATGGGCCACTACCGGGTCACGCCAGACGGGCGGAGCGTTGTTGAGCAGCGGATCATTGAGCCACTCGACCACTTCGTGCGCCAGCACGGTCACGTTGCCGAAACGGCCTCCAAAGGCCGCTGCCGGAAAGTAGCTGGTTTGGATGTACGTGTTGATACCCGGCACATGGGTTGTCGCGCTGAGATCGGTCGCCGAATGGTAGCCCAGAAAATTCCCGCCCTCCTGGGTGCTGTAGATCACCGTCGAAGCCAGATGGATGGTCAGCACATCGGGGCTGACGCCCAACGTGCGCATCACCGTAGTCTGGACGTCCGTCAGCCACCAGAAATCGACGACGCCGTAGCGTTGGCCTCCGACCACGAAGGTATAGCCGATGTCGGCAGGCACAGGGATCGTCACCGGCGCCAGCACGGTTGGCGTGGCAAGCAGCACGTGATAGCCGGGGCCCTGGTCTGAGTGAACCGACCAGAAGTTGGCGCGCATGAAAGCGTCGCCCCATTGCGTCGTCCCGAGCGGCGTGGGTCCTGCCTGGAACGGATAGCGCTGAAAGGCGGGCGAGCCGAGGACTCCGTTCAACGGCGTGATGCCGTCGACGACGTCAGTGGTGGCGTCCAGGATCGTGCCGTCCGAGAAGACGAATCGATAGGGCAAGATGATGGTCGGAATGACGCTGGTCTGCCCGCTGGCCGGATCGGCACCGATCACCGTGAACGGGTAATCGATGCCTCCGGTGCGAAACGAACTGGACCAGTGCGGCAGCGGCAGGCCGGCACCATTTCCCACGACGGAAGGACGGTTTCGCGGCGAATGTCCCGGCAAGGGATTGCCGGTGCGCACGCTCTGCTGCACGGTCGAGGTGTCCGCAGCTCCGGTCGCCTGGTTCGCGGCCAGCGCCCGATCGAGCGTTCGCACCTGGGCATGCGCCGGGAGAAGGGCGGCGGCCATTACAAGGCACAGAGCCGACAAGAATATTCGAATCGGACCTCGCTTCATGGAGTCCTCCTTGACCTACGCCGAGCTTCGGCTCGGGAGTCAACTGCGTTGTTGTTCGTGGGGAATCCACATCCGATAATCTATAAGGATTTTTCCAGGCGGATCGTGCGGCTGGTCACACTCTCTTCAAAAGCTTGCGCTGCCATGCCGCATGCGCGCCGCAGCTTTTCGAGAACTCAAATTGCCGCGCGCTTGGCGGAACCGCGAAGCAACTGCGATGGCAACCGACTTCGCATATCCGGGTTCGGCTGGGTTCATGCAGTCACAAACAATTGGAGAGTGACTATTGCAGATAGCGGACTACGAGCCGTGTGGCCTCGTCGACGAGCGCTTCAAACGCTTCGTCCGAGAGACTTTCAGAATGGTCTAGGACCGCTGTATGTGTCAGCGCCTCTATTGATGTAACGCACACAAATGTTGCAAGCCCCAGGTCGACTTCGCGAAACTCATCGCAGTGGGCTTCGAGGTAGGCCCTGAACAAGGCATAGGTTTCCCGATTCAAGACTTCTGTGTTCCCAGGCCTTCCCGTACGCGGAATCTGCTCCGCAAGCACGCGATGCAGTCCGGGATCGATGCGATGCGCCTGGATCGCTGCGGCAACAAGCTTGCGCACCGCCTGCTCCATCGGGAGCACTGCAACCTCTGCGAGAGCGGCACGGACCACCTCCATCAGTTCCTGATTATGGCGCTCTACGACAGCAGCAACGAGCGCCTCTTTGCTGGGGAAATACTGATAGAGCGAACCAACGCTCACGCCCGCCTTTTCGGCGATACGGTTGGTGCTGGCTTTATCGAAGCCGTCTCTGACCAAAATGCGAGCGGTCGCTTCAATCAGTGCGTCGACCGTCGCGCGCGATCTCTCTTGAGAGGCGTGTTTCCTGGGTTTCGTGAGCGGCTTCCGCGCCATTTGCCGGGCTCCAAAATGCGAGTAGGTAAATACGAGCTACCGCTCGTATTATGCATCTGGCGAATCGAATAGCAACGGGGAAGCCAACCTGGATCAAACGTGCATCGCTACCTCGGCGGTGGAAGGAAACCTCTCATGATCTGTCAGCCTTACTCCAAACTTATTGCCATCAAACGATGGGCCGATCGCGGACTCTACGATGTCGTCAGCGAGAATTTCGAGCGACTAACCAACGAGGACGCCTCGGTCATGCTACGCATCCTCGACCATATACATGTGGTTGACAGAATCTTTCAGCATCACCTACAGGGACTGTCGCACAGGTTTCAGGCGGCGCGATCGGAAAAGCTCCCGGAGTTGCATGCGCTTGCGAGCAGTGCGACAGCGGTCGACGACTGGTACGCATCTTACTTAGATAGTTTGGCGGAGAGCGATTTCGAGCAGCCTGTCGATTTCGTCTTTACCAGCGGAAAGCCGGCGCGCATGCGGCGAGGCGAGATCATTCTGCATGTTTGCCTGCACGGAATTTATCATCGAGGCAATGCAGGTGCCGTTCTTCAGTTGAGAGGCATCACTCCGAGTCGTGATGCAATCACGGACTTTCTCGAAAGCGCGATGTGATGCCGCAGAACCTCCGGCGCGTCTACGGTTGGCGGTGGTCAGGGGCGTGCGACGGCGGCGGTTTCGGGAATTGGCGCGCGTCCGTCGCGACCATCGAAGAAGCTTTACATCAAGCTCATTGCCAGCTTGCTTTGCTCAACGGCGCGTTGCCAG
This sequence comes from Paraburkholderia sp. IMGN_8, assembly GCF_038050405.1. NCBI lineage: Bacteria > Pseudomonadati > Pseudomonadota > Betaproteobacteria > Burkholderiales > Burkholderiaceae > Paraburkholderia > Paraburkholderia sp. IMGN_8. Next base: position 2,334,386 of record NZ_CP150900.1, on the reverse strand, counting down.
ATAAGAGGTAGTAGAAACTCAATGCTCAGCGTTCTATCATCAAACATGGCGCCGCCTTCCTTTAATGACTTCGTTGCATCGGGATATGAAGTCAATAATCCTTGATACATCGGCTCGGTAGGAGAAATTGTATTCCAGCCTGCACCCTGCAACTTGCGCTCCCAAAGAGTAGCGGCGAAAGCGTACTGGAGGAGGGAACTCTTGAAGCTAGCTATGGCCTGCGGGTGTTGCACTCCTTCCTTCGACGCAGCATACAATTTTAATTCAAGGTTTGCGTCGCCGACGAGTACGTTGTAAACCCGATAATTTATGCCTGTCTCGATCTGTGCATCGATCTTCATGAATGCACGTTGCAACTCTCTGCTCGACTGAGCAAACGCCGGTGCTCCCAACAGCAACCCAAGAAAGGCAACAAGTGCAATTTTAAACTTTGTCATTTTTGACTCCCCCTTTCGATTGCGATAGGCATTAAGCGTGCCATTGCCTCGGGCGCAGCGTATCCATCGGCTAAGAGCCACAACCAACCTTCTTCAAGCCACAGATTCGGGCGTTAGTGTTTCAAGACTGAGACCCCCCGGTGGTCTGTACTTGTTTGGGGAAGATTGCCGAGGGCGGGTTTATCAACTGCACTCGATGCAATGTGACTGCCTACACGGGCGCGACGGCCGGGTGCGGTAATCGGCGTGCCTTGTGGTCTGAACCGAAAACATCTCGCAACGGCCTGCCGCAAGTCGGACCTGCGCACGTCAACCGGCGGCGCGCACGCCCGTGGCGGGCCGTCTGGTGGCCTTGGCGGGCCTTCCCGCAGGGTGTAGGGGGGTATTCCATCTCTACGGGCAAGGCCGCCGAGAACGCGGTCGGGGTGTTTTTTTCTTCGCCGCGATTCCAACGACGGTAGGGGTATCGCCCAATGCGCATCAGCGCACAGAAAATCATCGGAAAATGGGTATTGTTGATCCACGGCATGGGGGAAGTTTTTGCCGTGGCCTGAACCGGGCGCGCTACTGCTCGCATAGATTGCAGCGCGCAATCGGACAGGCGACCAATAATCACACGCCCGCTTTGACCGGCGCGACAAAAATGAAACGGGGACCAAATCATGAAACATGAAACCCTGAAGGGCATCGCGCAGTTGCAGTCACGGCAGCGTGAGCGGCTGGCTGAAGACGCCACGCGCACCCTGCGTGACAGGAACCTGACGCTCTCACAGCGCGAGCTGCTGGGTCGCATGCGCCTCGCGCTGATCGACATCGAAGTAGGGACGGTGTTCGGACAGGATCAGGAGAACTACGTGTCGCGTTACGTGTACGACACGGTTCAACAGGTGCTTAACGATATCCGGTTCGTGCTGCTCGAATATGGCTGTCCACCGGAAGCTACAGTGACCGACTGGTTGCGCGAGCGGCTTGAGGCAGCCAAATGAAAACCGACAGGTACAGCTCGGCGATTCTGTCGGTGCCAACCTGCGCGCGAAAATGCGCGTCGAGGTGCATTACCGAAGCGAACCGGTACGGCGCGAGCATCGGGCGAATGCTGCTCAAGGTGTGTGACCGCGCACTGCTCCCGAAAAAGCTCACCTTAAGGCCCGTAGAAACCGCTGGCGGGTCCGGGACACGCGTCGATATCACCCGAGCCCCGCGAGCGGTTTGCAGGCGTCTACCGGATGGCGGGAAGCGGCATTCGCGGCTCGGACTTTCCCGCGCATTACCAGCGACAACAACATCGTCGGACGGCTCCCCGCGCGGCATGCCCACTTCTGAGTTTTTTCATCGGATTTGCGCCGCCATCAGCCGGTCACGACAGGCAACAAGCGGCCAGCGGCCGTTCGACATCGAGGGGTAGATCGTCGACGATTCAAGACACTCGCAGCACGGCTGCCCGTCAATGCCGATCGAGTGTCCTGCCTTGCGCGGAGGCAGCGGATACGCTTCGGCGGACATCAAGTCGGCAGGGTAGAGCTGGAGGAGCGACCGCGTTTCATCCGCCCTCGCGCCGGACAGCCAATTCACGTCAAGCCACCTTCTAAAGCCCGACGCCATACAGGGGTTGCAGGTACCTACTTGCCGCCGATGCCGACCTTGCCGCGCCCGCCCTTTCGATGCGGCACACAGGGGCGCAGCCTCTTCCTGGAGCCAGCCGTCAACGTGACGTGCTCCGCAGGGTAGCGGGTCGTCCTGTGCAGCGCGGCCTGATAGGCGGAATGGCCCGGATCGATGCGCTTGATAGCGGACATGACTGACACCTCCTCAGAGGATTCTAGTCCGAAACGGCACGGCGCTTATGCCGCCCCGTCGCTAGCAGCCCATGGGCGCTGATCTCGGGGCGCTCACCAGTGAGGGGCCCATGACCGCAACATGCCAGACGGGCGCGGCAAACGTCTCCATCAAGGCAATCGAGGACGCGATCAACGCGTGGCGCAACCGGCAGCCGACCCCGTCAACGGGCGACCGCGTAGCCGCCAAAAGGAGGGGCAATGCTTTACTAAGCAACGGTTTGAGCGATGCGAAATGAGTCTTTCATCGTCCGGCTCGGGCTGAAGTCCTCTTCGAGCATTCATGGCTGTTAGTACATTCGACCACGAATGACCGTTTCTGGAAGTTCCGACGGGCCGATGTGGGTCGGCTACTGAAGTTCGGCGCAGGTCGGTGGCCAGCGTCCTGGGGGGGTTATTTGTCCCAGTGCGACCCGAAGCAGCCAGTCGCTCTCGCCCGAAGCGGCCATTCGCCGTTCGGCGTTGGCGATGTGGTAATGCTTGGAGACTCACCGTTGAACGGACCTGTGCTCTCGTCCGACTGCACTTCGCGCTTTTATATCGGACGCCACTCTTCATCTTTCGCGGTGCGGCTTCCCGCGCCATAAGAACTGAGGCCGTCCGCTCGTACGGAAAGAACGTTGCCCGAATCTCTTTCGTAGAGAAGCCATTGCTCATCTGACGGATCTTCGCCATACGGCCATGTCTTCAACTCACCGCCCAGGTCGAAAGCGAACACCCACGAACCGAGCGTCGTCCCCCACGTTACAGACAGTAGCTTTTGGCCGTCGAGTCGCTGCGTTGCAAACGCAATATCATCGGTCGGTGATTCGTTGTGGACGACCTCTTTACCGCTCAGCGCGATTGACCAATTGCAGCAATAGATCCACAAGTGCCAGCTACCGGTCACCGACACATGTCTGCGGCCTAGAAGTTCTTGAACCTGTTCCGACGCATCAGGCGAAGCGAATCGCGGCTCTCTTATCTGAAGCGCGGGCTGTCCAAACTCCAGCGTAAGAAAGCTCCCGTACCCCTTCTTCACAGACCAGGCGGGATGCCCGTAGACCGGGGACCAGATTCGATTGAAGTCCGCGAGATCCAATTCTCAACATCCCCTGCGTTATGGAGCCGGCCCTGAAAGCGACACCTCAGCCGGAATACGTGCTGAAGGCGTAACTCTGATCCTCGCGTCTTTGGCGACGCTACGTCTTATATCACATGACTACGCGCGTTCGGGCGAATATCGTTCAACGCACATCACGCGTGCGACCATGCAATAGAGCAGGAGCGAAAAGCCGGTGGACGGCTCCAGATCGACCTGGATGCGACCGTCGTCGCACCGCGAAAAGCGCAAATCGCCGATATACGAAGGATCGGCTACGTTGTCAGTGACAAACTCCTGCCCCGCTACGTCCTCCAGGAGAAACGTGAGCTTGCAATGTACGTCTTCGCCTTTCGAGTTCGGATTGTCTTGGCCCCAATGATGAATCGAAAACTCCATGTCCGTGCATGGTCTCCCACCAGATGTACGGCGGCGCAGCGCAACGGAAAGCATTTTCGCATCGTGAAACTCAGGCCAGTATCCAAAAATCCGGCGAATCAGCCATGCATCGTTGACTGCACCCTCATCGGTCTCATTGCGATTTCTGTCACGGTTCGATTCCCAATACTCCGGCAGCTTCTCTATCGTCTCCTCTAGTACGCTTCGGAGATATTCCTCGGCTTGCTCCTTGGTACCGTGGAAATTCAGCACGCTTGCCCCGCCCCCGATACGACCGTCGTAAGCTTCCTGGACGATTTCGGAACCGTAGATAAATGTACCGTCATCGCGCTGATATAGGTGGTACCCAACGTCATACGTCAAGCCTCGTGCGTTCTTGCGGACGTACTGGAACGTCTTATCGTAATTTGACTTTAGTTTCATTGGCCACCCATTCGTGCTTTGACCGCGAGAATGTATGCGTCTGTCTGCCACTCCTCGTAACCTAGAAGGAAGCCCTCCATGCGTTCAAGTGCTTCGTTCCAGCCAGTCACTTCTCCTGTATGCCAAAGAAGTATATAGGCGTCGATCCGCCACGCTTCGTCAGGTCGCGCATACAAAACGCGCCTTGTACGGTAGCCTTTGAGAACCTTTGTTCCGACGTACTCTCTCTTTACAAATCGTCCAGCCGCCACATAACGGTCGAATAGCCGCTCTGGAATCACACTGTCGTCTGTCAACGATGGATATTCTGCGGCGAAAGCGGCAAAGGGTTTCACGCCGTCAAGCATCAGCGCAAGCTCCCGATTTGTGTGGACCTGGTAAGGAAGGTCATCAAGCCAATGACGGGGTCTCAGAATTGCTGAGGCCGATTCTCCAACCGAGAAACCGAAATGCGCTGAGATTCTAGCCGTGTCGTGCGCGTCTAACTCATAGACACAATGTGCATCAAATTCCTCGTCCTCCAGTAAAGAGGAAACGACAGACGGATCTGGCAGTTCGATCGCAAAGCTCTTTGCAGGACACGCCGTGTTCGCATCGATGATTTCGAGGATGAATTTAACGATCATGTCGGAGTGCTCGAAGTTTGGTGCTTCAGATTGTCGCCAATCTAGCACCATCAGTCCAATGACCGCACCTGGCCGGTCACTGCCACATGCAAGTGGCATACGCAGCCCGAACCTCGCAAGGCCGCGATCGGCAGCACGCGACCCGTTGCGGTCCTTGGGTGTCGCGGTGTGGGAATGGCTGCTTTCGATGTCGAACGGTCGCACGTTCAGCCTCACACAAACGACATGGCTGTCAAACAAGCGATCTGCTGAGGTGTTTCGTGACTTCCGTGGGCTTATGGGGCACAGTCCATCAAGTTGGGGCTGGTAAGCGCTTCAGTAGTCGAACGACCCGCCGAAGCCGCAGTATTGCTGTTTTCCGTTGTTCTCGGGTGGGCGGATTACGCGGACCCATTGACGTATTTGCTCGGTTCTCGCCTCGATTACGCGGGCGCGATCGACGCCTGCGACTGAGGGCCACATGGTCCCTTGCATGGAGCCATAGGTGTTTTTGTACCAGTCGTCGCACAGACGCATCCATTCGGCTTGATGCTTGGTAAGCCATTCGGTGATTGTTGAGTCGCTCGCGCACGCAAGGCCGATGTTCAGCTCTACGTCCATGGCGGATGCAGCTTTCGTTGCAAGCTGTGCTGCGTGGATGTTCATTTCGGTTTGTGTTAGCGGTAGGCTCTGGTACGCCGTTGACCAAAGAACGGCGTCCGTGCCTTCGATCAGCAGGCACGCACATTTGTGCATCTCGGATACGGTGGAATTGCGGACCTGCAAGCCGGATGCTGCTTCGTGTGCGAGGATGTGGCGCAATCGAAACAGGTCGCTAAGGCGGCTGAACAGAAGGTCGACGTCTGCGATGATTGGTTCTGGGCGTTGCTTTTTGTTTCTGACGTCCAGTTCAGGTACTGCGGTTTTGAGCTGGTCGTGGAAGTTGCCAGCGAGAAGTGCACTCATCCAAGTGATGTAGTCGGTGGTTGAGTTACATGTGGCCGAGTGGGCGACCAGTTCGCCAAAGCTCACTGATGCTCCGCCGATCCATCCCAGCGCATCCTTGATGGAGATCTTTTCTTGTAACAGCTCGGCCGCGCGAACACGGTAAGTGTTATCGAAGTTGCATAGGGCAACGACCACGCCTCGAAGGTAGGTTTGCAAAGCAGCGACGGTCGCTACTACAACGTGTCGGTTGATTTCGTCGTCTTCAGGTCGTTTCAAAAGTTCCCGGAGGCTCACAAGCCGGAAGGCAACGTCTGGGTGTGCAGCGTCCCAGCTTCCGATTAGTAGGCGCGAACGCGCTTCTGTCGCTTCTTTTTGAAGGTCTGCTAGTTTGCGGGTCGCCATAGTGTTAAGGCCTGTGATTTGTTGTTTCGCTCGGCGTATTCTCGTTTGTAGCTTCTATTCCTGACAACGAAAACTGAAACGGTGTCACCAGCGGCCTTCGCGTTGCACTGAAAGTAGGCGTCCGAAAACGAGCCAGCAGTAGATGTCCGTTGTCTGGAAGGAACCAACATTTGAGTGTCCGGTCGAGCCGCACCGGCGAACGGCCGCAACTGGCTGAACTCGAAAGTTCGATGAAGGACCCAGTTCGACCCATTGCTGACCCTCGATGCAGTCTCGCCTGTGCGGCAGCAATAGAACCCTCAACGGTCGACGGCCAACGTGACGATGGTGGAGGGCACGAGCATGACGGCGGTCATCGAAAGCGGCTCCGGCGCGGACTATATGCCGAAATGCCCCGTTGCCGACCTGTTCGGTGGAGGGCATCACCTGGTATTGTCCGAGCAGCCTGACGTCGCAATCGACGGTGTTCACCGGTGGCGGCAGTGGCCTGAACGTGACGTTCCAGGTAGCTAACGCGCAGTCGGTGCTCGCTTAGCCGGCGGCCAGCACGTCCTATGCGATCGCGAATCTTGCGATCCAGCAGGAACTGTTCGGCAAGCCGACGCTGGACTGGGCATGTCGTTCCTGTACGGCAAGACGCTTTATCTTGGGTACGCCAACAGTTCGGCCGCGCCGACGATCGGCGTGGTGACGAACTGAGCCGTGATGTACTGAAGCAACTCCAGGCCGACCGCATTTGGGGTCGGCCTTTTTCGTCTGTTGCCGGCGTTCTGAGAGGGTCAGCGACTTGCTTGGCGGTCAGCCGCAGGAATTCCTCGACGCGGGAATAGACCGGAATCCGTCCGGTGTCGATCGCAGTTTTGCTCTCAAGGACTCGCCGATGCTTTCCGGCGTTCAGTCAGATCAATCCGGCGGAGCAATCGGCCCGGCGCGTGAGGCTATTTGACGCAACGCTTCCAGATCCTTCGGCTCAGGCGGAGCAATCGGCTTTAAACGCGGGGCCATCCGGGCCCGCAGGCCTTCCAGATCTTTCGGCTCTGGGGGAGCAATTGGCTCTGAGCGCGGGGCAATTCGGACCTGCAGGCCTTTCAGATCCTCAGGTCCGGGGGGCGCAATTGGCTCGCGGCGCGGAGCGAATTGCGCCCGCAAGCCTTCAAGGTGTTTCGCGTCCGGGGGAGCAACTAGCTCGGAGCGTGGAGCCAATCGGGTCCGCAAGCCTTCGAGGTCTTTCGGGTCCGGGGGAGCAACTAGCTCGGAGCGAGGAGCCAGTCGGGCCCGCAAGCCTTCAAGGTCTTTCTGGTCCGGGGGAGCCATTACCTCGGAGCGGGGGGCCAGTCGGGCCCGCAAGCCTTCGAGGTCTTTCTGGCCCGGGGGAGCAATTAGCTCGGAGCGTGGAGTCATCTGCGGCCTCGCTCCTAGGTGAGGAAGTTTGCCATGGCAGTTAGTTCACCCGCATCATTCAACAGATAAACGATCAGGTCATGATCCCTTACCCAAGCGCCTGTTGCGATCTGAAAAACATTACTACAGCCGTCAGCGCTTCGTGGTTCTATTCTTCTCCAAGTTCTCGCCTCACCACCTTCGGGCAGTGATTCTTCCAGCAATACCATAGCGTACAGTGGATCGGTTGTTGCGAAAACCTGTGAGACCCTGGCGACTTTCCAATCTGCCATTTTTTCCTCCAACCGTAGTGTTAAGTCCTCAAGAAACAGTAGCGACGAACTCGCCACGCGGCAGCATCTCGGCCAGGCCGTTAATGATGCGACGCTGTGGCAGAGATGTGTGGATTCAGGACGTGACCATTCCTGTCCGAACGCCACACTGACATTCAAGCCTCACTGCTTTAAGACATATTGGGGCTCTGTACCCGATGGCTTCTAGTGAGAATAGGAGATGAAACAAAGAAATCAATGTGGGCGTGCGTCACCGCCCATGCGGCCTGGGGCGCGCCCCTCACGCATCGCCGATGCGAACGTGCAGTCTGCCGCCCGGCTCGCCACCGTCCTCGCGGCAACGCTTAGTCCGGTCGCGTCCGCGCCGGCACAATCGGCCTACACGGTGAACACTGTGGAGCTGGCCTTGGGCACGACCGCAAAAGAACTCGTCTCAGGCACGTCAACAGGTTTTTGCCGTGACCTGTCACGGTCTGCCGGCGAGCGATAGCGGAAATCCAGGTGGCCAAGCCTCTTCTTGCAATCTCAAGTCGTCTGCCGCGTCCGGCGAGCGATCTTTCAGCGGACGGGTCAAAGGCCGGTTCCAGATGAGAACTGACGCCTCAATGTCTAAGCGACGGTGCGAGCGAATGACGCTTCCTGGCCGCAATGAGACAAAACAGCGCCGTGCTCACGAGGCGCGCGAGACCGTGGCGGCCGCCAAGTGGCGGTATTCATCACGCCACGGAAACGGCGGTGGGGTGTTGGGTGAATAACAAGGGTGACGGGTCTCCATGCGCCGCACTCTGTACCGCAAGTTATGGAGGGCTTGCCGCACTCCTGGGAGCGTTCGTAGAAGACGGTTCGTCGTTCGCTGCCATGAGCCCGTGATGAAGGCGGTCAACGCGCACGTTGACCGCCTCGTGCGAATCTCGATGCGCGATGCAGCCGATTCGCGGATGATTTCGGACGCAGCCAACAGGAGGACCATATCGCATGGCGCCAGCGAAATTGCTAGCGGCCTCCCTCACTGAGCGCCGAGCAACGGACTGCGCGTCAGTCTGGTAACGCAGACGGCCACGATTTCGTATCCGGGGTCGGCGTGCTCGTTCGCCGCTTTTTCCGCTTCCTCATACGAAAGAAAGGACATGGCATTTTCAATCGCCGGTGCCATGCCGACGTCGCCGTCCTCGCCGGTGGAGAGGAACTGCTCACCGGTCTTCACCACGTAGATGGACATCATGCCTCCTCCATGGGTTGCATGGGCAGCTTCCAGTCTAGCAGTCCGGAAGGGCAGCGGGCGGTTCGCTGAGTCCTTTCCGCAATGTCCCCGCCGGAAGCATTCCCGCCTCGCTTGTCCGTGCTCGTTCCGCGATTCCGTACGCAACCCGGTAGTTAAATTGATCTGCTGCCGCATGCCTGCGACGAACGTCGGTCAACTGTCGAGGAGAATGTATTCGCAAATCCAGTTCTCGACGATTCAACATCTCTCGTTATCTCAGTTACGTTAAAGGCTGTCCGTTGCGCTCCAAAGGGAAAGCTCCGCGATAGACGCTTGACGACCCATCCGAGACCTTCAGTTTTCCCCGAAGCGGTCATTGCCACCAGCGCCCGCTCGACAGAGTGTGGCACCGATGGCATTTGAACAACACTGAGAAACTATCACTTCGCTAAGCTCCGAAATGCTCCCGCGCAAAATCCAGAAAACTCCTCAACTTAGGCGTCACGCGGCGATCACGCGCATATAGAACGTGTAATGGCCGCGAAGGCGCCTGGTAATCCGGAAGCACAACAACCAGACTGCCCCGATCGAGTTCGCTCTTCACCAGTTCCACGGGCTGAAGCATGACCCCGACGCCCGCCACGGCGGCCGCCAGCAGCACCTCCCCATGGTCTCCCATGAACCGCCCCGAAACCTGCACAGCGACGCGGCCTTCAGGGCCATCAAACGTCCACTCCGATCGTAGTTCAGTATGCGCAAAGCCAAGACACTCATGGTGCTCGAGATCAGCGGGAACTGTTATGCGCGGGTTTGCAGCAAGATACGATGGCGCAGCGCATAGCACTAACCGGTATGGAGCCAGTGGCTGAGCAATCAGGCCGCTATCCCCCAGTTCGCCAATCCTGAACACAGCGTCATAACCCTCGTCAATCAGATCGACGGCTCGATTCGACAGAGTCACGTCAACTGCGACCTGCGGAAACGCCTTAAGGTACTCCGGCAACTTTGGCGCCAAGGTGTGTATGCCGAAGCTCACAGGCGCATTTATCTTCAGACGGCCAGTCGGCACTGAACGGGTCTCGGCTACGAGGTTTTCGGCCGCCTCGACCTCCGCGAGGATGATCTTGGCGCGTTCGTAGTAAGCCCGGCCGATATCTGTCGGGCTTTGCCTACGCGTCGTTCTGTTCAGCAGACGCACGCCGAGACTCTGTTCCAGCACCTGGACGTGTTTTCCGACCAGTTGTGGCGACATCTGAAGCGCATCCCCAGCCGCCGAGAACGAACCCAGTTCGACTGCTTTCGCGAAAACGCTGATACCCGTGAGGCGATCCATTCGAAACGTCCTGTTGTGAATGTCCAAAGATATCACGCATTTATCTAAATTGATTTGCAGTCTAGACTTGTTGAAGTTGTCGCAAGCAAGCTGAACCCGGCACTTACGCGACCGACCGCAACCCGCTCCGCCTCTCGTTTGGCGGTGCACGCAAACGACGCCGTTGCGGGCGACCACACTCACTTACAAGGTTCAAATCATGTCCGCCGAATCGAACAAACTGTTGATGTCCCGCTTTGTTGAATTCATCAATACAGCCAGCGAGGCGCTTGCCGAAGAGCTTGTTGACGCCAATGCAATCTTCCACGCCCCCGTCAGCCCGGATCCTTTCATTGGACCGCACGGGTACATGGAAATCCTCGGCATGATGCGTTCTGGTTTCCCCGACATTCATTGGACGCTCGAAGAAATGGTCGCGGAAAACGACACGGTTGCCGCACGTTTCATCATGCGCGGTACTCACCAAGCCACCTTCTTTGGCGTGCCTGCGAGCGGAAAGAAGATCCAGGTTCAGGCCGTGAACTTCTATCGGTTTTCCAACGGAAAAATTGTCGAAGAGCGCGGGCAACCTGACCTCTTGGCCCTCTTGCAGCAAATCGGTGCGGTTCCAGCCTGAGCGGAAGATAGTCGCGCCCGCCGTATGCACTTTCTGTCGGGGCGATAGTGCATACGCGCTCCCCTTTTTTCGCGAGTTGGCGACGAGAGCGCCTCGCAGTTCAGTCGCGAGTACAGCCGTCTGTTCAGCGCGCCTCCGCAGCAAGACGTGAGGCGACTGCGGCTGTCGTGACGCGCACGTTCGCGACCTGCAGGAGGCGATTGTTGACGATCTAGGTCACGGGGTCGAACGGCTGTTTGTGGCCGATTCCTGACTATCATTCCAGGCTCAACAGGACGTCGTAACCGCCGCGTGAAACAGGGTGGCCAAAGGAGTCCATGGACGATGAGCGAGCGGTCGGTGGTGAAGCTTCCCCGGTCTAATCAGGCCTTTCGCCAACCCGAACCGGCGTAGCGGACCATACCGCCTGCACTTCTGCAATCAGTGCTGCCGAGCGCCCTTCGTAACGCGGCGAAAAGTGGAACTGTACCACCGCCCGGGCGCCGATCCGGTGCGCGATCAGACCGGCCTGGCGGGCCGTCAGGTGATTCTTGCGCAGGCCATGGGCCTTGTCCTCGTCAAGAAAAACGCTCTCGATAAACAGCAGGTCCACGTCGTGCATCAACTCCGACAGGGTCTCTACGTTCGGTTCCGTCTAGCGCAAATCCGTTACGTAGCCAATGCGCTGTCCAGGAACGATGTCGACGATCAGGTGACGCAGTTCGCCGACCTGCCGGGTCATGGCGTGCTCGCCATGCCGATCGCGCCACTGAACCTGAATGGGCGTCTCGTCGGGGGCGCCGGTCAGCACCGCATGTTTCAGTTCGCGCAGCCATGCACCCGTCGACACCCCCAGTGCCGCGAGCCGGTCCTTCGCGACCTTGACGCGGGCCTTCTCCTCGAGCACGTACGCAACGCACGGGATGTCATGATCGACAAACCGGCCGCGCACGCGAAAGGTTGCTTCGTTGTGCACCACGTCGTCAGATCGTTCAAAGGATGGGCTGGCTTCGCGGGCGAACCGTCTCCGACTGGAAAAGAGTGCGCGCTGCCCGCTACTGTCCACTCCGATTTCGCGCGCGTCGATCACCAGCTCGACCTCGTAGCGATGCACCACGTTCCAGATATATGCGCTCAGCTTGTGTTCGATTTGTGTAAGAAAGTTGGGTCCGCCAAACATCACGATGCCAGCCTTGCGCCCGAGCATCACGCGCAAGAGACGATCGAAGCCGGAAAAATGGTCCATGTGCGTATGGGTAACAAACACATGTGACAAACGCAGCAGTTGGCAGGGCAACAACCTGGAGATATCGCCAAGATCGAAAAGGAGGGCACGCCGTTCTTCGCAAAAGTCTACATATAGACCTGGGTCGCCAAACGCGTCATTGACAAGCCATGGTTTGAAAAGGGCGTGCATGAATCTGTCAGGGCGGCGTACGAATGGCTGTTGTGGATGAACGCAGTATGGATATTCTTCGTGCTATGGCGAAAATCAGAACCGTCCGGAGCCTCAGTCCGGGCTCGTAAAGACCGTCAATACGCCGGTGTAGCCGTAAAGGTGATTCCTTGCAATCTCGCCGCCGGCGAAGAATCCCACCAGCGGTACCTCGCCTAGGGCATTTCGCACCGTCTGCAACTCCGCATGCCGCGCTCCGAAGTGCGGCCCGCCCCGTCCCGAGCAACTGACATACAGGGCGCCCGACATGTGCCCCGCCGTGCCGCTTTCCAGTTCCGATCGGATTTCCGTTGCAATGCGCACCAGATCGACCCGGGCAGCCTCGGGGTTGCGCGTGCAAAAGGCCAGATGCATGCCGGGCTCGACCCGATCCGCAATCGCCAGGACCCGGTGCTGGGTATCCACGCCCACCAGGTGCCGCACGAGTGTATCCGCGCCGAACTTTCCAGGCCATTTCGGCACGTCCTCGGCGCCGGTGCTCAAGCCCGCCAGGGTGGTAGACAGCGCCTGCGACAACGCATCGATTGGCAGATCCCGGTCGAGTCCAAGATCTCGCAACACGCAATCGAGTGCGGGCTTGCCGTCCAGCGTGCCCACCAGATTGTGTTGGGCCTGGGTGATGGTGCGCACCGGCCCGATGGGCTGGCAGCCCTGCGTCACGCGTGAGATCAGACCGACCTCGGGGCCGAAGAGCACGCCGGACATTCCCCCGGTGAACACGCCATCCGCCATGTGCAGCGGACGGTTTCGCGCCGAGGATAGGCCGCCGAAGAGATAACCCGTGGTCGTGCGGGCGCTCAGTTCGTGCAGCAATTCTTGCACGTCCGGCGTGCTGCCCTCGGCATGGACCAGCGCGGTATGGGCCACGAACCCGGAGGATGTCGCAGGCAGTGGCTGCCGGCCGGAGAATAGCCGGAATGATTCCCGTGGCAGTGGCGCGACCATCAGCACCAGGGCCGGTTCGTCGATGTATTCGATGCCGCTGGCGGCCACACCGACACCGACCGTACCGACCCAGGCGACGCCTGGCTGACCCCGGTGCAGTTCGTCGAGGATCGCCTCGGACGCGGGTGCGTAATAGTCGCTCACGTAACACCAGCCGAGCGTGAACGGAGCGGATTCGTCAAGCTGCGCCGCACGGGCCGCAATTTGGGTTTGAATTTGCCTCTGGCACTCGGCGAGAGCCACCCGCCAATCGGCGTGGGCGGCGTGAGCGTGGACAAACGAAGCGCGGGACATGGCCCAACCCTGTCGAAGACAACAATAAGTTGGACCTCCGCTGGCAAGGCATGTTCAGCCGGCCGTTGAGAAACCCGCGATCAGACCGGCCGCCAGCGCTTGCGGTTCATGAGTACAACCCGTGATGTCCGCGACCGGCGCTTGCCGGACCCATTTCCGCCGGTCACCCGGTTGCACATCCAGGGGCAGCTAAGGGAGTGGTCCGGTCGTACATGGCGTGGATCGATCCATCCGATATCCGCCGCAGGGACGCGGCACAAGCCGTGCCATTGCCGCCGCGCAAGCCGGGAACAAGCGAATAGCGCAGAATAGGATCGTGAGCGCCTTCAATCGCGCGTGAGAGGAAGTCGCGCCCGACTTCAGTCATTAGGGCTAGGCGTTAGCGAGACAACTTTGCTGCAGAGAGAGCAATGAAGAAAGGAAAGACCAAACTTACCCGCCATGATGCCGAGCGCCTTTTCGAGGGTCTGCCCGAAGGGAACGTGAGAGTATCGAGCCGGCCCGAGAACCCATTCGAAGCAGGGGTATTCGACGTGGTCGAGCGCGTCGACGACGAAACCAAACTCTGGAAAGACAACCTCATTACTCTTCCGATGGCGATCGAGTTGCCGGCCGGCTACGAGTCGGTCTCTCGCATGCGCGAGGCGATGGCGCGGGCATGGCGCGTGAAGTGGGTGAGGGAGGGTAAAAACGAGGTTGTCGCCGAGTTTCCTGAAGGATGGACCGCCGTTCGCCCAGAAAGCGGCCCCATAGAGTTGCGAGATCCGTCCGGCGTGGTCCGCGCCTTATACGGGTGGGCCAAGGATGCTGAACTCAGGATTCTGCCGCGGTATCTGGTTGAGGCACAGGCGAACAGTTCAAGCGGACTAGGCAGCTTGCTTGTTCGTGATCGCGGGAACGGTCAAATTCTTGAGAGGTCGTCGACCTGGTCTGCTCAAACTGGTACCAACCATCCAGATTGGACCAGGCTGTCAGCGTGGCTTAACTTACGCTATCCACAACATCACGACCCGCTGAGGTACTGGGAAGATTGCGAGGAAAACATCCAAAACTGAGCTACTTCTGGGGGCGCTGTTCTCGGGCAAACTGCTACACCCAGCTTGACAGATGCGAAAGGAGGGCTGACCGCTTGATTGGGCTTCCGGGTTCGGCCAATAGTTGCCGCTCGCTCATCCCACAACGTCGTCATCCGAACGGCTGGTCCACGCCGAAACCTGCCGGATTGTCCGATGGTGACGATGCGCCCATCGTGCTCGGCCGCGCGACGCTGGATCGAGCGGACCTCTTTGGCAGTGACTCGTCTTTGCCATAGGTTACCGCCCCGGTGCGTGTAGATTATGTGATCACCGTCAGCAAGCGGCTTTCGGCCTGATACACGCTTCCAAGTTAGCGCGGGCTTCGGAATTGGCGGGCAAAACTGCCTCCTGAAAACCAAAGGTGGCGCGGTAAACTCTTCGCCCGGCCTCGCCGGACTGAGGTCTGACCATGGCTGACGCCGCACTGCGATCCGAGTTGTTGCCGCCCTTTGAAAGCAAAGAGTCCTTTGAGGTCAAGCCACGTGCCGACCACGCCATCCTTGATCTCGTCCAGTTCCTCCTGGATTTCAAGGTACAGAGTCATTTCCTGAGATTCGTTGAGGGCATAGGATACGGGAGCGTAACTCTTTTGATACCGCGTTCGCGACACCTATGGTCAGCGTAAAGTACGCGTAAAACCATGCCACCTGGGGAATTCCGAGAATAGGGAAGAGGGCACCCGGATGACAGGAACATGCGTCGTATGCTTTCGCCGGGCTGTGGAAACGCAAAATCTCGCCAAATATGCTGCTCTTTCTAGATACCGAGTACACAGGATATGAGCAAGCCGCTCCGCAACTCATAAGTCTGGCGCTCGTGACAGAAGGCGGAAAGCGTGAGTTCTACGTGGAGATTGCTGATACATGGCGCGTAGCTGATTGCACCGAATTCGTAAAACGAGAGGTCCTGCCGCTTGTCGACGGCCCATGCCGTGCAACTGTACAAGCCCGGGCTGAACTACGTGCGTGGCTTGCAGATTCTCCACGCAAGGTGCAAGTGGCGTGCGATTCAGCAACAGACTTCAATTTCTTGCTCGGTTTGCTCGGTTCGCCACGTCCCGTTAATCTGGCGTCAGCCTATTTTGATCTGCGGCCGTTGATCGATACGACGGTCTATGACCGGTCTGTCGCCGCTTACTATGAAACCGATCAAAGGCTTCACCATGCTTTGGCTGACGCCCGGGCATATCGCCGCGGATGGTTGGCTTGGATGGATGCTCGAAAAGCCGGATCCGGAAAAAACCGATGAGCAGCGACAGCATGGAGCGCCAGAATTGAGCACGTATCGGCTGCGACTACGCAAAAGTATCCGCACAAAGCGCTTGAAATTTCTGGAACGCGAAAAAGACGTAAAGCTGTCCGCGCAGTACGAAAAACGTGGATTGTCATTTTCGGGACGCGATTGGGTAGCCTTACATGACAACTTTACGTACGAGCACTATCGACGACGAAGGGCAGCACAATCTTTTCGCCTTATCAATTTTACATAATGTAAATTATCAACAACAAACAAAATCCAGGTTGTAATTTATATGAAAGACACGAAATGGCGCGTCGATTCCGGCCCGCAATAGGTGCTCGAAGACTTTGAAGGCAAGGTCATGGCCCGGAGTACTTCAAGAGCACGTGAAAGATCCGGTGAGATGTCCAGTGCACTCGACTGCATGCGCCTGTCGTCAAGCCGGTCAAGGCTCATAGCAGGCCGGATCGTCTCCGGCGGAAACACTTGCCAGCTACCATCGTGGTGACGGAAGAAAAACACCGTAAGTGCACCGGCTGGTCGTTGGATCTCGACGCAAATACAGCGTGCCGCGTTGGCCCCCGGGAGACGACGAAGCCGAACACGCACAAGACGTACGCCTGTCGCGCCAAACCACTTGTCAACCAGCACGCGCAAGGATTTCTCCGCCGTTGTCATCTCCGCCTCCGTGTGATCCCGTACGAAACCATGCTAAGGCGTCGAAATAGTTCTTTCCGTCGGGAGAGGCGGATCGCTCGGTGGGGAATGATTGATTCACGCGTCAGGATATCCGTACCCCGGCGCTCATGCATCTGATGACGGCAACCTATTGTCCGGCCACCCGAAATACCGCCACCACAGAACGCAGGCGCCCCGCCTGTTCGTCGAGCGACGCCGCAGCCGCGGCCGCCTGCTCCACCAGTGCAGCATTCTGCTGCGTCACTTCATCCATCTGCGACACCGCCCGGCTGACCTGCTCAATGCCAGTGCTCTGCTCGTCCGACGCAGAGGAAATCTCGCCCATGATGTCGGTTACCCGGCGAATCGACTGCTCGATCTCGGCCATCCGGCCACCTGCTACCTCGACGAGCCGGGTGCCGCCGCTGACATTGGCCACAGACGCCTGGATCAGGCTCTTGATGTCTTTCGCGGCTGCGGCACTGCGTTGCGCAAGGGCGCGGACCTCGCCTGCCACGACAGCAAAACCGCGCCCATCCTCGCCTGCCCGTGCTGCCTCGACAGCGGCATTGAGCGCAAGGATATTGGTTTGAAAGGCAATGGCTTCGATAACCGAAGTGATCTCGGCGATTTTTTTCGACTCGCTCTCGATCTGCTTCATCGTCCCGACCACTTCCTGTACCGCGGAACCCCCACGCGCCG
The DNA here is from genome assembly GCF_038050405.1 of Paraburkholderia sp. IMGN_8. Classification (NCBI taxonomy): domain Bacteria; kingdom Pseudomonadati; phylum Pseudomonadota; class Betaproteobacteria; order Burkholderiales; family Burkholderiaceae; genus Paraburkholderia; species Paraburkholderia sp. IMGN_8. Next base: position 2,317,064 of record NZ_CP150900.1, on the reverse strand, counting down.
TGGCCTCGGTCGCGGCATTGGCGAGCCCGTTCGCCTGTCTTGCATTGTCCGCGTTCTGCTTAACGGTCGCCGTAATCTGCTCCATGCTGGCGGCCGTTTCCTGCAATGACGCCGCCTGCTCCTCAGTACGTTGGGACAGATCGAGGTTGCCTTGCGCGATTTCGCCTGAACCCGTTGCTATCGAATGACTCGCCGACTGGATCTCGGACACGATGGCCGCGAGCTTTGACTTCATGTCGTTCAGCACGTATAGGAGGCTGCCCGGAAACGCCCGTCCCACTTCAACCTCGATGGCCAGATTGCCGCCCGCGATTTGCGTGGCGATATGGGTCGCATAGGCAGGCTCCCCGCCGAGCGCCCTCTTCACGCCGCGCGTCGCCGCCCATGCGATCGCGCCAACCGCGGTGAAGATGACGGCTGCAATGGAACCCAGAACGATGACGAGCTTCATGAACGCTGCGTTGATGTCGTCATAGAAAAAGCCGGTGCCGATCCACCAGTCCCAATCGGGTATCGCAACCACGCCCTGCAACTTCGGCTCCGGGTCCGCATCCGGCGTGCGCTTCACGAGTACGTCGACGAGCGCAATATGCGAAGCCGCCATGCCCTCACGGTAAGCCTCGCTGTCGGTCAACCCTGTCGTGGTTTTATTGCCCTTAGCCCTGGTCCCGATGAACCGGGCATTCGGGTGGACCAAATTCACGCCATCGGCCGTAGTGACCCAGTAGTAGCTCTTCGTGTTCGCGTTGAGCTGGGAGACGACGTCTTTGGCTGCTTGTTGGGCCTGGTCGCGCGTCAGCACGCCGCGCGACTGCAGGTCACGGTAGTGATTGACAAGATGCTCGGCTTTCGTCAGAAGAATAACGATCTGTTCACGCCGACTGTCGACGAGCGAGCTGCGTACAGTCTGAACGGCGGTTGCCGCAACGAGTACAACGCCGAGCAAGGCCGCGACGACCAGAGCCAGCAACTTGGTGGACAACTTCATGCGAACGCCCCAATTTGTTAACCATCTGGTACATTTAACGGCATTCGCGACGTGCTTCTTCAAGCCTCTTGACCCAGGATAAACCCTTGATCACCTGCGCTTCTGTGATATGAGGGACGGCGTGAAACGCATCGAAAGCAAGCTCTTCGGTCGTGCTTCGGGACAATAAGCCAACACGTCCCGACCAAACGTCACCTGGCTGGAACATCAGCCTCCTGCATCGAGTGCGTCAGATGCTTCGTTGCACCGTAGCGATCCGTTGAGATCAGCACAAGTCATTCCGCCTGACGCAATCAGAACTCAGAGGTGACGGAATCGTCCTGAACGCAAAGGCGCACGACCGACCCGGCGCCCCGCTCGCTCTGGATATGCAGGCGGGCATCGATCAAGCGGGCGCGTTCGGCCATCCCTTGCAAGCCGTACGAGTAGCCGGCGCGCGCGGCAACGATATCGAAACCTCTTCCGTCATCGCAGATACTCAACTCGAAGCCCGCTTCGGTGCTGACCAGCATCACGTCGACGCGCGACGCGCCAGCATGGCGGGCCACATTGGTCAGCGACTCCTGCACGATGCGGAATATCGCTGTTGCGCGCGGATCGGTGAAGCTGGGTTCCGCACCCTTCATATGGAAATGACAGGGGATCTGCGTATGTCTGGAGAAGTCCTCGGCGAGCCATTCCAGCGCCGACGCAAGACCGAAATTCAGCGCGGCGGGCCGCAAGTGGCTCGCCACATGGCGCACGATCCGGATGGTCTTCTCGACCAGCTCGCGCATCTCATCCGCTTTTCGGATTGCAATTGAATTTCCGGCCAGGTGCATCTTCAGCAACGACACGTCCATTTTCAGCGCGGTCAGCAACTGGCCGAGTTCATCATGGATTTCCATTGCAATGCGCTTTCTCTCCTCCTCGCGGACAGCCTCCAGGTGCGCGGACAGCTGGCGCAGTTGCTCGCGCGAAGCCAGCAGTTCGAGCTCGGTGCGTTTGCGCTCCCCGACTTCCAGTTCGAGCTGGTCACGATGGCGGCGCAGGTCTTCCTCTGCGTGCTTACGGACGGTCATATCGGTCAGCAGACCTTCAAGGCAATGCGGGGCGCCATCGTCGCCAGCCACGCCACGTGCGTTCAGTTGAGCCCAGATCGGCTTGCCGTCCAGCCGGTGTAACTGCAGTTCGAGGCCGGCAATTTCGCCGCGCGTGCTCAGGATGTCGAACAGGCGCTCGGTTTGCGCCGGCGAAAACGGCCGTCGGCCCGGATCGTTTGTCCAAGCCTCGATCAGGTCGGCCGCCGTGCCGTACCCGAGCAGGTGCGCCATTGCCGCATTGGCCTCGTTGAGCCGGCCGCGGCGATCCAGCAGAAAGATCCCTTCGAGCGAATTCTCCACGATACTGCGGTACTTTCTTTCGCTCTCGCGCAGGCACGCCGTCGATTCGCGGAGCCGGTCCGCCATGACATTCACGCGCGTAGCAAGCCGCCCAAGCTCATCTCCAGATTCCGCCGCGCAGCGTGCGTCAAGATCGCCGCCGGCGATCCGGTCGACCATTTCTTCCAGCCGATTGATCGGACTGCGCACCATCCGTTTGAGCAGGATGAAAGTCGCGGCATAGAGTGCGGCAACAACCATCGCCATGGTCGCGAAAATGGCCCGGCGGGCGCTGCTGATCGCCTGCTCGGCGACCGACTTCGTCAGCACAACGCGGACTTCGCCGATCTTTTCCCGCGGCGCCGCACCGGGCGGATCATATTCGATCGCCCTGACGCGCACCACGCTGTCCGCAGGGTCCGCATCACGTGCCCCCTTCACGGTGGAAACCGTACCGTAGTTCGCCGCAGTAACCGTAAATTCCGCGACCTCGGGATTGGGCGCAAGCGCCGCAAGCTGGCTGTCGATTGCGTCACGATCGACGTTCCACAGCGGTTGCGCCAGCGAGTGGCTGAACAGATCGGCAATCCGCGTGGCGCGCTCCTCCAGTTCGACAAGCCGGCGCCCCCGCTCGTGTTCGACAAGACTGTACGCGGAGGTGCCGGCCACAAGCGCAACAAGCACGACGAGCGCGAGCATCAGCTTGGTGTGCAGACTGAGCGAGCGCGCAAGCCGTGGCGACAAACGCATCAGGAAACCTTCGACGTGGTGTTCAGGAGTTTTTCCATGCTGAAGTCGTATGAGCCAGGACGTGGATACAGGTATTTTGAGTACGGACCGAAGTCGAGCGTATGGCCGCGCCCGAAAACTGCCTCATTGTATCGAGCGACATTGTCATGATGGATGACGCTCAGGTAGTCGAGCTTCTGGCAAACACCGCCGGAAGCGGCAAAGTCTTTGCCGCAATGGTAGTCGTGCAGCAAGACCATGGCCCAGGCGCCGATGAAATAGTCGCCCGCCACCATGGCCGCCAGACTGCCGTCGGCCACGTTAGCCAGCGCCTCTTTTAGGGCTCCTACTCCCCCAATCAGGACGTGAGCGTTGCACGCCTTGACCGCATTCAGAGCCCCGAGTGTCATCGTGTCATTGGCGGCCCAGATCACATTCGCGTCCGGATACCGGGCAAGCAGCACACGCGCCTTTTGATTGCTGTCGGCATAGCTCCAGTCGCTAAACACCAGTTGACAGGTGCGCGCGTTCGGCGCCCGGGAGATGAATGCGTCGACGCCGGCCGCACGCTCCTGCGAGACGGGCGTTTTGGGGTCTCCCGTAATGCCGATCACCTTCGCCCCGCTCTCGCCAAGTCGTCGATACAAATATTCCATCAAACGATAGCCACCGCGTGCGGCGTTTGCCGTCACCGTTCCGATCCAGTTCTGGATCTGCTGCCGCTCGTTGCCGAGCTCGTGCCGCTGCCCGGGCGTGAGGTCGTTGTGGATAAGCAGGATCTTTGCGGATGAACGCGCCAACGTCTTCAGCATCTGCTGCGCGGCCATCTTTTCGTTGACGATCACGACATAGTCCGGCGCATCCGGACGTAGCGCGACTTCTTCGGCCTGACGCAGCATCAACAGGTGGTCGCGCTCCGCGTACAGTACCTCCAACTGCATATCGAAGGTCTTCGCCGCGATGGCCATGAATTGGGCGACCAGTTGCCAATGCTGCCCGGTGCCACGCTCGACGGCCTCGCCTGGGTTGAGGAATACCACACGAGGCGACGATCTCGACGCTAAACTGGGGCGCGCCATGCACAGCAGGCCGGCATTTGCGCAGGCGAGCAATGCTTTTCTGCGATTCATAAATCGATTCACTCAGTTACCGCCAGGGGGCGCTGGGTGCTCGTCGTGCGGGGATCACGGTTACGCGGCGGACACGCCGACGCTCATTCTACGTGCCTCTCCCGGGCGAACAATATTCACCCGGGAAAACCACAGCACTTAAGCGACTCCACTTTCCGCTCGAGGCGAACCTCATCAGCGAGCGCTGGTGCGTCGCGTACGTGAACTGGCTAAATGCTGCTCAGTTTCGATGTAAATTCATACCACGCCAAATGGCCTAGCACGTGACATGCAGGATGGCATTGGCCTGGTCAGGGTGCTCCTTCAGATTGGCGATGGCCTCTGCTGTCGGCAGGATCAGCAGTTCGACTTGCCGACGCCGGGCCTCGAGCTTCACCTCTTCCATTACCGGTAATGCCCCGGTGCCGGTACCAATCACCAGCCGCGTGCATTTCCAGGGTATGTCCTCCGCCAATGACAGCGGTGTGTGCCCAAAGGTCTCGCGGAACGCCTTGGATGGGTTCTTCTTGCGTTTGCGAACCTGTCCGTGCTCGATCACCACGTCATGCTGGTAGGTGACGCCATCAATGCGGATGGAACCAAAGGAAAATGCTTCGAAGCGCATGCCCATCTCCGCCGCTTTTGTGCTGGTAGCCACTCATTGCGCCAAGACCCAACAGAGTGGTCGTCCAACACAATCATTATAGGTTGGAGGCTGCGTTGCGCGAATGTGTCCCGTCGGCGACCACCAGGAGTAAGCAAGTGCTTCGTGAAGCGCCAACAGATGGCTCGGCTTCCGGTTGTCATTCCCGAACACTCGTCGTTGCTGATACTGTTGCTCGTTTTTGGCAGTCCGTCGTCGACACGCAGGTGCGTTTCATATGCGAACAGACCCTAGCACTGAACATCCAGCGTGGCTTGCGCGCGGAACTCCCGGACTACCAGTCGCACATTGGTGGCAGATGCTACGATGGCTGAAAATCGCTGCGGAGGTCTTAATGCAAAGCCCCGCTCTGTTCCACGTGTTTCTCGACCACCTCGAAGCGAACGGCGTCCAGCCTATCGACATTCAGCGGTTCGTGGACCGGTGGCACAGACTTCGATCGCACGACGCGTTTCCGTGCCCAGTCTGCTACCTCGCCGGCGAGGAGCAGCCGCTCGCTGCATTGCCGGCGCAAGGTAACGTCGAGCCATTCAAATGCCCAGGTTGTCGAACGCAGTTCGACGTACCAATCGACGAGTAACGCCACGTCTTTCCGACGAAACGCAGGAGACAGCATGTGGTACGCGTGGCTTGAAGCTCAGCGTGACCTGATGCAGTCGATCAGTGACTGGGCGATGCGCGGATGCGACGTCTGGACGCCGCAGGCGATGCCTTGCACGCCCGTCGCCGCTGCCGGCTATGACTGGCTGTACCGGCTGGTTCGACCGCCCCCCGCGCCACCGCCGTTCGGCATCCCCGCGGTGACGGTCGGCGACCAGTCGGTACCCGTGGTCGAACGGGTGGTCGACAGCACGCCGTTTTGCGCGCTGCGGCAATTCATGCGCGCGCCGGCGCCAGTTGCACCCACGCGCGGTCAAAACCGCACCGCGCCACCGGACATCTTCCTTTGCGCGCCGCTCGCGGGACACCACGCGGTCATGCTACGCGAGACCGTCGAAACGCTGCTACAGGACGGCGATGTGTACGTCACGGACTGGGCCAACGCGCGTGACGTGCCGCTTGCCGCAGGCCGCTTCGGACTCGACGACTATGTGCTCGCGCTCGAACGCTTTCTGCGCAAACTGGGCTGCTCGCATACGCACGTCATCGCCGTCTGCCAGGCTACTGCGCCGACCCTTGCGGCTTCGGCATTGCTGGCGAGGCAAGGAGAAGCACCGCCGCTCAGCCTCACGCTGATGGGCGGGCCGATCGATACGCGCCTCAATCCGACGGCCGTCGACCGGATGGCGCAAAGCCACAGCCTCGACTGGTTTCGCGACACGGTGATCGACACCGTTCCGCCCCGCTACGCCGGTTCCGGCCGCCGGGTCTGTCCGGGTTTCATCCAGCATGCGGCGATCGTCACCGCGCATCCGCACCGCCAGTTGGCACTCGAATCGCGCTACTGGTCGAGCCGTCTCTCAGCTGACGCGACAGCCGTCGCGAACAGCCTGCGTTCACTGAACGAATACGCCGCGACCCTCGACATGACTGAAGATTATCTGCTCGACACGATCCTCGTGATCTTTCAGGAACAGCACCTTGCCCGTGGGGAATGGCGCGTCGGCGGAAGCTGTGTACAGCCGCAGGATCTCGCATCCATGGCGCTTTGCACTGTCGAGGGCGACCGCGACGACATTGCCGGCGCGGGCCAGACACATGCCGCTCACACGCTGTGCAGTGCGATCCCGGCACAGAAGCGCTGCCGTTGGACGATACCGGATTGCGACCACTACGACCTGTTCACCGGCCCGAGGTGGCACGAGGTGATTCACCCCGCTGTGGTCCGGTTCTGGGCGTCGGTGCGCTGACCGGGGTGCCTTTCCTTGTAGGTTAAGCCCGAATCTCTGCCATCGTCGCAAGCGAACCGCAACGAATGCCCGGGGAGATGCGGGTGGAGGATGGTCGAAAAAGCGAATGCCGCCCTGCAATCGGGCGGACAGTGATTGAACTGCGCGGCAACATCATCCCACGCGAAAGCCGGCAGACTTCGACCGGGCGGCTGGGCAGCGAAGGTTGTCTTTAAAAAAGATGTTTCCCGTATTGATCTTTCGGTCCGGGCGGCATTAAATGGATTCTCCTACAGCGTGCACCAGGCGCCCGGTCAGCCAGCACCTCGCGTGTGAGGTCGCGGTATTCGCCCACCGAGCCCCGCTCGCGGCGCGATGGCTGTCATGCAAACTCCCCAGCAAACGCAACGCCTATAACCGAGGAGGCGAAGATGCTGAGTCCCCATGAATTTGCAACCCTGATGCTGCTTAAGGACGCCCCGGATCAGGTAGAACTGAATCGTGCGGATCTTGACGCGCTCCTGGAAAGTCAGCTCGTCAGGCTGCAACGGCTCGCGTCCGGGCACCAGCGCGCCGAGATAACCGTCAACGGGCATTCTCTCCTCGAAGCCGTGGCCCGGATCCGCTGAGCGGCTCCCGGTCGTACACCTCCTGACGAGGGACGCGCGCGCGAATTTGACCTGCGCATGAGCCGGCACCCTGCCACGGGAGCCAGGAAAGAGGCTCGTCGGACGCAGCTTGCGCAACGCTGCGTAAGCACTTGAAAACGTCGGCACGTCGCGTTGCGCACGTGCCGGACACCGCCATTGTTCCATCAACACGGCCCTGTCACGCGAAGGTTCGATCTGATTCCGAGAACCCGCGCGGGGCCGAATTTCAGGAGCTTCATGATGAGTCTGATGACCCCCGAGCAATTCAATGCCGCCCAGAAAGCCAACCTCGACACCCTGTTCGGTCTGACGAACAAGGCATTCGAAGGGTTCGAGAAACTGGTTAATCTGAACCAGGAGGTCGTGAAGTCGACACTCGCCGAAATCCGGGATAACGTGCAGAAAGCGCTGTCCGTCAAGGACCCGCAGGAACTGCTCGCGCTGCAAGCCAGCCTGACACAGCCATTCGCCGAGAAGGTCTTGTCGTATGGACGTCACGTGTATGAAATTGCAACGTCGACGCAAGCCGAATTCGCCAAGGTCGCCGAGGCGCGATACGAAGCGCAGAGCCGCCGGGTGCAAACGCTCGTCGACGACATCGCGAAGAGCGCGCCCACGGGTTCGGAAGCCGCCGTTGCCGTGATGCAGTCGGCGATCACGGCTGCCAACGCCGCATACGAAACGGTTCACAAGGCCACGCAGCAAGCGGTTGAAATCGTCGAAGGCAATTTCAACGTGGTGGCGGCTGCCGCATCGAAAGCGACGCAACAGGCCGTCGAGCAAACGTCGCGCGCCGCGAGGAAGTAGCGATTGACGCGCGTTTCCGCAGCGGCCGTCGCCGGGGACGCTGCGGAGCGTATTGATCGTCTGCCGGTGCCTCCTTGTGCCGGCATTTGGAATTCAGCGCCCGGCCGCCGTCACCGACGTCATTCAGGAAACGGATGAGTCATCCCGCGAGCCAGGCGTGAATCCCGGCGGCCCAACGGGCACGAGACGCGCAGCGCCGCCGGCTACGCGGCGGCGTTCTCGCGAAGTCGAAGCCGTTTCGCCCCGTGCGGCTCAGAACTCGACATCGAGTTCGTCGATCTCGTCGGGTTCCTGCCTGGCGGCTGCGATCCACTCCTGCATTTCCGGCAGGGCCAGAATCGTCCGGCAATAGGCGGCCGAAACGTCATCCAGTTGCACGTCATAGGTCAGAAACCGGGTGACGACCGGCGCGTACATGGCATCGGCCATGCACCGCGCGCCGAGGTGTCCCACTATCAAATGATAAAAATAGATATACTAACTATATAGGAACGACAGGCCATTTTTGGTTTTTCGAGCCTCTACAGTGGTTATTTTGCGGGCTCCCGCATGATGTATCAAGCTTACCAGTCGTATGTCGACATGGCCGCCCCGCTTCAGGCGGTCGCCAGCGCGGTAACCGCTTCCTCTGCGGCGTGGCCAGGACTGTTGTCCCCGAACAGCCGGACGAGGGAGTTCGACGCGTTCCATGAATGGCTGGCGCTCGCGCGCCTCACGCATCAGCGGCCGCCGTTTGGCATTCGTTCTGTCCAGATTGATCGCCAGGTGGTCACAGTGAGCGAAGAGGTTGTGAATCGCACGCCGTTTTGCTCGCTGCTGCATTTCAGGAAAGACGTCCAGCCCACCCTACCGCGGGTCCTGCTCGTCGCGCCATTGGCGGGCCACTTCGCCACGCTACTGCGCGGCACGGTGGCCACTATGCTCGCCGAGCACGACGTGTACGTCACCGATTGGCACAATGCGCGCGACGTCCCTCTGGCGGACGGCCCGTTCGGTTTCGACGATTTCGTCGGGCATCTGGTTCGTTTTCTCGAACTGCTTGGTCCGGGGACTCACGTGGTGGCGGTCTGTCAGCCGACGGTCGCGACGCTGGCCGCAGTCGCGCTGATGGCCGAAGATGACAGTCCGGCGCAACCGCGCAGCATGACGCTGATCGCCGGCCCTAACGATACCCGCGTCAATCCAACCCAGGTAGACGAATGGACCGTGAGAACCCCGCTCGCATGGTTCGAGAACAATCTGATCGACCTCGTGCCAATGCGCTTCCCAGGGGCGATGCGGCGCGTCTATCCCGGATTCGTGCAGCTTGGTGCGTTCATGTCGCTGGACCTTCGGCGGCACGTCAGCGCGTTGATCGATTTCTACAATTACCGGGTGCAGGGCGACACGGGGAAAGCCGAGGTGATCCGCGCGTTCTACGCAAATTATTTTGCGACGATGGATTTGCCGGCCGAGTTTTACCTCGACACGGTGAGCCGGGTTTTTCAGCAGCATGCGCTGCCGCTTGGCAAGCTGCTGATCGCTGGGCGTCGCGTGGACACGCGTGCCATCAAACACACCGCGCTACTGACCATCGAGGGGGAGAAAGACGACATTTGCGCGGTCGGCCAGACCGAAGCGGCGCACGAAATGTGCGGCAGTCTGCCACCCTATATGAAGACCCATTACATGCAGACCGGGGTCGGACATTACGGCGTGTTCGCGGGCCGGCGCTGGGAGGCGCAGATCTACCCGATCGTCAGGGAGCTCATTCACGATAGCGAAATTCGACGCGCATCGGTCCACGCACCGGAGGGTAGCGAAACGGTTTGTTGAACCCGATAGGTTCGTTGGGCTCGCTGCTGCAAAGCATGCATATCGCGTCACGTCACCTCGCGTCTGCCGGCGCGTGCGCGACGCCCCCCGCCCCCAGTACCGGTTTGACCAGTTCGGCGTGTACATCACACGAGGCCGCGCGGCCGAGCTGGACGTGACTGGAAGCGAGCCATCGGTCGGCCACCGCGCGCCCGCGCTCGAACAACTTGTCGATAAGCGCCCATGACGTGCTGCTCTTCGACACGAAGCCGAACTCCGCCAGGAAACGGTCGTCACGGATCAGATGGAAACGCACGGTCTTGTATTTTGTCGGCTTCGTGGCGTTCGCGGCATCGAGATCGGCGAGGACGCGATTCACCGCCTCGATGGCATTGATCTCGAGCACGACGGATGTGTTGAAACCGATCTCGTTCAGGCGATCCTGAATGTCGCGCGCATTTCTGGGCGGCATGTGTTGCCGGACAAGCGGATTGACCATCACCAGGATCAGATCCTGGGCGACATCGACGAGCGGCGACAGTGGCGGGTTGCCGAGATATCCGCCGTCCCAGTAGGGCACACCGTCGATTTTCACCGCCCGAAACTCGGTCGGCAGACACGCGGAGGCACGCAACGCATCGATGGAGAGAGCCGGTTGCGTGAAAATCGTGCGCTGATTGTCGCGTACATTCGTCGCCGAGACGAATACGCGCACCGCTCCTTCTGCCTGGTTGAACGCCGCCAGCTCGGCGGGGGGCAATACTTCCTCAAGCAGTGGGCGCAGCGCATCCCGGTAGAACGGATTGTTGTACGGAGAGATGACGAGGCCCACGGCCTCGAGTGCGATCGCCACTGGACTCCAGTCGATGTTCCAGCCCCCGAACGGACCGGGCTCGGCAAAACCGAAAAGCGGATTGCCGGCGAGTGCCCCGCCGCGCGATACCGCTTCCCAGAAGGTGCGGAGCTTGCCTCGCGCCGCTTCGGCGCCGCCGAGCGCCAGTCCGCACGCACACAGCGTGGCATTGATGCCGCCCGCGCTCGCGCCGCTTATTGCGGCGATATGAAGCCTCCCCCGCGCGACCTCTTCCAGCAGACGGTCGAGCACGCCCCATGTGAAGGCGCCATGCGACCCGCCGCCCTGCAGTGCCAGCGCGACGCTGGGGAGCGCGCCCGCCCCGTTCGGCCCGACTGCCGCCGCCGTTTGCCTATCCTCCATCGCGCACACTCCTTCGATGTCGAAACGATGACGCTTTCTTCTTCGACGAGGCCAACACGCCCTCCATGTGAGCGTAGTCGGAAGTGACGCTGTCGTAAAGCTGGGCGAGATATGCGTTCAACGGAGTGCCGCGTGGGTTTTCGGCACATTCACCGCGATCGCCTTGATCGAAAACTTTTTGTCCGTGTCGTACTCGGCGTGTGGCTTGGTCGCACATGCACCAAGCAATGCAATTAAGGAAAATGTCGCGAGACGCGCTGCTTCATTCGTATCTTTTTCTTCTCAACTACTCAAAATTCGGCCGATGTCGGCTCCAGCACGACGCGAGAACGGCATTTAAGCGGCTCGCCAATTGACCTCCGACGCCGTCAATCCAGGGATAACGATGCTTCGGCGTCTACGCGGCGATTCTCTATGGGATCGCCGCACTGCCCTGTTTGCCCAGATGCAACGCTGTCTTGAGCGCAGCAACCCGGCGAATCCTCCCAAGCGTTGTTGGGGCTGCGTTTCAACGACGCGTGCGCAACAACCAGGTAACCCGATCGGCTGCAAGTTAGAACCCGTCCTCGCGAGATGCCATACCACCACATGCGAAATAACTATCGTGAATAGGCAATATGCGCTGGCCTCACGTAGACGGCGGGAAGACCGCCCGATTACTTTGGAGGCCAGAGATAAAAATCACATTCTGGAGACATTCAATGAAGACCTCTTCGCCAGTCATCGACGTCCGCGCCTGGCTGGATGCGCAACCTTTCTCGCCGTTTCAATGGCGGGTGGTATTCCTTTGTTTCTGCATCGTCGCTGTCGACGGTTTCGACACTGCTTGCGTCGGCTTCATCGCACCCGCATTGACGCACGATTGGCATATCGGCCCTTCCTTGCTGGGTTCGCTGTTCGGCGCCGGGCTGGCCGGCCTGATGATCGGTGCGTTGGCATTCGGTCCACTTGCCGATCGAGTTGGCCGCAAGAAGACGCTGATCGCGACAGTGGCGTTCTTCGGCGTCGCAAGCCTCGCAGCAGCGTACTCGCCAAGCGTCGAATTCCTCATTGCGCTGCGCTTCGTCACCGGCCTCGGTCTCGGAGGCGCGATGCCGAACGCCATCGCGCTGACCTCGGAGTATTGCCCCGAACGCCGGAAGTCTTTCCTCACGACGGTCATGTTCTGCGGATTCACGATGGGCTCCGGCTTGGGCGGCGTCGTCTCAGCTCAACTGTTGCCAGACCACGGATGGCGAAGTGTCCTCATTTTCGGAGGCGTACTCCCTTTGGCGCTGGTGCCGCTTCTCGCAGCGCTGCTCCCTGAATCGGTACGATTCATGGTATCGCGCGGATTTAAGTCGACCCGGATTGGGCCGCTTCTGTCGCGCATCGCCCCCGTTCAGTACAACGAAAACACTCAGTTTTCCCTCCGGGAAACTAAAGCCCAAGGCTCGCCGGTCCGACAGCTTTTTGCCGTCGGCTTTCGGCGCGGCACCTTGCTGCTCTGGAGCGTTTTCTTCATGAGCCTGTTGATTGTTTATCTCATGACGAATTGGCTGCCGACGCTCATCCATAGCTCTGGCTTGTCTCTCGCCGCCGCGGCAAGGATCGCAATTCTTTATCAGGTGGGCGGCACTGTCGGCGCGCTCGTCATTGGTTTTCTGATGGACCGCTTCCCGCCGACCATCGTGCTCGGTTCCGCGTATGCGGCCGGCACACTCTTCCTCATGGCAACAGGCTACGCACAGGGCTCACTGCTGGCAGCAACGGTGACAGGCGTCGGATTCTGCATTAGCGGTTCGCAAGTGGGTGCCAATGCATTCGCAGCTCGCTACTATCCCACGGCGAGCCGGGTCACTGGTGTCAGCTGGGCACTCGGGGTCGGTCGCCTCGGATCGGTCTGCGGCGCACTTGTCGGCGGAGTGCTTCTTACTGCGAACATCGGCTTCTCCCTCCTCTTCCTCATCATTGCCGTTCCCGCAGCGATGGCATCGATTGCCATCTATTCATGTGGCCTCCAGCCAGGCGGCCACAGCGTCAAATCCGCCGTCGTCTAAGGTCGTCTCACGTCGACTAAATCCGCATTGCATCGACAACACAGTAACCCGTGTGCCTCATCGAGGCACGCATTCCTTCCCTATAAAAATCGGAGACTTCCATGAAGAGGTATTCTGCTGCCTGCCTTATTGCCGTTACGGCGGGAACCGCTCATGCCCAAAGCAGCGTAACGCTGTACGGTTTGATCGATGTCGGCGTGACTTATACAAACAACGCGCAGACCGGCAAAGCAAATGGTCGCAATACCGGCGCCAGTCAGGTTGCGCTCACGGATGCCCACACCACGGGTCTATCAGGGAGCCGCTGGGGCCTGCGTGGCACAGAAGACCTGGGGGGCGGCCTAAAGGCAATCTTCGTACTGGAAAACGGGTTCATGGTGAACAGCGGTGCTTTGGCACAAGGCGGGGCGGAATTCGGGCGGCAAGCCTATGTGGGACTATTGTCGGCAAACTACGGCACCGTGACGGCGGGTCGTCAATACGACCCGCTTGTTGATTCTGTCCAGCAGTTTTCGGCGTCGGGGTCTTGGGGCGGTTACATGTCCTCGCACCTGAACGACATCGACAACCTTAGCAACACGAACCGTATCAATAACTCGATCAAATACACTACGCCGACTTTCCACGGTATCCGCGCGGGCGGCCTCTATAGCTTCGGCGGCGTCGCAGGCAGCGAGACGCAGAATCAGATATGGTCTCTGGGCATCAACTATAACGGCGGCTCCTTCTCGTTCGGAGCGGGATATCTGAATGCACGGGATCCAAATGTCTCCTTCTATGGCAATACGCCAAACAAGGGACTCGCCACTGCCAACAATATCGGCTCTTTCGGGTCTACCACCGCACCGCAGGCGTCTCCGGGTTCAGCGGGATACGCTTCAGCGAAGACACTCGAGATTATCGGCGGCGGTGCGGCTTACAAGATCGACCAAACCACCATCAGTGCGGTGGTGACGAACACGCGCTTCGGATCGCTCGGCTCGTCGTCCGGTCCGAACCCACTTCACTACTCGGGCAATGCCATTTTTACCAGCGCGGAGCTTAGCGTTCGAACCATGATCACACCAGCGCTGCTCACAGGCATTGCTTTCGATTACACGCAGCGCAACTCAGTGAAGGGGGACGGAGGCGCGAAATATCTCCAGCTTGATCTGGGGGCCGATTACAACCTCTCAAAGAGAACCGATGTCTATGCCCTGGCAGTACTACAAAAGGCAAACGGTCGCGACTCATTGGGCCAGTCTGCTGTAGCTAACATTAGCGGATTCACGCCGTCGGCAACCGATAAACAGATCGGCCTACGTCTGGGTCTTCGACATAAATTCTGAATAGCTCGACCATCGCCCGCGCCTTCGTCAACAAGTCCGCACGTAGGCACTTCGCTTGCTAACGCGGGCGACCTCGCCTGGCTTTATCAAGCCGATACGTAATCCGGTTGGTTCTGCGGTTTCGCACGCTCGAACGCGGGATGTTTATTCGCGTGCTCATAGATCTTGAGGCTCCGCGAGTAAACGCTCATATCGCACCCCATTCTCTGCGCGTTGGCAAATTGCGGCACGAGGCACACATCGGCTAGCGTAGGCTTCGCACCGAAGCACCACGGACCAGCGGTGCCACCGGCAGCAGCTTCCGCGTCTGCGCGTGCGAGCAGACGCTCAACGCTCGTCATGCCCTCGGCGATCCAGTGCCGATACCACGCATCCTTCTGCTCGGGCGTCACCTTCAGTTCATCCTGCAGATAACGCAGCACGCGCAGATTGTTGACCGGATGAATATCGCACGCGATCAGGTTTGACAACTCCAGCACCCGCGCCCGCTCGCGCGCATCGTCGGGTATCAGGCGTGGCTCCGGATGGCGTTCGTCGAGGTAGTCGTCGATGATCGCGAGCGACTGGCCGAGGCGGAACTCGCCATCGACCAGTGCGGACACTGCTGCTGAAGGATTGATTTCAGCGACGTAACGAGCGTCGCGATGCGCGCCGGTGCGGATGTTCACCTGCTCGTACGAAAAATCGAGACCCTTCAGCGCAAGCGCGATACGCACGCGGTACGACGTCGAACTATTGAAAAAGCTGTAGAGCTGCACGGCAACACCCTCCTGACCACTGTCAAATAACTCGCACGGTCAGCTCGCCAAGCCGATCAACGCCGACTTTCATCGTATCGCCGGTTTTGACCGCGCCAACACCTTCCGGAGTGCCGGTGAAGATCACATCGCCTGGTTCGAGGCGGAAGAATTGAGACAGGTAAGCGACCGTTTCCGCAACCGACCAGATCAGGTGCGACACGTCACTCTTCTGCTTCATCTCGCCGTTTACCGTGAGCCACAGGCCAGCACTTTCGAAGTGACCAACGCTGGCGACCGGGTGAATCGGACCCAGTGGCGCAGAGCGGTCAAATGCTTTGCCCAGTTCCCACGGCCTGCCCATTTCGCGCATTTTCATCTGCAAGTCACGGCGCGTCATATCCAGACCAACCGCATAGCCCCACACGTAGTCGAGTGCTTTTTCGACGGGAATGTCTGCGCCGCCCTTGCCGATCACCGCGACGAGTTCCGCCTCGTAGTGATAGTTCGAAGTTTGCGACGGGTATTCGAGATCGAGAGTTTCGCCGTACGAAACCGGTACGACCGCGTCAGCCGGCTTGCAGAAGAAGAACGGCGGCTCGCGGTCCGGATCGTAGCCCATCTCGCGCGCGTGTGCCGCGTAGTTACGGCCGACGCAATAGACGCGGCGCACGGCGAACTTGTCGTCCCCGCCGACGACAGGAACAGCGATGGGCGCCTCTGGAGTGAAAACGAATGCCATAGTGTTCAACCTGAAAATGGTTAAAAGTGACTTCAAACGCGCTCTTCGCGTAGCAAATTCAGTGCAGCCAATACTGGTCGATCCGAATAACTGAACAGCACCGCATCGCTGTCCGCGTCGAGACGCACCTGCGCCCACGAAGGCACGACGAAGACGTCGTGCGGCTCGAACGTGAAAGTCTGTTCGCCGATATGTACCGTGCCCCGCCCTTCCACAACGCAGTAAACGGTTGCATCGGTACTGCGATAGGTCCGCCCGCGGAATCCGGCCGGCAGGAATTGCATGAAGGTAGCGATGGTCGGCATTGGATAGCCACCCGACGCCGGATTCGCGTACCGCAGCTTCACACCGTCCCACTTGTCGTGCTCCCCGTTGCGGTACAGACGATCAAGCGCCTCGCGACTACGTTCGTACGGATAGCTGAAAATCGGCGAAGTGGGATCCTCTACCTTGTAGCGAACCGGTAGCATGTTGTGCCCATAGCGCGCAAAGCTGTCACCCTCGGGCCGTGTAACAGGCTGTGTCGCCTTGGAAAAATTCTCGGCGAGACCTGCGTCCAGATGCGCGACAAGCGGGATATCGAGCCCATCGAGCCAGACCACCGGTACGCCGCCCTCCTCAACCGTCAAATTGCCGTGGTCGTGCCAGGTCCACGACGGCGTAATAATGAAGTCGCCCGGGCGCATCGCCGTGCGCTCGCCATTGACGGCGGTCCATGCGCTCTCACCTTCTACAATGAAGCGCAAAGCTGACTGGGTATGACGATGGCTCGGTGCAATCTCGCCGGGAAGGATAAGTTGGAGGCCCGCATAGAGATTTGGCGTCATGCTCGACTTGCCGGGCAGGCCTGGATTCTCGAGGATCAGCACGCGTCGCACCGCTTCTTCAGCGCTGATAAGCGCCCCAGACTGCAAGACGAGGTGACGTATCTGCGCGTATTTCCAGACCGCGGCAACGGCCTGCGGCTTGGGCTGCTTCGGAACGAGGTTGTGCAGCGATTCCCACAACGGTGCCAATTTTTGTTGGGCGATCTGTCCGTAATAAGCCGCGCGTTGTTCGAGTTGCGTATTTGCGGTCATACACGTCTCCTGTGATTGGATCGGCGACGTCCCCTTTAGTGCAAATGGTTCCGACATTGCAGCTAGCGGGACGTCGGGAATTTAACTTCGAGACACTTCCAGGGCTCGGCGCAATCTAGATCTGGACGAAGACGCTGCCATCCTCGATCTTCACGGGATATGCCTTGATGTCCCCGGTCAGGGGTTCGCACATCGCCTTCCCGTTGCGGATATCGAAACGTCCCTGATGCAGCGGACACTCTATTTCGTGCCCTTCCAGAAAACCGTCACACAATCGCGCATGACCGTGTGTGCAGATGTTGTCCGTAGCGAATACTTCTCCGTCTACGCCATAGATCGCGAGTTCCGTCCCGCTAGCCTGCACTGCGACGACGTCGTCATTCGGAACTGCAACCAGCTCGATGACCCTGGTCCATTGTTGTGTCATGGCAAACCTCAAATCGGATAAATCAGCGAGTTGGCGATCATTTCGCTATCGAAAACGCACACGCGCGATTCAAACTTCAGGCCTGCGTCCGTGCGGCGAATCGTGTCGATGTAGCGGCCGACGTTGAAAACTGTGGAAATCTCATCGGGCTTGGTACGAAAGACGGCATAGTTCGCCTCGGAACGGATACGCTTCTGGTCAACGTGCAGGATGCGTGGGGTACCGACGACATGCCTCTGGTAGTACGGATCGTGAAAGATCGTCTCCGTCATGCCGTAGACCCGGTCTTTCAACATGCCGCGGCTTTCGAATGCCAAGGTCGCGAGCGGGTAGCCCCGGTCGAAGTTCTCGCGAGGCTGCACCTTGTACTCGCACTCTTCCGTAAAGAACTCCGGCCACTTATCCCATTCGTTGTTATCGATGGCAGATGCGTAGTCCGAGTAAAGCGCTAGCAATTGTTGGTATGTATCGAAATCGAGCATCTCAAACCTCCATGACACGACGCCAGTAGTCATACATCCCGCGAATAAGCGTTTCGGTCACCATGTGATCGGAATCCGCCACTTCGCGGCCGCCCAGTTCGGCAATCGTTCGATGGAACGGCTTCTGCTCAAAACCCTCCTGCGAGAATTCGATGACTTCTCCGTCGTCGGCTGAAACAAAGCCAGCCGGGCCGAACAGGTTGGCCTGACGAAGTCGGCGCCGCGTCATCTCTTCGCTGTCGTCTTCGAATCCGAAATGCGTCCACACGAAATCGAATGATCCGTGGCCGTTGGGCTGAATGTGCCGCGTCGACACGGAGTTGACCTGCTGCTGGATGATCACGCTTGGAAACAGCGTCATCATTACAGCCGTCGGTTCGCCCCACCAATCTTCCTTGACGATGTCGAGGATTCGGTCGTCATTCAGGTGCATCTGTTCCTTGAAGCTCGAGACGCCAGACGTCACCTCGCTTTTGCCTGCGGCGCCGCGTGTCGAGATCATGGCTGCGTGACGGAAGTGCTCATCCATCTTCAGTTCCGATTTATTGTCGGCTCGCCATAGCCCGAACGTGACAAACCACGTGTGCAGCAACCCGGGGTGATAGGGATCCTTGATGTTTTCCTGCATCAACTTCCAGTTGCCTGGAATACGCTGCCGGTTGTAGCCGAGAATAGTCAGCTTGCGTCCGTCGAAGACACGATCGAAGTAGCGCAAGATCGTCGGACCCAGATACTCCTCTAGCGACTGAAGGTCGTGGTCGAAGGACGCGAACACGACGCCGTTACGCGCTGCGACCTTCAGCTTGGTGAGGCCGTGGGCCTTCGGATCGAAATCGGAAGGCATACCGCCGTTGACCTTGCCATCGAGCTTCACACCGCGACGGAACGGAACGCCAACCAGATTGCCCTTCAGGTCATAGTTCCACTGGTGATAGGGGCAGGTGAAGTCCTTCCGGTTGCCCGACTTTTCGCGGCAAAATTGAACGCCCCGATGTGCGCAAACATTCTCCACCGCATAGATTTCGCCATCGGCCGCCCGGCTGACGATAACGGATCGCTCGCCGATAACCGTTCTCTTGAAATCGCCTGGGTTCGGGATCTCCGCTTCGAGGGCAACATAGCACCAGTGACCCGAGTAAAAGAAACGCTCGAGCTCGCGGCGATAGACGTCTTCGTCTGTGTATGCCCAGAATGGAATGCGGCTCGAGCCTTCCCCCTTCCACTCCGATTTCCTGAATACAACCGGAGCCTCGTTCATACCTGTCTCCTATGATTGAATTTGTTTGACGCTGCGGGTCCGTCAGATGCCACTCGGATAAAAAGCATCGGCGTAGATGCGTTCAGGCTCGACACCCTTCTGCCTGAGTAGTATCGACGCCGCGTCGACCATGACTGGAGCGCCAGCGATGTATGCGCTCCAGCCACGCATGTCGCTCCAGTCGTCGCTCACGGCTTGCGTTACAACACCGCTGCGAAAACCGTTCACTTTCTCACCGGACGCAACGACGACGTGAAACTTCAAGCGGGGAAGCCGGCTTTGCAACTCCCTCAGCCAAGGTTCGCCATATACGTCGATATTCGAGCGAACCCCGAAATACACGTGGACGGGGTTATTCATTCCTGCTTCGGCCATACCCCGGAGGATCGAGAGAATTGGTGCGAGTCCAGTACCACCGGCAATACAAACAATAGGGGCAGCGTTCTTACGGCGCAGGTATGCAGTGCCAAGCGGACCACTGACCCGCACCGGGTCACCGACCTTCAGTTCGTTGCCGATGTAAGAAGTCACGCGGCCGTCCGGTACGAGCCGGATATGAAACTCGATCTCTTCAGGGTTCTGCGTCACCGCCATCGAATAGGGGCGAATATGCTGTGGCGTGAACTGGAGATTCGCGTATTGACCAGGTGAAAATTCGAGCGGCCTGGACAGTCCGAGGCGCAAGCGCTTGATGTCGTGCGTCAGGTCTTCGATGCCAAGCACAGTCGACTTCAGGATCTTCGCCGGATGAACGACCACTTCGTCCACCTCTGGAATCTCGATCGAGCAGTTTTCAACGAGTGTCGTCTGACATGCGAGCACTGACTCGCCCCGACTCATCGGTGCATTCGAGTCCCCGCTACCCGTCACCAGTACGCGGCCGGATGCGACCCGGCAGCGGCATGTGCCACAGCGGCCTGCCATGCAACTGTATGAGATGGGAATCTGGTTGGCACGCAGCACTTCGAGCAGGTTTTCGCCAGCACGCACGTCGAGCATGCGCTGAAGCGGCAGAATAGATACTTCCATGGCGCCAGTGTCTCCGGGCTGGTCAGTGAGTGCATTCATGATGCCGCCGACGCTGCTATTGATAAATAGAAACTGCTTGATAGTTGATATCACCGACAGTGATAATGGTGATCAAAGGAGGAGACCACGGATGGAACTTCAAGATATCGACCTCAACCTGCTGGTCGTATTCAATGAGTTGCTTCGGCAGCGCCGCGTATCGGCAGTCGCGAACACCTTAGGGATTTCCCAGCCCGCCATTAGCAACGCCCTCAACCGGCTGCGAAAACTCCTAGGGGACGAACTGTTCCTCAGAACGTCGAAAGGCATGATCCCGACGCCCCTGGCCGAGACGCTTGCGGAGCCCATCGGCTTCGCGCTTGGTGCGATATACAACACGCTGAATGCAACATCGAACTTCGACCCGGCGTCCAGCACTCGTGCGTTCACATTGGCGATGACCGATATCGGAGAAATCTACTTTCTCCCCGCCCTCATGAAGAGGCTCGCCCAGGTTGCGCCGGGCGTTTCTATCAGCACTGTGCGCAATCATGCCGACACGCTTAGCGAGGAAATGGAGGCCGGACGTGTCGACCTCGCGATCGGATTCCTACCTGACCTCAAGACAGGTTTCTTTCAGCGGCGTCTTTTCAGGCAGAGATACGTTTGCATCTTTCGCAAGGGCCATCCACTGGCCAGGACCGGCATGACTCCGAAGGCGTTCTGGCAAGCGGAGCATGTCTCGATTGTCGCGGAGGGTACGGGTCATGGCATGGTCGACACGGCCATCCAGCGCGCCGGTGTAACGCGCCACATGCGTCTGCGCGTACCGCATTTCGTGGCTGTGGGACACATCCTTCAGACGACGGATCTGATCGCCGTTGTTCCAGAAGCTTATGCGGCGAGGACACTCGCTCCGTTTGGTCTCGAGTCGGCACCGTGCCCTATCAAGATTCCGGATATTTCGATTAATGTTCTCTGGCATGCGCGCAACCATCGCGAGCCCAGCAATCAGTGGCTTCGGCAACTCATATTTGATGAGTTCTCGCTTTGAGCCGGGATTTGCGTGACTGCGCCGCTTCAACGCCACCATGGGCGTGCTGGCCCCAGCTTGAGCAACTTACCTCGGCGTATTGGCGCAAGCCGCGGCAAGCTGATGAATCATGCAGCCGGGTTCGCGTGTCCGCTATCGCTCATCGCGCGCGGATCGTCGTATTCCCGCGAGATATCCTTGTTCGTGTAATCGCCCAGCCGCGAAGCGGCGATCAGGCTGAGGACCGCGCACGCCAGGACATAGCCCGCGATTGCATAGCCCGAATGGTAGTAAGCGAAGAGCGCGGTCGCAATCAGCGGCGCAGGGCCGCCGGCAATGACCGAAGCCAACTGGTAGCCCAGCGACGCACCGCTGTAACGCAGCCGCCCCGTGAAGGATTCAGCGATCAAAGCGGCCTGGGGACCGTACATCATCGAATGCGGCACCAGCGAGAGCACGATGGCCGCGAAGATCCACATCGGATCCCTGGTGCCGACCATAGCAAAATAGACGAAGCCGAATACGCCGACGGCGGCAGCACCGATCATATACATCCGCCGCCGCCCGATCAGATCGGACACATGGCCAAAGAGCGGGATAGTGCCGAATTCCAGCACTGAGGCCGCCAGCACCGCCGTCAGCAACAGGTCGCGTGTCACGCCCAGTGTCGAGACGCCATAGGTGAAGACGAAGGCCGTGAAAATATAGAAAGGTGCCTGTTCGGCCATGCGCGCAAAAGCCGAGAGAAGGATGTCTTTCGGCTGGCGGCGCAACACCTCGAGCATCGGCGTCTTCTCGATCTTGCGCTCAGCCAGGAGTCGCGCGAAGATCGGCGTCTCGAGAATATTCAAACGGATGTAGAGGCCGATCGCGACCAGTACGATACTGAGCAGGAAAGGCACTCGCCAGCCCCACGTGAGGAAATTGCTGCCGGAGATCTGACTCATGGCCAGCACTGCCAGGTTGGCCAGGAAAAGTCCCGCCGGCACCCCGAACTGCGGCCAGGAGGCGACGAAGCCGCGATGCGCGTTGGTACGCGCCCATTCCATCGACATCAGGACCGAGCCGCCCCATTCGCCGCCGACGCCCACACCCTGGATGAAGCGCAGCACCGTGAGCGCGACGGCGCCCCAGATGCCGATCGCCGCATAGGTCGGAACAAAGGCCACGGCAAACGTGGCGAGTCCCATCAGTAACAGCGTCACGATCAGCGTCGCCTTGCGTCCGATGCGATCGCCGTAGTGGCCGAAAATGGCCGCGCCAACCGGCCTCGCTACGAAACCGACGGCGTAGATCAGAAAAGCCTGCAATGTGCCGACGAGCGGGTCCGACGCTGGAAAATACAGCTTCGCGAAAACCAGGCCGGTGACCGTGCTGTAGAGGAAGAAGTCGTACCATTCGATCGTGGTACCAATCGTGCTGGCGATGACGGCGCGGCGCAACTGGCGCCGGGCGTCCGCATCGGAGAGGGGCTTTGCCCCTGATTGCGTGGCAGCCATTTTGGACACCCCCGAAAAAAGGGCAATATCGTATATAGACCACTTGCACGATGAGAGGTTCCGGTGGCGCAAGGTCCACGCCCCTCTCATCGAACCGGTCAACGCGGCCAGGCTTTCACCAGATTGGTCACGTTGACCGTGCCGATGCCAGTAGCAAAGTTCCAGCCTGCACCGGCGCCGTAGGCTTTCGAGTAGCGACTGTTGCTCGTTGAGAGGACACCAAAATTGCCGCTCGGGCCATAGCAATTGTTCGTGCCCGAACAATTCACGTCCATGTCGCCGAGCGTGACGTCATAGAAGATGCAGTTGCTGGCGACGCCGTTGCCGCGACTCGAATTGCAGGTGATAGTCCCGCCTGACGCATATTCCGTGGCCGCAAGGGTATAGAAGACCGGATCCGGATTACCCTGGCGGGCGCCGGTCTTCTGGTTCACCAACGCCTGGAACCCAGCCCAGATTGGCGCGGCGAACGACGTTCCTCCACCGCCAGCCCACCCGCTCGGCGCTCCCGTGCAGGCGGCGCCGCCGTTCGCCGTATCGGAATCGCAAACAATGTAGTAGTGGCCCCAAACGCCGTTGGCCGCGAACAGAGAGACATCGGGAAGGTCACGCACACCGTCGGCCGGGTTGCCCAGCAGCAGGAGCAGCGTTTGCCACACCGGCTTGGCATAGCCGCGGCATGTTCCGCTCACGACACCGCTCACCGACGGCGTCCCACCCGCGCAGCCGCTTGGCCCACCGCTGCCGCTCGACGTCGTCAGGTAATAGGCCTTGCCGGTCGGGCTGTTGCAAAAACCGGCTGCACCATAGGTTGCCGAATAGCCGCTCGCTGCGGCAATCAGCACGCTGGCGCAGGAATCGTTCCACGGAATTTCGGGGACATAGGATATCGCCGAGCCGTAGTTCGCAGTATTGGTCGCCGCCCAATAAGAAGCGGTGGTCCGCGCATAGGTGTCGCCGAAATCGGTGCCGCCGACCGCCACGTTGTACGGCGTCGAGGCGAGACCGCTGACTCCGATGCCATGAGTCGCATTGGCTAGGCCGGCATCACAGCTCGCGGCCCCTTCGTCGCCGGCGGACACATAAACCGAGACACCCCGGGCGACCGCTTGCTGGTAAACGGCACTGTAAGCGGCGTTGGCTGCGGCGCCGTTCTTCGCCTCGCATTCGCCGTAGCTGATGCTGATGATCGCCGGCGGGTTGTTGCTGTTCACGAGGTTCTGGAGTGCGATCAGGCCGCCGAACGTGGTGCTGGTATCCGCGCAGGACGCGAGCACGATGGCGGCGCTTGGGGCTGCCGCACTCGCCCATTCCGCATCGAGTTCGGCTTCCCTCTCGGTACCGGCCACGACGCCGGGATTCAGGCAATTGTTAGCGCCGCTGGCCGGCGCCGGATGGATTTGCGTAAAGGAGCCGGACGTGTAGCCGGATAATCCGAAGGCCGAGCGGAACGTCGCCCAGTCTGCGGGACTAAAGACGTTGGTATTCTCGATCACAACGATCGTCTGTCCCTGGCCGGAGATGCCGGAACGAAACATCGGGTTCAGATTGTAGATCGTCGCGAGATCGGCCGGAGCGACTGCGTGATAGGTCGAGTTGCCATTGATGTACGTGTATTCCGGCCGGGACTTGAAATTCGCATGTGGCAGGAAGTCGTTCAGCGACACGATCCCATTCACGACCTCAGAAAGAGCTGCCGGAATCCGCGGATTACTCACGTTCGCGATATGCGCAACGCCGCCCACGTCAAGCCGATGGATCTCGGCCTTGAATGCGTCGCGGATCTGTCCTGCAGTCCCGGAAAAGTCGATCACCATGCCGCTCGCCTGCACGCCGTTCACCGTTAGTCCATGCCTCGAAAGCCAATTGCTGATCATGCTCACATCGGCGTCTGCCGGGCCGAAATTCACGCGGAATTGTTCGGCCGTGAGCCACTGATGGAAATAAGGCGACTTCGGATCGTGGAGCAAATCGATGAAGCGCACGAGCGCGGCTTCGGTCTCGGCTGGGCGCTTCAGCAGAAGCTGCATGTGGTCGACCACGAGCGTGTCGTCGACACGCCCGCGATCGTTCTCCGCACTTGCCTCGGGCCGGATATTGCCGGTCAGCTCGACGGTCTGTCGCTCGTCGACGACCTGAGTGACCAGTTGCCGGACCGTTTGCGCCATTGCTTCGGGCGACGTACAGACTACAGTGACGAGCATCAGAACAAGTACCCGGAACCCTGATTGGAATCGAGTGAACATGTTGTATCTCCCTACGAGCCCTCGCAGCATCGGCCACCAGCTTTGCGCATCCGAAAATCAGCAGGTAAGCCGTATTCGGAGCTTGTCGGGACAGCACCCCAATCATCCAGCCGAAGCAAATTTCAGCGGCCTTCCGGAGAGCATTGGGTGTAGGGACATACATTGCTCGCAGACAACCTCAAACCGCGCCAACGCGAGGTCGCCGCAACGGCCGCTCACCTTCGGCCGCAACTTCCCACGCCAGGGAGCGAAAGACAACCTTTGCACTCGTCCTGGCACCGGTCAGTCAATCGATGGTAGGAGCCATTGAGCCGCTGTCAAGGCTCCTCCGCCCTATGCCCATTTGCACGACTCCACGAACCAGAATTCACCAGGTTGCACCATCGTGCGGCATGTAACAGGCGCGGCGTTCGCCAATAAATTGATTTGTCGCCGTTTCACCGCGCGGCAATGGTGCCATTTGATTCGTTCTTCACCCAGCCCACATTATTTACATGGCTTATTTTCGAGAATTACTCTTTCCCACAAGGATCCCCTGCTTCGACATATGACTCTTCGCCAAAGCGAAAAAGTGTTTAAATCATACGTTCTTTTTAAAATGATTTCCTATCGAACAATTTACAGATAGGCATCGACTCGCCATATGCACGATTTAAGATTGGATTTCGAAGATAGATAGACCTATAGTACCGGTCACACATGCATGTAAAACACGTCATCGAGCAGTATTCGAAGATGTACCGGGGGCGAGCATGGGCATATTGATCGATGAGGACATCGCGCACATCGAGTGCGTGATGCGTCCGTCGTTATGCGGGTTTGAAGGTGGTCCGATTCTGCCAGCCGAATATTGGCGGAGACGGCTCCATCGGCTACTCGACTCGTACCACCTGACGAAAGTCCAGTTGTGCTCGATCGATAGCCTGCTCCTGCAGTTGGACCGGTTCGACGCGGAGCATCGAGGCGATTCAGCGGCAACTTTTTCAGCGTTCCCTCGCGAACCGGTAACGCGTGCCGATATCGACGCCCGCGACGGCCAGATTGTCAAGGGCACAGGTGCGAAGGCGCAGAGATCCGGAGCTTCCCTGGATGCAGCTAAGGTGCAGCCCAGGCGCCCCCGTTCAAGACCTCACATAGGCCTGCACGTCGTGACGCCAGATGACCATGCCGCGAACAAGCGGCGTCGCGCCAGGCTTCCCGCACCGCTTGACGAAGGAAACCGGTGGGACGCGTCGATTTCGCTCGCGGTGGCCGTGCATGAATTGTTGGCGGATGGCCTCGCCGCCACGCTGAATGCCATGAGTGCCGGACATGTATTGCTCGGCGTTCATGCGATGAGGTTGGCGCAGATTTCGGGTTTTGAGGTATGGCGCAACGGCATAACGCAACAACTGGAAACGAAGCGATTCGACGACTCGTTCGTGCCGTAGTCGAAGATCTCGCGGAGCAACCCGACCTCATTGACCGTGCCGCGAGACGTTCTTGAAACCAGGATCATCCCCAGATACCCCCGGCGCATGGCAGTCCGTTCTCTGGACGGGGCCGAGGCTCGAACATCCTGGTGAAAGCGTATGGGAGGGTCCGCAGTCGTGCCGCCACCTAAGGAAATCCCTATAGCCAATTCAGGACATGCGGCGCACATGTGTCATTAAAATCCATCTTGCATAGTCCGGTGCGATGTGCGGCATGCGGACGACGTTTTTCGTCGTTCGCAAGTTCGGCTCATTCGCTTCGCAAGCCATGCATCGCCCCGAATAGTTTGGATAGCAAAGTGTTTTGAATCCAGAGCCAAAAAATTAAACAAAAGCAATCAATTCTGTTGCTAAAAAACGTGATCTTTATAGCGGGGAAGACCAAATTGAAGCGAACAATTGCCTTAACAACAATCATTGTTAGCCTCTTGACCGCATGCGGCGGTGGTGGAAACGGCACCCCGTCTTCGGCACAAACCGTATCGAACGCCAGTTCGAAGATATCGGCGGTGGTCAATGCCGCCGCTTCCGCGACGGCCGTAACGGGAGGCTTTTCGACGGCAACGGGATCGACCGATACCGCTGTGACCGTGACGACACTGAGCGAACTCAAGGCCGCGTTTGCTGCAGGTCGGCACCATATCGTCATTAGCGGCGATATCTACGGAGGTTCCACGCTGACGACACTCACCTTTTCCAGCGTCGGTTGGAACAACACGACGATCGAAGGCGCAAGCGGCGGGCGCGCGGTGCTGGAAAATATTCAGTTGAAATTCGACGGCGAACTTCTGCCGTCCGGGCAAAACATTCAAAACATCGTCGTAAAAAACATCACGTTTCACGGCGTAATCGCCGATCTCCAGGCGTTGCCCACGCAGGTCTACGGCACATCTAACTATACGGGCATCAACTACGAGGGTGTTTCTCTGCGACGAGTCACCAACGCGTGGATCGATCATTGCACCTTCTATGACACGAGCGACGATCTGATGAGCGTCACATTGTCGTCGGATAACGTGACTATCTCGTACAGCCGGTTCTATTTCACCAACGAATGGCTGAATATGAATCCGGACCCGCTCTGGAATTGGGTTGGCAACTACCAGGACCTGGCCAACGAACGCCTCGCCATGGTGGTCGGCGCCAGCAGTTCGGATTCGTACACCTATGGCGGCAACATGCTGCATGTCACATTGCACCACAACCGGTTCGGTCCCAATCTGAAGGGGCGGCCGCTGCTGCGCGGCTGGGTCCATGCATACGGCAACTATTTCGACAACGATACCGTGCCCACCGGAACCACCGCTGATGGCTACAACGAAACGCAATACAACGCATTGCAGATTGGTAGTGGCAGCGTCATCTATTCCGAGTCGAACTATTTCTACCTGACCAATCAGAGCAACCAGATTGGGCTGGATTCCTCCGGCGACGCATATGGCTTCTACGAAAGCGGCAATTACTATAACAACACGACCGGGACATCGGCGACGGGGGATGCTTTTTCGGGTGCGCCTGTCAGCTACTCGTATAGCGTCGATCCAGTATTGAATATTCCGAACCTGGTGCAAAGCCGCGCTGGTCCACAATAAGCACGATGCGGGTGGACCGTCGACGGCCTTGCCGCGTCGTCGCCCCGGTTCGCCAGGGTTTGTGAGCTGGAGATCGACGGGCACGGCCTGGCGAACGCACTTTCACGTGGCGGCGCACTGATGAGCCGAGAAAGAATCGCCGGCGTCCATGCCCGATCGTCTCGTCTTCGATTGAACGACGCTTGAAGAACTGGGCCGGCGCGAAGCTCGTACGCAACGGCCTTAACATGAGCGACAAGATCGATCGCGAATTGATCGTGCAGGATCTGAAAAAATGGGCCAAGGGCGCTCACGTGGCAATGGCGACGGCCAGCCTCCCCAGGAGGATGCCCGGACCAGGAACCGTAGTTCTGCGGATAACCACCGTTGCGAGGTTCGGCAGGACATTCCCTGCGCACCGGACATCGTGGCCTTGCTAAACTGCCCCATCCCATTCGCCCGGAACACCGCCCGATGAAAGTATTGATTATCGAAGATGACGCGGATATCGCGACCAATCTCTACGACTATCTGGAAAACGGCGGCTATGAGGTCGACGTTACGTCAGACGGCACGATGGGCCTGCATCTCGCTGTGACGCAGCACTGGGATGCCATCCTGCTGGACCTGTCGCTGCCTGGCGTGGATGGGTTGGCCATCTGCCGCAAACTGCGGGAAGAAGCACGTCGGGACACGCCGGTGCTGATGCTAACCGCGAAAGATACGCTCGACGACAAACTCGAGGGATTCGTGCACGGCGCGGACGACTACCTGGTCAAGCCGTTCTCGCTCAAGGAAGTCGGCGCACGGCTCCATGCCCTGATCAAGCGCTACAAGGGCCAGGTGACGCAAGCGAGCCTGTGTTGCGTGGACGTGCACTTCGATCTGGCGACGCTCACGGTGGAGCGCGCCGGACGGCCTGTCAAGCTTCCGCCGAAGTGCCTGCAACTGCTGCGCATCCTGATGCAATCGCCGAATCGGGTGTTTGGCCGGGCCGAACTCGAGGCCGAGATCTGGGGCGAGCAATTGCCGGACAGCGATACGCTGCGCGCGCACGTCTACACGTTGCGGCGTGCGCTGACCGCCGATGGTGAGGACGATCTCATCGAGACGGTACACGGTCTGGGCTACCGGTTCGTGGACAGCGATGCAGACGCGTCGTAGCCTGCGCCTGAAGGTCGCGCTGGTCTTTTCCGCGCTGACGATCCTGCTGCTCGTAGGCCAGGCGCTCGGCGTGAAGGCACTGACGGAAGCGCAGGAGGAGTCGCTCATCGCCGCGCTGATCGAAGACGACATGGCGAGCCTGCTGCAGAGCTACCGGATGAACCCGACGCTCGTGCCGCCGCTCGATCCGCGGCTCGGCGGCCATGTCTCCGCCGGCGGCCACGTGAGCATCGCGCTGCCCGCGTCGGTCAAGGATCTGCGCGTTGGCACGCATGAAGTCATCGTGGACGACCGTGAAATCCACGTCGCGGTCGCGCTGTTCGGCGATTCGAAGCTATATCGGATCTACGACTTCAGTGCGTATGAGCAGCGTTTCCGGCAGGTGATCAATGCGTTGATGATCGGCACCGGCATCTTTGCGCTACTGGCCTTCTGGCTCGCGTTCGGACTGTCCGGCCTGCTGGTCCGGCAGGTTGCCGGCCTCGCCCGCCAGGTCAAGGCACTCAGGCTCGGCGCATCGTCCGCACTCGATGCCGCCAGGTATGACGAAGTGGAAGTCGTGGAGCTGGTCGAAGCGTTCAATGACTATCACGGGCGGATGGCACAGATGATTGAGCGCGAGAAGGACTTCACCGGCAATGTCAGCCACGAATTGCGCACGCCGCTCACAGCGATCAAGACCAGTTGCGAACTCCTCGACCAGGATGAGGCGCTGGGCGCGAAGTCGCGGGCGCGGCTGCGGCAGATCGATCGCGCGGCGGACAAGATGATAGATCTCGTCAACGCGCTGCTGCTGCTCGCGCGCGAAGAATCGTCGGCCGATGTCGGCCCTGTGCGCATCGCAGGCGCCATCGAAGACGCGCTGGATCCGTTTGCCGTCACGCTGACAGGCAAGGGAATCGAGACCAGAATCGACGTCGACAGTCGCCTGCGCATCGAGGCGAATCGGCCCGCGCTCGCCATCGTGCTGTCGAATCTGATCGGCAACGCAGTGCGCTACACGGACAGCGGCCACGTCCGTTTCACCTATACGGACGGCTGGCTGCAGATCGAAGACACAGGCTGCGGCATCCCGCCGGATGCGCTGGCGCGGGTGTTCGAACGGTTATACCAGGCTAACCCGCCCGAGCCCGGCAGACACGGGTTTGGCATCGGTCTGTCGATAGTCAGGAAGATCTGCGATCGCTACCGCTGGTCGATCAGACTCGATAGCGAGCCCGGGAAAGGAACGCGCGTGTCCCTGCACCTGCCGCCGCTCGACTGAGATCTGTCCGGCACGGCGGTACTACCAGGCTGGAATTCCGTTATCCGCACTGGGCAGGCCGGATACTACGGCGGACATGACTGCGTTTCGGGCTACTGGCGGTAAACGAGATCGGCACGACGATTTATTGCCCAGGATGCCTCGTCATGCCCGGTGGCCGCCGGCTTTTCTTTACCGAAACTGATCGCCTCGATCTGCGAATCGGGAACACCGAACAGGAGCAGCACGCGGCGAACCGCCTCGGAGCGCCTTTGGCCCAGCGCCAGATTGTATTCGCTCGTGCCACGTTCATCGGTGTTGCCCTGAATGACCACATGGCGTTGCGGATGGTTTTTCAGATATTGCGCATGCTGTTGCAGTAGCGGTTGATATTCATCCTTGACGGTGTAGTCATCGAAGTCGAAATAGACGCTGCGTTTGGCGAGCGGGCTGTTCGGGTCGTTCAGCGGATCGATCCCGATCTGGGTGACGGCGTTGGGGCTGGTTTGCGCGCCGACCGGGCCACTTGCCTCGGTGGTGTTCGCGCTCGGGGCGAGCTTCACACCCGAGCGACATGCGCCCAGTATTCCGACTAGCAGAAGCATGAGAAGGATACGAGTCGTTGGCGTCATTTCCGAGGTCTCCCTGAGCGATGCACCAGCTGCTACCGGCGGCAGCCTGGCATGGTTACTCTCCCGCCCCGACGTTTCGGGGGTAATCAGCCTGGGCCGCATCGAGATGCATTCCGTACGACACTCAACGTCGGGCCAGGGCGGTGCGTTCTGGAGGACATGTACAAATTCTGCGCGTTTGGCCGGATGCCAGCGTGAATATTAATTTTGCGTGCGGCGTAACCTTTGCCCGTCGTCCGGCGAATCTTCCTGCAGGTTGCGATTCTGCGACCCCAACCTCAGGAGGATGCAAAATGAGCAAGCAACTCGGTAAGCCGCTACTGGCTGCTTCGACCCTGTCCGCAGCGATCGGTCTGGCGCTTGCGATGCAGGCGTTGCCAGGACAGGCGCAGGAGATGAAGGACATGAGCAAGATGCCGCAGGTTGTCCAGGACAACATGATGCGGATGCAAAAGAACAAGCTGGAAAAATGCTACGGCGTCAATGCGGTCGCGAAGAACGACTGTGCCGAGGGCGCCCATTCGTGTGCAGGCCAGGCCACCCAGGCGCGCGATACGAAGTCCTTCGTGCTGCTGCCGGCGGGTGACTGCTCGAAGATTCAGGGCGGCAAGTTGCAGGCAAGCTGAGCGGCCCACCCTGATGAGCGTTACCGTGCTCCCCGCGCTGGAAGCCTCCAGCCCGATTCCGGTGAAGGCCGGTGTCGGGCTGCGCTTTCGCCATCACCAACCCGTGCTCGACACGCGACCCGCGGTCGCCTGGTTCGAGGTGCATACCGAGAACT
This sequence comes from Paraburkholderia sp. IMGN_8, assembly GCF_038050405.1. Lineage (NCBI taxonomy): Bacteria > Pseudomonadati > Pseudomonadota > Betaproteobacteria > Burkholderiales > Burkholderiaceae > Paraburkholderia > Paraburkholderia sp. IMGN_8. The sequence continues at coordinate 2,285,176 of NZ_CP150900.1, read as the reverse complement.
ACATGGGCGGCGGCAGCGCGCCCCAATACCTGGACACGATTCGCCGCGACTATCCGGTGTCGCTGCACGGCGTAGGGTTGTCCCTCGGCAGCGCCGACGGGCTCGACGCGGCGCATCTGGCCCGGGTGAGCAGAGTGGTCGAGCGGGTCGAACCCGGGCTCGTTTCCGAACATCTGGCGTGGAGCGTAGCCGGCGGCACGTATCTGGCCGACCTGTTGCCGCTGCCGATGACTGAAGAAGCGTTGAGCGTTGTCTGCCGGCATGTCGATGAGCTGCAAACGCGCCTCCGCCGACGCATTCTCGTGGAGAACCCATCGACCTACCTGCGCTTCAGGCATTCGACGATTCCGGAATGGGAATTCCTCGCTCAGGTCGCACAGCGCACCGGTTGCGGCATCCTGTGCGACGTCAACAACATCTACGTGAGCGCCTGCAATCACGGCTGGAACGCGATGACCTACCTCGATGCCTTGCCGCCGGCCTCGATCGGCGAAATCCATCTCGCCGGGCACAGCGTCCGGCCGCTCGATAACGGACAGACGCTGCGCATCGACGACCACGGTTCACGCGTGGTACCGCAAGTCTGGGCGCTCTACCGTGAGGCGCTCAAGCGCTTCGGGCCGGTTCCGACGCTGATCGAATGGGATACCGACGTACCGCCGATCGAAACCCTGATCGAAGAGGCCGTCCTCGCCGAGACCGAACTGGAAAGGCAACGCCATGAACACCGACACGCCAGCGCTGCTTGAGTTGCAGCGCGCGATGCAGCGAAGCCTGCTCGACCGCACTGATGGCGACGCGTCGGCCTGGGTGATCGCCGACGGGCTGGACGCCGGCGCACGGCTCGGCATTTACCGGAATACCTGCGCCAGCGTGCTCGTCACGGCCCTTCGCCTGGCCTTCCCGGCGGTGCAGCATCTGGTCGGTCCGGCGTTTTTTGAGGGCGCTGCGGGGTTATTCGTTGCAGAGGCTCCACCGCGAAGCGCGTGGCTGGATGAGTATGGTGCAGGATTTCCAGATTTTCTGGACCGGCTGCGGCAAGCGGCGTCGGTGCCTTATCTCGCCGACGTGGCACGCCTGGAATGGCACGTCAACCTCGCCCTCCACGCGCCAGATGCCCCACCGCTCGATATCGCGCGTCTGACGGCGCTGGGCGAAGCCGGGCCGGCGCAATTGTGCTTCCGGTCTCACCCGGCGGTGCGACTGCTGCGATGTGAATTCCCGGTTGATGTCATCTGGCATGCGGTACTGGAGCGCGATGAGCGGGCCATGGCAGCGGTCGATTTCGCGGAAGGACCCGTCTGGCTGCTCGTTCACCGAACACGGAGCGGCATCGAGGTGGTGCGTCTGGGCGAGTGCGAATGGCGCTTTACCGCAGCGCTGTTGTCGGGAAAGCCGTTATCCGCCGCGCTGGAAGAGGCGCCATGCGACGACGCGTACACAGTGCTCGCCACGCACCTGGCGCGCGGATGCCTTGCGGATGTTAGCGTGGTTCCCAAGGCGGTTGCACGCGCAGTACGGAGGACCCACACATGACACGCTCTCATCAACCCGCCACCCTGTCGCCGGCCGACAGCAGTCAAATCATGCGTCTTGTCAGATGGCTCGAGCGCGTGCCCTACGCCCTGCTCGCCATCCCGTTGCGAATTGCGGTTGCGACCGTCTTCTGGAACTCCGCGATGACCAAACTGGCGAACTGGGAGGCCGCTCTTGCCCTGTTCCGCGATGAATACAGATTGCCGCTCCTGCCGCCGGAACTTGCCGCTTACATGGCCGTGTCGATCGAGTTGTCGACGCCTGTCCTGTTGATACTCGGCCTGGCTACCAGGCCCGTTGCATTTCTACTTCTGGGGATGACAAGCGTCATCGAGATATTTGTCTATCCCCAGGCATGGCCCACCCATATCCAGTGGGCTGCCATGCTGCTGGTGCTCTTATGCCGCGGTGCCGGAAGCGGGTCCGTCGACCATTGGCTACGAAAGCGCTGGGTCGGTTAATTCGCCACAGACGCACGAACTTCACAGCGAATTAACACCTACTTGACGAAAACTTCACAGGCCGTTGCGTAGCATCCACGTCTGTCGCCATCTCGACAGATGGCCAACAGACCGTGGATGTTGCTATGCGCCGTTCGTTGCTGCTCACCTGCCTGATGCTGATGGTGGTGCTGACGGGATGCGCGACTTACCACCCGCAACCCATCGCGCCGACGCAACTCGCCCAACGATTCGAGGAACGCACGCTTGCGAGCGCCGAACTGCGCGCGTACCTCGCGCGGCAGCTCGGGCACGATATCGTTCCGTGGCCCCTGCCGCGCTGGAACCGCGGGATGCTCACGCTCGCGGCTGACTACTACAGCCCAGTCCTCGATATCGCGCGTGCGCAATGGGGCACCGCCAAAGCGGGCATCGATGTCGCGCGCGCGCTGCCGAACCCGGTGCTGCAACTGCCGTTCCAGTACGCGACGCCGAACCCGGGGCCCGGTGCGCCATGGGTCGTCGGTCCCGCGCTCGACATTCCGATCGAGACCGCGCACAAGCGCGGCTATCGGATCGACCAGGCGTCACACCTGTCGGAAGCCGCGCGCCTCGCCATCGGCAATGAGGCGTGGAAGGTGCGCGCCCAGGTGCGCGACGCGCTGCTTTCGCTCTACGCCGCCCGGCAACACACCGCGTTCCTGGCGCGCAAGGCCGGCGCCCAGCAGCAGATCGTCGCGATGGTGACGAAGCGCCGTTCGGTCGGCGAAAACTCAGGGCCGGACGTCGACGCGGCGGTGCTCGCAGCCACCCAGGCACAGACCGATCTCGCCGCCGCACACAGTGCCGCGCAGGACGCGCGCGCGCAACTGGCGACGGCGATCGGCGTGCCCGTCACCGCGCTCGAGGACATCCAGTTTGATGACGAGGCGTTCGTGACCGCACCACCTGCGCCGCCCGCCGCTGACGCGCAGCGCGAGGCGGTTTTTCATCGCGCCGATCTGCTTGCATCGCTCGCCGAGTACGCGGCCGCCGAATCGGCGTTGCAGCTTGAGGTCGCGAAGCAATATCCGGACGTCCATTTCGGCCCCGGCTACACGTACGACACCGGCACGCACAAGATCGCGTTCGGGCTGGCCGGCATCACGCTGCCGGTCTTCGACCAGAACCAGGGCGGCATTGCGCAGGCGGAAGCGAAACGCAAGGAGGCGGCCGCGCGCACCGCAGCCTTGCAGGACACGATTTTCAACCACCTCGACCATGCACTCGCCCATTACCAGGCAAGCCTCGATGCCGTGCAGCTCTCCGTCGCGCGCCAGACAACCGCGCGAAAGCAACTGGACAGCCAGGCCGCCAGCTTCACGGCCGGCACCAGCGACCGCTTGACGTTCACCCAAGCCAGGGCGGACTACGAAGCGAGCGAGATCGCCCATCTGGACGCCGTGGTCGGCGCCCAGCAGGCAGCCGGCGCACTCGAAGACGCGATGCAGCGGCCGCTCGCACCGGAGACAGCCAACCCCACTGTCACCCAACAAGAGATATCCCGATGAAACGCACATTGGTCATTCTTTCGGTTGTCTCCGTGCTGCTGGCGGCCGGCGCCAGCTGGTTCATCTACCAGACACTCGTTGCCAGTCAACCGAGGCCGGGCGCACCGGCGCAGGCCGCCGCCCAGCCGTCCGTGCAGACGGTGAACGGCGAAACGGTGGTCGTCGTCGCCACCGACGTGCAGCGCGCCAGCCATATCGATGTTGCGCCGCTCGCGGTCGCCGCCATCCAGCCCGAGAACACTGCATACGCGACGGTCGTCGACCTGCAGCCGCTGTTCGATCTGCGCAACCGGCTCGCGGCCGCGCGGGCGGACTACGACACGTTGCGCGCACAGGCCGGCAATTCGCACGCGCAATACGAGCGTAGCCGCGTGCTGTTCGAAGACGATCGCAACGTCTCGCAGAAGAGCCTGCAGGACGCGCGAGCGGCTATGCAGGGCGATCAGGCGAAGCTCCAGTCGGCCGAAGCGGCGCGAAGCGGGCTGGATGCGACGATGCGGCAGCAGTTCGGCGATGCGCTCGCGAGCGCCGCGATGGCGCCGGCTTCGGATCTGTTCCAGCACTTGCTCACCGGCCGCGCGGTCGTATTGCGCGTGACGCTGCCCGCCGGCTACAGCGGCGCCCCGCCCGAGCGCATCAAGGTCGACGCGCCGGACGGCCAGCCGGTCGCGGCACGGAAACTCTCTGCCTCGCCGCAAGGCGATCCGGCGGTCCAGGGCAACCCGTATTTCTACGCGGCCGGGCGCGCGTTGCCCGTGGGAACGCACACCGCCGCACATGTGCCGGCGTCGAACCGGAACGTGGCCGCGCTCGTGATTCCCGAACCTGCCGTGATCTGGTACGGCGGACAGCTATGGGTCTATGTGCGTACCGCCCCCGATCGCTTCACGCGACGTTACGTGCCGGACGCCTCTTCCAGCGATCAGGGCTTCGTCGTGACCGATGGTTTTCACGCGGGCGATGAAGTGGTGTTGCATGGCGCGCAGTTGCTGCTCTCCCAGGAGCTGCGGCCACAGGGCATCGCGACGGCTTGCAAGGATCCGCCCGAATGTGACGACTGATCCGCAGGTCGGCTGGCCTACCTGGGGCTGGCCCACTTCACCCGCACCGCACACTTCTGGCCGCCGATGCTCAACGCCATCATCCGATTCTCGCTGCGCTTTCGCGGTGTCATTTACGCGCTGGCCGTGCTGCTGGCCGGCTATGGCCTCTATACCCTCACGCGCGCGAAGCTCGATGTGTTTCCGGAGTTCGCTCCGCCGATGAGCATTGTGCAAACCGAGGCGCCGGGCCTCACGAGCGAGCAGGTCGAGACGCTGGTGACCCAGCCCGTCGAAAACGCGCTTGCGGGCATGGTCGGCTTGCAGTCGATGCGTTCGAAGTCGCTGCAGGGCCTGTCCGCGATCACGGTGGTGTTCGACAGTCATGCGAACCTGCTGCAGGTCCGGCAACTCGTGTCCGAGCGCGTGAACGCGTTGGCCGCGACGCTGGCTGCGGGCGTGCAGCCGCCGAGGCTGCTGCCGCTCACCACCACCACGAGCGTGGTGCGCACCATTGGCCTGACCTCGAAGACACGCTCGCTAATGGACCTGTACGACATCGCGCAGTGGACGGTCAAGCCGCAACTGTTGAGCGTGCCGGGCGTCGCGGACGCCATCGTGTTCGGCGGCGACACGCGGCAGTTGCAGATTCAGGCCGATCCGGCCAGGCTGATGCGCTACGGGCTGTCGATCCAGGACGTGATCGCCGCGGCCCGGGCGTCTACCGGCGTGCGCGGCGCGGGCTTCATCGAGAGCGCGAATCAGCGCATCGCCATCAATACCGATGGCCAGATCCGGACACCCGACGCCATGGCCGGTGTGGTCCTGCGCTGGAGCAATGGTGCAGCCGTGCGGCTCGGCGACGTCGCGACCGTCACCTGGGGCAGCGCGCCTCCTGTCGGTGCCGCATCGATCATGGGCACGCCCGGTGTGATGCTGGTCCTCGAAAGCCAGTACGGCACCAACACGCTCGCCGTCACGAAGGACATCGAGAAGACGCTCGCCGCGCTCAAGCCGGTACTGACGCAGCAAGGCGTCGATCTGAACGCCGATGTGTTCAGGCCGGCGAATTTCATCGACGCTGCGGTGGGTCACCTGCGCACTGCGCTGCTGGTCGGCGCGGTGCTGGTGATCGCGGTGCTGTTCCTGTTCCTGCTCAATGTCCGGACCGCGCTCATTTCAGCCGTCGCGATCCCGCTCTCGCTGCTGGTCGCGATCATCGTGCTGACGTCGTTCGGCGTGAGCCTGAACACGATGACGCTCGGCGGCCTCGCGATCGCGCTCGGCGAAGTGGTCGACGACGCGATCATCGACGTCGAGAACATCTACCGGCGGTTGCGCGAGAACCGCAGCCGGCCCGCGCCATTGGCCGCGTTCCGCGTGGTGCTACGCGCCTCACTCGAGGTGCGCAGTGCGGTCGTGTTCGCAACCTTCATCGTGATGCTGATCTTCCTGCCGGTGCTGACGCTCTCGGGGATAGCCGGCAGGCTGTTCGCGCCACTGGGCGTCGCCTACATCCTCGCGGTGCTGGCGTCGCTCGGCGTCGCCCTCACGCTCACGCCGGCGATGGCGCTCGAGCTGCTGGCACGCGGGCCGCTGCCGGCTCACGAGCCGCGCCTGCTGACGTGGCTGAAGGCGCGCTACACCGCGTTGTTGCAGATGGTCGAGCAGCGTGTGAAGACGGTCATGGTGGTGGTCGCGGTGATGTGCGTGGCGGCTCTGGCTGCGCTGCCGTTTCTGCGCGGCAACTTCATTCCCGAGCTGCGCGAGGGGCACTACATCGTGCACATGGGCCTGGCTCCCGGCACATCGCTCGCCGAATCGATGCGCATCGGCACACAGGTTTCGCAGGCGCTGATGCACGTGGCGGGGGTGCGGCTGGTCGCGCAGCGCGCCGGCCGGGCGAACGAGGTCGTCGATCCGGTCGGCGTGCAGTTGAGCGAGTTCGAGGTCGACCTCGCGCCGATGAGCGCGGCCCGGCAAAGCGCGATCCTGCGCAGTATCCAGGAAGCGCTCGCCCGCTTTCCCGGCCTCACGACCTCGGTCAACACGTTTCTTGTCGAACGGATCGACGAGACCATTTCGGGTGTGACGGCGCCCGTTGCGGTCAACGTCTTCGGCGACAACCTCGATGTGATCGATCGCAAGGCGCAGGACATCGCCCGGCTGCTCGGCACGATCCGCGGCGCGGCGAGCGTGCGGGTGGAATCGCCGCCGGGCATCCCGGAGCTCGACGTCAGACTGAAGCCCGACCAGTTGAGCCGCTGGGGCTTCCGGCCCGTCGACGTGCTCGATGCAATCCAGAGCGCCTGGCAGGGGAGCACGGTTGCGCAAACCTATGAAGGCAGCCGGCCCTACGACGTCACCGTGGTTCTCGCGCCCGATGCGCGCAGGAATCTGCGCGACGTCGGCGCGCTGATGCTGCGCAATCCGGATGGGCTGGCCGTGCCATTGCGCGAACTGGCGAGCATCGGCCAGGTCTCCGGCCGGTATCAGATCACGCACGACGGCGGCCGCCGGATGCAGACGGTCTCGGTCAATCTCGGCAGCCGTGCGGTGAGCGATTTCGTGAGCGAAGCGCGGGCGCGTGTGAATCGAGACATCGTGATGCCCAAGGGCACGTACGCGGTGTTCTCGGGCGAAAGCGAAGCGCGCACACAATCGCAGCGCGACCTGCTCGCCTATGGGGCGATGTCCGTGGCCGGCATCGCATTGCTGCTGTTCCTCGCGATGAAGAGCCGGCGCGGGGTCGTGCTGGTGATGGTGAATCTGCCGTTCGCGCTGGTGGGCGGGGTGCTGAGCGTGCTGCTGAGCGGCGGCGACCTGTCGCTGGGCGGCATGGTCGGTTTCATCACCCTGTTCGGCATTTCGCTGCGCAACTCGATCATGCTGATCAGCCACTACGAGCATCTGGTGCATGTCGACGAAATGCCGTGGGGCATGGAGGCGGCCGTGCGCGGCGCGTCGGAACGACTGATACCGATCCTGATGACGGCGCTCGTGACCGCCCTCGCCTTGCTGCCGCTCGCACTGACCAGCGGCGCGGCCGGCAACGAGATCGAGGGGCCAATGGCGATCGTCATTCTTGGCGGACTGACCACCTCCACGATCCTGAACCTGATCGTCCTTCCGACTCTTGCGCTGCGCTATGGCCGCTTCGAGCGCGACACGCTGGCGGAACCGTAAGCCGCGCGATTGAACGAGCGATCCATGCACTCTCGCAAACCCCGCACTTAACCGGAACCGCATATGCACGCGTTGCTTGCCGGCATTGGCGCCCATCCGTGGCTTGTCCTCGCCATCGTGTTCGGCGTCGCGTGCGCGGAGTCGCTGGCTGTCGTCGGGACATTCGTCCCCGCGGGCATTGTGATGTTTGCCGCGGGCGCACTGATTGGCGCTGGTGCGCTGAACGGGTGGGTGACGCTCGCCGTCGGCGCACTCGGCGCTGTGGCGGGCGACGGGATCAGCTACGAGCTCGGCCACCTGTATCACCGCGAAGTGCGCGCGTGGTGGGTGGTGAAGGGACACGAGGCGGTCTGGGAACGTGGCGAGCGTTTCGTGCAACGGCACGGCGGGAAAAGTATCGTGCTGGCCCGTTTCTTCGCGCCCGTGCGCGCGATCGTTCCGCTTGTCGTCGGCGCGGCGCACATGCCGCGGCGCAGGTTTTACCCGATCAACATCGCATCCGCGCTGGCCTGGTCGCCCGCGCATATCGGCCCGGGGATCGTGTTCGGCGCGTCGGCGCAACTCGCCGAAGCGGTCAGTGGGCGCCTCGCCGCAATGCTGCTCCTGCTGGCGGCACTGCTCTGGCTGGTGGTCCGGCTGACGCGCCTCGCCATCCAGCGCGGCGCGCCGCTCGCGAGGACCGCTTCCCAACTGGCTGAACGGAGTTTGAGTCGGCGGTATCCGCGCCTCGCGAGCCGGTTATCGGGCATCGTCGGTCCGGACGGGATCGAGACGCAAACACTCCTGGTTCTGGCGCTGCTCTTCATTGGCAGCGTGTGGCTGTTTCTGGGCATCCTGCAGGACGTGTTCGCAAACGATCCGCTGGTTCGCGCTGACACCATCATCTACAGCTTTCTGCAGACCTTGCGCGCGGCGCCGACGGATTACATGATGGCGGGTGTGGCTGAATTCAGTGCCTACGGTGTGGGGTTGGCGGTGGCTGCCGCCGTTTTCATCTGGCTCATCGTGAGGCGATGCTGGAGCGCGGCAGGCTACTGGATTCTCACGGTCGGGATAGCGGGCGCCTTGAGTCCGGTGATCGAACCCGGGCATGATGACGCGCGACCGTTCAGTTGGCAGACGGGCGCGGCGCACAGTCCGTTGCCGAGCGGCAATGCCACGTTCAACGTGCTCGTGTACGGTTTCCTGGCCTGGCTGCTGGTGCGACGGCAACCGCCACTCTGGCGCAGCGCCGTCATTACGGTCGTCGTCATCTGGGTCGCACTCACCGGGTTTGCCCGCCTGTATCTCGGGGAAAACTGGCTGGCGGACGTGCTGGGCGGCTGGAGCCTGGGGCTCGCGTGGTTTGCGGTACTGGCCGGCACCTACACGTATCAGCGGGTGCGCGACGACGTGCGTCCGAAGCCATTGGCCTTCATTGTGGCTGCGGTGCTCGCCATCTTCGGTCCCTGGACGAACCCTGAACATCTGCGGTCCGACCTCGCCAGGTATAGCCCTGCACGGCACGAAACGGTGCTCACCCTCAGCCAGTGGACTGACGGAGGATGGCGTGCGCTGCCGGGCCGCCGGCTCGAGCTCAGCGGCGACGAGGAAGAGTATCTGCCGTTGCAATGGGCCGCGGATTCCAGTGCGATCGCGCATAGCCTCGAGTCGGCGGACTGGCAACCGGCACCGGTGTGGTCCGCGAGGTCGTCCTTGCTGTGGCTGTCGCCCCAGACATCAGTGGCCGCGTTACCCGTGCTGCAGAGACTCTCAGAAGGAAACAGCGCTGAACTGGCCTTTGTGAAATCCGATCCGCGACGGCCGATGAACCGGTTAGTGCTGCGGCTGTGGCGGTCCCGTTACCGGTTGGTGACGGAAGGGATGGCCGGCACCGCGCCAGGGAACCCGATCTGGTACGGCGCGCTGTATCAGGAAGCCTTTCAGCAACCGTGGCACCTCGTCACGCTGGGCGCCGCCACGACCTGGCCGGATGCCTCCATCATTGCGCAACTGCTCCCTGCGGGTATGCCGATGACAAGCCCTTCGGCGATCGAAGACGGGGCGGTCCGGCATGCCGTGCTAGTCTTGCCGGCCGCTCCCGACGCAGCCCCCTCTACCCATGACACGCCATGACCCCTGACACACCTTCCGCCACCAGGATCGCCATTCCGCGCACGGTCTGGGCGCTCGGCTTCGTGAGCCTCTTCATGGACCTGTCGTCCGAACTCGTGCATGCATTGCTGCCGGTGTTCCTCGTGACCACGATGGGCATGAACGTCATGGCGCTCGGGGTGCTCGAAGGCGCGGCGGAAGCAACCGCGCTGATCGTGAAGGTGTTTTCCGGGCCACTCAGCGACTGGCTCGGGCGGCGCAAGGGTCTGCTCTTGCTGGGATATGGGCTGGCGGCGCTGACCAAGCCGCTGTTCCCGCTCGCGAGCACGCCGGGCTGGGTCGTCACGGCCCGCCTGCTCGACCGCATCGGCAAGGGCATTCGCGGTGCACCGCGCGATGCGCTGGTCGCCGACGTGGCACCGCCGGAGATCCGGGGCGCGTGTTTCGGTCTGCGTCAGTCGATGGATACGATCGGCGCGTTCCTCGGACCCGCGCTCGCCATCGCGCTGATGTTCTGGTTTGCTGACCACATTCGTACTGTGTTGTGGTTCGCCGTCGTGCCGGCTTTCATCGCGATCGGCCTGATCGCGTTCGGCATCGACGAATCGGGCCATGCGCCGGCAAGGCGTACCTTCCGCTCGCCGTTGCACTGGCGCGCGCTGCGCGAGTTCCCGGCGCGCTACTGGTTCATCGTCACCATCGGCGCAACGTTCACGCTCGCGCGCTTCAGCGAAGCGTTCCTCGTGTTGCGCGCGCAGCAGACGGGTCTGGATCTCGCGTGGATTCCCGCCGTGATGGTCGTCATGAGTCTCGCGTATTCGCTGTCGGCGTATCCGGTCGGAGTCCTCTCGGACCAGCTGGATCGACGCCTTCTGCTGGCGCTCGGCATGGCACTGCTGATCGCGGCCGATCTGCTGCTCGGCATGGGGCAATCTGTCATGTCGATGTTCGTCGGTGTTGCCGTGTGGGGGCTGCACATGGGTTTCACGCAGGGCATCCTCGCCGCGATGGTGTCCGAAACGGCACCCTCGACGTTGCGCGGCACCGCGTTCGGCGTGTTCAACCTGGCCTGCGGCCTGTGCATGCTGCTCGCGAGCACGCTGGCCGGCTGGCTGTGGGATCGCTTTGGCGCCTCGACGACTTTTCTCGCTGGCGCAGCGCTCGTCGTGGTGCCGCTGCTGCTGTGCTGGTTCGCGTCGCGCCAGGCCGCCTCGCGGGCCTGATGGATTTTTATCAACGACTTCATTGCGATGAATACACTCGAAGCATTCAACCAGGCGCTGTTTCTCCTGATCAACGGCACCACCGCAACACCGGCGTGGCTGGTCGGCATGGCAATGCTGATCGCCGATTACGTGATCTGGCTGATCCCGTTGCTGCTGGCAGCGATGTGGCTGCGGGGTAACGAAGCACAACGGAGTCTGGCCGTCCGGGCATGCCTCGTGGCGATGCTCGGCGTCGGCGCGAACCAGTTGATCGGCCTGGCGTGGCAGCATCCGCGCCCGTTCATGATCGGTCTCGGCCGTACCTTCCTGCCGCATGCGCCGGACTCCTCGTTTCCGAGCGACCATGCGACCGTGTTTGCCGGCATCGCGCTGACGTTGCTACTGGGCGGGGCGCGCGGGCTCGGCGGATTCACACTGGTGGCCGGGGTGGCAGTTGCCTGGGCGCGGGTCTTTCTCGGGGTTCACTTCCCGCTGGACATGCTTGGCGCGATCGTGGTGGCCGGTGTGGCTTACTTTCTTCTCGCGCCGTTCTGGGCGCTCGGCGGCGCTGCCGTGACGCGGCGGGCGATCACGCTGTACCGCAAACTTCTCGCGCGGCCGATCGCTCTCGGCTGGCTGCGGCGCTGATGATCACCAACCAACCGATGCAGCGCAATCAAACCGTTGCCGCGTTCGATTTCGACGGCACCATCACCACCTCGGACAGCCTGCGTGACTTCGTGCATTACACGGTCGGTCGCGGCCGGTTTGCCGTTGGGGTCGTGCGTGCGTCACCGTGGCTCGTGGGCCTGCTGGCGGACGTGTGCGATCGGGGATCCGCCAAGGCGCGTTTTCTTGCGGCAACGCTCGGCGGCATGACCCAACTCGAACTGGAGGACGCGGCGCAGCGGTATGCCGCAGAAAGGTTGAATGCCCTGATCCGACCGGAAATGGCGGCCAGAATCCAGGAGCATAAGCGATGCGGCCACCGGCTCGTCCTGGTCAGCGCGTCGCCTGCGCTTTACCTGAGGCATTGGGCTGCGAGCGCGGGTTTTGAAGCGGTTTTCGCGACAGAACTCGAATTTCGCGGTGGCCGGTTCTCGGGCCGCTTCGCCTCGCCGAACTGTTGGGGGCCGGAGAAAGAGCGGAGGCTGCAACAATGGTTCGGCAGCGATCCACCGCGCGTGCTGTATGCGTACGGCGACAGCCCAGGCGACCGCGAAATGCTCGCGCTGGCCCACCATGCATGGCTAAGGGGACTCGGCGCAATGCCGCCAATTGATGCATGGGGGCACACATGATGACGCCGCGGACACGGTCTTGCGAGCCGCCAGCTGACACGTGAACGCTCATCCGCCTCGCGGAGCGGCTGGAAGCGCTGCTCGGGCTGAGGTCCAGCACCGTTTACCCGTACTGGAAACGCGAACTCAACTTTTTCCACACCTCGCCGATATACCGCTCGAACGCAGTATTGGGTTGGACAGACTCGCCTCTGGGGGGCGCTCTTCACGATCATGAAACGAATCTATGCCACGTTCTTCGCCGTACTGCTGATCGCTGCGATTGCACCAGCGTGCCAGGCGCAGTACGCCACCGACTGGGTGGCGAACACATTTGGGACCAACGCCACCCGCGTGGGTAACGCCGCGCGCTCCATGTGGGTAGCGCCTGAGGGTGTTATCTATACGGCATCCATGTGGGACGAAAACGAGGGCGGCGTTGCGATATACCAGAACGGCCAAAGCATAGGGTCTCTGGGAGGTCACGGCGAGTTTCAGGGCAGCGCCATTACTGGCAATGCAACGTCAATCTTCGCTGCGTTGAAATTTAATACCACTTACGGCAGCGGCACGGTGGGACGGTACGGCCGAACCACCCAAACCCGCGATTTTCTCATCTCAGTCAGCGCGACAACGGCTGAGCCGCGGGCTGATGTCATCACCGGACTCGCGACGTCGGGCTCGCTCCTTTATGCGAGCGACTTTCCTGGAAATCGCGTCCGGGTCTACACCACCGACGGCGTCTGGCGGCAGGATATCGCCGTCTCAGGCCCTGGCGGGCTCGCCGTGGACAGCGCAGGAAACATCTGGGTTGCGCAGAAAAGCGCGGGCGCAATCCTCGAATTCAATCCGGTCGGCGTGCTGCTGAACACCATCCAGATGTCCGTCGTTTCTCGACCGTCCGCGCTGTATTTCGATTCGGCGACTGGGTATCTCATGATCGGGGACGAGGGGCCCGACATGAACATCAAGATCTACAACATCTCGGGCACGCCATTTCTGGTCAGTACGTTTGGCATCCAGGGCGGATATCTCGACACTACGGCCGGAATAAAAGGCCAGGTGGGTGATAAGCGCTTTACCCGCGTCACCGGCATCGGCAAAGACGTCGCCGGCAACCTTTATGTGCTCAACAACCCATGGGGCGGAACCTGGGACCTCGGCCGCGACGGCGGCACGGACATTCACTCCTACGACAACGCCGGCCACCTGCGATGGAAGCTTCAGTCTCTCAACTTTGAGGGAATCGCCGCTCCGGACTCGGGTACCGATGGCGCCTACTTCTATGGAGGCACCAACATCTATACGGGCTCCGCTGGAGGAACCTTCGTAGCGAACACGGTCGATCCAATCGACTATCCATCTGATCCACGAATCAACATCAACGATCGCGCGCGTGATGAGCACTTCGGTCAACTCGCCACCGTCGGCGCCAACCGGATCCTTGTGGCAGCCGGCCAGAATCCCGATACCTTCTACTTTTTCCACTTCAACGCTGCGAATGGCTACATCGCCATACCGGACGCCACGCTTCCAGGTACAGCGTTCAATACGACCGCACCGGTCAGGCACGGATTCGCCCTTGACAGCAAAGGGGACGTCTGGGCCGGCTTGGACAAGACGAATACCATCTCGCACTATCCGCTGACCGGCTTTGACGCGAGCGGTCAGCCGAATTGGGGAGCGGGAATTGCGACTCCCATTCCGGGCACTATCACGCCATTGACGCGGATTATCTACCTGCCGGAAAGCGACACCATGATCCTGGCACAGGGAATTGTTGGGAGTACAGACTGGACGTCGATCGGAACGCGGGTCGAGGTGTATCACGGCTGGCTCGCAGGCAACACAACCGCTCCCGATCCGGTGATCAACCTTACCAGCGCCAATCCCAAGTCGATCACAGCGACTGGCAACTATCTCTTCGTCGGATACGTACACACCGTGCCCAACATCGATGCCTTCAATCTGACCACAGGCAGCCTGGACACCACGTTGATCAACAGCAGCCCCAACACCGTGTACGTCGGCAATGACGTGGATTCGATGTACGGCCTTAGATCGTACCGTCGGTCGACCGGAGAGTACGTGATCACGAAGGACAACTACAACGGGACCAGCATTATTATCTATCGCTGGACACCCTGATCAGCAGAGCTCGTCGCGGCTACGCCCAGGCGAGTGCCTCACGTCATGTGGACTTATCGACATTGTTTCTTTCCAGAAGCAGCGATCGCCCCGGAAATCCGGCACAGGCTTCCGAGATGCTTCGAAAGTTTGAAATCTTTAGTCGCCTGACACGCATACACGGCCGTACGACCGCCCAGCAGTATCTGGGCGGCCTGGGCCTCAGCCGGACTACCCGAAGCTACGGCGCAACAAAGAATACATCCGTGCGATTGGATGTGTTGCCTGAGTTCGTTTGAACAAAGAATGACAGGAAAGCATTCCCTCGCGCTTCAAGACCTGAATAGTCCCCGAGGAAGAATCCCTCCGCTACCGGCGCCGTCTTCAGATCGAACGGACCGGATAGCCGCAGTTCGCTGCCGAAACTCCCCCCGCCGTTGGTCGACGTCGTTTGCCAGTAGTTTGTGGGCAGCGTCGCCTTGTTATCCGCCGCCAGGTCGCGGAAGTCGTAGTACGTGACAGCGACCGTGCCGGCGGAATTCACGCGAACCGACGGATTGAACGCCGGCCGCCCTGAGGGTGTGTTCACCCGGATGGGCGCGCTCCACGACGCACCGCCGTTCGTGGACGTCGAGAAGGCGATCTCGTCATACTGGCCGCCGTTGAAACGCGAGTCCTGCCAGACAACGTAGAGTTGCCCCGTCGCTGGATCGATCGCCGGCTCGGGGATGATGTCGCCGGTGCGCACCGCTTCGCCGGTGTTGGGATCCGTGACCGGGACGGTCTCCAGACCGGCGATGATCTGCGGCTTCGTCCACGTTGCGCCATCGTCGGTCGACTTGATGAACGCAACCTTGCCGGCCGACTTTTTGAACGGTGGACTGATCAGGTCGAAAAAGTCATACAGTGTCCCGTCCTGCGAGTTGACCACGATCTGGTTGCCGATCGTCTGCTGCCGTGACGGCACTGTCACGATGGCCGATGGTGAACTCCATTTGAGACCTCCGTCGATGGTCTTCGAGAACATCGACGGCCCCCGGAACGCGGCAGTGTGCAGGTTGGCGTATGGGTTGCCGTTCGGCAGTTCGAGCCGGTCCCAAACCGCATAGGCGACACCTGCCTTGATGGGATTGGCGGTCACCGACTCTTTGTCGTTGAAGAACTGCAGCGTGGGCTCGTTGTCGGCGATGAGGACGCTCAGATTCCCCCAGCTTTGGCCGCCGTCCCGTGAAACGGCCGCGGCGACTGCATTGTTGTTGTTGGACTGGTTAAACGAGATCGATACGGAGTAGGCGGTTCCATCCGGCCCGATGGATACCCACGGGTCAGAGGCGCGCTCGTATCCGAGTCCGCCTGCGCACGTGCTGAAAGGCAGATTCGTCTGTCTCCACGTCTGACCGCCATCGAACGAGAAGCCGGCAACCAGGCCGTGCGCGCCGCCGTTCGACCAGCGATCCTGTTGCCACGCCCCGATGAGGTTCGACGGATTGGCGGGATTCACAGCCACCCAGGGTTCGACCTCCGCATTCACGTAGACCGTGCCGGGTCCGCCGACGGTACAGCTTGCAAACGGGCTGGGACCCGAGACCAGGGTGGGGGCACTCCAGCTTGTTGTGCTGGCCGCCAACATGGCGGCAAGGGGAATTCCGATCAGAAATGCACCAGGCTTGTTGCGTCGCATGGAAGACTCCTCATCTATATGCGACCCGTAACACGATAAGCGGCAGCAGCACGGCAGCCGCTGCTGGCTCGATCGGCATTGCGCCTTTTGCCGGAGACTTTCACGATGGCATGGCCGAAGCGCCTCTCCCGCCATTGTCGTTCGCCGGTACCCACTGCCGCTTCCATGTCACAGGCCGCCGGCGCTGGACACCGCCAGCGCGTCGGCTACGACTCCATCTACGAACAGTCAGCCTTCCCTCGTGGTCGGCATTTCGCCAGTCTCGGCGCTCCTGTCCCGCCAATGACGATCCCCAGAAGGAATGAAAAGGAATTTAGGTCGTACGAAAGGAGGCGGCATGAAATTTTTTGTAACATGCTGCACGCGACGAAATTGACGCGCGTCACGACTGTGCGAAACCTGTCTCCAGAACCCGGCGAAGTAAGCGGATGGAACATGTTGCAACGACAGCGACAAACCGCCCAAACCAATAAGCGCGATCGTCTGGCAGCGAGGTGGGTTTGGCGAGCAGCACGCGCTTCTGGTCCGTCACAAGCTTGCACCGCACGCTGACAAACGGCGTCCTGACCGATCTCGGCCGCGCGCCGCTGGCGGCCGGCCAGTACACGGTACCTGATAGTCAACCGCCAGCGTGCAGGCATAGGCGTGGCGCAGCCAAAACGTCAATTTGCGTTAATTCCCGTCTCATACGGTTTTCGGGAACATAGAATTGCCTGGTTCGCCCTGGTAGTGCTGGAGGAAGCCAATGAAGGCTGCGTCCCACGTCCTGTTTTGCGCCGCGTTTGTCAGCCTTGCCGTATCTACGTCGGCTCAAGAAATTTCGCCCGCTCCGAGGACGCCTCACGGTGTAGGGCCGGCCATCGGCAGCGCCCTCGGGCCCGTGCTGAAAAGCCAGATCATTCATCCGCAGATGCAGCGCATCACGGCGTTGCGCGTGATCTACGAGGACCTCACCACGATCGACGCACTGCCCCCGAGCAGCAGCCGCTGCCGGCAACAGGTAACAAAACCCTACCCTTGGCGTGCGCGGAATCCATCAATCGGATATCGCGGGCTTCATCGGTTTCAGAATCCCGAACTGTAAGCGGCGCCACCAGCTTGCTCGTCAGGCACGGCAGCCTGCCACAGGCGGTATTCAGGCGTCCGCGCTCGTGGTGCCCGCCCGCGCGTTTGAGAACGGATAACGTGTAGTGACGACAAGGAGAAAATCAATGAATCGGCTATCCGATGAGGAATGGAAAACAGTCAGACGTCTTTTTCCAGAGCCTGGGGCAAGGAAGCCATTCGGGCGGCCTGCGTCCGATGTGCGCGCCGTGCTGGATGCAATCCTCTGGGTCACACGCACGGGCGAGCGATGGATCCACCTGCCATCGGATTTTCCGCCGCAGCAGACCTGCTACATCAAGTATCTTCAATGGAGACGCAGCGGCATCCTCGAGCAGGTTCATACCCTGCTTGCAGCCACCCGTAATGAGGTCGCGCATAGCGAACCGGATGACCGGTCATGCAACCTGGCCGGTGCAACGGGTCACTTAGCGTGAGGGCCGGCCCGCGCTGCCGGAATGGCATTTCCGGAGCTTCGCAAGCAGCGCAGCGATCGCGTCGGGAACAGCGGCAAACCCGACTTGAGGCGGTTGTGTCGCGATAAGGATGGCAAGGCGAGAAAATCCGAGGTAATGAGGAATGCTTATATCATCAGCGAGTAAAACTATCCGGCGACAGACTGATGGAGGTCTTTTGGAGGTAGCGGTCAGCCTCGCGGCGCCTACGTTGTCAAAGCTGCCCTTGCGCTCAATGCGGAACCCGAGCGGGTGTCCAGTACCTGCCGCCAGCGTCACCAACGCCACGAGCATTCTCCGAGAGGCTGTTTCAGGTCTTCCCCAGGATTTCTAACGCCTTGGTGGCATCGTCCAGCGAGTCGACCCCCACGTAGGCGACAAACTGTGTGCCCATCACGGCGGCCGAGAACCCACGCAGGTTGATTTCCCCTTCAGCCAGCTTCCCAGTTAGCTCCGCGGCGATGCCCGGTCGATCCAGACCCATGACCCGAACGGCGTGAAGGCTGCGGGTTACGTTGAACCCGATCTGTGCGGCTGCACGGATTTCCCTGTCACTCTGGAGCGGCGCAACGAACACGACTCCCTTGCCGGGATCCTCCTGTGCGCGCCGGGCAATGACGAATTGCAGGTCGGCCCCCGCATCCCGCAGAGTAGCCAGCGCCTCCGCAAGGCCACCCGGCCTGTCCTGGATTGTCGCCGCCCAAACATCCACACGTTCCACGAGAAGATTCATGACAGTTTCCCCTTCCTCTCTTCTATTGCAGCCTAGTGAAAATCTAGCTCATGGCCGGCCCGCAGGCAAATCTCCGCACGGTAGTATCAGGAATCCTATTTGTCATCGAGAACCAATTGTTTCGGTTGGGCATATAGCCCGAAATCGCTTCACCTCGTATCGATGACCGCAACCCCTTTGCCCGTGAAGCGGATACGGCTCCGGTCATGGGCAAGCCAGATGTTGCTGCGCGGCAGACGGCGCGTCATACCAATGCACGCCAGCCCCAGCGCCCTGGCGAGAGCGGCGGCAATTTGTGCGCTTTCCTGGTAAGTTACCAGCCCCGCACTTAATATTGACATACGCAGTCCAGCACACTTCGTGCGGGCCGTTGCTGCGGGTGCAAATCAAGGGGGCCGTCATGTCAGAAGACAAATCGCCACGCCATGCCGCGGAGCAGCAAACTGCGGATGTCTCCGAAGCACAGATCGCGGTGCATTGGCCGGAGGAGGACTATTTCTCGCCGCCGAACCAGTTCATTGCGCAGGCCAACCTGACAGACCCGAGGGTGCTCGCGCGCTTTTCCATCGACAACTTCCCCGAGTACTTCAAGGAGTTCGCGGACCTGCTGGACTGGTACAAATACTGGGAGACGACGTTCGACGCCAGCCATCCCCCTTTCTGGCGCTGGTTCGTCGGCGGCAGGATCAACGCGTGCTATAACTGCGTGGATCGCCACCTCGCCAGCTACCGGAACAAGACAGCGATCCATTTCGTGCCGGAGCCGGAGAACGAGGCGATACAGCACCTCACCTATCAGGAGCTTTTCGTCCGCGTCAACGAGTTCGCGGCCCTGTTGCGCGATTTCGGCGGCCTGAAGGCGGGCGACCGGGTGACCCTGCATATGCCGATGGTGGCGGAACTGCCCATCACCATGCTCGCATGCGCGCGGCTCGGCGTGATTCACTCGCAGGTCTTCAGCGGATTCAGCGGAAAGGCGTGCGGCGATCGCGTCTCGGATTCAGGAAGTCGTCTGTTGATTACCATGGACGCCTATAACCGCGCCGGTGAGTTCCTTGATCACAAGCAAAAGGCTGACATTGCGGTCATGGAGGCCGCCAGCACCGGTCATCAAGTCGACAAGGTGCTGATATGGCAGCGCTACCCGGGCAAGTACTCGAGTCCCACGAAACTCGTGGAGGGGCGCGACGTCATCATCAACGACGCCCTCGGGAAGTTCCGTGGCGAACGGGTCGAGCCCGTTCAGATGCCGGCAGAGGCGCCGCTCTTTCTCATGTACACGAGCGGCACCACGGGGCGGCCCAAAGGCTGCCAGCACTCCACCGGAGGCTACCTTGCCTATGTCACGTGGACGTCGAAGTACATCCAGGACATCCACCCCGAGGACGTTTACTGGTGCATGGCCGACATCGGCTGGATTACCGGCCATTCCTACATTGTCTACGGCCCGCTCGCGCTCGCCGCTTCCTCGGTCGTGTACGAAGGTGTGCCGACGTATCCAGACGCGGGACGGCCGTGGCGTATCGCTGAAAACCTCGACGTCAACATCTTCCACACGTCGCCCACGGCGATCCGCGCGCTACGACGCTACGGACCCGACGAGCCTGCGAAATACAACTTCCATTTCAAGCACATGACGACCGTGGGCGAGCCGATCGAGCCCGAAGTCTGGAAGTGGTACCACCATGCGGTCGGCAAGGGCGAGGCGGTCATCGTGGACACCTGGTGGCAGACTGAAAACGGCGGCTTCCTTTGCAGTACAGTGCCGGCGATCCACAAGATGAAGCCCGGCAGCGCGGGACCCGCGATTCCAGGCATCCATCCGGTGATCTACGACGACGAGGGCAAGGAGCTGCCGGGCGGTTCGGGCAAGGCCGGCAACATCTGCATCCGCAACCCCTGGCCCGGGTCATTCCAAACTATCTGGAAGGACCCGGATCGCTACGTCAGCCAGTACTACTCGCGCTATTGTCATGACCGCGAGAGCAAAGACTGGCGCGACTGGCCTTATATGGCTGGCGATGGCGCGGTGCAGGCAGCGGACGGTTACTACCGGATCCTCGGCCGCATTGACGACGTGATCAACGTCGCCGGCCATCGCCTGGGCACAAAGGAAATCGAGTCGGCCGCTCTCCTCGTCTCCGATGTCGTTGAGGCGGCAGTGGTACCGGTCGCTGACCCGATCAAGGGCAAGGTGCCTGACCTCTATGTTTCATTGAAGCCGGGACTCGCACCCTCTACGAAGATCGCGAACAAGGTCATGGCATCGGTGGTTTCACAGATCGGCGCGATCGCGCGGCCGCGCCGCGTCGTCATCGTGCCCGATATGCCCAAGACCCGCTCGGGAAAGATCATGCGTCGCGTGCTCGCAGCGATTTCCAATCGTCAGGACCCGGGCGACGTGTCCACTCTCGCCAATCCGGAGATTGTTGAACAGATAGAGGGGCTCGCGAAGTAGCGCAATGGCGCGCGTCGAACGATTGCCCAAATCTGTCAATCTGTCGCTGGCTCCCGTTTGCGTGGCGAGGGCGGCGACCATGCAGTGGCTTCCTCGAATGCGGCGGTTGAGGATTCGCGTCGAATGCGGCCCATTTGTCTGAGCGAAGCGCGCTGGCCCCTATCTTGCAGCGGCTCTGGTGCGGGTGTAGCCTCTTTTATGTCGGCCCCAGTGTCGACTCGATCGCCTGCCGTGATCCAGATGCCGCGCAACAGCCGGTATCCTCGTGGCGTGGAATGACTGGCGCCGACGCGCAACGCGTCTGCCCGGAGGTGCCATGAACAAGCTCGCGTCCATTCTTCTATGGGGTGCGCTCACCGCAGTCGGCGCTTTCTCATTCGCAACGCTCGCGCTCGGGCGCGGTGAAAACGTGAACGCGGTGTGGCTCGTGACCGCGGCCCTGATCGTCTATTTCATCGCTTACCGGTTCTACAGCAAATTCATCGCCGGGCGCGTTCTGGGACTCGACGATGCCCGGCAAACGCCCGCCGAACGCCACAACGACGGCATGGATTACGTACCGACCAACCGGTGGGTACTGTTTGGCCATCACTTCGCCGCGATCGCCGGCGCGGGTCCGCTGGTCGGCCCCGTGCTGGCGGCGCAGATGGGCTACCTGCCCGGCACGCTCTGGATACTCGCCGGCGTGGTGGTCGCGGGTGCCGTGCAGGACTTCATTGTGCTGTTCGCGTCGGTGCGCCGCGACGGCAAGTCACTCGGCGAGATGATCAAGGTCGAGCTGGGCCCGGTGCCCGGCTCGCTCGCGCTGGTCGGCGTACTGGCGATCATGATCATCATTCTGGCCGTCCTGAGCCTCGTGGTCGTCAAGGCACTGACGGCGAGCCCGTGGGGCCTCTTCACGATCGCAGCAACGATTCCGATCGCGCTGCTCATGGGCGTCTACATGCGGATCGTTCGCCCTGGGCGCGTGGGCGAGGCGTCTGCGCTCGGCGTCGTGCTGCTGCTCGCGGCACTCGTGATCGGCAAGACGGTCGCAGGCGACCCGACGTGGGGGCCAGCGTTCACGTTGAGCGGCCCGCAACTCGCGTGGGCCCTCATTCTGTACGGCGCCGTTGCGTCCAGTCTGCCAGTGTGGCTGATGCTCGCGCCGCGCGATTATCTGAGCACCTTCCTGAAAATCGGCACGGTCGTCGCCCTGGCGATCGGCATCTACGTCGTCGCGCCGACGCTCTCGATGCCGCAGACCACGCGTTTCATCGACGGCAGTGGGCCGGTCTTCTCCGGCAAGCTCTTCCCGTTCCTGTTCATCACGATTGCATGTGGCGCCGTATCGGGCTTCCATGCGCTGATTTCCTCGGGCACCACACCGAAGATGATCGAGCGCGAGTCGCATATGCGTCTGATCGGCTTCGGCGGCATGCTTGCCGAATCGTTCGTTGCCGTCATGGCGATGACGGCGGCCTGTGTGCTGCAACCGGGGATTTATTTCGCGATGAACGCACCGGCCGCGGTCATCGGGACCACTGCGGCGCACGCGGCGCAAGTGATTTCCAGCTGGGGATTCACCGTTACGCCAGAGATGATTAGCCAGGCGTCCGCCAATATCGGCGAGACCACCATCCTGTCGCGCGCCGGCGGCGCCCCGACGCTGGCGGTAGGCATGGCGCAGATCCTCGCCCAGGCGGTCGGTGGTACGGCTATGCAAGCCTTCTGGTATCACTTCGCAATCCTGTTCGAAGCGCTCTTCATCCTCACCGCGGTAGATGCCGGCACGCGCGTCGGCCGCTTCATGATCCAGGACATGCTGGGCCACGTCTACCCGCCGCTCGGCAACACCCAGCTGCTGCCCGCGAACCTGCTGGGCACCGGACTGTGTGTGGCGGCCTGGGGCTACTTCCTCTATCAAGGCGTGGTCGACCCGCTGGGCGGCATCAACACGCTTTGGCAGCTCTTCGGCGTCGGCAACCAGATGCTTGCCGGCATTGCGCTGCTGCTGTGCACCAGTGTGCTGATGAAGATGAAGCGCGAACGCTATGTCTGGGTGACGCTAGTGCCGACAGCCTGGCTTCTGGTCACCACGCTGACGGCCGGTATCCAGAAGATCTTCAGCAGCGATCCGCGCATCGGCTTCCTTTCGCTGGCGAACAAGTTCAGCGACGCGGCCGCGCACGGGACAGTGCTGGCGCCTGCCAGGTCGATTGCGGAAATGCAGCGGGTGGCCTTCAACAACTATCTGGATGCGGTCGTCTGCGGCCTCTTTGTCGTGCTGGTGCTCGCGATGTGCGTCTTCGCCGTCAGGATGAGCTGGCAGGCGTTGCGCCAGACACAGCCCACCACCCACGAGACGCCAGTTGTCGCGCGCGCTTAAGGAGGGCTCGCCGTGAAAACGATTCTCAGCCACAAACCTGTGGGATCCCCGCTTCAGGCAACGGGGATCCGGCCGTGTGCGGATGCACCACCTACGCGCCTGTCCGACATTGCGAGGACGCTGCACCGTGCCTACCTGCAGGTGTTTGGCATCCCGGACTATGAACGCTACCTGTCGCACATGGCGTCGCATCACCCGGGTGATCCGCTGCTGTCGCGACGAGAGTTCTGCGCCCGGGCGATCGATCGCAAATACACCCGCAACGGGTCGAGGTGCTGCTAGCGTTCCGTCCAACTCTCGCCTTGCGCAGGATCTGGTTCACGCAGTTTTTCGACGTGCCCGGGCACCCATGGCGCTCTTTGTCCTGTAGGTGACGCCATGCTGCTCAAGGTATTCGCGAATCAGTTGCCGCACCACCTGCGAGGGTGTCAAATCCTGTGCCGCGCACAGCTTTTCGAACGCCTCCTTCTTCACAGGATCAATCAGAATCGTGAGTCGAGCGCTTTTCGTTTCCATGACGGTGGCAAAAATCCAAGTATGTTAATTGAATTATAATACATCGCATGGTCTGGGTCATCCTCGTGACGCCACGGGCGCACCACGCGCCGTCGATTCCTGAATCGCTCGCCCATATGCGGCCGATGATCGCGCGGAAGCGCTCGTTGTCGCGCGGCGCGTGAAACCGGTCGCGCAACGCGATCACTTCCGGATTGATTTCGACCGCGGTAATTGCCGTATCCGGCAAAGATAGATCCGCGCGCGCAGATCATCGACGAGGGGCACGATGGCCAACACTATCAGCACGACCGCAAGCGGCACCGTCGAGGCGTATCCAACGCGCTTGAATCCCATCGCTCCCGTGACACCACCGACAAAGAACGCAGTCAACATCGTCCCGTGCACTTTCAGCTTTGCCCGATTGGCCTGCACAAACGGCGCACTGAGTTCGCTCCTCAAGGAGTTCCGGTAAAGAAGCTTGCCAAGCTCAATACCTATGTCCGTCACAATGCCCGTCATGTGGGTGGTACGGATTTCCGCACCCGACAGTTTGGTGATCATCGCGTTCTGCAAACCCATGATGAAACACAGGAGCACGACGGTCGCCGGTACGAACAGCGTCTCCCACAAGGCGAGATGGCTGCCGAGCAGCCCAAAACAGAGGAGCAGGACGGCCTCAACCAGCAACGGCGAAGCGTACTGACTATGCAGCCGCCGGCGCCGCCCCCAGTTGACGAGCACGGCGGAACTGGCGGCGCCCAGCAGGAATGAAATCAGCGACCCGATACCCGCCAGGACCAGCGACAGGTCACCCAGCGCGGCCTGGTCGGCAATCGCGGAGACCACGCCGCTCATATGAGACGTGTACTGCCTGACGGCCAGAAAACCGCCGGCATTGGTTGCGCCGGCCACGAACGCTAGCGAAAAGCCAAGCTGCCTGTCGGCCCCGGCACTCCGGTTCTTTCCCGTCAGGCTCCGGAAATAATCTGCTGGCATCAGGTATCGACTCATGTGTTGGCCTGTCCGAACCGCGCTTCGGCGTGAGCTGCACCGGCGCAGCAAGCTGGCTTCCGAGATTCCATGCGCAGGATGAAACCCCGTACTCCCGATGCCTTGAACGAACACGGCGCGCCCTGCGCGCCTGTCGACGGATCATCACGTATGGAACCGGATCAATAAAGCTGCTAGGATGATAACCTCATTATCATCAATTGGTAACCAGATGTTCCCTGCCAAATAACTCCGTTCTGGAAGAGAACGATGCTCAGGAACGCCTCGGTTGCATACGCAGCAGCAACGCATTGTTCGAAAACCGGAGACAACACCGATGGAGCATCTGCTGGTCGTCCATTACGTGCTGCTGGTGGTCGCCGGCTGGTTGGCCGTCGGGGTTCTGGGACTGACGAACCTGCACCGCACACGCGTGGTGGCGCATGGCCTGTTTCCACTCGGCGCCGTATTCGGTCTGCTTCTGTGCGGACTGGGCCTCGCGGGCGTTTTTTCAAATCCCCAGCAAACCGTCCTGCCGCTCGGGTTGCCCGACCTGCCGTTTCATCTGCGGCTCGACAGCCTGTCGGCGTATTTCCTCACGGTACTCGGCGTGGTGAGCACGGGCGTGAGTGCGTTCTCCTCCGGCTACTTCCGCAAGGGCGAGGGCACGCCGCCCGGATTGCTCTGCTTCGAATATCACGTGTGCCTCGCGAGCATGGCGGTGCTGTTGCTGGCAGACGACGCATATTGCTTCATGGTTGCGTGGGAGACGATGACGCTGTCGGCGACCTTCCTCGTGATGACCAATCACCGCATCGCCGAGATCCGCCGGGCAGCCTGGCTCTACTTTCTGATCTCCCACGTCGGGGCGCTGGCGCTCCTGCTGTGCTTCGGCCTGTTGCAGGCCAATACCGGCAACTACACGTTTGCCAACATGCGTCAGCAGCATCTGGACGTATTCTGGGCGTCCGTCGCGTTTGCGCTGGCGCTGTTCGGTTTCGGCACCAAGGCGGGCATTTTCCCGCTGCATGTCTGGCTGCCCGAGGCCCATCCGGCCGCGCCGTCGCCGGTGTCGGCCCTCATGAGCGGGTTCGTCCTGAAGGCCGGCCTCTACGGCGTGCTGCGCACGGTGTTCGATCTGCTGCACGTGCAGATTGCGTGGTGGGGCGTGCTCATGCTGATACTCGGACTCTTCACCGCCCTCTTCGGCGTCGTGTTCAGCGCCATCCAGACGGACATGAAGCGGCTGCTTGCGTACTCATCGATCGACAACATCGGCCTGATGTTCGTCAGCATGGGGCTGGCGATTCTGTTTCGCGCGTACGGGATGAGCGCGCTGGCTGCCTTGTCGTTGACGGCTCTGCTCTACCAGATCGCCAGCCATGCGACATTCAAGAGCCTGCTGTTTCTTGGGACGGGCTCTGTACTCCATGCGACAGGCGAGCGCAATCTCGGGCATCTGGGCGGTCTGATCCGTTTCATGCCCTGGACCGCATGGGCCGCCCTCGTCGGCGTGCTTTCCAGTGCTGGGCTGCCGCCGTTGAGCGGTTTCGTCTCCGAGTGGCTGTTGCTGCAAAGCTTTCTGTTTACGCCAGGCTTGCCCGACCCGTTTCTGAACATGGTGGTGCCGGTCGTCGCCGCGCTGATCGCTCTCGTGGCCGCGCTCGCGGGCTACACGATGGTCAAGTTCTTCGGCATCGTCTTTCTCGGCCAGCCCCGCGAGGCGAAGCTACGCGACGCGCGGGACGCAAGTCCGTGGGAGCGGGCCGGTTTCGTCTGGCTGGCAACGATATGCGTGCTGCTCGGGTTGTTGCCGGTGCAGTTCGTGGTCGTTCTGGATCGCGTCACCCAGATGCTGGTTGGCGCCGGCATCGGCCAGGCTGTCGCGAGAAATGGCTGGCTGCTGCTCGCCCCCACGAGCGTAGACCGGGCCAGCTACATGCCGGCGGTTTTCCTGCTGTTCTTCCTCGCCTGTTGTGGGCTCGCGTGGCTACTGGTACGCCGTCTTTATCATGGGCGCCTGCGGCGGGCGGCCCCCTGGGCCTGCGGCTTTCCGTTCGTGAACGCGCGCATGCAGGACACGGCAGAAGGGTTCGGGCAGCCGATCCGCGAAATCTTCGCGCCTCTGTTCAGGATCCAACGACGGCTGCCCTCTCCGTTCGACGAACACCCCGCGTACAGCGTCACCGTGACGGATCGCGCGTGGCCCCTGATTTACGAGCCGCTCGAGCGGCTGACGAGGCGCCTCGCGGCACTGGCCGGGCTGCTCCAGACAGGCCGCATCGCGGTCTATCTGATGCACAGCTTTCTCGTGCTGATCGTGCTGCTGATGCTGGTGAGACGATGATCACACTCTCCGGATTGCTCTCCCAAGGGCTTGAGATCCTGCTCGCACTGGCGGCAGCACCCTTGTTGACGGGCTGGGTCAATATGTGCCGCGCCAGATTACAGAACCGCCGGGCGCCGAGCATCTGGCAGCCCTACCGGATGCTGCACAAGCTGTTCAACAAGGAGTCGGTCGTCGCCGACCACGCCAGTCCGATTTTCCGCGGCGCGCCGTATGTCGTCTGGGCATGCATGACGCTCGCTTGCGCGATCGTGCCCACGCTCTCAACCGACCTTCCCCTGTCGCCGGCCGCGGACGCGATCGCCCTGGTGGGCCTTTTCGCGCTGGCTCGCGTGGCCATCTCGCTGGCCGCGATGGACGTCGGCACTGCGTTCGGCACGCTCGGCGCGCGCCGCGAGATGCTGGTTGGCTTCCTCGCGGAGCCTGCCCTGCTGATGGTCCTGTTTTCGGCGTCGCTGATCACGAAGTCGACCTTGCTGACCACCATCGTCGCCACGCTCAGCCATCGCGAACTGGCGATCTATCCGAGCCTCGCGTTCGCAGGGATCGCATTCACGATGGTGTCGCTCGCCGAAAACGCGCGCCTGCCGGTCGACAACCCGACCACGCACCTCGAACTCACGATGATTCACGAGGCGCTGATCCTCGAGTATTCCGGCCGGCATCTCGCGCTGATGGAATGGGCCGCGAGCCTCAAACTGTTCGCGTACTCCTGTATCGGCCTCGCCTTGTTCATTCCATGGGGCATCGCGGAGGCCGGCAATCCTGTGGCGCTGCTGCTCGCCGTACCGGCGCTCATCGTCAAGTTGCTGGTGGGGGGCGCGGCGCTCGCGATCGTCGAGACGACCAACGCGAAGATGCGCATTTTCCGCGTGCCGGAGTTTCTCGCGACAGCGTTCCTGCTGGCCGTCATCGGGATGCTCGTTCACTTTCTGCTGGGGGCGTGAATGCACGGCTTCGCGACGCAGATCATCAACTTCCTGGCCGCCATCCTGTTGCTGCTGTCGTTTGCGATGCTCAGCCAGCGCCGGATCCTGTCCTTGATTCACCTCTATACGCTGCAGGGCCTGACACTCGTGTCAGCCAATCTGGTTCTGGGCTTCGTCACAGCCGACACGCACATCTATGTCTCCGCGTTGCTGACGCTGGTGCTCAAGGTCGGCCTGATCCCCTGGATACTTCACAGACTCGTGCAGCGGCTGAACGTCAAAACGGATGTGGAGTCCCTCCTCAATATTCCCGCCACCCTTCTGATCGGCATCGTGCTCGTGATCGTCGCGTTCAATGTCGCGTCGCCGATCAGCCAGCTCGCCTCGTCGGTCGCGCGCGGCACGCTCGGCATCGCACTCGCCTGCGTGCTGCTGTCGTTCATGATGATGATTACGCGCGCGAAGGCGATCCCTCAGGTAATCGGCTTTCTGTCGATGGAAAACGGTCTGTTTTTTGCCGCTACCGCGGCAACGAACGGCATGCCGATGATCGTCGAACTCGGCATCGGACTCGATGTGCTGGTGGGCATCCTGATTCTTGGCGTGTTCATGTTCCAGATTCGCGAGCAGTTCGACAGTCTGGACATTCATCACCTTGAAAAACTCAAAGATGACTGAAGCCTGGGTACTGCTGCTGGTTTTCGGAATCCCGCTCTTAGCGGGCGCGTGTCTGGCGCTGGTGGGACAGCACCATGTCGCGGCCGAGCTCAACGTCGGCTTCAGTTTCCTGACCTATGCCGCCGCCATGCTGCTCGCCGTGAAAACCGTGGCGCATGGGCCCGCGTTCGCGCTGGGCAAGCTGTTCTTCGTCGATCCGCTCAACGTATTCCTGGTCGCGCTCACGGCCTTCGTCGGCTGGACCACGTCGATCTTTTCAAGGCCGTACATGCGCATCGAGCGTGACCGCGGCAAGATGACCGGCCCGCGCATGCGCCTCTACCACAGCATGTACCAGCTGTTCATCTTCGCGATGCTGCTCGCGCTGCTCACCAACAACATGGGCATCCTCTGGGTCGCCATGGAAGCCGCCACGCTCGCGACGGTGCTGCTGGTCAGCGTCTATCGCACGGCGGCAAGTCTGGAAGCCGCATGGAAGTATTTCATCCTGTGCGGCGTCGGCATCGCGCAGGCGCTGTTCGGCACGATCCTTCTCTATCTCGCCGCGAGCCGGCAGCTCGGCGGCGGCGATGCGCTGCTCTGGACGAGTCTGAACGCGGTCAAGGGGAGTCTCGACCCGACCATCATTTCGCTAGCGTTCGTGTTTCTGCTGATCGGCTACGGCACCAAGGTCGGCCTCGTGCCCATGCACAACTGGCTGCCCGATGCACATGCCGAGGGTCCTACGCCGATTTCGGCTGTGCTGTCGGGTCTGCTGCTCAACGTCGCGCTCTATGCGGTGCTGCGCTGCAAGGTGCTGGCCGATGGCGCACTCCAGAACGGCCTGCCAGGACGCCTGCTGGTCGGCTTCGGATTGGTCTCGGTGCTGATCGCCACCTTTTCGCTGTTCCGGCAGAAAGACGTCAAGCGGCTCTTTTCGTATTCGTCGATTGAACATATGGGTCTGATGACGTTCGCCTTCGGGCTCGGCGGCCCCATTGCGACCTTTGCGGGCCTGCTCCACATGACGGTGCATTCGCTTGTGAAGTCGGCCATCTTCTTCACCGTCGGGCATGCGGCCCAAAAGGCTGGCACCCAGGCGATCGACGACATCCGCGGCTTGTTGCGCGTGAGCCCAACCGTTGGGTGGGGCATGATGCTCGGCGCGCTCGCGATTCTGGGCATGCCGCCATTCGGCGTCTTCGCGAGCGAGTTCCTGATCCTGACCACCGCGATGAGCAAGCTCCCATGGACCACGCCCTTTTTGTTGCTTGCGCTTGCTGCGGCGTTCGCGGCCATCTTCGTGCGCGTGCAGGGTATGGTGTTCGGGGACACGACGGCCAAAGTTCTCGAACACCCGCCGGCGTTGCTGCCCGTGTTCGTCCATCTCGGCGCCGGGTTGATGCTGGGACTCTACATTCCGCCCTATCTTGCGACGTGGTATCGGCAGGCGGCGGCCATGATCGCGGGGTGACATATGCGCATCGAGGCCTTCAGGTTTCCCAACCTGGTTCGCCTGTCCATGTTTGCGGGCAGATCCTCGGCTTTTCTCGCACGGGTCGATCATGACACGTGGACCCGCACCGCCGGCACGGTGCGCGAGGCGGGTGGCCGTCTGATCTCCCTGTGGGGTACCGAAGAGACGGCGGGCGCATTTGTGATCTCCGCCGCGTATGCGCTGGAAGACGGCATCCTGTGGCTTCAGTCGCCTGCAGGCGATGTGTATGAGAACGGATACCCGGACCTGTCGACCGTCTTTCCAGGCGCGACGCGTATGCAACGCGCCGTCTACGATCTGCTAGGACTGCGTGCGATCGGAGCCGAAGATACGAGGCCGTGGCTGAACCATGGTAACTGGCCTGCCGACTACTATCCGCTGCAGAAGCTGTCTTCCGGGGCCGAACGGTTCGAATCGCAGGAAGCGGACTATCCGTTTGTGCCGGTCGCCGGGGATGGCGTCCACGAAATCGCCGTTGGCCCGATCCACGCGGGCGTGATCGAGCCGGGACACTTCCGCTTCTCGGTCGTCGGTGAGAAAGTGCTGCGGCTTGAGGAGCGGCTCGGTTACGCGCATCGCGGCATCGAAAAGCTGTTTCAGCAAACGCCTCTGTTGCTCGGGCATCGTCTGGCGGGACGAATCGCCGGGGATTCTACTGTCGCGTTCTCGTGGGCGTACTGCATGGCGGTCGAACGGGCACTCGATGTCCAGATTCCGCCACGCGCGCAGTGGCTGCGTGCGCTGTTGCTCGAGCGTGAGCGCATTGCCAACCACCTCGGCGATCTGGGTGCGCTCGGCAACGATGCAGGATTCGCGTACGGGCTGGCCACGTTTTCACGCCTGAAGGAAGACTGGCTGCGCCTGAACGATTGGCTCTTCGGCCACCGCTATCTGATGGATCAGATCGTTCCTGGTGGCGTGGCAACGGAGATCGATCCGCGTTTCATCACTGCAATAGAGACGCAGTGCGAGCAGATCGATTCGCAGGTCCGCGTGATGCAGCGTATCTATGACGATCAATCGGGACTGCAGGATCGCTTCGCGGGCTCAGGGATACTGTCCGCCAAAGTGGCAGAGCACTTCGATGTATGCGGATTGGTCGCGCGTGCCAGCGGGCGGAAAATCGACGTGCGGATCGATCATCCTTACGCGCCCTACCATGAGGTTCAGGTGCAGATGGTCAGCGACGAACGGGGTGACGTGGCGGCCCGCGTCGCGGTCCGTTTCGGCGAGGTCTACGAGTCCATCCGGCTCATCCGCGCCCTGCTCACGGATCTGCCGGACGGAGCGATTGCCTCCGGGATTGAGCACGGAAGCTCGCCGTCCTATGGCGTGGGCTGGATTGAGGGCTGGCGAGGCGATGTGCTGGTCGCCATCGAGACTGGAGCCGACGGCACCATTGTGCGCTGCCATTGCCATGACCCGTCGTGGCAGAACTGGCCAGCCCTGGAACACGCGATCATCGGCAATATCGTTCCCGATTTCCCGCTGATCAATAAATCGTTCAATCTGAACTACGCGGGACACGACCTGTAATGTGGCAACTTCTCAAACAGATCGCGACAACTGGCACGCCGACTCTGCGCGTGCCCGAGGGCGATGACGCATGGCGGGCCGAAGGCCACCGGATCCAGCAGGAAATACTCGACGTGCTCGGCCGGGCGCTGTGCATTCGCGAGGTCGATGCGGGCTCCTGCAACGGCTGCGAACTGGAAATCCACGCGCTCAACAATCCGTACTACAACATCGAGGGTCTGGGTATCCGGTTCGTCGCGAGTCCCCGCCATGCCGACATGCTGCTGGTCACCGGCCCGCTCACGCTGAACATGCAGGAAGCGGTATTGCAGGCCTATGAGGCAACGCCGCAGCCGAAGCTGGTGGTCGCCGCCGGCGAGTGCGCCTGCACGGGCGGTATTTTCAAGGACAGTTACGCCGTGCGCGGGCCGCTGTCGAATCTGCTGCCGGTCGACGTCACGATCCCGGGCTGCCCGCCGCCTCCCATCGATATCCTGAGGGGTATTCTCGCCGCGCTTCGTGCAAAACGCACAACCCTCCCGCCCTGATGTCAACGTCGCCAGCCTCCTGGGCGTGCCGGCACAGCGGACGAGACGCGCACCGGACTGACAGCCAGCGACGCGCGGGCGATGATGAACGGCTGGGGCGGAGGAGGTTTTGGTGCGGTTGATGA
This sequence comes from Paraburkholderia sp. IMGN_8, assembly GCF_038050405.1. Lineage (NCBI taxonomy): Bacteria > Pseudomonadati > Pseudomonadota > Betaproteobacteria > Burkholderiales > Burkholderiaceae > Paraburkholderia > Paraburkholderia sp. IMGN_8. Next base: position 2,252,812 of record NZ_CP150900.1, on the reverse strand, counting down.
CGTGCCGGATTCGACGCCCTGGCCCACGCCGGTTTGCGTCGACTGCCGGACGACGAGGACCGGGATCTGGGTGTGCGTCAGCACCTTCTGGGTCTCGCTGCCGAGCAGCAAAGCGCGCATCCCGCCCCTGCCGTGGGACGCCATAACGATGAGATCGCAGTTTCGTTGCGCTGCAACGCTGACAATCGCCTCGTACGGGTGATCGTGGTTCCTGGCAACCGTATCGCACGCGACACCGGCCTGCGTGGCCGCTTTCGTGACCGCCGCGAGATAGTCATCCGCATGCTGTCGAGTGACCTGAATGAATTGCTCCTCGGTGTCCGCGAGCATTTCGAGCCCATACGCGAGAACATGGAATTCCGGGATGACATGGAGCCCTGTGACCCTGGCTCCGCTTTCGCTGGCGAGCGTCACGGCCATCTGGATGGCTGCGTCGGAGCGTGCCGAACCGTCGGTCGGCACCAGTAGATGCTTGAACATATGTTTCTCCCCGCGGACAGGCCTGTTCGCCTTGACGTCCTGTTCGGGGCCTGCCGCTTGAGTCAGGTGGACATGAACCAGGGCGACTTCTTTCAGTATAGTTTCATATGTGAACAGGCCCCAGAGACCAGAGGGAATGCCGGCGGACCGGTTCCAGCCCATCCAGTGCGCAAAAAAGATGGACAGGAACAGCGTAATCGGCAGACCGACGCGCGTCGCCAGCGACCAGACCATCCTCTGCGTCGTGCCCCGATCGTGCAACATGAAATACAGCGCAGAACAAACGACCGCCGTCCGTGAAGCCTTTCCGTCGACCTTGGCGATGGTCGCCCACCGTTCATAGGTTCTGGGCCTGAGCCGTTGCGCAGCCGGCGCTTGCGGGGGCGAGGCGCCCTTGCCCCCGCCGGAGCATTCGGGCCGCGTATCAGTCGTCCGTTTGAGCTAGGTCCTGACTGTGGGGCGGCGTCGGATACGGTTTCTTGCCCTTGATGCCGGACCACAACACCTTGTTGTATTTGGCGGGGGGCACCTGATCGGCCTCGTCGAAATCGAAGCCGACAGTGACTCTATCCCAGTAGGCGGCATCGTGCGTTGGCTTGACGTCCGGGCCCTGTGCGAATTGCACGTTGCCGTCCGGCCTGCCTAGCGCCAGTGTCGTCGTCTTCAGAACGGTAGAGGCGGTAGCGTTGTAGGTCCAGGCACCTGATGAACGAGTGTCGAAGACGTCTGTCATCGGCCGCTGATAGGCGGTGTTCAGATTGATGTGCTGCGTGCCGAGAATGTCCTCGATCGTCCGAAGCACATTGACCTGGCTGTAGCGCGTCTTAACCACCGCGCCTTGCTTGACATACGGGCCGACAACATACGCCGTCGCGCGATGCGAATCGACGTGGTCCGGGCCGTCCTGGCAGTCGTCCTCGGTGACGATGATCAGCGTATTCGCCGCATACGGGCTGTGGGCCACGGCCTCGACGAGCCGACCAACGGCCAGGTCGTCGTCGGCCTGTTGGGTTTCCGGTGTGTTGACGCCGGCGAGCGCGGTGCCGAAGCTGCCCGTGTGGTCATGGCTGAAGCGAACCGTCGACAGGCTGGGGAGATTGCCCTGCGCCACGAACTGGTCGAATTCGCGCTTCCACTCGTTGTACCTCCAGAGGTCAGGGTAATTCTGGTCGTAACCGCGGAAGTAGACGTCGGTGAGCGCGGCGAGCGTCGGTTCGAGCGGGGCCACCTGCACGATACCGGCGGCGAACGGATTCGATACCGGCGACGCCTGGGTGCCGATGCTGCCGATGTTGCTGACCAGGAAGCCGTAGTTGCGCACCGTGCCGCCGGCTGCAAGCACGGCATTGAAGATGTAACCCTTCTGGATTCCGAACGGTGCGTCGGAGGACGCATGGTTGCCTACGCCCGCCAGCAGATTGGCCGGGCCGCCGGGCAGCGCGGCAGCTCCCGTGCTGTATGCGCCGTTGGTCGCGTGATCGCGATCCATCGTAGTCGCCAGATTGACCGGCACGTTGCGGTTCGAACCTTCCGACTCGTAGGACAGGCCACGGTTCACGGCGGCGTAGTTGATCTGCTGGGTGATCGTCTCGGTATTGGTCACGCGGCCCTGCAGCGCCCATGACCAACCGTCCATGCTGCCGTCGCCGGGGTCCGTGAAGTTGTCCAGCGTGACGAAGTTGCGCGCCATACTGTGGAAATTCGGCGTGATATTTTGACCGAACATGGCCAGACTTGGATCGGCGTTCGCACCGTTGTGCAGGTCACCGAGAATCTGGTCGAAGGTGCGGTTTTCCTTGACGATATAAATGACGTGCTTGATCCGATTGCGCAAGAAGTCGATCTTCCCCTCGTCGTGCTCGCCCGGTTCGTCCGAGTAAAAGTTGTTCCGCGCGACCATCTCCGTCAACTCATGTAGCTCATACGCCTTGGGCACTGGGGCGCTGACCAGAGACGCGCGTTCGAGCTGGAACTGATACTGGTTCGACGCTCTCGCCGCGGCCGCGGCCGCTGTGTTGCCGCCCGGGAAGGTGACGTTGGTGACGAGTTCCGTATGGCCATACAGGTGGCCCGGGTTGGCGCCTGTGATGCTCTTGCCGTTCACGATATACATCCAGTTGCCATCAGCGCTGAACGTAATGTCGTGCGGCTCGTAGGCCGTGGGAATCAGACCCGTGACGGTGTTCGCATTGCGACCGCTGATCGGAATCACGGCCACCGAGTTCGCGCCGGAATTGACAGCGTAAAGCGTCTTGCCATCTCTGGAAACCGTCACCGCGAACGTGGCCGCGCCAGTGTACTTCGGTCCGCGTAGCAGGCCCGCTGGAGCGCGCGCGTCAATCTTTGCAGTGACCGTGTTGCTCGCGGTGTCGATGACCGCGACCTGGTCGGCGTTGTCCTGCGCCACGTACAGCCTGGCTTGCGAGGCATCGAACGTCATACCGAGGGCATTGCCGTCGAGCTTGATGCGCTTGACCAGGCGGCCGGCGGTGGGCGAAGAGATGTCGATCACGACGACTTCCCGGTCGCGATCGGAAGACACGTAGGCCGTGCCGTTGCCCTTCACGACCACCGCAAACGGAAAGGTTCCACCGGCGCCGCCGCCGGCGCCTTCATTGTTCGCCTGATAGGGGCGCAGGTCGTGCTCGTAGCGAACTGTGCGGGTGGCGGTGTCGATCACGCTGATCGAGTCGTTGTAGTTGTTCGCGACGACCAGCGTCTTGCCGTCGGCGGATAGTCCGAGGCCACCGGCATTGGGTTGCACGCCCAGGCCCACACCCTTGCCGGCATGGCCCAAGGCAATTTTTGCCATCTGCGACCAGGTTGCGCCGCTCTTCTGATACGCATACACGGCATCGTCAACGCCACCCGCCGCGTAGAGCGTGCTGCCGTCAGGCGAAAAGACCAGGCCGACATGGGCGTTGGTCTGCTGGATCACCTGGGTCAGCAATGGCTTGGCCATGTTGGCACCGGCCACGTTGTAGAGAAAAATGTACTGGGTCGAGTTTGCCTGATCGACTGTACCGTCGGGCGCGTAGAGCGAATTCTGGCCGGCGCAGAGGACCGCGAGCGTCGTGCCGTCCGGACTGAGCTGCGAACGCACCGCTTCGCCCGCGACGAAATTCGGGTACGCGGCGAGGCCCGGGTTAAGCGGTTGCTGAACCGCGCCGCTGAGGAACGCAGGCGTCACGTACTGGCCAGTCGCCAGCGGCATCCTTCCGTTGTGTTCCGTGAATTCCCTTTCGTTCTCCGAATCGGCGCGCGCCTGTATAGTCAGCAGTACTGCAGATACCACGACGCACAACTTGAACACGCGCTCGAGCGAATGATTCTTCATGATTGTTCCTCGCAGAAAACCGGACGGTATTTGGGGGGCACGAGACGGTGAGGTGGTCTATGGCCGCAGCGCGACGTGCTGGTGAACCATGGGTTATTCATCACCGAAAATTACAAGACCTACCGGAAGATAACGGCTGAACATGACGATGGCGGGACGATCATGTGTCCCGGCTGTGGCGATTGGATGAATCTGATGAATACCGTCGTACGACTAACGTATCCATACCCGCCCTCCTGGTGACAGGAAATGGTCTCAACCTTAGAGCGCCTGTCACCCAGGTGTCATACCGGCTGCCTACGCTGAGTCCAGCCCTGATCCGAGCGCCTCATCCCGACAGCCTCGACCAGGTGTTTGCCCGAAGCATCCCATTGTGATTACCAATAGATCTAAAGGAGGCCGCACATGGAAACACTGAAACCTCATTGGCTTACGCCGGCCAGAACACTGGCGGCCATGGTGAGCGCGGGACTGATGGTCTCGACACCCGCCCGATCGGACGATGAATTTCCCACCAGGACCCCGATCAAACACATCGTTGTGATCTTTCAGGAGAACGTCTCCTTCGATCATTACTTCGGCACCTATCCGCACGCCCAACCAAATAAGGACGGCTCGCGCTTCTTCTATAAACCAGGGAACGATACCCCCAGGGCCAACACGCTGTTGAGTGCGGGTTTGCTTACCCACAACCCCAACGGAGCAAATCCGTTTCGCATTGATCGCAGCGTGCCTGTGACATGCGATCAGGATCACGGTTACGGAGACGAACAGTACGCGTTTCACGGCGGACTCATGGACCGCTTCCTTGCGCACAGTTGCAAAGATACCAACATCGGATCGAACAGCACGCTCGGCTACTACGATGGCAACACTGTGACCGCGCTGTGGAATTACGCCCAGCACTATGCGATGAGTGACAACTCGTTCGGAACGAGCTTCGGTCCATCAACGCCCGGTCTTCTGAACCTTGTCGCCGGCACGACCTACATGGGAACGATCACCAACGGCCTTTCGGCGACCGGCAATATTGCCAACGGGGCCAACAGTGGCGCGGTAATCGGCGATCCGGACCCGGCGGGCGACATGTGCTCCAATCCTGCGCGCACCCAGATCACCATGTCAGGTGAAAACATTGGCGACCGGTTGAACGCCTCAGGCATCACCTGGGGCGCATTCATGGGCGGCTTTGACGACTGCAAGCTGGCCCATAACAATGTGTCGGGCAGTAGCGCGGGCGCCGACTACATACCGCATCACGCGTTCTTTCAGTACTGGAAGAGCACGCAGAACGCGCGCCACTTGCCGCCGGGTTCGGATGCGGCGATCGGCAAAACTGACCAGGCCAACCATCAGTACGACTTGGGCCGCTTTCACATCGCGCTCGCGAGTCACAATCTGCCAGCGGTGAGCTTCCTGAAAGCGCGAGCGTTTCAGGATGGACACGCCGGATATTCCGATCCGCTGGACGAGCAGACGTTTGTCGTGAGCGTGATCAACGATGTCATGCGCTCACCGGAGTGGCGTGAGACCGCGATCGTGATTGCCTACGATGATTCCGATGGATGGTACGACCATGTGATGGGACCGGTCGTCTACCAGTCCAACACCGTTGATGATCAATTGCTGGCTCCGGGGAGCTGCGGCCAACCCGGGGCGAACGATCCGGCAGGCGGCGCGCAAAACGGGCGCTGCGGCTACGGCCCGCGACTGCCGCTGCTGGTGATATCGCCTTGGGCGAAGACAAACTACATCGACCACCAGGTGACCGATCAGTCCTCCATCATTCGCTTTATCGAAGACAACTGGGGGGTGCAGCGCATTGGCAATGGTTCAGCCGATGCGGTCGCCGGGTCGCTGAATGGGTTCTTCGATTTTGATGGTGGTCCGCGCGCAGGCCGTCTGCTGCTCGATGAACGCTCGGGCGTCATCGCAGCCTCCGATCATTGACCAGGGCCGTGTGCACTGGTCACGTCCCGGCCCTGGCACACGGTTTTCTCCATTCGGGCCCGCGAGCGCTGAGTTCGGGAGGCCCTAATCTATTCGACAATAGTTTGGCATCTACCGCCACCTGTACGTTGTAGCCCACCATTCCCTCGACCGGCCGCATGTAGTCGATTCAGTCCCACTTGTTTTGTGATCACTCGGATACGCACAAGCGCGACTCGCGCATGTTCAAAAACGTTTCGAAGCCCTCAATGGGAAGCGGGCGGCAGAAATAGTAACCCTGATAGGCATGACATCCCGCAGCAGCGAGGAAGTCCCGCTGAGCCTCGGTTTCCACCCCCTCGGCGAGGACCCCCAAGCCGAGGCTCTGCGCAAGCGCCACGATGGCCCTGGCAATCACGGCGTCGTTGGGATCGACCAGGACATCACGCACGAATGACCGGTCGATTTTCAACTGGTCCAAAGGCAGACGCTTCAAATAGGAAAGCGACGAATATCCGATACCGAAATCGTCCAGTGCAAAGACGACGCCTCTCGCCTTGAGCGCACCCATCTTCTGAATGATGTCCTGCACATTGTCCACCAGCACGCTTTCCGTCAGTTCCAGCTTTAACCTGTCTGCCCTCGCGCCTGTTCGACAAATGATGGTCAACACCTTGTCCACGAAGTCAGGTTCGCGGAATTGCTGGATGCTGACATTGACCGCAATGGTGAGATGTGCCATGTCCGGCCGCGTCGCCCATAGCGTCAGTTGCGTGCAGGCAGCTTCCAGGACCCAGCTTCCTAACGCAAGAATCAGTCCGGTTTCTTCAGCCAGCGGAATGAAATCGGCAGGAGGCACGATACCGCGCTGAGGATGTTGCCAACGCACCAGCGCTTCGACGCCCGTGACGCGGGCGCCGTCGATCTGCGCCTGGTAATGAAGCAGGAACTGATTTTCCTCGATTGCGTTGCGCAGACCCGCCTCAAGCGCAGCCCGCTCAATCACGACGGTCTGCATGTCCGGGTCGAAGAAGCACACGGCATTGCGTCCTTTCTCTTTGGACTTGTACATCGCGAGGTCGGCCTGCTTCAGAAGTTCGTCCATGGAAGCCTGATGTCCGCTGAAAACCGTGGCACCGATGCTCGCAGTGCTGCGGTATTCAATGTCGCCAAGTTGATACGGAGTGCCAAGAACAGCGAGAATTTTTTCACCCAACGCCTCAGTCTGACTGGCCGCCTCCTGGCGGTTTTCGTGCAAGCTCCCCAGCACCACCACGAACTCGTCGCCCCCCACCCTCGCCACCGTGTCACTCTCGAGTACGCTGGCAGCCAGACGTTGCGCCACTTGCTGCAGTAGCAGATCGCCTTTGTCGTGGCCCTGGGTATCGTTCAGCGTCTTGAAGTGATCCAGGTCGATGAACAGCAACGCGCCGCACGCTTCACTTCGAGCGCTGGCGGTGATCGCCTGTTTCAGACGGTCCAGCAGCAGCGTGCGGTTGGGCAAACGGGTCAGTGCATCGAAGAAGGCCAACTCCTTGATTCTTTCTTCCGCGATCTTGCGTTCGGTAATGTCGTGATGCGTGCCGACATAGTGACTGACGATCCCGTCCTCTCCCATCACTGCGGAAATCGTGAGCCATTTGGGATAAACATCGCCGTTCTTGCGGCGATCCCAGATTTCCCCTTGCCATCCGCCGGCACGGTGGATCGCTTCCCACATCTCGTGGAAAAAAGCTGCGTCGTGACGGCCTGATTGAAGCACTCGCGGTGTCTGGCCCACGATTTCTTCGGCGGTATAGCCAGTGCATTCGGTGAAAGCCGAGTTCACACGCAGAATTTTGGCACTGGCATCGGTGATCATCATCGGCTCCAGCGAGTCGAAGGCGACAGCCGCGATTCGAAGTTCGGTCTCGACCTGTTTGCGCTCGGTAATGTCGCGTCCGCTCGTACGAAAACCGATGAAATCGCCTTTGGCGTCGCTGATTGGAACCCACGACACGGAAAGCCAGACCAGCGAGCCATCCTTGCGAACACAACGAAACTCGAGTTCATCGCCGCGAAAGCCCTGAAGCCCTTTCAGAAACTCAGGGGCGACGCGGGGGAGATCCTCCGGATAGATCAGCGCGCCCGCGAAGTCGGGCATGGCCATGCACTCGTCGACTGTATAGCCCGTGTATTCCTGCACGGATGGGTTGATCCAGCGTGGCTTGCCGTCCGGCCCCCACCAGACCTCCCAGTTGACCGTGCAGTCGGCAATCGCGCGGAACTTCTCCTCGTTTTCGCGCAATTCCTGCGTCATCGCGGAAGCGAGTCGCATCGCGCGGCCGCGACCGGTCATCATCAGCCAGGTGAGCAGCGCAAGCAACAGGCTAAGGCCCGCGCCGGTGCTGGCGATCAGCATTGCCGCGTTACGGCCGAAACGGGATTTGAAATCGTCCTGGGCAATCATCGAAAGTGTCCAGTCGTGTCCGCCGACGACCAGATATTCATTGGCCGAAATGACGGAAGCCAGATGCTGCCCGCCTGCTTCAGGAGTCCTGTGCAGAAGAGTTGCGATGGACGGTTCGACGCCGTCGTAGATAGCGATTGTGAGACCGGGCGGCTGCTCGCCGTACAGACTGGCGACGACGTCATGCATGCGGAACGAGGCATAGACCCAGCCGACCAGGTGCGCCCGGCGCTGGGCAACGCTGTCCTGTGACTGCCCTCGCGCATAGATCGGCAGATACATGATGAAACCGGGAAGAGCACTGGCTTCAGAATCTACGGCCAGGCGGATCTTCCCGGAAATGGTTGCCATTCCGGAATCGCGCGCCTGCTCCATCGCGCGCCGCCGCACAGGGTCAGCCCACGCATCGAAGCCAGGCGACGTGCGATTGAGGCCGATAGACGGTTCGCGCTGGATGACGGGCGCATAGTTTTCGCGCGAACCCTTGGGCTCAATGGTGTAGCCGGTCAAGCCCTGCCGGCGCATAGCGGCTACATGAACGTCCTTCTGCGTTGCCGGTACCCATTTGACAATGCCTATGGTCTGGATGCCGGAGAAGTTGGCGTCGAGTTTGAGCGTGCCGACGTAGTTCCGGAACTGGTCACGGTCGATCTCGCCGGTGGCGGCGAACAGACTCTGCACGCCGCGCAGCAAGAGTTCATAGGTGCCCATACGCTGTTCGATCCGGCTAACAGCGTCGCCCAGTGAGAAGTCGAACTGCGTGAGCAGTTCATGATGGGCGGCTTGCCGTTCGTGGTCCCAAAGTATCCATGTAACACCTAACGCAGCGGACAGGACCAGTAACGGGAGCAGGACAAGGCGCGCCCAGCTCACGGTGGCGTCTGGAAATCGACCATCGAATCGGCGAGGTCGGGTTTGAAATACTTCTCGAAGATCCGCCGGACGGTGCCGTCCGCTCGCAATTCATTCACCAGGGCGCGCCACTTTTCCCGCTCGGCCGGCGACAGTGCCCTCTTCGACATGATGAGGCCGTGCGGTATGGCGGGGTCGTTGAACTCGACGATGGTGGTCACGTCGCGGATTTTCTTTTCGTCGAGCGCGGGGTAGTCGAAGGGTTCGATGATCATGCCCTGGATGCTCCGGAGGATCAGCGCCTGATACAGCGGATCCAGACCGCCAGCCTGACTGACGCGGTTTTCAGCCGACAGCTTGTCCACCAGCCGGTTGGCCGAGTTGCTGTAACGGAAGCTGCGGATGACACCGAGCTGAAATTGGTCGTTGTGCTCGAAATCGGCCAGCTGATGGATGCCGGCATCCTTGCGCACCAGCAAATAATATTTGTTGCTGAAATACCAGGCGAAATCCGCATACTGATTGCGCTCATCGTTGGCAATGCCGGACAGGCTGAAATCGAGTGCGCCGGATTCGATCAGTTTCCAGATCCGGGCGCGCGACATGAGGCTGATCCTGATCTGGCAGCCGCTGCGGCGGATCAGTTCGTTGGCGAAATCCTTATCGATTCCGGTGTCGGTGTCGACCGAATAAAGCAGGCCGTGATCGTGCAACGCGAGCGTAAATGAACGCGAACAGTCGGGACCGGCCGCCATCGCGCTGCCAAGACAGCTTAGCGCAAGCAGCAAACCGCCAAGGCCATGTCGAATCACAATGTCTCCATCGCGAGAAGGTGGCTTAAATATAACTTTCCATTTAACCGACAGCTGTCTGGATGCAAGGTTTAGCCGTTCTGTCGCCTTGACGGCGGCTGGGGCGGAGCGGATTTTTGCGTTTTGCATAGCTTACACCGGAGCGTATGAATCATTGAAAACATTCAACTTATCTTCATAGATCTGTGCCTTGCACCGGCACCCTTGACAACACCCGCCCGCTTTCATAATGTGGAATGTGTTGAAGACGACTTACCCTTGCCAATCGCGACAACCCCATGCACTACCTTCTCATTGCAAGCACTGCGGCGATTGTCGGCACATCCACCGTCTCCAGCGCAGCTTCACGCAGTAGCGTCGCGCCCTCCACGATCGACAAAGACGGTGTGAAGCATCCGGTCGCGCCAGGTCAGATCGTTGATGTCCAGGAGCCGCACGCCGCTGGTTCTGCGACATTTGAGGACGCCCAATTGAAGGCGGTGATCTTCCCAGGTGTCGATACGGGCTCGCGCCTTCACCTGAAATTTCACAAGACGCAGTCGGTACCCATTGTGGCGAGGGAGTTCAGCTATTTTGTCGAGGCGAGCCGTGGTCCGGTGGAAGGTCAGAGGTGATCTTCGACCTGCCGGCCTCCAGGAAGCGCTATGCCGATGCCCGAGGTTATGTCGCGCGGGCGCGCACTACCATCGATGGCCGCACCCGGTACGAATTCGACTACAGCAAGGAGTACTACGATCGCATCGATGCAGCTTGCGCGCCGTTTCGCTCAGCCACGGTCGCAGTTGGACGACGAAGTTATGTCCATTCTCGAGCGGTCCGACCTTCGCACAATAGTCACGCCATCATGCTGAACAATACCGAAACTCCGAATCCACTTCATACAAATCTCGATCTTTATCCCGTCGACCGTCTGATCGATACCTTTGTTAAAGACCAGATCAATGCGGTGAAGGCCGTTTGGGCCAGCCGTACCCAATTGACCGACGCGGTACGTGCGGCGGCACCTCGGATAACGGCCGGTGGCCGACTGATCTACGTCGGCGCCGGCACCTCAGGGCGCCTCGGGCTGCTCGACTCGGTCGAGCTATACCCAACCTTCTCCTGGCCAAGAGAGCGCGCGATTGCTTTGCTGGCGGGAGGTGCCACTGCCATCACCGAGGCGATTGAGGGCGCCGAAGACGACGACGAGCAAGGCGCGGCCGACCTGCTGGCAACGCGACCTTCGCCAGACGATGTGGTGCTCGCCATTGCGGCATCAGGGCGTACCCCCTACGTGCTCGGGGCGCTGCGCGCCGCGCGGCGAGTCGGTGCGCTCACGATCGGCTTTGCGAATAACCCGCAATCTGCGATCGTGGTTGAGGCGGAGATCGGCGTTACATTGGACACGGGGCCGGAGATCATCTCTGGCAGTACGCGGCTCAAGGCCGGGACCGCCCAGAAGATCGCGCTAAACAGTTTCTCCAGCGCGTTGATGGTCGGCCTGCACAAGGTATACAGCAACCTCATGGTCGACCTGCGGCCTACCAACGCCAAGCTGGTCCGTCGCTCACTCGCTTTGACCGTGCGCGTGACGGGCGCTTCGAGTGACCAGGCGCGCCAGACGCTGGAGTCTTGCGGGTTCCAGGTCAAAGTGGCCATCGTCGCGTTAAAGCTCGGCATCTCGGTCGAAGATGCCGAGTCGCACCTGACGGCTGTCGGCGGTAGCGTGCGCCGCGCCATCGAAGATTGAACCAGCCTCCCCCATTACGCGGCGTTCCTGCCAGCCTTCAAGGCCCCGGTCGCGGTGGAATATCGCCCCGCCGTTGGCACTGCTTCATACTGGTTTTACATCGGCGTGCGACGATACCGCCGCTGAACGGACATCCCGGAGGCGAGAAAAAATGCAGACCAGTTCCACGCCGCGCACCGGCACGCTCAGCCAGATTCCCCGGGGTATCTGGATGCTCGGCTTCGTGAGCATGTTCATGGACATCTCATCGGAAATCATTCATAGCCTCCTTCCAATGTTTCTCGTCACGACCCTGGGTGCGAGCGCCATGATGGTGGGCCTGATTGAAGGCATAGCGGAAGCGGCGACGCCCATCGTGAAGATATTTTCCGGTGCCCTCAGCGACTATCTTGGCAACCGGAAATGGCTCGCGGTTATCGGATACGGGATGGGAGCGTTGAGCAAACCGCTCTTTGCTCTCGCGCCAACGGCGGGAATCGTGCTGACTGCGCGCGTCGCGGACCGAATCGGGAAAGGTGTGAGGGGCGCGCCGCGCGACGCCCTTGTCGCTGATATTACACCCCCGCATCTGCGCGGCGCGGCGTATGGTCTGCGCCAGTCGCTCGACACGGTCGGCGCATTTCTCGGGCCGTTGCTTGCTGTTGGGTTGATGCTGCTTTGGGCAAACAACTTTCGCCTGGTTTTCTGGGTCGCCGTGATTCCGGGCCTTGTCGCGGTGGCGATACTCATATTCGGCATCAAGGAGCCAGTGCACCAGCCGGGCGCGAAACGTGTCAACCCGCTGAAACTCGAAAATCTGAAGAAGCTGAGTCGCCCCTACTGGTGGGTGGTGTTCATCGGTGCCGTATTCACGCTTGCGCGATTCAGCGAGGCATTCCTCGTCCTGCGCGCGATGCAGGGTGGCGTACCGGTCGCGCTGGTGCCACTCGTGATGGTGGCAATGAACCTTGTGTACTCGTTGTCGGCCTATCCATTTGGCAAACTGGCTGACTCGATGAGCCATACCAGACTACTGGCCATCGGCCTCGTGGTGCTCATTGCGTCCGATGTCGTGCTTGCGCACGGAAGTCACTGGCCGGTCGTGTTGCTCGGCGTCGCACTATGGGGATTGCATATGGGGCTCACCCAGGGCCTGCTCGCGACGATGGTCGCACATGCAGCACCGCCAGACCTGAAGGGCACGGCGTTCGGCTTCTTCAATCTGATGAGCGGACTGGCGGTGCTGATTGCAAGCGTGGTCGCGGGTGAACTTTGGGACAGCATGGGCGCCGCGGTAACCTTTTACGCGGGTGCAGGTTTTTGTCTGCTGACTCTGGCTGCCCTTGCTATAGGCGGAGGATCGCGGCGAAAGAACGCCTTCTAGCGAAACACAGGGTCTGATGCGCGCCTGATCACGGAGGGCGGATGCCCTCGCGGCACAGTGCGAACTCTATGACTGAGCCCGGCACAACGATGCATCAGTCATCCTCATCCTCATGGTGGTGCTTGTACCAGCCACGATGCCGGCCATTGTCATGCCAACGCCGTTCCTCCCAGTATTCGTCCTGATATCCGTAGCCATAGGCTGGTACCGGCGCGTAGACAACCGGCGGCGGTTGGTAGACGACCGGAGGCGGTGCCACATACACCGGGCCGGGAACGCCAAAAAAGACTCCGATGTCCGCGTGGGCCAGAGCCGCGCCGGATGCGCATCCTATGGAAACGCCCAGCGCAGTTAAAACCAATGCGCGTTTCATGGTGCTCTTCCATTCAGGTTATGCGGACCGCCTGCGGGGTCCGATACACCATCGTAGGCGACAGGAAAAGTGCCCGGTGAAACTGAGGCGTCTCTCCTGTAACCGTTTGTAATACCTGATGCGGCTTAGCTATTGGGCCGGGCCGGACATCGCGCCGGTCCAGCGCCAGCTTCGGCGGCGATCGACTGACTCCTTCCCCCCTGGAATAGTCCGGCATATTCCATCGTTTACTCATCAGCCAACCACGTCCCGAGTGACAAATCTCTACCGCCTCGGCGTGAATTTGCGCAAGCAAACCGATGTGCTGGGTGACGCCGCGCGTCGCAACGTCGGGGTCCCATTCAGGACCCCATCATGGACAAATTACTTCGTTTCGGGACATTGCTCGTCTGTCTCGGTTCTTCTGCGTCCGCCCTCGCGCAAACGTATGGCGATTTGCCCGTACCGGCCTACAGCATCGATTGCCGTGCGGTCGTTGGGCAGGCAGAGATCGACGGCGCGATACAGCAAATCGTCGGACGCGCATGCCTGCAAAGTGACGGAACATGGCAGATCGTACAAAGCGCGGATGGTAGCGTGCGGTGGTATCCGCTCGCCGCCTACCCGTATCCCGATCCCTGGTATTGGGGGCCGCCGTTTTTCGTCGGCGCAGGGGCGAGCTTCATTTTTGTCGACCGTTTCCATCACTTCCATCGCTTTCATCGCTTCGAACGCTTCCATCGCTTCGATCGCTTCAATCAGATGGATCACGGTCGCTTCGGTGCGCCAATGGGAGCGGGCTTTCACCATGGACCATTTCCCGGCGGCGGCATGCGCGGGTTCGGTGGAACGCGGGGCGGCAGCGCAATGCACCAGTTCGGCGGAATGAGCGGGTTCGGCGGAATACGACGGCGCTAGCCCGACGTTTCCTGTTCGCACCTTTCATCCGGGATAGCCCAAAGGAGCCACTGAGGAACGAACAGCGCAAGCTGGCCAGGGGTTCAGCCCGTATTGCCGGTCGCTGCTGGCGGGAGGCGATGTCGCCGTCAAGCTGATGGCAAAAAACGTCCAGTGAGGGGGCGTTCGACGAAAGGGGCGCCAAAGTACGCTAAGCCGGCGGATGGACTGGGCGTAGGGCCGGAATCCGCCCTTCTCGACACGCCTGTTTTGCCGCCAGTAGTAGTCGCAATGATGTGGTTCCAATGCACGGGCGCGACGTGCTTGAGCAGGGCTTCGTCGAGGGTGCCGCCCTGCTGCGCACGCAGCGCGGTGATGGCGCGATCGAGATAGACGGTGTTCCACAGCATGATCGCCGCGACGGCGAGATTCAGGCCGCTCGCGCGATGGCGCTGCAGTTCGTGCGTGCGGTCGTGCAGCTTGCCGAGCCGGTTAAAACACACAGCGCGGGCCAGTGAATTGCGCGCTTCGACTTTGTTGAGGCCGGCAGTGACGCGTTGGCGCAGGGCTGGATCGAGCAACCAGTCGATCAGGAAGAGCGTGCGTTCGATGCGACCGAGCTCGCGCAGGGCGCGCGCCAGGCCATTTTGCCGGGGGTGTTGCCGGCGGTGTAAAGGCGCGGCTAGATGGCGGCAAGGGGTAAAGGAGAGACAACCAAGGCAGACGTCGGCCTACGGTTGAGGTTAAAAGGGATCGTCGATGTCGTTCGGGTGAGCATTCGCACGAGGGACGCGTTGCTCGCGCTGCAGTTCATGCAGCGCGAGCTGGTAGTGCGTGCAGATCCGCACGCGTAGATCGTCGAGGAGTTCGACGACGGCGAGCGCCTGGTCGGCCGCCCAGTTGTCTGGGATCAGGAAGTCCAACCCGTGCGTGGTTCCGGAAGGTAGGTGACTGCGCGTCATGACGTCTTCTTTTCGGCTTTAGCTGCGCTACGTTTCTTCGTGCGTTGCTCACCAGAAAAGGCAAACTGCAACTATCTGATTTTTAATGGTGTTTAAATCGGGCCAGATTGCAAAGCCTTGTCAAGCTTGAGGCAACCTACCGTCGTAATTTGTACAGAAATCACGGGAATACCGACATAGAGATTCTTCGCCGGTCCCGTCATGATGGACTCCCGATTGTCGCTTGCACCTGTTCCAGAGACGCTCGACCGCGTTGTGCAGCAAGCTCACCGCAGCCGCCCGGATGTCGCGTCGCCGCGCCCTTACTTGAAGCCGTACGGGCGGTGTTGCCGCCCGACGTCAACGGCAGCGCACCGGCCAGTTTCGTGATGACGTTCTGGCCGGAAAGAGGGGCGCGGTTTCGTGGGCTACCGGGACGCCCTGCCGGTTCGCGGGTGATGCCGTCACGTGAAGTCCTCTCCTCAACCCGGCGCCAGTCCTCTTTCCATCAGCCAGGCGGGGTTGAATAGCCGCGCAAAATACAGGCCCCCACCATCGCACAGCAACGTAACGATGGTGTGGCCCGGCCCCATCTGCCGGGCCAGCCAAACGGCCGCCGCTACATTGATGCCGCTGGAACCGCCCACGAACAGCCCCTCTTCCCGCAGCAGGCGATACACCATCGTGACGCAACTCTGGTCGTCGATGCGCACCGCGTCGTCGATAGGCGTGCCCTCGAGGTTGGCGGTGACGCGGCTGGAGCCAATGCCCTCCGTGATCGAGTTGCCTTCCGTCATGATGTCGTGCGTTTTGACGAAACTGTACAGTCCGCTGCCGTGCGGATCAGCCAGCACGGTCCTCACCCTGGAATTCTGTTCCTTGAGAAAGCGCGCGACGCCTGCGAGCGTGCCGCCGGTCCCGGTGGCACACACGAAAGCGTCCACCGAGCCAGCCGTGTCGCGCCAGATTTCCGGCCCGGTGGTTTCATAGTGGGCCTGCCGGTTGACGAGGTTATCGAACTGGTTGGCCCAGATAGCGTTCTCGATCTCCTGTGCCAGACGGCCGGCGATCTTCTGGTAGTTGTTGGGATCCTTGTACGGCACCGCCGGCACCGGACGCACCTGCGCGCCGAGTACGCGCAGGAGGTCCATTTTTTCCTGCGACTGGGTTTCAGGAATGACGATCACGCAGCGATAACCGCGCGCGGCACAGATGTGCGCCAGCCCGATGCCGGTATTGCCGGCGGTGCCCTCCACCACCGTGCCGCCCGCCTTGAGCACGCCACGCCGCTCGGCGTCCTGGATGATATAGAGCGCTGCGCGGTCTTTCACCGATCCGCCCGGATTCAGGAACTCCGCCTTGCCGAGAATTTCGCACCCGGTCTCGGCGCTAAGCTTTGCAAGCCGGATCAGCGGCGTGTTGCCAATGCAGGCAGTGAAACCATCCTGTACATTCATGATGCCCCCTTGGCCGCGATCAATCGTGACGCACGGCGAATGCTTCCAGAATAGGTCGATAAACCCGACGCAGGCTACCCCTGTCCGGGTCGCCAGGCGGTAGCGTGTCTGCTCGGGCGGGGTGCTTTCTTCGAATCAATCTATCCTCGTTGTACGTACGGCAAGCGTTGTCTGATCCGCAATGTGGCAGTGCTGTCGGCTCGTGGGGAACCGGGCGTGATCCGGGCTGCTGGCATTCATTGAGTGTGCCGGCCGCGCGGGGTAAGGGGTGGTTGGGGAGCAGCACCTGCGACGCCGACCGCTGGTCCTGCACCGGATTCCATCCCGTCTCTGGCAAAAAGAAAGGAACCGTGATGTCCAGCCCATTCCAAACGCCACCACCTCCGCTCCACGTTCTGGTCTTGCAGGGCGGCAGCGCCCTCGGCGCCTACCAGGCTGGTACCTATGAGGCGATGGAGGAAGCCGGCGTGCAGCCTCGGCGGCTATCTGAACCGTAAGCATGATCACCCGCCCGGTCCCACCGTCATGTGGCGAGGGTTCCTGGTCCGTCACGAAATCACAGAGATGTACCGGCTCTTCAGCCAGGACGGGTGATTCACACCACGAGATGTGGGTAATCCTGAGATCCTGGGCCGGGGGAACATGGATCGGTTAAGCAAGCGCTGCTTGAGGGGGCGTTCGATGAAAGAGGCGCCAAAGTACGATAAGCGAGCGCGAGTGGCTCGCTGTCAGCCAGAGCGCCGTACGGTCTTGCGTGGGCCGAAGGCGTCGGTAATCTGTCGGGCGCGCCTGGCGTCGTTGCCGTGCAGGTACATCGAGGTCCTGGCGATCGACGCGTGGCGCAGGTTGTCACGCACGCTCGTGAGCTCGGCATCGCGCGCCAGTGCGTGACTCGCATGGCTGTGGCGCCTATGTCGCCGGCGACATGGGCGCCATACTTCTCGAACGTGCGCCGGATGCCGCTAATAGGCGCGGCCAGGCACGAGCAGGCGCAGAGCGCCTGACCGGCGAGAAGATGTTCGTCGGATGGAGTGACGAGATTGAACAGCAATGTCTGGCAATAGCTGACGTGCTGGGAACAATGCGTTCCACACTGCCGGCGCACGCTGTGTTCCGAAATTGTGCTGTGCGGCAGACGTGTGCGGCGGCAGGCATGTCCATCGCGCCGCGCACGAAAGTTTGAAGCGCGCCTGTTTTTATGCGATCCTTCCTTCGCCTCAGTATCGTCAGAAGAATAAGAGGCCGCGCCGGAGACCAATCCTGTTGTCCATTCCTCAGGAGGAGACATGATTGAGTCGTCGCAAGTCCGCCGCAACATTGCTATCGCCCTGACCTCGCCACGCCTCGCAGCCGGCGCGCTTCGACATCGAAGCGTTCATCGGGCGGCCGTTTCAGGTTTGGTATTCCTCACCAGTGTCTCTAGCGTTTGCTTCGCCGACACGCAAGTCGGCGCAGCGCTTCCGCCTGCTCCGAGCGTGCTGTACGGCGACCTGTTCGTCGCCGTGCAAACCGCGCAGATCTATCCCGATCAGAAGACCTTCGTCGATGCAACGCCGAATGCGGACCCTGCCGCGATCGTGCAGTTGTACGAACAGCAGAAGAACAATCCAGGCTTTTCGCTGGCGAGCTTCGTCAACCAGTACTTCACGCCGCCGAGCGAGCCGGTCATCACGCCACCCCCGAATCAGACGCTGCGCGAACACATCGACTGGCTGTGGCCCGCGCTCACGCGCACCACGACGAGCACGCCGGCGAACAGTTCACTGATTCCCTTGCCGAAACCGTATGTCGTGCCGGGTGGACGCTTCCGCGAGGGCTACTACTGGGACACCTGGTTCACGATGCTGGGACTCCAGGAAGCCGGCCGCGAAGATCTCGTCGACAACATGCTCGACAACTTCGCGTATGAGATCAACACATTCGGCCACATCCCGAACGGCAATCGCACGTATTACCTGGACCGTTCGCAGCCGCCATTCTTCTCGTACATGGTGACGCTCGCGGCGAAAGTCGAAGGCGGCAAGGTCTATCAGAAATATCTCCCCGCTTTGCGCAAGGAGTACGCGTACTGGATGCAAGGCGCCGACTCGACCCAGCCGGGCAACGCGACGCGCAACGTCGTGGTGATGCCGGACCGGACGGTGCTCAACCGCTATTGGGACGAACTCGACACCCCGCGTGACGAGTCGTATCTGGAAGACGTGAAGACCGCGCAGCAAGCCACGGGCCGCTCGCCAAACGAGGTCTACCGTGAACTGCGCGCGACCGCGGAGAGCGGTTGGGATTTCAGCTCACGCTGGTTCGGCGACAACATGACGCTCGCGACGGTCCGCACCACGTCGATCATTCCGGTCGATCTGAACAGCCTGATGTTCCACCTTGAAACGACCATCGCGAGAGGCTGTGGCGAAACCCGCGATTTCCGCTGCGTGGGCGAGTTCGCCGAACGCGCGGCAAAACGGGCGGTCGGCATCAACCGTTATCTGTGGAATGCCAATGGCTACTACGGGGACTACGACTGGCAGCTCGCGAAGCCACGCGACAACAAGACGGCGGCGATGCTGTATCCGCTGTTCGCGGGCGTGGCATGGCCGGAACGTGCGCGGAAGACGGCCAGGCAGGTGCAATCGACACTTCTGCAGCCAGGCGGCCTCGTGACGACCACCTACAACACGACGCAGCAATGGGACGCGCCGAACGGCTGGGCGCCGCTGCACTGGATTGCGGTCGAAGGTCTGAAGCGTTATGGACAGGACGCGCTCGCGCAACAGATCGGCACGCGGTTTCTCGCCGACGTCAAGGACGTCTATGCGTCCGACAAGAAGCTGGTCGAGAAGTACGTGGTCGAAGGCGCGGGAACCGGCGGCGGAGGCGGTGGCGAGTATCCGTTGCAGGACGGCTTCGGCTGGACCAACGGCGTGACGCTCAAGCTGCTCGATCTGTATAGCCCGGGCGAGTAGCGTCCCGGCGCGGCAAGGGGCGCACACGGCCGTGGGTGACGTGTGCGCCTCGCCAACGCTGTGGTACGTCTGGCCACTACAGCGTATCCAGGATGATCGAACCTCAAGGCGATGTGCCGGTACTGGCGGGCGCGTTCGAAGGATCGTTTGCCGTGCTGCCCGCGTCTGCCGGCGTCACGTCATCCGGCGTGGGCGTCGGCGCGGACGCAGGCTCGCCGCCTGCGGGCGCCTGTCCGTCGATGTGCTCGCCGGCCGGCAGAGGCGCGGACGCCGGCGCCTGTGGAATGAGCGGCGGCTGCGGCATCGGCCACGGTTCAACGGACGCAGCGGACGCCGCGGAGGCAGCGGCGACAGCCGGCGCGCGGCGCGTCGTATTGCGGCTTGCAGCCGGCGCCTCAGGCTTGGCCGGTGCAAACAGCTGCTGGAACCACGCGCGGATCTTGCCCGACAGTTCGGCAAACCTGCCCGGCTCCTGCTCAGTCGCGAACCTGGCGCGGACGTCGACCAACCTCGACCTCTGCACGCGCTGGAAGAAATCGCCGACGATCGGCAATGCGCTGTGCGCCCCTTGGCCCCAATAGTCGCTGCGCAGCGTCACGCGGCTGTCGTTGAAGCCGACCCACGCGCCGGCCACGAGTTGCGGATGCATCAGGATGAACCAGCCGTCGGCATTGCCCTGCGTCGTGCCCGTCTTGCCGGCGACATCGCCGCGCACGCCGAAGCGGCTGCGGATACTCGAAC
Organism: Paraburkholderia sp. IMGN_8; assembly: GCF_038050405.1. Lineage (NCBI taxonomy): Bacteria > Pseudomonadati > Pseudomonadota > Betaproteobacteria > Burkholderiales > Burkholderiaceae > Paraburkholderia > Paraburkholderia sp. IMGN_8. The sequence continues at coordinate 2,232,513 of NZ_CP150900.1, read as the reverse complement.
CCGTCCCCCGGCTGATCACGTCGCGCATCACGTCCACCAGCGTTCGAGCGGCGTCGGCCGGCAATTCCTGTCTGGGTGACGCGGGCGCGAACTCGGCCAGCACTTCGCCCTTGCGATCTTCGATGCGTGTGACCATCACCGGCTCCACATAGCCGCCGATGTTGGCGATCGTGCCGTAGGCCGACACCATTTCCTTCAGCGTCACGGGGCTCGTGCCCAATGCCAGCGACGGCACCGGATCGAGCTCGCTGTCGCGCACGCCCATTGCGCGAGCCAGCCGCGCGACCTTGGCCGGACCGACTGTCTCCATCAGCTGAGCGGTAATCCGGTTGCGCGAATAAGCGAGACCGTCGCGCAGACTGATGGCGCGGCCGCTCGGCTCGTCTTCGTCGCTCGGCCGCCAGATCTCGCCGCCCGCCAGCGGGATTTCGACGGGCTTGTCCACGAACGTATCGGCAGGTTTGGCGCCGTCTTCGAATGCCGCGGCATAGACGAACGGCTTGAAGGTCGAGCCCGGCTGGCGCCGCGCCTGCTGCACATGATCGAACGGATCCTGGCTGAAGTCGCGGCTGCCGACCCATGCCTTGATCTGCCCATTGCGCGGATCCAGCGCGAGAAAATCCGCCTGGACCCGGGTCTTGCTCTCGCAAACCGACTGCACCAGACGGCGATCGGATGAGAGCCGTTTCAACGCTTCGTCGTCCGTCATCCCCGAGTCTTTCACTGCGCGATAGTCAGGCGTCTCGCGCAGAAAAACCTGCAACAGGTCCCGGCCGCCCGCACACCCCGAGCGCGTTCCCCATGCCGAGTTGGCGATGCCCTGCAACTGGTTGCCCTGCCACACCACGGCCTGGGTGGCCATGGTCTGCAAGCGCGAATCGATGGTGGTGCGCACCACCAGTCCATCGGAATACATGTTGTAGTCGTTGCGATCAGCCCATGCGGCGAGCCATTTGCGCAGTTGCTGCGCGAAATGTGGCGCGGGTCCAGGCGGCTCGGTTTGCCGCTCGAAATCGATTCGCAGCGGACGGCGCTTCAGCGTGTCGTAGGCCGATTGCGTCAGCTTGCCGTACTTGAGCATCTGCCCAAGCACGGTGTTGCGGCGCTGCAAGGCGCGCTCGGGGTTCAGCACCGGGTTGTAGTAGCTGTTGCCCTTGAGCATGCCGGCGAGCGTCGCGCTTTCCAGCACATTCAGTTCGGCGGCCGATTTGTCGAAATAGGTACGCGCCGCCATCTCGATGCCATAGGCGTTGTAGAGGAACGGCACCGTATTCAGATACGTCTCGAGGATCTCGTTCTTGGTGTAGAGCGCCTCGATCTTGAAGGCGGTGATCGCCTCCTTCAGCTTGCGGGTCAGCGTGGGGGCGCGGCCGATTTCGTCGGGATAGAGGTTACGGGCGAGCTGCTGTGTGATGGTCGAGCCGCCCTGGCGGTCGCCGGAAAACGTGTGCAGCGCGGCCGATGCGGTGCGCCGCCAGTCGAGGCCGAAATGCTGGTAGAAGCGGTGGTCTTCCGTGGCAATCAAGGCGTCCACCACGTGCGGGGAGATATCCGCGAGCTTCACCCACTCGCGATTGGACGGCTTGAATTCGGCAAGCAATTTGCCGTCCGCCGAAAGCACCTGGGCCGGCTGTTCTACCTTGGCTTTGCGGATGTCGCCGATGCTCGGGGTGAACGGAATCAGGATCAGCACATAGAGGAACAGCAGCGCCGGCACAGCGGCACATGTCAGTGCCACGCCGCGCCACGTGGGGTGCCGGACGCGCCGGAGCGCCTCGGCGGCGATTGGCGGGAACTCGGCCAGCCTTCTTGCACAGAACTCGAAAAACTGCGTGATGAGGCGTTTCACACTTGCTTACCGTCAGGCGGAAAGCCTGCATCGTACCAATTCTGGTTGCCTGTCCGGCGGTTTTGGTTGTATGCCACTGCGGTGGTGGGATTTTCTTGATCTTGTTTGCCTACGCGGCGCTTTTGGTTGTACGCCTGCGGCGTTGGCCTTTCCTTGTTTTGTTATTGGTCTATTAGCGTCGCCCCTGTGCGGGGCAGGCACTTACTTTCTTTGCCGCCGCAAAGAAAGTAAGCAAAGAAAGCCGCTCAAACCGCTAGTTCTTAAGCGGGTCTCCTGGCTTGGAGGAGGTAGTGGCACATCTGGAATCGGTGTTCTCGCACACTCCGCCTTGGTGACAAGGCAGTCATACTTCCGGCGGCGCTGCGCGCGCCGTGGCGGTACTTCTCAACACCAATGGGGCGTGTGCGCCTCCGGCGTCATTTTTCCCGCCTCGCACTGAGTGCGTCGCGGACGGGTCTGCCAGGGAAACCAGTGGTTTCGCTTTGGTTTGGCGGGGGTCATCGGCTCCGCCTCGGCGAAGTGTTGCTCTATGCAAGTGAGAACTAGAATTCAGAGCGAAACGCCAGCACAAAGGTAAGGATTGGCGATGCAAAGGCGGGCAATGCGCCGGGAGCAACGCGAGTGCAAAAGGAGAAGATGGTTTTGTGAAGTACCGCCACGGCGCGCGCAGCGCCGCAGGAAGTATGACTGCCTTGTCACCAGCGCAGAATGTGCGAGAACACCGATTCCAGATGCTCCACTACCTCCTCCAAGCCATGGGACCCGCTTAAGAATTAGCGGTGTGAAGCCGCTTTCTTTGCTTACTTTCTTTGCGGCGGCAAAGAAAGTAAGTGCCTGCCCCGCACAGGGGCGACGCTAATAAACCAATATCAAATCAAGGAAAGGCCAACACCGCAGGCGTACAGACCATAAGCGCCGCGCACGCAAAAAAAACCAAGAAAAAGCCACCGCCGCAGGCGTACAACCAACAGTGCTCCGCAAGAAAACCTCCCGCCTCCAAATATAATGTCGGCAATCCACACAACAGGGGAGCTTCATGATCATCAAACCACGCGTGCGTGGCTTCATCTGCGTGACTACGCATCCCACCGGCTGCGAAGCCAACGTCAAGGAACAGATCGACTACGTCACCGCGCGCGGTCCCATTCCCAACGGCCCGAAGAAAGTGCTGGTGATCGGCGCATCGACCGGTTACGGCCTGGCAGCCCGCATCAGCGCCGCGTTCGGTTCCGATGCCGCCACACTAGGGGTGTTTTTCGAGCGCGCCGGCAATGAAACCAAACCCGGCACAGCGGGCTGGTACAACACCGCCGCCTTCGAGAAATTTGCCACCGCCAAGGGCTTGTACGCGACGAGCATCAACGGCGATGCTTTCTCGGACGAAATCAAACAACGCACCATCGAGGTCATCAAGCGCGATCTCGGTCAGGTCGACCTGGTGGTCTACAGTCTTGCCGCGCCGAAACGCACTCACCCCAAGACCGGAGAAGTTTTCAGCTCGACGTTGAAGCCGGTCGGCAAGACCGTCAACCTGCGTGGCATCGACACCGACAAGGAAGTCGTCAAGGAAACCGTTCTGGAACCCGCGACGCAAAGCGAAATCGACAACACAGTCGCCGTGATGGGCGGCGAAGACTGGCAGATGTGGATCGACGCCCTCCTCGACGCCGGCGTGCTGGCCGACGGCGCGAAGACGACCGCCTTCACCTATCTCGGCGAAAAGATCACGCACGACATTTACTGGAACGGCTCCATCGGCGCGGCCAAGAAGGACCTGGACCGGAAGGTGCTCGGCATCCGCGAGAAACTGGCGGCGAGAGGCGGCGATGCGCGTGTCGCGGTGCTGAAGGCGGTCGTCACCCAGGCGAGCTCCGCCATCCCGATGATGCCGCTGTATCTGTCGCTGCTCTTCAAAGTCATGAAGGAGAAAGGCACGCACGAAGGCTGCATCGAGCAGGTCTACGGGCTCTACAAGGACAGCCTGTACGGCACGTCGCCACACGTGGATGACGAAGGCCGCCTGCGTGCGGACTACAAGGAACTCGATCCGGACGTGCAAGCGCGCGTCCAGCAGCTCTGGAATCAGGTCACCAGCGACACGATCTACGAACTCACCGACTTTAGCGGTTACAAGACGGAATTCTTGCGCCTCTTCGGCTTTGAGATCGCAGGGGTGAACTATGAAGCCGACGTGAATCCCGACGTGCAGATTCCCAACATCGTTCAGGGTTGAGGCTCTGCGCCACAAGGCGTGAGGCGTTCCCGTATCAGCAGGGGAACGCCGCCTGAAGCGACCGAAGTATCGCGAGGCCAACCGGAAAGTCGTCTGAAATGCCGGGGTGGTTGGTGAAAAACTGGTCGAGCAGCGGGTACACATTCTGGTTGCCGATTGCCAGATTTTCCGGTGCACAGAAAAGCGGCGGTCGTTTCCTCGACACCAGATCCCCGTTTGCCCATCCCAGCGCATTGATCGTGCCGGTGATGTACGCAGCGTAGATGGAGTTGTTGTCCGCGTGCGCCCATTGCTTGTACTGCGCCGCCGTCATCTCGGCGCTCGTGTTCAAAGTGAAACACGCCGTCAGCAAAGCCAGCGCGATTTTCGATACTCGCATTGTTGAGCCTTCAATCTACGTCGAAAAAACGGCCATTGTAGGTGAGTCAGGCGGTGACGCGCAGAAGGCTTCTGCGGAGATGAATCCGTAAGCATCGCGCAGTCGTTTTCGAAAGCAGAATCGCAGGCCAATCGAAAACTGAAAGCATGAGATACCCGGACGAAATCCGAGCTCGACCTCCTCGCTCAACGCCCAATAATCACCGTTCGTGCGGCGGCAAATACTCCATCTGCTCCTCCACGTAGAGCGCATAGATCAACTTGAGCATCGCGGCGATGTCTTCGGACTCGTCGAGCATGCGTATGCTCATAATGATCGGCGACACCAGGTTCGCATCGTCCAGACCGACATAGCTGACGTCATCGCGTTTCAATCCGTAGACGCTGCCAGGCACAATCGAAATGCCCTCGCCCGCGGCAACGAGTCCGAGCGCGATCTGAAGCTCGCGCGTTTCGTAAATACGATGCGGCTTCAACGACCGGTCGTGAAAAGCGGCCAGCACCTGGTCCGCGTAGCTCGGACGCGGCGCCTTGGGGAAAATGATCAAGGTCTCGCCAAGCAGATCATGCAGCGACAGTGCGGTCTTCGACACCGACAGCGGATGCCCCACCGGCAGCGCGACGATCATCCGCTCTTCGCGCAACACCACCCGGCGGATACTCGGATCTTCATGCCGGATGCGGCCGAAACCGACATCGATGCGGCCTTCCTTCAGGGCCTTGATCTGGTCCATCGTCGACAGCTCGTGCAGGCTCAACTCCACCGCACTGTTCTCATCGCGAAAGCGCCGGATGATTTTCGGCAACATGCCGTACAGCGTCGAACCGACGAAACCGACTGACAGGCTGCGCTCGATCTTCCCCACCCGCTTCGTCATCGACTCCAACTCGGCCGACTGAGCGAGCAGTTGCACCGCATGCGAATAGAAGAAACGCCCCGTATCGGTCAGTTTGAGGGGGCGCGCGCTGCGCTCGAACAACTGCACGCCGAGCGAATCCTCGAGTTGCTGAATCTGCCGGCTAAGCGGCGGCTGCGCGATATGCAGCCGCTCGGCGGCACGCGTGAAATTGCGCTCCTCCGCGACCGCAACGAAATAGCGCAAATGGCGCAATTCCATGGCCATACCTTTTGGATATAGAACCGATACTAAAACGGTGTTGGACGCGCCAAAGCAGCGGCCACTATCCTGCACCTACGCCTGAAACCTCTTCAAATTATACCTTTCAGGCATTACACACCAAATACGTCCGATGGCAGAGGCAGCGCACCGCATGGCGAACACGCGCCAGGCGGTGTGTCTGCGACGACGATTCAGGAGACAAGCATGATTCCGATTTATCCCGACCGCACACCGCGTCTTACCAGCATCGACGACTTCCTGGTGGAAGACAAAGCGCGCGGCGATTTTCGCCTGCACCGTAGCGCGTTCACCGACCAGGCACTGTTCGAACTCGAGATGCAGCATATCTTCGAGGGCAACTGGATTTACCTCGCGCACGAAAGCCAGATCCCGAACAACAACGACTACTACACCACTCACGTGGGCCGTCAGCCGGTCGTGATCGCGCGCAACCGGCAAGGCGAGCTCAACGCTTTCATTAATGCGTGCACGCATCGTGGCGCGATGCTCTGCCGCCACAAGCGCGGCAACAAGGCCACGTATACCTGCCCGTTCCACGGCTGGACGTTCAACAACAGCGGCAAGCTGTTGAAGGTCAAGGATCCCGAAGACGCCGGCTATCCCGACTGCTTCAACAAGGAAGGCTCGCACGACCTCAAGAAGATCGCGCGCTTCGAAAGCTATCGCGGCTTCCTGTTCGGCAGCCTGAATGGCGATGTCTTGCCTCTACACGAGTTCTTGGGCGAGGCCGCGCGGATCATCGACATGATCGTCGACCAGTCGGAAGACGGACTCGAGGTGTTGCGCGGCGCCTCCACCTATACGTACGAAGGAAACTGGAAACTGCAGACCGAAAACGGCGCCGACGGCTATCACGTGTCGGCGGTTCACTGGAACTATGCCGCGACGACCAACCATCGCAAGCAGGAGAACGCCCGCGAAGACAAGGTCCGGGCGATGGATGCGGGCAACTGGGGACGGCAAGGCGGCGGCTTCTATGCATTCGAACACGGCCATATGCTGCTGTGGTCACGCTGGGCCAATCCGGAGGACAGGCCGAACTTCAGTCAGCGCGACGCCTTTGCCGCGCGCTGCGGCAGTGAGACGGCCGACTGGATGATCCAGAACTCGCGCAACCTGTGCCTCTATCCGAACGTATATCTGATGGATCAGTTCGGCTCGCAGATTCGCGTGCTGCGCCCGCTCGCCGTCGACAAGACCGAGGTCACGATCTACTGCATCGCCCCCAAGGGTGAATCGGCGGAAGCGCGTGCGCGCCGTATCCGTCAATACGAGGATTTCTTCAACGTCAGCGGCATGGCGACGCCCGACGATCTCGAAGAGTTTCGCGCCTGCCAGCAAGGCTATGCGGGCCGTTCGCTCGAATGGAACGACATGTGCCGCGGCTCGCAGCACTGGATCGACGGTCCGGACGAGGCAGCACAAAAGATCGGCCTCAAGCCGGTGATGAGCGGCGTCAAGACCGAAGACGAAGGGCTTTACACCGTACAGCACCGCTATTGGGTTGAAACGATGAAAGAAGCAGTGAAAGAAGCGACTGCCGGAGTATTGACACTGCCCACGCAAGGAGACATCGCATGAAGACGATCACGATCGCCGATCTCCAGGCTTTCCTCTATCGCGAAGCGCGACTGCTCGACGACGAGCAATGGGATGAATGGCTCACCTGTTATCACACTGACGCGGTGTTCTGGATGCCGTCATGGGACGACGAAGACAAGCTCGTCACCGACCCGCAAACCGAAATTTCGCTGATCTACTACCCGAACCGGCAAGGGCTCGAAGACCGCGTGTTCCGCATCAAGACCGAGCGCTCGAGCGCGACGATGCCCGACACGCGTACGAGCCACAACATCAGCAACGTGGAGCTGGAAAGCGAACAGAACGGCATTCATACCGTGCGCTTCAACTGGCACACGCTGAGCCATCGCTACAAGACGAACTACAGCTACTTCGGCATGTCGCGCTACGTCATCGACTTTTCGGGCGAGCAGCCGCAGATCCTGAACAAGTATGTCGTGCTGAAAAACGACTACATCAATCAGGTTATCGATATCTACCACATCTGAGCGGACGTGGTTCGGGAGCAGCTTCAGGAGCAGCACATGGAACATCGCATTGCACTTCAATTCGAAGATGGCGTGACCCGCTTCATCACCTGCCGCGACAACGAAACACTGTCCGACGCCGCGTACCGGCAGCAGGTCAACATTCCGCTGGACTGCCGCGACGGCGCCTGCGGAACGTGCCGCAACTTCTGCGAATCGGGCGAATACGATCTGCCCGCCTCGAGCTATATCGACGACGCACTCACCGCGGACGAAGCGGCCCAGGGCTATGTCCTCGCATGCCAGACGCGTCCGCGCTCGGATTGCGTGATCCGCGTGCCGGCATCGTCGGCGGCGTGCAAGACGGGGGTGTCCCGGCACGAGGGCAAGCTGGCATCAGTCGACAAGCTGACGGACTCGACCATCCATTTCGCGATCGACATCGATCAGCCGGGCCAGCTTGGCTTTCTTCCCGGCCAGTACGTCAACGTGGAAATCCCCGGCAGCGACGCCTTCCGTTCCTATTCGTTCAGCTCGGCGCCGGGCGCCGCGCGTGCCGCATTCGTGGTGCGCAACGTGCCGGATGGGCGCATGAGCCGTTACCTGAACGACGAAGCGCAGCCGGGACAGCGCATGACGTTCTCCGGCCCCTACGGCAGCTTCTATTTGCGCGAGCCGGTTCGGCCGGTTCTGTTTCTCGCGGGCGGCACCGGCATCGCGCCGTTCCTCTCGATGCTTCAGGTGCTGACTGCGAACGGCAGCACGCAACCGGTGCGAATGATCTATGGCGTGACACACGACATCGACCTCGTCGCCACCGCCCAACTCGACGAAGCGCAACGCACGCTCGCGCAGTTCGAATACCGCACGTGCGTGGCGGACGCCGCAAGCAGCCATGCCCGCAAAGGCTATGTGACGGAACATGTGAACCCCGCATGGCTCAACGACGGCAATGTCGACGTCTACCTGTGCGGACCGGTCGCCATGGTCGACGCCGTACAAAACTGGTTGCGCGACAGCGGCATCACGCCTGCGCATTTCTATTACGAGAAGTTTTCCGCGAGCAGTGTCGCGTAATGGCCATGGATACTCGCAAGCGCTTTGAAGAAAAAGTCGTCGTCGTGACCGGCGCGGCGCAAGGGATCGGCCGCGGCGTCGCGTTGCGCGCGGCGGCTGAAGGCGGCATCGTGGTACTGACCGACCGGTCGGAACTCGTGCACGAGGTGGAGGCGGAGATTGCCGGGCTCGGCTGTGGGTTGTCGCTCGCGGTCGTCGCCGATCTGGAAACCTACGCCGGAGCCTGCGCGATGACGCGGGCCGCGCTCGATGCCTTTGGCAGGATCGATGCGCTCGTCAACAATGTCGGCGGGACGATCTGGGCGAAGCCGTATCAGGAATACGAGGAAGCCCAGATCGAAGCCGAGGTGCGCCGGTCGCTATTCCCTACCCTCTGGTGCTGCCGTGCCGTGCTGCCCACGATGATCGAACGGCAGCGCGGTGCAATCGTCAACGTCTCGTCGATTGCGACGCGCAGCATTTATCGCGTGCCGTACGCGGCGTCCAAAGGCGGCGTGAATGCGCTGACCGCGAGCCTCGCGTTCGAGCATGCGGAGGACGGCATCCGGGTGAACGCTGTCGCCACCGGCGGGACCGAGGCGCCGCCGCGTAAAGTGCCGCGCAACACCGCGCCGCAGAGCGAGCAGGAGGCGCGATGGTATCAGGACATCGTCGATCAGACGATCTCGTCCAGTTTGATGCGCCGCTATGGAACGATCGACGAACAGGTCGGTGCGATTCTTTTTCTCGCGTCGGACGAGGCTTCGTATATCACCGGTACGGTGTTGCCGGTCGGCGGCGGCGATCTCGGCTGAGTCCTGTCGTTGCACCGAGGCGCCGCTGCATATTTGCGCACTGGCTGCGGTGGGCCGCCCTTCAGCGGAAATTTTGCTCAGAAGCTATTCTCTGATCCTATCGGGTCAATACGCCAGCGGCCGTTTACGGCTTTCGGAGAGATAGCATGCACATCGAGCCCTTTCGCATTTCCGTTCCAGACGAAGAGATCGACGGCCTTCGTCAACGCCTGCGCCAGACGCGCTGGGCGCCTGCGGGGCCGTATGATCCGTGGCAGCAAGGCGTCGATTCCGGCTGGCTGCGCGAATTCGTGCAGTACTGGGCCGACGGTTTCGACTGGCGCGCAGCCGAGCACCGCCTGAACCTTCAGCCGCAATTCGTCGCGCAGGTCGACGCTCAACGCGTGCATTTCGCGCATCGCCGGGGCGTCGGCCCGAAGCCTTATCCGCTTGTGATCACGCACGGCTGGCCGGGATCGTTCTTCGAGTTTTACGCCCTGCTCGACCAGTTGTGCGACCCCGCCGCATTTGGTGCGCAACCGGAAGACGCATTCGATGTCGTCGTGCCGTCGCTGCCGGGCTTCGCCTTCTCGCAGGCGCCCACAAAACCCGGCACTTCCGCGTTCCAAGTGGCCGATCTATGGGTGTCGCTGATGCGTGGCCTGGGATATGACCGCTTCGGCGCACAAGGCGGCGACCTTGGCGCCGGGGTATCGATTGCACTCGCGCTTCGACATCCGCAGAACGTGGACGGCGTCCACCTGAATTTTCTGCCGGGCTCATACGAACCTTCACGCGATGCGGGACAAGCTCCGCTCACACAGGACGAACAGGATTTTCTGCGCACGAAGGAGCAATGGGCGGCGCTTGAAGGCGGCTATGCGCATATGCACAGCACCAAACCGGAGACGCTCGCTTACTCGCTCAACGATTCGCCGGTAGGACTGGCCGCATGGATTGCAGAGAAGTTTCGCGCGTGGAGCGATTGCGACGGTCAGATCGAGCAGGCATTTTCGCGAGATGAGCTTCTCACCAACATCTCGCTTTACTGGCACACACAGAGCATGGGCTCCGCGATCCGCATGTATTGGGAGAACCGGCTCCAACCGATGCGCTTCGCGGCCGGCCAACGTGTGTCACCGCCGGTTGGCTTCGCGCGCTTCCCGAAGGAGATCAGTCAGCCGCCACGCTCCTGGCTCGAACGGACATTCAATGTCGTGCAATGGACCGACATGCCGCGTGGCGGCCACTTTGCGGCGATGGAGGAGCCTGCGTTGCTCGCGGCTGAAATCCGCAAATTCTTCAGGCCGCTGAGGCGGTGACGGCAGTGTCAGGCGGGACTGAAGCACGCAGTTGTCTTTTTCCTGAAACCGTACTGCAATGCCGCAATTATTGTGCGGCAGCCAGGCTGTCGGGACTGACTGCCGCACAGGTAGTCGATCACACCGATTCGAAACCGGCCAGCACATTCACCGCATTGACACCGATCGCCGCGACCGCATAGCCTCCCTCCATCACGAACAGCGTCGGCTTGCCGAGACGGCCGATCGCCTCGCCCATGCGCAGATAGTCGACGCTGCGCAGCTTGAACTGTGAGATCGGATCTTCCTCGAAGGTATCGACGCCGAGCGACACCACCAGCGCATCCGGCGCATAAGCCGCCACGCGCGCGCAAGCCGCGTCGAGCGCCGTCGAATACGCCGGCCACGCTGTGCCCGGCGCCAACGGAAAATTGGCGTTATAGCCGAGCCCCGCACCTGCACCGGTCTCGTCGGCATAGCCTAGAAAGTACGGATACTCGACGCGCGGATCGGCATGCAGCGACGCGAACAGCACATCCGCACGGTCGTAAAAAATGCTCTGCGTGCCGTTGCCGTGGTGATAGTCGACATCGAGAATCGCCACGCGCTTCGCGCCCGCATCGAGGAACGACTGCGCCGCCACGGCCGCGTTGTTGATGTAGCAGTAGCCGCCCATATAGTCCGCCGCGGCGTGGTGCCCAGGCGGCCGGCACAACGAGAATGCACCGCGTGCGCCCTCCCTCACATGGCGCGCGCCGGTCAGCGCGACATCCACCGCGTCGCTGACGGCCGCCCAGGTGCCGGAAGTGATCGGCACGCCGGCATCCATTGCGTAGTAGCCGAGCTTGCCGTCGATATCGTCCGGCACGCGGTCCTGGCGCATGCCGCGCACCGGCCACACGAGCGGCAGCGCGTCGTGCTCGCGGCCAAGCGCCCGCCATTCGTCCCATGCGCTCGCGAGAAACGCGATGAAGCCCTTGTCGTGAACCCGATGCACCGGGTCGAGCCCGAACGATGCGGGTGCAGTCACTTCGCCAAGGCGCGTTTCGCGCACTCGCTCCAGCACGAAATCGGCGCGGCTCGGCATCTCGAAGCACGGCTTCATTTCGCCGTCGATCAATTCGGCATGGCCGTGATGCAGATGGTGCCGGTCGCTATACACAGTCAACATGGTTTGTCTCCTCAGAATGCTTCCTGCTCGAATCCGCCCGGCAGGTTGGTGATGTGGATACGATGTTCAGGATCGACCCTCCAGGGTACGGTGTTCGCCGTCGCCAGCAGCACGCCGGCGTCGATCCCCTGCCGGTCCAGCAGCGACACGGCGGCGGCAATCGTATGCAAGGTCGCGACACGCTGGGCCGGCGACGGGCGCTGCGAAGACGGTGCATCGGTCATGAGCGGCTCTCAGAACACTCGACGAAGCGATCATATTTGATCAAATTTCCCAAAAGGGGATTTCCGTGCGATGATTTGATCAAATCTCATGATGCAAAACGTCCAGCTTTCCCCGGCAGACGGCTTATCGCGCGGCAGCGCTGCGCGCCGTCTTCATCAACCGACTGGAGTCAACCTTGCAAAGCGACCTACGCGACGACCTACGTGAATTCCTGGAGCATCACCGGATCCACGAAGTGGAATGCGTGATACCGGACATGACTGGCGTCGCGCGCGGCAAGATCGTGCCGAAAAATCTGTTTCTGTCGGAAGGCAAGATGCACATGTCGAACGCGCTGCTGATGATTACCGTCAATGGCGAGTTCGCGGATTTCGACCGTTTCGTCGGGCCGAGCGATCCCGACATGGTCTGCATTCCCGACCCGAACACCGTTCGGCTCGTGCCGTGGGCCATCGAACAGGTTGCGGTGGTCATCCACGATTGTGTCGGTCTTGACGGCAAGCCGATCGGGATCTCGCCGCGCGCGGTGTTGCGGCGTGTGCTCGCGCTGTATGAAGAAAAGGGCTGGCGCCCGGTCGTCGCGCCGGAGATGGAGTTCTACCTGATCGCGCAGAACAAGAATCCGCATGAACCGCTGCGCCCGCCGCTCGGCCGCGCGGGTCGTCACGAAGCCGGCCGCCAGTCGTTTTCGATCGACGCCGTCAACGAATTCGATCCGTTCTTCCAGGACCTGTCGCGCTTCTGCGAGCTGACGCATCTCGGTGTCGAGACGCTGGTGCACGAAGTCGGCGCCGGGCAGATGGAGATCAACTTTTCTCACGGCGACGCGCTCGATCTCGCCGACCGCGTGTTCCTGTTCAAACGCGCGGTGCGCGAAACCGCCTTCCGTCACGGTATTTTCGCGACCTTCATGGCGAAACCGATGGAGCACGAACCGGGCAGCGCGATGCACATTCACCAGAGCATCGTCGACAGCCAGACCGGCAAGAACATCTTTTCGCTGCCCGACGGAACGGCCAGCCCGCTGTTTTTCAACTACATCGGCGGCTTGCAGAAGTACATGCCGAAGGCGATGCCGATGTTCGCGCCCTACGTGAACTCATACCGCCGCCTGTCACGCTTCACGGCCGCGCCGATCAACGTGCGCTGGGGTTACGACAACCGCACCTGCGGCATTCGCGTGCCGAACTCCGGACCGGACGGGCGGCGGCTGGAAAACCGCGTCCCCGGCGTCGACGTGAATCCCTACCTCGCGATGGCGGCCACCCTCGCCTGCGGCTATCTCGGCATGGTCGAGCAGCAGGAGGCGTCGGCACCGATGGTCGAAAGCGCTTACGACCTCGAATACGAATTGCCGCGCGGTCTCGAAGATGCGCTCAAGGCGCTGTCCACCTGCACCGAACTCGCGGATGTGCTGGGCGAAAACTTCGTGCAGGCCTATTGCTCGGTGAAGGAAAAGGAGTTCGAAACCTTCTCGCAGGGCATTACCGCGTGGGAACGCGAGCATCTGCAACTGCTCGTCTGAGCGCGGGCGCGAGCGTGAGCGTTGTATGAAACCATCATCGGAAGAGACTCGATTGAATACCCGTCAAGGCGTCAACTGGGAGCGAGCGCAAGCGCTGCTCGAACGCGAACGCAGCGCGTTTGCCAAGGCCATGCCGAAGTCGCGCGCGCTGTCGGAACGCGCGGCGCGGCATCTGCTGTTCGGCGTGCCGCTGCACTGGATGAACGACTGGTCGACCCCTTTCTCGCTCTATGTCGACCAGGCGCGCGGCGCAACGTTTACCGACGTGGACGGCCATCGCTATGCGGACTTCTGCCTCGGCGACACCGGCGCGATGTTCGGCCACTCACCCGCGCCGGTGGCGCGCGCGCTGGCTGCGCAGGCTGAACGCGGCCTAACCACCATGCTGCCGGGCGAAGACGCCGCGTGGGTCGGCGAAGAACTCGCGCGCCGCTTCGGCCTGCCCTACTGGCAGTTCGCGATGACCGCCAGCGACGCCAATCGCTTCGCGCTGCGCTGGGCGCGGGCGGCGACCGGCCGCAAACAGATTGTGGTGTTCAACGGCTGCTATCACGGCACGGTGGACGACGTATTCGTCGACCTGGTCGACGGAAAACCGATGCAGCGCGACAGCCTGATCGGCCAGGTGCACGATCTGCTCGACTACACGCGCGTGATCGAATTCAACGACCTCGCCGCGCTGGAAAATGCGCTGAAGGACGGCGACGTCGCCTGCGTGCTGGCCGAACCCGCGATGACCAACATCGGCATGGTGCTGCCGGAAGCGGGCTACTGGCGCGCGGCGCAGGCGCTGATGCACCGCTACGGCACGCTGCTCGCGATCGACGAAACCCACACCATCAGTTGTGGTCCGGGCGGCTATTCGGTCGCGCACGGCATCGAGCCCGACCTGTTCATTCTCGGCAAGCCGGTCGGCGGCGGCTTTCCGTGCGCGGTGTACGGCTTTAGCGCCGGGTTGGCGAACCGCGCGCAGCAGGCCAAGCGCAGCGCGCCGCCAGGCCACTCCGGCATCGGCACGACGCTGACCGCGAACGCGTTGGCGATGAGCGCGATTCGCGCGACGCTTGCCGAGGTGATGACCGACGCCGCCTACGAGCACATGTTCGGGCTCGCCGAACGCATCGAGACCGGCCTCAAAAGCGTGATCGCGCGTCACGGCCTGGCGTGGTGCGTGACGCGCGTCGGCGCCCGCACCGAATTCCAGTTCTCCGCGACACCGCCGCGCAACGGCACTGAAGCCGGCCGGCAACTCGACCCTGCACTCGAACATATCGTGCACTTGTACCTGCTCAATCGCGGCGTTCTGATTACACCGTTTCACAACATGATCCTGGTGTGCCCCGACACAACGGCGGCCGACGTCGACCGGCTGATTGCCGCGTTCGACGCTTGCCTCACCGAGCTGACCTGAGCCTGTGACCGAGCGCGAGCGGCGCTAAACTGACGGCCTTTTGCGTTTATGCATCGAGTTTTATGAAAACATCGCGCCATCACACGCTGCAGGACGAGACGTACGAAACGCTGCGGCAGTGGCTGACGATCGGCCGCTTCGTGCCGGGCGAGCGCATCAAGATCCGTCACGTCGCGGCGGAACTCGGCGTGGGCGAGATGCCGGTGCGTTCCGCTTTGCAACGCCTCGCGGCCGAATCGGCGCTGGTGAACGTGCCCAATTGCGGCGTGACGGTGCCGCGTCTGTCCAAGGCGCAATTCGACGACGTGTTGCGTGTTCGGCTGATTCTCGAAGGCCAGGCCGCCGAACTGGGCGTCCCGCACCTCACGGGGCACGATCTGGATATGCTGGAAAAACTGAACGAGGAGATGGCGCGGGCGTTGCCGGCGGCCGACGCCAAGGGCTACCTCGACGCCAACGAGGCGTTTCATCTAATTCTTTACCGCGCGAGCGGCTCGCCCCTTTTGCTGGAGCTGATCGAAACGGTATGGCTCCAGGTGGGGCCGATTTCGAACCTGCTATTTGGCGACGCGCGGTTTGCCGGCACGCTCAACGACGCGCACGACGCGTTGCTGGATGCAGCGAAGGCACGCAACGCGGCGGAGGTGCGACGTGCGATCGAGCGCGATCTGAGTCATGCCGCGACGTGTTTGCGCGCGCAGTGTCTCTGATCCGAAATCGTATGAACGATGGCTGCATTTTGTATATTTCCGCTGTGCAACAGTGCGTGATATTGTTGATGTAAGCAGGGGCCGGTGGTGCGCCGGCCTGACCTGAACGCAATTTACAGCCGCGAGCGTCGCCATGAGTGATGTACGCCACCATTTAAGTCCACGGGACCGTTTGGAGCTGTTGTGTTGGCTCACATGCGGGAGCTTGGGTGCTTACTACCTGAATGAGGACTGGCCTGACGCGGCGTTTCATGTGCAGGCGGCGCATAAATGGCTGGACCGCCGGATGCGGGAGGCGGACTGGCTGAGCGTGGCCAAGTTGTCGGCGCTTGCGCTGGAGATAGCGCGCCGGCACGCGCGGTTTGTCGATACCGAATGGGCGCGGGATGCTGTTGAGGAAATCCTTGATACGGATGAGTTGGATCCGCAAGCGCGGTTAGTGAGGCAGGTTTTTGCCGATTGCCAGAATGCGCTGGCTGATAAGCGTACCGCGGATTGATTTTTGTTTTTTTTGCCTGCGCGGCGCTATGGGTGTATGCCTGCGGCGTTGGCCTTTCCTGGTTTTCTTATTGGTTTATTAGCGTTCCCCCTGTGCGGGGGGGCACCTACTTTTCTGTACACGCAAAGAAAAGTAGGCAAAAGAAAGCGGCTCAAACCGCTAATTCTTAAGCGGGTCCCCTAGCTTGGAGGAGGTAGTGGAGCATCTGGAATCTGTGTCTTCGCACACTCCGCGCAGGTGACAAGGCAGTCATACTTCCGGCGGCGCTGCGCGCGCCGACGCGGTGCTTCACCAAACCGGCGGGTGATTCTGGCGTGCACGGTCTTGTCTGTGCCGTGACCTGCGGTCTGTCCATTTGTGAGTTTCTACATTGCGTGCAGCGCCACATTCGCAAGCACATCAAGCCAGCCTTACCCCCACCTTATTTCCAACCAGCACATCGCCGAGGCGCATCCGATGGTCCCCACCACGCATAAACGGAGCCACTGGTTTCCCTTGCAGACCGTTCCGGCGAGCACGTAGTGCGAGGCGGGAAGGATGACTGCCTTGTCACTCACACTGAATGTGCGAGGACACCGATTCCAGATGCTCCACTGCCTCCTCCAAGCCCTCAGGATTACCCACATCTCGTGATGTGAATCACCCGTCCTGGCTAAAGATCCGGTACATCTCGGTGATTTCGTGAAGGACCAGGAACCCTCGCCACATGACGGTGGGCCCGGGCGGGTGATCATGCTTACGGTTCAGATAACCGCCGAGTTTGGCGATCCACAGTACGACTTCGCCTAGCGAAGGCGTTGCCACCGGTGGTTTTGAGGTGCGGTTGGCGCGGCAGTAAAGCGCGCGCCATTCGTCGGGCTGAAGTAGCACTTCACACGACAGATCCGGGTCGGCCCGACCCAGCAGCGTGGCGTACATGATTCGCCAGCTGATCACTGCAAATAGCGCGGTCGCGCGGACGAACCGTTCAAGATTGCCGAACTGGCGCGCCTCGATCCGACAGCCGCTTTTGAGCACACGATGCCACGATTCGATCGTCCAGCGACGTGCATACCATTCGAGTCGTTCAAGTGCATCGCTCAGCGTGAGCGTGGGCACAGAGCTGAGCAGCATCCACTCGAGCGGCTCGACGCCCGCTGGCGGATCGGTTTCAAGTGCGTGGATTGCAAACACCTCCACCGGGGTGAGCCGGGCGCGCCCGGTGCCTTTGGTCGACGCTCTGGGTGGTGCAATCAGGCTGACCTGCGTGCAACGCAGCGTCAGACGCGCAATGCGCCGGGCCATGTTGCGGTGTGCCGGCAACTCCAGCTCGATTTCGCCCAAGGGGGCGCTCGCCGTCACCGTGTCCCAGAGATAACGCTCGGGGTGCGCCGTCCGACGGTCCCATGCCGCACGAATGAGCCAGTCTACGCCAGCAGGCCGCTCGGCCACGAACACTTCATAGACGTCGCTTTCGCGGTCGCCCACGCCCACCATGCGCGTATCGGGACATCGGGTCTTAAGGGCTGCCAGATGGTTCAGACCCTCAACCCATTTAACGCTTTCCTTGTCATTGAAGTCGCGCTTTGAGCGTTGACGCCTGCGGCCCAGATCTGCGTCATCGCGCACCCACGTCTTCATGCCCAGCACGCCGAGCGGCAGGCCTTCCGGTGTCACGGCCAGCAGGCTGTGCAGCATGAAGCCGCGCGACTGGTTGCCCGTGCCGTAGCCCAGGCCTTCGGTCGCGCCCAGATGCGTCAGGTTGAATTCGGTTGTGTCCTGCACCGCGAGCACGACTGGCACCTGGGTCATGCGCTTGAGCGTCTGGTCTACGTGAGGTGCAAGCACACCGTCCGTATCGACCTGGTCGTTATCGAAGAAGCGATAGGCCGCCTTGAGTTCGGCGGCATCCATGGAGCGTGGAAACGAGCAGTCCGGTGTGCTGGCAAGCCGGCGTGCCAGTGCAACGAGCCGATTCGTCAAACGGGCATCGCCCAGATTTGCCGCACCGAATTCGATGTCGGCCCAGTCGTCCTGGTCATCCTGATTCTCGGTCGAAGGCAATTGCGTCTGGTTCCTGTGGCGGTGCCTCAAGTTAACACCACCTCAAGCTGTTTACAAGCGCTATCCCGGCACAGATGTGGGTAATCCTGAGCTCCAAGCCAGGGGACCCGCTTAAAAATTAGCGGTTTGAGCCGCTTTCTTTTGCCTACTTTTCTTTGCACGGCGTGTACAGACCGCGGACATGGCGGCAAAGAAAAGTAGGTGCCCCCCGCACAGGGGGAACGCTAATAAACCAATAACAAAACAAGGAAAGGCCAACGCCGCAGGCATACAGAAGAACGCCACCGCAAAGGGCAAAAGACCAAAGAAAACCCCAACGCCGTAGGCAAACAAAAAAACCATCGCAATACACGACATTCATAGATCAATAGAGCAAACTGCCAACCGCGTCCCCCACCGGACGGTGGAAAATACACCATCCGGCTACCGGCACGGAGTGCCCATGAAACCGCATCGCCCGCGTCCCCCGAATTTTCCAGGCGATCAATCGCATGCCGAATGGCGGGATCACACCTTGCCGTATGCGATCGTCGCCGCGCTCGTTGTGTTGATGGTCACGCTGGTCGTCTGGCTGATCGATCCGGCGCCGCCAAAAACGATCGCGATGAGCGCGGGCCCGCACGACAGTTCATTCCTGGTCGCCGCCGAGCAATACAAAAAAATTCTCGCCCGCAACGGCATCACGCTGAAGGTGCTGGAATCCGATGGCTCGGTGCAAAACCTGCATCGACTGCTAGACCCCAAACAGCATGTCGATCTCGCTCTCGTACAAGGCGGGGTGGCGGATGGCATGGATACTTCATCGCTGATGTCGCTCGGCAGCGTTTTCTATATACCGGTAGTGGTGTTCTATCGCGGCACGGGCGTGACCCAGCTTTCACAACTGGAAGGCAAAAGGATTGCGATCGGCCGCGAAGGCAGCGGCACTCGCCTGTTGGCGCTCAAGCTGCTGGAGGCAAACGGTATCGAGCCTGGCGGCGCCACCGTGCTGGTGCCGAGCGACGGATTGCAGGCCGCCACGCAACTGGTTGCAGGCGATGTCGACGCCGCGATCCTGAACGGCGACTCGGCGACCCGTGGCCTGATGCTCAGACTCCTGAAGGTGCCCGGCGTCTCCGTGATGAACTTCGACGAAGCGAGCGCGTATGCGCGTCTCTTCCCGTATCTCGATCAGATCGACCTGCCACCCGGCGTGCTGGATCTCAAGCACAGGGTCCCACCCGAAACCGTCCACCTGGTCAGCCCGACTGTTGAGATCGTCGCCCGCGCCAATTTGCACCCGGCCATCTCCGACCTGGTGATCGAAGCCGCGCAGGAGGTTCACGGCATGCCCGGCCTCTTGCAGCATGCGGGCGAATTCCCCAATCCGGTCGCCCGTGAATATCAGATCAGCGAAGACGCGCAGCGCTACTACAAGACCGGCAAAAGCTTTCTGTATCGCAACCTGCCGTTCTGGCTGGCCAGCATCGGCGACCGCACACTCGTTCTGCTGCTGCCGATGGCCGTGCTGTTATTCCCGGCGATGCGGTTGATACCGGCGCTTTACCGATGGCGCGTACGCTCGCGCATCTATCGATACTACGGTTCGCTGATCGCGATCGAACGCGGCGCGCTCGCCGACTCGAGCGATGAAGAACGTAAAGCGCTCTTCCACGAACTCGATCATATCGAGGACTCGCTGAACCAGTTGCGCATGCCGCTTGCATATGCCGATGCTTTTTACGTCCTGCGCGAGCATGTCGGCTTCGTGCGCGCCCGGCTCGGGGCGACGTCGAGGCAAGGCAGCCACCCCTAGGCGGGGTTCCGGCTGTCAGACCTCTGTGTCGATTGGTGAGCTTGTCGGCGAGTCGGCCGGCGGTGTGACCGTCGGATTGGCCTGCGAGTTGGCCGGCGATGTGATCGTCGGGTTGGCCTGCGAAGCGGCCTGCAGTGCGACCGTCGGGTTGGCGGCTTTAGGCGCGGCTTTGGCTGCCCGATGCGCCTGCAGCCGTTGCGCGCCGGCGGCTTCCTGCGCCGTCACCTGCCCGGCTTCGCTGCCGGTCAGATCGACTCGTGCGGCGCCTTCGACGAGGCATTTCCAGTAGCGGCTGCCGCGACACCACGTCTTGATCGCGTCGCGCAACTCGGCTTCGCTCAACGACAATTCTTTAGCGTGAACGACGAGATCCTCGAAGATTCCGACCTTCAGCGGGAGCTTGGGCGCAGGATTCTTCGGAAACACATTGGGGAAGCGCTTCTGTAGTTTCCCGATCGTCTTCACCACCGGGTCGACAGGCTTCGCGTCCGGCGCGGCTGCGGGCGCAGCCCGGCGCGGCTGCGATGGCTTGCGAGCGGGCCTCGCGTCCGGCTTGGCACCGGGCTTGGCACCTCCGGCCTTGGCCGCAGGCTTGGCACCTGGCTTGGCGGCGGGCGCGGCTTCTGCTCGTGCTGCAGCAAGTTGCTTTTTCAGTTCAGCGAGTTGTTCGAAACCCATGGCACACAGTCGATCGAGAAAGAGGAGATTGTAGCAGTGTGGTGGGGTTGCTTTCTGGCTGTGCGCCTGCGGCGGTGGCCTTTCCTTGATTTCTTAGTGGTCTATTAGTGTCGCCCCTGTGCGGGGCAGGCACTTACTTTCTTTGCCGCCGCAAAGAAAGTAAGCAAAGAAAGCGGCTTCACACCGCTAATTTTTAAGCGGGTCCCCTGGCTTGGAGGAGGCAGTGGAGCATCTGGAATCAGTGTTCTCGCATACTCCACGCTAGTGACAAGGCAGTCATACTTCCGGCGGCGCTGCGCGCGCCGTAGCGGTACTTCATCAAACCACCGGCTGGTTTCGGCGCTCGACGGTACCTCATCAAACCGCCCGCGGGTTTCGGCGCTCAGTGGTACTTCGCGAAACCGCCTGCCGGTTTCAGCGGCAACGTTTCGCCCGGCATAGTGGCTCGCGCTCCCAAGCTTCAGTGCTTCGCCGAGGCGAAGCCGATGGCCCCGACCGCGTGCAAACGAAGCCGCGGGTTTCCCTTGCGGACCGTTCCGGCGAGCACGCAGTGCGAGGCGGGAAGAATGACTGCCTTGTCACCGGGGCGGAGTGTGCGAGAACACTGATTCCAGATGCTCCACTGCCTCCTCCAAGCCAGGGGACCCGCTTAAGAATTAGCGATTTGAGCGGCTTTCTTTGCTTACTTTCTTTGCGGCGGCAAAGAAAGTAAGTGCCTGCCCCGCACAGGGGCGACGCTAATAAACCACTAACAAATCAAGGAAAGGCCAACGCCATAGGCACACACCCAAAGCGCCGCGAAGGCAAAAAACATCAACTTTTCACCGCCACCGCAGCTTCAACCCCATACGCCGTCAGGCCAAAAACAGAAACACACAACCCACTCCGCCCAACATTATTCCGCAATGCCAGCGAAAGCTGATGCCTCTTCGCGATCCGCGCGACAATCGCCAATCCCAACCCGCTCCCCTCGCCCTGCGCCTCCTCCCCACGATAAAACCGATCGAAAACACGTTCGAGCTCAGGCTCAGGAATACCAGAGCCACTATCCACCACCTCGAGCCCCACGCGGTCTCCAGACCGCTTCAAAATCACATCGATTTTGCCGCCCCGCGGCGTATGCCGAATCGCGTTGTTGATCAGATTGCCCAACAACACACTCATCCCATGCGGCTCGGCCAGCACCGTATAAGCGTCGCCTGGCGTGCGCGCCTGCTCGCACTCGAGCCCGAGATCGATCTCCTTGGTTTCGGCAAGCAGCGAAAAATCCCCAACAGCCTGCTCGCCGATCCGGCGCAAACTCACCGGCACCATCGACGTCACCGGATGCGCATCCTCGCGCGCCAGCGTCAACAACTGCTGCACCAGATGGATGATCCGGTTGACCCGCCCCTCGACACGCTCCAGCGCCTGCCCCTCGCCCTTTAACGTGCCATCGCGCGAGGCGGCCTGCAGCTGCAGCTTCAGCGCGGCCAGCGGTGAACGCAACTCGTGCGCGGCATCGGCGATAAAGGTGCGCTGCGCCTGCGATGCAGTACTCAACCGCTGCAGCAAATCATTGAGCGCCTCGACCAGCGGCCGGATTTCGACCGGCACGGCGCCGTCCAGATGCAACGGCTCCAGCGAATCGATCGAGCGGGTCGACAGCGCGCGAGACAGCCCGCCAATCGGTGCGAGCCCGCGTGCGACCACCAGCAGCACCAGCACGATCGTCACCGGCACCAGCAAGGCAAGCGGCCACAGCGTATGCAGTGCAAGCGTCAGTGCGAGATCTTCACGCACGGACACCGGTTGCGCGACCTGAATATAGCGGTCCGGTTGCTGCAGCCCAAACGCGCGCCAGTGATACTCGCCGCGCTCGACTGTACTGAAGCCTTCTTGCAGGCGCGAAAACACCGGCGCCTGCATCGAGTGATAGATGAGGTTGCCGGCGCGGTCCCAGATTTCGATGACGACACGGTCGTCGGCGAGATCGCCGAAATCGGGGCTGTGATGCTCGCCGTCCGCGGTGCTCCGAAGGTTCGACGGCAACGACAACGCCACTGTGCGCAGTTCGTAGTCGAACAGTTCGCTCGCTTCTTCTCGCGCGGTGTGGAAGATGCCGTAGCCGGCCACGCCCGAGGCTGCTGCCATGCCGAAAATCAGCCAGCCCAGCAGCCAGCGGCGAATCGACGTCATCCGCACCTCTTCAGGCGGTAGCCGACGCCGCGCACGGTCACTACCTGGTCCGCGCCGATCTTGCGCCGCAAGCTGTGCACATGCACCTCGATCGTGTTGCTGCCCACTTCCTCACCCCAGCCGTACAGTTTTTCTTCCAGCTCGGCCTTGGTGAAAACGCGCGTCGGCTCCTCGATCAGCGCCTGCAGCAGCGCGAATTCGCGCGGCACGAGCGGCAACGGCTCGCCGTCCTTGGTCACCTCGTGCGCGGCGGGGTCGAGTGTGAGCTCGCCATGCGCATACACAGGCTGCTTCTGGCCGGTGCGCCGCCGCAACAATGCGCGTACGCGCGCGGCGAGTTCGTCGAGATCGAATGGCTTGATCAGGTAATCGTCAGCGCCCGCGTCGAGGCCGCGAATCCGTTCGTCCACCGCGTCGCGCGCGGTCAGGATAATCACCGGCGCGGCACCGCCGGCCTTGCGATATGCATTCAGCACCTCAATGCCGTCTTTCTTCGGCAAGCCGAGATCGAGCAGCACGAGGTCGTACACGCCGTTGCCGAGCGACAGTTCCGCGGCGCGGCCGTCTTCAGCCCAGTCGATCGCATAGCCCGCGCGGCGCATGGCGCCCAATACGGTCTCCGCAATCATGTCGTCGTCTTCGACTAATAACAGACGCATGGCCTCTCCTCTGTCCTGTTTGTCCGAATTGTCGCCGCATTGTCCTGTTCGTCAGCTTAACGCTTCCTTATGCCACGCTTATGTTTTCCTTAAGGGACGCTTATGCGATGCTTAGGGGACGCTTATGGGAGGCTTAAGCACCGGTTAAGCATCACTTAAGCTCATCCTCAGCAGAATCGGCACCTGTTTTGCTGCGTCTGCTCGCGGATGCACTCACTTCGTTTCGTTCAGGAGCCGGACCTTGCCCGTTTTCTACGCCGCTGCAGCGGCCACCTCAGCGACACGGCTGCGCGCGCTCGTGCCGCTCTGCGCGATGCTGCTGGCCGGTTGCACGTGGTACCACCGCGAGCCGCTCGCGCCACAGGATACGTCGACTTCCGCCCATTCGCTCGAGCGCATCCGCATCGATCCGTCGACGATGCCGCTGCCCGAACTGGCCGCACATCGTTTCGATCCGTCCGACGGACTCGATATCGAGGAAGTCGCGATGCTCGCCGTCGCCAACAATCCCGATCTCAAGCTCGCCCGCGACGATCTCGGCATCGCCCGCGCGCAGGCTTATTCAGCCGGGCTGCTGCCCGACCCGCAACTGAGCGTGGCGAGCGACTATCCGGGCGCCGCAGGCTTCACGCGTGCGTTCAATTATGGCTTGAGCATCGACGTGATGGCGATCGTCCTGCGCAGCGCCAACAAACACTCCGCCGACGCGACCGTGGCGAAGACCGATCTCGGCCTGCTCTGGCAGGAATGGCAGATCGTCGCCCAGGCGCGGCAGCTGTTCATCAAAACGCGCTTCCAGCAAGACACGCTGCCGCTGCTGCAACAGCAGCGCGACCTCGCGCGCACACGCTACGAGCGGATGGCCGAAGCCCGCCGCGACGGCAATCTGACCGACGACACGCTGACCGCCGCGCTCACGTCGTATAGCGACGCGCGCAAGCAATACACCGACGCCGAGCGTGCCGCCGAACAGACGCACCACGATCTGAACGCGCTGCTCGGCCTCTCGCCAGAGGTTCAATTGCAACTCACCGGCAGCGAGAACACAGCGCCGCTATCCGACACCACGCTCGACTCGGCCTTGGCCAACCTGGCGCAACGCCGCCCGGACCTGATCGCGCTGCAAGCCGGCTATGAAGCGCAGGAGCAGAAATACCGCGCGGCGATTCTCAGTCAGTTTCCGAGCCTGTCGGTGGGTTTCGTGCGGGCGCGTGACACGTCGAATATCTACACCAGCGGCTTCACGATCAATCTGAGCCTGCCGATCTTCAACCGCAATCAAGGCAACGTGGCGATCGAAAAAGCGACCCGCCAGCGCCTGCGCGACGAATATCAATCGCGCCTGAACACGGCCTATGCGGATGTCGCCCATATGCGCGCGGACAACGTCATTCTCACACGTCAGTTGCAGCAGACCGAAGCGGCGCTGCCGGACGTCGACCTCGCCGCGCAACACGCGGCACAGGCCTTCGCCCAACACAACCTCGCGCTCGGCGCTTACACCGACGCGCAGAGCGCATCGCTCACCAAACGTATCGACGTCGCCACGCTGCGCGAATCGCTCGCCGAACAACGTGTCGGTTTGCAGGCACTGTTAGGCAGTGCGATTCCCGACGCCTATTCCTTCGCCCCCTCCGCTCAAACAATCACCGAAACTCATGCGAAATAGCCTATTTTCGGCGCGGCGGCCGCGCATCGCTGCCTATGCGATCTCTGTCACCTGTGCCGCCCTGCTGAGCGCCGCCCTCGGCAGCTGGAGCCTCGCCACGTATGCGGCCGATGCGGCCGCAGCCGACGACGCCGCCGACAAAGGCGTCGTGGCCGTACAGACCGTGCGCGTGCAGCGCGCCACCATCGCGCAGCCGGTGCGTGCGTATGGCATCGTCGCGGCGTCCGCGTCGAATCTGACCACCGTCAATTTGCCGTACGTCGCGCGCATCGTGCAAATGCGCGTGCAGGCCGGGCAAAGCGTGACACGCGGCACGCCGCTGTTCGTCGTGCAAGCCGATCCCGCCGCGGTGCTCGCATCCACCCAGGCGAAAAGCGCCGTGACGCTGGCACAAGGCGAATTGGCCCGAACGCAATCGCTGTACGACAAGGGGCTCGCCACGCAATCGCAACTCGCCGCCGCCAGAAAGGCTGCCGAGGATGCACAGCAGGCGCTCGCGGCACAAAACCAGACCGGCGTCGCGAGCGGCAGCAAAGTCATCGTCGCGCCGCTCGATGCCGTGGTGTTGCAGGTGTCGGCGGCTCAGGGCGACCAGGTGCAGCCCGGCGCCGCGATCCTGCAACTGGCCGGCGGCAGCGGCAAGGATGCTCGCGCGAACGTGGTGCTCGGCGTCGAGCCGTCGGATGCGGGCGCGATCCACGCCGGCGACACCGTCACGCTGCATGGCCTGTCCACCTCGCTTGCAAAAGCCGCCGCGGATGGCCACGTGGTGCTGGTCGGCGCGTCGGTCGATCAACAGAGCCAGCTCGTCAACGTCGGCGCAAACGTGCCGCTCGGGCAGACCGCGTTCATTCCCGGCACGCGCGTCGCCGCCGATATCGCGACCCGCAGCGGCACGCATTGGGTCGTGCCGCGCTCCGCCGTGCTGAAAGACGGCAAAGGCGCGTACGTGTTCCAGATCACGCCGCAGAACAAGGCGCGCCGCGTGGCGGTGGTCACGCAGGTCGAAAACGGCGACAGCTACGGTGTGGACGGTGCGATCGACGGCACGCAGACGCTCGTCGTCAGCGGCAACTATGAGTTGAAGGATGGCATGGCGGTGCAAACCGGTGGAGGCGCGCCGCGATGAATTTCGGTCAATGGATGCAGAAGCACCGGCGCTCGCTGCTGTTCGTGATCGCCTTGCTGGCGATCGCGGGCGCGCTGACCGCGTTCCGTCTGCCGATCTCGCTGTTCCCGAACGTCGCGTTTCCGCGCGCGGTGGTCTCGCTCGACGCGGGCGACCGCCCTGCCGAGCAGATGGCCACGCTCGTCACCATGCCGGTCGAAGAAGCGCTGCGCCGCGTGCCGAATGTACGCGACGTCGAATCGAAAACGAGCCGCGGCTCGGCGGAAATCTCGATCAATTTCGATTGGGGCACCGACATGGCGCAGGCCACGTTGCAGGCGCAGTCGGCCATCAGCGAGATTCTCGCGACGCTGCCGCAAGGCACTTCGATGCAGGTGCGGCGCATGGATCCGACGGTGTTCCCGGTGCTCGCGTACAGCCTGACGTCGAAACAGCAATCGCAGTCAGCGCTGCACGATCTGGCGCAGTTCCAGATGCGGCCGTTGCTGTCGTCGGTGGAAGGCGTGGCGCGCGTCGACGTGATGGGCGGCGCGCAGGACGAGTTCGAAGTCGCGATCGATCCGGCGCGGCTCGCCGCGTACAAGATCTCGCTTTCGGATGTCTCGAAGGCGATCGGCGCGAGCAACGTGCTGATGGCGACCGGCCGCATCGAGGATCACTACAAGCTGTACCTCGTGATCGCCAACACCACCATCACGCAACTGGATGAACTCAGGAACGTGGTGGTGTCGGCCAACGGCGCGACGCAAATTCGCCTCGGCGACATCGCGACGGTTCGTCAGGGCGTGGTGCCGCAATGGATGCGCGTCACCGCCGACGGCCAGGACGCCGTGCTGATCAACGTCTTTCAGCAGCCCGGCGCGAATAGCGTGGCGATGGCCAAGGCGATTACCGCGAAGCTCGCCGCCTTCGGGCATCAGATGCCGGCCGGCGTGCATCTTTCGAACTGGTACGACCAGAGCGAACTCGTGATCGCCTCGGCCACCAGCGTGCGCGACGCCATCATGATCGGCGTGGTGCTGGCCGCGTTCACGCTGTTCGCCTTCCTGCGCAACTGGAAAATCACCGCGATCGCCGTCGCGCTGGTGCCGGTGGTGATGGCCGCGACGATCCTGTTGCTCGACGTGTTCGGCATGGGCTTTAACATCATGACGCTTGGCGGGATGGCCGCCGCGGTCGGCCTCGTGATCGACGATGCGATCGTGATGATCGAGCATATCGTGCGGCGCATGCGCGAAGGCGGCGCGCACAAGTTCCACGGCCGCGTGATGGCCGCGGCGCTCGAATTCACCCGGCCGCTCGCCGGTTCGTCGGCGGCAACGCTGATTATTTTCGTGCCGCTCGCGTTCCTGTCCGGCGTGACGGGCGCGTTCTTCAAGGCGCTCTCCGTTACGATGGCGAGCGCGCTATTCATTTCGTTTCTCGTCACCTGGCTCGCGGTGCCGATTCTGTGCGACCGCTGGCTGAAGGCGAAGGACGCCGAGGAACACCAGGAAACCCGCTTCGCGACGTGGATGAACAAGCGCTACGCGTTTCTGATCGAGCACGTCACGGCGCGGCCGATCCTCGTGCTGCTTGGCCTCTTGCCGCTGATCGTGGTCGCGGCATTCGCCTTCACACGGGTGGGCAGCGGCTTCATGCCGAGCATGGACGAAGGCGGTTTCGTGCTCGACTATCACACCGAACCCGGCACGTCGATCACCGAAACCGACCGGCTGATGAAACAGGTCGAGAGCATCATTCGCGCGAATCCGAATGTCTTGACCTACTCGCGCCGCACCGGTGCGGGTCTTGGCGGCGACCTGAACGAACCCAACCGGGGTGACTTCTTCGTGCGGCTTAAGTCGAGCGGTCGCGAGCCGATCGAAACGGTGATGGAGGAGATCCGTTCGAAGGTCGAGACGCAGGTGCCCGGCGTGAATCTGGAACTCGCGCAGCTAATGGAGGACCTGATCGGCGATCTGACCGCGGTGCCGCAACCGGTGCAGATCAAGATCTATTCCGACGACCAGACCACGCTCGACACCACTGCGCGCAAGGTGGCCGCGCAGATCGGCAAGATTCAGGGCGTGGTGGACGTGAACGACGGCATCAACCCGGCAGGCGATGCGCTCGAACTGCATATCCGGCCAGAAGCAGCTGCTGCTGAGGGGATGGATACGCAGTCGATTGCGCAGGCGGTGTCGGACATGGTGGAAGGCAATGTCGCGACGCAGTTCCAGACCGGGCCGAAGACGGTAGGTGTGCGCGTGCGCGTGGCCGGCGCATTGAAGCTGACCGATACGCAACTGGGTCAGTTGCAGATTCGCGCGCCGGACGGTCATCTATTCGCGCTCAACCGCGTGGCCGATCAGGTGACCGTGACCGGGCAGCCGGAAATCAGCCGCGACAATCTCAAGCGCATGGTGGCCGTTACAGCACGGATCGACGGCCGGGATCTCGGCTCGACGATCGCCGACGTGCAGAAGACGCTTAGCGACAAGAATCTGTTGCCGGACGGCGTTTACTACGAGTTGGGTGGTTTGTATCAGCAACAACAGATTGCGTTCAAGGGTTTGTTGATCGTGTTCGGCGCAGCCATTGCGTTGGTGTTCGGTTTGCTGCTGTTTCTCTACGAGCGATTTCGCGTCTCGTTGGCGGTCATGGCGATGCCTTTGCTGGCTGCGGGGGCTGTGTTCATTGGCCTGTGGCTCACCGGTATTGAGTTGAACATCTCCGCGATGATGGGGATGACGATGATTATCGGTATCGTGACGGAGGTGGCGATTTTTTATGTTTCGGAGTTGCAGGGACTCGTGCGGGATGACGGCATGGCGTTTGAGGCGGCTTTGATCGCCGCGGGGCGTAATCGTCTGCGGCCAATCACGATGACGACGATTGCTGCCATTCTGGCACTGCTGCCGCTTGCGTTTGCTCTTGGGCAAGGGTCGGCTATGCAGCAGCCGCTCGCTATTGCGATTATTTCTGGGTTGATTGTGCAGTTGCCATTGGTGTTGTTGTTGTTGCCAGTGTTGTTGAAACTGTTGATGAAGAAACAGGCTATTTGATTTTGGTTTTTTTGTTTGCCGTCCCGGCCGGTTTTTTTTTGCCTTTCGTGGCGGCGTTCTTCTGGGTGCCTACGGCGTTGGCCTTTCCTTGCTTTCTTATTGGTTTATTAGCG
The DNA here is from genome assembly GCF_038050405.1 of Paraburkholderia sp. IMGN_8. Lineage (NCBI taxonomy): Bacteria > Pseudomonadati > Pseudomonadota > Betaproteobacteria > Burkholderiales > Burkholderiaceae > Paraburkholderia > Paraburkholderia sp. IMGN_8. The sequence goes on along the minus strand of NZ_CP150900.1, from coordinate 2,202,860 downwards.
TTCCCCCTGTGCGGGGGGGCACCTACTTTTCTTTGCCGGCCGCAAAGAAAAGTAGGCAAAAGAAAGCGGCTCAAACCGCTAATTTTTAAGCGGGTCCCCTGGCTTGGAGGAGGCAGTGGAGCATCTGGAATCTGTGTCCTCGCACATTCAGCGTGAGTGACAAGGCAGTCATCCTTCCCGCCTCGCACTACGTGCTCGCCGGAACGGTCTGCAAGGGAAACCAGTGGCTTCGTTTGCGCGCGGTGGGTGCCATCGGCTGCGCCTCGGCGAGGCACCGAAATGGCTCGCGACTTTGGGCTATCGCATGGCGCCGAAAATGACTACGGTCATATGAAATGAAACACTGACGTAGCCAGAGCAAAGTCGCGGTTTTGGAAGTGCCCGATCTCCGACGCCGAACGAAACGCAGGCTCGAAAACCAGCAAGTGGTTTGATGAAGTACCGCGTCGGCGCGCGTAGCGCCGCCGGAAGTATGACTGCCTTGTCACAAGCGCGGAGTGCGCGAGGGCACGGATTCCAGATGCTCCACTACCTCCTCCAAGCCAGGGGACCCGCTTAAGAGTTAGCGGTGTGAAGCCGCTTTCTTTGCTTACTTTCTTTGCGGCGGCAAAGAAAGTGCCTGCCCCGCACAGGGGCGACGCTAATAAACCACTAAGAAATCAAGGAAAGGCCAACGCCGCAGGCACACAGAAAAATACCACCGCCAAAGGCAAAAAACCAACGCCGTAGGCAAACCATCAAACCCACCCCTTACCCCCCATCAGACGTCTCCATCACCCGCAACGCGCTACGTTGCGCTGCAGGCGCAGAACCGCCTCCTACAGGCACCCGCGCCCCGCGCCAAATCACATGTGACCCAAACGCCCCAGCCAGCCATTGCGCAGCAAGCAACGAATCCCGCAATGGCACAATCAGCAAATCGCGCCAGAACGTGCGCTCATGCCGCGCACTCCGCAGATGCAGCAACATGCGCGCAGCAAAACCAGCAGCCGTGAAGACGCCACTCGCAAGCGCTGCCCACACATGCACGCCATCGTACGGCCCCGCCGCCAGACTGCCGGTAAGCCAGGCGCCGACAACAATCCACGGCGACGGAAAAGTAATAAACAGAAACGCGAAACCCAGCGGGTTCACAGAGCGTATCGTGCGCAGCCAACGCGTTTCACGCTGCCACAATGAGCCAAAGGTCGGCTCGATCACATCGGTCGCCACCATCACGCGCGACAGAACCGTACTCAACCCCAGCGCGCGCACATGTTCGGCGAGCCAGTAGTCGTCGGCGAGACAATTTTTCAGCGCGTCAAAACCGCCGATCTGCTCGAGCGTCTCGCGACGCAATGCCAGCGTCGCGCCAAAACCGAAGCGGCGCGACCCGGCCGCGTGCGCAACACGCACCGACGGCGCAAACCACTCGTTGATGAAAAGCGCGCCGACGCGCGGCCAGAATCCGCCGACGCCTTGCGCCACGTAAAGGCAAGTGACCACGCCCACGCGAGGATCGGCCAGCGGCGCGGCCACGGTGTCGAGGTAATCGGCTTCGACGGCGATGTCGCTATCGGCAATGACAATCACGTCATGGCGCGCCCGCTCAGCCATGTTGATCAGATTGCTGACCTTGAGATTGCTGCCGTGCACGCGTGAATCCACCGCGAGCTCGATGTCGTGCATCGGATAGGCAGCCTGCAAACGCCGCACCACCGCGATCGCAGGATCGTCGGGCGATGACACGCCGAGCACCAGTTGAAAGTGCCCGTGACGCTGGTCGCAGAAAGTCCTGAGGTTTTCGTAGAGACGCGGCTCCGCGCCGCAGAGCGGCTTGAGCACGCTGACGCCGACATTCCTGAAGGGACCGGCCGGGTATCTGGCAGCGCCGCCCCGGCGCGCCGCGAAGAACGGCATGGCTACCGCCGCCAGCATCGCATACAGCGAAGCCGCGCCACATCCGACGAGCAACAACCATTGGCATGCTGTCAATGTGTGAGCCGTCATTGCCTGGTTCCGTCAGTGCCCGGCGAGCACGAACGGTCTGCCCGTAAAGCGCAGATGGAGAATGACGAGCCAGCGTCGCGGGCAACTCGCCGCCACCGAAACGGGCCGCAATGTCCAGCCGTGAGACGTCGCGTGCCGGCTCTGAATCGCGAGATTGAACGAGACATGCGCGAAATGACGCATCGCGACTACGCCGCCAATGATCGAGCCAAGCGCGAACAACCGGAACGGTGTGGAACTGAAAGTTTGCTGGGAGACCGGCAAGACCAGCAACGCGAGCCATGCGAGGGCTTCAGTGCCCATGGCCGTGAGCGAAGCCGCCATCAGATGGGCTCGCAGCATGTCGACGGTGACTGGCTTCATGGCTTGGTCTCGTGACCTGACGATATGCACCGCACTATGGCGACAGGCGCCGACTGTACATCCCATCGATGTGCTTACGATTGCATTGCGAAAAGCTAACAACGCGATATCGCTTTCGTGCGCTCACGTCGAGCCTCGCGACAGCGACCTGCTGAGGGGCGATAGTATCGATTCAAACTGAAGGAAACCTTAAGGAAGACGGCGGTATAAAGCGGGTGTCGGGCATCATGGTTACACTTCACCGTGCGGCTCGGCGATTGCTTAAAAGCCGGTGCGGCAAGGCCACACCGAGGCCCGATCCCTGAACGGAATGAACTGACTCATGCGCTTACTCCTCGTAGAAGACGACGATCTGATTGGCTGCGGTATTGAAGCGGGACTGCGCCAAGCCGGTTTTACGGTCGACTGGGCGCGCGATGGCCACAAGGCCGATCTCGCGCTGACCACTACCGCCTATGCGCTCGTGATACTGGATCTCGGCTTGCCCAGGGTGTCGGGCGAGGAAATCCTGAGGCGCCTGCGCGACGCGGGCAAGGACGTGCCGGTGCTGGTGTTGACCGCGAAAGGCACGGTGGTCGATCGCGTCGGCGGCCTCGAAGCCGGTGCCGACGACTACCTCGGCAAGCCATTCGATCTGACCGAACTGATCGCGCGTTGCCGGGCTTTGCTGCGCCGCGCGCAAGGGCGCAGCATCGAGGTGATCCGCTATCAGGAACTGACCGTCAACCCGGCCGCGCAAACGGTCGAGATCGGCGACACGCGCGTGCCTCTCACCTCGCGTGAATGGGCGATCCTGATGCAGTTGCTGACCAATCAGGGTATTCCCCAGTCGCGTTCGCGCCTCGAAGAAAGTCTATATGGATGGCAGGAAGAGATTGAAAGCAATGCCATCGAAGTGCATGTGTCGAATCTACGCAAGAAGCTCGGCGCGAAATTGATCAGAACAGTCCGCAATATCGGCTACGTGGTGGAGAAAGCGTGATGTCGTCGATACGCCGTCGGCTGATGCTGCTGATTCTGGTCAGCATCGCGCTGATATGGGGCGTCGCGCTGGTATCGAGCTATCGTCAGGCCACGCGCGAAGTTAGCGAATGGGAAGACGCGCGCCTCGCCGAACTGGCGCAAATCCTCGCCCTGCTCGATCAGCGCAATCTGATCACCCTCGCTAATGCGCGCATCGACGTGCGGGAGGAAGAAAAAAGCGGCAGCCCCGGCGCCAACAACGAAGACGACGACGACAGCTTGCCGCGCGACGCGCTGTTTCAGGTGCGCGGCGCAAACGGCGACGTGCTGGCGGGCAGCCCGCAATTGCGTGCGTTGCAGGCGTGGGACCTGCCGGTGCCCCCGGTAAGCAGCGCGCAAAACATCACGCTGGGCGGCAAGGCATGGCACTCGTTCACCTTGCGCGACACCGCGCTCGGTCATACCGTGCGCGTGTTCGAACCGGCCAACACGCGCAGCGATCTGGTAAGCGGCGTCGCGAGCCGGATTGCCCGGCCCACGCTGCTTGCGCTGCCGGCACTGGCGTTGCTGGTGTGGTTCGGCATCGGCTGGAGTCTCGCACCGCTCAGGATTCTGTCGGGCGCGATCCGCGTGCGCGACATCAACCGGCTGGAGCCGGTCGACATCGGCCATGCGCCCACCGAGGTGCGGCCGCTGGTCGATGCGATCAATCTGGTGCTGTCGCGCTTGCGACACTTGCTGGAACGCGAACGCGCGTTTACCGCGGATGCCGCCCACGAACTGAAATCGCCGCTCGCCGCGATCAAGGTACAGGCGCAAGTCGCGCTGGCCGAGCCGGACGCCGCGTTGCAGCGGCTGGCGATGGAGCGCGTGGTGCAAGGAGTCGACCGCAGCGCGCGGCTCGCCGAGCAATTACTGCTGCTTGCGCGGCTGGACGCGCACGAGAAAATGTCGACCGCGCCGCTCAAGCCTGCCGCAATCGCCAAAGACGCGCTGCTCGCCAACGAGCGTAATGCACAGCAAAAAAATATTCGCGTGACGCTGACCGGCGACCTGCGCGCCGAGATCAATGCGGAGCCTGTGCTGATCGGCATCCTGCTCGACAATCTGCTCGATAACGCGATCAAGTACGGGCGCGCCGGCGGCAGCGTGGAGGTCGCGGTGCAGCACGCGCTCGACCGCGTGCGGCTCACGGTGCGTGACGACGGCCCGGGAGTCGCGTCCGGCGATCTCGCTCATCTGACGAATCGCTTCTTTCGCGCGACCGGCAATCAGGCGACGGGCAGCGGCCTCGGCCTGTCGATCGTCGCGCGAATCGCGGAGCATTTCGACGCGAGTCTGCACCTCGGCGCGGGTATCGGCGAGCGTGGGCTCGCCGTCGAAGTCTCATTTCCTGCTTACGCGGGAGCACGCTGAGGCTGCGTTGGGCGGCTGTTCCGGCTCAGCGCTGACTCGCCTCGTGGATTCTCCCTCGCTCCGCGAGTTCGGGAAGTGCCTGACGCTCCGCATGCCTCGGCGCGCGAGTCGACGACTCGGCGAACTGCCACGCAATGAGTCCCGGCACGAAGATCAGCAGGTCACGAATGCGTCTCGCGCCAGCCAGCGCGAGACAGATGGATGGCTCGAGGCCCAGCGCGCCGCCGATCAGAATGAAACCGCCCTCCTGCACGCCCAGCCCGCCCGGCACGAAGAAAGCCGCGCTGCTGACGGCCTGGATCAGCGATTCGATCACCACTGCTTCGGTCAGCGTCACGTGCACGCCAAGGAAGTACAGCGCCAGCCAGATTTCCAGCGCCGTCAGGAAGCACTGCAGCGGTTGCCAGAAGAACAGATAGCGCAGCACCACGGCGCGCCGGCGCCAGATCAGCTTGATGGCCTGATCGATCTGCGCCGACTGCCCGACCAGCGCGGCCAGCTTGCCGCTGGTCATATGATTGAGCGCGCGGGTGATGCGCTCGAACGGACTGGCGTGTTGCACGAGCGCGAACAGCACCAGTAGCGGGGTCAGTACGACGACGCCCCACGCCAGCTGCCCGGCGAGCCGCAGCGTATCCGAATGCGCGTGCGCGAACAGAAAGCCGATGCCGACCATCGTGAACAGCAACTGGCTGATCACCGTGAGCTGCATATCGACGATCAGACTGCCGACCGCCGTCGACGGACGCACGCCCCAGCGCTTGAGCATCCGGAACGACACGACCTCGCCGCCGACACGCGCGACCGGCAGCATGCTATTGACCGATTCGCGCACCCATACCAGATGCAGCATCGCGGCGAGGCTCGGCCGGTTCGCGCCGCGAATCAGCGAACGCCAATCGGCGGCATTGGCCAGCATCGGCAGCACGTGCGCGATGGCGGCCAGCAGCAGGCCGGCGCCCGCTGCGCGCAGCGCGCCGAGCACGGCGCCGGGGTTGCCTTGCCAGACCAGCCACAGCGAAACCAGCAAGCCGGCTAGCGCGGCCACGCGGCCGAGATGCTTCATCACGCGAGCACCTTTCGCCTGTGCTTCAAGCCGCCGCCTACACCGTCTTCGAAATACCTGCCCATCATCGCTTGCCCAACCTGCTGTCGATCCGTCATTCGTTCTGCGTCATTCGTCCTGAGCCGCCGACAACAAGCCGTCGCCGTCCACCTTGAAGCTGAAGCCGCGCCAGATTACTCGCGACGACCGGAAGCTCGCCACGAAAATCGCAAACGACACGATATCCCACAACGGCAGCAGCCACAGGTCGCGATGCGCTTGCCGCAACGCCCGGTCGGACAGCAACTTCAGCATCAGCCGCGCGCACACGGCGACCAGCGCGAGCGGCCAGGCCCACATGGCGCCACCCGAGAAGGCAATGGCGAGCAGCGCAAAGGCGAGCGGATGAATCAGCGCCGAGCCGAGATGGCCGAGCGGATCGATGCTGCGGATCGTGCGGCTCCAGCGCAGTTCGTGCGCGATCAATTGCGCCGCACTCGTTTCGACGCAGGCGTGCGAGATCGTGAACGGCGGAATCGCCACCTTCTCGCCGATCATCCGGACCGCTTCGCCGATCGCGTGATCTTCGGCCAGATGCCGCACGAACGGCGTGAAGCCGCCGATCTTTTCGAGCGTGTCGCGCCGCATCGCGATGGTCTGCCCGAAACACGGGCGCGCGAGACCGAGCGCCAACCCCATCACCACGCCGGGCAGAAACTGGTAGTTTGTGGCCTTGGCCGACAAGCGCGGCCAGAAGCCCGGATCGGGCTGCCCGCGATAAACGCATGTCACGAGACCGACGCCCGGCTTCTGCAATTCGCCGATCACGTTGCGCAGATAGTCCGGTCCGACGCTCACATCGCTGTCCGCGAAGACCAGCACGTCGTGCCGCGCTTGCGGCAGCATATTGAGGATGTTGCTGATTTTGCGGTTCGGGCCGTACAGGCGCGCATCGGCGACCACGGTGATGTCCGCTTCAGGATGCAGACGCCGCAGATCGTCGACGGTTTGCAAGGCGGGGTCGGTCGATTCGTGCACGCCGAACAGGAATTGCACGGGGCCCGGGTAATTCTGCTGACAAAAGCTCGACAGGTTGCCGAGCAACGCCCACTCAGTGCCGTGCAGGGGTTTGACGATCGTGACCGGCGGAAAGCTGGTCGGCTCGGACACCGCTCGCGCGAAGAACCGGCCAATCAGCACACCGGCCAGCACCGTGTAGCCGATGCCGAAGACCGCGCCCGCCGCGCACGCGTAGGCCAGCGTGACGGCGAGCAAATGCGCGGCGATCACGCTTGGTGGGCGCGCAGGAACCGGAAGAATTCGACGCCTTCCCGCAGGCGCCGTTTCATCATGTCCCAGCTCGTCAGCATCTCGCGCAATATTTCCCAGATCTTCGAGGGCCGGAAATAGAAGCGCTTGTAGAAGTTCTCGAGCTGGTGGTAGATCTCGTCGCGCGACAGATGCGGATAGCCGATCGCCGCGAGTTGCACACCTTCCTTGCTGACGAGATTGATGACCTTGTTCTCTTCGAGCCAGCCGTTCTCGACCGCCTGGTTATACAGCGTCGTGCCCGGATACGGCGCGGCAAGCGACACCTGGATCGTATGCGGATTGATCTCTTTCGCGTACTCGATGGTCTTCTGGATCGTGTCCTGCGTCTCGCCCGGCAACCCCAGAATGAAGGTGCCGTGAATCTTGATGCCGAGCTTGCGGCAGTCTTCGCTGAAACGGCGCGCGATGTCGGTGCGCAGCCCCTTCTTGATGTTCAGCAGGATCTGGTCGTCACCCGATTCGTAGCCCACCAGCAGCAGGCGCAGGCCGTTTTCCTTCATGATCTTCAGCGTCGAGTACGGCACGTTCGCCTTCGCGTTGCACGACCACGTCACGCCCAGCTTGCCCAGACCGCGGGCGATTTCCTCGACGCGCGGCTTGAAGTCGGTGAACGTGTCGTCGTCGAACATGATCTCCTTGACTTCAGGCATGTTGTCGCGAATCCACCTGACCTCTTCGAGCACGTTCTCGACCGAGCGCGTGCGGTAGCGGTGGCCGCCGACCGTCTGCGGCCACAGGCAGAAGGTGCACTTCGAGCGGCAGCCGCGGCCCGTGTAGATCGACACGTACGGGTGCTTCAGGTAACCGATGAAGTAGTTGTCGATCGTCAGATCGCGCTTGTAGACCGGCGCCACGAACGGCAGCTCGTCCATGTTCTCGAGGATCGGACGCGCTGCGTTGTGCTCGATCGAGCCGTCGGGCGCGCGATAGCTCATGCCCAGGATCTGCGCGAACGGCTTGCCTTCGGCCACTTCCTGGCAGGTGAAATCGAACTCTTCGCGGCAGACGAAGTCGATCGCCTCGCTCGCGGTCAGCGAATTGTGCGGATCGACCGCGACCTTCGCGCCGACCATGCCGATCAGCACGGAAGGCTTGCGCTTTTTCAGGTCTTCGGCGAACAGTGCGTCGGTGGGGAAGGACGGCGTGCTGGTGTGGATGATCACCAGATCGTATTGCTGCGCGATGTCGAGCGAGGCGTCGACGGACAGGCCGTCGGCGGGGGCGTCCAGTACGCGGCTATCGGGGATCAGTGCGGCGGGCTGCGCGAGCCACGTCGGATACCAGAACGAGCGGATTTCACGCCTGGCCTGGTAGCGCGAACCCGCGCCACCATCGAAACCGTCGTACGACGGCGCCTGCAAGAACAGCGTTTTCATGAATGCTCCAGCAAGCCTTGATCGGTGCTTTCAGTTTTCTGTCAGAAAACTATCGGGATCATTGCCTCGCGGGTGGGCGCGGGGATGCGCGGGTTTGCGAGTAATCGCGCAAATAGTACGGAGCAAAGCTGAAGGAAACCTTAAGGGTGGGCACGCTTGACGCGTGGGGGTTTTGCCTCCGGCGGTTGGTTGTCTGTATGCCTGTGGCATGGTTCTTCGTTTATTCTGTTTGCCCTCCCGGCGGGTTGGTTTCTGTGCGCACCTGCTGCGGTGGTTCTTTCTCTTCTTATTGGTTTCTGTGCGCCTGCGGTGTTGGCCTTTCCTTGATTTGATATTGGTCTATTAGCGTCGCCCCGCACAGGGGCGACGCTAATAGACCACCAAGAAATCAAGGAAAGGCCAACGCCGTAAGCACACCAACCAATGCCGCCGCCAAAGGCAAAAAACCAACCTTCAGATTGGCTTAATATCAGCCGCCTGCTTCCCCTTCGGCCCCTGCTTGATTTCGAAACTAACCTTCTGATTTTCCTGCAGCGACTTGAACCCCTCGCTGCGAATCTCTGAAAAATGTGCAAACAGATCTTCGCCACCGTCGTCCGGCGTGATAAAGCCAAATCCCTTTGCGTCGTTGAACCACTTCACTGTACCGGTCGGCATGTCGATTCCTCGCTTGCACCTTGGTTGATCGGGGCTGCAGTCGCCGTCTAGCGCCTGCTACTACTGCTGGCTCAAGACAGTTCCCGCAGCTGCTGCTTGACTTTACGCCTGTTTGCGCGCCGACGCTTTGGCTGGATTTTTTCCGCTGCGGCAACCGCCGCCGCAAACAGCACGCAACGCACCAGGCATGGGCGCGCACAAGCACGCCACCGCCCGCAATCAGATAAGATCGTCCCTATCGACAGTCCATTCCGGGCCGCGCAGGTCCCGCCACCGTCCCACGACCGACCGCGCGACCTATCGTTCTCCAACTCACAGGAACCCAGCATGGCCATCTCAAGCTATACCGATACCCGGCTTCTGATCAACGGCGAGTGGTGCGACGCCGCCAGCGGTAAAACCCTCGACGTCGTCAACCCCGCCACCGGCAAGGCCATCGGCAAAGTCGCCCACGCCGGCATCGCCGACCTGGACCGGGCGCTGGCCGCCGCGCAGCGCGGCTTCGAAGCCTGGCGCAAGATTCCCGCCAACGAACGCGCAACCACGATGCGTAAAGCCGCGGCGCTGGTGCGCGAGCGCGCGTCGGACATCGCCCGCCTGATGACCCAGGAACAGGGCAAGCCGTTCGCCGAAGCACGTGTCGAGGTGCTGTCCGCCGCGGACATCATCGAATGGTTCGCCGACGAAGGCCGCCGCGTCTACGGCCGGGTCGTGCCGTCACGCAATCTGGCAGCGCAGCAACTGGTTTTCAAGGAGCCGATCGGCCCGGTGGCGGCGTTCACGCCGTGGAATTTCCCGATCAACCAGGTCGTACGCAAGCTGAGCGCGGCGCTCGCGAGCGGCTGCTCGTTCCTCGTCAAGGCGCCGGAAGAAACCCCGGCGTCGCCGGCGGCTCTGCTGCAGGCCTTCGTCGAAGCCGGTGTGCCGGCGGGTACGGTCGGCCTCGTGTTCGGCGACCCGGCCGAGATTTCGAGCTATCTGATCCCGCATCCGGTAATCCGCAAGGTCACGTTCACGGGCTCGACGCCGGTCGGCAAGCAATTGGCCGCGTTGGCAGGCGCGCACATGAAGCGCGCGACGATGGAACTGGGCGGTCATGCGCCCGTCATCGTGGCCGAAGACGCGGACGTCGCGCTGGCAGTCAAGGCGGCGGGCGGCGCGAAGTTCCGCAACGCCGGCCAGGTGTGCATCTCGCCCACGCGCTTTCTCGTGCACAACAGCATCCGCGAAGCGTTCTCGGCGGCGCTCGTCAAGCATGCGGAAGGCCTCAAGCTCGGCGACGGTCTCGCGGAAGGCACGACCCTGGGGCCGCTCGCCAACGCGCGCCGTCTCACCGCGATGGCCAAGGTGCTCGACGATGCGCGCAAGACCGGCGCCAAGGTCGAAACGGGTGGCGAACGCGTGGGCTCGGAAGGCAACTTCTTCGCGCCGACCGTGCTGACCAACGTGTCGCTCGAGGCAGACGTATTCAACAACGAGCCGTTCGGCCCGATCGCCGCGATCCGTGGTTTCGACACGCTCGAAGAGGCGATCGCCGAAGCAAACCGTCTGCCGTACGGGCTCGCCGGTTATGCGTTCACGAAGTCGTTCAGCAACGTGCATCAGCTGTCGCAACAGCTTGAAGTCGGCATGCTGTGGATCAATCAGCCTGCCACCCCCACGCCGGAAATGCCGTTTGGCGGCGTGAAAGACTCCGGCTACGGCTCGGAAGGCGGACCGGAAGCCATGGAAGCTTATCTGGTCACCAAGGCGGTTACGGTAATGGCTGTGTAAGCTGGTTTTTTCGACTTTATAACTGCCAACTGTGTCAGGTCCGCGAGGGGTTCTTTGCGGACCTTTTTATTGTTATGAACGACAACGCGCCTCGTTTTATTCAACCTACGCTGACCGGACAGACTGTCGAGCTTCGGCCGCTTCAGCAGGAACACGCGCAGGCTCTGCTCGACGCCGCCGCGGACGGTCAACTCTGGAACATGAAGCTGACCGTCGTACCGGGGCCCGAAACCGTCGGCAGTTACATCGCTGCTGCATTGGAAGGGAAACAGGCCGGCACGGTGATGCCCTTCGTGATCGTCAGGCGCGATACCGGCGCGATCGTCGGCAGCACGCGGTTCTGGAAGATCGACCGGGCGAATCGAAAGCTGGAAATCGGTCACACGTGGCTGAGCGGGTCGGTGCAACGCTCGGGGGTCAATACCGAAGCGAAATATCTTTTGCTGACTCACGCGTTCGAGGTCATGCAGTGCGTGCGCGTGCAGTTCACCACGGACGAACTCAACGAGAAATCCAGAGCGGCAATTCTGCGGATCGGCGCCAAACAGGAAGGCATTGTCCGACACGAACGCATCATGCCGGATGGCCGCAAGCGCAATTCGGTGCGCTTTAGCATTATCGATTCCGAGTGGGCGCAGGTGAAGGCGATGCTCGAGCGGAAGTTGGGACAGTAAGTAAAAACGCCGCGAGTCGACGCCTTCGATACGCTCGACGACAGTGACGAACTTGTTTTTACATGCTTATCACGCGCGAGTTTTGATGACCCGCGTGACCATCGCGCACGGATGTAATCGTGGATGCAATCGCGTCAAAAGCGTTGCGATATGAACATAGCGGTCAAGGCAGCATCCGCTGCAAGACCTGATCCTTGAGAATGAAGCGGTGAAACAGCGCGGCCGCGATGTGCAGTCCGATCAGCGCTAACAGCACCCAGGCCAGAACCCCGTGGACGTCACCCATCGTGTGGCCGACTTGCGAACCGGTCGGCAACAGGCTCGGATAAGGCAGCAGGCCGGCCAGTTTGACGGACCATCCACGCGACGATGCGTTGGCCCAACCCAGCAACGGCACACCGACCAGCGCGACGTACAGAAGAGCGTGCGTGATGCGCGAAACAACGCCAAGCATCGGCGAAAGCGAAGCGGGCGCAGGCGGATGCGTCAGACGCCAGACTATTCTCACCGCCACTGCTGCTATCAGTGCCGCGCCAACGCCGAGATGCCACGCGATCAAGCCCGTGGGCAGCGTGCCCTTATGAATGTCGGGCATGGTCCAGCCGATCACGAACTGCGCGGCTATCAATACCACCACCAGCCAGTGAAGAAACTTCGCTACGCCGTCATAGCTTGCGGCATATCGCGGGAAAATGGCTTCGTCAGATCGCATCGTCGTGAGAGTTTGTTAGCCATCGTTTAGCGGCGGCGTCGTTGCATCGACGTCCAGGAATGTTGGCCGCAAGCGCTGTGCATGCTACGGCCCGAACCTTAAGACAAGCTGATGTCGCTCGACCGGGGCTCACCCCGCCGAATGGGCCGGTTGCGCATAGGTATCGCACAAAACATACGATTTTCGGTCCATGACGCTGCTTCCCATCTCGAGTCTGAAACTGAATGTTTCCGCCGGACACGCGCGAAACGATATGCCGCGCCGCGCGCGCCGCGCCCTCTTACTGGCCCACGAATCGGCCGGCGCGAAAGCGTCTGACGCGACGATGCGGGACGCTTTTCATAACGTGGTCAACGGCTTGACTGGAATCCTGGCGCCTGCAACCCGCCCAATCGCAGCGCCAGAAAATCCCGGCGATTCGCCGCACTCACGCCGCCAGTGTGCAAAGGAAACGACACGTCCTGTTACACACAAACACACCGGTAATCTGACCGCTCAGTAGAGTTCGATCACACGTAAAGGGGAAATCAACGTCATGAAAAGAATTCTCGCGCTGATACTGATGGCCGTCATTTTCGGGAGTGCATTAGGCGGTTGCATCGTGGTCCCTGAGGGCGGCGGTTACTACCACGATCATGACCATTATCACGGCCACGAACACGACGACCACGACTGAACGCAGCCTGCCTGTGCGATCCCACTTTCAATTCTAAAACCCGAGAATAAATCATGAGCATTTCACGAAACCGTTGGGTATCCATGGCCGTCGTTGCCAGTCTGGGCATAGGCGCATCGTCGGTCGCGCTGGCTCACGTCGACGTCGGCGTGAACATCGGCATTCCAGGCGCCGTGTACGCACCCGAACCGGTGTACGCACCGCCTCCGCCGGTCTACGTCCAACCGCCTCCGGTGGTGGTCGTGAGTCCGGGCTGGTACGGCGAGCGGTATTACGACGGTCATCGCTATTGGGAACGACGGGAGTGGGAAGAGCGTCACCATGAGAACCGTGAATGGCACGACGCGCGTGATTATCGCGGCGGCCCGCACGGCGACTGGCACGGCCACGATGGCGGGGACCATGGTGACTGGCACGGTCATGGAGACGACCACGGCCGGGGTGATCACTAAGGCGCAGGCGACGGCGTCGTCCGTGACGACGCTGGGTCACACAAGCCTGCGCGTCACACCATTTGCAGGAGCGACGATTTGATACGCAGCGATCCACGGCGTGTAACGGCGCAATTCGACGGCACGCTCATCACCGCCGAATACAGCGAACAGACCGGCCAATTGTGTTTGCGTCAGGACGGCGCCGTGCTCCGCGAATGGTTTCCGCCTCATTCGTGGATCGCGATTGCGTCGGTGGCGGGCGCGCGGCACTGGGGCACAAAGCCCACTGACGACGACCTTCTCGCGCTGCTGCGAAATGAGGTGATGTTGTTGCGCGCGCTATAGCGAGTATCGGCGGGTGCCAGGGCAGTGTGTCACGCGATGGAATTCGCGGTCACGCCCCCCGTTTTGTTGCAAAACGGGTTGAATGCAGGGAAGCTGAAAAAACGAAAAAATGCAAAAGGCCGGCGGCCGGATATTTTCCGGCGCCGGCCTTTTTCAACACGACTCGCGAATTACTCGGCGAGCCGCCTGGTGATGCACTTAACGCGCGTTGTAAATCGGCGGCGAGTAGGAACTCAGCGTCGTGTCCGAGTGACCGGCTTGCCACGTGCCGTTGCTGCCCGAACCATAACCGCTGGTATCGGCTTGCGCGGCGTCCTTCTGTTCTGAGACGCGTTGCCCCGCAGCCTGGGTGTTTTGCTGCGCAGGGGCGACCGGTTGATTCGACTGGGCAAACGAAGCAATCGGCGCGCTGAGAACAACAGCAATAGCAACAGCTTTGATGAGCGAATTCATGAAGCCACCTCCAGAGATTGTCTTATACGCGCTGCAGATGTGACTTTTTTTGCAGCCGATTGATACAGTCTAGGAGCGAATCGATTGGGGATAAATCCTCGATTCCTGAATTCACTGTTGCTTCAGACACTACAATGGTAAACGCCCGCCCTTCAAGGGATTGCCGCGGTGAGTCCACGAGCAGGTCAGCGGCCGCGCCGGCACGGCGCCCCGCCCGTTTTCTCACACCACCGCGACGCCCACGTAGTTTTCCGCCATTGCTGTGGCCGCCGCGCGCGAAGTCGTCACGTATTCGAGTTCGGCGACCTGAAGCTGCCGTTCGAACGGCGACGCGCCTTCGATGCGGTGCATCATGCTCGTCATCCAGTACGAGAAATGCTCGGCGCGCCAGACGCGCTTAAGCGCGGTTTCGCTATAGCTGTCGAGCAGATCGCTGCGATTTTCGACGTAGAACGCGCTCAGTGCTTTCGTCAGCACCCGGACGTCGGCGACGGCGAGATTCATGCCCTTGGCGCCGGTCGGCGGCACGATATGCGCGGCGTCGCCGGCGAGAAAGAGCCGCCCATGCTGCATCGTGGCCGACACGAAACTGCGCATGCCGACAATGTTCTTCTGGAAGATCTTGCCGTCCACGACGTGCTGGCCGTCATGCGAATCGACGCGCGCGTGCAGTTCGGCCCAGATTCGGTCGTCGGACCAGTTATCGACCGAGTCCTTCGGATCGCACTGAAAATACATGCGTTGCACGTTCGCTGAGCGCGTGCTGACCAGCGCAAAGCCGCGTTCGTGACGCGCGTAGATCAATTCATCCGATGACGGCGGCCCTTCGCAAAGAATGCCAAACCAGCCGAACGGATAGACGCGTTCATAGTCCTCGCGCAAAGCCTGCGGAATCGACGCGCGCGACACGCCTTGCGAGCCGTCGCAGCCGATCACGAAGTCGCATTGCAGTTCGCGGTCTTCGCCTTCGTGACGATAACGGATCGACGGTGTGTCGGTATCGATGCCGTGCAGCGACGTATCCGACACGTTGAAACGCAACGCCCCGCCGGCGGCGACGCGCGCGGCCACCAGGTCCTTGATGACTTCGTGCTGCGCGTAGACCGTGATCGAATGGCCGGTGAGTCCGGTCAAGTCGATGCGGCGCCGCTTGCCTTCGAAAGCGAGTTCGAAGCCATGATGCAGCGCGCCTTCGGCCTTCATCCGCGCGCCGACTCCGGCTTCGGTGAGCAGGTCCATCGTGCCCTGTTCGAGCACGCCGGCGCGGATAGTGGATTCGATCTGTTCGCGGCTGCGCGTTTCGAGCACAACGGATTCGATGCCGCGCAAATGAAGAAGATGGGAAAGAAGCAGGCCTGCCGGCCCGGCACCGATGATGCCGACTTGGGTGCGCATGGGTTGTCTCCTGAATGCGGTGTTTGATTTGCGCTCAGTTTGACAATCATGGGCGGTATCGCGCAACGCGATATGGTAGATAAGCAGTATCTGATTTTGAGATATGACATCGCCTATCCAAACAGCAACGGCGGCACGGATCTCCACATTTCAACAATACTTGAAATTTGGAAATAAATAACGTATCGTCCGCGTCATGGACTCAAATCTCGTTGTACGCGCGCTCAGCGCGCTCGCCCATGATTCGCGCCTCGCCATCTTCCGCACGCTGGTCATTGCCGGCCCGAACGGCATGGCGGCCGGCGAGATCGCGCAGAAACTGGGGCTCTCCCCTTCCAGCCTGTCGTTCCATCTCAAGGACCTGTCACATGCGGACCTCGTGAACTCGCGCCAGGATGGGCGTTTCGTCATCTACACAGCGAATTTCGACGCGATGACCGGCCTGATCGGCTTCCTCACGGAAAACTGCTGCGCCGGAGCGCCATGCGCCGTCAGCGATATTCCAAACTGCTGTGCAGACAAGCCATAGAGCTCGCGGCATTGGTACGAAGCAAAATCACATTGAAGATTCGAAGGTAACCGCCATGAGCGTCACGATCTATCACAACCCCGATTGCGGCACGTCGCGCAACACGCTCGCAATGATCCGTAACGCCGGTATCGAACCCGTCATCATCGACTATCTGCAAACACCTCAGGACCGCGAAACGCTGACAAGCCTGATCGCACGCGCGGGCCTGAGCGTACGCGGAGCGCTGCGCGAAAAAGGCACGCCCTATGCCGAGCTCGGCCTCGACGATATGAGCTTGAGCGACGAACAATTACTGACGGCGATGCTGGAACACCCGATCCTGATCAACCGGCCATTTGTCGTGACGCCGCTCGGGGTTCGGCTATGCCGGCCGTCCGAGGTGGTGCTCGAGATCCTGCCTGCGGCGCAACAAGGCCCGTTTTCCAAAGAGGACGGCGAAGCGGTGATCGACCGCGAAGGACGCAGGGTCCG
This sequence comes from Paraburkholderia sp. IMGN_8, assembly GCF_038050405.1. Classification (NCBI taxonomy): domain Bacteria; kingdom Pseudomonadati; phylum Pseudomonadota; class Betaproteobacteria; order Burkholderiales; family Burkholderiaceae; genus Paraburkholderia; species Paraburkholderia sp. IMGN_8. The sequence continues at coordinate 2,186,254 of NZ_CP150900.1, read as the reverse complement.
ATGATGCAGCAGGATCTCCCCAACGTCAGCGCGGCGCTTCTGGACAGGCCGGATCTGCACAAGCTCGAACCGCGCGAGGTGTCGCGACACGCCCCACGTATTCTGCTGCTCTACGGCTCGTTGCGCCCGACGTCGTACAGCCGTTTCCTCACGCTCGAAGCCGAGCGGATTCTGCGCCGGTTCGGCGCGGAAACACAAGTCTTCGATCCGCACGGTCTCCCGCTGACGGACAGCGTCGCAGCAGACCATCCGAAGGTGATGGAACTGCGCACGCTCTCCGAATGGTCGGAAGGCCAGGTATGGTGCAGCCCCGAGCGTCACGGCACGCTGACCGCTGTATTCAAGAACCAGATCGACTGGCTGCCGCTGGAAAGCGGCGGTGTCCGGCCGACTCAGGGGCGCACGTTAGCCGTGATGCAGGTGTGCGGCGGCTCGCAATCGTTCAATGCGGTCAACGCGCTGCGCGTGCTGGGCCGATGGATGCGCATGGTCACCATCCCCAATCAGTCATCGGTGGCGAAGGCGTATCAGGAGTTCGACGCTGATGGCCGGATGAAGCCCTCCGCCTATTACGATCGCGTCGTCGACGTGATGGAAGAATTGTATAAGTTCACGCTGCTGGTGCGCGACCGGTCGGACTATCTGACGGATCGCTATAGCGAACGCAAGGAAGCGCATCCCGAGCTTGCGACGGCGCTCGCGGCGAATGCTATGGATCACGAAGCGAACGTCGCCGACGTCGACGCAAACAGCGATGCCGACGCCAGCGAAACCGAATGACGGCGCCCCGCTGCGCAAACGGTTAGGCTACGCGAGGAACAAGCGATACACCGGGTTGCCGGTCTCTTCCCAGTACGGATAACCGAGCGTCGCGAGAAAGCGCTCGAACTCGCCGTTCTCGCTTTCCGGCACCTGAATGCCGACCAGAATCGAACTGTAGTCTGCGCCCTGGTTACGGTAGTGGAACAGGCTGATATTCCAGTTCGGCGCCATCGACGACAGGAACTTCATCAGCGCACCCGGCCGCTCCGGAAACTCGAAGCGGAACAGGCGCTCATCATGCGCGAGCGGCGAACGGCCACCGACCATATAGCGGATGTGCTGCTTCGAGAGCTCATCGAACGTCAGATCGACGGTGGCAAAGCCGTGCGCTTCGAACGCGCCCGCGATCTGCGCCGACTCGCTGCGATTCCGGATCTGCACGCCGACGAAGATATGCGCGGAATTCGCATCCGCGATCCGGTAGTTGAACTCGGTCACGCTGCGCGTGCCGACCAGCTCGCAGAAACGCCGGAAGCTGCCGCGCTCTTCGGGGATTGTCACGGCGAACACCGCTTCGCGCGCTTCACCGACTTCGGCCCGTTCGGCGACGAAACGCATCCGGTCGAAGTTCATGTTCGCACCCGAGGTGATCGCGATCAGCGTCTGGTTCTCGATGCCCTCGCGCTCGGCATACTGTTTCGCGCCGGCTACAGCGAGCGAGCCGGCGGGCTCCAGCACGCTGCGGGTGTCCTGAAACACATCCTTGATCGCCGCACACAAAGCATCAGTATTCACGAGCAGCACGTCGTCGAGATATTCGCGGCACAGGCGGAAGGTTTCTTCGCCGACCAGCTTCACCGCCGTGCCGTCCGAAAACAGGCCGACTTCATTCAGCGTGACACGCTCGCCGGCTTTCAGCGACGCCGCCATCGCACACGAATCGTCGGTCTGCACGCCGATCACCTTGATCTCCGGGCGCACCGATTTCACATACGCGGCCACGCCTGCCGCCAGTCCGCCGCCGCCGATCGGCACGAAGATCGCGTGGATCGGCCCCTGATGCTGGCTGAGGATCTCCATCGCGACCGTGCCCTGGCCGGCGATCACATACGGATCGTCGAACGGATGCACGAAGGTCAGCCCGCGCGCTTCCTGTAGCGTGACGGCGTGCGCATACGCATCGCTATACGACTCACCGAACTGCACCACTTCGACAGTCGGCCCGCCATGCGCGCGCACCGCATCGACCTTCACCTGCGGAGTGGTCACCGGCACGACGATGATCGCCTTCACGCCCATGCGCGCCGCCGACAGCGCCACGCCCTGTGCATGATTGCCCGCCGACGCGGTAATCACGCCACGCTCCAGCGCCTCGGCCGGAATATGCGCCATCTTGTTGTACGCGCCGCGCACCTTGAAGGAGAACACCGGCTGGTTGTCCTCGCGCTTCAGATAGACGGGATTGCGCAACCGTGCCGACAGATTCGGCGCACGTTCGAGTTCGGTCTCGCGGGCCACGTCGTAGACGCGCGCGGTCAGGGTTTTCTTCAGGTAGTCGTGCCGGAGAGCCACGCTGTCAGCGGCTTCTGCAACCTGTTTGAGTTCGTGTAGCGGCAAGGCAAGCTCCTATGTGGCAAGGAAAAATCACCAGAGACACCCAGGAGACGGCCATAAAAAAACCCGCCTCGTGGGGCGGGTTGATGTCACTGCTATCAGACGCGCGCTAACCCACCATTCGATGAATGGTGCTAATAATCAGCGCAATACGGATGTCGAGGCAGTTCATGCAGCCGATCTTCGTTGACTTGGCCGGCTTTGTCAATCCCGCTTTATCGATCTGGCTATGGCAACTGAGCACATCGAGCGTCGTTCCCTGTGGCCGGCGCCTCGACTACAACGCATCGCGGCATCGCCACCGGCGACGCGAACTTCAGTGCTGCTACGCCTCCGCGACGCGCAAATCGGCGGCGTATTCACGCAGCGTGCTTATTCGTGCATGCCGCTTTGCTTTCTGAAGGCGCTGAGAATGCGCCGTTCCAGCGCGTTGTAATCGCGGCCGAAGTGATGGTCGCCCGACGTGCGAACGACCTCGACCCCGGTGTTGGCCAGCGCCGGACACAAGGTGTCTTTTTCGTTCTCGCCGTAGAAGCACTGCACGATCGCGGGCGGCACGCGCGCCAATTCCGGCTGCGCCTTCAGGGCCTTATCGCTCGCCGGCATGCCGAGCCAGCCGCCGACACGGATCTGAAAATCGGCGTCGGGCGCGAAGCCGAGCAGCGAGATCAGCGACACCTTCGCGCGTAGCGCGTCAGGCAAGCGGTTATAGGCGAACGGCATCACGTCGGCGCCGAACGAATAGCCGACCAGCGCGACGTGGTTCGCATGCCAGCGCACGCCATAGGTTTGCATCACGCGCGCGAGATCGCGGCTCGTCTGCGCGGGCGTTTTCTCGCTCCAGAAATAGCGCAGGCTGTCCAGGCCGATCACCGAGACGCCGTCGTTCTGCAAGGCCTGGGCGATGGTCTTGTCGAGATCGCGCCAGCCGCCGTCGCCCGAGATCACGATCGCCATCAGCCCGTTCGGATGCGCCGCGGGCAACTCGATCAGCGGCAGATCGGAGACGTCGTCCTCGTTCGCCGAAGCCGCGCGCAGATGCGGCGCGATCAATGCGACGAGGCGCGCGCGGTCGGCCGTGCCGGTTGCGGCTGTCTCGACGAAGCCCGGCACCTTGTCGCGAATCACCGTTGGGTCCGGCGGGCACGGTTGAAAGCGCGGGTCCAGATCGCGCTCTCCATCCACCGCGACCGCGCCGGCGATCGTGTTCGACGGCGCCTGCTCGAGCACATGCATCGCGAGCGTCGCGCCCTGGCCGGTGCCGGCGACGATCGGCGCGAAATACTGGCTCGATTGCGATTGCCGTTCAAGCTGGTGGCTCAACGCTTCGGCGTCGCCCACCAGTTGATGGCACGCCTCTTTTTTAGCGCTCAGGTTCGCTGCATAGCGCGCCGTATCCACGCCGACCGTCAGCGCGCCGGCCTTGGCGAGCGCATCGGCGCCCTGCTGATCAGCGGCGCTCCAGCCGCCCGCTTGCGAGTACAGCACTACGAAGCCGCGCAACGGGCCGACCGGCTGCGTGACCGACACGTCGCCGTAGCGGCCGCCGGACACAGTGGTGGCCGCGTGCGCGCCCGCGCCGCAAAGAACGAGGCTCGCCGCAACGGCGAGCTTGAAAACCGGATGCAATGTCATGAACGCCGGCCTCCCGCCAGCAATGACAGGTCCGCCAGCGTGAAGAACACGCCCACCGAACCCGACGCCGCGAGATAGCGCGGCTCCCAATGCGGCTGGAACTTGCTCTTGAAAGCGCGCAGTCCGCGGAAGTTGTAGAAGCGGCCGCCGAAGCGCCACACGATTCCCGCCAGCCGGTGCCAGCGCGACGCGAGCGGCGTGGGCTGCATGCCGGAGAGCGGCGCGATGCCGAGACTGAGCGAGCGGAAGCCCGCCTGCTTCAGATGCAGCGCCAGCTGCGTGAACAGATATTCCATCGCATACGGCGACGCGGCCTCGACGTGGCGCATCACGCCGACTGTCGCTTCGGTGTTCAGATCGGTCGTCATGAAAGTCACGAACGCGGCCGGCTCGCCGTTCTGGCGCACCAGCATGACCGACTGCGCGGCGAGATACTCATCGGTAAACGCCGCCACCGAGAAGCTCTTTTCGCGCGCGTCGCGGCTGTCGAGCCAGCCGTCCGAGATCTGCCGCAACGTATTGAGCGAAGCGGGCACGTCCGCCTGATCGATCACTTCGACGGTAAAGCCATCACGTTCGCCACGTTTGAGCGCATAGCGAAGATGCGCGCGATGCGAACCCTTCAGGTCGAAATCGTCGAGCACCACGTGGGCTTCTTCGCCGAGCTTCATGAGCGTGAGGCCGGCGTCGAGATACAACGGCAACGCGTTCGCCCGCACCTGATAGAACGCCGCGCGGCCACCGTGCGTATGCGCGAGCGCGACGAACTTGCTGATGAGGCCTGCCCACTCTTCGCGCGGACCGACCGGATCGTGCAATGCCGCCCACGTACGTCCGTATTTCGCGTACATCAGGAAGGCCTCGCGCGACTCGGAGAACAGGAAACTCTTGTCGCCCATCAGCGCGAGACCGGCGTCACTGCGTTCCTGCGCGCGCACGATGCGCGCCGCGTCCAGCAGATCTTCTTGCGCGGGCTTGACGAAGCGGCCCGGCGCCGGGCGCAGCAACTGCCAGAACGCGAAGGTGGCCGCGAAGACGCTCGCGGCCAGCGTCGCGCGCAATGCCCGCGGCGCGCGTTCGTCGAAGGCGAATTGCCACCACAGATCCTGGGTGTACGGCACGTCGCGGAACGCAAACAGCATCACCCACACGGCCAGCATCAGCACCATCGCCACCGATACCAGCCAGCCGGACGTAAAGCGCTCGGCAAACAGCGACGAATGACGGTTGAAACGACCACGCGTCGAAAGCAGCAGCGCGATCAGCATGCCGAGCACGCCCGCTTCGACGAACGCGAGACCCTTCGTCAGCGATAGCGCGAGGCTCAGCACCGCCAACAGCAATGTCATCCACCACGCGGCATCCAGACGCCGCAGCAAACCGCGCGCGACGAACAGCAGCAGCACGCCGAGCACGCTGCACAGCATCTGCGAGCTTTCGAGCACCCACAGCGGCAGCACGTCGCGCAGAATCTGAATGCGTTGCCAGAACGCGGGCGTCGCGCTGGAGATCACCAGCATGCCGCCGACCACGAAGGTCACGAGGCTCAGGAACAGCGGCGCGAGTTTCGACGCTTGCGCCGCGTGATGCAGCGGCAAACGGCTTTTCAGCGCACGGCCCTCGAAGCAGGCGAGCAGTCCCGCCGACACGATCAGCGGCACGCCGAAGTAGATCGCGCGATACGCGAGCAGCGCCGCGACCATCTGATGCGTTTGCACGCTGCCGTTCAGCGTGAACACCATCGCCGCCTCGAACACGCCGACGCCGCCAGGCGTGTGGCCGATCATGCCGAGCAGCATCGCCGCGGCATAGACCGTGATGAAGGTCACGAAGCTCACGTCCGCATGCGGCAGCAGCGCCCACAGCGCGAGACCCGCGGCCACCACGTCGAGTACGGCGAGGCCCACCTGGGCGAGCAGATCGCGGCGCGCCGGAATATCGAACGACAGCCACTGCCAGCGCGTGCGGATCGGGCGCGTTTCGCTGCCGCACGCGGCGGCCGCGAGGCCGAGCGCGGTCAATAGCGCCGCGCCGCTCCAGCCGAGCGTGAGCGGCGCGAGATGCAGCATCGACGCAAGCGGACCGGCCGCGCACACCATGCCGAGCGCCGTCATCAGCACCAGCGCGAGCGCCAGTGAGACGCTCGTGAACACCGTCATGCGGCCGATCTGCGCGGGCGTGACGCTCGCGATGCCATAGACGCGCGCGCGCACCGCCCCGCCCGTCAATGCACCGAAGCCGGTCGCATTACCAAGTGCGGAACCGGCGGTCGCGCCGATCCACAACGCCGCGCGCGGCACCACGGCGCCGAGGTAACGCAGGCCGATCGCATCGCGGCCGACCAGCGCGACGTAACTGAGCGCGGTCGCGCCGAGCGACGCAGCCCACTCGGCCGCGCTCAGGTGGCGCAACTGGCGCATCACCGAGCGGTAGTCGACAGCTTGCGACAGATGCTGCAAGACGATCAGCAGCAGCCCGCAGATGACGAGCGCGAGCACAGGCGAGAGGATGCCCCGGTTGCCAAGCGTCTTCGATACACGGTCGAACATCGCGCCTAGCCGGTCGAATTTATTGTTATGGCGGTGGAACATAGGTCAGTGCGGCCTTGCTTAGTGCTGGCTTGCTGTCGCGGCGACGGGTCGTCTGCCACGGCGTCGCCCTACTACGGCGATTACAAATGGATAACGGCACAATCTCGAAAAGGTTGACACTGTAAGGCGGTTCGTAGGGATTTATCGCGGCCGGGGAAGGTAAAGCGAAATAAGGCCGGCGGCTCGGCGGCGTGCCTGGCGACGTGGTACGCCTTGATAAACGGTCGAAATTGCCGACTGGGTTGCTGGTGTCGACCACAAAATCGCACAGCGGGCAGGATTCTAAACGCTAATTGCGACCGGGGAGATGAAGATTCGAGATCATGTCGATGACGCGCGGTCGGTAACTGCGCGATTGCGCTGGGCCTATCTGTTGGGTCTGCTCGTTTATGCCGCGCGGTGATCTTGAAGCGCCAGATTTTCGAAAGGGCTCGAACGAATACTTTGCAGATGGCTTCCAGAGGCGGCCCTCCAGCGGCCCGACGCGATTTGATGCTCTAATCGATGGCAATGCAGCGAATCGTTTTGCGCAACGCGCAAGAAGACACATGCTTTCCACCGGGACAGGAGACACGAATTGACGAACGAACAGCAACTCGAGCGCTGGCTCGCGCAGGAGCAGGAAGTATTGGCGAAGATGAACACGGGCCCCGGCGCCGGCGTTGCAACGCCTGAACAGGTCGCCGGAAAGAGCGGCCTCGAAATCATGCAGGCCATGATGAATGCCGAGCTGCCGTACGCGCCAATCGCGCGCACGCTCGACTTCACTATCATCGAAGTCAATGCGGGACACACGGTATTTCAGGGCACGCCGCTCGCGCAGCATCTGAATCCATTGGGAACCGTGCATGGCGGCTGGATCGCGACGCTGCTCGATTCCGCGCTAGGCTGCTCGGTGCATACGATGATGCCGCCAGGCCGCGGCTACACCACGGCCGAACTGAGCGTGAACTACGTGAAAGCGGTGACGCCGCGCGTACAGCGCGTGCGCGCGGAAGGCAAGGTGATTCATTGCGGACGCCAACTGGCGACGGCGGAAGCGCGCCTCGTCGGACCCGATGGCACGCTGTACGCGCATGCCACAACGACCTGCCTCGTGTTCGAGATTCCCAGCCGTTGATTCCCAACCTTCCCAACCGCCAAGGCGCGCGGGTGCTAATCCCGTACGCCTGTTTCAGCCGCAGGCCGGCGCGGCCATTACCTCGAGTGCGGTAATTACTGCGATTGCTATGTTTACCGCGCGCTTACTGCGGGCGGCGATGCGCTTCGGCGAGCACGGCGCAGGTCTGCAGATGCAGGTTCAGCGCGCGCAACGCGAGGGCGCGCAGCTTGCCGAGCCAAGTATTGTTAGCGGCGACAGTGGCGGCGCGGACGGTCGTGGTGTTGGAAGCGGTGTTCATCGTGGACTCCTGTATAGGGTTTATACCTAGGCAATAACCCGATTATAGTCTTCTGATGCCGCACCGCAACAAAAATTAAACATGCGCTCGGGCTGTTGCGCGCCGGTCACATCCGCCAGTCCACACAGTCAAAAAAAGGACCGCATCAGACCGCCAGCTTATTAACAACCCGCACCGTGCGGGTGCAATAATCACACCTTTGCCCGCGCCTGCCCGCCGCAGCCCGCCTCCATGACGCTCGCCCAGAAAGCTCTGATTGCGCCTCTCATCGTCGCGTGCGCGATGTTCATGGAAAGTGTCGATGCAAACGTGATCGTTACCGCGTTGCCGGCGATGGCGCGTGACTTCGGCCGCGATCCAGTCACGCTGAAGATCGCGGTAACGAGTTACGTGCTCGGCCTCGGCGTTTTCATTCCGGTGTGCGGCTGGCTCGCCGACCGTTTCGGCGCGCGCACGATCTTCCGCACGGCGATCGGCATCTTCGTGACCGGCTCGTTGCTGTGCGCGGCGTCGAATTCGCTGGCCACCTTCACGCTCGCGCGTTTCGTCCAGGGCGTGGGCGGCGCGATGATGGTGCCGGTCGGCCGGATCATCATCTTCCGCGTCGTGCACAAATCCGACTTCATCCGCGCGATGAATTATCTGAGTGTCCCCGCGATGCTCGGACCCGCCGCGGGGCCGTTGCTCGGCGGCTTCATCACCACCTATCTGCACTGGCGCCTGATCTTTTTCATCAACGTGCCGATCGGCATTCTCGGCATCTATCTGACCAACCGGCACATCGCCAACACGCGCGAACCGGACCCCGGTCCGCTCGACTGGATCGGCTTCTTTCTGTCGGCGGCCGGCGCGGTGCTGCTTCTGCTCGGCTTGTCGCTGGTCGGTGGGGAGCTGATTTCGAATCGGGACGCGTTCGGCATGTGCGCGTGCGGCGCCGTCCTGCTCGCGGCTTACGTCGCGTATGCTCAGCGCGTCAAACTTCCGTTGCTCGATTTGCGTTTTTTCAAAGTGCCGACCTTTCAGGCGAGCGTGCTCGGCGGATCGCTGTTTCGCATCGGCCTCGGCGCGCTGCCGTTTCTGCTGCCGCTGATGTTGCAGGAGGGGCACGGGATGAGCGCGTTCGAATCCGGGCTCATCACCTGCGCGTCCGCGTTCGGCGGCATGTTCATGCGGGCGATCGCTTCGAGCGTGCTGCATCGGTTCGGCTTCCGCTCGGTTCTCGTGGTCAATGCCGCGCTGTCCGGGCTGTCGATTGCGGCGTGCGGTCTGTTTTTTCCCGGCACACCGGTCTGGATCATCTGGGTGGTCGTGCTGCTCGGCGGCTTTTTCCCTGCACTGCAATTCACCAGCCTGAACTCGCTGACTTATGCGGAAATCGCCAGCCGCGATGTGGGGCGCGCGACTAGCCTTGGCAGCGTGGTGCAGCAGATGTCGCTCGGGCTCGGGGTGACGATCGGCGGGATCGTGCTGCAGATTTCGCGCGTGCTGCATGGGCATCCGGCGATCGCATGGTCGGATTTCTGGCCGGCGTTTCTGGTAGTTGGGTTGTGCTCGTTCGCGTCGATACCGGTTACTTTGCGGATGCCAAGGGGCGCAGGTGAGGAGATCGCGCGGGGTGGACGGGGGTGATGGTTGCGCGCTGGCGCTGGTTTTTTTGCTATGTGGACTTTACTTGTTCTCTGTGCCTACGGCGTTTGTCTGCTATGCATGCGGTGTTGGTCTTTTTTGCTGTTTGCCTACGGCGTTGGATGTTCTTCTTGCTGTGTGTCTACGGCGGTGGCCTTTCCTTGATTTCTTAGTGGTTTATTAGCGTCGCCCCTGTGCGGGGCAGGCACTTACTTTCTTTGCCGCCGCAAAGAAAGTAAGCAAAGAAAGCGGCTTCACACCGCTAACCCTTAAGCGGGTCCCCTGGCTTGGAGGGGATAGTGGAGCATCTGGAATCGGTGTTCTCGCACATTTTGCGTGAGTGACAAGGCAGTCATCCTTCCGGCGACGCTGCGCGCGCCGTAGCGGTACTTCATCAAACCGCCTGCCGGTTTCGGCGTTACTTCACGATACTGCCTGCCGGTTTCGGCGTTACTTCACGATACTGCCCGTCGGTTTCGGTGTTCGGCGTTACTTCGCAACACCGCCACCCGCTAGTGTCAGCGCCGACGTTTCGCCCAGCATGGTGGTTCGCACACCCAAACTTCAGCACCTCGCCGAGGCGCAGCTGATGGCTCCCAACAAACCAAAACGAAGTCACTGGTTTCCCTGGCAGACCCGTCCGCGGCGCACGTAGTGCAGAGTGGGATGAATGATGCCGGAGGCGCCAATCTGCGATCGGTGTTGAGAAGTACCGCTGCGGCGCGCGCAGCGCCGCCGGAAGGATGACTGCCTTGTCACCAGCGCGGAGTGTGCGAGAACACTGATTCCAGATGCTCCACTGTCCCCTCCAAGCCAGGAGACCCCGCTTAAGAGCTAGCGGTTTGAGCCGCTTTCTTTTGCCTACTTTTCTTTGCGGCCGGCAAAGAAAAGTAGGTGCCCCCCCGCACAGGGGGAACGCTAATAAACCAATATCAAATCAAGGAAAGGCCACCGCCGCAGGCACAACAACCATAGCGCCGCGCAGGCAAAAAAACCAAGAAAAACCCAACGCCGTAGGCAATCAGACACCTAATCCGCAAGAAACTTATACAGCAAACGTCGCAATTCCTCGAACTCGGTTTTCGTAAATTTCTTCAGCCGGCCGTTCAGCACGACCGGCACAATCTCCGGCAGACGCGCGGCCACTTTTTCACCCTCTTTCGTCAGCTTCAGATTGACGACGCGACGGTCTTCAATGCTGCGCGAACGTTCCAGCAAACCCTTGGCTTCCAGCTTGTCGAGCATGCGCGTCATCAGGCCCGTGTCGATACTGAGCAACTTGGACAACTCGAACGGCGTGGCAGCAGCGCCGCGGCGCAATGACAGCAGGATGCCCATTTGCTGGCTGGTGATATCCAGTTCCTTCAGTGCAGCGTCCATTTCAGTGACCAACACATTGCGCGCCTTGTTGATCGCAAACCCCACGCTTTGCGTCAAATTGAAACTCTCCGGCGTGTAGTGGTCCATGTGCGGCTCCTTGTTGGTTAAAACAAATATAACTGCATAGTCAGATACCATCAAGGATAAATTTTCGAAAGTCAGAATCTCGGCTATGCAGCGGGTTGTGGGGCACGGTTGCGTGGAATAGGCAGACGAATCCGAGCCGCCCGGCTCATGCCCGCCAACCGGCACGGTGAAAGCGGCACCTCGTCTGGTTCGAGCGCCGCCCCGTCAGTGCGCCGCCGCGACCTTTTCCGCCAGCTTCGCGTCGTAGCTCGAGTGGACGTGCACCCGCTTTTTCTCGGGAAACGCATACGCATAAGCCTTGCGCAGCGCCAGCGACGCCTCGTGAAAGCCGGACAGAATCAGCTTCTGCTTGTTCGGATAGTTGGCGATATCGCCGACCGCGAAGATACCGGGCCGCGAGCTTTCGTAGTTGGATGTATCCACATCGACGCGGCCACCGTGGATCGACAGGTTCCACTGCGCAATCGGCCCCAGGTCCGCAACCAGCCCGTACAGCACGACGAGTTGCTCGGCTTCGAGTTGAGTTTCCCCGTCGATATGACGCAGTCCGATCGATTTCAACGCGTTGTCCTGCACCGTCAGGCCGGAGATCGCACCGACGATAAAGTCCATCTCGCCCGCCTCGACCGCGCGCCGCATCGCCGCGACGCTCGAATCCGCCGCGCTGAAGCCATTGCGCCGATGCACCAGCGTCACGCGCCGCGCGACCTGGCGCAAGGCGAGCGCCCAGTCGAGCGCGGAATCGCCGCCGCCCGCCACCACCACGGTCTTGTCGGCGAAATCGGCGAGACGCGGCACGCTGTAGTGCACATGACGCGTTTCCAGCGGTACGGCTTCGGCGAGCGCCAGCTTTTGCGGTACGAACGCGCCGTTGCCGGCGGCGAGCAGAATCGCCGCGACGTCGAACACGAGACCGCGATCGGTACGCACGGTCCAGCGCCCGTCGCCGCGCTGTTCGACCGACTGGACGCGCTGTTCCAGATGGATGGGCACGTCGAACGGCTTGCACTGCGCCATCAAACGCTCCACCAGTTCACGCGCGGTACATGACGGAATCGCGGGGATGTCGTAGATCGGCTTGTCGGGATACAGTTCCGTACACTGCCCGCCGATCTTGCCGAGCGCGTCGACGATCTGGCACGACAGCCCGATCACGCCCGCCTCGAAAGCGGCGAAGAGGCCCACGGGCCCGGCGCCGACGATCAGGACATCGGTGCGAATCGGCTGCGGGAGTTGGTCTGCGTCGGGCGTCATTCGATATCTCTTGGGTAGGTCGATGAACCCACCATACAGAATCGCCCAAAGCCCGGCAACGATGCCATTACGAACCGTATGGTCGCAGGGGCCGCGCGCCGGTGGCATCGGTGGGCGAAGAAAGTGGCTAAAAAGTTGCCGTGAAGTGGTTACCTGAAAATACCAAAAACTGGTCATTTCATGAAGCCAGTCTTGCGTCTAATCTTCACTTACCGCAACGCTGAATGCGTCCAACCCGAACCCCGGAGTGAATCATGGAACAACGTCTCGACTTCTACAAAGCCAACCCCGCCGCTATCAAGGCACTAATCGGCGTCGAAGAACGCATCGGCAAATCGGCCCTCGAAAAATCGCTGACCGAACTGGTCCGCCTGCGTGCTTCGCAGATCAACGGCTGCGCGTATTGCGTCGATATGCACACGGCCGACGCCCGCAAAGGCGGCGAAACGGATCGCCGTCTGGCAACCGTGGTGGTGTGGCGCGAGACGCCGTTTTTCACCGATCGCGAACGCGCGGCGCTCGAATGGACCGAAGCAGTGACGCTGGTTTCTCACGAGCATGTGCCCGACGCGGTCTGGACCGCCGTGCGCCCGCACTTCAGCGACGAAGAACTGGTCGATCTGACGCTTCTGATCGCCGCGATCAACGCCTGGAACCGCTTCGCGATTTCGTTCCGCAAGCTGCCGGCTTGAGTGGCGCCCTGGCGTCCTCGCTGTGCAGGGCCGCGCGTGGCAGTGTGATGCGACGCGCGGCTGAGGTTGCGGCTGATATTGAATAGATTAAATTTATGGACTTATAAGAAAACAACATTATTTTTATAGTGAGCGACTTCGTATAGTCGAGTCCAGTTCGAATGCGCCCCACGCTCGGCGCCCTCCCTTCTCGCTACTGGACCACGATGAAACTACTCAAGTTCGCCCCTATCGCGATCGCCGGCGCGCTCTCCAGCGTCGCGCATGCGCAGAGCAGCCTGACGCTGTACGGCCTGATTTCGGCGGGCGTCGGCTATGCGACGAATCAGGGCGGCAAGAACGCGTGGCAGGCGCTTTCCGGCACCGATCAGAATCCGCGCTGGGGACTCAAAGGCGTCGAAGACCTGGGTGGCGGCACGACCGCGATCTTCCAGTTGGAAAACGGCTTCAATGTAATGACCGGCAATGCGTCGCAGAACGGTCGCGAATTCGGCCGCCAGGCATTCGTCGGCCTCGCCAGCAAGAAACTCGGTACGCTGACCTTCGGCCGCCAGTACGACACGGTGCACGACTACGTCGGCCCGGTGATCATCGCGAGCAACGGCGTGAACATCGGCGATAACGACAACGGCTACAACGACATCCGCGTGCAGAACGCGGTGAAATACGTGACGCCCGAATATCGCGGCCTGAAAGCCACGGCCGAATACGGCTTCAGCAACGCCACCGGTTTCGCCAACAACAGCGCGTACAGCTTCGGCGTGGGTTACGAGAACGGGCCGCTGAAGTGGAGCGCGGTATACGCGCACTACAACAATCCGTTTAGCGCCACCAATCCGGACGGCGCGATTTCGAACGACTACGCGTCGTCGCTCCTGATCTTCGCGAAGAGCGCGCTGCATCCCGCCGCCTACGCGAGCAAGCAGCGCATCTTCGGCACGGGCGGCTTCTATACGATTGGAGCAGCGCAATTTGCAGCGCTCTTCACCGATGTCCGCTACGATTACCTCGACAATTCGCATCTGCATCTGCAGAACTACAACCTGAATCTGAACTACCACGTGACACCCGCGTTCATCCTCGGCGCAGCCTATGCGTTCACGGACGGCAAATACGATGTGATCAATACGAGGCCAAAATGGCATCAGGTCAATCTGCAAGCCGACTACTTCCTGTCGAAGCGCACCGACGTCGCGCTGACCGTGATCGCGCAGCAAGCGGCTGGCGACGCGCAACACGCGCAGATCTTTGCCTATGCTCAATCCGCAAGCACGCGTCAGATGATCGCGACTGTCGGCATGCGCCACGTGTTCTGACGATGATGAACACCTTCACTCGAACGGAGGACCGGCGCGCGTTCTTGCGCACGGCGATGGGATTGGCGGTGGGCGCGTCGGTGTGGCCGATGACGGCGAGCGCCGCCGGTGCTGCTAGTGCTTCAGGTTCCGCTTCCGCATCGAGCGGTGCGTCTTCCAGCACCGCAGCTTTGCAAACTGGCACGCGCCGCAGCGTGATCATCGATTGCGATCCGGGTCAGGACGACGCGATTGCAATCATGTTCGCGCTCGGCGCCAGTGACCGGCTCGACGTGCGCGCGATCACAACCGTCGCGGGCAACGTGCCGCTCGATCTCACCGAACGCAACGCGCGAATCGTGCGCGACTGGGCTGAACGCACGCAGACGCTGCCGGTGTACGCAGGCTGTCCGCGGCCGCTAATGCGCGAACTCGTGACCGCTGCCAACGTGCACGGCAAGACCGGTCTCGAAGGCGTGCCCCTGCACGAACCGCTCGCGCCGCTCGCCCCACAGCACGCCGTCGCCTTTCTGATCGACACGCTGCGCGCGGCGCCGCCGCATAGCGTGACGCTTTGCGCGACCGGCCCCTTGACCAACCTCGCCACCGCGCTGATCGAAGCGCCCGAGGTCCGCAACGGCATCCGCGAAATCGTGCTGATGGGTGGCGCGTTCTTCGAACGCGGCAACATCACGCCGGCGGCCGAATTCAATATCTATGTCGATCCGCAAGCCGCGCAAGTCGTCTTTGCGAGCGGGGTGCCGATCGTCGTGCTGCCGCGCGACGTTGCCGTGAAAGCCGCGATCACGCCGGCACGAATCGCGCCGATTCGCGCGCTCGGCAATCGCTGCGGCACGATGGCCGCCGACATCATGGCCGCGGAAGTCGCCTATCAGAAGGGTCGTCGCGGCATCGATGAAGCGCCGATGTACGACCCTTGCGCGACCGGCTATCTGATCGAGCCGTCGCTGTTCAAGGGACGCGAGGTCAACGTGATGATAGAGACCGCCGGCGAATGGACGCTCGGCGAAACGGTGGTGGATTGGAGCGGCCACAGCGGCCGCAAACCGAACGCGACGTGGATCACCGAAGTCGACGCGGACGGTTTCTACGCCGCGCTGCGCGAGCGTCTCGCGACGTTGCCGTGAGTCTGATGCATAGGATTCGCACGGCGTCAGATATGCGCGGCGATCCACTCGCGGCACGCACGCACGTGTGGTCCGCGATCGTCGCCGGCGAGCGAGATCAGCGCAATCGAACGCGTCACGCGCGGCTTGTCGAGGCGCAGCGCGACCAGTTGCGTGTCGTGCAGATGCATCGTGTAGAGACTCGGCAGCACCGCGATCGCGAGGCCGTTGCGCACCAGTTCGTACAGCGGCTCGGTGTACTCGACGCGATACGCAACCGTCAGCTGCAAACCTTCGGCGCCGCCGGTGCGCTGCAACGCATCGCTGACGCTGCCGCGCACGAACACCGCGAGATCGCGGCCGACCAGCTTCGCCCAGGCAATGCTCCTGCGTTGCGCGAGCGGATCGTCGCGCCGCACCACCACGACGATCTGGTCTTCGAACAGGTCCTGATAGCGCAACGCGGCGGCGTTGTCCGCCGTCGCGGCATCGGGCTCATGCACGCCGACGCCGAAGTCGGCGGCGCCCTCGCGCACGGCGTCGATCAACGCGGTGTTCGGCATGTCGTTCAGCGTGAAGCGCAACGACGGTTGTTGCTTGCGCAACGATGCAAGCGCGGGCAGCAAACGTGCCGCCGCCGACGGAATCAGTCCGATGCGCACCGTTTGCACGCGCTCGGCGAAGGTGCTCGCCATATCGTCGAAGGTACCGCGCGCCTGATTGAGCAAACGCTCCGCGAGCGGCAACACGCTGGCGCCCGCATGCGTGAGCGTCAGCCGATGCGCGGAACGCGCGAACAATGGACCGCCGAGCAGGAATTCGATCTGGCGGATCGCAGCGGTCAGGGCCGGTTGCGTCAAGGCGAGCGATTGCGCGGCCTGCGTAAAGCTGCGCGCGTGCGCAAGCGTGACGAAGTACTGGATTTGCCGCAGCGTGAGCGCGGGCAGCAGGGACGAACGGTCGGTCATGGTGAGCAATGCATCGACGCAATGCGCAGCAGTATAAATGGCATGGCTACAGGATGAATCAATTGATCAATAACGAATCTTCATTGCCGAATGCCGGCAAACCGGCGCACGTCGCGCGCGGCGGCTGGCTCGAACGGCGTTTCGCGCTGACTGAACGCAAGACCAGCGTGCGTACCGAAACGATTGCGGGCATCACGTCGTTTCTTGCGGCTGCCTATTTGCTGGTGGTCATTCCGTCGCTGCTCGCGAGCGGCGGCATGGATCGCGGCGCGGCCACCACCGCGACGATCCTCGTCTTCGTGCTGAGCACCGTACTGATGGCGTTGTATGCGAACCTGCCGTTTCTGGTCGGCCCCGGCATCGGCGGCTCGGTGATTCTCGGCATCACGCTCGCGGGCGAACACGTTGCGTGGCAAACGGGCCTGGGTATCGCGTTCGTATCCGGCGTGCTGTTCCTGATCCTGACGCTAGTGGGCGCGCGCAGTCTGGTGGTGCGGCTGATTCCGGCGCAGATCAAGCTCGGACTCGGCGCGTCGATCGGTTTGTTCATCGCGGTGCTCGGTTTTCGCAACGCTGGAATGGTGATCGCCAACGCGAAAACCAATGCACTCGCGCTCGGCGACTTCTCGCGACCCGGCACGCTGGTGGCGTTGATCGGCCTCGGCGCGGCCGTCGTGCTGCAAGGGCGCCGCGTGCCCGGCGCCATCCTGTGGGCGATCCTGATTGCGGCCGGCGCCGGCGTGCCGCTCGGCGTCACGCATTGGCCTGCGTCGCTGCTGTCGTGGCCGCATGGCATCGCGCCGATCGCCTTCAAGCTCGACATCGCCGGCGCGTTGAGCGTCGCGGCAATTCCGTATCTGTTCGTGTTCTTCGCGGCGGAGTTTTTCTCGACGCTCGGTACCACCCTCGCGGTCGGCGCAAAAGCCGATCTGCTCGACGAAAACGCGAATCTGCCGAACATCAACCGGCCGTTCCTCGTCGATTCGATCGCCGCGACGCTCGGCCCTGTGTTCGGCATTCCGGCGCTCACCGCGCTGATCGAATCCGCAGCGGGCGTTGAAGCAGGCGGACGCAGCGGTTTGTCGTCGCTCGCCGCCGCCGCGATGTTCGCGCTGATGCTGCTGTTCGTGCCGGTGGCTCTCGCGATTCCGAAAGAAGCGACCGCGCCGGCGCTGATTCTGATCGGCCTGTCGATGTTCAGCACGATCCGCCACACGCATTTCGACGATTTCAGCGACTCGCTACCGGTTCTCTCGATGGTGCTGCTCACGCTGATGTCGAACAGCTTCGGCACCGGGATCGCGGGCGGCCTGCTGTGCTATGTGCTCGTCAAGCTGCTCGCCGGGCGTCTGCGCGAAGTGCCCTGGGGCTTGTATGTGCTTGCCGTGCCGCTCGGCTACTACTTCTATACCGTGGTCAAACCGCACTGAGCATCGCGCCTTCGCTCCACGTTTCATATTGCATTCGCACTAAACGCTTTTGAGCTTTACCGACAACCATACCGACATGAAAGAGACATCTGGCAAGGTGCCGGCATCGCGCACCGGCATCACGCTGACCGACGCGCATCGCGCGTTTTTCACCGCCCTCCCGAAGGTGGAACTGCATTGCCATCTGCTCGGCGCGGTGCGTCATGACACCTTCATTGCGCTGGCGGAAAAAAGCAACGCGCCGATCACACGTGAAGAGATCGACGCGTTCTATACGCGCGGTGAAAAACCGGTCGGCGTGCTGCGCGTGCTGCGCGCGCTCGACGAACATTTGCTGACGCAAGCCGACGACCTGCATCGCATCGCCTACGAATACCTCGCCGATGCATCGGTGCATCAAGTTCGCCATAGCGAATTCTTCTGGAATCCTACTGGTACGGTGCGTGTGTCGAAGATTCCGTACGCCGATGCGCAAGCGGCGATCGTTGCCGCGATTCGCGACGCCGCGCGCGACTTCGGCATCAGCGCGCGGCTGATTCCGAGCATCGACCGCGAAGCCGATCCCGACGAAGCGGTCGCGCTGGTCGACTGGATGAGCGCGCACCGTGCGAATGAAGTGGTGGGGCTCGGCATCGACTACCGCGAAAACAACCGGCCGCCTGAGTTGTTCTGGAAGGCGTATCGCAACGCCCGCCACGCGGGCTTCAAAACCACCGCGCATGCAGGCGAATTCGGCATGCCGTGGCGCAATGTCGAGACCGCCGTCGATCTGCTGCAATGCGACCGGATCGACCACGGCTATACGATCGTCGACAATCCGCAGTTGGCCGCGCAATACGCCGAGCGCGGCATCGTGTTCACCGTGGTGCCGACTAATTCGTACTACCTGCGCACGCTCGCGCCGCAAGACTGGGCCGAACAGCATCCGTTGCGGCTCATGCCGGGACTCGGCCTGAAAATCCATCCGAACACCGACGACCCGACGCTGCACAAAGTGACGCCGAGCGAAGCCTGGCAGTTGATGTATAGCCACTTCGGCTTCAGCACCGCCGAATTGCGGCAGTTCATGTTGAACGGTATCGACGGTGCGTGGATCGATGAAGCCACACGCAACACATGGCGCGCGGCGTGGGACGCGGAATTCGATGCGCTGGCAGCGAAGTTGGCGGATTAAGTTGCCGAAAGCCTGCGGTAACGGCCCGCGGCAACGCCATAGGTGAGCGCCCTGCTACTCGCCGATCCACGAACCGCGCAGATCGCTGTCGTGCAGCAGTTGCAGCAACGTGCCCGCCGGACGGCTGAGCCGTTTGGCCGCCAGCGCGATGAATTCCACCGATGGCAGCGTCGGCAGACTGGCGGCGTTCAGCGGTGGCGCGAGGCCGCGCGCGGCGAGATACTGCGGGCGCACCGTGATCCCCAGCCCACCGCGGGCGGCCGCGATGCAGCCCGCGTGACTGCTGCTGGTGCACACCACCTGCCAGCTAAAGCCGGCTTCGGCGAGAGCATCGAGCACGACCGCCCGCGTCACGCTCGGCTCGGCGACCAGAATCAGCGGCAGCGGCTGCGTCAGGTCGACACGCGTGCCGATTCGCGCCAGCCACTCCAGCCGCCCGGTGAACAGCGGCACGCCGCGGCGGTCGCCCAGACGGCGCTTGCCGACCAGCAGATCGATCGACCCCGCGTCCAGCAATTCGTACAACCTGCCGGTCATGCCGATGGTGATTTCCAGCTCGACATCGGGATGCGCGTCGCGAAACGCCGCCAGCACGGTCGGCAGCGGCCCGAGCGCGACATCGTCCGACGAGCCGAGCCGCACTCGCCCCTTCAGACGCGGCGCGCGAAACTGCGATTCGGCCCGCGCCAGCGCCTGCAGGATCACGCTGGCGTGCGCGAGCATGGCCTCGCCGTCCGGTGTCATGGCAAGTGAGTGGGTATCGCGCACGAACAACCGCCGGCCGACGCTCTGTTCGAGCCGGCGAATGTGTTCGCTGACGCTCGACTGCGTCAGTTCGAGCTGCCGCCCTGCCTCGGTAAAGCTATGGCAGCCGGCCACCGTCGCGAAGGTCTTAAGCCAGATGGGATTGAGCATGCGCCATTGTCGCCCTGGTTATCGGCAAAGTCGATAACAGTCAGCATCCCTAGTGGGGTTCCCGATTGACCATGATGTCAATAAGATGACGGAATCCCCGAACGATTGCCCGGGGCACGGCCTCACGCCGTACCCTCGCCCTCCCAATGACCAAGGATTCCTCCCACACCGCGTTGCTCTGGATCGTCGCCGCCGGCTTCTTCATGCAGGCGCTCGACACGACGATCGTCAACACCGCGTTGCCGTCGGTTGCGAACAGCCTGCACGTCCCGCCGCTCGCGATGCAGCCGATCGTGGTTGCCTACACGCTGACCATGGCGATGCTCACACCCGCCTCTGGCTGGCTCGCCGACCGCTTCGGCACGCGGCGTGTCTATTTCGCGGCGATCCTCGTGTTCGTGCTCGGTTCGATCTGCTGCGCGAGCGCGCATACGCTCGGTCAACTGGTCATGGCGCGAGTGCTGCAAGGCCTGGGCGGTTCGATGCTGCTGCCGATAGGACGGCTCGCGGTACTGCGCAGCGTTTCCAGCGAGCAATACGTATCGGCGCTGGCTTTCATTTCGGTTTCCGGTCAACTCGGGCCGATTGTCGGACCGACGCTCGGCGGCTGGTTCGTTCAAGCGATCAGCTGGCATTGGATCTTTCTGATCAATGTGCCGATCGGCGTGGTCGGCCTGTATGCGGTACAGCGGTTTTTGCCGCAGCATGGGACCACTGAGGCGCCGCCGTTCGACTTCGCCGGCTGTGGGCTGCTGTCGCTGTGCATGATCGCGTTTTCGCTAGCGGTGGATGCGCCGGTAGAGATCCATCGGGCGGCATGGTCGGCGGGCCTCTTTGCGCTCGCGGTCGTCAGCGCCCTCGCTTACATTCCGCACGCACGGCGCCGCCGCAACCCGCTCTTCAAACTTGCGCTCTTCAGCGAGCCGAACTTCAGCGTGGGGCTGATCGGTAATCTGCTGTGCCGTATCGGCGCGAGCGCCGTGCCGTTCCTGCTGCCGTTACTGATGCAGTTGCAACTGGGCTATACGCCGCTCCATTCCGGCTTGATGATGCTGCCCGCCGCGCTGGCCGGCGCCGTCGCGAAACGCTGGATTGCGCCGCTCGTGCGCCGCTATGGCTACGACACGTTTTTGCTCGTCAACACGGTGATCGTGGGCGCGTCGATCGTCGCGTTCGCGCTGATTTCGCGCGGCACGCCGGTCGTGGTCGAAATCGCGATTCTGATGGTGTTCGGCGCGGCCGCCTCGATGCAGTTCGCGGCGATGAACAGCGTCACGCTCAAAGGCCTTTCGCATGAAGACGCCGGAAGCGGCAACAGTCTGTTTTCCATGGTCCAGATGCTGGCGATGGGACTGGGCGTATCGATCAGCGGCGCACTGGTGAATCTGTTTTCCGCGCAATGGGGTTCGGCCGCGCTCGGCTTTCGCTTGAGTTTCGTTTGCGTCGGCGTGATTACGCTGGTGTCGGCGTGGGTGTTTCGTCATCTCGACGAAGAAGCGCCGGCCACCAGCACGGCGCGCTCGCCTGCGGCACAGGGCGCGGGCCGCTGAATACCTGCGAGGCGGCTTTCTCAGTCCGGCAAGCGGATGCCGGAAAATCGCTTGCAGGCTTCGATCAAACGGTCTTGCACGGCGACGTCATACACGGCCGAATGCGGCTCGCGCGGTTCCATGTGATAGAAATATCCACCGCTGACGGTGGCCGCCGGTTCATCGCTGACCGTGAGCCACACCCGGGTTTTCGGCGCGGATCGCGATAGCCGACCGCCGCGTTATGCATCACGGCGTCGAAGCGGCCGAGCCGGTTCACCTGTTCCGCTAGCGCGACCGTTGCCGCAATACTGGACAGATCGCCTGCTACAGCAGTTTCCGCGTCCGGTACGGCCTTCATTGCGTCGTGGGCGCGCGTGGCGCTTCACCCATGCAATACCACTTGATGTCCGGCGTCGATCAGGAGGCGCGCGGCCATCTGGCCGAGTCCATCGGCGGAACCGGTAATAAAGATGCGGGACATGACAACGTTCTCCAGTGATCAGTAGAAATATGCCTGACGCATGGCGAGAACCGCATTGAATCGTGCATCCGGCGAATTCACTCAGATTAGCGCCAACTGGGCGCCTGACGCGATAACGTGGCTGTCAATCCGCTCATGACGGCGCGTCATCTATCAAGCCTTCTGGATGGCTTTTGGCGACGCTATGCCCTACGTTAAAACGCGCTTTCGCGTTAGCATGTGACGCATGGAATCCAACATAAGGGCATACCACCATGCCATTTGACGAGCGAATGCTGAACGGCATGGGCGTGTTGACGGCGATCGTCGACAGCGGCAGTTTTGCGGCGGCGGGCGAAGCACTTGATATGTCGCAGTCCGGCGTAAGCCGCTCGGTCGCGCGACTCGAAGCGCGCCTGGGCATCCGGCTATTCGACCGCACCACGCGCTCGGTTATGCTGACCGACGAGGGCCGGCGCTTCTACGAACAGATCGTGCCGCTGCTCGGCGGCCTGGAGGAAGCGGCGGCATCGGCGGCGCGAGGCGCGACTGCGGTTCACGGACGTTTGCGCGTGAACATGGACCCGTTCTTTTCGCGCCTCGTGCTGGGCCCGCGGCTGGGCGGCTTTATCGACAAGCATCCTGATCTGCAACTCGAGTTGATCACGCGCGATCAATTGGGCGATATGGTTGCTGACGGTTTCGACCTCGCTGTTCGTTTCGGCGACCCGCCGGTTTCGACGCTGATCGCGCGCAAGCTTCTCGACACGCGGATTTTGACCGTTGCCGCGCCGTCATATCTGAAGAAGCATGGACATCCGTCGAGCCCAGCCGAACTCGAAAACGGCAAGCATGTGTGTATCAAGTTTCGTGATCCGCTGACCGGTTATCCGTTTAGCTGGGAGTTTCATCGCGGCCGCAAGAAGATTGTGATTGCCCCGCAGGGGCGGCTTACGGTGAATGATGTCGGTACTTTGCATAGTGTGTGTGTTGCCGGGCAAGGCGTCGCGCAGATTCTTGCGCTGGGGGCGGAGTCGTTGCTTGCCAATGGGAAGATGGTTGAGTTGTTTCCCGACTGGGGGGATGAGGTTTATCCGCTGTATGCGCTTTATCCTTCGCGGCATCATCCGCCGGCTAAGGTTCGTGCGTTTTTTGATTTTATTGTTTCGTTGACTGGAGGTGCTGGGCGGGAAGCGGTGGCTTGAAGTGGTTGTTTGCCTATGGCATTGGGATTTGGTTTGGTTTTTTTGCCTGTGTGGCGCTTTCTGTCTGTGTGCCTGCGGCGTTGGCCCTTCCTTGTTTTCTTATTGGTTTATTAGCGTTCCCCCTGTGCGGGGGGCACCTACTTTTCTTTGCCGGCCGCAAAGAAAAGTAGGCAAAAGAAAGCGGCTCAAACCGCCAGTTCTTAAGCGGGTCTCCTGGCTTGGAGGAGGTAGTGGAGCATCTGGAATCGGTGTTCTCGCACACTCCGCGCTGGTGACAAGGCAGTCATACTTCCGGCGGCGCTGCGCGCGCCGTGGCGGTACTTCGTCAAACCGCCAGGCGGTTTTGGCGTTCGGCGGTACTTCACAAAACCGTCAGCCAGTTTCAACGTCGAAGTTTCGCCCGTATGGTCGCTCGCACTCCAAAACTTCGGCACTTCGCCGAGGTGAAGCCGATGGCTCCCACACCGATAAAGAATCGCCAACTGGTTTTACTAGCATACCCATCCGCGACGCACGTAGTGCAGAGTGGGATAAATGATGCCGGAAGCGCGTACACTCAATCGGTTTTGAGAAGTACCGCTGCGGCGCGCGCAGCGCCGCCGGAAGTATGACTGCCTTGTCACTCACGTTGAATGCGCGAGAACACCGATTCCAGATGCTCCACTGCCCCCTCCAAGCCAGGAGACCCGCTTAAGAACTAGCGGTTTGAGCCGCTTTCTTTTGCCTACTTTTCTTTGCGGCAGGCAAAGAAAAGTAGGTGCCCCCCGCACAGGGGGAACGCTAATAAACCAATATCAAATCAAGGAAAGGCCAACGCCGCAGGCGCAACAACCATAGCGCCGCGCAGGCAAAAAAACCATCAAACCGTTACGACAACCTTGCCAAACTGCTGATTAGACTCAAGATACCGATGAGCCTCAACAATCTGATCAAGCGAAAAAACCTTATCAACCACGGGCGCCAGCCCCCCAGACGCGAGTCCATCGAGCACAAACCTCCTGGCCCTGGCAAGTCGTTCAGGATCCCGTACGATCTGCTTGTACTGGTAACCGTGAACGGTCAACTCCTTCGAAAGAATCGGAAAAAGCGGAAACGCCGCCGGCTCGGCGCTCAGCGCGCCATACTCAAACAGAATCCCACCTTCGCCCATCGCCTCGGCAAGCTGGGCAAACGTAGCCCCAACAACCGGATCAAACGCAACCCGGGCGCCCTTGCCGCCCGTAATCTCACGCACTCGCGCAACTAAATCCTCTTCAGCAGTAGCAATCACATAATCCGCACCGACGGCCAACAAAGCATCCTGTTTGGCCCGCGTCCGCGTCGTCGCAATGGAAGTCGCCCCGACCATCTTCGCGATCTGGATCGCCGCCAACCCAACACTGCTCGAGGCCGCGGTGATGATCACCGCATCGCCCGCTCGTAGTTTCGCT
Source organism: Paraburkholderia sp. IMGN_8 (assembly GCF_038050405.1). Lineage (NCBI taxonomy): Bacteria > Pseudomonadati > Pseudomonadota > Betaproteobacteria > Burkholderiales > Burkholderiaceae > Paraburkholderia > Paraburkholderia sp. IMGN_8. The sequence continues at coordinate 2,161,677 of NZ_CP150900.1, read as the reverse complement.
ATGTCGATCAGCGCGCCCCATGCCGTCACATACTGCATCCAGATCGCCGCGGCATCAGTCCAACTCAGCGACGCCGGATGCTTCACCGCCATCTCGGCCGGCACGGTCGCGACATCGCCGTACATGCCCCACCGCGTGATCGACAAAGGCGGAATGACACTCACGTGGTCGCCGACCGCCACGTTCGTCACCCCGGCGCCAAGCGCGCTCACTATCCCGGCCGCTTCGTAGCCAAGGCGCGCCGGAAACACCGGGCTCTCAACGTAGTGCCCCGAACGGAACATGGATTCAGCGCGGTTCAGGCCGAGCGCCTTGACCTGCAACGCAATCTCACCCGGACCAGGCGGCGGGACCTCCACGTCTTCGATCCTCAGCACCTCAGGGCCACCGTTTTCATGAATTCGTACGATGCGCGGCATGCTCACTCTCCAACAGGTCAGGTAGGAACTCACTATAATTCGAACCATTACGGCGATAAATCACGCTTTTGATCCATCTATCAAAACATCTGGTTTCCAATCATGGATCGACTTACCAGCATGGCGGTGTTCGTCAAAGCGGCCGAAACCGGCTCGTTCGCCGCCGCGGCGGCGGCATTAGGGCTTTCGTCGCAGATGGTCGGCAAGCACATCCGCTTTCTCGAAGCGCGCTACGGCATGCGGCTCATCGACCGCACCACGCGCCGTCAAAGCCTGACCGAAGCGGGCAGTGCCTTCTACGAGCGCAGCAAGGCGGTGCTGGCGGAAGCGGACGCGGCGGAAGCACTGGCGGCCAATTTGCAGGCAGCGCCGCGCGGCACGCTGAAAGTCAACGCGCCGGTAAGCTTCGGTGCGCACAGTCTCACGCCGGCCCTCGCGCGGTATATGAAGCAGTATCCGGAAGTCGATATCGATCTGACGCTGAGCGACCGCATCGTCGATCTGGTCGACGAAGGGTTCGACGCGGTGGTGCGGATTGCGCCGGTGCCGGACTCGCGGCTGATCGCACGTTCGCTCGCGCCGTACCGGCTGGTGGCGTGCGCGTCGCCCGCTTATCTGGAAGAACGTGGTACGCCTGTGCGACCCGCGGATCTCGTCGAACACGAATGCCTGGGTTTTGCATACTGGGCGCGCCCGCCGGTGCGCGAATGGGAGTTCACGGACGCGCGAGGACTGCACACCGTGCGAGTGACAAGCCGCTTTTCGATCAACAACGGCCAGGCGCTGCGCAGCGCGGCGCTGGCAGGCCTCGGCATCATTCAACAGCCGCGCGAGATGCTCGATCAAGACCTTGCCAGCGGCCGGCTCGTGCAAGTGCTGCCGGGCTATGAATCGCCGTCGCGGCCGATGCATATCCTGTTCTCGCCCGATCGGAAATCGACACCCAAGTTGCGCAGCTTCATCGATTTCGTCGTGGCGACGTTCGGTTGAATGTGCCAGCCGCCCACCGCGCGTGCGTTCAGCCAGCCACCTCGGCGAGCAGTTCACGCACCGCCGCCCTCGCCTCATGGCCTAACTCCTTCAGATCGACGCCGTTGACCTGGTCGTCGGTGACAACACGCTTGCCCGCCGAAAACAGCGCCGCCAGTGACGGCCTGCCGCCCGACGCCACCGGCCCGATCGCCGGATCGTGCAAACCGAAGTACCGCGGATCGTCGAGCCGGTAGATCGCCAGGTCCGCCGCATAGCCCGGCGCAATCTTGCCGACTTCGTCCAGCCCCATGATCCGCGCACCGCCCCCCGTGCCCCAGTGAATCACATCGGCGATGCTCGCCGCATTCGCCCCGCCTTCGAAGCTGCCGCCGCGGAACTTAGGCTGCGCCATCATCCCGAGCCGCGCGCGTTGCGCAAGCCACGTCATGTGGACTTCGGAGATCATGTCGGCCGCTTCGTTCGACGCCGCGCCATCGACGCCGATCGACACCGGCACGCCCGCGTCCGCCATCTCGCGCACCGGACAGATGCCGCTGCCCAGCCGCCCGTTGCTCTGCGGACAATGCGCGACGCCCGTGCCCGTTTGCGCGAGCATCGCGATTTCGTCGGCGTCGACTTTGACCAGATGCGCGTACCAGACGTCTTTGCCGAGCCAGTCGTGCTCGCCGCAAAAGGCGACCGGCGACTGCCGGTACATCGAATACGCGCTGTCCTGATAGCCGACCGTCTCCGACAAATGGCTGTGCAGACGCAGACCGAGCCGGCGCGCCACCGCCGCCGTCTCTCGCATCTCCGCGGGCGAGATCGAATACAGCACGGTGGTCGGCGCCATCACGACGCGCTGCATCGCGCGCGGCGATGCGTCGTGGTATTCGCCCGCGAGCCGTTCGATATCGGCGACATACGCATCCAGTGTTTCTGGCCGCAATGCCGTCGGCAATTCGGCTTCGAGTTGCCGCGTTTGCGTGGCGCCGCCGCGCAGCAGCACGAAACGCAAGCCGAGCTTTTCCGCCTCTTCGAACAGGATCGCCGAGCTGTCGAACGGCATGTCCGGGTAGTAGACGTAGTTGTGATCGGCCACCGTCGCACAACCCGAGCGCGCCAACTCGATCAGGCCGATGCGCGCCGCGAGCCTGAAGCGCCGCTCGTCGAATAGCGCGCGAAAACGATACGGCGTCGCGGCGAGCCACAGCGTGAGCGTTGCGTCGAGACCGGCTGTGTCACCCTTGAGCAGCGACTGGAACAGATGGTGATGGGTGTTGACCCACGCCGGGTAGATCACGCAATCGGTGGCGTCCACGATCGCTTCGCCTGGCCGCGGACTCAACGCGCCGATCGCGTCGATCGTATCGCCGACAATGCGAATGTCGGGGCCATTCACGCGCGCTGGATCGTCAGTCGAACCACGACCGCCGGTCATGATGACGGCCGCGTTGCGGATCAGCGTGGAAAGCTTCGTGTTGGAGGTAGTCATGAGAGCAAGATCAAAGTTGGCTATCGTGCCAGCCGCGCAAACCGATGCGCAACACCCACGCCGTGATGGCGAACAGTACGACGCCCGTCACGGTAATCAGCAGCAGGGCCGCAAACAGCCGTGGAATATTCAACTGGAATCCGGCTTGCAAAATCTGATAAGCCAATCCCGCACCACTGCCGCCCGTCCCCGCGACGAACTCCGCCACCACCGCGCCGATCAGCGACAGGCCACTGGAAATCCGCAAACCACCGAAGAAATACGGCAACGCGCTCGGAATCCGCAAACGCAGCAAAGTCTGCCAGCGGGTCGCACGGTTGATCTTGAACAGGTTGATGAGGCCAGGATTCACGCTGCGCAAACCGAGCGCCGTGTTCGAGATGATCGGGAACAATGCGACGAGCGTGGCACACAACACCAGCGCGACGTTCATGTCCTTGACCCAGATGATGATCAGCGGCGCAATCGCAACGACCGGCGTGACCTGCAACAGGATCGCATACGGAAACAGACTCGCCTCGATCAGCGGACTCTGCACGAACAGCAAGGCGATCACGACGCCGAGGGCAGTGGCAAGTGCGAACGCCAGCAACGTGATCTTCAACGTAGCGAGCAAACTGCCGAACAGCAAGGGCGCGTCCTGAACCAGTTCGCTGACAATCGCCGACGGCGACGGCACCAGATACGCCGGCACCTTGAACAACACGCACCAGCCCTGCCATAACGCCAGCACGATCACGCCGACGACCCACGGCGCAATCGCCTTCGTCATGCCCGGACGTTGCAACCACGGTCGGCGCGCGGGCTTCGCTGCCGACGCGCTCCGCTGGGTGTTGGCCGAATGACCCGCAAGCACTTCGCCTGTCATGATTGCACTCCTGTTTCTTCGTTCTCAAACGACGCACGGTGCGCACCGGCAATCAGCTCGGAAAGCGTGTTGCAATGCTGCATGAAGGGCACGCTGACGCGGTACGCATCGTCGCGTTCGAGCGGAGCGTCGATCGGTACTTCGGCGATGACGCGGCCCGGCCGCGCCTGCATCACGACCACCCGGCTCGACAGATAGACCGCTTCGTAAATGCTGTGCGTGACGAACACCACCGTCATACCGCGCCGCTGCCACAGCGCGCGCAAGTCGCTGTCGAGGCGGTTGCGGGTGAATTCGTCGAGTGCGCCGAAGGGCTCGTCGAGCAGCAGCAGATCGGGCTCGGTGACAAGCGCGCGCGCCAACGACACGCGCATCTGCATACCGCCCGACAACTCGCGCGGCAACACCTTGCCGAACTTCGCGAGGCCCACGCCTTCCAGCGCCTCGGCCACGCGCGCGTCCGCTTCGTGGCGCGATACATGGGCGAGGTCGAGCGGCAAGCGGACGTTGTCGGCGACCGTCGCCCATGGCATCAGCGTGGCCTCCTGAAACACCATCGACATGCGCCGCCCTTTCGAGCCGACCGTGTCGAACGGTTGCCCCCACCAGCGCATATGACCGTGCGTCGGCGTTTCGATGCCGGCGAACATCTTCAGCAAGGTGCTCTTGCCGCAACCGGACGGCCCGAGCAGCGAGATGAACTCGCCCGGCCCGATCGCGAGGCGCACGTCTTCGAGCGCGACCGTGCCGTTCGGATAGCGCTTATCGACGCGCTGCACCGACAGCAACGATGCTGGAGCGTTAGCGGAACAGGTTTCAGCCGGCGCCATGACTACTCCTCCGTTTGGATGGGGAACACTTCGCGAAATATCTCGGCTTCGCCGTTGTCGTTCAACAGCTTCAGCAACATGCGGCGCATCAGCAAACCCGGCTGATCCGATTCCATATGACACTCCTGCTGGCGGCGCACGTCGATGCATGCGTCATAGTCGGTGGCTTCGAGAATGTCGCGGTCTTCGTCGGTGATCGGCCGATCCCAGTCGATCAGCTCCCGCGTCGAACACGCGTCTTCGGTGTCGTTGCGATAGAGCCACTGCGACAGCATCAGCGTGCGATCGTCGATCGGCGTCGCGCAGTTGTAGATAATGTGATGGATGCCGCTCGCCGGATACACGCAACCGAAGCGGCGCGCGAACGGCATGAACCAGCGGTTGATCAGATGACGCTCTGTGACTTCCTCGGTCGTACCGGTGATGCGATAGCTGGCCGGCGGATTACGCACCGGCACATGGGTCTCGGCCTCAAAGCCCCATTCGTGCGGACGGAATTCATATTTCGACGGTTTCGGATTGTCGAACAGACCGAAGTTGGCTTTGTGCACGAAGCTGAAGTGCGAGTTGTCGAACGAGTTTTCCATCATCCGCAGCGGGCTCGTTTGCCAGCGCTCATAGAACTGCAGGATGCGGCGATAACCGGGCGCGCCGTCTTCGGGAAACTCGGGAATCGGTTGCAACGGATCGTCGAGCGCGACCCACGCGTAGCCATAGCGTTCCTCGCAGCGATACGACGGCACGATCGCGCGCGACGGAATTGCGCTGCCGTCGTTCTGCGGAATCTTCACGCATTGACCGGAGCAGTCGTAGGTCCAGCCGTGATAACCGCAGGCGATATTGCCGTCGCGATCGACAAAACCCTTCGACAGTTTCGCCGTGCGATGGCAGCAGCGATCGCGCAACGCGTGCGGCTTGCCGCCTGCGCCCTTCCACAGCACGATCGGCTCACCGAGCAAGGTGAACGGCTGCGGGCCGGCATCGAGTTGCGTCATCGGCATGATTGCGTACCAGAAGCGGCGCAAGATTTTTTGACGGGTGACCAGCATGGAGAAACTCCTTCTTCAAGCGTCCAAGCATTCGTGTGGCGCATGCGCTGCATGCATTAATGGCAACCCTTAGGGCATGACCTTCGCGTTCTGGATGATTTGCAGCGTGTAGGCGCTGTGATAATCGGTAGCGGGCTTGAGCAGCTTCGCGTCGACCATGTAATCGAAGGTCTTCTTCCAACGCGCGTCGGTCATCGTGCCGATGCCTTGCGTGGCCGCATCGCCGCCGGTGACGAGCTTGAGTATCTTCAGTTGCGCGACGCCGTACGCGAGTTGCGCGTCGCTCATCTGCGGATTGTCTTTCTTGATCAGCGCATTAGCCGGCGCAGGATCGTTCAGATAGCTTTTCCAGCCTTCCATCGATGCCTTCACGAAACGCGCCACCACGTCCGGCTTGTTCTTGAGCGTGTCGCGCATCGTCACGATCGTCGAGTTATACGGCGGATAACCGTCGTCGGCAAACAGGAAGAAGTGCGCGTTCACGTGGGCCTGCTCGGCCTGAAAAGTTTCCGACGACGGATACGCCTGCATCGCCACGTTCTGATCGGCAAAGAACGGTTGCAGGTTGAACGTGTACGGACGCGCTTGCGCTTCGGTGTAGCCGTATTTCGCTTTGAGCCAAGGCCACCAGGTCGTGCGGCCCGAACCGGCGACGAGGATCGTCTTGTTCTTCAGGCCCGCGAGACTCGTCACGTCAGCGTGCGTCATCATGCCTTGCGGGTCGAACTGGAACGCGGCGGCAACCGTGGTGACGGGAATGCCGGCTTCGACGCTGGAGAGCACCTGAAAGTCGTAGCCCATCAGGAAGTCAGCTTGGCCGCCCGCCAGCAATTGCATGCCGTTCACTTGCGGGCCACCCATCCTGATCGTGACATCCAGCCCATACTTCTTGTAGATGCCGGTCGCCACAGCCTGATAGAAACCACCGTGTTCGGCCTGCGCGTACCAACTGGTCAGCAGCGTCACGTGATCGTCGGCGTGAGCCAGATGTGCCGTCAGCGCGACGCCGGCGATCGTGGCAGCGCTCGCGGTGCGAGCAACTAGTGACCCAACCAGGGACCCAAATGAGCATCCGAATGAGGAACAAAGCGAATGGCCGCCAATGGCAACGCGGGAAATGCGGGCAACGCGGGAAAGAAAACGCAAAACGCGCATGACTGAACTCCGTGTGAGCGTGGGGATAGTGGGAAGGCAAAGCGATAAGGAGCGGTCGACGTGACCCATGCAACATGCGCGCAGCACTTGACCTGCGGACGAACGCAAATCGCCTCGCGCAATGGCAAGGACGCACAACAGTCGGGTGAAAAATTGGGGCAACTGCATCGCACGCTCCTTGTTGGCGGAACCGGACGGTTCCGTTCAAACGCCGAATCGCTTCGACGTGGGCGCACGATGCGCCCCAAGAGCAATGCCCCACGATGACCGGCACTTTCATGCCGGCTCGCTAGCCGCTTCTACTCTGATTTTCTTTTAAGCGAATGTTGTGCCAGTTGCCGCGAAGCACCATAGGACGCGGCAATACAAGCGTTTTGGGTGTCACGCGACGGCCGATGCACCGGGATTTTGCACTCGCGCGAAGCGGGCCGGCACTGCGTGAGTGCATCCAGTGCACCTTCCACGGCGGCGATGGAAGAGCAAGCTGCCGGAACGCAGCGACGAGGGTGCAATCAGTCGCCCCCCGCTCGTCCAGTTAAAAAAGCGGCCAGGATGAACCGTTAGCGAGTTGAAAAAAACAGATAAGGCGAAGCCCCGTCAGCCAGTCGAAAATAGCTCCGGAATCAATAAGCAAGCGGCTTTGCTGCCGGTTAGGCGGCAAAGCGGCAGCATTTCACCCTTCGGCGCCCTTTCAGAGGGAAGACATTTTTTCCGAATTATTACTGATTATTTTTTCTAAGTGATGCACTATTTTGCTGCATGCAGCAATGTGTGCGCAAAGCGAACCGGCTGCCGCCCCTCAACAGATAAGAATGGAGACGGTCTTGTTCACCCTCTCAACCTCCTCCCGCTCGCATCCCTCCCCCAAAGTCTCCGTCTGCCTGCCGACCTACAATCGGCCAGAATTGATCGCGGAGTGCATCGATTCGTGCCTCGCGCAGACGTACGGCAATCTGGAGATTGTGATCGGAGACGATTCAAAGGACGACCGCACCCAGCAGTTGATCGCGCAGCGCTATCCGAACGAGCCGCGCATCCGCTATGAGCGGAACCAGCCGTCTCTCGGCCAGGCGCGCAATGTCGCAAGCCTTTTCAAGCGGGCGAGCGGCGACAAGATCCTGCTGATCCACGACGACGACTTCCTCACGACCGACGGCATCGAAAAACTGGTGTCGCTATGGAAGCTTCATCCGCAGCTCGAAGTGGCGTTCGCCGATCAGTACGAGGCGGATCACACCGGCGCCATCGACTTCGACGCCAGCACGCGCCTGAACACCGCGTTTCGACGCACCAGGGACGCGGAAGGCCTGCAGCCGCTGCCCGGCAGAACCGGGCTGATCCAGATGTTCCCGAACAACGGCTGGATGGCCAACGCGGAACTCGTGAAGCGGATCAGCTACAAGGAAGAGTACGGCATGTGCTGCGATTTCGTGTTCGGCACCGAACTCTGTCTCGCCGCGCACGAGGTGTTCTATCTGCACGAATACGTGTCGGTGTATCGCAAGACGGCGACCTCGATTTCGCACAGCACGCGTGGCACGACGATCGCGGCAACCGTCACCGCCTATGCGTTCGTGAAAGCGCTGAAACTGCCGCCGCAACTGGAGCCGTCGCGCAAACTGGCATTGCGCCGGCTCGTGCCGATCGTCGTTTCGGTCTACGCAAAGAATCGCGAGCCGCTGCGCGGCTTGAAGATCGCGCTCACTCATCTGTTCGCGTACAACTACGGTTTCAACATGCGGCTTTTCTATCACTTGCTGATGCTCTCGCATGCGGCGACGGCTGGGCGGCAGCGGGCGGCGGCTGCGGCGCCCGCTGCTGTCGTCGACCCAACCGCTGTCACGGATCGCTCCGAACTCATCTAGGCGTGCGGCAACGCCTGCTGTCAGTCTCCAGGCAATGCCTGCACGGCAGCAGGTGCAAACGGTCGAACGGTGCGCTTTCGCCGTGTCAGCGCATAGGTCGCGACGCGATCGAGCGCCGTGCACAACACCAGGTAGATGAAGCCGACGAGCAGGAAAATCTGCGCCGGATACACCATCAGCCGGTTGCTCACCTGCGTCGCGACGAACGACAATTCGCCGACGCCGACGATATACGCGAGCGACGTGTCCTTCACCAGCGATACCCATTGATTCACGAACGAAGGCGCCATGATGCGCATCGCCTGCGGCAGCAACACGTAGCGCAATGCCTGCATCCGCGTGAGTCCGAGCGACAGCCCCGCCTGCCACTGGCCGTCGCCGACCGCGCGAATGCCCGCGTGCACCGAGTGCGCCAGATAGGCGCCGCCGATCAGCGACAACGCGCAGACCACCGTCGCGAGGCCGGGCACGTCGACATGGAACACGATCGGCAGGAGAAAGTACGTCCAGAAGATCAGCATCAGCACCGGAATCGCGCGAAAGAAGCCGATCACGAGCAGCAACGGCACGCGCGCGATACGCCCGGCCATCGCCAACGCGATGCCCCCGGCCACGCCGAGCACGGCCGATAGAAGCGCGGAACTCAAGGCGAGCACGAGCGTGAGCGCTGCACCGCCGAGCGGTCCTTGCGGAAATGCGCCGACCAGCAGATAGGGAAGGTTATTGGCGAGCAACGACCATTGCATGTTTAGCGCCTCGCCAATGAACGGTCGCGCGCATGCGCCACCGTGTGCGAGACCGCTTCGATCAACGCGATGGCGGCGATATACAACACGGTCGCCACGCCGAACGCCTCGAAAGTCTTGAAGGTTTCGGTCTCGACCTGGCGCGACGCATAAGACAATTCGGCGAGACCGATCGCCATTGTCAGCGAAGAATTTTTCACGAGGTTCATGTATTGACCGAACAGCGGCGGTAGAGAGATGCGCACTGCTTGCGGCAACACGATGTAGCGGAATGCCTGCAACGGTGTGAGGCCGAGCGCGGCTGCCGCGTAATGTTGACCAACCGGCACGCCGCGCAAACCGGCCTGAAATTCTTCGGCGATAAAGGCCGCCGTATAGCACGTCAGCCCTACCCAGCCCGCGACGAATTCGAACGACGGCCAGCGCAACGCATACGCGCCGATCTGCACGCTATGCTGCGTGTTCAGCCATTGCATCAGCGCGTCGGGCATCAGCGTGGCCGCGCCGAAGTACCAGAAGAACAGTTGCACGAGCAACGGCGTGTTGCGAAACGCAATCACGTAAGCAGCCGTCGTGTGACACAACCAGCGGTAGCGCGCGTGGCGCGCAATCGCCAGCACGAAGCCGAACGCGGTGGCCACGAGCGCCGCCGTCAATGCGAGCCCGACGGTCACGCCGAAGCCTTGCCACAACCACGTCAGATACTTTGGAGCGAGCCACGCTTGCATCGTTAAACCTGCTTCTTTTGAAAACGCCGACAAGCACGTTCTGAGCGTGCCCGTTTATTATTGATGCTGTGCAGTTACGCTCAGGTTTTGTCGCCGATCCTGAAGATGCGCGTGAGCGGTGTCTTCGTTTGTGGGCCGAACCAGCGGTTGTAAATCTTCGCCGCCGAGCCGTCGGCTTCGAGTCCCTTCAGCGTGTCGTTCACAAAGCTCACTAAACGGGTCTCGCCCTTCGGAATACCCACGCCCATGTAGTCGTTCGAAATCGTGAACGCCGGAATCTCGTAGTTCTGCTTGTCCGGCACGTTGGCGAGCAAACCGACCAGCTTCGGACCGTCTTGCGTGATCGCCTGCACGTTGCCCGCGCGCAAAGCTGCGAACGCGAATGGCGTGTCGTCGTACGCAACGATGGTGGCTTGCGGGAATTTCTCGCGCAGCGTGATTTCGTTGGTGGTGCCCTTGTCGGCGCCAACGCGCAAGCTATTGACCTGGTCCGCCGACTTCAGCATGCCCTTCTTCGCCAGAAACTGCTGACCCGACGAGAAATATGGAATGCTGAAATCGACCTGCCTGGCGCGCTCGTCGGTGATCGTGAAGTTGGCGAGCACGAGATCTACTTTCTTCGACGTCAGGAACGGAATGCGGTTGGCCGGGTTGGTCGGTTGCAGTTCGAGCTTCACGCCGAGCTTGTCGGCGAGCGCCTTCGCGTAGTCGACATCGAGCCCGACGATGTGGTTGCTCGTCGCATCGACGTAACCGAACGGCGGATTGCTGTCGAAGGTCGCGACGCGCAGCACGCCAGCCTTCCTGATGTCGTCGAGACGGTCGGCGTGCGCGACGCTCGATACCGCCATCGTCAGCCCCATTACCCATGCAGCGAGCGTTTTCGATTTCATTTTTATGGACCTCTTGAGGTGTGGTGCCTATGCGATGTTTCAGAAACGGATGCGCCCTCGTGATATCCGGGTAACCGCTGGGTAGCAGCCAGGTTGAAACCCGCTGTGCAAACCGCACAATGCAACCCTCGCATTGCAACCCGCTATCGACGCATGGCCGCCACATTAGCAGCGGCGGCGCCACCACTGAACCAAGAAATGCTCCTGTAATAAGCGCGTTTTCTGCTAAGCATCCGCTGATTAGCAAACGCTTATTTGTCGCTTGGTCCGGCGCGCGCGGTTGATTAGGATGAACTTCGAACTCATCAGCCTCGGGGGTTGTTCGCCATGTCCGACAGTGCCTGTTTCAAGCCGCGCGTGATCGAGCCGGTTGTCGTCAATCAGCCGGAAGGATTGGGGCTCGCGGTGGAGTTGTGGCTCGCGCATCCCGTCGATGGGATCGCGGGGCGAGCGTTGCAGATTCATTTGCGCAGCGACGCGAAGATGGCGCAGGCCGAGGCGCTGCGCGATCTGCTGCATGTGCTGGGGACGGAGATCGTGGTGGCGTGAGTGGGCGCCCTCGCCTCTGGGTTGGCATTGCACCGGCGTGGTGTCACCATTAAAAACGGCGGCCGGGTTACCCCGGACCGCCGTTCTCAATCATGGCTCAAGCGTGCAGTTCGAGCTTCAAGGCTCGTTCCGCAGATAGCCTTCTTTCGAAGGATCACGCATCCGCAGCGACACGAGACCGGCGATCGCGCACAGCGCGGTCACGTACCAGTAGAACATCGACTCGTTGCCCACCGACTTCAGCCACAGCGCGACGTACTCCGCCGAGCCGCCGAAGATCGCATTGGCCACCGCATACGAGAGCCCGACGCCGAGCGCGCGCACTTGCGGCGGGAACATTTCGGCCTTGATCAGCCCGCTGATCGACGTATAGAAGCTAACGATCGCCAGCGCCACCACCACCAGGCCGAAGGCCACATACGGGCTCGTGACGTCTTTCAGCGCGTGCAGCAGCGGCACCGTGCCGATCGTCGCGAAGAAGCCGAAGAACAGCATCGAACGACGCCGGCCGATGCGATCCGACAACGCGCCGAACGCCGGCTGCATCACCATGTACACGAAGAGCGCGGCGGTCATCACGTTGCTGGCCGTCTTCGCGTGCATGCCGGCCGTATTGACCAGGTACTTCTGCATGTAGGTCGTGAAGGTGTAGAAAATCAGCGAACCGCCGGCCGTGAAGCCGAGCACCGTCATGAACGCGCCCTTGTGCAGCCAGAGACCGCGCAGCGTGCCGGCTTCCTTGCGTTGGCGCGATTCGGCGGTGGTGGTTTCGTCGAGCGATTTACGCAGGTACAGCGCCACTAGCGCCGCCACCGCACCGATCACGAACGGCACGCGCCAGCCCCACGCCTTCAGTTCCTCTGTGGAGAGCGTCTGTTGCAGGACCACCAGCACCAGCAGCGCGCACAACTGGCCACCGATCAGCGTGACGTACTGGAACGATGCGAAGAAACCGCGGCGTCCCTTGAGCGCGACTTCACTCATATAGGTGGCGCTGGTGCCATACTCGCCGCCCACCGACAAGCCCTGGAACAGACGCGCGACCAGCAGCAACGCCGGCGCCAATGCGCCGATCTGCGCATAGGTGGGCAGCACGGCGATCACGAGCGAGCCGCCGCACATCATGAACACCGATATCATCATCGCGGTACGGCGGCCGTGCTTGTCGGCGAGACGCCCGAAGAACCAGCCGCCGATCGGGCGCATCAGGAAGCCGGCCGCGAACACGCCGGCGGTGTTGAGTAACTGCGTGGTGGTGTTGCCGCTTGGGAAGAACGCCGGTGCGAAGTACAGCGCGCAGAACGAGTACACGTAGAAGTCGAACCACTCGACTAGATTGCCCGATGAAGCGCCAACGATCGCGAAGATGCGGCGGCGAGTGTCGTGTGCCGAGGCCACGACGGTTTGGTCGGTTAGGTCGGTCATGCTGTTGTCTTTCCTTGTCTTTTAAACGGAGGAAGCGGTCGTAGCGCCGCTTTCAATACACGCGATGCGGTGGACATGGCGCGCGTGCGCGAATTTTACAGAATTGCAAGGGGGAGATGGGGTTTGTTGTGGTCGCTGGCGCGGGAATGAAGGTGGTGGTTTTTTGCCTTTGGCGGCGGCATTGGTTGATGTGCCTACGGCGGTGGCCTTTGCTTTCGTTTTTTGCCTTTCGCGGTGCTTATGGTCTGTGCGCCTGCGGCGTTGGCCTTTCCTTGTTTTTATATTGGTTTATTAGCGCTGCCCCTGTGCGGGGCGGCACCTACTTTTCTTTGCCGGCCGCAAAGAAAAGTAGGCAAAAGAAAGCGGCTCAAACCGCTAGCTTTGAAGCGGGTCCCCTGGCTTGGAGGGGATAGTGGAGCATCTGGAATCGGTGTTCTCGCGCATTCCGAGTGAGTGACAAGGCAGTCATTCTTCCCGCCTCGCACTGCGTGCTCGCCGGAACGGTCCGCCAGGCAAACCATTGGCTTCGTTTTGGTTTGGTGGGGGCCATCGGCTTCGCCTCGGCGAGGCGCCGATATACACAGATGAGCGGCGATCGTGCTGCGGCAGCGCAAGCCTATGCACGTACTGGTCACAGCACTACGGCAAGCGCAAGCTTATGCATGCGCAGACCAACACCACGGCAAGCACAAGCGCCGACACTAGCGAGTGGTTTTCGAAGTACCGCTACGGCGCGCGCAGCGCCGCCGGAAGTATGACTGCCTTGTCACCAAGGCTGAATATGCGAGGACACCGATTCCAGATGCTCCACTGCCTCCTCCAAGCTAGGGGACCCGCTTAAAAGCTAGCGGTTTGAGCCGCTTTCTTTTGCCTACTTTTCTTTGCGGCCGGCAAAGAAAAGTAGGTGCCCCCCCGCACAGGGGGAACGCTAATAAACCAATATCAATTCAAGGAAAGGCCAACGCTGTAGGCACAACAACCATAGCGCCGCGCAGGCAAAAAAACCATCAAACCGCTACGCGGCAAAAACATCAACCCCTAACCGCCGGAGGCACATACCGACATTCATACCGCTTCCGGACAGTGCCATTCTCATCGACGCTCTCAAGATACACATCGAACTGCCACAACCGGGCCATGTGCTTAAGCACCTCATCGCTATCGGATGACAAATGCCGGTTATCACTCATGAAATGCCGCAGCGTCAAACTCCGATCGCCACGCGTATTCACCGCCCACACCTGAATATTCGGCTCCCGATGATGCATATCGTACTGCCGCGATAAAGCCTGCCGCACGTACTGATACCCACTGTCATCATGAATCGCGGACACCTCGAGCGCATCGCGCATATCATCGTCGAGCACAGAGAACAGGCGCATTTCACGAATCAAATGCGGCGACAGATACTGCGCGACAAAACTCTCGTCCTTGAAATTGCGCATCGCGTAGTGCATCGCGGACAACCACGGACTGCCGGCCAGCTCCGGAAACCACTTGCGGTCCTCGTCCGTCGGCGCTTCGCAGATCCGGCGAATATCGCTCATCATCGAAAACCCGAGCGCATACGGATTGATACCGCTGTAGTACGGCTTCGTCACCGGCGGCTGGTAGACCACATTGCTGTGCGAATGGAGAAACTCCATCATGAAACCGTCTTCCAGCTTGCCCTGGTTGTACATCGTGTTGAGCAACGTGTAGTGCCAGAACGTCGCCCAGCCTTCGTTCATCACCTGGGTTTGCCGTTGCGGATAGAAATACTGGCCCACCTTGCGCACGATGCGGATCACTTCCCGCTCCCAAGGCTCCAGCAGCGGCGAATTTTTCTCGGCAAAGTACAGCAGGTTTTCCTGCGGCTCCGGCGGGTAGCGCCCCTCGATTTCCTCCGGCAGCGGCGTGTGCCGGGTCGGCAAGGTCCGCCACAGTTCGTTCACTTGCGACTGCAGGTACGCCTCGCGCTCGCGGCGCGCCGCGAATTCCTTCTCCAGTGAGAGTTTCTGCGGCCGCTTATAACGGTCCACGCCGTAATTCATCAGCGCATGGCACGAGTCGAGCAGTTCCTCCACCCTGTCGAGCCCAAAACGCTCCTCGCACTCCGCTATGTAGTTCTTTGCGTAGACAAGGTAATCGACGATCGCGTGCGCATCCGTCCACAGCTTGAACAGATAGTTGCCCTTGAAGAACGAGTTGTGCCCGTACGCCGCGTGCGCGATGACGAGCGCCTGCATCGTCATCGTGTTCTCTTCCATCAGGTACGCAATGCAAGGATTCGAATTGATGACGATCTCATACGCTAGCCCCATCTGCCCCCGACGGTAGCTTTTTTCGGTGGAGAGAAAGTGCTTGCCGAACGACCAGTGACGGTAATTCACCGGCATGCCGACGGACGCGTAAGCGTCCATCATCTGTTCGGCACTGATAAGTTCCAGCTGGATCGGATACACGTCGAGCTCATATTGCTCTGCAACAAGAGCAATATGCGAGTCGTACTCTTCGATCAATTCGAAGGTCCAGTCGGACGGGCACGGCAGAGGCCGTCTATCGGCTACGTTCATACGGACTTCCCTTTGCCCCTCAGTGGGCGTTCCGGTGTGTCCCCGTGCTGCAGCGGCATCGACTGCTCCAGCGGCGGCGGCTCCAGTATCGTCCACCCCGGCCTCGGCATGCCCCGACTGACGCTGCGGCACGCCTTTCCCGCGCTCCGGCTGATAGCCGCGCGCTCCGTTGTGCAAGTGCTTTGCCGTCATGAAGACGCCACCTGCTTTTCAAACAACTCGCGAAACACCGGATAAATATCGGCCGCGGTCTCGACCTTTTTCATCGCCATGTGCGGCTGGCTCAGGGCCAGTTGCGCATATTCGAGCCACAAATTCTGCTCCTCGGGCGTTACCTGAATATACGCAAAATAGCGCACCTTCTCCAGGATGTCATCCGAGAGTATCTTGCGGCACTTGGGCGAATCGTCGGTCCAGTTGTCGCCGTCCGAGGCCTGAGCGCCGTAAATGTTCCATTCAGTCGGCGAATAGCGCTCCTCCATCACCTTCTGCATCAGCTCCAGCGCGCTCGACACCACCGTGCCGCCACTTTCGGTCGAATGGAAGAAGGTGTCTTCGTCGACCTCCTCGGCCCGCGTGTGGTGGCGGATGAACACCACCTCGATGCGCTCGTAATTCCGTTTCAGGAACAGATACAGCAGGATGAAAAAACGCTTGGCGAGATCCTTACGCTGCTCGTCCATCGAACCGGACACATCCATCAGACAGAACATCACGGCCTGACTGGACGGCGTAGGCTGCTTCACCCGGTTTACATAGCGCAGATCGAACGGGTCGATGAAGGGAATACGCCAGATGCGCCCGCGCAAATGGTGGATTTCCTCTTCGAGCACTTTGATGTCTTCGCGACGATCGTCCGGATCGGCCTTCATCACTTCGAGTTGCCGTTCCATCTCGTGCAACTGATTGACAAGCGGTGCACCGAGCGCGATGCGGCGGCCGAGCGCGCTGCGCAGCGAACGGACCACGTCGATATTGTTCGGCGTACCTTCGGCCGCCCAGCCGGCGCGGATGCTTTTCCACGTGGGCACGGCCATCAGATGGGTTTTGACGAGACGCGGCAGTTCGAGGTCGTCGAAGAAATACTGCATGAATTCTTCGCGGCTCAGTTCGAACACGAAGTCGTCCTGACCCTCGCCCTCGTTGCTGGCCTGATTGCCCCCGCCTCCGCCACCGCCGCCTTGCGGTCGCTGGATCTTGTCGCCGCGGATGTAGTCGGAATTGCCCGGATGCACCATTTCCCGCTTGCCGCCTGGACCGTGGCGGAACGACGGCTCCGCAATGTCCTTGCGCGGAATGGTGATGCTCTGGGTGTTCTGAATATCCTTGATGCTCCGGTCGCGCACTGCCTCCGAAACGGCGCGACGAATATAGTTCTTAACGCGGCGCAGAAAGCGCTCGCGATTTGCAATGCTCTTGTTCTTGCCTGCTAACCTGCGGTCGATGATTTGATGAAGCACGCCCGGTCTCCCGCTTTAATTTCGAGTGCGCGAGACGCGCGTTGCATATGCATGTCTACAAACACAACGCTATGTCCATGCAGCTTGCGCCTCGCAAGGTGCTCGCGCGGTCGGACCGCGCGAGCGGCACGCAGTGCGTATCATGACGATTTGCGCACGCGCAGATACCAGTCACACAGCAAGCGTACCTGCTTCGGCGTATACCCCTTTGTGACCATCCGGTTGACGAAGTCTTCGTGCTTGCGCTGCTCCTCCGCCGAGCCTTTGGCGTTGAACGAAATCACCGGCAACAATTCCTCCGTGTTCGAGAACATCTTCTTTTCGATCACGACGCGCAGCTTCTCGTAGCTGATCCACGCGGGATTCTTCCCCGCATTCGCAGCACGCGCGCGCAGCACGAAGTTGACGATCTCGTTGCGGAAGTCCTTCGGATTGCTGATGCCCGCAGGTTTCTCGATCTTCTCCAGTTCGGCGTTCAGCGCCGCGCGGTCGAAGCTCTCGCCGGTGTCGTGATCGCGGAACTCCTGATCCTGAATCCAGAAGTCGGCATACGTCACGTAGCGATCGAAGATGTTCTGGCCATACTCGGAATACGACTCCAGATACGCGGTTTGAATCTCCTTGCCGATGAACTCGGCATAGCGCGACGCGAGCACGTCTTTAATGAACGACAGATACTTCTGCTCGGTTTCCGGTGGGAACTGTTCGCGCTCGATCTGCTGTTCGAGCACGTACATCAGGTGCACCGGGTTGGCCGCGACTTCGGTCGAATCGAAATTGAACACCCGCGAGAGAATCTTGAACGAGAAGCGGGTCGACACGCCGGTCATCCCTTCATCCACGCCCGCGAAGTCGCGGTACTCCTGATACGACTTCGCCTTCGGATCGGTGTCCTTGAGATTCTCGCCGTCGTACACCTGCATCTTCGAAAAGAGGCTGGAATTCTCCGGCTCCTGCAAGCGCGTGAGCACCGACATCTGCGCCATCATCTTCAGCGTACCCGGCGCGCATACCGCGCTGGCCAGCGACGAATTACGCAGCAGCTTCTCGTAGATCTTGACCTCTTCGCTGTAGCGCAGGCAGTACGGCACCTTCACGACGAAGATCCGGTCGAGCAGCGCTTCGTTGTTGCGGTTGTTGCGGAACGCCTTCCATTCGGACTCGTTCGAGTGAGCCAGAATCACGCCGTCGAACGGGATCGCGCCAAAGCCTTCCGTGCCCTTGAAGTTGCCTTCCTGAGTCGCGGTAAGCAGCGGGTGCAGGACCTTGATCGGCGCCTTGAACATTTCGACGAATTCGAGCAAGCCCTGATTCGCAAGACACAGGCCGCCGGAGTAGCTATACGCGTCGGCGTCGTCTTGTGCGTACTGTTCGAGCTTGCGGATGTCGACCTTGCCGACGAGCGACGAAATGTCCTGATTGTTTTCGTCGCCCGGTTCGGTCTTGGCGATGCCGATTTGCCGCAGGATGGATGGATAGCGGCGCACCACGCGGAACTTGCGGATGTCGCCGTTGTATTCGTGCAGGCGCTTGACTGCCCACGGACTCAGAATGTTTTTCAGGTAGCGGCGTGGAATACCGTACTGTTCTTCGAGGATCGGACCGTCCTCGTCGTAATCGAAAAGCCCAAGCGGCGACTCGTTCACGGGCGAACCCTTGATCGCGTAGAAAGGCACGCGTTCCATCAACTGCTTCAAGCGTTCCGCGATCGACGATTTGCCGCCGCCGACCGGGCCCAGCAGATACAGAATCTGTTTCTTTTCTTCGAGCCCCTGGGCCGAATGCCGGAAGTACGCGACCACCTGCTCGATCACATCTTCCATTCCGTAGAACTCACGGAATGCGGGGTATACCTTGATGACCTTGTTCGCGAAGATGCGCGACAGGCGCGGATCGTTGCGGGTGTCGATCTGTTCTGGTTCCCCGATTGCCATCAACATGCGTTCGCCAGCCGTGGCGTACGCGGCGGGATTGTCTTTGCAGAGCGCGAGATACTCCTCGAGCGAGAGTTCATCCTCTCGTGTTTTCTCGAAGCGGGTCGCGAAACTGCTGTAGATATCCATGCTACCTCCTCGCCGAAGTCTAGACCGATGTCGTGCGCGGCGCGCTATTCGGAAACGACATCGCTCGAATTCATCCTAAACCCTTTTAAATTTTTTTTCACGAACTACGTTGCGAAAATCGCGCCGTACCCGCCTCCCGACATTCCTCACTTGGAAACACAGATTCGCTCACCTACAATCTTGCACTCACATCACAGCGATTGCAGACCTGGCTCCCCTGTCCCTGCGCTGCCTGCTTCACCCTCCGCTTCTACTGCTGCATTGCGCGGACCGTCTCGTTCATCGGATGATCTCATTGCTGCGTCAGACAGCCTGTCTGCATGCGCACACTTTGTTGCATTACACGTAGACGTCATGCGTTTTTCGCTTGCCCCGCTACTTTTTTCAATCAACGCGCGGCGCGAGTGTTTGGTCTACAGCCACGAACGTGTGTTACATGTTCGTGCATCCGCGCCCGACGCATCGGCGCCCGACGCATCGGCGCCCGACGCATCTTCAAACTGTTTGTCAACGTGACGGCGGATTTGTTCTACGCCGTTTCGCATTGGCTTCAACGCAGCGTTGTCGTTCGCCGCACCTGGCCCTTGGCCCGCCCGCATTACCCGCATCGGCGACGTGGTTAGCCGCATGCAATAACTGTACGACGGTCGCTCGCGTCTCGGCTTCCCTAGGTATATATACGGCTAAGCGGCCACCGTAGACGCGGCAAATGTAAAACGGCTGCCCTCAGGCAGCCGTTTGCAGCGAGCTTCGTAACGCGCCGTTACACACTCAGGTCAGTTCAATCTCGACTTCGCCGAGACCATCGATGTGTCCACGGACAATGCCGGGCCTGTCCACATTGTGAGCGCCGACGTACGAACCAGTGGTAAGGGTCCAATCGGGTTCGATGGTGATCCCGCTGGCCGCGCAGTGGTTGACGAACCAGACCAGCAGTTCGCGCGGATCGCCCGCGGGGTTGCCGGTGGCTTCCGGCACCAGCGAGTCGCCGTTGAAGCTCAACTCCAGTTCGGGCGACACGAAATCGAAGCCACGCGCGAGGCCCGCATAGGCAACCGGATGGCCGGTGATCAACGCGCCGTTGTTCTGCGCATCGGCCAGTTGCGCGAGTGGCGCGACGTTCGGCCACTCGGTAAAGCGGCTGTCGACGATCTCGATGGCCGGCAACACCACGCCCACCTTCGAAAGCACCTCGTCGCGCGCATACGCCCTGCCGCGCGGCTCGATCGCCTCGGTAAAACGGAAGGCGATCTCCAGCTCCAGCAGCATCCGGAAGAAACCCGCGCGGGCGACCCGCGCCGGCGAGGGCAGCACCAGCGAGGCCGGAATCGGTGCGCCCGAGGCCGCGCCGCCCGGCGCTTTGGCGCCGATCTTCCATGCGCCGGTCGATTCACCGAGGCCCGCGATGACGGCCTGCTGGATCGCGTACGCGGTTGCCGCATCGGGCGGCAGGCTGTCGGGTGCGGGCGCATCGATCGGGCGATGCTGCCTGCGTGCTTCGACGAGGCGGTGCGCGAGGTCGTGTGGCGTCATGTCGGTCCTTTATGGCTGGCGCGTTGAAAGGTGGGTTGCTGCGGACTCGCGGCGCCGGGATTGCGTTTGCGCCGCCTGAGGTCCGCACGGCGACTGCCGGCGCCGGCCGGTGTCGCCGATGCAAGACGCAGTCGCGCCCGTCAATGTACCGGATCGCAGGGCTCGCCAGGGCACGGACTGTCATCGTAGACGTTCGTTAGTCCGCAGTGCACGGCAAAAGGCCGCGGTTGCATGCGCAATCGCGGCCTTTTTGCTGTCGTCGTGCACATTGTCGTGCGGTTATCCGCGCCAGCACGAGTCGACATGCGGCGGGATCGGGAACGAATGTTGCAACACGAACGCCGATGCGATTGCTCGCCGGAGCCACATCGTCGCGTTCAAAGCGCGGCGATGACACCGCACGCCCGCGCTTTTCGCTTTATCGAGCGATCTGCATCAGCACGCCGATCAGAAGGTTTCCCAATCCTGATCGCTGCCGGCGCTCGCCAATGCCTTGGCGGGCGCCTTGGCGGACGCCTTGGCCGACTCGGCAGCGGACATTGCTGCTGCCGGTGCGGCGGGCGCTTTCGCGACCGCAGCCGGCGCCTTACGCGCCGCCATCGGCCGGATCGGCGCTGCTGCGCGCTTCGGCTTCGGCGCTGCGCTAACCGGCGCTGTATGACCGCCGTCTTCAAGCTGGAATACCGCGACCGCGGTGCGTAGCTTGCCCGCCTGATCTTCGAGCGATTGCGCTGCCGCCGCCGCTTCTTCGACCAGCGCCGCATTCTGCTGCGTAACCTCGTCCATCTGCGTGACGGCGCGCGCCACCTGGTCGATGCCGCTGCTTTGCTCTTCCGAGGCCGCTGCGATTTCGCCCATGATGTCGGTGACGCGTTGCACCGCGCCGATGATTTCGGTCATCGTGCGGCCGGCTTCGTCGACGAGCGCCGAGCCGGACTGCACGCGCTCGACCGAGGTGTCGATCAGTTCCTTGATTTCCTTGGCCGCCGCCGACGAACGCTGCGCGAGACTGCGCACTTCGCCTGCCACGACCGCGAAGCCGCGCCCTTCTTCGCCGGCCCGCGCCGCTTCCACAGCCGCATTCAGGGCCAGGATGTTGGTCTGGAACGCAATCCCTTCGATGATCGAAATGATGTCGGCGATCTTCGCCGAGCTCTGGTTGATGTCGCCCATCGTGCCGACCACCTGGCCGACCACCGCGCTGCCCTTGTTCGCGATCTCCGACGCGTTGGCCGCCAGCGAGCTCGCCTGGCGGGCGTTGTCGGCGTTCTGCTTGACCGTGCCGGTCAGCTCATCCATGCTCGACGCGGTTTCCTGCAACGCCGACGCCTGCTCTTCGGTACGCGAAGACAGGTCGATATTGCCGGCGGCGATCTGGCGCGTCGCGGTCGCGATCGATTCGCTGCCGCTGCGCACCGTACGCACCGTTTCGGTGAGGCTGTGCTTCATCCTGGCGATACCTTCGAGCAACTGCCCCATTTCGTCGCGCGAAGCGATCACGACCGGGCGGCGCAAATCGCCTGCGGCAATCGCGTCGAAATGACCGAGCGCTTCGCCGAGCGGCCGCGCAATCGCGCGGCTGAGCGTCAGATAGGACAGCACGGAAGCGATCACGCCGACCAGCAGCGCGCCGATGCTGACCATGCGGAACACCTCGAAGCTGCTTTGCGCGGAGTCGAAACCACCCTTGGCCGATACGAACTGGAATTTGCTCAGCGCCTCGTCGGCTTCGGCCAGATCGTTATAGGCAACCTGCAAACGCTTGGCGCCGTCGACGATTTTGGTCTGTTCGTTCGCCGCAATGATGGCGGCGAACGCATCCAACTGCTGATGCAGCACGTCGCGCTTACCGATCACCGCCTGCGCGAGGCGATCCTCTTCCGCGTCGCGCGGCAGATCCATGTACGCTTTCCACCACTTGTCGGACAAGGTGCGCATGGCGCGCGCGCGCTCGAGCGTCGCTCCGGCTTCCGGTGTTCCCGCCTGGAACGCGGCACGATCAAGTGCGAGGCGCTCGCGCGCCGCGTAAAGCTCGGCGTCGCCGATGTCGACCGCGCTCGGCATGGCGTTGGTGAAAGTATCCCGGTATGCGTCGTTCGAGCGGCTCATGCCGAACAGACCGAAAACGCCGATGGCAACTAGCAGCGCGGCGAGAAAAGCCATCGTGAGGCCAATTCGCGCCTTGATCGTGATCCCTTTGTTCAACATGCTCGTTCCTGTACTTAACCAGATGAGAGGCTGCATGGGCAGCGCGGGGTAGCCTGTAGCGTCTCGGTACGCTGCGCCTTTTTTGATGCGGCGCTCTAATTTCGTTTACGGCACTCGAACGCCGTACTTGAAGCTTTTATATGGTATGAAGAAAGCTGTTGTAAGCAGATGAAAGAAATTACAAAAGGCCGTCGAGCGCGGTTGCGTGGGGATCGTGCGCGCCGGAAGTGTGCGGAATGCAGTTGAGAATGCAAGACGGGAGGTTTGCGTTGCGGCGGCGCGAGCGACCTCCGCTTCACCCACTCAAGCGGCAACGCGGCGGCTTTGAAGCAGAGGATTCTTTTAACCGTGGCGCCACCAACCGCTGAAACCGGATCGAACGCGAAGCTTGTTAGCTCTCGCGGGCAGCGCCACGCTTTCGTCAGGCCGACGCGTCCAGTTCGGCGCGGGTGGGAATCGAAGGCTGCGCGCCGGCGCGCGTCACCGAAAGCGCCGCGGCGCGCTGCGCGAAACGGATCGCCGCATCGACGCTCGCGCCCCGTGCGAGTTGCGCCGCGAATCCGCCTATGAAGGTGTCGCCCGCCGCGGTAGTGTCGACTGCGTCGACGCGCGGCGCGTCGTAAAGCGTGGCCTCCATACCGTCGAACGTCGCGTGCACGCCACGCGGACCGAGCGTCACCAGCACATTGCGCGCGCCGGCCTGGTGCAGCGCGGCGGCCGCCTGGGCCGCGTCGGCGGGCGTGGCGACCGGCATACCGGTCAGCGTCGCGGCTTCGAGTTCGTTCGGAATCAGATAGTCGATCAGCGGCAGCCAGTCGGCCGGTAAGGGGCCGGTAGCGGGCGCCGGATTCAGGATCACCGTTTTGCCCAGGCGCCGCGCCGCGGCAAGCGCCGCGCGCACCGCATCGGGCGGCGTTTCGAGCTGGCAGATCACCACGTCGGCGGCGGCCAGCACCGCTTCATAACGCGCGATCGTCGCGGGCGTGACTTCGCCGTTGCTGCCCGCGACGATCACGATCGCGTTCTGGCTGGCGTCATCGACGACGATCAGCGCGACGCCGGTGGCCTGCGCCCCGGTTTCGACGGCCGCACAGTCGATGCCCTCCGTTTCGAGTCCGGCGCGTAATTGCGCGCCGTTTGCGTCGGCGCCGACACAACCGAGCATCGACACCTGCGCGCCGAGGCGCGCGGCCGCCACCGCCTGGTTGCCGCCCTTGCCGCCCGCCACCTGCGTAAAGGTGCGGCCGGCAAGCGTCTCGCCGGGATGCGGCAGACGCGGCGCGCGCACAACGAGGTCCATGTTCAGACTGCCAACCACCGCCACGCGTCCGCGCGTTTCATTGCTTGCCACTACCTTCTCCTCAAATCTGCTCAAGTCTGTTCAAGCTGCCAGATTGCGTTTGGCCGCCCCGGCCCACGTCGCGGTCGATTCGCGCACGATCAGCCGCGGCGACACGACCCGCCGGCGGCCTGGCGCGCGCGGATTGCCTGTCGAGGTTCCGGCGATGCGTTCGATCAGCGTCTGCGCGGCCATATCGCCGAGCGCGCGCACCGACTGCCCGACCGTCGACAGCGCCGGATAGGTGAAGCGCCCCAGTTCGATATCGTCGAAGCCGATGATCGAGCAATCGCGCGGCACGCTGATATTGCGCTCCGCCGCGGCGCGCAGCGCGCCGATGCCCATCATGTCGTTGCCGGCAAAAATCGCCGACGGTTTCACGGTATCGAACAGTTGCCCGGCCGCGCGATGGCCGCCCGTGCCCGAAAAATCGCTTTCGACAATCGCATCGGGCGGAATGTCGATGCCGCGCTCGGTCATCGCGCGGATGAAACCGTGCACCCGCATGGCGCTCACCGCCGTCTTGACCGGCCCGGTAATGCAGCCGATCCGCACATGCCCCAGTTCGAGCAGATGGCGGGTGGCGAGATACGCGCCCTTCTCGTGGTCGATCTGCACCAGATCCGCGTTCAGGCCTTCGATGTTGCGGTCCAAGACCACCAGCGGCTCGCGCGCGTCGGCGAGCGTTTGCGCGAGCACCGCATCGTCGCCGGCGGAAGCGACGATGAGCCCGTCGATACGCTTTTCCTGCAGCACACGCAGGTAGTTACGCTGCTTGGCCGGATCGTCGTCGGAATTGCAGAAGAACACGCAGTAGCCATTGCGCGAGCAACCGTCTTCGATGCCGCGCGCCAGTTCCGCGAAATACGGATTCGTGCTGTTCGGCACCACCAGACCGATCGTGGCCGTCGCCCGCGCCTTGAGCGAGCGGGCCACCGCCGACGGTACATAGTGAAGCTGACGGATCGCGTGTTCGACCTTCGCCCGCACGTCGGCCGACACCGGCCGCGAGTTGTTCACCACGTGCGAAACCGTCGTGAACGAGACACCCGCCACGGCCGCTACATCCTTGATCGTCGCCATAACCTGTTGCTCTCCTGCCTGTTGTTCCCGCCGGCCGCGCCACCTGGCGACCCACCGGACGTTTTCATCGATGACAGACCAAAACCCTTGAACCTGACGCCTGCTGCTACTGCTAACTGTTACCTGTTGTGCCGCTTTGCCGTGCGCCGATCAGGCGCGCTTGCGACGGCTGCGGTACGTATCCAGCACCACCGCCACGACAATGACCGCACCGGTGATCATGCGCTTGGTCGGCTCGTTCGCGCCGATCTGCGCGAGGCCGGCTGCCAGCACCGAAATGATCAACACGCCGAAAAAAGTGCTAATGACCGAGCCGCGCCCGCCCATCAGGCTGGTGCCGCCGATCACCACCGCCGCGATCACCTGCAGCTCCATGCCGACGCCCGCGTTCGGGTCCGCCGCTTCCAGACGCGAAATCTGGAACAGCGCCGCTAATCCCGCGAGTGCGCCCATCAACGCGAACACGATGATCTTGTACGGCCGCGGGTTGACGCCCGCGAGCCGCACCGCTTCCTCGTTGGTGCCGATGCCGACCAGATAGCGGCCGAATACCGTGCGCGTGAGCACCAGTTGCGCCACGACCATGACCGCCACAGCAATCAGGAACGCCGGCGAGATGCCGAGCGCGATCGGGTTCGACAGAAAATCGAAGGCGTCGCCGATATAGGCGGTGCGCGAATTCGTCATCTGATACGCGAGACCCCGCGCCGCTTCGAGCACGCCGAGCGAGACGATGAACGACGGAATCCGCCAGCCCACCGTCACCGAACCGGTCAGGGTGCCGGTCAGCGCCGCCGCGGCGACCCCGAGCGACGCGGACGGCAACGGCCCCCAGCCCCACTTCAAGGCCGCCACGCTGACCACCGACGCTCCCAGCGCCAGCACCGAACCCACCGACAGATCGATCCCGGCGATGATCAGCACGAAGGTCATGCCGACCGACATCACCACCAGATCGGGGATCTGATTGGCGATCGTGCTGAACGTGTCGTACGTCAAAAAGTGCGAACTCAGCAGCGAGAACAGCACGATCATCGCCAGCAATGCGCCGGCGAGACCCAGGTAGTTCGAAAAACCGAGCCGCGTGCCGGCCGGCTTGCCGCTGGCGAGCGGCGCGGACGGATCGGCCGGCGGCGTCACCTGCGCGCCCGGCTTGCCGCCCGCTGCTTCCTGCATCGATTGATGGGTCATGACAGACTCCCTGCTTCGTTGGTATCGTGGGCATGCAGCAACGCTTCGCGGCTGCGGTAGCCGGCGAAAGCCGCGGCCAGCAACGCATCCTGCGACCAGTCGTCGCGTCCGAACACACCCGTCATGCTTCCCGCGGACATCACGCCGATCCGGTCGCAGATCAGCATCAGTTCACGCAGGTCGCTCGACACCACGACGAGCGCGCGGCCTTCGCGAGCCAGCGCACCCATCAAGCCATAGATATCGAACTTCGCGCCGACGTCGATGCCGCGCGTAGGTTCGTCGAATAGCAGCACGCGGCAGTCGCGCGCCAGCCAGCGGCCGATCACGACCTTCTGCTGGTTGCCGCCCGACAGCTCGCCGACAATCTGCCCGGGCCCCGAGCTGCGAATCCGCATCGCGTCGATCTGCTTTTGCGCCAGCGCGTTCTCGCGCTTCGCATCGACGATGCCGTGCCGCGCCACGCTGCCGATATTGCCGAGCGACACGTTGGCGGCGATCGGTTGCGGCAGCAACAGGCCCTCGCCTTTGCGGTCTTCGGTGATCAGCGCGATGCCGGCACGCACCGCGTCCGACGGCGAGCCGATCGGTACCGGCGTGGGCGTTTCGCCGGGCTTCTGCGCTAGCGACACCGTGCCGCCGTCCTTCTGATCGGCGCCGTAAATCAGCCGCATCAGCTCGGTGCGGCCCGCGCCAATCAGTCCGCTGACGCCGAAAATCTCGCCCGCGCGCACGTCGAACGACACGTCGCGCACCACCTTGCCGCGTGTCAGCCGGTCCACCTTCAGCAAGGGCGCGCCGATCTTGCGCACGCCCAAATCGATCCGCTCGCCCAGTTCGCGGCCCACCATCCACGTGACGATCTGGTCGCTGCTCAGGTTGGCCATCGCGTCGACATGCACCAGCTTGCCGTCGCGCAGCACCGCGATCTGTTCAGCCACGCGCGCCAGCTCTTCGAGACGATGCGAGATATACACCAGCGCGACGCCGCGAGATTTCAGCCGTTCGATCTGCTCGAACAGCAGGTCGACCTCGCGCGCGGTCAGCATCGCGGTCGGCTCGTCGAGGATCAGCACGCGGCAGTCGTCGATCAGATTGCGCGCGATCTCGACCATCTGCTGATGCCCGATGCCGAGTTCGCCCACCAGCGTATCCGGATCGATCGCGTCGAGCCCGACTTGCCTCATCGCATGGCGGGCGTCCTCGCGCAGCTTGCGGCGATCGATCCAGCCGAAGCGGAACGCGCCGGCCTGCGGCAAGCGGTTCAGAAACAGGTTTTCCGCGACCGACAGCGTCGGCAGCAGATTCAGCTCCTGCATGACCATCCGCACGCCGAGCGCTTCGGCTTCGGTGCGGCTGGCCGGAGCATACGGCGCACCGCCAAGGCGCATCGTGCCGGTGGTCGGGTCGACGAGCCCACCGATAATTTTGGACAGCGTACTCTTGCCGGCGCCGTTCTCACCGGTCAGCGCCAATACCTCACCGGCGCGCAGCGACAACGAAACGTCGGCGAGCACCGGTTCGGCATAGGTCTTACCGATGCCGCTGACGGACAGTACGGCGGACAAGGCGTCGTGGTCGGTTGAATCCATTGCAATCCTGGTTCCGGGGCGCTCGAAGAGGCTTCATGCGATTCGCTCGAATGAAGCAACCTACCGGCCGCCACGTGTCATGCCGGCCCAATGCGCGGAATGCGCAGGCGCTTTCGGCCACGCACCCTCCCGCCGCGCAGCCACCGTCATGACGCTTACCTCTGGCTTTAACGGCGGCGCAGCAGGTTTCTTGAGCGTTTATTGAATTGACACGGATTCGCATGATCCACCGCGCATATACCGTACAGCGGCGTATGCGCGAATCCGCGAATCCATGTACCCGGGCTTACCGCCCGATGCTTACTTCGTCACCAGATCAACCGGCGTTTCCACCACGCCGGACAACTGCGACTGCTTCTTGTGCTCATTGAGCGCCTTCAGCGCGGTATCAATACCGAACACGGCCTGCTTGGCAGCGTACTGGTCAGCCGTGGCGAGCACGCGGCCGTCCTTCAGCATCGGCTTGATCGCGCCGATGTTGTCGTAGCCGACCACCATCACCTTGCCTTGCTTGCCCGCCGCGCGCACGGCCGAAACCGCGCCGATCGCCATGTTGTCGTTACCGGCGAGCAGTGCCTTCAGGTTCGGATATTCGTTGAGCATGGCAGACGCCACCGCGTTGCCCTTGTCGATTTCCCATTCGCCCGATTGCACCGAGACGACCTTCGCGCCGACGGTCTGCATCGCGTCCTTGAAGCCCGCGGTGCGCTGCTGTGCGTTGGTGGTGGTCGACACGCCTTCAAGAATCCCGACCTCGTCGCCCGCCTTCAGCTTCTTGGCCAGGTCGTCGCCGACCTTCTGCGCGCCCTTGCGGTTATCCGGTCCGACGAACGGCACGTTCAGGTCTTTCGACTTGAGCACATCCGGGTCGAGCCGGTTGTCGATGTTCACGACGATGATCCCCGCATCGACCGCTTTCTTGACGACCGGTACCAGCGCCTTCGAATCAGCCGGGGCCAGCACGATCGCGTCGACCTTCGAAACGATCATCTGTTCGACGATGCGGATCTGGTTCGCGGTATCGGTCTCGTCCTTGATGCCGTTGGTGATCAGATCGAACTGCGCGGGATTGTGTTTCTGGTAGTCCTTCGCGCCATTTTCCATCGTCAGGAAAAACTCGTTCGCGAGCGACTTCATCACCAGCGCGACCTTCGGCTTGTGGGCGGGCGCGCTTTGCGCGTACGCGGTGGAAAGCGGCAAAGCGGCAGTGGCAGTGACGAGGACAGCGGCCGCCAGCAGGCGGCGGCGAATGCGATGGCTCATGCATATCTCCAAAGTTGTCAGGGCCCGCGAACGAGCCGTATTTTTAGTTGCGCGCAAACGTTTGCGAGGCCTATTCTCAGCGCAGTCTGTTCGGAATGTCAACGATTCGCAGTGTTGCAGTGCACAGGCGCGCAGACTGCGCGTCCGTGCGGTGCGGTCGATCGATTCGCACCGGCGTGCTGGGTAAGCGCACCGGCAGGTAGCGTTTTGGCAAAGGTCCCTCGCTCGGTCCGTGCGTAGCAGATGGTTGCCGCCGGCTGCAAGGCTTGCAGCCGGCGGGCCGCTTATGCTGGACTTTTATTGCGCACGATGCAAGCCCGGACAACGCCGGGCGATCGAAGCGGGGCGCGATGCTCAGGGCGAATGGGGGTGAATCAGGGTGGCTCAGCGTGGTTCAGCGGCGACCGGCCTTATAGCCAGCCTGCTTTGCGGAAGCGCCAGAACAGCACCAGGTCGACCGTCAGCATGACGGCCAGACAGACCGGATAACCGAACTTGTAGTGCAACTCGGGGATGCTCTGGAAGTTCATTCCGTAGATGCCCGCGATCATGGTGGGCACCGCGAACAGCGCGGCGAACGAGCCGAGACGCTTGGTCACCTCGCTCTCGGCGAGCGAGATCATCCCCAGATTGACCTGTACCGCGGTGACGACCATTTCGCGCCTGCCCTCGATGGTTCTGACAATCCGCTCGAGGTGATCGTAGACGTCGCGAAAGTAAGCTTGCATGCCGTCGCAGATGCTCGGAATGCGGCCGCCCGTCAGCTTGCTGATCGCTTCCTGCAAGGGCGTGATGTGATGCTGGAGGATCACGAGGCGCCGCTTGAGCGAGTACAGATCCTCGATGACCGCACGCGAGGCCGCCGAATTATTGCGCTCGAAGATGCGGTCTTCGAGCGCCTCGATCTCGGTGTTCATCGCCTCGATGACCGGGAAATAGCGATCGACGACGTCATCGGCCAGCGCGTACAGCACGAACGCCGATCCTTCTTTAAGCAAATTCGGCTCACGTTCGCAGCGGGCGCGCACATTCTGAAAGCCGACGCGGCTGCCGCGCCGCACCGAGAGCACATAGTTGCGCCCGACGAACACGTCGACTTCGCCGATCAGCAGTTCGCCTTCTTCGTCCATCTCGACGGTGTGCAGCACGGCGAATAGCGACTCGCCGTATTCCTCGATTTTCGGGCGCTGATGGCCGTTTTGCGCGTCCTCGATCGCGAGCTCGTGCAGGCCGAACTCGTGTTTCATCACGGCCAGTTCGCCGGGACCCGGGTCTTTCAGCGCAACCCATACGAAGCACTCGGGCCGCGCTACGTAGTCACTGATGTTGTCGATCTCGATGTCAGCCAGCTTCCGGCCGTCCTGATAGGCGGCGCAATTGATCAGCATGTTGGATTACCTTGAAAACGGAAACGGACCGGCCGCCGTCGCAGTGTGCATCAGCGAGGCGTCAGGTCTGCATGGGCGAATACGCGATAGCCGCCATGTTAAGTGCTCTGAGTGAACCTCATGTATCGAATTGTCAAACCGGGAAGCGGAGCGGCGTGGTGCGTACCTGGTGCCGGGCGTGTTACAGGGCGACGCGGCGCAAGGCGATGCGGTGATCCTGGCCGAACGTAACCGAAGCGCGGTTCGTGTAGCGTGTATCCGCCGTCACCGTGAATTGCAACTCGACAACCGGATCGAACTGCGTGGACACGCCAATGCGATGCACGCCCGGGCTCAGATAGAAGACCACATGCTCGCCGTTCATCAGATCGGTGACCTGCTCGCCGTCGATATACACCAATGCATCGCGAAACCGGACGATAACGTCGCGCGAACGCTCACGGCGCACATCCACGGCAATCAGTCCGGCCGCGGGCTGCGTATAGCCTCGCTTGACGATGCGCGCTGACGGCACTTCCCTGAACGGGACAGGCTCGGCGGGCGTCGAGGCGCAACCGGCCAGCGACGCGATGGCGTATGCGAGCAGCATGGCTTTGCAGCGGAAGTGCGGGCGGGGCGGCATGCTGGGTCTCCCTGTTGTTGGTTGTCGTGTCACTTCTCACTCTTGCGCGGCGTAGCGTCTTTCTTCATGATCGCTGCAAAGGGCTGCTGTGTGGGCGCTGCGGACTGCGGATTTACCCTCGGGGCCACCGCGTGCTACCTTTGTTTGCCAGCATGTTTGCTTCGCTGTACCGGCTTCGCGTAACGTCTCACTCTGCGCCACGCCGGACATACGATCAAGGAGACTGCAATGTGGTATTTCAGCTGGATTCTCGGCATCGGTGTGGCCTTGGGCTTCGGCATCATCAATGTGATGTGGCTCGAAGCCAACGACACATTCGCGCGTGAGCCGTTGCGCGCCGACCCGCACGGCAGCCCGCCAGACACTCCCGCGGACACGCCTTCGTGACCTATCTGATTTTCGTCTGCGGTCACGCAGGCACCGGCAAGACCACGTTGGCAAAGAAACTGATCGGCCCGCTGATGAGCGCGAGCGCCTCGCCCTTCTGCCTGCTCGATAAAGATACGCTGTACGGCAGTTACAGCGCGACCGCCATGGCCATGCTGACCGGCGATCCGAACGACCGCGACAGTCCGCTTTTTCTGCAGCACCTGCGCGACGCGGAGTATCGCGGCCTGCTCGATACCGCTCGCGACAATCTCGAACTCGGTGTGAGCGCGCTGGTGGTCGGGCCGCTCTCGCGTGAAGTTCGCGAGCGGCGCCTGTTCGATCGCGCGTGGCTGGGTGTCGGCGCGGATGTGGCGCTGCGGGTCGTGTGGGTCTATACGTCGGAAGAGCTGGCGCATCAGCGTATCGTCGACCGCGGCAATCCGAACGACGCATACAAACTCGCGCATTGGGACGAGTATCGGCAACGCCGCTTCGTGCCGGGCGGCGACATTTGCGAAGACCTGTTGATGTTCGACAATACCGCGCCAACTAACGCGGACTACGAAGCGTTGCTCGAGCGGATCGTAGGCGAACCGCAGGCGTGGGGGACGAAGCCGCCACCCGTGCCGGCGTAGCATCGCCATCCGAAACAAAGACGCCCCGCTTGGCGGGGCGTTCGGTTGGCCCTCTGCGAGGCCTTCTTCCTTGCTCGCGGCAGACATGACCGCGTTGCCGCACGGCCCCCGGTTGTGAGCCTTACGATGACAGTGACGGCTTATACCGTCGCCATCGCATCCAGCGACTGCCCTTCGTACAACTGGCCGAAGCGGTTCGCGAGGAAGTCGCGCAGCGACACCTGCTCCTGGCGCACAAAGCCGCTTTGCGGCAGCTTCTTCTCGCGGAACAGATCGAGCACCGCGCACATCGCGCCGGCCGTGGTGATCTGGATCGCGCTCATCGCCACGCCGCACACCGTCTTCGCGAAGATCTTGCGGGTGAAGACCTCCTGCACCAGTTGACCGTCGCGCATGCCGCTCACAGTGATGAATACCAGCACGACGTCCTGGGCGGTCGAAGGCACCGAACGGCGCATGATGTTCTTGAGCGTGTCGCGGTCGCTGGAAAGACGAAGATCCTCGAGCAGGAACTGCATCAGGTTGCGGTGGCCCGGATAGCGCACCGACTTGTAGTCGAGCGATTCGACCCGGCCGGACAGCGTTTCGCACAGCGTGCCAAGGCCGCCTGACGTGTTGAAGGCTTCGTATTCGGTGCCGTCGAGCGAGAAATGTTCGAGGCCTTCGAGCGGCTGCACCCACTGCGTGCGGCTGTCGCGAATCGCCTCGCATGGCTGGCAATACTCGTTGATCAGGCCGTCGACGCTCCACGTCAGGTTGTACTTCAGTGCATTGGTCGGGAACTCCGGCAACGCACCCACGCGCATCTTGACGTCGCGGATTTCCGTGAAGCGGTTCGCCAGTTCGTGCGCGGCGATGCCGATGAAGCCCGGTGCCAGGCCGCACTGCGGCATGAAGGCGTGATCGGCGTCGTCGGCGATCGCGCGGATTGCGTGGGTGGCGCGCACGTCTTCGGTCAGATCGAAGTAATGGACGCCCGCGCCCTTGGCCGCCGACGCAACATTCACCGCAAGGTAGTACGGCAGCGCGTTGACGAGCGCATCGAAACCTTGCACGGCAGCGCGCAGCGCGGCGGCATCGGCGGAATCGACGCGGCGGGTCGGGATGCCCTGGGCGGCGAGCTTGTCGAGCGCGTTCTGATCGCGGTCGAACGCGACGACGTCGTAGTCGCCGGTCTCACGCAACATGTGGGCGATGGTGTGACCGATCAAACCTGCGCCAACGATGGCTACTTTCATGCGCTTCTCCTTGTTTTCTGTGTGCTGTCTCGAGCTTGGGAAGTGCGCGGCGCTTAAGCGCCGCGCCCTGCGGGCTGAACCCTTGAGACACAGTTTAGGGAGAAGCAAAAACAGTTCATACGCACAAAATGCTGCGCTATGACTATAGACTTCGACGTTATGACGAAGTAGTCAGTCGATATGTCGAAAACGTATAAAAACGGTGTAAAAACCGGGGCTCACGATCACACCATTCCCCGGTCGATCTTGCGCGCCAGGATGATCGAGGTCGTGGTCCGTTCCACCCCTTCCAGTTCGCCGATCTGGTCGAGCAGATCGTTGAGCCGGTCGGGCGAATCGGCGCGCAACCAGGCGACGTAGTCGAACTCGCCGCTCACCGCGCACAGCAGCTGCACCTCCGGCATCTTGCCAAGGCGCTTCTGCACCGCCGGCCCGTACTTCGGCGCGATGATGATGCCGACGTACGCGTAGATGCTCGAGTCGAGCACGTCCTGGCCGAGCCGCACGCTATAGCCCGCGATCACGTTGCTGCGTTCGAGCCGCGCGATGCGCGCAATCACGGTGGTGCGCGCCACGTCCAGCTGGCGCGCGAGATTGGCGACGCTCTCGCGGGCGTTGGTTTGTAGCAGCGCAACGAGGTTGCGGTCGAGGTCGTCGAGTTGGTCGAGGCGCGGAGGTCTCATCGAGGGCGAAAGAAGTTGGTCAGCAATGGAGCGGATTATCGCGCGTCTTCAGCATCGAGCGGCGAGCAAAGGAACAACGAACCGCTCGTTCATGCACCGAACCTCATACGCCGAACCTCAGGCGCCGAACCGCTCGATCACGAAATCGATGAAGGTGGTGAGCTTGGGCGTCGCGCGGCGATCGCGCGGGTAGATCAGATGGACGGGCGCGCCGTCGGGCAGATAGTCCTCGAGCACGGACACCAGTTCGCCGCTGGCAATCTCCTTGGCGAGCAGCGCTTCTGGCTGCAACACCAGCCCGAAGCCGCGCAACGCGGCGACTTTCAGTGCCTGGCCGTTATTGGCCCGAAACCGGCCGGCGCGCAGCTGGGTTTCGTCAGCGCTCTCGCCGCCGAGGCGCCACAAGCCTTCGCGGCCCCAATCCAGAAAGCCCAGGCATTCGTGCCGCGTCAGATCTGCAGGTGTGCGCGGCGTGCCGGCGCGCTGCAGATACGCCGGCGACGCACACGCGCGCATCCGGTACGGCTTCAACGGCCGCGCGACAAAACTCGAATCCGGCAGATGACCGATTCGCACTGACGCGTCGAAACCCTCGTCCACCAGATCGATCACGCGATTCGACAGATCCAGTTCGAGGGTTACGTCCGGCCAGGCGGTCAGATAATCGGTCATCGCCGGGGCGAACACTTCGACGCCGTAGGTCAGCGGCACCGTCACCTTGAGGACGCCGCGCGGCGCGGCCGCCATCGCCTCGGCAAGCGACTCCGCCTCCTTCACGTCGGCCAGAACCCGCTTGCACCGCTCGTAATACTGGCGACCGATCTCCGTCAGACTTTGACGACGCGTGGTGCGCGTGAGCAGCCGCGTCGCGAGCCGGGTTTCGAGCGAGCGGATGTGTTTACCCACCATTGCCGATGAAATATCGAAACGCTCGGCTGCTGCCGTCAGACTGCCCGCCTCTACCACGGCGACGAAGATTTCCATGCTGACGAATTTATCCACCGGCTATTTCCTGTTCGTTTCGGTTGTAAGCGTTTGTCGCACTGCAGCCGCAGTGTAGGGATATCGTGATACTAATAGCGGCGACGGCGAAGCGGGCAGCCGGCCGCCTAGACGCGTGGTGGGCCGCTCGCCATGCGCGCCTTGTCCCAATTCGAACAGACATCAGGGAGTTTCGATGAAAAAAGCACTGGTTATGCTGACCTCCGCACTCGCCATGAGCGGTGCATTCGCACAAACTTCCGCGCCGGCATCGGCACCGGTGAGCGCGGCCGCTTCGGCACCTGCCGCCAAAGCTGGTCACGAGCGCAATGTCGAAGACCGCATCACCTACCTGCACACGCAATTGAAGATCACCTCGGCGCAGGAATCGCAATGGAACGCGTTTGCCGATGTCATGCGCAATAACGGTGAGACGATGGGGCAGTTGTTTAAGCAGCGCAGGGATGCGACGAACCTGTCAGCGGTGGACGATATGAAGCAGTACGCGACTATCGCACAAGCTCATGCGGATGGCATGAAGAAACTGGTCGACGCGTTTGATCCGCTGTATAG
The DNA here is from genome assembly GCF_038050405.1 of Paraburkholderia sp. IMGN_8. NCBI lineage: Bacteria > Pseudomonadati > Pseudomonadota > Betaproteobacteria > Burkholderiales > Burkholderiaceae > Paraburkholderia > Paraburkholderia sp. IMGN_8. Next base: position 2,125,907 of record NZ_CP150900.1, on the reverse strand, counting down.
CAGTTTTTCTCCGGAACAGAAGAAGCTTGCTGATGCGACTTTTCATCAGCCTGGCGGCGAGCATCGGCACCATGGTAAGGGGGCCGGGAAGCAGGCTCCGGCTGATGAGGCGGCTGTGAAGCCATAAGGTTGGGGTTTTGCGCGTAGCGCGATAGTCGGTTTTTTTTGCCTGCGCGGCGCTATGGGTGTTGTGCCTGCGGCGTTGGCCTTTCCTTGATTTGTTAGTGGTCTATTAGCGTCGCCCCTGTGCGGGGCAGGCACTTACTTTCTTTGCCGCCGCAAAGAAAGTAAGCAAAGAAAGCGGCTTCACACCGCTAATTCTTAAGCGGGTCCCCTGGCTTGGAGGAGGTAGTGGAGCATCTGGAATCGGTGTTCTCGCACATTCCGCTTTAGTGACAAGGCAGTCATACTTCCGGCGGCGCCGCGCGCGCCGACGCGGTACTTCATCGCCCCCGCCGGTTTGAGCGCTCTGCGGTACTTCATCGAACCGTCAGCCATCTCTAGCGTGCGGGCGCACTCCGAAAACCGTAAGCCATTCGGCGCTTCGCCGAGGCGCAGCCGATGGCACCCACCGCGCGCAAACGAAGCCACTGGCTTCCCTGGCAGACCATTCCGGCGAGCACGTAGTGCGAGGCGGGAAGTATGACTGCCTTGTCACCGGCGCGGAGTGTGCGAGGACACAGATTCCAGATGCCCCACTACCTCCTCCAAACCAGGGGACCCGCTTAAGCGTTAGCGGTTTGAGCCGCTTTCTTTTGCCTACTTTTCTTTGCGGCCGGCAAAGAAAAGTAGGTGCCCCCGCACAGGGGGAACGCTAATAAACCAATATCAATTCAAGGAAAGGCCAACGCCGCAAGCAAACAGACATAAGCGCCGCGCAGGCAAAAAAACATTAACCTCCGAATCCATCTGGCATGATGCACATACGCAAACCACCAGCCCATAAGCGCGTGGCCCTGGCGCTGTCTTTCCCGTCACCAGAACCAGAACCCACATCAACACGAACACCAACCCGCTTCATGACCGAACTCAAAAACCTCGACCTGCGCACCGACGCAACCGCCCACCGCGTCGTCAAAAACGAAACTGTCGGCGTCGAATTCGCCGCCACCGAAGGCGAACTGATGAGCCTGGAAGGCCCGAACCGTTACGCCCGCGGCGATGCGCTGATCACCGGTTCGACCGGCGATCGCTGGGTAGTATCGCGTGAGCGCTTCGACGCCAAATACCTGCCGGCGGATGCCGCCCTCACGCACGGCGAACCGGGCGCCTATCGCAACCGTCCGGCAGTCGTGCTGGCCAGGCAGATGCATGAAGCGTTCTCGCTCGCCCGCTCGGCAGATGGCGGCGACGTGCTGCACGGCGCAGCCGGCGACTGGATCATGCAATACGCCCCCGGCGACTACGGCGTCGTGCAGGCCGCGCGCTTCGCTAAAGTCTATCGGCGCGCGGACTGACACCCGCGCTGCCCCTGTGCTGCCCCTTGTGGGCGCCAATCGATACCCACCGCCGCCGGGAACGCCGAAAACCCTTCGGCCCGCGCGCACATTCAAGCTCGAACTGACGGCGTTACGTCCCCCCACCCCATCAAGCAAACTCATCACCCAGATCCACGGTGACATCGCGTGGCACCGTCTCGCCGTTCGCGTACTGCTCCTCGAGCGAGCCGATGCTCGCTTCGACATACGCCCGCAGCACCGCGAAACTCCGGCCGCGCAGCCGCGCCGGCAACGCGCGATAGCGCGCCCACGCGGCCGGCGCGATCACCACGTTCATCACGATCCGGCGCGCAGCCGCACCGAATCGCATGGCCACCCAGTGAATCGCCAGTGTCGGCGTGCCTTCGTCGGCAGGCCGTTGCACGAATTGGGTTTGCTCGGGGAACAGATCGCTGATGACGCGCGCCAGTTCCTCGAACTCGAGATCCGCGCAGTCGTATTGGTAAGCTTCCATGAGGGGCCGAAAGTTAGAAATTCGTCGATGATGTGTGCATTGATCCGCGCTGCGACGCGATCAGGCGGCCAGCGCCGGTCGCCGGAACACCCTGACCAGCACGCCCGCGACAACCAGCGCCCCTAGCGCATACGCACCGTCCACCGCGGCGAGCGGCACGAGGTTCGCCTGGAACAGCGCGGCCGGCACGTCGACCAGCGCGTGCAGAACGATCGCCAGCGGCAGAATACCTCGCCAGCCCGCCCGCAGGCCACGCCACATCAACACCGACAGACCAATCTGGAACACCAGCGCGGCCACCCGTTCAAGGGCGAAAATGCCGGCCGTCTGCGGCGTCAGGCTGGCGAGAATCAGGTGGATGCGCATCAGCGATTCGGCCGGCAGGTTGCTCAGGTAGCCGTCGAGCTCGCCGCGGTTTTCGAAGACCGCGAACAGAATCCACTGCACCTGCACCAGCACGCCGACCAGCCACACTTCGGCGCCGCCGTGGCCGAGGCCGTAGGTGAGCGCGGTGCCGTCGCCCGCAACCGCAGCAGCGGACGCAGGCTTCGCCGCCGCGCGCTTGAGCATCAGGCGCATACCGATGAAACGCCCCACTTCCTCGCAGATACCCGAGGCCAGCGCGCCGTACACGACGAACGCCAGCGGATTCGACAGCAAAGTGGCGCTCGCCTCGTTCCGATGCAGCACGTAGTCGTTCAGCGCACGCTCGATCACCGTTGCGAACAGCGCGAACACAGCAATGCCGACAATCGCGTCGCGCGGGTTGAGCGCGAGCGGCCGGCGTAGACGGCGATACACAATGAACGGTAAGGCTGCGACGAACAGCGTCGCGATGGCGACGCTCGACAGGGTAAGCGGTGCGACGACCATGAGTTTCCTTGCGATGACCGGCGCGCACCCGCTGCGCGCCGCAGCCCGCATGATCGCAGATCAGCGCGAAGTTGACGTGCGGACGATCAATTCGCCTGGCAACAGGCAGTCGCGAGCCGTGGTCTGGACACCCTCGATGCGCTCGTGCAGGAACTCCACCGCGCGGTAGCCGATCTCGTAGGTCGGCTGGCGGATCGTCGTGATGCCGATCAATTCGGCCCACTCCGGGTCGTCGATCGACATCAGCGCGACGCGCGCTTGCCAATCCGCGCCGTAACGCGCCTTCAGGTGCAGCGCGAGGCACAGCGCGACCGGCGCGTTGGCCGCGAACAAGGCGACACGGCCGCCACTGCTCGCCGCGGCCTCGAGCGCGCGATCCAGCTCGGCGAGGCTGCGCTCGACCGCTGCGGTATCCACAAGGTTCAGCACCAGCGTATGTCCGCGCGCGCCGCCCTTGCCGCCCGTTCCACCCTCGCCGCTCATCACGTCGCGAAATGCCGCCTCGCGCAGTTGCCGCGAGCTGACCTGCTCGAACGGCTGCACGACAAACCAGATGTCGTCGAAACCGTTCTCAAGCAGATGCCGCGTCCCGAGTTCAGCCGCTGCCCGGTTGTCCAGCCCGACCATGTCGGTCACGAGGCCATCCACCGTGCGGTCGACCAGCACCGCCGGAATCCCGCCGCCGCCCACCGGCCGCAGCGTTTCTTCGCGCACGCCGAGCGCGTTGACGATCACGCCTTCCACGCGATAGGTGGTCAGCAGTTGCAGATAGCGCCGCTCCATTTCGACTTCATTGGCCGCATGGCAGATCAGCGGCATCAGCCCGAGCGCGTGGCACGCCGCTTCGACGCCTTGCAGCACCTCGACCGTGTATGGATTCGTCAAGTCGGCGAGCAGCATGCCGATCAGCCGGTTACGGCCACGCTTCAGGCCGCGCGCCATCTGGTTCGGCTGATAGTCGAGCCGTTCGATCGCGGCCTCGATGCGCGCGCGCAATTCCGGCGACAGCACGCTCATCTCGCCGTTCAGATAGCGCGAGATGCTGGTCTTGCCAGTGCCGGCTTCGCGCGCGACGTCGGTGATCGTCGCGCGGCGCGGGGTGGCCAGCGGCGTCGTGCTCATTTGCCCAGCACTTCGCGGTTGACGATGTTGATGGCAAGCTTGCCCTCCAACGCGGCGACGAGATTTTCCGCCGCGTTGCGCGCCATCGCATGCCGGGTTTCGTCGGTCGCCGAGCCGATATGCGGCAGCGCGACCACGTTCGGCATTTTCAGAAGCGGCGAATCGGCCGGCAACGGTTCGGTCTCGAACACGTCGAGACCCGCGCCGTGGATCGTGCCGTTTTGCAGCGCTTCGATCAGCGCCTTTTCATCGACCGTGGCGCCGCGCGAGGCATTGATCAGGATCGCGCTTTGCTTCATCGACTTGAGCTCTGCCGCGCCGATCATGTGCTTCGTCTCGGGTGTCAACGGCACTTGCAGACAGACGAAGTCCGCGCTGCCGAGCAGCTCCGGCAACTCGACACGCCGTGCGCCGTACGCCTCTTCCGCGTGCGGGTTCGCGCTCTGGTTCGTGTACAGCACCTTCATGTTGAAGCCGAGCGCCGCGCGGCGCGCGACCGCGCTACCGATCCGCCCCAGACCGATGATGCCGAGTGTCTTGCCCTGCACATCCACGCCGAACAGCGCCGGCCCGATGCTGCGCTGCCAGTTGCCGGCTTTCACCCATTCCGCGAGTTCGACCACCCGGCGCGCCGAGGCAAGAATCAACGAGAACACCGTGTCGGCAGTGGATTCGGTCAGCACGTCCGGCGTGTGCGCGAGCAGGATGCCGCGGCGCGTCAGGTCGGCGACGTCGAACTGGTCGAAGCCCACCGAGATGGTCGACAACGCCTTCAGCCGGGTCGCGCCTTCGAGCATCGCCGGCCTGATCTTGACGCTCGAACCGATGCCGCCGTCGGTGTCCTTCAACGCGGCGACGAACGTGTCGTACCGGGTGGGGTCGACCTGCACGACTTCCGCATGCTGTTGCAGATACGCGAGCACGTCTTCGGGCAGCGCCTTCCAGGCGACGATCTTCTTCATCAGCTTATTTTCCATGCAACGGTGTGGCGAGCGCAGGCGCCGTGGTCATCGGCTGCGGCTGCGGTTTGACGATCAGCGTCAGGATCACCGCGGCGACCAACGCCACGCTCATAAAAGCATAGGATGCCGCAGGCGAGCCGGTCGCGCCATTCAGATAGCCGACCACATAGGAGCCGACGAACGAACCGAGCGCGCCCATGCTGTTGATCAGCGCCATCGCACCGCCCGCGACGTTCTTCGGCAGCAGCTCCGGCACGATCGCGAAGAACGGTCCGTACGGCGCGTACATTGCGGCACCGGCGATCACCAGCAGCGCGTACGAGAGCCAGAAGTGCGTCGAGCCGAGCGCGTACGACGCCGCGAACGCAACCGCGCCGGCCAGCAGGAACGGCCACACGAACACCTTGCGGCGGTTGAGTTTATCCGATGCCCACGACGCTGCCAGCATCGCGATCGTCGCCGCCAGATAGGGCAGCGCCGAGAGCCAGCCGGTTTCGACCATGCCGAGCGTCGAACCGTTCTTCAGGATCGACGGCAGCCACAGCACGAAGCCGTACACGCCAATGCTCCAGCAAAAATATTGCGCGCACAGCTTGATCACAGCGGGCGTGCGGAACGCTTCGCTGTAATTGCGCACCGGCTTGATCGCCGCCTGTTCGGCGCGCAGCGTTTCGGCGAGATCGTCCTTTTGCTGCTGCGTGAGCCACGACACCTGCTGCGGCTTGTCCTGCACGATGAACCACCAGCAGATCGCCCAGAGAATCGCGGGCGCGCCTTCGGCGATGAACATGTGACGCCAGCCGAACGAATGCACCAGATAACCCGACACCACCGACATCCACAGCACCGTCACCGGATTGCCGAGAATCAGGAAAGTGTTGGCGCGCGATCGCTCGCGCCTGGTGAACCAGTTGCTGATGAAGATCAGCATCGCGGGCATCACGGCGGCTTCGACGACGCCGAGCACGAAGCGGATCACCATCAGCGACGGAATATTGCTGACCATGCCGGTCAGTGCCGCGCAACCGCCCCACAGGATCAGGCTCCAGAACACGAGCTTTTTCACGCTGCGCCGTTCCGCGTAAATCGCGCCAGGAATCTGGAAGAAAAAATAGCCGAGAAAGAACAGCGCGCCGATCAGCGACGACAGCCCTTTGCTGATGCCGAGATCCTGATTGATGCCGGCGGCCGACGCGAAACCGTAGTTCGCGCGATCCAGATAAGCGAGGCTATAGGTGATGAATACGATCGGCATGATCGTCCACCAACGGCGAATCGCAAGCGATGAAGTCATGGGTGTCTCCTTACTACTTCCCGAAACGGTGAAGGGGGGTGAGGGGCGCTGTTCGAGCGCTCTTGTCGTTATCGATTTCGTTGCGTGCAGCGGCTGTGCGCGATGGCTGAACGTCAGGCCGCGGTCGCAATGTGCGGCACATCGTCGAGTTCCAGTGCATCGAGTTCCGCGCGGCTCGGCAGACCTTCGGAATCGCCGATCACCTGAATCGCCAGCCCGCCGATCCGGTTGCCGCGCGCCACCGCTTGCGACAGCGGCTTGCCTTCGAGCAACGCGCTGATCACACCGACGGCGAATCCGTCGCCCGCGCCGACCGTATCCACCACCTTCGCGACCGGTTTGCACACGACCACGCCGGCATCGTCGGCAGTGCGGAAGTACGCGCCTTGCGCGCCGAGCTTGATGATCACGCCGCGCGCGCCCTGGTCGAGATAGAAACGCGCGATGTCGTCCGGTTTGGTGTAGCCGGTCAGAATCCCGCCTTCGCCGATACCCGGCAGCACCCAGTCGGCCAACGCCGCCAGCGCGTTCAGGCCTTCGACCATCGCGGCGCGCGAGGGCCACAGCGTCGGGCGCAGATTCGGATCGAACGAAATTGTCTTGCCGGCGGCGCGCATTTCACGCGCCAGATGGAACGCCAGTTCGCGCGAGCTTGTCGAGATTGCCGGCGCCACACCCGTCAGATGCAGGTGACGCGCTGGCAGCACGTAATCCGCCGCGTAGTCGGCCAGCGACAGGTGACTCGCCGCCGAGCCCTTGCGAAAGTATTCGACCGCCGGATCGCTGCCGTCGTCGCATTTCGACTTCAGCTGGAAGCCGGTCGGGTAGCGCTCGTCGGTCGTGACGCAGCGCTGGTCGATGCCCTCTTTGCGCAAGGTGTCGCGCACGTACTGGCCGAACGAATCGTTGCCGACGCGGCTCATCCAGCCGACCCTGAAACCGAGTCGCGCGAGGCCGATCGCCACGTTCAGATCGGCACCCGCGACGCGCTTCGTGAAGTGCCCGACGCCGGCGAGCGGGCCGGTTTTGGCGGCCACGAACATGGCCATCGCTTCACCGTAGGTGATGACGTCGAGTACTGCGGGTGTCCGGGTTGTCTCGTTCATGCTTGCTCCTGCGTGTTCTTTTGCTACGTGTGTCTTGCTGCTTGTGTGGCGTGCGTGGCGTGTATCGCCTGTATCTATCGACGATCGATGCGTTTTTTGTCGTTCTCTCAGGCCCCGCGCGCCGCTCAGGCAGCGGCCAGCCACGCGACGTAATGCGCCGCGTCCGTCTCGATGCGCGTGGCATCGAAGGGAAACTCGATGGCGCGCGGCACATCGCGCGGCAAGCTGGCAAGGACCGCGGCGAACTGCGCGTCATCCGCGGCCGGCGCGCTCGCGAAGCGGCGCGCGCCCTCGCCGGTCATCGTCTTGCAGTGAACGTATTCGACATGCGCCGCGAGTTGCTGCGCGGCCTCGAGCGGCGCGACACCGCGCCATAACCAGTTGCCGATGTCGAACGTCATGCCGAGCACACCGGCGTGGCCTTCGCGCGCCAACGCGTCGAACAGGCCGACGAATTGCGCGAGCGAGCCGCCCTGCTCCAACTGGCCGTTTTCGACGACGAGCCGCGTGCCCATCCCGCGCACGCAAGTCGCAATCGCCGCGCCGTTCGCTTGCGCAGCAAAGCCGCCGAGCTGCAATTTCACAAAACGCGCGCCGAGTGCCGCGGCCTCGGTCACGGCGAGACGCAAGGCGTAGATATCGAGCACGCCTTCGGGCGTGTAAAGCGAATCCGGCGTCGAATAAACCGACCACAAGCCGAGTTTCGCCATGGCGTCGCCCAACGCGCGCAGCGCTTCAACCGAGGCGTCGGCATCGCTCGCGAACAACTCGCGGCGCACCTCGAAACCGCAAGCACCAGCCGCCGCGCTCACGCTCGTCCACTTCGCGTGGCCGCCGGCGCGAACCGCGTCGATCCCGAATGCGCTTGCGACAATCACCACATCAGCCATGTCGAATTTACCCAGCCTTGTTTCTGGTGCCGGCAAATGGAACCGGTTCCAAACTGCGATCTAAAAAAAGCGCTGTTGCGCTCGGGTGTGCGAATAGTGCGCTCAGGCGCTGGGAATGCACCATAGTGGAATTCCCCAGGCCTCGAATTGGCACGCTTATCGCGCAGCGATCAGGGACCGTCCGCGAGACATAGCGCAAGAAACCGCTCAGCCACCCGCGAGGGTGCGCTTGCATGCGGCACCAGAATCGACAGCCGCCGCGTCAGCGGCTCAGGGCTGAGCGAGAACAGGCACAGCGCGCCGTCTTCGTGCCGCATCGACATCGCCGAGACAAAACCGATGCCCATGCCGGCCCGCACTGCTTCCTTGACCCCCTCGACCCCAGCAATTTCCAACGCGACGCGCATCGGCACGCCCGCCCGCGCGAAAGCCCGCTCGACGATCTGCCGCACACCCGAACCGGCTTCGCGCAACACCAGCGGATGTGCGCCGCACGCCGCCAGTTCCACCCGGCCGCCCTCGCCAGCCGCGCCGCCCGGCTGCGCCATGGGATGCGTACGCGGCATGATCGCGACGATCTCGTCCTCGCGCCACGCGTGCACCGCGGTGTCCGGCGGCAGATCCGAGCCGACCGGCCCTTCGATCATCGCGATGTCGACCGAATCGAGCGCGCCGACGATTTCCGTGGTGTTGCCGTCGGCGGTATGAAGCGACACGTCCGGATAGCGGCGATGAAAGTCGGCAATCAGGTAGGGGAGCAGATAACTGGCTGGCGTGGTGCTCGCGCCGATGCGCAAGGTGCCCTGCTCCATGCCGCGCAACGCATCCCGGTACGCGTGCGCCTGACGCCACGTGTCGCGCAGCCGCGTGGCGTAGCTGGCGAGTTGCTCGCCGGCGGGCGTGAGCCGCACGCCGCGGCCGTCGCGCTGATATAGAGGTTCGCCGAATTCGTCCTGCAACTGCCGCAATTGCCCGGACACCGCCGGCTGCGACAGATGCAGGGCCACAGCCGCCCGGCTGATATTGCGATGCTCGGCAACGGTGGCGAACGTTATAAGTTGATCCGGCGTCATGGAGGTAAATATATCAGCACAGCCGATACATTACATCCCAAATCACGATTTTTCATATCTATATATCTAATTTAGGATTAGACCCATCGAATCAAGACAGTCACAAGAACGCGCCACGCCATGTCCACTGCTCATCTCACCGCTACTGTTCCATCCGCCGGGTCTTCGACTCGCGGCCAGCTCAACGGCATTCTGTTCGTCGCACTGTTCGCCGCCGCCGTGACTCGCATCGCGTCGATTCCCGCCATCGCCGGTCTGGGTTTGAGCCCGCTGATCGTCGGCATCGTGGCCGGCGCCATTTACGGCAACGCGCTGCGCGACGGCATGCCCGAAAGCTGGGCGGCCGGCGTCAACTTTTCGGCGCGCAAGCTGCTGCGCATCGCCGTCGCGTTCTTCGGATTGCGTGTCAGCTTGCAGGAAATCGCCCAAGTGGGTCTGCCGGGGCTCGCGGAATCGGTGCTGATCGTGGTCAGCACGCTCGTGATCGGCACGTGGGCCGGCATGAAGATCATGAAGCTCGATCGCGACACGGCGCTCCTGACCGCGGCCGGCAGCGCGATCTGCGGCGCGGCCGCGGTGCTCGCCTTCGAATCGACGCTGCAATCGAAGCCGCACAAGAGTGCGATGGCGGTCGGCAGCGTGGTGCTGTTCGGCACGCTGTCGATGTTCCTCTATCCGGTGCTGTTCAAGGCAGGCTGGCTGCATCTCGACACGGTCGGCGCAGGCCTCTTCTTCGGCGGCACGATTCATGAAGTGGCGCAGGTGGTCGGCGCGGCCAGCAATGTGAGCCCGGAAGCGACCCACGTCGCCACCATCGTCAAGATGACCCGTGTGATGCTGCTGGTGCCGGTGCTGCTGGTGGTCGGCATGTGGGTGAACCGCTCGGCGCGCCGTGCATCGGCTTCGGCTTCGGCGCAAGACGGCACGCACCACGCACCGCGCAAGCTGGCGATTCCCTGGTTCGCGCTCGGCTTCCTCGCCTTCGTCGTGATCAATTCGCTGCACGTGTTGCCCGAAACCGCGACGAACACGCTGAACACGCTCGACACCTTCGCGCTCACGATGGCCATGACCGCGCTCGGCATCGAAACCCGCATCTCGCAGATCCGTCAGGCCGGGCCCCGAGCACTGACCACAGGCTTCATCCTGTATGTGTGGCTGATCGCCGGCGGGCTGGGAATCACGTGGCTTGTCCAGCACCTGCTCGGTTAAGCCGCCCTCGCCTTCAAACCAACCCCGCCGCGTGCGGGGTTTTGCTCGTTCAGGAGAACCGTCCGGCGCGCTCGCACGGCATACTGGTTGCTGACGCAGCCAGTTCACGCAAACCCGTTCATGCAACCGGAATGAGGATCGATCGATGAGCCTGGAACTTTACTATTGGAATGGCCTGCAAGGCCGCGGCGAATTCGTGCGGCTGGCACTGGAAGAAGCCCGCGTCGACTACGTGGAAGTGGCACGCGGCAAGAAGTCCGACGGTTTGGGCACGAGCGCGATGATGTCGCTAATGAAGAGCAATGACAAGCCGTATCCGCCGTATGCGCCGCCGTTTCTGAGAGACGGAGATCTCGTGATCTCGCAGACCGCCAACATCCTGTTCTACCTCGGCCCGCGCCTGAACCTGGCGCCGGCGGCCGAAAGCCTGCGCTACGTCGCCAACGGCCTGCAACTGACGATCGCCGACGTCGTCACCGAAGCACACGACACGCATCATCCGCTCGCTACCGGCCTCTATTACGAAGACCAGAAAGACGCCGCGAGGCTGCGCGCGCACGACTTCATCGACAACCGGATTCCGAGGTTCATGAAGTACTTCGAGCGCGTGCTGAAACAGAATCCGGCCGGCGATCAGTTCATGGTGGGCGACGCGCTAACTTACGTCGACCTGTCGATGTTCCAGCTGATCGACGGTCTGCTGTATGCGTTTCCGCGCGCGCTCAAGCGTTTCGGCGAGCACTATCCGCGCCTTGCCGTGCTGCACGATGCGGTGATGGCGCGGCCGAACATCGCCGCCTATCTCGAGTCCGACCGGCGCATCGAGCATAACGAGGCTTGCATCTTCCGGCACTACCCCGAACTCGACAAGGCGGCGGTTTGATCCACGCCGCCAATCTTCGAACGCCAGCGTCACCGCGCCCGCTTAAGATAGCGGGCGCGGTGCTGTTCCGGCGCGCGCTTTTCATCCACCCATCACGCCCTCCACTGCCGACGTGCTTTCATTCCTGCTGAAGCTGCGCACCCGCGCCCAACGCCTGTTCCGCCTTTCCGATGCCCATACGATGCTGGTCTGGTCGGTGGTCGTCGGCGTCGCGGGCGCGTTCGCGACGTTCCTCTTTCGCGAAGGCATCGCGCTGCTGCAACTGGCGGTGTCGGGCAAGTCCGGCAGCTTCGTCGAAATGGCGCGCAGCTTGCCGTGGACTGTGCGCGTCTGGCTGCCGGCTGCGGGCGGTCTGATCGCCGGCTTCATTCTGCTGATCGCGCAGCGTCACGCCGACAAATGCAATCACATCGACTACATGGAAGCAGTCGCGATCGGCGACGGCGTCGTGCCGGTGAAGCTAAGCTTGTGGCGCAGCGTGTCGTCGCTGTTCACGATTTCGAGCGGCGGCTCGATCGGCCGCGAAGGTCCGATGGTGCAGCTGGCGGCGCTGGCCGCGTCGCTGATCGGACGCTGGGTGCACTTCGACCCGCCGCGCCTGCGCCTCCTGGTAGCGTGCGGCGCCGCAGCCGGGATTACGTCCGCTTATAGCGCGCCGATTGCCGGCGCGTTTTTCGTTACCGAGATCGTGCTCGGCTCGATCGCGATGGAAAGCTTCGGCCCCGTGGTGGTCGCGGCGGTGGTCGCCAACATCACCATGCGAGAATTCGCGGGCTACAAGCCGCCGTACGAGATGCCGGTGTTCCCGCCGGTGGCAGGCGTCGAGGTGCTGCTGTTCGTCGCGCTCGGCGTGCTGTGCGGCGCGGCCGCGCCGCAATTCCTGCGGCTGCTCGATGTCTCGAAGACCGGCTTTCGCAAGCTGCCGTTGCCGCTGCCCGTGAGACTCGCGCTCGGCGGTCTGGTGGTCGGCATTCTGTCGGTGTGGTCGCCCGAGGTATGGGGCAACGGCTATAGCGTCGTCAACTCGATTCTGCACTCGCCGTGGACGTGGACCGCGCTCCTCCTCGTGCTGGTGTTCAAGCTCGTCGCGACGGCGGCCACCGCCGGTTCCGGCGCGATCGGCGGTGTGTTCACGCCGACGCTCTTCGTCGGCGCCGTGGTCGGCTCGCTGTTCGGCCAGGGCATGCATGCGCTGTGGCCGCACGGCACCTCGGCGCCGTTCGCGTATGCGATGGTCGGCATGGGTGCGTTTCTGGCGGGCGCCACCCAGGCGCCGCTGATGGCGATCCTGATGATCTTCGAAATGACGCTCAGCTATCAGGTGGTGTTGCCGCTGATGCTGTCGTGCGTGGTCGCCTATTTCGTGTCGCGTGCAATTGCGAAGACTTCGATGTACGAAATCACACTGCGCCGCAATCGCGAGGAACAGGAGCGCTCGCGGCTGCGCGCGACGCAGATGCGCGAGCTGATCCGTCCGGCCGAAACCGTTGTGCCGCCCAACGCGACCGTGCACGATATGACGCGCGTGTTCCTCGAATATCCGGTGAAGTACCTGTACGTGGCCAACGAGTCCGGCGCGTTTCTCGGCGTGGTTGCGCTGAAAGACATCACGTCCGATCTGCTCGACAGGCGCGACACGTCCGCGAAAACCGCAGCCGACTATCTGCAGCCGCATTTCGATGTCCTCACACCGGATATGCCGCTCGGCGTTGCATTGCAGCACTTCATGGCGTTTCAGGGCGAGCGGTTGCCGGTGATCGAAAGCACCGCGCATCCGACACTCGCGGGCGTGGTCTACAAGACCTCGCTGCTCGACGCGTATTTCCGCATGAATCCGAACCGTTAAGATCGCCGTTCGTAAAACCGCCGATCAGTCACGCCGCGCGCTTCGAGCGGCGCCACACCAACGCACGCAGCGAGCCGTGCAAAGCGCGTCAGATTCTCTACAATGGGGAAAACGCTGCGGCGATTGCACGCAGCGCGCGTTACGCCAAGACGGGCGCACCGAGACGCCCGCCCTTCGATCGGAGCGAAGATGAGCGAACCGTCCCTCGATGCCGTGCGCCGCGATCAGGCGGGCTGGATTTTTCTGCATATCGAAGGCGAGCCGTACGATCGCGGCGAGCAGCATGGCCAGTTGCTCGCCACTGAAATCCAGAACGCGATCCGCACTGCCCGCTACCTTGCGAAGTGGGATACCGGCGAGGACTTCGACACCTTCGTCAACGCCGCCGTCACCCAGTTCGCGCCCAAACTCGACACCGAATTCGCCGACGAAATTCAGGGCATCGCCGACGGTGCGAAGCTGCCGTTCGCCGAGGTGCTGGCATGGAACGGCTACATGGATCTGCTGCAAAGCTGGTGGCCGAGCCACGCGGCGGCCCAGAAGCCGCAGCTCGGGCTGAAACCATGGCGTGGGCGGCGCGGCCACCATTGCAGCGCGTTCATCGCCACCGGCAACGCTACGCGCGACGGCCGCATCGTGATGGCGCACAACTCCTGGGACCGCTACGCCGCGGGCGACGCGTTCAACGTGATATTCGACATCGTGCCGGATCGCGGCCACCGGATTCTGATGCAAGGCCTGCCCGGCTGCATCTCCAGTCTCACCGATTTCTGGGTGACGGCCGCCGGCCTGATGGTGACCGAAACCACCATCTCCAACTTTGTCGGCTACAACCTGTCGGGTGCGCCGGAGTTCTATCGCTCGCGGCGCGCCTCGCAGTACGCAAACAGCATCGGCGAATGGTGCGAGATGTTCGCGATCGCCAATAACGGCGGCTATGCGAACAGCTGGCTGCTCGGCGACACCAAAACCGGCGAGATCGCCCGCTATGAACTCGGGCTGCACTATTCCGGCTTCGAAAGCACGAAGGACGGTTTCTATAGCGGCTACAACACCGCGACCGATCTGAAAATCCGCAACCAGGAATGCATCGGCGAAGGCGAAGACTATACGGATGTGCGCAAGAACGGCGCGCGGCGGCTGCGCTTCATGCAGCTCGAGGAGATGCATCACGGCAAGATCGACGTCGAACTCGCCAGGCAGATGATCGCGGATCATCACGACGTCTATCTCGATCGCAACGACAACCCGTGCTCGCGCACCATCTGCGGGCATCTGGAACTGGATGACGCGCGCTTCGGCGGCACCGATCATGGGCCGTTCAATCCGTGGGGCGCCAACGACGGCAAAGTGGTCGATAGCGAAATGGCGCGCCATATGGCGTTCAGTGCGCGCTGGGGTCACCCCTGCGGGCGGCCGTTCGATGCCCAGGCGTTCATGAAACGCCATCCGCAGTGGAACTGGCTCAACGGGTATATGCGCGACCGGCCGTCGTGGCCGTGGACGCGCTTCGAGGTTTTGCGCTAGACGCCGTTCCTGGTGACCAGCCGGCGGCACGCCACGCCGCCGCATCATGCGGCGGCGCAGCATAACTCCAGCACGACCGTTCGCGACGGACCTGCCTTTTTCCTGCCATCATCTGCAATCTACAACAGCGTTTTGTCGCATTTGCGCGCGCTGCGGAAATTGGCCATCTAAGATGGTGGATGCGCGCCGGCTGCGAACAGCAACGCCGCGCAGAGATTGAGCCGTCTTTTCGACGCGGGGACGGCACAGCGCTTGCTCCAGTGTTAGCGCCGCATGAGTTTAGGAGGTCGGGCGATGAAAACCTCGACACTGATGACGATGGTGACGCTGTCGGCCTCGTGCTTTGCCGCGCCGGTTCACACTGCGACCGAGAGCACCACCGCCAATAGCCTTGCCGAACGCGCCAACGCTGCCCCCGTCGCCCCTGCGGCGCCAGACGTCGCTGCTACCGACGACAACCGTCCGCAACAATGGCAACATATCGCGCTGCCCAAGTCGCGACATCTGGATCGAAGCTTCGCCGGGCAGAACGAACAGCTCCAGACCTGACGGCGAGTTTTCCCGCCGTCCGGGTGCGGGCGTCAGACTTGGGGCCCAACTTCAGGCTTCAGGCGGTGTCTAACGGGTGCTCGCCAGGTCTTACGCGTTTGGCCGGCGACAAAATTCACATCGAAAAGAACAGGAGCGCTCGCATGACCGCATCGGCTATTCCCGGCGAATCGATCGACCTGCAGATCACCGACATCCTGCGCGAAGTCCATTTCCCGACCAACAAGGACGCGCTCGTCGAGTTCGCTCGCGAAGCGGGCGCCAGCAACGAGGTGTTGTCGATGCTCGACGGTTTGCCGGAGCAGGACTATACGGACGTGGCATCCGTCACCCGTCTGATCGGCGGCAACTATGGGCCGGGTCTGGGCGCATGAGCGGGGAGCCGGCGTCGCCGCTGTTTTCGCTTTCATCAATCCGCTCGCCTGCCCAGAGGCCAGGCGCTGACTGGATCCATCGCGCGCCGCATTCGAGCGGCATCGAGCGTATCGAAGCCTTCTTTCATCACGCCGCTTACAACATGCACCGGCACGATACCTATGCGATCGGCCGCACGCTGGCGGGCGTGCAAAGTTTCCACTATCGCGGCAGCACCCGTAACAGCCTGCCGGGCGGCACCATGGTGCTGCATCCCGACGAGCCGCATAACGGTCAGGCCGGCACCAGCGAAGGCTTTCGCTACCGGATGATCTACGTCGACCCGGCGCTGTTCCAGCAGGCGCTCGGCGGCAAGCCGCTGCCGTTCCTCGAGGGCGGTTTGTCGAACGATCCGCGGCTCTTCGCCGCCACCGAAAGCTTGCTGCGGACGATGGATTGCACAATCGACTCGCTCGAACAGGACGACGCGCTCTACGATCTGGCCATCGCGCTCGACGCCGTGGCCGGCGCGCCGGCGACGCGCCGTCCGGTGGATTACCGCGCCGCCGAACGGGCGCGCGAATACCTGCTTGCGTCGCTCGATAGCGCGGTCACCCTGGATGAACTGGCGGCGGCCAGTGGACGCGACCGCTGGAGTTTGTCGCGGGATTTTCGCGCGCTGTTCGGCACCAGTCCGCACCGCTATCTGACCATGCGGCGTCTCGATCTCGTGCGGCGGCTCGCGGTTCAGGGCGTATCGCTCGCCGATGCATCGGCGGCGGCCGGCTTCACTGATCAGAGTCACATGACGCGGCACTTCAAGCGCGCATGGGGCGTGGCGCCGGCGCGCTGGCTGAAGATGCTGGGGCCTTTAACGGCCCGCTAACGGCGGGCGCTATACCGCTTCGCTCGATCTATTGCTACCGCTATTGCCGCTACTGAGGCGTGCGCACAAACGTACAAGACCGGCCAGCGCCTCGCGCCCTACGCTGTCGCCTGACAGTTCTCGCTCAGGAGGAGCACCGCAATGCCGAACGATCAAACCATTCAACGGCCTTACCGCGCCATCAATTTCGCCGACAAGCTGAAGCTCTTCGACGACCAATGGCAACCACGTG
This sequence comes from Paraburkholderia sp. IMGN_8, assembly GCF_038050405.1. Taxonomy (NCBI): domain Bacteria; kingdom Pseudomonadati; phylum Pseudomonadota; class Betaproteobacteria; order Burkholderiales; family Burkholderiaceae; genus Paraburkholderia; species Paraburkholderia sp. IMGN_8. The sequence continues at coordinate 2,109,145 of NZ_CP150900.1, read as the reverse complement.
TGATCGCGGAGATGAACGACTATCAGTTCAAAATCGTGCGGATCGAAGGCGACTTCACGTGGCACCAGCATGCCCACACCGACGAAACCTTCATCGTGCTCGACGGCCAGTTGCGCATCGACATGCGCGATGGAGCCGTGCTGCTGTCGGCAGGGGAAATGTTCGTCGTACCGAAGGGCACGGAACACAAGCCGTATGCCGAACATGAGGTCAAGCTGCTGCTGATCGAGCCGCGCGGCGTGAAAAACACGGGCGAGGAAATCAACGAACGAACCGTCGCGAACGACGTGTGGATTTAAGCCGGCGTATCAAGCCGGCGAGGCCGCCGCGATCTGTCCGCGCGATGGCTTGCGCAACGGCCGCGCCGCTTCTCCGGCCAGGGCCGGCAGCGGCAGATCGTCTTCGGCATAAGCCGGCCGTCCGGCAAGCGCACGGGGCGGCGCAACGGTTCGCGGATCGCGCGCCTGTTCGTCGGCGTGCTGGAAATGCTCGACGAGATGGTCGATAAACGTGCGCACCTTCGCCGGCAAATGACGGCGGCTCGGATAAGCAATCGTGATCTCGACCTGCGGCAAACGGTAGTCGCCAAGCAACGGCACCAGCCGCCCGACCTCGAGATCGCGGCCGATCAGATAGCTCGGCAAAATCGCCACGCCCATCCCGAGTAACGCGAACTGCCGCAACATCTCCGTATTGTTCGCCGCGATCGCATTGGTCGGCCGCACGCGCACTTCGCCGTCCGGTCCGGTGAATACGCGCTCGTCGCCGCCCTGCTCAGCCGGCCGGCTCAGACACGGATGCGCGCGCAGATGCTCAGGGTGCGTCGGCGTGCCATGCTGCGCCAGATACGCCGGGCTCGCGCAGACCGTCATGTAGCCGGTGGTCAAACGCCGCGTGACGATACTTGCGCTGCGCATCTGCCGCGCGACCAGGATGCCGACGTCGAAACCCTCTTCGACCAGATCGACATGGCGATCGGCCAGCGTGACGTCGGGCATCACATCCGGATAGCGCTCGGCATACGACTGCACGACCGGCGCGAGACTGTGCAGGCCGAACACGACCGGCGCGACGATCCGCAACGTGCCGACAGGTTCGTGATTGCGCGCCACCACCATCTGCTCGACGCCTTCCAGGTCGTCGAGAATGTGACGCACGCGTTCCAGATAGGTCGTGCCGGACTCGGTCAGCGAAAGACGGCGCGTGGTGCGATTGAGCAAACGGGTGCCGAGCCGCCCTTCCAGATCGGCGACGTGGCGCGTGACAACCGCAGTGGAAAGATCCAGCACGCCGGCCGCACGAACGAAGCTGCCGAGATCGGCCACTTTGACGAATACGCGCATCGACTGCAATTGATTCATGGGACGACTCCTGCCACGGTAAAGCGGGCCGGCGGCATCGTGCCGCGCGTGTCGAGCCCAGGCGGCAAAGCGCGCTCAGGCTTGCCCAACGATCCGATTGTATCGACCCGACCATGTCCCAACCCTGACCTGGACATGACAAAACGGTCAGGTTCGCGATGCGCTCGCGACACGGTTGCAGCGCTTATTGCGGATTTTTACTAGGTATAAACCCTTAGATGCTGGTAACATAGCGCCCGAAAGGAAATCATCGCTATGCCACATCGTTTTCAGCTTTTCGAAAAAATCGCGTTTTCGCTAGTGTGCTGGTCCGCTGCCGCCTGCTCGGCGTTCATCGCTTACGAGCGGTGCCCGGACATCAAGGTCGTTCTGCACGTCGGCGAAGAAGTCCTGCGCTATAGCGGGCAATATTCGTTCGTCTGCGCGTCGCCGGTCGCGGATACCTGCGCGCAGTTGCCGACTAACTAAGCCACACTCATCTAGCCACACCAAGCCACTCGCACCGGGCGGCAACCCGGGCGTGTTCGAGTCACGCCCTGCCGCTCACCATCACGACGCGTCGCGCCCAAACACAACGCGCGCGAAAAATCCCGCCAGCACCTTTTCCGCCATCTCAGCCGGCACGTTCTGCGGATCGACCGTGTGAAAGAACTGCACGCCGTCGCACAAACCCATCAAGCCCATCGCCAGTTCCTCGGCCGGCAACCGCAGCGGCGTGCCTACCCGCACCGAAAACTCGCGGATATAAGCACTCAACTGTTCCAGTTTTTCGTGCATGAACGCGTTGAAGCGGAGTCGGAAACGGCCGTCGCGTACCGCCAGCAGCTTCGCCTCGACCCACAGCAAAAAGCATTTGTTCTCGCGATGCAGGTTGCTGTAGTAGCTCAACACGCGGCTTTCCATTTCCTCGCGCGATGCCGCATTCTCGAAGATCGCGTGCAGACCCGCCTGCATCGCTTCGTGATCGCGCCGCAGTAATTCGAGGAACAGTTCGCTCTTGCTGCGGAAGTTCGAATAGAACGCCCCGCGCGTATAGCCTGCCGCTCCGGCGATGTCTTCGACACTCGCCGCAACGAAACCTTTCTTCATAAAAATTGCTTGCGCAGCGTCGAGCAGCCGCTGGCGCGTCTGGTCTTTGCTCTGTTCGCGTGTGAGTCGTTGGCGTTTCATGGCCGCAAGTCTAGCATCGAAGAGAATTCCAATTCATCCCGACATTCAAATACATAGTTGTATTAGAATACATTCCAGCATTCGAAGTCAAACGCGTATGCCGGTTGCATAGTCCGGCCTGCGCGTCGTAGCTGGCGAGCCGCCGTGGCTTGCCCTGTTCGTTCGCTGTCTCCAAGTTGGGGTAATCGTGAAGCGTCCCGGTCCTCCTGCATCGTCTGCGATGCGCCAGCAGTCCCATCGGTATGCCCGTGTGGTATGCGCCCTCGCGTTGGCCAGCGTCGTCACGCTCACCGCTTGCTCGAAGAAAGAGCCTGCCGCGCCGGCGCCGCGTCCGGTGGTCGCCGTCGCCGTGCATGCGGACGGCAGCGCCACGCCGGCGTCGTCGTTGCCCGGTGAAGTGCAATCGCGTTATGCGACGCCGCTGTCGTTTCGCGTCGGCGGCAAGATCGTCGAGCGGCGCGTGCGGCTGGGCGATGTCGTGAAGAACGGGCAGATCGTGGCCCGGCTCGACCCGGCCGATGCACAGAAGAGCGCCGCCAGCGCGCAAGCGCAGCTCGCGGCCGCCGAGCACAGTCTGGTTTATGCGAAGCAGCAGTTCGATCGCGACCAGGCGCAGGCAAAAGAAAACCTGATCGCGCCGGCGCAACTCGAACAGACGACCAATGCCTATGCATCGGCCGTTGCACAGCGCGATCAGGCCGCGCAGCAGGCGGCTTTGTCGAAAGATCAGTTGCAATACACCACGCTCGTTGCCGATCACGCCGGCGTGATCACCGCCGAACAGGCGGACACCGGCCAGAATGTGTCCGCGGGCCAGGCCGTCTACAACCTCGCGTGGAGCGGCGATATCGACGTGGTCTGCGATGTGCCGGAAAGCGCACTAGCGGCGCTGTCGGTCGGGCAAACCGCCACGGTCACGCTGGCCGCACTGCCGGGGCGCAGCTTCAGCGCGCGCGTGCGCGAACTGTCGCCCGCCGCCGATCCGCAAAGCCGCACCTACCGCGCCAAACTCACACTCGACAATCCCGGTCCTGACGTGCGCCTCGGCATGACAGCCGATATCGCGCTGTCCCCCGCGAACGCGCCGGCGAATCAGAACGGCGTGTTCATCGTGCCCGCCACCGCGTTGTTCCACGACGGCACGCAGCCGGCTGTGTGGGTTGTGCGCGCAGGTAATAACGCTACCGCCGCCGACACGTTGGAACTGCGCCGGGTAACCGTGACGCGCTATAACGAGCGCACGATCGCCATCGCCCAAGGCCTGAAGGACGGCGATCGTGTCGTGCTGCAAGGCGTGCACACAGTGAGCGCCGGCGAGAAGGTCCGCGTGATCCCGCCGCTGCATCCCGAGGACTTCGCTTCATGAGCACGACGCCTGAAGAAGGACGCTTCAACCTGTCCGCATGGGCGCTGCGCCATCAGGCGCTGGTCGTTTTCCTGATCGCGCTCTCGACCGCATTCGGCATCCTCGCCTACACGCGCCTCGCGCAATCCGAAGACCCGCCCTTCACGTTCCGCGTCATGGTGATCCGCACCTTCTGGCCCGGCGCGACCGCGCGCCAGATGCAGGAACAGGTCACCGACCGCATCGGCCGGAAATTGCAGGAAACGCCCGCGATCGATTTCGTGCGCAGTTACTCGCGCCCCGGCGAATCGATGATGTTTTTCACGATGAAAGACTCCGCGCCGGTGAAGGATGTGCCGCAAACCTGGTATCAGGTGCGCAAGAAAGTCGGCGATATCGCGGCGACGTTGCCGCCAGGCATTCAAGGCCCGTTCTTCAACGACGAATTCGGCGACGTCTATACGAACATCTACACGCTCGAAGGCGACGGCTTTTCCGCCGCGCAACTGCACGACTACGCGGATCAGTTGCGCACGGTGCTGCTGCGCGTGCCGGGCGTCGGCAAGGTCGATTACTTCGGCGACCCGGACCAGCGCATCTACATCGAGATCGCCAACACGCAGCTCACGCGCCTCGGCATCTCGCCGCAGCAGCTCGCCCAGGCGATCAATTCACAAAACAGCGTCGCGCCGGCCGGCACGCTGACCACCACCGACGATCGCGTGTTCGTGCGTCCCACCGGCCAGTTCAAGGACGTCGCCGCGCTCGCCGACACGCTGATCCGCATCAACAACCGCTCGTTCCGTCTCGGCGACATCGCGACGATCAAACGCGGCTACGACGACCCGGTCGCCACGCAAATGCGCTTCGGCGGCAAGGCCGTGCTCGGCATCGGCGTGACGATGCAACCGGGCGGCGATGTGATTCGTCTGGGCAAGGCACTCGATCAGGACACGGTCCGGTTGCGCAAATACCTGCCCGCCGGCTTGAATCTCGTCGAAGTGTCGAGCATGCCGCACGCAGTCGCGCGCTCGGTCGACGACTTTCTCGAAGCGGTCGCCGAGGCCATCGCGATCGTGCTGGTGGTGAGCCTCGTGTCGTTGGGCCTGCGCACCGGCATGGTGGTCGTGATCTCGATTCCGGTGGTGCTCGCGGTCACGGCGCTGTGCATGTATCTGTTCGATATCGGCTTGCACAAGGTGTCGCTCGGCACGCTCGTGCTGGCGCTGGGGCTCCTGGTCGACGACGCGATCATCGCGGTCGAAATGATGTCGGTGAAGCTCGAGCAAGGCTGGAACCGCACGCGCGCCGCGGCCTACGCGTACACCAGTACCGCGTTTCCGATGCTGACCGGCACGCTGGTGACCGTGTCGGGCTTCCTGCCGATCGCGCTCGCGAAATCGAGCACCGGCGAGTACACGCGTTCGATCTTCGAAGTGTCGGCGATCGCACTGATCGCTTCATGGCTCGCGGCGGTGGTGCTGATTCCGCTGCTCGGCTATCACATGCTGCCCGAGCGCAAACGCGAAGCGCATGAGACGCATCTGCCGGACGATCACGAACACGATATCTACGACACGCGCTTCTACACGCGCCTGCGCGGCTGGATCAGCTGGTGCATCGAGCGGCGCTTTGTCGTGCTGGCAATCACCGTCGCGCTGTTCATTCTGGCGATGGCGGGCTTTACGCTGGTGCCGCAGCAGTTCTTCCCGAGCTCGGACCGTCCTGAGTTGCTGGTGGACGTGCGCCTGCCTGAAGGCGCGTCGTTCGAAGCGACCTTGCGTCAGGCGCAGCGCCTGGAAAAAGCCCTGGTGGGCCGTCCCGAAATCGATCACACGGTGGACTTCGTCGGCACCGGCGCGCCGCGTTTTTATCTGCCGCTCGATCAGCAATTGCCGCAGCCGAACTTCGCGCAGTTCGTGATCACGGCGAAGTCCGTCAAGGACCGCGAAAAACTCGCCCAGTGGCTCGAACCGGAACTGCGCAACCAGTTTCCGGCGATCCGCACACGCCTGTCGCGTCTGGAGAACGGACCTCCGGTCGGCTATCCGGTGCAGTTCCGCGTGAGCGGCGACGATATCGCCACCGTGCGCTCGATCGCCGAGCGCGTCGCCGCGACGATGCGCGCCGACCGCCGCACCAACAACGTCCAGTTCGACTGGGACGAGCCGGCCGAACGCTCGGTACGCTTCGAAGTCGATCAGAAGAAAGCGCGCGAACTCGGCGTGAGTTCCGACGACGTGTCGAGCTTCCTCGCGATGACGCTGTCCGGCTACATGGTCACGCAGTACCGCGAACGCGACAAGCTGATCAGCGTGGATCTGCGCGCGCCGAAATCGGAACGGGTCGACCCCGCACAACTCCTGACGCTGGCGATGCCGACACCGAACGGCCCGGTGCCGCTCGGCGCACTCGGTCATCTGCGCAACGATCTGGAATACGGCGTGATCTGGGAGCGCGACCGGCAACCGACGATTACCGTGCAATCCGACGTGATGGCCGGTGCGCAAGGGATCGATGTCACGCATGCCGTCGATAACGCGTTGAGCCAGATTCGCGACTCACTGCCGGTCGGCTACCGGATCGAAGTGGGTGGCTCGGTGGAAGAAAGCGGCAAGGGTCAGACGTCGATCAACGCGCAGATGCCGATCATGATCATCGCCGTGCTGACGCTGTTGATGATCCAGTTGCAGAGCTTCGCACGCGTGTTGATGGTGGTGCTGACCGCTCCGCTCGGCCTGATTGGCGTGGTATTGACGCTGCTGCTGTTCGGCAAGCCGTTCGGTTTCGTCGCGATGCTCGGCGTGATCGCGATGTTCGGCATCATCATGCGCAACTCGGTGATTCTGGTCGACCAGATCGAGCAGGACATCGCGGCCGGGTATAAACGCTTCGACGCGATCGTCGGCGCGACCGTGCGGCGTTTCCGGCCGATCACGCTGACCGCCGCAGCCGCCGTGCTCGCGCTGATTCCGCTGTTGCGCTCGAATTTCTTCGGCCCGATGGCTACCGCGCTGATGGGCGGCATCACGAGCGCGACCATCCTCACGCTGTTCTATCTGCCCGCGCTGTACGCCGTGTCGTTCAGAGTGCGTGGCGACGAGCGCGAACCGCCGGCGCCGTCCGGCGCGACGCATACGGGGAATTGATCATGGTGACTTTCGCATTCCCTCGACACTTGCGCATCACGACCCTCGGCTGCGCCACACTGGCGCTGGCCGCCTGCTCGTTCGGACCGAACGGCGAGCCGCCCGCGATGCCGCAACCGGCCCACTACGGCGCCGAAGCGCAACCGGCGCAAACCGCGTCCGCGCAAGGCGTCACGCAGCAGTTCGTGGTCGGCGCGAAGCCCGTGCCCGAATGGTGGAAGCTTTATCAATCGGATGCGCTTAACGCGCTGGTCGATGAAGGTTTGCGCAACAGCCCGACGCTGGCCGCCACCGACAAGAGCCTCGCCGCCGCACGTGAGCAACTGCGCGCGCAGATCGGCAGTTCGATGCTGCCGACCATCGATGCAGGCGGCCAGGCGACCCGCAATCGCGCGCTCGCGATTCCCGAGGCCGGCCCGAATACATTCCTGTACAACGTGTTCGTTGGCCAATTGCAGGCGCACTACACGTTCGACCTGTTCGGCGCGGCACGGCTCGCCGATGCCGCGCTTGCGGCACGCGTGAACGTGCAGGCGTATCAATTCGATGCCGCGCGCCGCGCACTGGCTGCCAACATCGTCACGGCGGCGATCACCAGTTCGGCGTTGCACGCGCAAATCGACACGACCGAACGGCTGGTGGCGCTCGCCAACGATCAGGCACGCGATACGCAGCGGCGCTACACGCTCGGCGCGGTCTCGCACGCCGACCAGTTGAGCGCGCAACAGAGCGCGGCGAGCTTGTCCGCAAGCTTGCCGGGCCTGAAGCAGCAATGGCTGACGACGCGTCACGCGCTAGCCGTGCTGCTCGGCCGCACGCCGGACGCCGCGCCGGACGACCTCGATCTGGCGCAACTCCATGTGCCCGAACAGGTGCCGGTGGTGGTGCCGTCCGAGTTGCTGCGCACGCGCCCCGACATCGAGGCCGCGGACGCCGCGTTGAAGGCGGCGGCGGCCGATGTCGGCGTTGCGACGGCGCAGATGTTCCCGAGTTTGTCGCTGAACGCGTCGATGGGACAAGGCGGGTTTAGCTGGCCGGTGGCGCTTTCCGGTGCGGGCGCGATATGGAGCATCGGCGCGTCGCTGTCGCAGCCGCTGTTTCATGGCGGCGCACTGTTCGCGCAGCGCCGCGCGGCGGTGGACACGTATGACGCCACGGTTTCGCAATACAGGCAAACCGTGCTGGCCGCGTTTCAGAACGTCGCCGATACCCTGGCCGCACTCCAGCACGACGCGCAGGCGCTCGATGCGGCGAACGTCGGGGCGCGTTCGGCGCAAGGGATTTTCGAGGAGACGTCGGGGCGCTATCGGCTGGGCGCCGTGCCGGTATCCTCGACCCGTTCGAGCGAGCAGCAGTTTCGCAACGCTCAGGTCGATGAGATCCGCTATACCAGCGCGCGGCTGACGGATACGGCGGCGTTGTTTCAGGCGATGGGGAATCCGCCAGTAGAGTCCGCACCGTCCGCTTCGACGGCGAATACGAGTGTTTCTAACTAAACCTGGGATTCCATACTTAAGCCCGTGAAGTTATCCCCAGTTTTTGTTGATGAGGCTGTTGAAAACTGTCTGACAAGCGGGCTAACACGTTGAACGCACTCAAGTTTCGGATCGCGGTGCGGAATGGGCAAGAGGGTATTGCGCGTGCCTCTTGTCGCCAGTTGAAGCCGTTGGCATGCCTCAACGTTATCCCCAGTTTGTGTTGACAGGGTTGTTGATAACTATGGGGTTGTGCGCTTAAGTGCTTGATGCGGATCGGTTTGTTGTTCGCGGTGCCCGCGGATGCAATGGCGGGACGCCGATGGGCGCGGCGGGTCGGGCCTTTGTGGGTTGGTTTGCTTATCCACAGATTTTGTTGAAAGGCCTGTTGATAAGATTTGGACATGGTGGCTAAGTGCTTGAAGGGGCACTGGATTCGGGTTTAGGTGTTTTTTGCGCGTAGCGCCTGATTGGGGTGTTTGCCTGCGGCGTTGGGCTTTGCTTGGTTTTTTTGCCTGCTCGGCGCTTTTGGCTGTGCGCTTGCGGTGTTGGCCTTTCCTTGATTTCTTAGTGGTCTATTAGCGTCGCCCCTGTGCGGGGCAGGCACTTACTTTCTTTGCCGCCGCAAAGAAAGTAAGCAAAGAAAGCGGCTTCACACCGCTAGCTCTTAAGCGGGTCCCCTGGCTTGGAGGAGGTAGTGGAGCATCTGGAATCAGTGTTCTCGCACATTCCGCGCTGGTGACAAGGCAGTCATACTTCCGGCGGCGCTGCGCGCGCCGTGGCGGTACTTCTCAAAACCGATTTGTGCAAGTGCGGGCCATCACTCCGAATGAACCGCTAGCGCCTCGCGAGGCATTGGAGACGCAAAGGCAAGCCGCCACACCGAGGGAAACACAAGGGCCAACCTGACGGCCGGTTTGATGAAATACCGCAGGGAGCCAAACATCGCGGGCGGCTTAATGAAGTACCGCTACGGCGCGCGCAGCGCCGCCGGAAGTATGACTGCCTTGTCACTAAAGCGGAATGTGCGAGAACACCGATTCCAGATGCTCCACTACCTCCTCCAAGCCAGGGGACCCGCTTAAGAATTAGCGGTGTGAAGCCGCTTTCTTTGCTTACTTTCTTTGCGGCGGCAAAGAAAGTAAGTGCCTGCCCCGCACAGGGGCGACGCTAATAGACCACTAAGAAATCAAGGAAAGGCCAACACCGCAAGCGCACAGCCAAAAAGCGCCGCGCAGGCAAAAAAGCTCAATAAACCCCTGCTTCCCCCACAGGCCGATTCTTAAACCTCTTGTGAACCCAATAATATTGATCAGGAATCCGTTTCACTTGAGTCTCAAGAAAAGCCGTAATGCGCCGCGCGTCCACAGCGGCATCATCGGAAGGAAAATCGCTTAGCGCATCAAAAATAGTCAGCTTATAACCCCGATAATCCGGCAGCACTTCGGTAACAAACGGCACGACGCGCGCATTCCCAGCCTTCGCCAACCGTGAAACGGACGTCAAAGTACATGCCGGCACACCAAAAAACGGCACAAACACCGAATCCCGCAAGCCAAAATCCATATCAGCAGCCAGCATCACTGGCTTGCCCTCCCGCAGCACCCGCAACGCGCGCCGCACACTATCGCTGCGCGGAATCATCTCGGTACCGAAGCGCCCGCGCTGCCGCTTGGCCATTGCGTCCAACAACAGGTTCGACATCGGCGTGTACAACGAAGCGACCGGGTGCCGCGTCGAATACATCATGCAGCCCGCCTCGATGCCGACAAAATGGAAGCCGACAAAAATCGTCGGCTGAGCCTGCATGTCGTCGAGATCGATTGCGCTCTCCACTTCGACGAGGCGCTCGATCGCCTGGGCATTGCCGAACCATTGCGGGCCGCGCTCGACATAGCTGCGGATCACATGACAGAAATGCGCACGCGCAAGGCGTTCGCGCGCCTCGTCGCTCATGTCCGGGAAACACAGTTTGAGATTGGTATGAACAACACGCCGGCGTGCGCTCGGAATGCGATACAGCAGCGCGCCGATTCCAGTGCCGATCCGCGCGACGACGCCGTACGGCAGGAAAGCAAACGCCCGCAGCAGCCCCGTCATCAGCCAGATGAGTATTCGACTTTTCATGAGTTAGACCCGGTGGATGCAGGATGGCAAACACGCCGGCCGCAGCAGCACGACAACTGCCGACGGACGAAGTGGCTCACGCTCGCGTCATACCGGGTCTCGCGCGGCGCGTGATTCGAAGATGGACGTCTCACTCACGGCGAGACGTAGCGGTACTGGAAGCCGAGACCGCTTAGGAATCGAGCGTCTCTGTGGGACCCATAAAAGCACCGCAGGCGTGATTAAAACACACCGCGCAGGGCCACAACAAAATCTGCAGGTCTCGCCGCGCGCAAACGCCCGCCAGGCAATGGCGCGCACGCTTACCTATTATTACGGCGTCCGAGCCATCGTGACCCGGACGCGCGCTCTATCAAGGTTTGTTCGATTCGAACAGGTCCAGGATCTGTTTCTTTTCGTTCGACGAAACGCTCGGCGGCGGCACCGCCGGCGGTGTCATGCCCGCCGGACCCACGCCGCCGACCGCATCGCTCACACCAGCAGTCGGATTCGCCGAGTCCAGACCGATGCTCGCGACAAAGCCATTGCCAGGAGTCATGTCGGTGTAGAACAGTTCGCCGTCGACCACCGACACGCCGTCCGGCTGCGCCGGCTCGCCCTGCGGCACGCCGCGCAACGCGCGCTGCATGTACTCGACCCAGATCGGCAACGCAAGCTGCGCGCCGAATTCGCGGCTGCCAAGGCTCTTCGGCTGGTCGTAACCCATCCACGCGACCGCCACCAGCGATTGCTGATAGCCGGCGAACCAGCCGTCCTTCGCGTCGTTGGTGGTACCGGTTTTGCCCTGCAGGTCCGAACGATGCAGCGCGTTGGTACCCGCGCCCGTGCCTGCCGTCGCGACCGAATGCAGCAGGCTGTTCACGATGTACGCGTTACGCGGTTCAAGCGTGCGCGGCGCATCGCGCCCGGCGGTCAGCGGCTGAGCTTTGGACAGCGGTTCGCCGCGCGCGTCGGTGACCTCGTTGATCAGATACGGATTGATCCGGTAGCCGCCGTTTGCGAACACTGAATACGCACCGGCCGATTGCAGCGGCGTGACGAGCCCCGCACCGAGCGCCATCGGCAGATACGGCGGGGTCTTATCGGCGTCGAAGCCGAAACGCTGCGTAACGAAGTCTTGCGCGTACTTGGTGCCGATGAACGACAGGATGCGGATCGACACGAGATTCTTCGACTTCTGCAGCGCGAGGCGCATCGGCATCGGCCCGTCCGGCTGGTCGTCGTCCTTAGGCTCCCACGCGTCGCCTCCCGGCGTGCTCGGCGGGAAAGACAACGGCGCGTCGTTGATGATCGTCGCCGGTCCGAGGCCCTTGTCCAGCGCCGCCGAATAGATAAACGGCTTGAAGCTCGAACCCGGCTGACGCCAGGCTTGCGTCACGTGATTGAACTTGTTCTTGTTGAAGTCGAAGCCGCCCACCAGCGCGCGGATCGCGCCGTCCTGCGGCGTCAGCGAGATCAGTGCGCCTTCCACTTGCGGCAATTGCGTGATCTGCCAGTTGCCTTTGTCGTCGGCAACGAGGCGCACGATCGAGCCCGGCTTGATCTTCGTGGCCGCCGCCGCGCGCGCACTCAGCGCGCCGGCCGCGAAGCGCAAGCCGTCGCCGCTGATCGTCGCTTCTTTACCGTCGACCAGTTGCGCCTTCACCTGTTTCGGACTCGCGTCCGTCACCACGGCCGCTATGATCTCGCCGTTATCGGGGTGGTCGGTCAGCGCGTCGTCGATCGTCTGATCGCGGTCGTCGCCCGGTGCGGGCAATTGCACGAAGCCTTCCGGCCCGCGATAGCCATGGCGCCGCTCGTAATCCATCACGCCCTTGCGCACCGCGCGATAAGCGGCGTCCTGGTCGGCGGAATCGATCGTGGTGGTGACGTTCAGGCCGCGCGTATAGGTTTCGTCCTTGTACTGCGCGTACATCATCTGCCGGACCATTTCGGCGATGTACTCGGCGTGCACGCTGTATTCGTTGCCCGGGTTCCGGGTGTGAATCTCTTCCTTCACGGCCTGGTCGTACTGGTCCTGGCTGATGTATTTCAGTTCGAGCATGCGCTTCAGGATGTATTCCTGACGGATCTTCGCGCGCTTCGGGTTGACCACCGGGTTGTACGCGGACGGTGCCTTCGGCAAGCCGGCCAGCATCGCCGATTCCGCGAGCGTGATGTCCTTCAGGTCCTTGCCGAAATACACCCGTGCGGCCGCGGCGAAACCATACGCGCGCTCGCCCAGATAGATCTGGTTCATGTACAACTCGAGGATCTGATCCTTGGTCAGCGCGCGCTCGATCTTGTACGCCAGCAACATCTCATAGATCTTGCGCGTGTAGGTCTTCTCGCTCGACAGGAAGAAATTGCGCGCCACCTGCATCGTGATCGTGCTCGCGCCTTGCGAGGCGCCGCCGTGCATCAGGTCGGCGGTGCCCGCACGCAGAATGCCCAGGAAGTCGACGCCGCCATGCTCGTAGAAGCGATAGTCTTCGATCGCCAGCACGGCCTTCTTCATCTGGTCGGGAATGTCCTGGAAGCGCACGATGCTGCGCCGCTCTTCGCCGAACTCGCCGATCAGCACGTGATCCGCGGTGTAGACCCGCAGCGGCACTTTCGGGCGATAGTCGGTCAGTGCGTCGAGCGACGGCAGTTGCGGCCCCATCACCACCAGCGCGTAACCGACGATCAGCGCGCCGACCACGGCGATCGTCGCCAGCAAGCCGACGAACCAGAGCGCGATGGACGCGCCGAACGAGCGGCGGCCGTCCTCGGCGTCGCGCGAAGCAGCGTTGCGTCCTGGAGTGCGGTGGTAGGAAGCCCGGTCTTCACCAGCCGGAGAATTTGAAGGATGCGGTCGTTTGATGATTGGCATGACTGGAATAGTGGGCGCGTAACTGAACGCCTTCTGCGCGCGCTCCTCGCGCGCGCATGGATCGGTCGTAGCGTCGTAGCGTGAGGACGCCGTTGCCGCATGCTTGCCGCAGCGCGAACCCATGGCCCACGGCACCGGCAGAATACGCGGCAAAAAACGACAAAAACAAACGGACTGCATGAGACGCAAAACACCATGCGGCCCTACGCCCCCGAGCGGCCGCACGGCGCGCCTCGGACGGTGTCCGGCGCAACGTAACAGCGCATTTTAAAGAAATCAAGCGCCGTCCAAGACAGTTTTTTTGTAAGAATTCCCTTCGCGCTGCTTGCTTTACACATATCGCGGGGGCCGCACAGGTGTTCGGCGCCGCCTGCCCGGGTTATCAACAGAAAATGTTGAAAGGCCTGTGGACAAGCCTGCCGGAAACACTACAACTCATTGATGTGGCGGCATTTTCATGCCGCGCCCGTTTCGCATCGGCGCGACTCGTCATATGATGGGCTCGGCGCATGAGTCGCCACCGACGCGCGCAAACGGCGTACGCCAAACGCACGCGATAAACTACCAATGCCAACAAGTACGCGAGCCGACCATGAACAACAAGCCAAGCGAACGCATCGTCGTATTCGTCACGACCGCGCAGAAACGCGCGATCACCGCCACCGCCGAGAATCTCGGCATTAGCGTCAGCGAACTGATGCGGCGCGCTGTGTTGAGCTTCGGGGCGACCAGCGAACAGGTGAAAGCGGCCAGCATCGTCGACCGGCTGCGCGCGCCGCGCGAGCCGGACGCGCTGAACGCAGCGCTGCAACGGGTCGCGCGCGGCACGCGGCACGCGCGGGCGGCGCAGCCCGTAGCCTTGCAAACGCGCCGCGGCAGTCAACTAGCCGCCCCAGCCGATGGCGCGGCCGCGCCGGAACTCGATGGACCGGGGCGCGCAGCTGCAGCGGCAGACCCTGCGCCGTTGTTGCCGGCCGGTGTATTGGCCGCCCTCGCCGCCGCTGCCGACGAAGAAGCCACTGCGGCAGCCGAGGCCGTGTCCCGCGTCACAGCCGCCAAGGCTGCGGCTGCTGCGGAATCGGCGCCGGCGCAAGAGGCCGCGGAGGACGCGCAAACGCAAGTGCAGCCGCTCAGCGTGCTCAAGCGCCCGCGCATCGACGCCGCTCGCGACGAAGACAATCCGCACGGCGATCCAAGCACCGGAGGTAGCCGCTTCGCCTGAAAGGCGTTATGCGGAAACGACGCGGCGAGAATCAGCGGTTGCGCACCACGACATTGCCAGGCTTTCGGCATTGCAAGGTGATGCACTCACAGACCGCATAGGCTGGCAACTGCGAAACACTGGCGGTGCCCGTGCCAGCGTGCCTTCATGCGCGGAAAATCCCGCATGAGCGCACGCTTCCCCTCCGCGCCCGACAACTGCTCAGGCGCGCCTCACACTCCATCCGCATTTCACATTCGCGACACCCTTTGCGAGCAGAGTTCGCGATTACGTCATCATGCCCTTTAAGCCGTTTTTAAGAGACTGCGTGGTGTAATATCCGCGAGCGACTGAATTCCCGTCGCGCGTTTTAACTGTTGGGGACTGTTTGCAAACCCGATTTGCAAACCTGGTTTGCAAATTCGGACAATTTACGGCGCCGCTATTGCAATCAGGGTATGCGCCCCGAACTCCGGGGCGACTGCTTGCGCAGCTTCGCGCGCAGCGGCGTAAAGTAGCAGTTGAAAGCAGTTAAGCGCGCCGGATTATTCAGCGCCGATTACATTCTTTGGAGGTTTTCATGTCGCTTTTTGACAGCATTTCGCGCACGCTTAAAGGTCTCCTGAACGATGCGGCCGATTCGGTGCAAGACCCGTCGCGCGACTCGCGCCAGATCGTGCGCGAACTCGACGAGAGCATCGCTAAAGCTGAGAACTCGCTGATCGAGATTCAGGCACAGGTCGCCACGCAGCAAAGCAAGCGCGATGTTGCCGCGGACAAGGCGAAGAAGTACGAAGACGGCGCGAGACGCGCGCTGCAATCCGGCGACGAAGCACTGGCGCGTGAAGCCCTCGGCGCGCAAGCCACGGCCGAAGCCGAACGCGATGCGCTCGCTAAGGAACTGACCACGCTGGAACCATCGGTCGACCAGTTGAAGAGTCAGATCGAAGACATGCGCGGCCGTCGTAACGACCTGAACGCACGCTCGAACATTCTGCAAGCCAAGCAGCAGATCGCCCAGGCCAAGGATGTCGCGGCAACCGCGTTGGGCGGTATCGGCGGCAAGAATCTGTCCGAAGATTTCCAGAAGCTGGAAGACAAGGTCGCGCTGTCGAATGCCCGTTCCGACGCGCGCCTGAATACGGCTGACGTGAAGAGCGGCAAGGCGCTCGACGACAAGCTCGCGGATCTGAACCGCGGCCCGTCGGTCGAAGACCGACTCGAAGCGTTGAAGAAACAGATCAATACGCCGGCCCAGTAATTGCGCCTGCAGTATCGCGTTGAAGTAGTTCGCAGTATGAGTGTCAAGCAGCGTCGGCATGGTGCGCGGCGCCGCACGTTTCACCGGCGTTCCGGGTGTATTTCGACACACCCGCCGACACACCCGCCACATGCGCTGTAACCGGTGCGCCGGCGGTCCGGCCGCCGGGCCGCCGGAATCGATTGCCAAGGAGACGGGCGCGCAGCGCCCGGCCCGTATATGAAAAAATTTCTCGCAACCGCGTTCGCCTCACTGCTGCTGGTGTCAGCCGCGGCGTTCGCCGTACCGACGGTTCAGCAGATCGAATCCGCGATGGCGCAAGGCAACTGGCAACAAGCCGACGCAGGCTTGAGCGAAGTGCTGCAAGCGCATCCGAACAATGCTCGCGCGCACTATCTGTACAGCCAGGTGCTCGATCGCGAAGGCCGTTCCGCCGATGCGCTTGCCCAGGTGCAACAGGCCAAGACGCTCGACCCGCAAATCCGCTTCACCGACCCGACCCGTTTCGCGCAAACCGAAGCGCGGATCCGCAAGAACGCGGAACGCGCCAGCGGCGGTGGCGGCAACGTCACGAGCCGCGCGGCCAACCCGTTCGTGCAACAGAATGCGCCGGCCGTGCAGCAACAGTCGGCGATGGTGCCGCAGGCGCCGCAACGGCATGGTCCGGGAATCGGCATGTGGATCGGCATCCTGCTCGTGATCGGCGTGATTGCGCTGGTGCTGCGCTGGACACTGCGCCGCGCCCGCTCGCAAGACGATTCGCGTGCCGACGACGATCGCCGCGTACAACTCAAGCGCGCGACCGAGATGCTGAACGCCGCGCGTTCCTTGAAGCTCGACGTCAAGCTCTCCACCGTACAAGGGCATGAAGCGCTGGAGAAGGAAGTCGAAGCGACTGAAGATCAGTTGCGTGGCCTCGTGGAAACGCTGTCGAACAGCAAGAATCCGGTGCCGCCGTATCAGCTGGACGAACTGGAGCAGCGCATCGCCAGCATGCGCGCACGCGCTGAGGGACGGCCCGATCCGTATGCGGCGCCTGCCACGAGCGCGCAGCAGTCGCCGTATGCGCAGGAAGCCGAGCGTTTCGGCAATCCGCCGCAGGCGCCCTATCCGCAGCAAGGTCCTTATCAGCAACAACCACAGGTGATCGTACAGCAAGGCGGCGGCGGTTTCGGCGGCGGCATGGGCGGTTTGCTGACCGGAGTGTTGCTCGGCGAAGCATTGAATTCTGGACGTGAGCGCGTGGTGGAGCGCGATGTGATCGTCGATGACGAAACGCGTCGCCGCGGCAAAGACGATGGTAATGGCGGCGTCGATTTCGGCCAGGGTTCGAACGACTGGAGCGATAACAGCGGCGGCGGCGTCGATATGGGCAGCAACGACGACTCCGGCGGCTGGAGCGATACCTGAGCTGCTCCCTCGCTACACCACAATGAAAACAGGCTCCTTCACGGAGCCTGTTTTTTTATGCCGTCTTGCTACGCCCTCGCCGCTTCATGTTGCGCAAGCAGCACTGAGCCCGCGAACAGCCTGACGATAAAACGCTCCGCATACGCGATCAGCGCTTCCCGGCGCGCGGCATTCGCGGCGATGTATTCATCCGACAGATGAAACAGTTGCAGCACGATCTGCGTGCAGACTTCATCGACGGTTTCGCGGGCGAGCGCCGGCATCAGATTCAGTTGCACGACGTCGTCCGCCATTTCCGCCGACACCTCGTGGAGATTCTCACGCACCGCTTCGCGCAGCGCCGGCGACGTGCCGTGATACTCGGCTAGCGCACTGCGGAACGCTTCGCGGCTTTCCAGGGCGAACTCGAAGAACGCGACGCACGCACGGCGCGGCACGCTATGCGGCTCGTCGTGCGCGGCCAGCCAGCGCTCGCGCCGCAGCATCGGCCGCAAGCGGCGGCTCACCGATTCGACCGCTTCGCGCGCGAGGTCGTCGAGCGTGTCGAAATGACGATAGAACGTGTTGGGATTCAACCCCGCCTCGCGCGCCAGCTCGCGCAAACCCAGGCTCGCAAAACTGCGGCCTCCCGCGGTCAGGCGCAACGCGGCTTCGATCAGCTTGCGCTTGCCGGGCGCCAGTTCCTGTCCGGCGGTGGCGCCGTGGTCGGCGACAAGCGCCGCTTCGGGTACGGATGTCATGAGGTTTCGATCAGGGCGCGGCACGCGCGTTTAATATCGGTACTCTAAACGATCTTGACGCGAAGTGTACAGTTGTCTACCCTGCGCGTTATGCTGCAGTAGACACCTGTAGACATTCGAATTCTGCAGCCCCCTTTTTGCACACCTTTGCCCAACGCCGGAGACCCGCTGTGACGCCTGCCACACCTGCCTCACCTGCCATGCCACGCATTGCCATCGTCGGAAGCGGTTTCGCGGGCATCGGCATGGCGATCCGTCTTCAGCAAATGGGCATCACGTCGTATGCGGTCTATGAGGCGGCCGGCGACATCGGCGGCACGTGGCGCGACAACACCTATCCCGGCGCGGCCTGCGATGTGCCGTCGCATCTGTATTCGTTTTCTTTCGAGCCTAACCCGGCGTGGTCGCGCGCATTCGGTAGCCAGGCCGAGATTTTCGCGTACCTGAAGCATTGCGCGCGCAAGTATGGTGTCGATCGTTTCGTACGTTGCAACGCACGCGTGGCCGCCGCGCATTTCGATGAAGCGCGGCAAGTATGGCAAGTCGAGATCGATTCGAACGGCGTGCGCGAAAGCATCGAAGCCGACGTGGTGATCGCCGCGAGCGGTCCGTTGTCGCGGCCGGCCATGCCGCAAATTGCCGGGATCGAGCGCTTCGAAGGCAAGCTGTTTCACTCGGCGCGCTGGGACCATGCGTATCCGCTCGAAGGCAAGCGCGTCGCGGTCATCGGCACCGGCGCGAGTGCGATCCAGTTCGTGCCGCGGATCCAGCCGCGCGTCGCGCGGCTCGAACTGTTCCAGCGCACCGCGCCCTGGATCATGCCGAAGCCCGACAAGCCAATCGGCGCGCGCGCGTTGGCTGTTCCACCATCTGCCGTTCACGCAGCGTTTCGTCCGCAATGCGATCTACTGGCAACTCGAATCGCGTGCGATCGCGTTCGTCGTCAATCCGAAACTGATGAAGTTTCCGATGAAGTTCGGCCTGAGCTATCTGGAACGGCGCGTCAAGGATGCGGCGCTGCGCGCCAAGCTGACGCCGAACCACCGGCTTGGCTGCAAGCGCGTGCTGCTGTCGAGCGACTACTATCCTGCGCTCGGTCAGCCGAACGTCGACGTGGTGACGACCGGCATCCGCGAGATCGTCGCTGACGGCATCGTGACGGACGACGGCGTGCATCACCCGGCCGACGCGATCATCTGCGGCACGGGCTTCCAGGTCAACGACGTCGGCGCGCCGTTCGACGTGACCGGCATCGACGGCGCCGATCTCGGCGCAATGTGGTTGCGCGACGGCCCGCAAGCGTATCTCGGCACCAGCGTCGCGAACTTCCCGAATTTTTTCATGATGGTCGGCCCGAACACCGGCCTCGGTCACAACTCGATGATCTACATGATCGAGTCGCAGGTGCAATACATCGCCGATTGCCTGCGCGTGCTGCGCCGGCGTAAGGCACGCACGATGAATCTGCGGCCCGACGTGCAGCGCGACTTCAACGCGCGTTTGCAGAGGGAAATGCAGCACTCCGTCTGGATGAGCGGCTGCCATAGCTGGTATCAGACGAAGAGCGGCAAGGTGACCGCGATCTGGCCAGGCTTCACGTTCAGTTTTCGCAAGCACACGCGCCGCGTGCGGCTGCGCGATTACCGCTTTGTGCCTTGATGCGCCTGGATGTCGCTCACGGCTGAGGGGCCGTTCGTCGACGCTGCAGGCGCGATCCAACTCGAACTAAAAAGGGAGACAAAACTATGGCAAGCCTGGAACCTGCTACATCTGCTACGTCCGCCGCATCTGCGCCGCTGCGGCGGCGCTCGCTCGCCGCGCGTCTCGGCATCACCAGCGTGCCGCGCGCCGAATTGCAGCGGCGCTATACGCAAAGCGGTTCGAAGTTCGTCAAGATCATGGGCGCCGACGTGCACTACGTCGATGAAGGCAGCGGCGACACGATCGTGATGATTCACGGTTTCGCGTCTTCGCTGCATACGTGGAATCGCGTAGCCGACGAACTCAAGGGCGCTCATCGCGTGATCCGCCTCGATCTGCCGCCGTTCGGCGTGACAGGCCCGCTGCGCTCGAGCTCGGGCGAGATCGAAACGATGAATCTGCCGACCTACCGGCGCTTCATCGACACGTTCATGCAGGCGCTCGGCATCTCGCGCGCGACGCTGATCGGCAACTCGCTGGGCGGCCTGATTTCGTGGGACTACGCGGCGCGCCATCGCGAGGCCGTCGAACGGCTGGTGTTGATCGACTCGGCCGGGTTTCCGATGAAGCTGCCGATTTACATCGGTCTTTTCAACAGCGCGCTGGTACGAATCAGTTCGCCGTGGTGGCTGCCCGAAGCCATTATCAAGAGCGCGGTGCGCAACGTGTATGGCGATCCGCGCCGGCTCGACACGGCGACGCTGCGGCGTTACATCGAATTTTTCCACGGCGAAGGCACGCGCGCGGCGATCGGCAAAATGGTGCCGACGCTCGATTTCAAGGATGTCGATACCGACGTGCTGAAGACGCTCGACGTGCCGTCGCTGGTGCTGTGGGGTGCGAAGGACCGCTGGATTCCGCCCGCGCACGCGGCGGAGTTCGCGAGCCGTATTCCGGGCGCCAGGTCGGTGATGTATCCAGAGCTCGGCCACATCCCGATGGAAGAAGCGTCCGAGCGTGTGATGGCCGATCTGCGCGCGTTTCTCGGAGCCAGTGCCACGAGGGCCGCGGCCACTGCGGCTACAGCAAGCGCGAGCCGCTCGCCGGTTTGATGCGGCGTTCTGGATCTGCCTGAAACAACAGACGCATCGCCGCGTGCGTCAGTCGCACGCGGCGCGTTGAACCATCACCCGTTGGAGTTGGGGTAGCCGACATAAACACGGGTCGCGTAGGCGAAGTCGACCGTGCCGTTTTGTGCGGTGCTGTCGAACAGTTCGCGCAGCGCGACCATCATCGGCTCATAGTTCGTATGCCCCGCTTTCGGCGCATACGACGACGACATCAAGCGCCCCTTCAGGCCTTCAAAGTCCAGTTGTTGCCGGTTCGGGAAGCTCGCCTTGTACGCGAAGCCGTCGCCGAACCATGCAGCCATCGATTCGTCGTCGCCATAGCGCTCCGACACAGCCGTGTAGTCGACGCCGTACTTTTTCAGCAGCGCCTCGAAGCCGACCAGAAACGGCGTGCCCTCCAGCAGGCGGCTGTTCCAGAACAGCGCGACCAGACCCTTCGGCTTCAGGATGCGTGCAAACTCGCGGCTCACCACTGCGTGATCGAACCAGTGGAAGGCCTGGGCGGCGATCACGAACTCGACGCTGGCGTCGTCGAGCGTAGTCGCTTCCGCGGTGCCCGCTACACTGCGGAACTTGCCCCACCCCGCGAGCCACACGTCCGATGCCTCGCGCATCGCCTGATTCGGTTCGACCGCGATCACCGGATGGCCTGCCTCGAGAAACAGCTTCGCTGAGATGCCTGTGCCGGCGCCGATATCGGCCACCAGAGCGTGAGGCGCAACCCCGCAGGTGTCGTGCAGGAACGTCACGACTTCGCGCGGATAGCTCGGCCGGTACTTGACGTAGTCCGCGACACGGTCGGTGAAACGCTGGGTCGAATCGCTCATGGGCGCGTCCTGTGCGAGCTTTGGGGAGGGTTTTACGTTACCCGAGTTGAACGGCCGGTGCATGACGATGCGCTTTCACCCGCCGCCGAGCAAGCGCAGCAGGCCCCAGAAAAATTTGCAGAGCGTTACGATCAGCTCCCACAGATGGTAGAGCTGCTGCCAGCCCGAGACGCGGGCGAAGGAGTCGATCATGGGTCGCCGGTGAGAGAAAGATGGCTGCGGGGAACGTTTGGGGCCGGGGCAGCGATGTGCGGGGCCGTGCCGGTGTCGGTCGTCTCGCACTTGTACTGCGGCACCGGGCCACGCCTGCGCCCTGCCGAATCCCACATCATAACGACCGCGGGATACCCCGTATCAAGTCGTTTGCAAGTTTGCCGTAAACACATCGAGAAGACGCGGCATCCGTGCCGGATGACCGTGCTAATTGACTGTGCTAACCGCGCCATCAAGGAGACGTACATGACGCGCTTCAGCTTTCGCCGCGTCGGCCGTTCGCAGACGGTGGTCGGCGACATAGCCGCGCAAGCGGGCAAACTGGGCATTGAAATCTGCGACGTATCGGGCCACGTCGAAGAAGTCGCCGCGCGCGTGCAGCGTCAGGCACAGGTATGCCGCACGCTGCGCGAGTCCGCCGCTCAAACGCTCGCGGGCAACCACCGCATTGCCGCCGCTGCGCGCGAAATGCGTAGCGTGTCGGCTGAAGCCGCGACCGGCGTGCAGGAGTCGCAGCAGACGCTGGAAGCGTCGCTGGCCGACATCCACGGGCTCGTTGAAGGCGTAACAGTGATCGAGAGCCAGATCGGCGCGCTGCGCAGCGCGCTTGCGCATGTGAGCAGCGTCTCCGAGGAGATTTCGCTGATTGCCCGCCAAACGCATCTGCTTGCGCTGAACGCTGCGATCGAAGCCGCGCGCGCCGGCGATTCCGGCAAGAGTTTCGCGGTGGTGGCGGCCGAAGTGAAGAACCTGTCGGCGAAGACCGCGCAGGCGACCGGCCAGATCGAGACGACGCTGGCGCAGCTGACCCGGCAGACCGAGCAGTTGATCAGCGAAGGTTCGGTGAACACAGCGCGGGCGCACCGGGTACGCGAGGGCACACGCAAGATCGGCGACGTCGTGCATGCGACGGGCGATGCGATTGCGCAGCTCAACAACGAAGCTGGGCAGATTGCCATGTTGACTGGCGAGATCGAGACGCAATGCGACGGACTCGAGGCGCAGGTGCTGGAGATGGCGACGGGCGTCGAGAATTCGAGCGAGAACTTCGTGCAGGCGAAGGATCGGCTGGGGAATTTGCTTAGTGTTTCCGAGACGTTGATCGAATTGACTGCTGCGACCGGTGTGGAGACGGCGGACACGCGGTTTATCGAAGCTGTGCAGCAGGCCGCGGCTGCGGTGGGCAAGTTATTCCAGGCCGCTGTTGCGCGAGGTGAGGTGTCGATCGAGGACTTGTTCGATCAGAATTATGTCCCGGTAGTTGGGAGCAATCCTGCTCAGTTCATTACCAGGTTTACTGCCTTTACCGATCGGGTTTTGCCGGCGATTCAGGAGCCTTTGCTCGGGCTCGATCCGCGGGTCGCGTTTTGTGCGGCTGTCGATGTGCGCGGCTATCTGCCTACGCATAATCTGAAGTTTTCTTTGCCGCAGCGCGAGGATGTGGTCTGGAATATGGCTAACTGCCGGAATCGACGGATGTTCGATGATCGTACCGGGATTGCTGCTGCTTCTCATGTTAAAAAGTTTTTATTGCAGACTTACAGGCGCGATATGGGCGGTGGCGAGTTTGTTTTGATGAAGGATGCGTCGCCCGTTTTTGTTGCCGGACGGCATTGGGGTGGGGTTCGGATTGGTTATAAGGTTTAAGCTTTTTTTGCCTTTTGCGGCGGCATGCTTGTTTGCCTGCGGCGTTGGCCTTTCCTTGATTTGATATTGGTTTATTAGCGTCGCCCCTGTGCGGGGGCACCTACTTTTCTTTGCCTGCCGCAAAGAAAAGTAGGCAAAAGAAAGCGGCTCAAACCGCTAGCTCTTAAGCGGGTCCCCTGGCTTGGAGGAGGCAGTGGAGCATCTGGAATCGGTGTTCTCGCACATTCAGCCTCGGTGACAAGGCAGTCATGCTTCCGGCGACGCTGCGCGCGCCGTAGCGGTACTTCCCAACACCGATAGCAGATTGGCGCCTCCGGCATCATCCTTCCAGCCTCGCACTGCGTGCTCGCCTGAACGGTCTGTCAGGCAAACCAGGGGCTTCGTTTTGGTTTGGTGGGGGCCATCGGCTGCGCCTCGGCGAGACGTTGAATTGTGGAAGTGCGGGCCACTTCGCCGAACGAAACGCAGCCACGAGTTACGCCAACGGAGCAAAGGAGCGCAGCCGCGAGTTACGCTAGCGCAGCAAAGGCAAGCCGTTACGCTTGAACGATCGCTGGCGCCGGAAGCACCCAACGGACCCGACGGTTTTATGAAGTACCGCTGCGGCGCGCGCAGCGCCGCCGGAAGTATGACTGCCTTGTCACGAGCGCCGAATGTGCGAGAACACCGATTCCAGATGCTCCACTGCCTCCTCCAAGCCGGGGGACCCGCTTAAAAGCTAGCGGTTTGAGCCGCTTTCTTTTGCCTACTTTCTTTGCGGCAGGCAAAGAAAAGTAGGTGCCCCCCCGCACAGGGGGAACGCTAATAAACCAATATCAAATCAAGGAAAGGCCAACGCCGTAGGCACACAAGCATGCCGCCGCAAAAGGCAAAAAAACTTACACCGCCATAACAGCCCGCTTCCTCTCCGCCCTCTGCATAAAATAATTCCCCACCACCACCCCAACCGTGACAACGGCAATAAACAGGGTAGCGAGAGCATTCATCTCAGGATTCAACCCAAGCCGAACGCGAGAAAACACGACCAGCGGCAAAGTAGTCGACCCAGGTCCGGACAAAAACGCCGACAACACCAGATCGTCGATAGACAAAGTAAAAGACAACAACCACCCAGACACGAGAGCCTGCGAAATCAAC
Source organism: Paraburkholderia sp. IMGN_8 (assembly GCF_038050405.1). Taxonomy (NCBI): domain Bacteria; kingdom Pseudomonadati; phylum Pseudomonadota; class Betaproteobacteria; order Burkholderiales; family Burkholderiaceae; genus Paraburkholderia; species Paraburkholderia sp. IMGN_8. The sequence continues at coordinate 2,084,457 of NZ_CP150900.1, read as the reverse complement.
GGCAACGTAATAGAGAAAAACACCCTAACCGGCGTAGCCCCAAGATCAAGCGCAGCTTCTTCAAGAGAAGGATGCAACTCCTTCACGCGGGACTGAACAATGATGGCCACATAAGAAATACACAACATCACGTGTCCGATCCAGATCGTGAAAATGCCACGCCCGGCGGGCCATCCCAGCCACTTGGCCATTTCGATGAACAACAGCAACAGCGAAATCCCCTGAATCACCTCGGGAATCACCAGCGGCGCATTGATCATCCCGGTATAGAGCGTGAACCCTCGAAATCGCCCCATCCGCGCGAGCACAAACCCAGCCCATGTGCCGATCACAACCGACGCAAACGCCGTCAACAACGCAACGCGCAACGACAACCACGCGGCAGCAATCAACTCACCATCCTGCAACAACGCGGCATACCACCGCGTAGAAAACCGCGTCCACACCGTGACCAGCTGCGACTCGTTGAACGAATACACAACCAGACTCACGATCGGCACATACAGAAACAAAAATCCAATCCCCAATGCGATGAACTGCAAAATCCGGTTCGGCTTCATCAGCGCCCTTCCTCCATCGCCTTGGCCTGCGAGTACTGGAAAAACGCCATCGGCACCAATAACAACAACACCATCGCGCACGTCACGGCAGACGCCATCGGCCAATCGGCATTGTCGAAAAACTCATTCCACATCACACGGCCAATCATCAGCGTGTTCGCGCCGCCCAGCAATTCAGGAATCACGTACTCGCCCACCGCCGGAATGAACACCAGCAGGCACCCGGCGATGATGCCGTTCTTCGACAGCGGCAACGTGATCTGCCAGAACGCCTTCCACGGCTTCGCGCCGAGGTCGTAGGCGGCTTCCAGCAAGGTCATGTCCATCTTCACCAGGTGCGCGTACAGCGGCATCACGAGGAACGGCAGGTACGAATACACCATGCCGATATAAACCGCCGCATTCGTGTGATACAGCTCGATGGGCGTATGAATCAGCCCGGTCGACATCAGGAAGTTGTTCAGCAAACCGTTGTTCTTCAGAATCCCGATCCACGCATACACGCGAATCAGAAACGACGTCCAGAACGGCAGCATCACCGCCATCATCAACAGATTGCGGCTCGCCGGATTCGATCGCGCGATGTAGTACGCCATCGGATAGCCGATCAACAAACAGAGCAAGGTCGATACCGCCGCCACCACCACCGAATTCACGTAAGTCGCGAAATACAGGCTGTCGGTCAGCAGAAACGCGTAGTGCGAAAGATCGAGCGCGACGTGAACCACGCCGTCCGTATAGGTCGTCAGTTCCGTATAAGGCGGAATGCCGAGCTGCAGATCGGCGAAGCTGATCTTCACGACCAGCAGGAAAGGTACGAGGAAAAACAGCAGCAGCCAGACGAACGGCCCGGCCACTACCGCAGTACGGCCGGTCAGGTTGAAACGCCGCACCGGCCACGATGCCAGAGAGCTCATCGAGCGCTTCATGATGTCAGCACCACGCCGGCCGATGCGCTCCAGCGCACATACACTTCGTCGCCCCAGGTGGGCGGATCGATCTCGCTCAATGCGAGACTCGTGACATTCGCGATCACCGTTTTACCGGCCTCGAGCTTCACGTGATACAGCGAATAGCCACCCATGTACGCGATATTCGTGACGACGCCCTTACCCCAGTTGTACGCGCCTTCAGGCGGCTTGCGCGTAAGCGAGATGCGCTCGGGCCGCACCGAGATCGTCACCGGCATGCCGAGCGGACCGGTAATGCCGTGGCTCACGTAGAGGCGGCTCGGCAGATCGGGCGTTTCGACGAACACGTGATCGGGTTCGTCTTCGACGACGTTGCCTTCGAACAGATTGGTCGAGCCAATGAACTCGGCCGAAAAGCGGCTGTTAGGATATTCGTAGACTTCGTGCGGCGTGCCGAGCTGCACGATCTCGCCTTCGCTCATCACGGCGAGGCGCCCAGCCATCGTCATGGCCTCTTCCTGATCGTGCGTCACCATGATGCAGGTCACACCGACCTTGTCGAGAATGTTGACCAGTTCGATCTGCGTACGCTGACGAATCTGTTTGTCGAGTGCGGACATCGGCTCGTCGAGCAACAGCAGCTTCGGCCGCTTGACCAGCGAGCGCGCGAGCGCGGCACGCTGCTGCTGCCCGCCGGAGAGCTGATGCGGCTTGCGCTTGGCGAAGCGGCCCATCTGCACGAGTTCGAGCGCGTTCTGCACGCGCTCTTTCATTTCGGCTTTCGGCACGCCTTCCTGCTTGAGACCGAAGGCAACGTTAGCCTCGACCGTCATGTGCGGGAACAGCGCATACGACTGGAACATCATGTTGATCGGCCGCCGGTATGGCGGCAACTGCGCGAGATCTTCACCGTCGATCAGGATCTTGCCCGAGGTCACGCTCTCGAGACCGGCCAGCATCCGCAGCAAGGTCGATTTGCCACAGCCGGAGCTGCCGAGCAGCGCGAACAACTCGCCCTTTTTCACCGACAGATTGACCTGCTTGACCGCCACGGTCTCGCCGAATTTCTTCACGACATCGACGATCTGGACGAAGTTTTCCGCTGCGTCTTCGGCAACGGCGCTGAGGCCCGGGGACCGCAAGCCGGCCCCTGCCAGCGCGCCCAACTGGTCGCTACTCATCATAATGCTGCTTCACTCCGGCGTTTGACGAACAAAGCCCCCGGTGGACACCGAGGGCTTCATGATGATACTTACCCGTTCACAATGGCCGCAGGTTCAGCGGCCGGACTTGAATTCAGTCCACAGCCGCGTTTGCAGCCGCTGGATTTCCGGCGGCAGGGGCTTCAGCAGGAACAAGGTCTTGATGACGTCAGGCGACGGATACACGGCCGGGTCGTTCGCCACGTCCTTGTCCACGTACTTGCGCGCCTCGAGGTTGGTGCTCGGATAGTAGACGGCGTTGGTGATCGCGGCGTGCACCTGCGGCGTTTCGATGTAGTTGATCCACTCGAGCGCGGCTTCCTTGTTCTTGGCGTCCTTCGGAATCGCCATCACGTCGAACCACACCGGCGCGCCGCCCTTCGGAATGTAGTACTCGATCTTGTAGGCCTTCTTCGCTTCGACCGCGCGATGCTTGGCGATCACGACGTCACCCGACCAGCCGTACGCGAAGCACACGTCGCCGCCGACCAGGTCGTTGATATAGCCCGACGAGTTGAACTGGGTAATGTACGGGCGGATCTTCTTCATCATGTTAAGCGCGGCGCGGTAGTCGGCCGGATTCGTGCTCATCGGATCCTTGCCGATATAGTGCAGCGCGGCGGCGAACATCTGGTCCGGTGCGTCGAGCACGGACACGCCGCAGGCTTTCAGCTTCGAAATGTTTTCCGGCTTGAAGAGGACGTCCCAGTTGTCGAGCGGCACGTTCTTGCCGAGGATCTGCTGCGCCTTGGTGACGTTGTAGCCGAGGCCGGTCGTACCGTACGCCCAGGGCACCGTGTACTTGTTGCCCGGGTCGGCGCCGGCCACCAGCGCCATGAGCGACGGGTCGAGGTATTTCAGGTTCGGCAGCTTCGATTTGTCGAGCGGCGCGAAGATGCCCGCGGTGATCTGCTTGCCGGCGTAATTGCTGGTCGGCACGACGATGTCGTAGCCGGAATTGCCGGTAAGGAGCTTGGCTTGCAGCGTATCGTCGCTGTCGTAGTTGTCGTATTTGACCTGGACGCCGGTCTGCTTGGTGAAGTTCGGAATGGTGTCCTTGGCAATGTAATCGGACCAGTTATACACGTTTAGCTGCGTGTCTTTCGCAGCGGCCGTCAACCAAGGCGTCGCACACAAGACCAGCGCCGCCACTTGCCCCACTACTCGTTTTTTCATTCCGTTCTCCGATTCTGACCGGCCGAGCCGGCCTCTTCCTCATTCACGCCGCGATACAGCACGCACGGCTCCCCTGAAAAACCCGAAAACTACCATTAATTATTGCGCGCTTCAAAAAAAATGCCAGGCTGTCGCGCAAACAGCACAGCGTAAGCCGCGCCGCAACAAAATGGGCGCAATTTTAGCGGGTTATCGGCCCGTGTCTACCCGAAAAAAACGCTAGTGTCCGTCGCGGTGTTGTGTCGTTGTCACGTTACACCCGCAGTTTGCACTTTGGTTGAACAGCACGGCTCCCATCAACTGCTGGCTGCAAGCCAGGTAGGGCGGACCCTGCAATTGCCGCTTGCGATCATGCCGTTGATTCGCCAGACGCCGGACGCCCGCCAGATGCGCGGCTGGCGCATGCGCGGCCTGCCGCTCGTGCTGGCCGGGCTGTCCGACGCGTTCCTTGTCGTATTGAACGGCGCGCTGTTGTGGCCACCGTTGTGGCAATTGGGATTCGGCGGTTGAAGCACTTTTTTGTTTGAACAGCTCGGTCTATTCGCGAATGAAGCCGTTTTGTAAGCATTCTCTTAGTATCTCCCGATGACATGCGACGCCGGTCGATGCGCCGCCATACCGGTTGTACTTCCGCGTTCGCGGCTGCTCGCGCTGTCCGAGGCGAATGCCGGCGCCCAGGGCGGCGCTTGCCGGGCTACCTCATGCGTCCGCGAGGCGCACGCGCTACATCGGTTAACATGGCGGATCTCCGCTTCCCGCCCCAAGGTTTCCGATGGCTTCGAATCTCCACGATCTTCCCGACAGCCCGTGCATCGGCGTCTGCTCCACGCTCTTCGACGAGGTCTGCAAAGGCTGCGGCCGCACCGCGGCTGAAGTGTCCAATTGGGTGTTCCTCAGCGACGAGGAAAAGCACGCTGTGTGGGTCCGCATCGAGCAGGACGGCACGGCAATGCGCTTCAAGTACGACAAGCTGTAACCGCTGCTCGGCCCGGGTCGCGCTTGCAATAAGCGCTTGCAATAAAAAACGCCGGGAGCTCCCGGCGTTTTCGCTTTTTTGAGCGCTGAGCCGAAGAGGCTGCAATCAGAACCGCATACCGACACCCAGACCGACCACCACCGGATCGATACTCAGTCGGCCGAGCGACTGACCGCCGAGCGATGCATCCGTGTGCATCCAGATCTTCTTGATGTCCGCGTTGACGAACAGCGACTTGGTCACCTGCACGTCGACGCCGGCTTGCAACGCCGGGCCGAAGCTGTGATTCGTGATCGAGATCGGCTGGCCGCCGGCGTTCAGGCCATTGTTATAGAAATACGTGTAATTGATACCCGCACCGACATACGGACGGATACGCCCGGCGTGATTGAAGTGATATTGCAGCAGCAGCGTGGGTGGCAGAACGTTCACGCCACCGAGATTGCCGAGGCTCGACGTGAGCTGATGGCGCGACGTGCCCAGAATTAGCTCGACGCCGAGGTAATCGCGGATCATGTACGTCAGATCCAGTTCCGGCACGATGGCGTTGTTGACGCCCACGTTCAGCGCCGACAGCGATTGGTTGGTCGTCACGTTCGGTATGATGCTGATCGCCCGCAGACGCACCAGTACGTCGCCGGCGTGAATGCCGCTCATCTGGTCGTCGCCGGCGGCGTGCGCTTGCTGAGCCAGAGCGCCCGCGCATAGCAGGCTCGACGCGACGGCGGCGGCCTTGATTCTGTTCCTGAGCGAGTGCTTCATGTTCTTCCCCGAGTGTTTGTTTGCCTGCGGGGATTGTCGAAGGTCTCGCCAGCGTGCGCGTTGACGCGTATCAACCAAGCGAAAATGCCCGCCGCCCTGCGACTGCCGGTCGCGTCACACCGGTCAACAGCAATTCGATCAGATCGTGCACGCTGCGAATCGCGGTGCCGAACGGCAATGCTTCGCGGCCGCGGAAGAACAGACCATTGGCCACGTCGCCGCGCAACGCCGCGGCCAGTCGCGTATCGATGCAGAAGTGGCCGAATTTCTCGATACCGTCGCGCATGCCACAGACGCTCAGGCATTCGAGTGCTGTCGGACAGACATGTTTGAGCGCGCCGATCTTCTCGCGAATTTTTGTTTCGTTGCGCAGATAGCGCATCAACCAGGGCGTTTTCACGGCGCGCGCGGGCAGTCCCGTGACGCTGACAAACTCGACGATGTCATCGGGCGTTGCGTCTGCCAGCACGCGCTTGAAGTCAGGATGCGCATCGCCTTCTTCGGTGACGGCGAACGGCGTGCCGAGTTGCGCGCCGCTTGCGCCTGCGTTCAACAGCTCACGCACGGCTTCGTGGCTATTGATGCCACCCGCGACGATCAACGGTACGTCTTTGCGATCCAGGCCGAGCGACGTGAATACCGCATCGAGTTCTTCGATGATGCGAAAAAAGTCGAAGCGCTGGTCGTGCAGGTCAGCGAGGTTGGTCACGCCAAGGTGGCCGCCTGCGTGGGCCGGATGTTCGATCACGACGGCGTCTGGCAGACGGCCTTTTTTCATCCACTTTTTCAGCACCAGCGCAATGCCGCGGCTGTCCGACAGGATGGGAATCAATGCAATATCGTGGCCTTCGGTCATGTCGGGCAAATCGAGCGGCAGACCCGCCCCCATCACGATCGCGTCGGCACCGTTTTCACAGGCGACGCGCACGTAGTCTGCTTGCGCGTTGACGGCTTTCATCACGTTGACGGCGATCATCCCGCGACCTTCGCTGATCGCTTTGGCGGAGTGGATTTCGCGGGCTAGCGCGGTGAGGTTGGCTTGTTCCAGGGTGGCCCGGTCTGGGGTTTGACGGCAGAGTTCGATCAGATCGTGGTGGTGATGGCGCAGGTCGATGCTGGCGATGGTGCCGAGTGCGCCCTCGCGAGCGACGCTGCCGGCGAGCCGGTGAGCTGAGATGCCCACGCCCATGCCGCCTTGCACAATCGGCAGTAGAGCGCGGCCGCGGATGATTAGAGGTGGGAAGGAGTGAGAGGTAAGCATAGTGATCCGCTGGGTGGATTATCGAAACGGTGATAATCGGTCGTTACGCGCGGCTTGCGTTGCTTTGGGTCAAGGGGTTGGGTTGCGGGTTTGGTTTTCGGTTTGGTTAGTTGATGTTGGTCACTTCGTAGTGAGGTTTTTTTGTTTTTTTGCCTGCGCGGCGCTTTTTGGCTGTGTGCCTGCGGTGGTGGCCTTTCCTTGATTTCTTAGTGGTTTATTAGCGTCGCCCCTGTGCGGGGCAGGCACTTACTTTCTTTGCCGCCGCAAAGAAAGTAAGCAAAGAAAGCGGCTTCACACCGCTAATTCTTAAGCGGGTCCCCTGGCTTGGAGGAGGTAGTGGAGCATCTGGAATCGGTGTTCTCGCGCACTCCGCGCTGGTGACAAGGCAGTCATACTTCCGGCGGCGCTACGCGCGCCGTGGCGGTACTTCTCAAAACCGATGGGGCGTGCGCGCCTTCGGCATCATCCTTCCCACCTCGCACTGCGTGCTCGCCGGAACGGTTTGCAAGGGAAACCAGTGACTTCGTTTGCGCGCGGTGGGGGCCATCGGCTACGCCTCGGCGAGGCGCCAAAATTGGCTGGTGGTTTTGGAAGTGCGCTGAACGCAAGAAACGGCTAGCGGTTTTATGAAGTACCGCGTCGGCGCGCGCAGCGTCGCCGGAAGTATGACTGCCTTGTCACCAGCGCGGAATGCGCGAGAACACTGATTCCAGATGCTCCACTGTCTCCTCCAAGCCAGGGGACCCGCTTAAACGTTAGCGGTGTGAAGCCGCTTTCTTTGCTTACTTTCTTTGCGGCGGCAAAGAAAGTAAGTGCCTGCCCCGCACAGGGGCGACGCTAATAGACCACTAACAAATCAAGGAAAGGCCACCACCGCAGGCGTACAACCAAACAACGCCACGCCATAAAAAAAAGCCCACTTCAAAGAAGCAGGCTTTGCGACAAAAAAGTGAGGCAACGAACAGCTTACTGCACGCCTTGACTCAACAGGAAGTCTTCATAGTTACCACCGAAGTCATTCAACGTCCCGTCCGTACGCACTTCAATAATCCGGTTCGCCAACCCGCTCACAAACTCACGATCATGGGACACGAAAATCAACGTTCCCTCGTACTTATCAAGCGCGATCTGCAGCGACTCGATCGACTCCATGTCCATGTGGTTGGTCGGCTCGTCCATCAGCAGCACGTTGTGGCGGCCCAGCATCAGCTTGCCCCAGATCATGCGGCCCTTCTCGCCGCCCGACAGCACCTTCACAGACTTGCGGATGTCGTCGGCATTGAACAGCAGCCGGCCGAGCGTGCCGCGCACCATCTGCTCGTCGTCGCCTTCCTTGCGATAGCCGTCGATCCAGTCCATCAGCGTGACGTCGCTCGGAAACTCTTCGTACGTATCCTGCGGCATGTAACCGACATTCGCGTTTTCGGCCCACTTCACCGTGCCGTGATCGAGCGTGAGCTTGCCAAGCAGCGAGCGCAGCAGCGTGGTCTTACCCGCACCGTTCTCGCCGATGATCGCGATACGCTCGCCCGGCTGCACGCTGATGCTGAAATCGTTGAAGATCTGGCGCTCGTACTTCTTCGAAATCCTGTCGGCGACCACCGCGATGTTGTGCAGCTTCTTCTCGTACTCGAAGCGAATGAACGGGTTCTGCCGCGACGACGGCTTGAATTCCTCGATCTTGATCTTGTCGATCATCTTCAGACGGCTGGTGGCCTGACGCGCCTTCGACTTGTTGGCCGAGAAGCGGCGCACGAAGTCCTGCAGGTCGGCGACGCGCTCCTTCGCCTTCGCGTTGGCGTTCTGCTGACGCTCGCGCGCCTGCGTGCTGGCCAGCATGTAGTCGTCGTAATTGCCCGGATAGATCTTCAGCGTGCCGAAGTCCATGTCCGCCATGTGCGTGCAGACCTGGTTCAGGAAATGTCGATCGTGCGAGATGATGATCATCGTCGAGTTGTACTGGTTGAGCACGTCTTCCAGCCAACGGATCGAGTTGATGTCCAGGTTGTTGGTCGGCTCGTCCAGCAGCAGCACGTCCGGCTTCGAGAACAGCGCCTGCGCAAGCAGCACACGCAGTTTCCAGCCCGGCGCGACGTTGCTCATCGGACCGTTGTGGTCTTCGATCGCGATGCCGATGCCGAGCAGCAGTTCGCCCGCGCGCGCTTCGGCGGTGTAGCCGTCGTACTCGGCGAACTTCGCTTCGAGTTCGGCGGCATGCATGTAGTCGTCGTCGGTCGCGTCGGGGTTCGCGTAGATCGCGTCGCGCTCGGTCATCGCGGCCCACATTTCGGTGTGGCCCATCATCACGACGTCGAGCACGCGCACGTCTTCGTACGCGAACTGATCCTGGCGCAACTTACCGAGACGCACGTTCGGCTCGAGCATCACGTTGCCCGAGCTCGGCTCCAGATCGCTACCGAGGATCTTCATGAAGGTGGACTTACCGCAGCCGTTCGCACCGATCAGGCCATAGCGGTTCCCTTCCCCGAATTTGACCGAGATGTTCTCGAAGAGGGGCTTTGGCCCGAATTGCATGGTGATATTGGCGGTAGACAGCACGGCGCGTCCCTTTGAATGTGATATCGGCGAAAAACCGAACATTTTAGCAGGTTATCGCGAAACCAACCCGCACGCGCGCCTACCATCCGGCTTTAGCCGCCGCGTGGCGTCTGCAAAACGTCGATGAAAGCCGACAGATCGGCCTCGGCGAGGCCCATTGCCGCGCCGAGGCGCAACAGTTGCTGGACCGTCGAAGACACCGGCATCGGCGTCCCGGTTTCGTAAGCGGTGGCCGCAACCGTGTCGATATCCTTCTGGAACGTGCGAAACGCGCCGATCGGCGCGAGCCCGTTTTGCGTCATGCGCGGCACGAAAATCTGCAACAGCACCGAATCGGCCCAACCACCCGCGAGACCCTCGATCAGTTTCGCGGCGTCGATGCCGCTGCGTTGCGCAAGACTCACCGCTTCGGCGATCGCCGCCAGCGTCGCGGTGACGATGGTCTGATTGCAGAGTTTGGTGGTCTGACCCGCTCCGACCTCCCCCATATGCGTGACACGGGCCGCGTACGCGCCGAGCACCGGCCTGACAGCCTCGACATCCGCCGCGGCGCCGCCGGCCATGACCGCCAGCGTGCCAGCCGCGGCGCCCGCCACCCCGCCCGACACCGGCGCATCGATCCAGCCGACGCCAGCGCCCTCGCCCGCAACCGCCGCCGCACGCTGCGCGAGCGCGCGCGTCGCCGCCGGCGGGATGCTGGAGTGATCGACAATCCAGCGCACCCGGCCCGGTGCGCCGGCGCTGAGCAGCCCCGCGTCACCGAACACCACCGCTTCGACCGCTGCCGCATCCGCGACGCACAACAGCACCGCTTCGCAGCGCGCAGCCAGATCAAGCGGCGTAGCGACGACCTGAGCGCCGTCCGCCAGCAGCGCTTCCGCTTTGGCCCGCGTGCGGTTCCAGACATGCACGGTATGCCCTGCGCGCAGCAAATGCCGGATCATCGGCGCGCCCATCAAACCGGGACCGCAAAAACCAAGTTCCACTTTCGAGCCTCGTCAGGTTTCAGGTTGAGTTTGCGCAGACATGATAGCGGCCGCGCCTGCCGCCGGCATATCGGGCACACGATCTGCGGCATGACGCACTCAGCTCGCTTACGCGCCGGACGCCAGCCCCGTTCCATTGCCTATACTTTTTGCACACCAACGAAGATCAAAGGAGGAAGTTCATGTCAGACCACGTCTACAAACAAATTGAACTGACCGGTTCATCGACCACGTCGATCGACGACGCCATCAGCACCGCGATTTCAAAAGCATCGAAGACGCTGCGCAATTTGCACTGGTTCGAGGTGACGGAAACGCGGGGCCAGATCGAAAACGACAAGGTCGCCTACTGGCAGGTCACCATCAAGGTCGGCTTGCGCATCGACTAGGGCGTTGCGCGCTCAACCCGAGCGGAATTCAAAGCAAAACTGAAGCCCCAAAAAAAGCTGCGTCCGTACTGGACGCAGCTCCTTAAAGCAGCGGTTGCTGAAACCGCGGCCTGGTCGTTCGCGACCCGGTCGATCATCGCGAACCTGCGTTACTTCGGCAGCGAACCGTCCACGCCTTCCACATACCAGTTCAGGCGCTGCAATTCCGGATCGGTCAGCGTCTTGCCGGCGGGCACCTTGACCGCGCCGCCTTGATCCTTGAGCGGGCCGGTGAACACGTCCCACTTGCCGCCCGCCAGTTCATCGCGCTTCGCCGCCACCTGTTTCTGCGCGTCGGCCGGAATTGCCGACGTGTTCAGGTCTTCAAGATTGACGGCCTTTTGCGGAATGCCCCACCACACCGGGTCGTTCTTCCACTTGCCGTCCAGCACCTGCTGGATCGCCGCGTTGTAATACACGCCCCAGTGCGCGACCACCGAGCCGAGGTGCGCGTCAGGACCGAACTTCTTCATGTCCGAATCCCAGCCGAACGCGTGCACGTGCTTCTCCGAAGCGGTCGCGAGCGTCGCGCTCGAATCGGTGTTTTGCAGCAGCACGTCGGCGCCCTGCCCGATCAGCGTTTCAGCGGCCTGCTTTTCCTTACCCGGATCGAACCAGCTGTTGATCCAGATGACCTTGGTGTGCACCTTCGGATTCACCGAACGCGCGCCCAGCGTGTACGCGTTGATGTTGCGGATCACTTCAGGGATCGGCACCGATGCGACGAAGCCGAGCGTATTGGTCTTCGTCACGTAGCCCGCGGCGACGCCGGCCAGATACGCGCCCTGATACATGCGCACGTCATAGGTGCCGAAGTTCGGCGCCTTCTTGTAGCCGGTTGCGTGCAGGAACACCGTGTCCGGGAAGTCTTTCGCGACCTTCAGTTCGAAGTCCTGATAGCCGAAGCTCGAACCGATGATGATCTTGTTGCCCTTGTTCGCCAGATCGCGGAACACGCGCTCGGAGTCGGCCGATTCCGGCACGTTCTCGATGCGGGTGATCTTGATCTTGCTGCCGAACTTCGCTTCAGCTTCCTTCGAACCCTGGTCGTGCGCGAAGGTCCAGCCGGCATCGCCCGGGTTGCCGAGGTAGACGAACGCGACGCCCGGTGCGTCGGCGGCCTGTGCGGTTTGCGCAAGCGGCGCGGCGAGCGCCAGCGAGGCCGCGCCCCATGCAAAGGCGGTCAGCAGATTTCTTCTCTTCATGTTTTCTCCTGTCGTGTCTATCGAATGCGTGTTTATCAAATGATGTGAAACGTGTGGTCGGTCGACGGGGTCAACCGCGTCAGCCTGCCGAGAAAAACGGCTTGCCGAGCGATGCGGGCGCATTCAGGCGGATCGTGTTCGGATTGCGCGAAATCAGCACCAGCACGACGACGGTCGCGACATACGGCAGCATCGCGAGGAATTGCGTCGGCACCGGCACGCCGATCGCCTGCGCGTAGAACTGCAAGCCGGTCACCGCGCCGAACAGCAGCGCGCCGATCAGCAGACGCCCCGGGCGCCATGTCGCGAACACCACCAGTGCGAGCGCGATCCAGCCGCGGCCCGACGTGAGTTGCTCCTGCCACAGGTGCAGGTTGACGATCGAGTAATAACCACCCGCGAGCCCTGCCATGCCGCCGCCGAACGCCACCGCGCCATAGCGCACGCCGACCACTGGAAAGCCGACCGAGTGCGCGACTTGCGGCGATTCGCCGACCGAGCGCAGCACAAGGCCCGCACGCGTGCGGTACAGGAACCAGCCGATCACGGCGAACATCAGGAACGCGAGGTAGTCGAGCGGCGTGAGGCTGAAAAGCGCGGGGCCGAGCACCGGAATCTTCGAGAGACCCGGAATCGTCCACGTGTCGATCGTCGCGCGCACGGCTGCCGACGTGTACGGCTTGCCGACATATGCTGAGAGGCCGATGCCGAAGATCGTCAGCGACAGGCCGGTGGCGACCTGGTTGGCGAGCATCGTGAGTGTGAGAAACGCGAACAGCAGCGACATCGCGAGACCCGCGCCGATCGCGGCGACCACGCCGAGCCAAGGGTTGCCGGTAATCGCGGTGACCGCGTAGCCGGTGACCGCGCCCATCAGCATCATCCCTTCGACGCCGAGGTTGAGAACGCCCGACTTCTCGGTGACGAGTTCGCCTGCGCCCGCGAACATCAGCGGAATCGCGGCGGTAACGGCGCTCGAAGTGAGCGCGCTGGCTTGTTGAATATCCATGGAGATCAGGCGGGAAAAATCAGTGGGCCTGCGCGGCCAACGAACGGCGGCGCACGCGGTAGTTCACGAACAGGTCGGCGCCCAGCAGGCAAAACAGCAACAGCCCCTGGAACACGCCGGAAAGCGCCTGCGGCAATTGCATCGAGGTCTGCACCGCTTCGCCGCCGAGGTACAGCAGCGCCATCAGCAGGCTTGCGAGCACGATGCCGATCGGATGCAGCCGCCCGACGAACACGACGATGATCGCGGTGAAGCCATAGCCCGGCGACCACGTCGCCTGCAGCTGACCGATCGGGCCGGCGATCTCACCCATGCCGGCGAGGCCCGCCAGAGCGCCGCTGATCAGCAGCGACGTCCAGATGGTTTTCTTGTCGGAGAAACCGGCGTAGCGCGCGGCGAGCGGCGCGAGGCCGCCGACGTTCATCCGGTAGCCGGCAAAGCTCTTGCGCATGAACAGCCACACGAGCGGAATCGCGATCAGCGTGACGAACACCGACGCGTTCAGACGCGTGCCGCGCAGCCATTTCCAATGCCAGTCGCCGGCGAACGTCGGGTACAGCGCGTCGCCGCTGAACATCTCCGAGAGCGGAAAGTTCATGCCTTGCGGATCGCGCCACGGGCCGCTCACCAGATAGATCAGCAACTGCGTGGCCACGTACGTGAGCATCAGGCTGACGAGAATCTCGTTGGTGTTGAAGCGGCTCTTCAGCAGCGCCGGAATCGCCGCCCACACCATCCCGCCGAGCACACCGGCGATCATCATGGTCGGCAGGATCCACCAGCCGGTGGCCTGATCGAAATAGATCGCGACGCCGCTCGCGGCGATGCCGCCGAGCAGCATCTGCCCTTCAGCGCCGATGTTCCAGACGTTCGCGCGATAACCGATCGCGAGGCCAAGGCCGATCAGGCACAAAGGCGACGCCTTCAGCAGCAGTTCGGACCAGCCGTTCACGCTCGCGAGCGGCTCGATGAAAAATGCATGCATCGCCTGCAATGGATCACGGCCGACGAGGCTGAAGATCAGGAAGCCGATCACGAGCGTGAGCAACGCGGCAATCAGCGGCACAGCGATCTGCATCGTGCGCGAGGGCGTCGTGCGTGCTTCGAGTCGATACGGAAGAATCATGGGTAGCGTGTGATTTGTCTGGTTCTGGTTTTTAACGTGGGATCAGGCGCCGGATCGGCGACTGATCAGGCATGCGCCGGCTGTTCCGCCGAAGGCGGCGCACCCTCGCGGTCGCCGAACAGGCCTGCCATCCAGCGGCCGATTTCCTCGGCGTTGGTCGCGCCGGTCGCACGCACCGGCGAGAGTCTGCCGCGCGCGAGCACCGCGATGCGATCGCAGATGTCGAACAACTCCTCCAGTTCCTCGGAAATCACCAGAATCGCCACACCGCGCGCGGACAGATCGAGCAACTGCTGCCGGATGAAGGCCGCCGCGCCGACGTCGACGCCCCAGGTCGGCTGCGCGACCACCAGCACCTTGGGTGCCTGCAGAATCTCGCGGCCCATGATGTATTTCTGCAAATTGCCGCCGGAGAGACTTTGCGCCAGCGCTTCCGAACCGCCGCAACGCACATCGAAGGCTTCGATGCAGCGCTTGGCGAAGGCGCGCATCGCACCCGCCTTGATCCAGCCGGAGTGCACCATCTGTTGACGATGGGCGGTCAGCAGCGCGTTTTCCGACAGTGTCATCGCCGGCACTGCGCCGCGGCCGAGGCGCTCTTCCGGCACGAAACCGAAACTGAGGGCGCGCCGCCCGCCCGCGCCCATACGCCCCGCAGCCTTCCCGCAAATCGTGACCGCATCGGCGCGCACGCCGCGCTTTTCGCCCGAGAGGGCCGACAGCAGTTCGGCCTGGCCGTTGCCCGACACGCCCGCGATGCCGAAGATCTCGCCGGCATGCACGCCGAACGAGACGTTATCGAGCGAGGTGCCGAACGGATCGTCGCTCGCCACCGAGAGTTGCCTCACGTCGAGCAGCACGTCGCCCGGCTTGTGTTCACGCCTCGTGTAATCGGGCAGCGAATGACCGACCATCAATTGCGCGAGCGACGCGTGGGTTTCTTCTTTCGGCTTCACGTGACCGGTCACGCGGCCGCCGCGCATCACTGTCGCGGTATCACACAGCTCCTGGATTTCGTCGAGCTTGTGGCTGATGTAGAGGATGCTGCAGCCTTCGGCTGCGAGACGCCGCAAGGTCTCGAACAGCTTGCGCACCGCCTGCGGCGTGAGCACCGAAGTCGGCTCGTCCATGATCAACAGACGCGGGTTCTGCAACAGGCAACGCACGATCTCGACGCGTTGCCGTTCGCCCACCGTCAGGCTATGCACGTGCCGCTGCGGGTCGATGTCGAGGCCGTAGTCGGCGGAGACTTCGCGGATGCGTTTGGCGAGCGTCTTCAGGTCGAACGGTTCGTCGAGCGCGAGCGCGATGTTTTCGCCGACGGTCAGCGTCTCGAACAGCGAGAAATGCTGGAACACCATGCCGATGCCGAGCTTGCGCGCGGCCGCCGGGTTGGCGATCTCGACCGCCTGGCCTTCCCAGCGAATCTCGCCGGCGTCGGGCCGCACCGCGCCGTAGATGATCTTCATCAGCGTGCTTTTGCCGGCGCCGTTTTCGCCGAGCACGGCATGGATTTCGCCGGGCGCGACGATCAGTGTGACGTCGTCGTTGGCGCGCACGGCCGGATATTGTTTGGTGATGCCCTCGAGCACCAACCGGGGCGCCGCCTGTTCCGGCCTGTCTGCCGGCTGCGCGGCGGCGCCGTCGCTATAAGAAGAGTCGCTCATGTGATTCCGTAGTACGTCAGAGACTGCCCGTTATGGCACGTTCGCACGCCCTGTCAGCCTGCGATCCGTCACCACAACCGGATGACAATACCTAATTCGGCTCAGCCAGTCGAGCCGTCAAAATTCCCCGCAAACCCGCGCCACAGCGTGCTCTGCGGGTATCCCACTCTTGACGTGGTTTTGTATTCATATTAAAAGCCATATACCCCCATGCCCGTTCGATCAGCCAGCACATATATTTCGGAGAAGTCATGAGTCAGCAACGCGAGGCGATCGATACGTATTTACTACGCGTCTTGCACACCCTGTTGATGGAGCGCAGCGTGACGCGCGCCGCCGTCAAACTCAATCAATCGCAACCCGCCATCAGCGCGGCGCTGCGCCGTCTGCGCGACATCACCGGCGACCCGCTGCTGGTGCGCGGCAAGTCCGGCATGGTGCCGACCGAGTACGGCCTGCGCCTGCTCGAACCGGTGCAGAACGCGCTGCGCGAGATCGAACGCATCAAGTTCCAGCAGCACAACTTCGATCCGGCCACCTCGATCCGCTGCTACCGGATCGGCTGCCCGGACTACCTGAACGTGCTGTTCGTGCCGACGGTGGTCGAACGCTTTCGTCAGGCCGCGCCGAACGCGACGCTCGAGTTTCACTCGCTCGGGCCGGCGTTCGACTACGAACTGGCGCTCGAAGACGGCAAGCTCGATATCGTGGTCGGCAACTGGCCGGAGCCGCCGGAGCAATTGCACCTGTCGAATCTGTTCGTCGATCAGATCGTCTGCCTGATGAGCAACGCGCATCCGTTCGCCAAACGCGGCGGGCTGACGCTCGACCAGTACCTGAATGCTCCGCATCTTGCGCCTACTCCTTACTCGGTGGGCCAACGCGGCGCGATCGATGTGCACCTCGCGCGCGAGCGGTTAAAGCGTCATGTGGTCGTCACGTTGCCGTACTTCAATCTGGCGCCTTACGTGCTGATCAAGTCCGACCTGATCTTCACGACGACGCGCCTGTTTGCCGATTACTACGCCAAATTCCTGCCGCTGACCGTGGTGCCCGCACCGCTCGATTTCCCGCCGATGCAGTACTACCAGCTGTGGCACGAACGCGTGCATTACTCCGACGAAGTGCGCTGGCTGCGCAGTCTGGTTGCCGAAGCGACCAAGACGCTGATCGACAAACCTTGAGCTTCTTTGGTGCTCTATCGGCATCCCTCATGCGTAATGGATGCCGACAGATTTCACGCCTCGCACTTTGCGTGACTACGCCGCCGCTTCGTAAAGCGTTTTCGCCAGCCGGTTGTGCTGCTCGATGACCGGTCCGAGTTCCAGCGTCGTCAGTTGCCCGTCTTTCACTACCACCCTGCCGCCGATCACGCTATGACTCACCTGCGACGGCGCGCAGAACACCAGCGCCGCGACCGGATCGTGCAAGGCGCCCGCAAACAGCGGCTGACGCAGATCGAACGACACGAAGTCCGCCGCCATGCCCGGCGCCAATGCGCCGATATCGTCGCGGTTCAGCACCTTCGCGCCGCCTAGCGTCGCGATTTCCAATGCTTCCCGCGCGGTCATCGCATCCGGACCGAAGCCGACCCGCTGCAACAGCAACGCCTGCCGCACTTCCGCGACCATTTGCGCACCATCGTTCGACGCCGAACCGTCGACGCCGAGGCCCACCGGCACGCCCGCGAGGCGCATCCGCTTGACCGGCGCAATGCCCGAAGCCAGCCGCATGTTCGAGCACGGACAATGCGCGACGCCGGTGCCCGTCCGGGCAAACAGCGCGATGCCCGCTTCGTCGAGTTGCACGCAGTGCGCATGCCATACATCGTGACCGACCCAGCCGAGGTCTTCCGCATACTCGGCCGGCGTCATGCCGAACTTCTCGCGGCTGTACGCGATATCGTTGACGTTCTCCGCGAGGTGCGTGTGCAGCGATACGCCGTAATGCCGCGCCATCTTCGCCGATTCGCGCATCAGATCGCGGCTCACCGAGAACGGCGAGCACGGCGCGACCACCACGCGCAGCATCGCGTAACGTCCTTCGTCGTGGTACGTCTCGATCAGACGCTGCGTGTCCCGCAGGATGTCCGCTTCACGCTCGACCACCGAATCCGGCGGCAAACCGCCGTCTTTCTGCCCCACGCTCATGCTGCCGCGGGCCGCGTGAAAACGCATGCCGATCCGGCGCGCCGCGGCGATGCTGTCGTCGAGGCGGCTACCGTTCGGGTAGATATACAAATGGTCGCTCGAAGTCGTGCAACCGGACAGCAGCAGCTCGGCCATCGCCGTCAACGTCGAGACCTCGATCATCTCCGGCGTGAGGTTCGCCCATACCTTATAGAGGTTGGTCAGCCAGCCGAACAGCTCGGCGTCCTGCGCCGCGGGAATCGCCCGCGTCAAGCTCTGGTACATGTGGTGGTGCGTATTGACCAGCCCCGGAATCACCAGATGCCCACGCATGTCGAGCACTTCGTCGGCCGTTTGCGGCAGCTCCGCCGTCGGTCCGACCGCGACGATGCGGTTGTCCTCGATATACAGACCGCCGTCGCGCAGTTCGCGCCGGGCGCCGTCCATCGTGACCAGCACGTCCGCGTGCTTGACCAGCATCGTTCTCTTTGGCTTGTTGGGTTCCAAACCCACCTGCTCCATCGTCATTCGTTTCTCCGCGTCATTGCTTCCGTGCAAAGCCGTTCGAACGCGATGTGACGGCACGCCACCGTGCCGCCGCGTCCCGTCGAACGCCGTTGGCCCGGTTACCCAGCGTGCTTCCGCCGTCTTCGGGGTCCCCCGAGGGGACTTCCCTCGGGGCGTGCGCGGCACTGCCGCAGCGCAGGTGTAACCTTCGACGGCCAAAATAATGCTGACAACTCGCGCCAGTGCGATACCCGACTTCACGCTGCCGATATAGTGGGCCATTTTTGGCACCAGTACGATCGAATTGCGCGGTAATAGTCGAACGAATCGACTCGATGCGGCTTTCAACGGGCTGTCCGTCATGCGCCAGGTATTATCTTTCCTATCTCGCGCGCGCTGATGGGAACAACCTTTTTACAATGGCTGTCACGGCGCTCGCTTCAATTCGCCGACGGGTATGTAGCCACTGACGTGGAGCCTCGATCCGCCGCAAACGTATTCTGGATCGGGCTGCCGCCGAAACCTCGCATTCACATAAGGAAAATTGCGAATGGGAAAGCTCACTACCCACGTGCTCGACACCGCGAACGGCCGTCCCGGCGCGGGCATCAAGGTCGAACTCTTCGCGCTCTCCGGCGACACCCGCCGCGCGCTCAAAACCACCGTCACCAATGACGACGGCCGCTGCGACCAGCCGCTGCTCGAAGGCGATGCTTTAGTCGCGGGCGAATATGAACTCGTGTTCGGCGCCGGCGACTACTTCGCGTCGATCGGCACAAAGGTGCCGGAGCCGCGCTTCGTCGACCGTGTCGTGCTGCGCTTCGGCGTGGCCGATGCCGGCGCACACTATCACGTGCCGCTGCTGGTGTCGCCGTGGTCGTACAGCACCTATCGGGGCAGCTAAGGGGAGACAGTCAAGCGTCT
Organism: Paraburkholderia sp. IMGN_8; assembly: GCF_038050405.1. NCBI lineage: Bacteria > Pseudomonadati > Pseudomonadota > Betaproteobacteria > Burkholderiales > Burkholderiaceae > Paraburkholderia > Paraburkholderia sp. IMGN_8. The sequence continues at coordinate 2,065,069 of NZ_CP150900.1, read as the reverse complement.
CTCTGTAGGCGTTGGACGAGGGCGATGAAGTCGCGCTGCATTTTTGATCGCGCTCGATTGCATTGCGCAGATGTGCGCAGATGTCTGAACACACCCGCGAAACGCAATCGAACGCTGGCGACTCAACCCGCAGTTCCATAAAAAAACGGCGTCGTGCGAACTGAGCGCACTGCGTCTTTCGCCCTGAAGGGGCGCAGCCCCGAAAGAAGTCCCCTTGGGGGGCACCCCGCAGTCTGTGCAGTGACGTCAAGCATGCCGACGACCCGTCGCCGGGTCCCAGAAGGCGCAAACGTCGTTGCACGCACAATGAATCAGAAGTGGAGGAGTGTCATGGAAGGCTTTATCACCGACTGGCTGAATCTGGCGATTCGCTGGTTCCACGTCATCGCCGCGATTGCATGGATCGGCGAGTCGTTCTATTTCGTCGCGCTGGACAACAGCCTGAAACCACCACAGGACCCGAACCAGCGCAAGCGCGGCGTGTTCGGCGAACTGTGGCACGTGCATGGCGGCGGCTTCTACAACATGCAGAAGTACACCGTCGCGCCGCCGGAAATGCCGGAGGACCTGCACTGGTCGAAGTGGCCGTCGTACACGACGTGGCTGTCGGGCTTTGGTCTGTTCACCGTGCTGTATCTGTTCTCGCCGACCACGTATCTGATCGACAAGAACGTGCTCGATATGGGTCCGGTGGTCGCCGTTGCTTCGGCACTCGGCTTCCTCGCCGCGGGCTGGATCGTCTACGACTCGCTGTGCCGGATCCTCGGCAATAAGGACAAGGTGCTCGGCATCTGCGTCGGCGCTTATGTGCTTATCGCGGCATGGCTCGCGTGCCACATCTTCGCGGGCCGCGCGGCTTACCTGATCATGGGCGCGATGCTGGCCACGATCATGTCGGCGAACGTGTTCTTCGTGATCATTCCCGGCCAGCGCAAAATGGTCGACGCGATGCTCAAGGGCGACACGCCGAACCCGATCTACGGCAAGCGCGGCAAGCAACGTTCGGTGCACAACACGTATTTCACGCTGCCGGTGGTGTTCGCGATGCTGTCGAACCACTACGCAATGACGTACACGCACCCGTACAACTGGGCCGTGCTGGTGATCATCATGCTGGCCGGCGCGCTGATTCGCCAGTTCTTCGTGATGCGTCACCGCGGTCAGGTGCTGTGGTATCTGCCGCTGATCGGTATCGTGCTGATGTTCGCCGCCCTCTTCTGGACGATGCCGAAGCCGGTCGTGCCGCAAGCGCAAGCCGCGAATGCACCGGTCGTCAAGGTGGCCGATATCGCGCCGGTGCTGCAACAGCGTTGCGTGGCGTGCCACTCCGCACATCCCACGATGATGGGCAGCGCGCCGGCCGGTGTGCTGCTCGATACGCCGGACGAGATCTCGCAGAACGCACAGCGGATCTATCAGCAAGCGGTGACGTTGAAGGCAATGCCGCTCGGCAATGTGACGCACATGACCGACGACGAGCGGATGAAGATTGCCGCCTGGTTTCAAGGCGGTGCTGTGAAGTGATGACCGAGCCGGGCCTCGCGCCCGGCCTGGCGAAACATCAAGCGGGCTTTTCGCGCGAGCGGGAAGCCCGCTTTTTCTTTGCTGCCTGCACAATGACCACCCTTGCTGACGTCTCTGACATGCTGAAGGCCGTACGGCACGAAAGCAGCCTGTCGCAAGATGAATTGGCGCGGCGTGCCGGCGTCGCGCGCACCACGGTCGCGCGCATGGAAACGCTCGCCAAAAACGACATGAGCGTCTCGGTTCTCGTACGCCTGCTCGAAGCGGCAGGCTACGACCTCAAGGTCGTAGCGCATGGACATGGGCACACGCTCGAGGACATCCTGGCTGAGCAGCGCATGCCGGATTCGCGTTCATGAGGCTCGACGTTCGGGTTCTTGGCAAGCGTGGCTGAACGACGAGCTTGCGCCCATCACGGCCCGCAAATACAAAAAGCCCACAGCATGCACTGTGGGCTTTTTGCATAAACAACCTGTTCAATAATACGCTGACGCTAAAAGCCTCAAACCGTCATCGCGCTCAATGCATCTTCGGTGAGCCAGAGCGACTCGGCCAGATCCTGCTCGTTGAGATTAAGCCCATCCCCGCCACGGTCGACAACGATGAAGTCGCTCACGTCACCCAGCGCGATCAGCGGATGGTGCCACACGCCCTTCGCATAGTTGACGCCCTGCCAGCCGCTCGTCACGAACGCGCGAATCTGCGACGCATCCAGTTCGCCCGCCGGCGCCACGACCACCAGATAAGGCTTGTCGTTCAACGGCACGAACGCCTGGCTGCCGAGCGGATGACGCTCGAGCATCTTCACTTCGAACGGCAGCGTGCGCGGCTGCCCGCGAAACAGGTTCACCAGCGTGCGGCCGTTCTCGTCGGTCACGTCCACCTTCGCGAGGTCGTGATAACGGATCGTGGTGCCGAGGTTGATCGGAATCTGCTTCGCGCCTCCGAGTTCAATCACGTCGCCGAACGGGGCGAACGCTTCCTTCGTCAACGGTTCTATAGCCAGATTTTTCATGATGCGAGTGTGCCCCACAGACGCAGACGCGACACACCACCGTCCGGAATGATGTTAAAGCGCACGTGCGTCACGGGACCCAGCGCGGCGATTTCGCTCTCGAAGTAATGCTGTTTGTCCATCTGCAGCTTCTGTTCGCCGAGCAGCACCGGCCAGAACATCGCCTGCGTAATCAGCGAGCTATCCGTGCCGCCCGTCACATACGCGGCCTGAATCGAGCAACGGTCCGGATAGTTGCCCTTGAAGTGAGCCGTATCCACTTCGATCTTCCTGATCACGCCCGGTTGCGCCAGCGCGACAATCGCCCAGTCGTTGCCCGGCTCGCGGCGGCGGCGCGTTTCCCAGCCGTCGCCCATGTTCACGCCACGGCCCGGCATCAGGATCGTCGACGCAGCGCCGAAGTGCTGGTTGTTCGCGGCGACCAGATATGCGCCGTTTTCCATCGACGCCAGATCGAACTGCTCAGTGCGGCTCGCGCCGGCCCAATCGACTTGCGGCTGACCATACACGCGCAGACGCGCGATGCCGCCGTCCGGGTAGATGTTCACGCGCAGATGCGTGTAGGCGTTGGTGTCGCTGACTTCGTGATAGTGATGGCTGTTGCCTTGCAACGTGGCCGACGGGACGATCTCGGTCCATTGCGTCGATTGGTTCGGCACGCCGTCCACCACGCGGGCGGCTTCCACCGAAGCCGCCGGCGGGAAGTTACCCGTGAAGTGGCTGGTGTCGAGATCGAGCCCCTTGATCACGCCCGGACGCGCGAGCTTGACGACGCACCAGTCGTAGCCGGTGGCCCGCTTGCGGCGCGTTTCCCAGCCGTCCATCCACTTGCCGTTGTCGTCGTACTTGCCGGGAATGAAGACAGCCGGCTCCGGATTCAGCATGCGTTCCTTCGGCGCGAAGAAATCGTCGCTGGCCTCGAGCGCCTGCGCGCCCAGACGCGGGTCCGCGAGGTTCACATAGCGGCGCGTGAAGTCCGGTGCGTTGGGGTCGAGAATCGGGAGTGCCATCTTTGTCTTCCTTAATGTTTGCTAGTGCTGAAAAAAACGTTTCGGTTCGAGGTCCGCGACGCGCGCGCGGTTCAAGCGAGGTTCAGGCGCGGTTCAAGTTACGAGCCTTACGCGTCGATCAGGTCGTCGAGCCGGAAACGTGCAATGCGGTAGATCTGGTCGAGGCTGGCGCGCAATTCATCGGCGCGGCTGTTGTTCACACGCGCTTCGAAGTTCGCGATGATGCCGTGGCGATCGAAGCCGCGCACCGCGAGGATGAACGGGAAACCGAACTTCTCGCGATAGGCGCTGTTCAACGCGACCAGTCTGTCGAATTCTTCCTGAGTGCATTGGGCGAGGCCCGCGCCGCTTTGCTCACGCGTCGATTCGGCCGTCAGTTCGCCGCGCACCGCAGCTTTGCCGGCAAGCTCCGGGTGAGCGTTGATCAACGCGAGCTGCTTCTCTTCACCTGCCGTCTCGACGATATTCGACATCTTGCGATGCAACTCGTCGATGCTGGCGAACGGCCTTTGATTCGCGGCGATTTCCGCAACCCACGGCGAGTGCTCGAAAATGCCCGACAGCGCCGCGACGAACGCGTCGGTCGAGGTGCTGTTGAGTTGGTCCAGAGTGTATTGCATCGCCTTCATGCCGCTGCCCCGCGGTTGTTTTGCTGGTAAGGGTGATGTTCGCGCCAGTGCCGCGCGATATCGACGCGCCGCGTCACCCACACGCGATCGTGCTGTTCGATATGGTCGAGAAAACGTTGCAGCGCGCGGAAGCGCCCTGGACGGCCGAGCAAGCGGCAGTGCATGCCGATCGACAGCATCTTGGGCGCTTCTTCGCCCTCTTCATAGAGCACGTCGAATGCGTCGCGCAGATACGTGAAGAAGTGATCCGCGGTGTTGAAGCCTTGCGGGCTCGCAAAACGCATGTCGTTGGTGTCGAGCGTGTACGGCACGATCAGTTGCGGCACTGTCGAGCCGCCCGTCACTTCGACGTCCATCCAGAACGGCAGGTCGTCGCCGTAGTAATCCGAGTCGTACAGGAAGCCACCGTATTCGGCGACCAGCCGATGCGTATTGGGACTGTCGCGGCCGGTGTACCAGCCGAGTGGACGCTCGCCCGTGACGCGCTCGATCGCTTCCATGCCGAGTCGCATGTGCTCGGCCTCTTTCTCCGGCGACACGTCCTGATAGTGAATCCAGCGATAGCCGTGGCAAGCGATTTCGTGACCGAGTTCGACGAATGCGCGTGCCAGTTCCGGATGCCGTTCGATCGCCATGCCGACACCGAACACGGTCAGCGGTAAACCGCGCTTTTCGAATTCGCGCAGGATGCGCCACACGCCGGCCCGCGAACCGTATTCGTAGATCGACTCCATGCTCATGTGGCGAGCCGGATAGGCGGCCGCGCCGACGATCTCCGAGAGGAACTGCTCCGAGCCCGGATCGCCGTGCAGCACGCAGTTTTCACCGCCCTCTTCGTAGTTCAGGACGAATTGCACGGCCACACGCGCTCGACCAGGCCAGTTCGCTTGCACCGGGTGGCGGCCGTAGCCGATCAGATCGCGTGGATAGTTCGAGTCGAGTGGCATGGTTTGACGAGATGCGTGGTGACGGTACGTAAAATTCGCGTGGAGCTCACGTGACATGCACGTGGAGCTCGCGTGGGGTTTGCTTGTGATCCGCGCCGGCGCGGGCGGCGAAGCACCAAAAAGCAGCGCCAAAAAGCTGCAGCAAAAAGCATTTCGGGCACCAGCGCCGAGTGGAACCAGTGTAGCGAAAACGCCCGGGTGCGCCCATACACCCGGGCAGATAGTGCGTGTCAGACGGAATGTATGTGCGGCGCCGGTCCTGTAGTGTTTACCCGCAGCAAATCGGCGTTTTTCGCGGTTTCCTGCGCGTTTGCCACAAAACCGCGTGGTGGCGCCGGGTTCAGATCGGCATCGGTCGGACTGAAAGCTTCCAGCGCGCCGTCGTAGCGTTTCGCCAGCGGCCTTGCATAGTCACCACGTTTAGCCGTCGACAAACGCAGCGCGACCAGCGCCTCGGTCCATTTGACGGCTGCCGTCACGCCCTCGATAACCGGTGCGCCCAATGCGTCTTCGATCTCCGCGCACAACTCCGCCATGCCGGCGCAACCGAGCACGATCGCGTCCGAACCGTCTTCGTCCAGCGCGCGGCGGCATTCGTCGAGGATGATGCGGCGCGCCGCCGAGCCGGGCTTGTCGAGATCGAGCACGGCGACGTCAGTAGCGCGCACATTGCGGCAGAAGCGCTTCATGCCGTAGCGCTCCGCGAGATGCCACGCCATGCCGCAAGTGCGCGCCAGAGTCGTCACCACCGAAAAGCCCGGCGCCAGCACGCTTGCCGCGTGCATCGCCGCCTCGGCGATGCCGATCACCGGACCGCGCGCCAGCTCGCGTGCCGCATACAGACCAGGATCGCCGAAACAGGCGATCACGTAGCCGTCGCAACCGTCGCACTCCCCGGCGATGACCTCGGCCAGCAAGCCGGGCGTCGCGAGTGCTTCGTCGTAATAGCCTTCGATCGACGGTGGTCCCATCGTCGGATTCACCGCGATCACTTCGGTGCCGGGCGCGGCGACTTCGCGCGCGCAGCGGCCCATTGCCTCCGTCATACGTTGCGTCGTATTCGGATTGATCAGTTTGATGCGCATATCGACTCCTGTTGCGGCGCCGGCTCAGCGAGCGAGCACGCGGTAGAACGCTGCAGCCAATCCGGCACCGATGAACCACGAGAAATTTGCCAGCCCGTCGAGCGTCGGCACCATCACGCAGATCACGGCGATGAGCGCGGCCGGCAACAACGCGCCCACGGCCCGGTAATTGACGCCGTTTCTGTACCAGTACGAGCCGGTTTGGGAAACCGTGTAAAGGTCATCGAGCACGATTTTCTGGCGTTTCACGAGGTAGTAATCGACGATCAGGACACCATACAAAGGTCCGATGAAGCTGCCGAGCACATCGAGCGTGTAGTGAATCACCGCCGGATTGTTGAACAGATTCCACGGCGTGATGAAGACCGACGCCACCGCCGCGAGCATGCCGCCCGCACGCCAGCTGATCAGGCGCGGCGCGACGTTCGAGAAATCGAAGGCCGGCGACACGAAATTAGCGACGATGTTGATACCGATGGTCGCAATCGTGAAGGTCAACGCGCCGAGAATCACCGCGCTCGGGTAGTCGATACGACCCACCGTTTCGACCGGATCCGTGATCAGTTGGCCGAACACCGGCAGCGTGGCGGCGGTCGTGACCACGGTCACCAGCGAGAAGGCGAGAAAGTTGACCGGCAAGCCCCAGAAGTTGCCGCGCTGCACGCTGCGAAAGCTCTTGCCGTAGCGCGAAAAGTCGCCGAAATTCAGCATCGGTCCGGAGAAGTACGACACCACCAGCGAGGTCGCCGTAATCATCACCGGCACCACTTCCATGCCGTGATATTTGACGCCGCCCAGGTTGATGCCGATGTTGCGCCATCCTGCGCGATACACCATGTAGCCCGCGAGAATGAACATCACCACGTAGACTGCCGGGCCGGCGAAGTCGATGAACTTCTTGATGGTCTCCATGCCGTGCCAGAACACCAGTGCCTGCAATACCCACAGCAACATGAAACCGGCCCAGCCAAGGGTCGAGAGACCCATGAAGCCATGGTGATGAACGTCCGCATACGGCAACAGTTGCGGGACGAACTTCAGCACCACGATCACCAGCGCGCTCGACGCCAGATAGGTCTGAATCCCATACCACGCCACCGCGATCAAACCGCGAATCACTGCGGGAATATTCGCACCGAGCACGCCGAACGTCGCGCGGCAGGCAACCGGATAAGGCACGCCGTTCTGCTGACTCGGCCTGGCGATCAGATTGCACAGCACGTTGACAATCGTGATGCCGACCAGCAGCGCAATCAGCACCTGCCAGCTCGTCAGCCCGAGTGCGAACAGACTGCCCGCGAACACATAGCCGCCGACGCTGTGCACGTCGGACATCCAGAACGCGAAGATGTTGTAGGCGCCCCAGGTCTGGTGGCGCAGCGGCGCCAGGTCTTCGTTGTACAGCCGCTCGCTGTAACCTGCCGGCATAGACGGATCGCTGGGTGCGTCAGCGTCTCCGTAAGTGGGAATTGCGGGACTGCTGGGCGCTGCACTGAACTGAGCCATGACTCCTCCTTGGGATAGGGACCATCGATAGCGAATCGAAGGACGTTGCATCGGCCATGCCAGGCGCACTCCCTTCACCCGAGTGGAACCGGAGGGAATGTCAAGCGCCTGAAGGGCCGCGCCGCGGGTGTCTCCGTACTGACGTACTTGTGGTTATCGCACCGCCGGCAGCCGCGGACTCCTGACGATGCGTTGCTACTCCAAGGCTGTCGTTCAGCGACGGCCACGCGCACGCAAGCCGGCGACGCTCACGTCGAGCCGCCTTGCCACGCTTGATTCAGTTCAGTTCAATTCAGTGCGGCGCGCACCAGCAACGCGCGCGCGCCGGCCGCTTGCCTCAGCCTGGCGCGGACTTACCTTTGGGTGCATCGTTGCGTGCACCGAACACTTCATGCAGATCGGCAGCACCGCGTGCCGGGCGATCCAGCATCTTCAACTCGACGCTTTGCAGATGGCGCGACATCAATGCCGCCGCCTCTTTCGCATTGCCGGCGTCGAGCGCGGCGAGAATCGCTTCGTGGTCTTCGAACGAGCACGGGCTGCGTCCGAGCGACTCGTACAGTGCGGAAATCAGCGTGGAGCGCGCCACCAGGCCGTTCAGGCAGTCGCACAGCACGGCGTTGCCGGTGAGCCCGGCCAACTCGGTGTGGAACTCACCCGACAGGCGAATCCATGCCGGAAAATCACGTGTCTCGAACGCTTTACGCTCGCGGCCGATCATGCTGCCAATACTCTTCAAACGCCGGATGCCGTGCCCGCTGCAAATGCGCTCCACCACAGCCAACTCGATAATCCGGCGCATCTCGAACACCTCGTGCACTTCCTGCAACGATGGACTCGCGACGAACGCACCGCGGTTCGGTTCCAGGTCGACAAGGTGATCCGTGGCCAGTTGCGCAAGCGCCTGGCGGATCGGACCGCGCTTCACGCCAAATACTTCGCATAACTGTGCTTCTGTCAGCTTGGCGCCCGGCGCCAACCGATGCTCGAGGATCGCTGCGCGGATGCGTTCGGCGATCGCTTCGGGTTTCGAACTATTCGAGCTGGCGGAATCTGTGTCGGACATGATGTGCGTCTCGGTATGTTGGTCATCTTAGGATGGACATAAAGATTGTCAACAATTTTTGTTATTAATTTCGACAATCTTCATGACAGTATTGGGCTGCAGCCTATCTGGCACAGTATAAAAGCTCGGTCTTGCTTCAATATCAGTTTAATTAAGGCGAGACGGACACGTCCGTTGATGGCGGATTTTGTCAACAAAATAGATGGGCCTTCACTGGCAGTTCTGCCTGCAGGAGTGTCAAATAGTTGACCGTTAGTTGCATTTATGGCTCAAAAAAGAAAGCGGACAACCGCCCGCTTCCGCTTCTTTGCCGTTTCAACTCAGGCAGGGATAGCCGGACAACGTCAGCCTGAACCCATGCGCGCCGGCTACGAGGTGCGCGTCAGCGCCGACCGGCAGCGTCAGCATGTCCGGAACATGGCCGAATTGCAGGCCAGTGACGACCGGAATCCCGATTACCGACCGCACCTGCTCGATCATCGCCTGCAGGTCATATCCGTTGTCGTAATCGTACGATCTGCCACCGGAGAAATCGCCGAGCACAAGCGCCTGCTGCTGCGCGAGGATGCCGGAAAGATGCAGTTGGTAAAGCATCCGCTCGAGCCGGAATGGCTGCTCGTTGACATCTTCGATGAACAGAATGCCGCCCTGCACCGGCGGCATGTACGGCGTGCCGATCAGGGACGCCAGCACTGCCAGATTGCCGCCCCACAACATGCCCGAAACATCGACAGCTTGCGCTTGCGGCACATGGCTCGTCACCGTCATGGTCGGCTTGGTCAGCGCCGACCAGAAGTGCCGCATGGTGAATTCGCTCAGATCTTCCGCGCCGAAGTCACTCATCAACATCGGGCCGCCGAAAGTCTTCACACCGGCACGTGCGAGCAATGCTAGCTGGATCGCGGTGAAATCGCTGTGCCCTACCAACGCGATCGGCTGATCGGTCAGCCGCCGTTGCAGCCCCGCATAGTCGAGTCCGTGCAGAATGCGTATCGCGCCGTAGCCGCCACGGACAGTCAGCACAATGTCGGGCAACTCCCGCGAAGGATCAGCCAGGCGGTTCAACTCAGCCGCGCGCTCGCCGTCGGTGCCGGCGAAACGCTGGTAGCGGCGCCTCGTCGCATCCACGCCATCGACGCGATGCCCCTGCGCATGCAAGCGGTGCAACGCGCGATGCAGCACCTCCTGGTCATGCGGATAGCCGGACGGCGCGATCAGTTCGATGGTGCGATGGACGGTCATGGGCAAGACCTATTCGACGTTGTAGTTTTTAGAGCGGCTCGGCCGGTCCCGGTTCGATGCGCGCTGCCGCGCGTGCTTCCCGGCTTGCGCGCCGCCGTTCGGCAAAGAACGTTTTGAGCGCGGCGCCGCATTCATCTTCGAGCACGCCGCCGGTCACCGTGGTGTGATGATTCAACTGCGGATTCGCGAATGCATCGACGACGCTGCCGCACGCACCCGTTTTCGGATCGCGCGCCCCGAACACGACGCGGGCAATACGCGCATGCATGATCGCGCCGGCACACATCAGACAGGGTTCGAGCGTCACATACAGCTCGCAGCCGGGCAGACGGTAGTTCTCAACGGCTCGCGCGGCTGCGCGTAACGCGACCATTTCCGCATGCGCCGATGGGTCGTGCGCACCGATCGGATGGTTGAAACCTTTGGCGATGACTTCGTCGCCGCGCACGAGCACCGCGCCGACCGGCACTTCGCCAGCTGCGCGCGCTTCTTCTGCTGCGGCCCGAGCCAGCGCCATGAAGCGGCGATCGCGCTCGGAGATCGGCGGTACAGACGGTTCGTCCGGCGAAGGAGCGTTAATTGATTCAGCGGCTGGTGCGTCGCACGGCATCGATTCGGCAGAACCGGCGCCGACGGGTTCGGCTTGAGAGACCGGCGATGTCACAGCTTCGACCGGTTCGACGGACTCCGGGCCAAGCGTGGCGGGGCGGACAAGCGGCTCGCTCACTGCGATCCCGCTTCGGCCGTATTGAGGTTGCCGACCCGCTCCGAGAGCCGCTCGGCAATCCGCCGACAGTATTCGCGCGGCAGGACCAGCGGGCCGCCGCGCAGCGATTCAAGCGCCATATCGAGCGCCAGCATGCGGGCCTGGAGGCGGCAACGGGCGGTCCTGTCGCTGACCGCGTTCAACTGCGCCTGCAGGTCGCGCAAAGCGCGCAGCTGCTCGACGGCGGGCGGCACGAAGCCCGCATTCTTCAAAATCCGGTTGGCGACACGCACTTCTTCCGGGACCAGTGCATCGTCGTCCAGGGGCAGCGGCGCGCCGGCGCCCGGTAAATCGTCGAACTCACCGCGCGCAGCTGCGGCGGCAATACGCTGTTCGACTAACGCATCAAGCAATTTCATCTGCAGTCCACTACGTTGCGGCCCAAGCATTCTATCAGGGAGCGCATGCCCGTTCTGGCTGTCTGACCGATGAAACCTCTGGTTTTCGGATTTTGCGTATTTGAGGGGCGCATGGCGTGGGCTACGGTGGTGCAGGCGGAACCGGCGGCGGCTTTGCAGGCAGTTGCGCAACCGGCGTGCGGTTCTAGTCCGAAGCGCTTCGGCGCATTTGCTTCACGACGGCCGCCGCGAGCCACAACGTTTCACTCAGCCGCCAACCGCCAGCGTGCCAGAGCGACATGCCGGGTACGCCCGAGCAAGCTGTGCACCAGAACAAACTCACGCACGTTCCAACTGATGGCTTCGACAGGACGTGTCGCGACCCAAGGCATGCCGTAAGCCAAGGTCACGTGCGGGGTGTACGGCACGCTCGGCGAGACTGCGCGATCTCCGGATCCAGCGGCGCGCAACGCCAGTACAAGTGCGTCGTGAAGTGCCTGGAGTCCAACCACGCCCTCGCCTCCACCCAACACCAATGGCCCCGGCCGCGGCTTCAGCGCAAAACTGACCGCACTGTCGAACTCGACGCTAAAAGGCTCCATCCTGATCGACGCGGCCGCGTTCATCGCCGCATCCACCCAGGCTGGCGGTAAACCGCCTGCGAAGTTCCCGAGGTGAAGCAACGTGACATGCAAACGGTTGGCCGACAGAGGCTTGCTCTTCGAGCGCGTCTCCCCGCAGAGCTGTTGCGCCAGCTTCGAGATGCTGGTGGCCGTATTCGCATCTGGAAATACGGCGAAGAACAGGCCGTCTGTCGGGACAGGCGGCGCCTCGAGTCCGGGCAGCCAGAGTTGTTCAGGCATGGTGCTCTTGAGTGGGTGAAGCCGGCATAGGGTTGAGTCTCCGTTCAGTCGTGCGCGTTTGCCTGCGCGCCCTGGAAAAGTTAATCGGCGGTGGCTGGGTCCACTGCACGCCCTCGCCGCTATTGGACCTCGATATTTGCAAGATATAGCGCTGCCTGCCGCCCAGCACTAGCCACAGAAGCATTGCATCGTTTTCCCGCATCAGAATGCGCTTGCACTAGCGGCCCGGTCACGCGCAACACTGTACATTCATACAGTATTGTCGGCAACGTGGAAATGATCAAAAAACTGGAGGTACTGATTGACTGACGCGGCGAAGCACGACGCGTCGTGCGCAAACAGCGCGAGTGCCAGGGGGCAGCCAGCTTCCGGATAGACATGAACGGATTTTCACGGTCGGTTCAGGTTGTATTCAGAGCCATGCCGTATTGTCCAGATCGAAACCTAGGGCTCGCCCGTTCGACGATGCAGTGCCCCAGAAAACAACCGGGCAGCGGGCGCCGATCAACGGCAAAAAAACAAGGAGACAAGCAAATTGCGAAACCAGCGTTTCAACGCTGTGCCTCGCCTGCGCCTGAACACGGCCGGTGCGTTCCTCGGTACACGTGCCGCCCCTCGCGCCGGGACCGGCGCGAAGACGAGCCCATGCAGTCTCATGCTGGTCGCTTGCATGGCCGGCCTGCTCCTATCTGCCGGCAGCATTCATGCCGCGTCGGTCGTCGATGCGGGATTGCCTGGTTACCAGCCCGAACAACGGGTCGCAGGGCCCATCAGCAGTGTCGGTGACGACGCTATGAAGCCGCTGATGAACGACTGGCTCGCCGCGTTCGAACAACGCCAGCCCGGTATTCGCCGTGGCGCGAACTGGCAGCATATAAGCGATGTAACCGCATTTGGCGCCTTGATGTTCGGCAACGCCGACATCGCACCGCTCACGCGCGAGCCATGGCCGACCGAGTTGCAGCCCTACGCCCACCAGTTCGCTGGCGACATGATGAAATCGCCGGTGCTGGTGCGCGTCGCGAGCGTGGCGGGACGTCCTGCGTACATTGCCGTCAACCAGCGCCCCGGCGCCCCACTGCCGCAGAAGGTGAAGGAGTTCCTTGCCTTCATGCTCAGCCGCGACGGACAGGAAGTCGTGGCAAGACACGCGTCCTTCCAACCGCTCAGCGCTGGCGAAGCGGCGCAGGAAAGCGCCAGGCTGCAAGCCTTTCTCCCGCCGCTCGATCCTGCCTTGCCAGCCTACAGGCCGGTCGAAGGTCTGCACGGCAAGATCGACAGTATCGGCAGCGATGGCATGAAATCGCTGATGGATACATGGATTGAGGACTTTCATCGGATCCAGCCTGGCGTACGAAAAGGCGAACGCTGGGAGCATTTGGGCACCCTGAACGGCTTCCTCGCCTTGCTTGTCAACGACACCGACATCGCACCGATGGGCCGGGAGCTCTGGCCGGAAGAAAGTCGCGCCTACGACGCCACGCAACACCAGAAGGCCCCCATCGAGATCCGCGTCGCGCGCGGTGGCTTCAATACCCCGCAACGCACGACCGCACAGGCCATCTTCGTGCCTGAGAACAACCCGCTGGCGCAGATCACGGTGGCGCAACTGGCGGACATCCTCGGGGAACACCCTGCCATTACGCGTTGGGGGCAACTTGGCTTGACCGGCGAGTGGGCAGATCGGCCCATTACGATCTACATGCCGCCCCATGTCGCGCCCAATGCGATGTCGATGCAAATCATGGTGCTCAGGGGCGGTCAATGGAATCGCGCCGTGCACGAGGGCTCCATCACCCAGACCGCCGAGGCGATTGCTCACGACCCGGGCGCGATTGGCTTCGGTGGTCTCGAGGAAGGCGGCGCCGGTCTCAAGGCACTCGCGGTGGCCGAAAAAGCAGGCGCCCCCTTCTATACGCTCGACGCCGAAAACGCCGCCAACGGCCGCTACCCGCTCACGCGCTACATGTATATCCGCATGAACCGGCCGCTGTCCGAGCCGGTAAAGGCCTTCCTGCGCTACATCCTGAGTCGCGCGGGCCAGGAGCCGGTGCGCTATTCCGCCTATTTCCCGCTGAACGCAACCGAGGTGCGGCAGGAACTGGCCAAACTCAAGTAAACACCACGTCATTGCCGCCTCGCGCGGCTCTTCTTCGTCGTTTTCATTGTTTCGCGATCCGAAGCACTTGCCTGCCGGCTCGGCACCCGTGACACCTATGCCGCCGGTGTTGCGCCGGCCTGCGCCGCTGTGCCGTCGCCCCGCCTTCCCGCCCCTCTTGCGTCATGCATGGCGGGCGTCCCTGAACAGACTTTCATTTTCGATTCAGCCTGATTTTAGGCTGGATCTCTATAAATGAGCTTGTTCAATACGCTACCCGCAAAGACTTGGAACGCGTATTCGTCCAGGAACACTGAGCGCGACTCGCGCGACGCCATAACACTGACATTCAGGAGATCGCACCATGAAACACACAGCTTTGCGCATTGCGCTTGGCGCCCTGGTGATGGGCACCCTTTCCCATTCCGCCCTTGCAGCCAACGAAAAGATAACGTTGATGGTCGGCGGCATGGAAAAGCAGATATACCTGCCGGCCAAGCTGGCGGAACAACTCGGCTACTTCAAGGAGCAAGGTCTCGACGTCGAACTGCTCAACGAACCGGCCGGCGTCGACGCCGAGAACGAACTGATCGCCGGGCAGGTACAAGGCGTGGTGGGCTTTTACGATCACACCATTGATCTGCAATCAAAAGGCAAGGTCATCGAATCTGTCGTGCAATTCAGCCATACGCCCGGTGAGGTCGAACTGATCTCATCGAAACTCGCCAACACTGTCAAGTCGCCGGCCGATCTGCGCGGCAAAACGCTGGGAGTCACCGGGCTCGGCTCCTCGACCAATTTCCTGACGCAATATCTGGCGGTATCGCATGGCGTACCGATCAGCGAAGTGACGTCGCTGCCGGTCGGCGCCGGCAATACCTTCATCGCTGCCCTCAAGCAGGGCAAGATCGACGGCGGCATGACCACCGAGCCGACCATCTCGCGCCTGCTCAAGACCGGCGACGCCAAGGTGCTGGTCGACCTGCGCTCGCCCGAAAGCACCCAGAAGTGGCTGGGCGGCTTGTACCCGGCCGCCTCCCTCTATATGCAGACAACCTGGGTCAACGCCCACAAGGCCACAGCGCAGAAGCTCGCCAACGCCTTCGTCAAGACGCTCCGTTATATCTCGACCCACAGCGCCGAAGAACTCACCGCGAAAATGCCGGCCGACTACTACGCCGGCGACAGGGACAGTTACGTCAGGGCGCTGGCCGTCGGCAAGGTCTCGTTCATTCCGGACGGCCGTATGCCGGAGTCGGGTCCGCAGACCGTGCTCAAGGTCTTGTCGGCGTTCGACAAGGGTCTGAAGGGCCGCAACATCGACCTGTCGAAAACCTACACCACGGAGTTCGTCTCGGCGGTGCCCGCGAACTGATGCCGGGTCCACGGGCCGTAGCGATCTGTTCGCATCGCGACTGCGGCGTGCCGCAGCCGCGAGGTCGATCCCTGTTTCGATGAAGGGTCGGGCTCATCGCCCTGCTCCAACGCGCGAACGCCGCCACGACGCGGCGCGTCCATTCCACAACGAGAATCTGGCACTCAAGGTGAGTTACATATGACAGTCCAACTGGCAACCGGCAGGCCTGTGGTCGCAAACATCGGCGACATTACGCCCGCAATCGAACTCGAGCGCGTCAGTCGCAGGTTCGTCAGCCCGGAGGGCAAGGCCATCATGGCGCTGCAGAACTTCAGCATGAGCGTGGAGAAAGGTCAGTTCTGCGCGGTGGTGGGCCCCACCGGATGCGGCAAGTCCACCACGCTCAGCCTGATCACCGGCCTCGCCCGACCGAGCGCGGGCACGGTCCGGATCTGGGGCCAACCGGTGACGGGCATCGATCGCCGCATCGGCTTCGTGTTTCAGAGCGATGCGGTTTTCCCCTGGAAGAGCGTGCTCGATAACGTCGCCGCCGGGCCGATCTATCGCGGCATGCGCAAGGATGAAGCTCACGACAAAGCCATGGACTGGATTCGCCGGGTCGGCCTGTCGCGCTTCGAACGGCACTATCCGCACCAGTTGTCGGGCGGCATGCGCAAACGCGTGGCCCTTGCGCAGACCTTCATCAACGAGCCCGAAATCCTCTTGATGGATGAGCCATTCTCGGCGCTCGACGTGCAGACGCGCGCACTGATGCAGGACGAACTGCTGCATCTATGGAGCGTCAACGGTGCTTCAGTGGTTTTCGTCACACACGATATCGAAGAAGCGATTGCACTCGCCGACAAAGTCTTCGTGCTGACGTCCGGGCCGGCCACCGTCAAAGCCTCCTACGAAATCGGCTTGCCGCGCCCCCGCGAGGTCTCGGAGGCGCGCTATTCGCCACGTTTTATCGAACTCTCCCGTCAGATCTGGAACGATCTGCGCGATGAAGTCCATATCTGACTGCCCGCAGGCATTGCGAGGAACACCATGAATACCCGAACGACTGGATTGCCGACGCACGAGATCGAACTGCGCCAGGTGGAACTCGAAGCGCAAGGGACAATGCGCCGTCGCCAAACGCTGGTTCACACACTTCGCATCGCGGTGCTGGTGGTGACCCTCGGCGGCTGGGAACTGGCGGGACAAATGGGATGGATCGATCCATTCTTTTTCTCCGTGCCGTCGATGATTGTCAGTCAGATCTGGACCTGGCTGACAGAGGGCACCTCGCAGGGTCCGCTTTGGGTGCAGGTGCTGGTGACACTGGAGGAAACCGTACTTGGTTTTCTGATCGGCGGCGTGGGCGGCGTCATCGCGGGCATTGCGCTTGGCCGCAACAAGCTGCTTGCCGACGTATTCAGTCTCTACATCAAGATCGCCAATTCGATTCCGCGCGTCGTGCTTGGATCGGTGTTCATCATCGCGCTGGGACTGGGCATGGCGTCGAAGGTTGCGCTGGCAGTCGTGATGGTGTTCTTCGTGGTATTCGCCAACGCCTTCCAGGGCGTGCGCGAAGCGGACCGGAATCTCATCGCCAACGCCCACATCCTCGGTGCGTCGAAGCGTCAGGTCACCCTGACAGTGGTGCTGCCCGCGGCCATGAGCTGGATTCTGGCGAGCCTGCACGTCAGCTTCGGTTTCGCGCTCGTTGGGGCCGTGGTCGGTGAATTCCTTGGCTCCCGGCAAGGCATCGGTCTGCTGATCTCGACGGCTCAGGGTGCCTTCAACGCAGCCGGGGTTTTCGCCGCGATGATCGTGCTGGCCGTCGTGGCGCTGGGGGCAGAGTTCCTCCTCACGCAGCTCGAGAACAAGCTGCTCAAATGGCGCCCGCCGCAGTTCACCGAAATCGGTCATTAACCCGGCAGCTGCGGTCGCGCCCGGCCGCAGCTTGACGGCGGACGCCGACCGTGCGTCCCTGCCCGCTCGCCTTCAGGACGCTCACACAAGGCGTCAAGCAATCACAACTCAGGAGATCGAAGACCGTGCCCAGCCTTCCCCGTCGAACCGCCACGACACCACGCGCGCGCCGTGCACAAGCGGGTCCACGAATTGTCATGACGATACTCGCCGCCAGTACCTTGCTGGCATCCCACAGCGCGTTCGCCACCCTACCCTTCGTGACGGACGATGCCGAGCCCATCGAACGGGGACATTTCGAAATCAACACGGGCGCCACCGGCACCGTCAGGCAAGGCGAATATAGCGGCGCGCTGCCCGCAGTCGAAATCAACTACGGCGCGACCGATAACCTCGAAGCCAGCCTGAATCTCGGCATGTCGTTCATGCACGCGAGCGGCGAGAAGTTCCACTACGGGTTCGGCGACATGGAACTCAGCGTCAAATACCGCTTCATTACAGAAGACGACAAGGGTATCCGCCCGCAAGTGGCGTTCAGTCCAGGCGCGATCATTCCCACCGGCAACGATCGTCTCGGCCTCGGCGACGGTCACAGCCGTGTGTTGCTGCCGTTGTGGGTGCAGAAAACGATCGGTAACTGGACGACTTTCGGCGGGGGTGGCTATGTCGTCAATCGTCACGCGAACGAGAAAGGCTATTGGATTGCGGGTTGGGCGGCGGTGCGCAAGATCAACGAGCAACTCGAACTCGGCGGGGAACTGTTCTATACCGGCGCCGCCACGGTCGCCGACCCGTCGTCGCTGGCCTTCAACCTGGGCGGACAGTACAGTTTCACGGACCACGACCGGCTGCTGTTCTCGGTAGGTTGCGGTCTCACTCACGTCAAGCAAACCAATCAGTTCTCCTACTATCTCGGCTATCAGCGCGATCTCTGAGAACGCCACCGCAGGCAGGCGACGCCGAGCGGCGACGTGTGCGGCGACTCGCGCGAGTCAGGTCGCGTCCGTTTCAGGCAATGGGATGTCTTGCGACGTGACGGCGGCGCCGCCAGTCGACGTCTCAGCAGGAATCTCAAACACCATGCGCAAGCCGCAGCTGCCGGACGCAGCCTCGGCGAAGATGCGGCCGCCGTGCAGCTCAACGAGACTACGGCAGATGGCCAAACCAAGTCCAGTGCCCTTGTCCTCGCCTGGACGGCTGATACGCACGAAACGTTCGAAGATGCGTTCACGCTGCTCCGCAGGCACGCCCGGGCCCTCATCCTCGATACTCACTTGCCAGGTACCGTCCATGAGCGTGGAGCGCAACGTGATCCGACCGCCCACCGGCGATGCCGAGAGCGCATTGCTCAGCAGATTGAGCAGCACCTGTCGCAACCATTTCGGCTCGATGGCCACCTGGCCGCAACCGTGGTGGGTCAGGAAAAATCGCAGTTGCTGATGCTCCGCCAACACATGGGCGTCCTGGGCGAAGCTCTGCAGGAAAGGTTCGGGATCCTGCAGCCTGAGATCGAGCGTAATAGCGCGGGCGTCGGCACGCGACAGAAACAGCAAATCCTCGATGATGCGATTGAGGTGCGCGAGCTCCTTGATCTGGATCTGCACGGACTGCTCCTGCGCCGGCAGCAACTGCCCTTCCACCACCAGTTTCTCTGCCTGCAGCCGCACCAGCGTCAAAGGGGTCTTGAGCTCATGGGACGCCTCGGCGGTGAACCGGCGAATCTGGTCGAATGAAATTTCGAGGCGGTCGAACATCTGGTTGAGCAGGCGCGCCAGGTCGGAAATCTCGTCCTTCGCCGCCGCGACTGGAATCCGTTCACTCAGATTATCCGAGCGAATGCGGTCGGCGGTGTCCTGGATCAACCTGAGCGGGCGCAGGGCCATCCGGCTGAAACCGTAGCCGATGATGCTGCTAACCACGACCATGACCAGCAACAACCCGTAGAAGGTCCGTTCGTAGCCTTCCATCACCACCTTGACGTGGTTCTTCGAAGTGGCGATGAGGACCTTGTATGGCCCCAACGGAAACAAGCCCGCTCGCAGTTCGCCCAAGCCATCGACAAACGCATTGAAAACGTGGGCCTTCGGCAGCACGGGAATCTGACGATCGCGCAGGCCTTGAGAACGAAACACGATATCGCCGTTCGGTGCGTCAACCTCGACATAGAACAGTTCGAGGTCGTCGGTCATCATGGCATGCACGCGACTTCGCAGCACGTCCTGCGACAGTGTCTTGCCAACAGGGCCGACACCCGCCTTCAGTTGTTCGAACTCGGATTCGTTGAGCAGGTCCAGCGCATGGATCGCGTGCCGTTCCATGAAGTAGCGCCCGGCCAGAAACAGCGAGGCGAACGTCACCGTTGAGGCCAGTACGTAGCAGATCGCCAGACGGGCACCGATCGATTTCATACGAGCTGATAGCCTACGCCACGCACCGTTTTGAACAGCGGTTTGCCGAGCGGGACTTCGAACTTGGCGCGCAGCCGACTCATATAGACGTCGAGGAGATTGGTGTCGACGTCGTAATGGGATTCCCAGATCTTCTCGGAGATCAAGGTACGCGTCAGAATTCGCCCGGGGTTCTGCAGAAATATTTCGAGTAAGGCGAATTCGCGGCTGGTCAGGTCGACCGGTTGCCCGTTCAGGTGCACCGTACGGCTAAGGAGATCGAGCTTGACGCCCTGGTGCTGCAGCACCGTCTCCTTCACGGCGGACTGGCGCCGCAACAAGGATCGCAAGCGTGCCAGGAGTTCTTCGAGACTGAACGGCTTGGACAGGTAATCGTCGGCGCCTACGTCGAGACCGCTGATGCGATCCTCCACCGCGTCGCGCGCACTGAGGATCAGCACGGGCTCGTTAAAGCCTGCGCTGCGCCATTCGCGCAGCAGGGCGAGGCCATCGCCGTCAGGCAAACCGAGATCCAGCACAATGACGTCATAACTGGACTCGCAGAGCGCCTCGCGCGCCTCCGTGCAACTCGCCACCCAGGTGGCGGTATAGGCACGCTCGATCAATGCTTGCCTAAGAAACAGACCTAGCTTGCGCTGGTCTTCAACGATCAGAATTTTCATATATCGAGGGAGCGTCTCCGATGGTCTCAGGCTAGCGCAAACTCGCTACCATCACAAGCAATGCACTGGTCGGCGGTGTTTCTTGTGCTCTTATCTGAATGAATAATTAGCAGCACAACCTGAACGCAACCTGAATTTTCGATTCGGGGGTAACCCTCGGTGCGGTTTCGCTGACGCGGCTCTTAGCGGCTCTTTGCGTCCCCACGCATGCGCGCTCATCCTGCTACCCACTACGCGACGTACCGCACCACCGCTTGTGATGTTCGCGTATCAAGGTTACGGCCGCGATTGAGGTGATCGTCGATCTCCGCGGCACAGCCGATCATCCGGCCGTACAGGAAGACGGTGAAGGCCGCCGTCTCGAGTTCCTGATCAGAGACGTCGCCGGCCTGGTGACGGCTCCACAACATCTTCAGCAGCAGTGACGCTATGACAGCGTCGATGTTGACCGCGAACACATTGCGCGTCACGTTTTCGTCGTACAAGGCCTGCACCAGCGTGCGGTAGTAGTCGTGAAAGATGTTGTACTCGCCCCGGCCGTCGTAAAGCTTGAACACGAACTCCTCGCGCGGGTCGACGTTGACCGGCTTACCCTTGAATACCGGATGGTTGATGCACGGCAACGCCCCTGCCGCGTGCGCGCCGACCTCCTTGCGCCGCGCACGCTCGCTACCGTATACGCGGGCAAAGTCCGTCGCCATCGCTTTCAGGTCAAGTCCATGCGCCGGGTTCCCGGGATCGGCCAGCCCGACGCCCCTGAAACGCTCGAGCAGGAAGGCAACGCCTTCGAAACCATTGCCTCCGTGCGCGAAACCCGAGTGAGTGAGAAAACCCACCATCGCCTTATTCAGCTGGACACGATCCGGGCTTTCCGGACCGTCAGCGGATGTCGCCCCTTTCGCCCCCTGCGCCGAAATGGCGCCGGGACCGTTAGTCAGCAGAAGCCCGACCAGGGTTTCGAACGCAAACAGATCCGCGGAGGTCGGCTCCACGCCGATCAGGGCGATGCAAGCCATCTCTGTCAGGGAGCGACGACTGACGATCTCGACGGTCGGAATTCCGCATACGGATTCTGGTCGATGCTGTGCCTCGTCGACCGATGCGCCGATCAGCGTGCCGAACAGGCGCATCCACCACGGCAGGCTTTCGGCCGTAAGACGGGACACCCGTTTGCGCATCAATGGGTCCCATGCAAGCGTCGTCGTTATCGCTGCCAGCACGCCGTCTGCACGCGGGTGCCCGCCGAGCGACTCGATATAACGAACGAACACCGATTGCACGCCACGCTCCCTCAGACCGGCCAGGACAAGTTGCGCGTTTGCATCCGGCTCGCCACCAATCAGTATTTCGCGCGTCGCCGCATCGGTTGGCATCGTGGTCACGTCGAAAGTCTCGTCGAGCACATCGTGCAGACCTGCGGTCGTCCCGAGATCGATGAGCGCGCGCACTGCCTGCCGCGCGCCCTCCGCGCGGCGCGGGCCGACAATGCTCAGGGCGGCGGCGAGCACACTGTTCGGCGCATTGCCGGCCTCGCGCGCCGCCTGTGCCGCCGCGAGTGCCGGATTGCCATTCAGGTTGATTTCGGCGCCGATCGCAACGTTGACCAGCTTCGCGTCGTTCTCATCCCCGGGATCGTGCAGCAGCGCGAGACACACGTTCGCCTCAAGCGAGCGTTGGGCGGCCTCGAGCATCGACACGCCGTGCAGACTGGTCACCTGAGTCTTCGGGTCCATCCGCGAGGCGCCAGACGCATCCTTCATGTTTTGACGTGGCGGTACCGCGCCAACTTGCCGGTTCAGCGCAGCGATCTGTTCGTCGTACGGCGGCATCGCGTCAGCCGTTGGAATGTCAAGTTCGGGCGGCAGCGATAGCCCGTTGCATGACCGGAACCACGGCTTCAGCGCGAGACTGCCTTCCGGCGCGAAATCCGGAAGCGCGCCGTTCTCCCGCATAACGGCGGTAAGCGCCGCCGGAATGTGCGCAATGTTGGTAACCAGTGCACCCCTCGCTGAGACTACCGGCCGCTCGGGCGTAAACACGCCGTCGACACCGAACTTCTCCATGAACCAGCGCTCCTTGGCTTGCGCGTCATCGTCCCCACCCGCCAGTGCGCCCGCATGGCCTACAGCACGCGTCAGCTTGCGTTTCCACCTGCCGACCACGCATGCCACCACCGGCTTGGCGAAATGTGCGTCGAGTTCGTAATAGCCTCCCGGCTCGGCGTACAGCACCGCAGCCTTGCTGCGCGCGTCGTTGGCAAGGGCAAACGCGAATTCGGGCGCGGCGAAATGAATGTACACGTCCTTGCCGCTCGAGATCAGGGTCGTCGTCCCCCAGCCGGCCATCCGCAGATAGCTCGCGATCGTTGTCGTGAAACCACCGGAGTTCGAGAGGATAGCAATCGACCCTTTCCTCAGCGATTCATCAGGGCTATCGCCACCCAACGCCGCCGATCCGCACCCGGTTCCACGCGTCGGCAACGCCCAGACTGTTGCCGCCGAATATATCGACGCCATTTTGCTGGCCCATCGCGCGAATCTCGCGCGAATCGTGCACCGACATCTTCTCCGTGACGATGAAGATCTTCTTCAGGCTGCGGTTCACGCGAATCAATTCCGCGACGCCGTCACGCGCCGCGGAGGGTGGCAGATAGATCACACCACAATTGAACGCGTGCCCGTCCTCCAGACCTTCCACCACGTTGTTGTAGACGGGAATGTTGCCGATCGAAGTCTCGAGAACCTGTCCCCGTCGTCCTGGCGACGTCCCGAACACGACATTGCCGCCGGAATAAATATGGCCGGCCGGCGTCACCTGCCGCGACTCGCTGCCGAGAATGTTTAACACGCAAACACGGTCTTCGCGAGTCGCGGCGTACGCGAGCGAACCGGTACCGACGTAGTACTTGAAATCACCTACACCTTGCTTATACACGGTGGTCTCCGTTCTTGCTGGTCATGCAGCGGACGACGCGGGCTGAGTGGCAGTCATCATGGTTGCCACTCGGTCGCGACCGCCGGACTTCATCCACTCGTCACATGTCTTCGCGTAGTAAATGACCTCGCTGATATCCGAGTCAAAGCCGAACATGCTGTATGGCAAGCCGAGTGCATCACAGGTATCCCGCATTGCGCCCATGCCGCGCACGAGGTTCGGACCACCTCGGCCAATCACCACGTGCAGCGGCGTCGGTCCGTGCTCGCTGAAATATTCGCGAAGCGCATCAGCCATCGCTCGGAAGGTTTCGAAGATGTCCGTGTTGTTCGACTTGCCGCCAATAATGAAGAGAACGTTCGTCTGCTTGAGCCAGTGCCTGAAACAGATACGTGCTACTTCCTTCATCTTCTCGTAAGGCGGATTTCCGCCGAAGTCCGAGGAAATAATGGCGTCGTCGCCCAGCATCTCCGATACGAGCGAATTGGCGCCGCCGCCGAACGTCGGGGCAAGGATCGTTCCGTGATCGTTGATCACGTACACATCGCTCTGCCCCTGGTACGTACGAAGCTGATTGATCTCCTGCTCGAAGTCCGAGTGGTCCATCGAGAAAAGATGGGGCGGCAGATTCAGGCGCTGCCAGCGGGTGTCATCCCGGTCGAACCCGCCCTTGAAGTCGCACGCCACCGGCACGAGCCGGCCGTCGCGCTCCGCACGCATGCGGATCGGGTTCAATTCGAGCGTCGTCATACCGAAGTTGTGATACAGCTCCCATAGCTTGGGCAAGTGCTGAACCAGCGGCGAGATGATTTCCTTCGGTGCCTTCAGCGCGGACAATGCATTGGCGACGACAAATGCCTTCAGTCCGGTGAGCGGATCGAACGGTATCTGCGCGACCAGACCCCGGTCGAGTTCCTCGATGTCAACGCCGCCATGGTGTGTGAGCGTCATCGTCGGCGCACGGAAATGCGTCGAGTCGGTGATCGAGAAGTAAACCTCATGCTCGGCAGGGACTGCCCCTTCGAACGTGACGCCATTGGATTTGGCGACCTGATTGCCGTGCCGATGCTCGACGAAATAAAGACGCTCCTTTTCCCGCAGCGCACTCTTGAGATCATTTGCACGTCCAACCAGGCCCGCCTTGCCCTTCTTCCCGACGCCGCCTTTGAACACCGGTTTCACGAACACCGATCCGTAGCGGTCGAGCAACGCCTTGATTTGCTCCTCACTCGCGTCCGGGCCTAGTACTTCCGCGGCCGGAAAACCTCCGAATTGCAGCAGCCGCGCGCCGTACAACATACCTGTGACCTGCATATCGCCTCCTGCGGGGGATTCTGGCGTCCGCAAAGCACCCGTGCGCCGCCCGGGCCACAGCGCCGTGACATGAAGGGCCGCGCGGCCCTCCGGCTTCAGTTTCCAGCCAGCGAATGAACCGCGCCGTCCGGCAGCACGTCAAAACGCAGCAACGCACCGCCTGCCTTACTCTCCCCCGGCGACACCGCGACGTACAGCCGGTGCAACTCAGGCACCAGAATGGCCGTCTTGGCGCCCTTGGCCGTCGGCACGTGAGCGAGTTCCTCGTAATGCGTCGCGTCTTTCTGCCTGATCACACCGAGATAGTCGTCACCAGCCATATAGATGCGTTGGTTGGTCTTATCGAAAATCACCTGATTGGTCCGCTCAGGAGCGTCGAAACTTGCCAGCGTGGCCCCGCTGCGGGCATCGAGCACCAGCAGCTTGAACGGCTTGCGCGTGCCGACGAACAACCGTTGATGGGTTTCGTCGAAAGCCATCGCCGCGTTCAGCTCCGCTCCCTTGATCGGCCAGGTGTCGATGACCCGGCGGCTGGCCTTGTCGACCACCGCCATCGCGCTCTTGCCGGTCAGGTTGATGAACAGCCGGTGGCCTTTCTGCTCCGCCACCATCGACTCCGTGAAGTCGGTGTCGAAGGTCATCTCGCCAATGCGCTTGCCGGTTCTCGGGTCAACCTCCGCGACGATGGTTCTGGACATTTTCGGATCCGCATTCTTGCCGCCGGTGACGACGTACAGATGCTGGCGCGATGGATCGTAGTACATGGAATCCGCGCCGACAGTAAGTGGGATTGATCCGATGACGCGATAGATGGCGGCATCGACCACCTTGGTCATGCCGGCGCCGCTGTCGGTCACGATCAGACGGTTCACGTCGGGCAGGTAGAGAATGCCGTGTGGCTGTTCGAAGCCTTTGACCGTTTTCAGATGCGCGCCGGTCTGGAGATCGAAGACCTCGAGCGTGCCCTGGTCTTCGCCGGCGAGAAACAACCGGTTCCCTTTGACGTCGGCGGCGAAATGATCAAAGTCTCCGTCATAGCCCGGCAGTTCGGTACGACCGCCCAGATGAAGCACCACCGCGGCAGTGGCAGCAGGCTCGGCTGCCGCCGTTTCGCCAGGCAGGCCCGCGCAAAGTGTGGCACAGGCGAGCGCCGCAAGGGACAGCAGGGAATTTCGCACACGCATTTTCGGTATCCTGAAGAACAATCGATGGTGAGACGGCGTAGGGCAAGAGCCGCCTGGGGCTCAGGTCCGCAAGGCTAACCGTCAAAACAGGTACGGGTGGATCGTACCTCGCGCGGCCGGGGTGTCCGGCGCGCCTGGCAGCCGCTCGACGACCAGTACAACGCACCGTCTGAGGACAACTGAGCTTTCCTCGACAAATCGGGGAAAGCTCAGCGACTTCACCCAAGCCACCGCTCAACGTGTCTAGTGGGCCGGATTGAACAACGCCTTGAAACTGGGAATCTGCTTCTGCACGCTGTCGCGCAACGCAGTGCCGGCGAGGAAAAAGTCTTTCTCCCCTTTGGC
The DNA here is from genome assembly GCF_038050405.1 of Paraburkholderia sp. IMGN_8. Lineage (NCBI taxonomy): Bacteria > Pseudomonadati > Pseudomonadota > Betaproteobacteria > Burkholderiales > Burkholderiaceae > Paraburkholderia > Paraburkholderia sp. IMGN_8. The sequence goes on along the minus strand of NZ_CP150900.1, from coordinate 2,038,856 downwards.
GTATTTGCCGTCGTTCTTATAGGCGGCAACGAGAAGGCCGATGTTTTCACCGGTCGCATCGCGTAGCGGCATCATCATGACGAATTTCTTGACCGTGTCGTTGGTCCGGTGCCAGCGCGGATCCACGATGGTGATGCCTTTTGTCATGATGTCGATATCGTCCGGATCGTCCGGGTTGCCGATACGATCCAGATAGGAGCCGGCGAACATGGTGTACGTACCGTTGGCCGCACCGGGCGGAATCCCGTGGAACGTGATGCTGAGCAGTTCGGGATGGCTCGCCATGATCTGCTCGGACAGCACCTGCGCGAAGATTTTCTCGTTTGGCGGCGTCCAGTTTTTCGGCTTTTCCGGCGCGGCGTTTGGCGCCGCCTGCGCAGCGCAAAGTACCGATACCGACGACAGCACGCTGAGCGTCGTAACGAATGCAATCTTGGTCAAAGTCTTCATGTGTCTCCTCTCTTGCCCGGTGGGCGGTATGGAACCAGTTGTACGAACGAGTGTAGGTTCGGCACCTTGAATGGACATGAACACGTCCTGAATTCAAATTTAGCCAAGGGTGGCGAGAACATGGCAGGACTGCCAATGACACCGCGTCATGTTTCATGCCGCACCGAAGACAAGAACGTCCCCAACTGACAGAAAATTGACCCGTACTCCAACCTGAGCTGAACGCAACCCAGCGCTATCGGCTGTACGTCAAGACACTGAATGTGTTGGGCAGGAAGCGCGTGGTCGGCGCATGCCCTTCCTCGTACTTGACGACGTACTGGGCGTTGACCAGGTAGATCCTGCCGGTCATGGCATCCATCACTCCGGTTCGCGCCATTGGCTGCGTGCCGACGGTTTCTGTTACCCGATAGGTATCGGCGGCCGCTTGCTGAATGACTGTCATGTTCGCGTCCTCGCCATTGGCGGTAACGATCAGCCGAGCCTTTTCGTCGTACATGACTTCGTCTACCCCCCGGCCAATCGGTAGCCGGGCGAGCTGTTTTCCAGACGCCGCATCGAGCACCGCCAATCGTGGTGGCGACGCCCCCTGCCCCCGGCAGCCGACGAAGATGCGTTGACCTGACTGGTCCACTTCCAGCGCAGCGGGCTGCAGGCAATCGTCGAGCGGGAACGTCGCGACCACTTTCATCGTCCGGGCATCGACCTTGACGACCTTCGCCTGGTCGCGCAACGGCATCACGATATTGCCGGCGCCGTCCGAACGAGGCGCATCGACCTTGGTGCTGTCGATCATGACCGAACCTGCCGGCTTGCCGGTCACGCCATCGAAAAAGAGCACCGGGGTCGTCTTGTTGACGCTGTCCGCCTCGCCGACCATGACGAAGCGCCTGCTCACCTTGTCGAAAGTCGCGCCGTCGAAGCCGTCGGTGTCGCTCTTGTAGCGAGACAACGTCTTGAGACTGGAGAGCTGGAATACAACGACATGACCGTCGGTCGTGCCGGCGAGGCCCACGTCGAATTCGGTCGCAAGCGCCGACGTGTTTGTGCCGGCTGATTGCGCCAGGGTTTTAATGACACGCGCCTTGCCGATGTCGTAGACATGCAGGCCGTCTTTGCGATGCGCGATGAAAATCCGGCCCCGCGCCTGGTCCAGCGAGTTGTAGTCCCACCCCGTATCGCTACTTTTTATCGTCACCTGCCTTTCGAGGTGGTAACTGCCGCCCTCCGCGCCATGAGCGACCACGAAAACCGACAACCCGCCGGCCAGCAACACGCCGCCGCACACCAGACGGGCGTAACACACAACGCTTGACGGTTTCATGCCCGGCATTGGAACCTCGCTCGCAATCTGCTGGTTGATGGAGTCATACCGTGCGGGCCCGCCTGAATTCCCACTGCGCGATAGTGCATGCCTCACACCGGGCGCCCAACCTTAGAAATCGATTTTGGCGTTGAGCCTTACGCTACGGTCCATGCCCGTCCCCAACGTACCGGTCTGGACGGAATTCCAGTACCGCCGGTTGGTCAGGTTGTCGACGCTCAGCACGAACGACGAGCGGTGCCCATGGATCACGGTGGCATACGCCGCCCCCACCGTATAAACCACGTAACCGGGGATGTAGCCCTGGTCCTGCGGATTGACGGGCCGCTGCGACACGAACGACGCGCCGACCGTAAGCGCAAGCCCAGGCACGTAAGACGGCCGGTGGGTCACGGAAACATTGCCGATCCATTTCGGTGTGTTCTCGGGCGTCAAGCCCTTGATCGTCATGTCGGACACCGGGTTCTGCACCGCGCGCAGCCATTGCACGGCGGCAGTCACGCTCCACTGCCGGCCGAACTGCTTGGTGACGACCGCCTCGGCGCCTCGGTACTTGATCTTGCCGTCGTTGGAGAAGACCCTGGTCACCGAGTTGGTCACGGCATTGACGCGATCGATGTCGAAGTACGAGGCGGTGATCGACAGACCGTCGAAATACGAGTCGCGGATACCGATTTCCTTCTGGGTCGAAACCGCCGGCGCCAGGATCTGGTACGCGTTGACCGCGTTGACCGGCGCGACACCGCCGTCTTCCAGGCCCTTCATGTAGCTGGCGAACAATGTGGTCGTGGGCAGAACGTCGTAGAGAATGCCGGCCGCCGGCAATGGCAAGTAGGTTCCCTGCGATACCCGTCCGTCGCGCGACACCGAGCGGGTTTCGCGAAAGCCCGCCAGCACTTTCCATTTCGGGCCGATGCTGACGTTGTCGTACGTATAGAGCCCGCTATCACTGCTGGTTTGCAGCGGCAATGAGGTCGGCGGTTTGGTCGGCACCGGCGCCGGCAGCGCGATCGGATTGTAGATATTGATCGGCAGCGGCAGAACAATGCTGTTTTGCGCGGGCGTCTCGGCGTTTCGTTCGCTGCGGGAAATGCCTAGCGTCAAGTCATGATTGAGCGGACCGGTTGCGAACTTGCCGAGCAGTTCGGTTCGCTCGAAGCTGTTGATGTAGCTCTGCGTGACGGTATTGACCGTTTCCACGCCACCCGCTCCGGTCGCGACGTTGTAGCCGGCGATCCGCCCTGTAAGCCGCGAGCGATCCGCGTATGAACGCCCAACCTCAACGAGTACTTTCCAGTTGTCGTCAAGGATATAGTCGACGCGTCCCTGGACGTTGGTCGTGCGCGGCGTATACAACGCCCATGGACCGGACAGCAGGTTTCTCGGATCCGGCACACGCGGCACCGTGATATGACCTTTGACCGCCGTCGGCAGACTGATGGCGGCCTGCTCCACCACGTCCTTCTGGTACTGCTCGAAATCGAACTGGAAGCTGAGCCGGTCCGTCACGCGCCAGTCCGCACCCAGACTCTCAAAGTAGCCGTGCCCGTTGGCGCCCCTGACGCCGTTCTCGAGATGGGCACCCGACAGATTCGCGCGCAGCCCGAACTGCTTCTCGCTGCCGAAGCGCCGGCCGATATCGATACCCGCGCCGTACTGCCCGAACGAGTTGCCTGAAAGCGTCAACGAAGTCACGTCGCGCTCGGTGGCCCGCTTGGTCACGAGATTGATAATGCCGGCCGGGCTCGCGACGCCGAACATCAGCGCATTGGCGCCTTTGAGCGTCTCGATGCGCGCCTTGTCCTCGGTCGGCGTTGTCACGACGCCGGCAATCGGCAGACCGCCGTTGAGACGATAGTTCGAGAACAGGTTGAGTTTGATGCCGCGAATGCTCTGCGCATCCGCCGGGCTGCCTTTCGAATTCGTCGGCGCGACTCCGGCCTGATTCTTGACAGCGTCGGACAAGCCATCCTGTGCATCCTGGAGGGCGGCACTCGAGACCTCCTGGCGGGTCATCGGCAGGGATTCCTTGTTGCCTAGCGCCGACTTGTCCAGTTCAGCCGCGACGGTGGTCCGCACCGGCCTCACGACACCGGGTTCAAACAGTTTCGCGCTGCTCGGAATGCGCTGGCGCAAGCCGTCCCGGATCGCTTCGGCCTGTCGTTGCAGCGCCGGCTGTCTGGCGCTCCTCGTATACGGGAAGATCACGCCTAGCGCACCGATGGTCGTGCCGCTCGCGTCCTGCAATGGCAATTTGACTTCGAAGCGGTCCTCCTCGCGATTGACTTCCAGGCTGGTCTTGCCGCTGGTGATGACCTGCATATCGTCGTCATCCGCCGGCTTGCCGATGCGACCGATGTTGGAGGCGACGATCGGGTAGTCGGTGCCGCCTTGCGGCGGCTTGACGTGCATGGCCAGCACCACCACGTCGGCATACCTGGCCAGCGTCTCGTCGATCAGCGTCTGCGCGTAAGTATTGAGTGGGATGCGCGGATCAAAGCGAGCCGGCTCGAACAGATTCGGCGCATGCGCGATCCGGCGGCTGATTTCATCGCGGATTTGCGCCGCCGTCTTGATCAGCGCGCTCTTGTCGAAGCCCGAACCGGCCGGATACGGAAAGGTCATTTCGACCGTGCCGATGATCGTGCCGTGCGCATCGAGCAACGGCAAATGGGTTTCGACGTTCTGGTTGCCGAGCTGATTGATTTCGACGAAAGGCTCGCCCGATTTGGACACCGCCAGGTCGTCGGGATCGGTTGGCTTGCCGATCCGCTGCTCCGACTTCGCGGCAATGATGACACTGCGAGCCGCACCCGGGGGAGTTGCGTGCAGGTCGAGTTGCAGCAGTTCCGGATGCCGGGCGACGGTGCTGTCCACCAGCTCCTGCGCATAGCTCCTCGTCTGCGCCTGCGTGCTCGCGCTCTGGGTAGTGGGGGCCGGCGAGGTTTGCGTCTGCGCCAACAGCGCAGTGGGCAGCGTAGCCGCGACCGCCATGGCAAGCACGGATTTGCTGAACATGTCTCCTCCATTTTTATGCGCCCCTCGTTTATTTTGTTGCGAGGGATCTATCCTGCGACGCCTGCCTTGTTTCCCCCGAGCGCGAACTGAGCACGGACAATGCAACGGGTCAAGACTCGGGTGAGCATCCGCTTTGCGGCGCGAAGGCACCGCAAAGCCGGCAAGACTGACGATGCCGACGGAGATCGACGGCGAACCATCCGGCGTATCCCCTACGGGTCAGGCCATCAATCCGCCTTGTCGAGCTTCGCCAGTTCTTCTTGTACGACCGCCGGCGTCAGCGGGATATAAACCCCCTCCTTCGCCACGACATCCTGCCCCTGGCGGCTGAGTACCAATTTCAGGAATTCCTTCACCTTCGGCTCGAGCGGCTGACCCGGCTTCCTGTTCACGAAGATGTACACGTAACGGGACAGCGGATACTTGTGCGAGTAGACGTTCTGCAGGGTCGGTGCCAGGAACGGCTGGCCTTCGTCTGCCGCTAGCGGCACCACTTTCACGTTCGGCGTCACGTTCGCGAGCAAGGCGTAGGTCAGCCCGCCGGGATGCGAGGCCATGTCTTCCGCCGCCACGGTAAACGCGTGCGTGAAGCCTTTGCCTTTGACGAACTGGATGTTGTCCTTGTACTCGCCACCCTCCAGCAAATTCAGTCTCAGGAAGTATTCGATGCCGTTGACTGGCTTCAGGCCATACAAATGGATCGGCCGGTCGGCCCACTCGCCGCCCAGACCCAGGTCGCCCCATTTGGTGATATCGGCATGGCCCCGCTTGCGCGTCGTCGAATAGATCGCGTCGAGTTGAGCCATGGTGAGCCCCTTGATCGGATTGTCCTTGTCGACCAGCACCACTGACGTCGCCGTCTTGCCCAGTGAACCCACGCTGCCCGTGGCCACGCGAATCGCCATCGGCTTGTAGCCGAACTTGTCCACAAAGCCCTTCTCTTCGGCCGGCAATAACTCGCGCCCAACCGGCGCCAGGTCGGCGCTCCCGTTCGTCAGGGCTGGCCCGCCGGATCCCGACGACTTCGCCTCCATGGTCACGCTCAGTCGCGGATAGGCCTTGCGATACAACTTGATCCAGCCCAACGTGATTTCGTCCATCACGTCCGCGCCCACCAGACGCAGTTCCTCCTCGGGCACCGACTGCACTTCGTCCGGCTGCCAGCTCGGAATGGACGGATCCACTTTGAGACGATGTTCGACCGCCGCGTATTTCAGCGCGAACGCCGGCGATGATGTGAGGGCGGTCAACGCCGTCAAACCGACCACCGCGGCAACCGATGCCACCGCTGTCCTGCGCAACCCACCCGCCTGCTTGCCTTGTTTCATGACGTCTCCTGATGGAATCAATGAATGCTTCTTCGACTGAAGCTCTCGCCCTCGACGGGGCTTTTTTTCTAATCCGTGCCGCGTGCTCCTTCACCGAGGAGAACATCGCGACAGTGACGGCAACCACGAGTCCTGCGCCGCCGATCATCATGCCGGTGACTGACTTTTATTTCGCTTTCATGGTGGCCTACTACGTTAAATAAAACCTGAACGTTTAATGAACGCGCTTTCAGGTCCACCTACCCGTCATGGCGCGCCTGCGAGCCTGCGCGGCCGGCGTACCGGGCACGGCCTAACGGGCCGGTTCAAACAGCGCCTCCAACGACGGCGTCTGCGCGCCCAGTTCATCGCGCACGTGCTCGGCCTGGCGCAAAATCAGCGCCTTGTCGCCCCCCGGTGAGAACCGGAAAGTCGCTCCGATCACGCCGATCGGCTTCCCATTGATATCGCGCATGACCAGTTCCACCGACAGGTCGCCGGTCCTGGTGGCTTCGACGCGCGGCTGCCCGGAGGACAGGACCGACAGGTCGTCTGCATCGGCTTTTTTGCCGATACGGCCAATATTCGAGGCGATGATGACGTTGTCCGCTGAAGCCGGCGGCGTAACGTGCAAGGCCAGGATGGTGAGTTCGGGGTGTCCGGCCAGGGTCCTGTCGACCAGGGTTTGCGCGTAGTTGGGAACCGGCGGCTGGGCCCATGCGGAGCCCGCCAGCCACAACGCCGCTGCGGCCCAGAGCATGCTTTTCATTGAATGTTCCTCGTTACCGCGCCCCGCCACGCGTGCCCGGAAAGTCCGGGGTGCGGGCGGCGAGCGCCTCGAATGGCGGTCGAAGCTGAAAGTCAGTTGGCGATCATCGCGCGCGAGCTCTCGACCTGCCGAGCCCGCAGCGGCACATACATGGCGTGGTCGATAACCGACTGCTGGCCTTCCTTACTCAGGACGTAACGCAGGAATTCGGCTAGCGCGGGATTGAGCGGCTTGCCAGGCGCCTTATTGGTGTTGAAGTAAATCAACCGGCTAAGGGGATAGGTGGCCAACGCGACATTCTCATAGGTCGGCGCAATGAACGGCCCGTTGGCCGTCTCGCCGAGCGGCAGCATCTTCACCGGCGAATCGATATAGGCGATGCCCGAGAATCCGATCCCGTAGCGATCGTCGGCAACACGCCTGGCCAGCGGGAATACCAGCTTGTCGTAATGAATGTCGTCGCTCCACTCGCCGCGCTTGCCGTCGGCGCTCAGGATCTTCTGGCGCACGAATTCCTCGAAGCCATTCCACGGCTTGATCGCGTAAACGTGGATCGGCTTGTCCGCCCATTCGCCGGTCAACCCAAGGTCGCCCCAGGTCTTGAGCGGCTTGTCGCCACGAAGATGGGTCCTGGAAAAGAGCGCATCGATCTGCTCGTAGCTCAATGTCTGAAGCGGATTGTCTTTATTGACAAAGAAGCCGATCGTATCGAGGAACCCGAAATGGCGGTAGGAACCGCCGGATATCGGCACGCTCAGCGGCCCGTAGCCGAACTTTGCCTGGAAGTCCGTCACGTCGTCCGGTTTCAGTTCACGCGACACGAAGACAAAATCGAGATTCTGCTTGACCAGTTCCTTCGCGCCGAGGCTGCCGGCATAGGGCGGCTCCACGTCGATGTTGACGTCCGGATAGTACTTCCTGAATCCGTCGACCCAGCGTTTGACGAGCGCCGGCAGGACATCGGAAACCGCCCCCTTGTAGGTTCCGGACAGCTTGATATCGGTACGCGGGTGATAGCTGGGCAGCGCGGCGTCGAGCGTGGGTTGCAGAATCTCCGGCTGCGCCAGGGCGCGGCCCACCTTCATGCCCTCGTCCGCCTGCTCTTTCGTCTGCGGCACTACCGTCGGCAAAGCCGGTACGATCCACTCGACCATCGGCGCCTGGCTGTCGGTGACCGGGCCCCCCAGCGCGCCGCCCGACGCTGCCAGCGCCGCAATCGCGAGGCCCATCGCCAACGGCAGGCGCAGCAGGCAAGCGCGGCCGTGCGCCGCGCCCGCGGCGGCCCTGGTTGCGGGATGTAGTACGGTGTCTTTCACTGTGTGTCTCCTTTTATTGACGGCATTGAAATGCCTGGTCTCGCGGCGATTCAAGCAGCACCAAAAACCATCGATTATGTCCACCGACGAATCATCGCGAGCGCGAATCCTACCTTCGGACGGCTCTGCTCAATGTCGGCGCGCACGGCCCTCTCATGTCGACGATACGACGCCGTGCTAAAGGCAACCTGAATCGTTCATGAATATTCATTTATGCTTCGATCCGACCGTCCGTCAATAGACGCCCCCGTTTGCCGCACCGTCAGTTGAAGATGCGCGGACGTGTCGCGTCGGATTCTGCACGAGGTGCAGCGTATTCTCGAAGTTGGATTCCGGTCAGAACCGGTGAATGATGCCGGCACCCGCGGCGAACTGGCTAGTCGATGACGAGGGCGCACTGTTCCTGCCATCGCCGACACTCGCCGTCGCGTCGGTGATGCCGCCCGCGTCTTGCCGCTCGCACGCTGATACGCCTCCAGCGCGTATCAGCGTGCGCTTCGACAGCGACTAGTATTACGACAGATTGAACTGCTGATTCACTGCCGAGTCGGTGCCCGATGCGTCACCGTCCGGCGTCGAATTGTCGATGCGCTGGAAGCCGGCCGCGCGGTCTGCGCCGCGCTCAGCGCTCAACCGGCCGACGTGTAGGCCGTCTTGACCGTCGTATAGAACTCGCGCGCGTATGCGCCCTGCTCTCGCGGCCCGTAGCTCGACGCCTTGCGCCCGCCGAACGGCACGTGATAGTCGACGCCCGCAGTCGGGAGGTTGACCATCACCATGCCGGCCTCCGCATGCTGGCGGAAATGCGAAGCGTGCTTGAGTGAGGTCGTGCAGATACCGGACGCGAGGCCGAATTCGGTATCGTTGGCCATCGCCAGCGCCTCGTCATAATCGCGCACGCGCAGCACGCTCGCCACCGGCCCGAACACTTCCTCGCGATTGATACGCATGCCGGACGTCGTATCGATCAGCAGCGCCGGCATCTGGTAGAAGCCCGGCGTCTCGCGTTCAAGCGCCTCGCCGCCGAACGCGAGCGTAGCGCCTTCGCGCACCGCGATATCCACGTATTCGAGGTTCTGCGCCAGTTGCCTGGCATCGACGACCGGCCCGATGTCCGTGCCCGGCTTGAGCGCGTGATCGATGCGCAGGCCCTGGAGCCTCGCGCGCACCGCCGTCACGAAGCGATCGTGGATGCCGTCCGTGACAATGAAGCGGCTCGACGCCGTGCATCGTTGCCCAGTCGAGAAGTACGCGCCCTGCACCGCGCAGTTCACCGCGACGTCGAGGTCTGCATCGTCAAGCACGATCAGCGGATTCTTGCCGCCCATCTCGAGCTGGACCTTGGCCTGCCTCGCCGCCGTGGCGGCAAGCAGGTGGCGGCCGGTCGCGACCGACCCGGTGAAGCTGACCGCGGTGACGTCAGGATGCTGGGCGAGCGCCTCGCCGATCACGCTGCCGCGCCCCATCACGAGATTGAACACCCCGCCAGGCAAGCCGGCGCGGCTGATGATCTCGGCAAGCGCCCATGCACATCCGGGCACCAGCTCAGCAGGCTTGAAGACAACGCAGTTGCCGTAGGCGAGCGCGGGCGCAATCTTCCACGCGGGGATCGCCATCGGGAAATTCCACGGTGCGATCAGGCCGATCACGCCGAGCGGCTGACGCACGATGTCGACGCTCACGCCCGGGCGCACGGACGGTAGCACCTCGCCGCCCGTACGTAGCACCTCGCCGGCGAAGAACTTGAAGATCATCGCCGCGCGTGTCACCTCGCCGATGCCCTCCGGCAGTGTCTTGCCCTCCTCGCGCGTGAGCAGCGCGCCGAGTTCCTCACGGCGTACATGCAACTCGTTGCCGATGCGATCGAGCGCATCGTGCCGCGCCTGGATGCCACCGGTCGACCATGCCGGAAAGGCAGCGCGCGCTGCCGCGATCGCCATCTCGGCCTGTGCGCGATCAGCTTGTGCATACTCGCCGATCACATCGCGCGTGTCGGACGGATTGATGTTGGCCTGGGCGCTTACACCCGCCACCCACTCGCCGCCGATGTAGTTGCGGAACACGGATTCGCTCATGGTGCTTACTCGATGATCTGGAACTGGTCGAGATAGCGGTCGTCGATGGTGAGACCCAATCCCGGTATGTTGTCGTCAAGATCGAGAAAGCCGTTTTCCGGCTGCGGATCGCCCTTGAAGATGTAGTAGAACAGCTCGTTGCCGACTTCGACGTCGTGCACCGGGAAGTATTCCGACATCGGCGAGGCGAGCGTCGACATGGTCAGGTGATAGTTGTGCATCTGACCGGCATGCGGAATGACCGGCACGCTGTACGCTTCGCACAACGCGTTGATCTTGTGAGCCGCCGTGATGCCGCCGACCCGGTTGGTGTCGTATTGCACGACGCTCACGGCCTTCTTGTCGAGCAACTGCTTGAAGCCGTGCAGCGTGAATTCGTGCTCGCCGCCGGAAATCGGGATCGAAGTCAGCTGGTTCAGTTCGGCGTAACCGTCGATGTCGTCGGCGATCACCGGCTCTTCGAGCCAGCGCGGCTCGAATTTCTCGAGCTTGGGCAGGATGCGCTTCGCGTACTCCAGATTCCAGCCCATGTAGCACTCGAGCATCAGGTCGTTCTCATAGCCGACCACTTCGCGGATCGCCTCGACCGATTTAAGATTCTCGCGCACGCCGGCCACGCCGTCGCGCGGACCGTAGCCGAAGCGCATCTTGAAGGCCGTGAAACCCTGCTCGAGATAACGCGCGGCCTCCTTCTGCATCTCGCCGAGGTCGGTGCGGTAAAGCTTCGAGGCGTAGCACGGGATTTTTTCCTTGGTCCGTCCGCCCAGCAGCTTGAACACCGGTTTGCCGGTGGCCTTGCCCATCAGGTCCCACAAGGCGATGTCGACGCCCGAGATGGCGGCCATACCGATACCCTTGCGGCCCCACGCCAGGGTCGAGCGATACATGCGCTGCCACAGGTATTCGTTGTCGAACGGGTCTTGACCGATCACCAACGGTGCGAGGTATTGGTCGATGATCGCTTTCGCGATGCGTGGTGCGAGCGCTACGTTACCGAAGCCGACCAGCCCGGTGTCGGTCTCGATTTCCACCACTGTCCAGCCGTGGAAGCGGAACATGCCCATCGAGTCGCCGCGGTCGTACAACTGATCCATCGCGTTGGAACAAAAGTGCGCCTGCGGCGGCACAGTCTTGCCCTTCCATTCGAAGACGCGGGCGCGAACGTTGGTGATCTTCATAGCGTGATTTCCTCTTGAGAATCGTGAGAGTGTCCGGACGGGGCGCCGCACACCGGGCAACCCTATCCAGGGTGAAACGTCATGCGCTCAGGACTGGAGTGCCGACGCGGCGGCCGAAGGGCTCGCGTAAAGTACGGGGCGTCGCGCCATCGTGGCGCGCAACGCATCAGTGCCCGTTTCCGCCGGCAACGGGCGCGGCACCCGGCGGGAGATCGATGCGGTAGAAACGCAGTGCATTGCCGCACATCACGGCACTGCGCTGTGGCGGCGAGAGATCGGCAAGCATGCGCTGCACGCCGTCGACCAGTTCCCGGTAGCCGATACGCAAGCCCGCTACCGGGAAATTGCTGGCGAACATGCAGCGCGCCCAGCCGAAGATCGACAGCGTATCGCGTACGATTCGCGCGTTGGCATGCCAGTCCCAGGCTTGCCCGCGCAGCCCGAACTCCGAGAGCTTCACGTGTACGTTGGGCTCGCGCGCCAGCGTTTCCATCCAGCCGCGCCAGCGCTTGAGCCCTTCATCGCTGCGATCCCACGCGAAGCCGTGGTGATTGAGGACGATCGGCACCTCGGGGAACATGCGTGCCACTTCCGCAGCTTCGGGCAAATGCCAGGCGGGAACCCGGAGGTCCCAGCTCAGGCCGTGACGGCCAAGCAGCGAAAAGCCGCGCAACCACGCCTCGTCCTGCATCGACCCCGGTTGCCCGCGTACGCTGTGCGCGGGCGACGCTGCTGTCACCGGCTTGCTGCGTATGCCCCGCACAAGCGGACATTCGAGGTGCTGCAGCAAACGCTCCCCGGTATCTGGCCGGTCGAACCAGACGTGCGCCACGACGGCATTGGGAAAACCGTGTCTCGTGTGCATCGCCTGCAGCCAGGCGGTCTCGGCAACCTGTTCGTCGCGGGCGCGCTCGGCCTCCACGTGGACCGTCGCCACCACCCGACACCCTTGTGCGGCGGCCCGATAATCCTCGGGCAGAAAATCACGGCAGATCGACCCATACTCGCCGAGGAAAAACGCTTCTGGATCATAGTCTTCCTGCAGCCAGGGGTATCGGCCTTGTGACAGATCCCAGAGATGGTGGTGCGCATCGACGATGTCGATGCGCTCCTCTTCCTGATTCGACATGCGTACTTTCACGGCAAAAGGTTTAACGCTCACAACGGGCAGGCAGCGTGACGGCGATCACGGCCGCCACCACCAGCGCAATCGCGAGGCAGTAGACTCCCACATTGGCGCTGTAGTGCTGGATCAGCACGCCCACGGCATAGGGGCCGCAGAAGCCGCCCAGATTGCCGAGCGCGTTGATCAGGCCGCGGGCGCCACCGGCCTGCTCGGGGTTGCAGAGCTTGGGCGGGATGGTCCAGAACACGCCGGCGGCAGCCTGCAGGAAGAAGCCGCTGCCGATCAGGAAAGCATAGGACAAACCGATACTGGCCTGAAAACGGACCGAAAGGAACAGGCACAACGCAAATCCAAGCAGCGGCGCGATGACGAAAGCCCGGCGCTGGCCCGTTTGATCCGACAGGTACGACGTTGTCCACATGCCGGCCATCGTGCCGATATACGGAAGGATGGCGAGCACGCCGACCTGTCCCATGCCGCCGTGCGTCAGGTTCTTCAGGATGGTGGGCAACCAGAGCGTGTAGCCATAGATACCGACCTGATAGAAGAAATTGAGCGCGATCAGGCGCCAGATGACCGGGTCGCGCAGCACCGCAGCAAACGAGGCGGAAACGGCTTTCGTGCCGCGCGTCGCTTCGCGCTCGGCACGCAGGGACGTCAGGATGTAGTCCTTCTCGGCCGCCGACAGCCATCTGGCGGTTTCCGGGCTGTCGCTGGCGAACGCAATCCACATCAACAGGGACAGTGCCGACACCACCCCCGTCGTGAAAAAGAGGTAGTGCCAGTTGAACGCCGCGAGCACCGCGCCGGACAAGGGCGCTGTGATCATGCCGGCGAGCGGTACAAACATGATGACCGTGGCATTGGCTCGTCCACGCTCTCTGTCGGGAAACCAGTTGCTGACCATCGTCAGCACGACAGGTAGCATCCCCCCTTCCGCGACACCGAGCAGAAAGCGCAACGTCAGCAGTTGCCAGGCCTCGGTCACGAGGCCGGTCAAGACGGAAATCACGGCCCAGGCGACCAGCGACCAGGCGATGAAGCGCTTGCCGCTGCCGAGCGCCGCCAGCCGTCCGCCGGGGATCTGCAAGAACAGATAGCCGATGAAGAAAATGCCGCCGGCGAGGCCGACCGTGCTAGCCGCGAGACCGAGATCGGCACTCATGCCGCCCGGCATCGCAAACGCGATGCTCACCCGGTCCATGTAGGAAACGATGCAAGCAAGGAGGATCGGCGGAATGACGCGCAGCCAGCGCTTGCGAGGAACGGCGATGCTGCTGGCGGCACTTGCCGCACCAACTGTTTCAATGGCGGTCATGACGTCTCCTGATATCGCACGCACGCGAATCCCGCGCGGTGCGTTGTTATGTGATTTGTTTTGCCGTGCCGCGACGGCACGCTAGTCGCTCAGCACCACCAGCCCGTCGGGCTCCTTTCCGGTCGCAAAGGCGTGCGACAACGCCAGCGTCTCCAGATCGAGTTTGGCCACGCTGTTATCGTTGAGCGGGATGTAGGCGAACGGCGCCGCGGGATGAAAAGCGAGCGCGATCGGCTTGTGCACGGTCGGCACACGATTCAGTTCCGCCAGGGTCTGCGCGTCGTAGATGCCGATGCTGCGCTCTCCGTAGTTCGTCACGAACAGGCGGTTGTCGCGGGACAGGTAGATGCGCGTCGGGTCCTCGCCGGTCGGCACGGTCTTGAGGACTTCCATCGTCGCGGCGTTCAGCATGGAGAGCGTCGCATCGTCGCGGCTCGCCACGTACAGGATCGATTCGTCGCGGTTCAGGCAGCAGCCCTCCGGGCGTCCGCCGACCCGAGCCGCCAACGGGGGCCGCCCGGTTTCGTGCGGGTGCACGAGCGTGACAGTGTGCGATTGCAGATGCGTGACGTACGCTTTCTCACCGTCGCGGCTCACCACAAACAGATGACTCTTGGTCCCACCCGACGGGACGGCGCGAATGGGCGTCCGGCGTTCCGCCGGCTTGTCGAACACGAGCAGCATGTTGTCGTGTTCGCTGAGCGCGTAGACGCGATCGTGACAATCGATCTGAATGCCGTGGATACGCCCGTGAGATGCGCAGTCCAGCGATGCGACATGTTCGCCACGAGCGATGTCGACCACGAAGACCTCGTGCCCGCCCACGCCTTCATGAGCGAAGGTTTGCACGCCGTAGTGTCCGACATAGGCGAAGGTGCCGTGCGAATCGACGACGAATTCGTGGGGATAAGCCGGCAACTGGGCGCGGAACGCCAGTGTGCCGGTGTCGAGATGGTAGCCGCTGAAGCTGTTACCGAATTTCTCGACGAGGACTGCTTTAAGACGGGATGCCATACACTTCTCCGGTCAGACGCGTACGCCAGTGGAAGCGCGATAGGAAGCCCCCATGCGGCGCGCGATCTGGAAGGCCTGCCAGGTGGCTTCCTCACTGGCCGTTCCGAGGCCGGCAATGTCGTAGGCCGTGCCGTGGGCCGGCGTGGTGATCGGTATCGGCAAACCGCCCTGCACCGTGACGCCGCGAGAAAATCCCATCAGCTTGATCGCAATCTGCCCCTGATCGTGGTACATGGTGACGACGGCCTGATACTCACCAGCCTGCGCCTTCAGGAAAATGGTGTCGGCAGGGAACGGGCCGTGAAACGGCTGGTCGGTCGGCCACTCGCGGGCCTGCAGCGCGCGCACCGCCGGCCCGATGATTTCGATCTCCTCGCGGCCGCACGTTCCACCGTCGCCGCCGTGCGGATTGAAGGCCGCCACTGCGATCCTGGGTGCCGTCACACCATTGGCCAGCAGCGAACGATAGATCAACTCCGCGGCCTGCTCGATACGCGCCACGCTCAGGTAGCCGGCCGCGTCCTTGAGTGGTACGTGAGACGAGATACGCGACGTCCACAACGTGCCGAGCGTATTGAATTCGCAGAAGTAACCGGTCACGCCGAGGTGTTCGGCAAAATGATGCAACTCGTCCTCGTGGCGCAGGCCGCCGAGCTTCATCGCCTGCTTGTTGAGCGGTCCAAAGCAAATGGCGTCGACTTCACCGTTGAGTGTGGCGTCCATGCACAGGTCCAGGATCTGCAGGACGGAGCGCCCGCCCGGCGCCTCTGCGCGGCCACGATGGACGTCGCGCGACGCCACGCTGTCGATCTCGACAAACGCGGGGCGCGACGTGTCGGTCCGGCCTCGAACCTCGTCGAACGAAGCTACGTCGACGGAGTGGACAGTCGTGCCGGCAACGCGTTGGCCGTCTTCCCACAGCCAACGATCGCCGACCAGGACGATGTTGGCATGCTCAGTGGCAGCGGGCTTTGCCAGAAGCTTGGCGATCAACTCGGGGCCGATCCCCGCAGGGTCGCCCAGGGTGAGTGCGACCACGGGTTTTGTCGAGGAAGTCATGGCGTCAGGTTCAGTGTGATTTAAGTGTTGCGTGCGGTGTTGCGGATGGTGTCGCGATAGCGGCCGGTGTGCACGGCATTAGCGGCTGTCGGCCGTCGCATAGGCAGGCGCCGATCGTGCGGAAATGGGGGCGCCGCGTGTCGGCCTGGCAAATGTCGGGGCGATCGCCGATACGGGAGGAAGCACGACGGTAGCCATCGTGCCGATTAGCGTGTCCATAGGGTGTCTCCAGTTCATTGTTCTGGTTTGGATGCTGTTCCAATTGAGCGTATGGTAGGCACACCATTGATCACCGTATAGTGAAATAATTTGATTCACCGATAACTTGAGGAAATCAATTTGGGCTCCATCGACAAGCGGGATTCAACCCCGCAACTGCTGAATCGTCTTCGCATGCGGCAGATTGCGTTGATGCTCGCCATCGACGAGCGCAAGACCCTCCGGGCGGCGGCCGCCGAACTTGGACTCACGCAACCGGCTGCAACCAAGATGCTCCACGAACTCGAAGATGCGATGGGGCAGCGCCTCTTCGAGCGCGTGGGTCGCGGCCTCGTGATCAACGCGGCGGGGCTGCGTGTGATGGAGTACTTCCGCGGCATTCGCGGCAGTATGGAAGCGCTCAACTGGGAACTTGGCGAACTGCGTCTCGGCAGCGCGGGACGTTTTTCTGTCGGCAGCGTCATGGCCGCATCGCCCGGACGGCTAACCGAGGCGCTGGTGAGGCTCAAGACAGAGTTCCCGCTGCTTTCCGTCGACATTGCGGTCGACACCAGCGACCGCCTACTCGCACAACTGCGCGAAGGCGTACTCGAAGTGGTGGTCGGGCGCTGGGTCGGCGAAGAGCGCAAGGACTGCCTGTTCCGTGCGCTCGACAACGAGGAACTCTCGGTGGTCGTCGGCAACCACCACCCGCTGGCCGGCAAGCGCCGTGTGAGTTTCATGGACCTGCAGCCGTATCCGTGGATACTGCAGCCGTTCGGCAGCCCGATGCGCGAAGTAATCGAGCGCGAATTCCGCGACCACCAAACGCCGCTGCCGCGTGGGCTGATCGAGACCGGTTCGATCCTCACCACCATCAACCTGATCTGCCGTTCGGCGATGATTGGCGTGGTCCCCGAAGCCGTGGCGCGCCGGGATGCGCAGCACAACGTGATCAGCATCGTGGCCTATCCGATCCGGCAGAAGCTGGCGACCTACGGCAGCATCGTGCGTCGCGACCGTCCTCCCAGTGCGGCCGCGCTGCGCTTTCTCGAACTGCTGCACACCGATTTCAATCGGGAGGCCGGCTAACCGGCTTCGAATCCCTTGACGCGCGGAATCAGTCGCAAGGTAGCCGGGACAACGGCGGCGATGCAAACCGGGAACGAGTACGGCGCCCCACCTAACCGCCCTCCCCCCGGGCATCGATCAGCGTGCGATCCAGACCATATTTCCTGAGCTTCTGATACAGCGTGCTCTTCGCTATACCCAGGTGCCGGGCCGCGGATGTCAGGTTCCCACGAGAGATGATGATCGCGTTGCGAATCGCACCATGCTCCGTCGTTTCCAACGTCACGCGACCGTCGCGCGAAACCGGCTCGTCGCCTCTGGTGCTCACCTGCCCGTTGCTCGAGCGCAGCTCCGGAGGCAGATCGGCGAGCGTTAGCCTCTCCGCGCTTGCTGTGAGAAGCATGCTCTCGACCACGTTGTGAAGCTCCCTGACGTTGCCAGGCCATGAATACGCGTCGAGCGCCGCAATAACGCCGGCGTCAATCTCAGGGCTTGCCCTGCCTTGCCCGGTCGCGAACTGACGGACGAGATGTTCGGCCAGGCGGCAAATGTCCCCCGGCCGGTCACGCAATGGCGGAATACGGATACTCGTGACGGCGACGCGATAGAAGAAATCCATCCGGAAGCGCCCTTCTGCAACCTCCTTTCTCAAGTCGCGATTGGTCGCCGCAACGAGCCGAAAGGTCACTTTCCTCGGAACGTTTTCACCGAGCCGATAGATTTCCCCCTGCTCGAGTACCCGCAGGAAATGCGGTTGCAGATCCACCGGCATTTCGCCGATTTCGTCGAGAAACAAGGTCCCACCATTGGCCGCTTCGATCTTGCCAAGTGCGCCGCCTCGGCGCGCGCCCGTGAACGCGCCATCGCCATATCCGAACAATTCGCTCGCCAGGAGTTCGCGCGACAGGCCGCCACAGTTGAGCGCGACGAAGGGGCCATCGCTCGCCTCGCTTGCCTGGTGAATTCCTCTCGCAAACAGTTCCTTGCCTACTCCAGTCTCGCCTAACAGCACGACCGGTGCGCGTGAACGGGCGATCTGGCGTGCCCTGTCGACGGCATCGAGCAGTGCCGGGGCTTCGCCAAGAATGCTCTCGAAACCGGCCGCCTTGTCGTCGGCACAGCCACGTAGTGTGCTGGCCGCTCTACGCACGGAGGCCGTGCGACGCACGAACGGAATGACAAGCAAACTGCCGATGCGCCTGCCGTCGTCGATCACCGGCTCGATCCAGTCGGGCTGGATCCAGTGAGGCAGATCGGCGGGCGAAATGTATGCAGCTGAGGAGTCGGTGGCGAGTGCGAGGATGCGCCTCGGCCGGGTGAGAGAAAGATCGCCGCCGGCGGCCGCGATCGCAGCCTCGGCGTGTTCGTTGACCTTGATCGGATAGCCGCCGTGATCGAACACAACCGCACCATCGGTCGCGAGCTTCGCCATTCGGCTCACGCAGTGATCGAGTAGCCGATAGCGAAGTTCAATGGTCCGCGCAGCCAGACGGCTTTCAATACGGCTGGCGGCCGTGACGACCAGTGCCAGGCTATGACGATTGTAGGATTCAGATAAGCCGGACACATCGATGACGCCAATGATCGTGCCGTCGCGCGGATCGCGGATCGCGTTGGCCGAGCAGGTCCAGCGCTTGATGCCGACGCAGAAGTGCTCGGCAGAATGGATCTGCACGGGTTGGCCCACCTCGATCGCGGTGCCGATCGCGTTGGTGCCACAAATCATCTCGTTCCAGGACGCGCCAGGCAAGAGCTGGATCCCGTGGGCCGACGCGATGGCGGCCGGGTCGCCTTCCAGGTTAAGGATGGTGCCGGCCGGTTCGGCGAGGGCCATGACCGTTTCGGTTTGAGCCAGAAAATCGCGGGCGTGCGCCATGACCGGCGCGCTGGCCTCAACCAGATCGCGGTGATTGCGTTGTAACGTGTACAGCAGATGCTCGTCCAGTGGCGGCGGCGCGTGACCCAACCTGGGATCGACCTGTCGCTCGACGCAACGTTGCCACGATGTGTCGACGAGGTGCCGCACGACACTGTGCGGTACTTCCCCGCCGTTCAGGAATCGCTCCCATGCAGCCATGATGACCGCTTCGTCACCGGGGTTCGAGAACATCTGTGTGGCATCCGACGTGCCCATACTCGTCTCCTTTTTTATATCGCCTTGCACTAACGGTTAGGCGTGTCATGCAGCTTGCGCGGTTATCGCTGCCGCGCCGCAACATGGCAAACCGATTCGGCTCATGCAAGGAGAAGGGCAAGATCGATGCCATCGATTGAATGTCACAGGAGAATGTTCGGTGCGCCACCCGGCGTTCGATTTCCGGACGACGGACGGACAGACCCCGTTCGATTTTCGAACGGGGTCTGCGCGCCGGCGCGCTCGTTCGGATAATCCTTTTTGCGCCGCATCAAACTGCGCCGCGCACGGAGCGGCTGATAAACACTGCGACGTCCCGCAATCAACTGCGGGACAACCGGGCGCGGTAAAGGCCGCGCCCTGCCAGTTGCGCTAGTCTGCGCGCTCGGGAACCGGCAACTGCAACCACTCCTTGTAGAACGCCTCGATATCCGGCTCGAAATCGTGAATCACCGGATACCACGGCGTCGGCGCTTCGACGTCGTGCATGGTTCCGCAATTCGGGCAGTAGTACTCGCGGTAGACCTGCCACTGCGTGTCGGGCGCCATGAGCTTCGGATAGACCTCGAGCATGGCCTCTTCGGTGTCGCGCACATAGACGTTGGCGTACAGTTTCCAGTTCTCGCGGTAGTCGCAGAACTCGTGGCCACAGTCGCACTTGACTAGCCAGTGCTTGCTCTTCGCGGCCTGCACGATATGCAGGTGCGGCCCAAGCGGCAAGACGATCTTGTCGGGCCATGCGACCTTGCCCTGCAATACTTCCAGGTACTGGCTAAAGCGCTCCTGATCCTTCGGCATGGACAACATGCGCACGGTCGTGTCCCAGTCGAGTCGCCCGTCGACCAGATTGCTGACCTGTTCTTTCGTGTAAGCAGACATTTCGATACTCCTTGATTCGCTTCGATATCGATACCGGTATGGATTACTCTTCGACCTGAACCACCGTGGTCACGTCGGGCAGCAACGAGAGATCCATCCGGTATGTCGAGCCGTAGGACGGCACGTCCAGCTCTGCCTCGGTCATATTCCAGTCGGCAGGCAGGTCCCAGAACTTGCGGAAGTCGTTGAGGAATTTCTCCGATAAGCCGAAGCTGGTCGCGAACATGTGACGCACCGGGCGCGACGCGTGTTTGGTGAGGACGCGCTCGCGCTCTTCCTTCATCCACTCCCGCGTCGGCAACGAGCGAGCAAGCCGCTCCGCGCGAATTTCTCCGCGGCGCTTCACGGTCTTGTTCGCATCGACCGTCCAGATCCCCGTTGCGTCCTGCGACAACACCGCGCCGTACACCTTCCCGGCATATTCGGGGAGCAGGAAGCCGTTGTTGAGATCCTTCGCAATCGCCTCCGTTTCCCGATCGAGCGGGTCACCAAAGCCCGGACCTCCGCGCAGATAATTGAGGTACAGGTCGTGGTTTTCGTAGCAATCCTCGGTCGTCATGCATTGCTTGTCGCGCTTGACCTTGGACGTCGCATCGATGTGCCGCTCGTAATCCGGTTCGTCGGGATTCGTGTCGCCGCCGAGCGGCAGCGAGAGTCCCTGCGCAATCCGCTCTTTCAGGCCCGTCTTGTGCGCCTCGAACCGGTAGCCGGTGGCAGACGGATAGCCGCCCATGAACCCCCAGTCGCTGTTCATGTAGCCATTGCCCATGAAGAACATGGTCCAGTCCTGGGCCTTCCAGACCATGCGCAGGGTTTCGAACCCGCACCCACCGCGATACTTGCCATAGCCGCCGGAATTGGCTTTGACGTTGCGCCCGAGATAGAGCAATGGCTCAGCCATCTCCCAGATCTCGATGTCGCCCATGTCGCCTTCCGGGTTCCAGATCGCCGCGGCGTGATTGAGGCCGTCCTTGATGGCGCCGGCGCCTGTCCCGCACGAAGAGGCCTCGAAGCTGTTGACCGCGTGCACTTCGCCGTCCTGGTTGATGCCGCCGCCTTGCAGCCAGTTCGACGTATTGGCGTTGCCGGCATTGACTTCTTCCAGATAGCCACGGCTGAAGTACGCCTGACCGAGCCCTCGCCACATGGCGCTCCACCCAGATACCAGGAAGTGCCATGCATAGGCGTGCCCGGTGCGGCGATCGTCCGGATTCATCCATGTGCCCTTGGGCAGGCGGAACTCCGTGCCGAAGTAGGCGCCGTCGTTGATGCGCTGGGTCGGCACCAGGGTCTGGGTCATCATGACCCAGATGCCGCTCGTGAATGCCACATGGTGAGCGTTGTAGGTGTGCCATCCCCAACGGCTCGCGCCTTCGAAATCCAGCCGCCATGTGGCGTCGGGCCGGATCGTCATTTCTACCGGCGAGTGCATGATGGTGTCGATCTTGGCGAAGGCCGAGGGCGTCTGGATATCTTCGTGGGCGTAGGGCACATCCACGAAGGCGACCTTGCGGTATTTGCCGGGCAGCGTCATTGCCTTGATACGGCTTTGCAGCCCACGACGGCCCTCTTCGATGACCTCGTAGCTGAACTTCTCGTAGGCTTCCAGTCCTTCGGTGGCGATGATCTCCTCCACCATGTCGCGGATCATGTGGCAACCGGCGATCCGGGTACGCTCGTCGAGAATCCAGTATTTCGGCGTGCGCACCGAACGCTGGCTTTCATGAAGCCAGTCGCGTAGCGGCTGGTCGTTCACGCCGGTCTTGCGGCAGGTGATCTGGTAGCCGTCGCCGAAGCGCTGGACTTGGCCCGTCGACATCGATCCCGGCGTTACCGCACCGGTGTCGATCACGTGGGTTACACCGCCCACCCAGCCGATCAGTTTGCCGGTCCAGAAGATCGGCACGATCGTCGCAATATCGCAAGGGTGAACGTTGCCGATCGAGCAATCGTTATTGGTAAACATGTCTCCCGGATTGATGCCCGGGTTGTCCTCCCAATTGTTCTCGATCATGTACTTGATCGCGGCGCCCATCGTGCCGACGTGGATGATGATGCCGGTCGAGGTCAGCACGCAGTCGCCGACCGCGTTGTACAGCGTGAAGCACAGTTCCCCTTCCTGCTCCACGATCGGCGATGCAGCAATCTTCTTCGCGGTTTCGCGAGCGTGCACCAGACCGCCGCGAATCTTGGAGAACAGTTTCTCGTAGCCGATCGGGTCCTTCTCGCGCAGCTCGAGCCGGGCGAGCCCGTTGTAATGGCCCGTCTTGCTGGTGCGCGCCATGATCTCGGCGCGGAACGCTTTCAGGGTCTTGCCGTTGGCGAGCAGCTCGGGCTGGCCGACTTCCTTGGATGACATGAGGTTCATTTGCGTCTCCTTACTTCACTTCTTGCAGATGGAACAGACGGTGCTTGTCGAGCGTGGTTTCGAAACCATCAGGCACGACGAAGGTGGTGGAGGCGGACTCGATGATGGCCGGCCCCACGATGTGGTTACCCGCCATGAGCGACTCCATTTGCCAGATGTCGGCTTCGACCCAGGTCTTGTGGCGATAGAACGGGCGCTTGCCGAGATACGCGGACTTGGGCGGTGTTTCGCCCGCCTCCTGATCCTCCGGCAGCACCGGCTTCTGCGTGGCGACAAGGCCGCGCATGATCGCGCCGGTGGCGCTGAAGCCCAGTTCCGGTGAGCGGGCGGAACTCGCGTACACCCTCGAGTAGGTTTCCTCGAACGCGTCGGTGATCTTCTTCCAGTCCGCCGCGGTGGTGGCGGCGCTGATCGGCGAAGTGATCTCCAGATCGTTCAGTTGTCCCATGTACTGCATCCTGTATCCGGGCAACAACGTGATGTCTTCCAGCTTGAAGCCGTTGATGACGAACTCCTCCACGACCTTGTCGGCCAGCTCCTTCCACGCGTCCTGAATCACCGCGCAGGCCGCCGCTTTCTGTTCATCGGGAGCGTCCGGCGCGACCGCGATATCCACGCTCTTGTCGTAGCGGTACTCGAAATCGGCGCATGCGCAACCGAACGCGGAAAACCCGGCTGCCCATGCAGGGACGATCACGTCCTTGAAACCGAGACCTTCCGTATAGCCGTAGGTATGCACCGGTCCGGCCCCGCCGTACGAGAAGCACACGAAGTCGGTGGGGTTGTAACCCTTCGCGCTGATGTTGGCGCGCAGGTACTCGTGCAAGCTGAGATCGAGCAGTTCGATGACGCCCGCAGCGGCATCTTCCACAGAGAGGCCAAGCGGATCGGCAATCTGGGCCTTGATGTGTTGCCGTGCGCGTTCGACGTCGAGCTTGATCGCGCCGCCGAGGAAGTTGTGGGGGTTGAGATAGCCCAGCACCACATGGCAGTCGGACACCGACACCGTATCGAGTCCGCTTTCCGGCCAGCATGTACCCACGCGATAACCCGCGCTATCGGGCCCGAGCTTGATGGAACCGCTATAGGGGTCGAGCCGCACAAAGCTGCCCGCTCCCGCGCCGACCGAATCCATCGCTACCAGCGGTAGCGACAGCACGAGACGAGCCATATCCGGATCGGAGGCGATCGCAAAGTTGCCCTTGGTGATCAGCGCCATGTCGAAACTGGTGCCGCCGATATCGCTGCATGCGATGTTCTCGTAGCCGAGTCTTTCGCCAAGCAGCCGCGAGCCGATCACGCCGCCGATCGGACCGGAGACGATCGTGCGGGCGAGCTCCTTGGCCTTCCAGCTGATGGTCCCGCCGTGCGTGGCCATCACCCGCAAATCGAACTTCGCGCCGTGCTTCCTGAAACGGTCACTGACCTTCTTCAGCGTCTGCCGGGACGGTTCGGCCGCATAGGCTTCGAGAATGGTGGTGTTCGTGCGGTGGCTTTCCTTGCGCGACGGGTAGTAGTCGACCGACGCGAAGACCGGGATGTCCACGCCGATTTTCTTCAGTTCGTCGCGGCAGACATCGCGAGCGCGCTTTTCGCTCGACTCGTTCTTGTGGGACTGCAGCAGACAAATGGCAATCGCCTTCGAGCCGGCATTCACGAGTTCGCGCGTCGCCTTGCGCACTTCGTCTTCGCGCAAGGGAATCACGATTTCACCCTGAACATCGGTGCGTTCCGTCACACCGCGGGTGCGCGCAAGCGGAACCAGCGGTTCGTCGTAGCGGTGGGTGTTGAGGTGGATGCGCTCTTCGAGCGCGTAGCCGAGATAGCTCTGGATGGCCCGTCCCATCGAGTGAATCTGTTCGAAGCCCCGATTGCAGATGAGCCCCACGTCCAGGCCTTTGCGCTGAACCACGCGATTGAGCATCGCCGTACCGGAATAGACGCATGTCACCAGTTCGGGGTAGACCTCGTCCACTTCGCGAGCCCACTGCGTCAGCGCGTCTTTTGACGATTCCAGAATGGCCAATGACTCGTCCGCGGGATTGCTTTGGGCTTTGCCGACCACGAAGCGGCCATCTGAACGCACGAAGAAGGTATCGGTCATCGTGCCGCCGGCATCGATGCCCAATACCTGGACGTGTGAAAGTTGCTGTTCCATTAGTGTCTCCAGCTCTCCTTGATTGAACATCGCCTCAACGACAAGGCGCGATGCGAAGCGAGCATTGCGATTCGCTTCGGAGGAGATAATTGCAAGGGGTATGCCACTGGGTGGCCAGGTTAGCGCGTGATCGGCGAGCCCTTGACTGGCTTGGTTATTCAGCGCGTTTGCTTGACTGACTGGAAATGGACGACACGTTCGTGCCGCGTCCGATTCCCAGACGGTCGGCCGTTTGCAGAGCGGATTTCGAACGCAGGTCTGAAGGCGTGAGCGACGCGCAGGAGGACCTGCGTGAACGCGGGTTACCGCGGCCGCGGTAGGGTGGACCGCGAGGTTCGGTGGCGCGTCGGCTCAGCCTATGCAAGCGGGGACTTAGCGCAGCGGCATCATGATCCCCTGTCGCAGTCGACGATGCTCAGTGTCGCCGGGTGACCTGCCGGGTGGTTCCAAGGTCCTGCATCAGCGCGTACTTCCTGATCTTCTGATACAACGTGCTTTTTGCGATGCCGAGCTGCGCAGCCACCTGGGTCAGATTGCCCCGGCTTTGCTGGATTGCAACGCGGATCGACTCGGCTTCTGCCATTTCCAGCGAGCGGACCTTCTGGAGCGCAAGCGCGGACTGCGCGGCGGGCGCCGTATCCTGAGCGCCTGCCGGAACGGCTGACGCGCCGATTTCGGGCGGCAGGTGGTCCACCGTTATTGTCCCATCCTGGGCCATGAGCACCGCGCCCTCGATCGCGTTGCGCAACTCGCGAACGTTGCCGGGCCATGCGTAGTTCAGCAGACATTCGTACGCGACATCGTCGAAGACGGCATGGGCCACGTTGTAGCGTTCACGCGCGACACGCACCCAATGCGCGATCATGTCGGGCAAGTCCGCCTTGCGTTCCCGCAGCGGTGGTATCGAGATGTTCGTGACAGCCAGCCGGTAATACAAATCCATGCGGAATTTGCCATCGGCCACGTCGGCACGCAGGTCGCGATGCGTGGCAGCGATCAGGCGAAAGTTGACCTTGCGAGGCGTGTTCTCGCCCAATCGATAGATCTCCCCTTCCTCCAGCACGCGCAGCAAATGCGGCTGGATGTCGAGCGGCATTTCGCCGATTTCGTCGAGGAACAGCGTGCCATGATTAGCCGCTTCGATTTTCCCCGTCATGCCGGATTTGCGCGCGCCAGTGAATGCCCCTTCCGCGTAACCGAACAGCTCACTGGTCAACAGGTCGCGGGACAAGCCGCCACAATTCAGGGCGACAAAGGGGCCGTCAGCCCTCGCGCTGGCCTGATGGATGCCTTGCGCAAACAATTCCTTGCCGACGCCCGTTTCGCCGAGCAGCAGCACCGGCACCGTGGCTTTGGCAAGCTGCTGCGCTTTCTGGACAGCCGCACGCAGTGCGGGACTCGTGCCGACAATGCGCGAGAACGCCGGCGCAGGCGTGGCGTCAGCGGCGGACATCGCGTCAGGCAGCACAACGGCGCGCCGACTGGCGGCCGGGGCGATCAGCATGAAGCCGAGTGTGTCGGCGTCTTCCTTGACTCGCTCGATTCGTGCGACGCGCAGCCACGTCGGTAATTGCGGCGACATCGCGCCATCGGCAATCCTCGCGATGTCCGGGATGGGAAAAGCGCCGTCCAGTGCGCCTGACAGACCGAGACGAGCAAATGCGGCCGGCGCTTGCGGGTTCGCTTTGACAAGCCGTCCGCACTCGTCCACCACCACGACACCATCCACACGCCCGGAGCAATAGGCCATGCACCGCTCCATCAGGCGCAGACGCCGCTCCATGGCGAATTTGGCGAGCCGGCTCTCGATACGCCCTGCCATCGAGACGATGAACGCCAGACCATGCTGACTGTAGGTTTGCGCCAGCCCTGAAACGTCCAGCACGCCGAGTACCCGGCCATCCAGCGGATCGCGGACCACCGTGGCGGAACAGGTCCACTGCTTGATGCCTGCGCAGAAATGCTCGGAACCATGGATCTGCACCGGTTGCTGCAAAGCTAGGGCCGTGCCGATCGCGTTGGTGCCGCAACTGAGTTCTGTCCAGTTGCAACCGGGTATCAAGCGGACTTCGCCTGCCGGCTCAACGATGCGCGTATCGCCAGCCAGTTCGAGGATCATGCCGTCCGGATCGGCGAGCAGCAGGATGGTTCCCGTCTGCGAAAGGAACTCGCGTGTCTGCTGGATAAGCGGCACGCTGGCATGCATCAGGCGGTCGTTCTTGATGCGCAGATCGAACAGACGCCCTTCTTCCAGAGGCGGGGGCGCGGAGGTCGTGCCGGGGTCCACGCTTGCGTCCAGGCAGCGGCGCCAGGAATCGTCTACTACCCCGCGCAGGGCACCATTGGCCGACTTGTCGCCTTGAATCAAACGTTCCCACGCCGCCATGACACTAGCGTCGCGATCCGGACTGGAGAACCAGTCCATTGGCGTACCTGTCTCTTTCATGCCGTCTCCATATGAGCATGACTTTCTCGCCCGACTAGCGGGCCCACCTTGCCTGATGGTGTTTTTCTTTTTTTGGTCGTGAAGCGCGATTGGCCCGGTTGATAGCCCGACGACTCCGGTCCACGGCGATGAGCGCTGGGACGGCCTCGATGCTTCGAACGTAGTGTTTTCGAACGCTTCGCTATCTGATGCAGACCGAGGCGCTATCAGGGCCGTCGGTCGGACTGTTCCTGATGCCGCGGCTGCTCTCATCAGCGCTCTGTCACGGCGCGGACGCCATGCGGACATGAGCCTCCGCTCAAATTCTATCCCTGAAAAACGGGACCGTCCGGAAATCGAACGCTTTGTGCATCCGGCGCCCGCCCCAGCGACGGACCGCCAGAGAAATTCACATTAAATCAATCACTTACAAAAAGACCGGGAATATTGGCATAGCCCTTGCGGTTAACTGGGTACAGGCGAGCCGCAATGGTCGCTTCCAGGTTCGGTCCGATAGCCGAAGCAGCAGTTGACGGACCACTTGACGTGAATGAGGTCGAAGGAGAAGGCGATGAACACCGGTCAGATGTCCTTGCGTTTGCTGGTCGACAAGTGGTTGGCGCCGACCCCGGCGATGCCGGTTCGCGTCACACGCTTCGGTCGCACGAGTGCGAATCACAAACGCTATGTGCGTGTCGAGGCATTGCGTTCGACCGGCCTGCTGGCGATTCTTTTCTTCAGGCACGACGACGGCTCGTGGTGTGTATTCCCGCCCAGCATCGAAAGCGGAAGGCCAGCTATGAGGGTTTATTAGTCTGACCTGGGCGGGCATGCACCTCCTCGCGGCTATGCGTTCATAGCTTTCCGTCCGCTTTCCTCATCGTCGATGTACTTCGCGCTGGCTCACTTTGCCGCCACCGAACTGGATGCCGCAGCGGTGGCGGTGTCGTTCTGACTCCAGCCACCACCAAGCGAACGATACAAGGCAACCGCCGAGAGCGCATGCTCGCGTTGCGCCTGATTCAACGCATCGGAGTCGCGCAGATAGGCTTCCTGTGCCGACAGAACGTCGAGGAAGTCGGTCGCGCCGCCCTTGTACAGTTCGTTTGCGAGCTTCAACGACTTGTCCGATGCGCCCAGCGCGTCCTGCAGCCGCTGCGTCGAGTCCGTGGTGCTGACGAGATCCGCACGCGAATCCTCAACCTCGCGAAGAGCCTGCAACATGGTCTGATGCAGGTTGAGTTCGGACTCTCGCATTTTGCTTTCGCTCTGCTCGATCTCCGCCGTTATACGGCCAGCATTGAAGATGGGACTGGTTGCACTGAGCGCCGCGCTGAACAGGTTGTCCGTGAGCGCCGGCAGACCCATATATGAAGCGGCCAGCAACCCGTCCGTCAGATTGAGTGAAAACTTCGGATACCGCTCGGCCTTCGCCACGCCGACCTGCGCCGCGCGCTGTTCGACCTGGGCGTATGCGCTCAGCACATCGGGACGCCGGAGCAGCGCCTCGGACGGCAGCGTTTGAGGCGCGGTCCCGGGGGGAGCCGGAATCGGCGCCGGTGTCGCCAGGACCAGCTTGTCGACCGACTCGGGCGTTCTACCCGAGTAGACCGCAATCAGATTGAGCTGGTGCTGGATGGCCGCCTGTGTCGGCGAAATCCTGGCTTTGAGCGCGTCAAGCTGGTTTTGAGCGCGGGTGACGTCGAGCTGGGTCGACAGGCCGAATTTCAGGCGCTCCTGCGTGAGTTGCAGCGCCCGCTCGCGGATGCGCTGGTTGTCCTGCAGGATCTTGAGTTCAGATTGCGCCCAGCGCAGGTCCACATAAGCCGACGCGGTGTCGGCGGCCAGCGCGAGACGAACGGCGTCTTCGGCATGTTTCTGCCCGACGAGCTGGGCCTGAGAGGCGAGCAAATCAAGCCGCATTCCGCCAAACACATCCGGTGACCAGCTGAGCGCGAGCCCGATGCCGCCCTGCTTCACATAGCCAAGCGGCGGCGGCGTGTTCTGGCGCGTGTCGGACACATGGCCCGTTGCGTCCAGTTCCGGCAGCAGCACGGCGCGCTTTTGCACCGTCAGCGACTGGGCCTGCTTCACGCGCTCGGCGGCGGCTTGCAGGTCCAGGTTTTCGGAGAGAACGATGTCGATGAGCTGGTCGAGAACCGGGTCGCCGAAATGTGCCCACCACGCTTTGGCGTCGATATCCGACTTCTGCGCGTCTACGCTCCAACCCTGCGGCGCAACGCTTTGAACGGTAGCTGGAAGCGCTGCATGGTTTGCCGGTTGTACAGCGCAGGCGCTGACGAACACGCTGACTGCGGCAGCAATAAGAAGCTTTTTCATGTTCATGATGACCTCAATGCGCATCCGGCGGAGGCGCAGCGTTGGAGATGGGTTTCGAAAACAGGACGCTGACAATGGCGACCAGGAAGCAGAGAGAAAGCACGTAGAACGTGTCCGCGTACGTCAACGTCAGTGCTTCGCGGTAAACGAGTGCGTGCAGGTTCGCAAGTCCCGACTGCGCGGCGTTCACTGCATCGCCCGCCGCTGCAGTCCAGTGCGCGGTCCGTTCGTCCAGCAGCGCTTCGACCTGCGGTGTGCCTGTGGTGACACTCTCGTTCAGACGCAGATAGTGGAAATTCAGCCTGTCGTTAAGCATCGTCGAACTGACCGCGATGCCAATCGCGCCGCCGAGATTGCGCATCAGATTGAACAGACCGCTTGCCGACTTCAGACGCGATTGCGGCAACGAACCGAGCGCCATCGTCACGATCGGCGGCACTGCGAACTGCTGGCCGATGCCACGCAGCGCCTGCGGCAACAGGAGCTGTTGCCATCCCCAGTCGTGCGTCAGTGGCGTGTACAGGTAACAACCGGCACCAAAGCAGATCAGACCGAACATCAGCAGCGCGCGCATGCTGAAAAAGCGCGACGCATACGCATAAGCGCCCAGCGCCAATAGCTGGAACGCACCGACGGAGAGCAGCGCAATACCGATCTGCAGCGAGTTGAAGCCGCGCACCTGGGCTAGAAACAGCGGTGTGAGAAAGACCGCGACGAAGATGCCGATGCCCGTCACGAAAGACAGCACGCTGCCGATGCCGAAGTTCCTGACCACCAGCGCCCGGATATCGACGATGGGGTCTTTCGCTGTCAACGCGTGCACCAGGAAGAGAAATCCGCAGATTGCCGAAATCCAGGTGCAGGTGACGATGATGTGGTCGCTCATCCAGTTCTTGCGCGGGCCCTCTTCCAGAACATACTCGAGACAGCCGAGAAAGCCCGACATCAGCACGATGCCCAGGTAGTCGCCCTTTTTCAGCAACCCGAGATCCGGATCGTCGATATGCACGTACTTCGGCACGAGCGCCGCGACGGCAAGACCCGGGACCAGGTTCAGATAGAACAGCCAGTGCCACGACCACTGATCGGTGATCCAGCCGCCGATCACGGGCCCCACTGCAGGCGCCAGCGACGCCAGCGCGCCGATCGTGGTCGAAGCGACGAGCCGCTGCTTGCCGGGGAACAGCACGAATGCGGTCGTGAAGACGGTCGGAATCATCGCCGCGCCGAGCGCCCCTTGCAGGCAGCGGAAGAGAATCATCGAGTTGATGTCCCACGCGAGGCCGCACAGCATGCTCGTTGCAGTGAAGCCCACCGCCGATGCGACGAACAGCCAGCGTGTCGAAAACACTTTCGAAAGCCATCCGGACATCGGGATCACGAGGATTTCCGCGATCAGGTATGCGGTCTGTACCCACGACAATTCATCCTGACTAGCAGAAAGCCCGCCGCCGATATCGCGAAGCGAAGACGCGACGATCTGGATGTCCAGCGTGGCCATGAAAAAGCCCAGGCACATCAGGCCGAAAGCAAACACACGCTGCTTCATCGGTTGCGATGCCGGGTCCATCGTATGAGGGTTATTCATGATCGGCTCCGTCGCGCTCAGCTACCGGTATGAACGGTTACAACCGCGGACAAGCCGGGGCGCAGCACGTCCGCGAGACCCGCTTGCGGATCGAGGTGGATGCGCACCGGTACGCGCTGAACGATCTTCGTGAAGTTGCCCGTTGCGTTTTCCGGAGGCAGCACGCTAAAGGTCGCGCCCGTGGCCGGTGCCAGGCTTTCCACCACGCCGCGGAAGGTACGGCTTGAAGCATCGAGTGACACGTCCACCTTCTCGCCGCCCTGCATCTTCTTGAGCTGATCCTCCTTGAAGTTCGCGTCGACCCACAGGCCATTCGACGGAACGACCGTCAGAATCGGCACGCCGACTTTCGCGAGCATGCCGACACGGCCAGTGCGATTACCGATGGAGCCGTCGACAGGCGAACGAATGGTCGTGTATTCGACGTTCAGTTCGGCGACACGCTGCGCGGCCAATGCGGTGTTGACGCGTGCTCTCGCATCGTTCAATTGCGCAGCGAGCACATCGAGTTGACGCTTCGCGGCTGAAACGCCTGCATCGCTGCGCTCCACGGAGGCTTGCGCCTTCGTGTAGTCGGCATCGGCGCGCTCGACGATCTGATTCGAAACAGCATCGTCCTTGACCAGTTCGCGGTAGCGCGTCTTGTCGGACGACGCGCGCGTCAGTTCCGCCGACGCCGCGTTCTTTTCTGCCGCCTGCTGGGCGATCACCGCGGCCTGGAGCGTCTGCTTCGCCTCCAGCTCCGTCACCTCCGCCCGTGCGCGATCGACGTCCGCCGTTGCCTGAGCGAGCTGCGCGTCATAGTCCCGCGCGTCGAGGCGTACGAGCACCTGGCCCGCCTTCACGTGCTGGTTGTCGGTCACGTCGATCGCGTCGATAAAGCCCGTCACCTTCGGCGCCATGACGGTGACATTGCCGCCGACATAGGCGTCATCCGTGGTCTGCTCGAGACGCAGGACGGTATACCAGTAGGTCGCCGCGGCCGCGAGCACGACGACGACAATCGACGCTGCAAGCTTCATCCACGGAATCTGTCGGCTCTTTACAGAGGCCTCGCCTGCCACAGCGGCCTTTGAAGAGGGAGATACAGTTGTATTCATCGGTTCACCTGTGTATATGCACTATGATTGATAAAAACTGAATTGCTGAAACGTGTTCACTGCCTAAGTCGTCGCGATGTCGGCCTTGATGCGAAAGAGCTCGGCGCGAAGCTGTGCTGCCCGTTCGGGACCGAACCTGCGTTCGAAAGCCTCCTGGGCTGCCTGCCAGCTGACGGAAGCTTCCGCCAGCTTGCCAATGCCGTATTCGGTCAGATCGAACACCAGCCGGCGCTTCCCGTTTGCCTGATACCGGCCTGCAACCAGGTCCGACTTGAGCAGCGGCTTGAGAGCCCGCAGAAGCGTCGTACGCTCAACCACCAGAACGGCAGACAATCGCGCCATCGTGAGACCGGGATTCCGGGCAAGCACGCTGAGAATGCTGTACTGCGAGGGTGTGACACCCGTTGCAGACAGATAACGCTCGTAGAATTGCGAAATTCGACGGGCGGCCTGGCGGATAGCGAAACAGTCGTCGTGCTGGAGAAATTGAGTGTGCATGCGCACAGATTAGCGGGACGAGCATCGGGAAGCGATGCCGGCTGGATTACCAGTTTGTTGTCCCGATGTGCATCAATCGGACGGCGGCTTGCGAACATTGGTACAGGCGCTGCCCGCTTGCGCATCGAGCCCGATCAGCGTTTCACGGTAACGCGCCATGATGCGCCCCTTTTTTTCAGGTTCTTCGTAGAGAACCGTGGTGCGGGCGTGTTCCTTTACCTGGACTAGCGCGCCGTCGCGGGCGCTCCAAAAAAATCGGCCGCATGGTCGATGAACGCGCGCACCTTGGCGGGCAGCAGCGTCCGGTTACTGTAGGCGAGCCGAATCTCGATGCTGTCGTCGGCAAGCTCGAAGTCGGCGAGCAGACGTACGAGTTTGCCGGAGGCCAACTCGCGCTCGACAAGCGCTGCGGGCACGACACCGATGCCGAACCCCTGCAGCACCATCTCCCGGTTGAAGGTGGGACTGTTCGATGAAACATCGAAGCGAACCGGCACCGTCAGCTCCTCCTTCCCGGTCCGAAAACCGATGCTGGGTCGTCGAATCGACGGCGACATCGCCACAAAAAGATGATTGGCCAGTTCCGCCGGATGCTTCGGCGTTGACGACGCCTGCAGATACTGCGGCGTCGCGACGATGACGACGGGGATACGCTCAAGCAGACGCACCACCGCCGTCTCACTCGTCAGCATGTAAGGAACGACGATACCGAGGTCGTATCCATCCGCCACCAGGTCTACGGGGCGCTCCGTAAGCGTCACATCCAGGGTGACTTTCGGATGCGCCCGCTTGAACCCGGCAATCAATGGAACCAGCCGGTTGATCGTAGCTGTCGTGTGGGCGACGAGGCGCAAAACGCCGCCCGCCTCTCGCGTCTGATTGCCGACGTCTGCCTCGAGTGAGTCCAGGTCGTCCAGGATGCGTACGCAGCCTTCGTAGAATCGCTCCGCGGCTTCCGTCAGCGACACCTGTCGCGTTGTCCGGTGCAACAGCCTGCATCCTACCCGCTCTTCCAGGCCCGCTATCGCCCGCGATACCGCGGGCCGCGCCAGTCCGTGAATATCCGCTGCTCGCGAGAAGCTCTTCAATTCGACCACCGACCGGAAAACGCGCAAGCTTTCGACATAGTCCATGGTGAGATCTCACTGGCGTACGGTTATGAGGATGGTCGGATTGCCGAATTTTCCCTGCCGCGCCAAGTTTCAGCTGCGATTCTGAACCCTGAAGACAACGCGGACGGCAAACAGCAATGGCCACGGCACCATTGACAGGAGTCTAAGGCAGAGCGGTGCCGACCGATACGATTGAGTGCGTCGTGAACGCTTTACGTGCGGTTGACCAGCCCGGAGAGATGGACTCGTGCATCGCTCAGTACCCGCGACCCGCCAGGTACGTCTTTCAGAATCTGTGCCGCATTCCGATCGTAGTCGCGATCTGATACCGCGAGTTGGTCCCGCTCGGGCCGCCAATATTGACGACGGCAGCAGTCAACGCACCGTTCAACGCCTTCTGGTACACGACGGCGCCGTAGATATCCGTGAGCCTGCTGAGCGAGTAAATCAGCCCTGCGTTGAACTGAAGCCAGTGCGGATGCTGACCAGCGCTGACATTGGCGATCGACGATGCTCCTTCAACCTCGCCGACGCTGTAGATGGCCGCCACGCCGGCCACCAGCGCGGGCGTGAACCGGTATTTGGCGTTAGCCTCGTAATTGGATAGCGAAAAGCTGCTGTGATCGGTATTGCGAAGCTTGGCGTAGGTATATACACCGCCCACCGTGAATGCGTTCAGGGCATATGCGACGCCGACCGCCGTCACATCGTGCGAGGTCACCGGCCGCACGTAGAAGACGGCCGTGGGGTTCGTGTAGTCCCCAACCACGGCGCCTGACGTATTGTTGCCGTCGGTTCCTCCCGCCGATGGATTGGTAAGATGAAAGTGGCCAACGCCGAATGAAAATGCATCACGAGTGAAACTGCCGCCGACGCTCCATGCCCGGTTATTCGCGAAGCCGGTCCCACCCGGGCCAGCGGCCTGATTGCTGAATGCATACAAGCCACCAAACGTTAAGCCCCACAGGGTTGCGCTTTGATATTTGACTGCGTTGTTGATCCGGAAGGTGGTGTAAAGATTGTCGACATCGCCGACATGTGCACCATACTGCGTACCCCATTGCCGCGCGGATGCGAATGGGCCAACGAAGTCCACGACAGATTCGTATTGACGGCCGAACGTGACCGTCCCCAGATCCTTGTTTCCTAACCCAACATATGCTTGACGGCCGAACAGGCGGGAGCCTTGCAACATGGTTCCGTTGGCAACACTGAAGCCATTTTCCAGCACCAGGACGGCCACATTGCCCGCGCCGAGGTCCTCGATGCCGCGGATACCCCAGCGCGACGGAATGCCGACGCCACTCGTCTCCTGAATCTTGCGTCCGCCGATGGCGCCGAGCTTGGGTGCGACGTTGTTCGCATAGCTGATACCAGAATCGACCAGGCCATAAAGCGTCACGCTGCTTTGGGCGAACGCGACCACCGGTGTCAACGCGACAAGCGCACTTGCCAGTCGCACGGAACGTTGCATGACAGTCTCCATTTATTTTCCATACCTAATTATTTGAATGCCACGATGGCATCATCGGTTCATTTCTTTCGTCGACAGACGATTAACTGACCGCAGTGCGTGTGCATGCTTTTTCCACGCACATAACCGGCACTGACCGGTCAGTTGGTTGTTTGCACCGCCGGCGTTCAGGCGGGCTCCTGTCCCGGCGTCGCGGCACTCGTCTGCTGTTTGCGAGCCACAAATGGAATGCCCACGATCAGGATGATCGCAGCGAGCGCCTGAACGGCTGCGGCGGTGACGAACCCGCTCGTGTAGCTGCCGGAGACATCACGCACATATCCCGTCAACCAGGGGGTCAGGAATCCGGCAACGTTGGCGACCGAACTGATGAGCGGCACACCCAATGCCATCGCATTCCCATGCAGGAAGCGCACGGGAATCTGCCAGAACAGCGATATACCGGCACCCGTTCCGGCGAGCGCGAGCACCAGCGTGGCAAACGTTGCTTGACGGCTGCTGTGCCACACGAAGACGAGTACCAGCAGACTTGCGACGCTGATCAGCGACGCCACCGCGCAATGCCATCGCACGTCTCGATACCGGCTAGCGAATGTGGAGAACGCAATGTTGCCGAGCGCGCCGAGTACGCATATCGCTGCAATCGCATTGCCAATCGCGCTGTAACCGCCGAAACCGGCTTCGTGAAGGATGGTCGGGGTGAAGAAGCTCAGCGCGGAGTTCGCAGTCAGGATGCAGAAGTAAGCAGCGGCAAGCACCCAGACCACCGGGTTGGCGAGCAACGGTGCCGCCCGTCCGGCCCTTGACACGAAACCATCGCTGTCACGCTCGAGGTCGTCCTGAACAAGACGCCGCTGCTGCGGCGACAGCCACCGCGCGGTGGCCGGTCCGTCCGGAAGCACGGCGAACGCGAGACAACCCATCAGGACCGTAGGAACGGACTGGAGGAGAAGCATCCAGCGCCATCCGGCGACGCCCCACAGACCGCTCATATGTTCGAGCACGAACCCGCCGCTTAGCCCTACGGCGACGGTCGAGCAGATCGCCGCAGAGTGAAAGATGCTGAAGTTGCGCGTGCGCCGCTTCGTCGGGAACCACTGATTCATGTACAGGATGACGCCTGGATAGAAGCCCGCTTCGAACGCGCCCAGCAGGAAGCGGAGCACATAGAACGTCCCGGCGCTTTTCACAAACATCATCGCGACACTGGTCACTCCCCAGCCGAGTGCGATCGACGAAATGGTCTTTCGCGCACCGACGCGTTGCTGAACCATGGAACTCGGCACGCCTAGCAGCACATAGCCCAGGAAGAACAGCCCCGCGCCGAACCCATACACGGTCTCGCTGAAACGCAAGTCCGATAGCATCTGCAGTTTGGCGAATGCCACGTTTGCACGGTCAACCCACGCAAGCAGCCATAAACCAAAGAGGATAGGCATAATCCGCCACTCCGAGGCTCGATAGGCATCGCGCAAGGCCCGGTCTGAATCCTTGTCTTCTGCTGCTGCCGCATCTGTTTCGAACAACGCGTTCATCAATTCGTCTCCTGATTCGCAGGCCCAGGTTTTGTGCCCGTTCACCTGTCAGTCTCGTCTGCCTCAATCGGCTCTTCAAAGGGCTTAAACCCGGTCAGTCCCATTTCGCAGGGAGAATTTCTCCGCGATTTTCGCCGAAGCCTATTCGCGCGTAACCGGGGCGTTCACACCACCCGGTCATCACAACGACATCCCCGTCGTCGAGAAACGAGCGCGTCTCACCTGTGGGCAACCGTATGGGTGAATGGCCTGCTTGCGTGAGTTCGATCAGCGCGCCTGCCTCCTCCCGTGTCGGACCAGAGATGGTCCCGCTTCCCAACAGGTCGCCACTGCGAAGATTGCATCCCCCCACGGTGTGATGCGCCACCATCTGGGCGACCGTCCAGTACTGCTGACAAAAGCTGGTGCGCGAGAGGCGCGTGGGCGGCATGCGGTTGCGCCGGTGATTCGCGGTCTCGAGCGCCACTTCCAGTTGAATGTCGATCGCACCGTATGCGGACATCTCGGGCGTCAACAGATACGGAAGCGGCTGCGGATCATCGGAGGACCGCGTCCACGCAGCGCGATAGGGTGCGAGCGCATCCATTGTGACGATCCATGGCGACAGCGTGGTTGCGAAATTCTTCGCGAGAAACGGCCCGAGCGGGACCGATTCCCAAGCCTGGATATCGCGCGCCGACCAGTCGTTGAGCAGGCAGAGCCCGAATACGTATTCTTCGGCCGAACTGACTGGAATACGTGTGCCCTGCCCGTTTCCAACCCCGATGAAAATGCCCAGCTCCAGTTCGTAGTCGAGACGGGTGCATGGCCCGACTTCGGGTATACGCCCGCCCGTCGCCAGGCGTTGACCATACGGCCGCCGGACCTGCTGCCCAGCAACCCCGATGCTCGACACACGTCCGTGGTACGCGACGGGCATCCATTGAAAGTTCGGCGATAGCGTTCCGTCCGGGCGCAACAGCTTGACGATGTTGCGCGCATGATCAATCGATGTATAGAAATCCGTGTAGTCGCCGATCTGCGCAGGTAAGCCATATTCCGCATCGGCCTGCGGCACCAGGCATTGCTCAAGCGCATCGATCCCTGGGCCGGAACGCTCCCTTCCGTCCTGCGCCTTGAACAGGGCGAAAAGCGCGTGCCGAAGCGCGCGCCACGCATCGGCGCCCATCCCGAAGAACCCGTTCAACGTGGGCTGCTTGCACGCGTGTGCTGCCTGAGCCGCAAGCCCCGAGAAGCCACCTGCCTCGATTACCGCACTCAGGTCAATCACCCGGTCACCCAGCGCGACGCCACCGCGAAAAGCTTCCGCCGTCCCCGCGCGTCGAAAGACCCCGAATGGCAGGTTCTGCAACGGGAAAGGCGTTTCGTCGTCGTTCGCCGAAGCCAGCCAGCTCCTCGCGGTGACGTCATGCGTATGATCAAGCCTCATCGAAATCACCGCGCAGGCTTTTCCGGCTCAGCAGGATCTTGCGCTGCCTGAGTTCCTGGATCACCGCCGGGTCCATGTTGCGCTCCGCGAGCAGTTCAACGTTATGCTCTCCCTGAAACGCCGGAATACCCGGCGGCGGCAATGTCGCCCCGCTGAAGCGCCACGGCGCACCGGGCATGCGCATGGTGCCTCCCTCGCGATTGTCGACTTCCACGATGGCGCCCCAATCGGCCGCCCACTCGGACTCGGCCAGTTCGCTGGTGGAGCGCACGACGCCGATGGCCAGCCCCTGCTCGCTGACTTGCGCCTGCAGTTCCTCGAGGTCGTTGAACGTGAGAATCCACGCGCGGATTTCGGCCAGCAGCGCATCGAGGTTCTGTCGGCGCAACAGCGCGCTGGCAAAGCGCGGATCGAGCAGCAGATCGGTCCGGCGCATCATTGAACAGAAGCGAACGAACATCGGCGAGTAGATGGGGCTGGCCGCGATCGTCACCTGACGTCCGTCCGGCAGCGTGAAGATGTGGGACTCCGGCGCGCTCAATGCGGGTGGCTCGCCGTTCGTGTCGACACCAGAAAGCTGTGCCCCGGCGCGCTCATTGACGGCCAGCATGGTCGCCGCCATCGAAACGTCCACATGCTGTCCCTCGCCCGTGCGATTACGATGCGCAAGCGCAGCCAGGACTGCGATGGCGCCATGCAGGCCGGTGTAGACATCCGCGTGACTGCATGCATCGTTCTTCAGTGCATCGGGTGCGTAGCCGTAATGCTCGCGCAGGATATCGGTGAGACCGGTCTCCGCCTGCACGGTCGGTGCAAACGCGGGCCGGTTGCGCCAGGGGCCCGTCTGCCCATAGCCGCTCATCGAAACATAGACGACGGAAGGATTGAACTCGCGCACCTGCTCATAGCCCAGCCCGAAGCGCGCAAGCGTACCGGGGCGGAAATTCTCCACGATCACATCCGCTTCGCGGCACAGGTCGGTCACGATCGCACGGGCCTCGGGCCAGTTCAGGTCGAGACTGAGATTGCGTTTGCCCGCATTCTGCTGCGCGTAGTAGACCGACATCGTGCCGATATGCGGAACACCACCCCGTCCCGAGTCACCGCCGGGTGGCTCGATCTTGATGACTTCAGCCCCCAGGTCGCGCAGCGTCTTCGTGCAGAGAGGGCCGGCCAGCACCCGCGTGAAGTCGATGACTTTCAGTCCGTCAAGAGGCGCTCCCATGATCAGTTCCCCTCGAAGACGGCCGAACCGGGGCCGGTTTTCGCAAATGCTGCGAGTCCGCGCTTCTGGTCGGCGCTCGCCCACATCATGTTGTTCATGTCGGTCTGCTGCGCATCCGCGCCCGCGATCCCTTGGCGTGCGGAAAGATTGGCCAGCGTCTTGATACCTTTGAGTGCGACTGTCGGGCCGGCCGCCAGTTGCCGTGCCCACGACATCGACACGGTGGACAACTCCGACTCGGCGGTAACGAGGTTGATTACGCCCCAGCGTTCAAGCGCCGCCGGGTCGTGGCGCCGGCCGAACATTGCCAATTCCTTGGCGCGTGCCGGACCGACGCGCTGCACGACACGCTGCACGCCGCCCAGCAGCGGGAGCAGTCCTAGCGTCGACTCAGCCATCCCGAAGAATGCCGTATCGGCGGCAACAATCATGTCGCAGGTCAACGCCAGCTCGAAGCCGCCGCCGAGCGCGCCGCCGTGCACGGCTGCGACGGAGGGAAGCGGTACGTTTTCAAGCGCATCGAGCAACGCTTCGAGCCCTGCCTGGTCGCGTCGCCGGCCGCCACCGGCAAAGCCCGCGACATCCGCACCGGCGCAGAAATGGCGCATGGCGCTGCGCAACAGGATTGACCGGCAGCCACGCTCGACTGCCTTGCCATATGCATCGAGCAGGTCTTTAAGGAACGTATCCTCGATCAGGTTATGAGGCGGCTTCGACATCGTGACGACGCCGACTGCGCCGTCCTTTTCAAACATGACAGTGCTCATGTGTTTTCCTGCATCTGGGCCTGACACAGTGTCAGGCGAACTGGTTAAAACGATTGACCACTTTAAATAGGATTACAAACAAAATACGTGCCAGTTCCGGCGCGAATTCTGTGAGACCACCGATGCACCATCTACAAACCGGCTCGGCTTGAGATTGATGATAACAGTGTTAACTTCAATGCAAATCAGGGTATTCCCGCGATTTCATTGCCGCGCTTCAGGCTTACAAAGCCTTTTTCGTGAATGACATGCGCTGCAGACAGCATGCGCGTTGCGCGCACGGAATTCGCACGCCTATAATTGCCTGCCACCTATTACCGATCTGCCGCCCAATCGTGAGTCCGAAACCTTCTACGGCCGTACCCTACCACCATGGAAACCTGCGTCAGGCCTTGATTGCGGAGGGCCGCCGTGCGCTCGAAGAGATTGGTGCCCATGAGTTAAGCCTCAGATACCTTGCTCGGGCGGTTGGCGTATCGGAAGCGGCCCCGTCCCGGCATTTCGCCGGCAAGGAGGGGCTGCTGGCAGCTATTGCAGCCGACGGTTGGCGGGACCTCGCCGCGTTGCGCCGCGAAATCCTCACCTCTGACGACACGGCGGCGACCGCCGCGTACAGGATGCTGCGCGTGTATGTCGAATTCGCCCGGCACCACAAGGGACTGTTCGACCTGATGGTGGGTCCCCGCATCGTCGCACGGGATTCTTATCCGGAACTCACCGAGGAAGGCTCCAGATCATTCGGGCTGTTCGCATCGTCCGTCGAGCGGGCTGCACTGGAACGCGGTTGGCCAAAGAATGCGCTTAACCTGGTGACACATGCAGCATGGAGCATGGAGCACGGGCTTGCCACGCTCATCCTCTCGGATCGGGTACCGCTATCCGATCGCCCCATTCAGATTGACCATATGATCCACTTCTCCATTGGCCTGTTCCTAAGCGCCGTTGCGGCAGGGCCTGCGCACCTCGAAAAGATGCTGGGCCAGCTACCGGCCATGGCCAGCCACGCAGAGGCGTAGTCGGTTTTTGACCGCCCCCCGCTCGATGCGCATACCTTGAGCTTGAGCCCAATTACCACTTCGGCGACGTGTCCGCCAACTGCGCAATGCCGCGACCGAACGAAAAATTCTCGTTGGGTACCGGCACGAGCGCGATGAAAACATCGTCAGGGGAGACGCCTACGTCCTTTTCAAGCAGGCGTGTAATCGCCGCCAGCAGTGCCTTTTTGTCGGACGAGGGTCGATGCGCCCCGATCAGAACCGTGACGATCATTGCATTCTGAGTTCGTTTCATGTCCATGAACGTGGGATCGATAAACAGCTCGTCGTCGCCGTGCTCGCTGAGCATCACGAACCGCGGTCTCCATTGGGGATATCCAGCGCTTCAACCAGCGACTGATTGAGCGCGTTACCCATCGCGACTTTCTGCTCTCTGGAAAAACGACCTTTAGGGATGTGGGCGTGAAATACCGGCATGTGAGTTCTCCATTTACTTCAAGTGATTGCAACACCGTCTGATACCGTTCCCGACGGGAGCTAGCCGCCTCCGGCGAGATGTTCGTCGAACCAGTTCGCGGCCGCGCCGCTCGCCAATGCGAACGCCGCGTCGTACGGGTCGAAGTGATGACCCGGTACCAGCGCGAGCCGTTTGGGTTCGAGCGCGCGCTCATAAGCCTCAAGTTCGAGATCGGTCATCGTCACGCGATCCTCGCGCGCAATAATCATCAGCAGAGGCGTTGGCGATATCCGACTCACCCATACACCAGGCTCGTACATGCTCGCGGCAAATGTCGAGCGAAACGTGACCGTGTTATTCCATAAGGCACCCGCTAGCTCCCGGGTGTAGAAGGCAATCGCCTCAGGCGAACGATAAGCGGCCGGCACGTCCGGGTCCGCGCTCACGACCGCCAGTACCCGGGAAGGCAATCCACGGTGTTGTTCACGCAAGTCGTCGGTCATCGAGGCGAGAAATCCCGGCATCATGTCAGGTGAAACCCGACGTCGAATTTGCTCAAATCCGCTGATGGTGGGGACCTGCGAAACAACGCATTTGACGCGCCGATCGGTGGCAGCAAGAACCAGTGCGTGACCGCCGCTGAAGCTGGTGCCCCATATCCCGATCCGGTCCGAGTCAACCTCGGGTCGCCCTTCAAGATAAGTTATCGCCCGTCGCCAGTCCGCAATCTGTGCCCACGGATCAATGTCCTGGCGCGGCGCGCCTTCGCTCGAACCGAAATTGCGATGGTCGTGAACAAGCACGACGAAGCCCGCTTCCGCGAAAGCGGTCGCGAATCTGTCGAGGCCGTGTTCCTTGACAGCAGCAAAGCCATGACACATCGACACTGCCGCGCGACGACCCTTCCCTGACGGCATGAACAACCAGCCGCGCAAAGTCACACCGCCCTCGCCAGCGAACTCTACGTCGGTCCTGCTGATCATGCCGAACCTCGTCTTTACAATACGTTGATATGCGCATATTATGACTGACAGCAAAGTTTGACAAGCACCCTGTTGAGGAACAAACCATGGCAACAGCATCTGATGTGACGAATGTATCGGGTCAAGCGAAATATGACGCGCTGATTTTTGTCCATGGCTTTCTCGACAGTCACGCAGTCTGGGGTCAACTGATCAACGCGCTTGCGCCCTCCTCGATCCCAATGATCGCGCCCGATCTTCGAGGCGCGGGGAATCGACGCGATGAAAACGACGGCTGTACGCTGGAGCAGGCGGTATTTGACATCTCGCATTTGTTCGACGAATTGCGTCTTTCGCGGGTCGCATTGATCGGACACAGCATGGGCGCCCAGATCGCAGAACTCGTCGCTTTCGAACGCCCTGAACATGTCGCGTCATTGACGCTGATCACGCCGACGCCGTTGCGAGGAAACACGTTACCGGGTGAGGTACGCAACCTTCTGCGAGAGAGCGGTGCCGATCCAGGCGCGCAACGAGGGATTCGCGCTTCATTCTCTGCGAACCTGAATGATGCTCAGCTCGATTCCCTGGTTACGCCGGACGTATTGATGAGCAAGGCAGCGGTGCGCCAGTATTATGACGCGTTCACGCTGGGCGATCCGCGCGGCAACGAACCGTGCGCATATCGCGGCCCGATACTGGTTATCGGGGCCCAGGATGATCCCGTGATTACCGTCGATCAGGTTGCCACATCATGTCGCGAACGCTTCCCAACTGCGAGGTTTCGCGTCGTGGCTAATTCCGGTCACTGGCCGCATCTGGAGCAACCGGCCCAGACGGCACGACTCATCGCAAACCACCTCGGGTGGCCACAGCTGCAATCAATCAAGGCTGAAGGTGCCGCGCTCTGACCATATCCGGGTAAGCCCCCCAGGCGATTATTCCTTGCCAGAAGCCGTCGGGTTACCCGATTATTCTCGACATCGACGAAACGTGAGCGAATGCGAAATGCCAATGCACAAAGAGCTAGTGGAAGACATCGATGGCCGCTGCAATTGTCTTGCCGCACGCAAGGCATCCAGGTACCTGACAGCGGTATATGACCAGGCGCTCAGCCCGGCGGACCTGCGCGCCACGCAATTTTCCATCCTGTACAAGCTCGCCAAAGACGGACCGCTCACCATAGGCGAGCTTGCAGCCGTCATGGCGATGGACCGTACGACGCTGTCGTCGAATCTGAAGCCGCTCGAGCGTGAGGGACTGCTTGAAATGGTGCCCGGAGAGGATCGTCGCGTGAAGAAGGTCGTGATTACAAAGGCAGGCGTGTCGCGATACCGCACGGCGTTTCCGCTTTGGCAGGCTGTTCAGCAGGAATTCGAAGGCCATTATGGGGAAAAGCGTGCTGAGGCGTTGCGAAATTCGTTGCGCAAGGTGCTGCATAGCGGTTTTAGTCCCTGGGCGCCGAGCGAGAGCACGCCGGCCAAAGACTAGAAGGGCGTCAAGCAGACGATTGTCGGTGGCACAGGTCATCTTGTCACTGACGTACCCATCATCTTCGTGCAGTTGCCATTATGTGCATATGCACAAAATATGCGGAAACTTTCCAGAATCGAAACAGGAGGCGAGATATGAAGCACCCGCAAATCGCTGAAGCATGCCGGAAGGCGTTCACGGGATTCGAGCTCAATGACAAAACGGATCTCGTTTCGTTACTGGCTGACGACATCGTTTTTGAGTTTTCCGACTCCCTCCCTTACGGTGGAACCTACCGTGGAAAAGACGAGTTTCTTGCATTCTGGAAGCACGTGTATAAGAAGTGGGAGTACTTTAATTACGACGCCAGAGCGGTCCTCGAAGCAGACGACTACATTATCGTGCCGGTCATTGCACGGGCAAAATCCACCAACGGTTATTCGATGCAGAACGAACACCTGTTCCTGTTCGAGGTCCGCGACGGCCGAATTGTTCACGGACGACTCTATGCAGACACCGCGCGGGGACGAGACATACTGGAAGACAGGCCGCCGAAAAGCTACCCGAAAATGATCGTCGGTTAAGCGCACCTCCCGCGATCCCACGCGCCAGCCAATCGACAAGTCGGAGTG
This sequence comes from Paraburkholderia sp. IMGN_8, assembly GCF_038050405.1. Classification (NCBI taxonomy): domain Bacteria; kingdom Pseudomonadati; phylum Pseudomonadota; class Betaproteobacteria; order Burkholderiales; family Burkholderiaceae; genus Paraburkholderia; species Paraburkholderia sp. IMGN_8. The sequence goes on along the minus strand of NZ_CP150900.1, from coordinate 1,994,082 downwards.
CAGACGATGACAGAACACTTATATCTGGATGACCTGAAGGCCGGCATGCAATTTGACTCGCCGACCTTTACGGTGACGGAGGCGGACATCAAGCGCTTCGCGTCAGAATTCGATCCACAACCGTTTCATCTTGACGATACTGCCGCAAGAGAATCGATTTTCCGTGGTCTTGCCGCAAGCGGTTGGCACACTGCCGCGATTACGATGCGCCTCCTGGTGTCGGGCGGATTGCCGCTCGCTGGCGGCATCATCGGTATGAGCGTCGATATCGCATGGGTCAAACCCGTGCGGCCCGGCAGTATCCTCCGGGTCGTCAGCACCGTGCAGGATGTGCAGCGGTCGAAGTCCAAACCATCGCAAGGGATCGCGACAGTTGCGTCAGAGACGATGGATGAATCAGGCGAAGTCGTACAGCGTCTCGTGTCGAAATTGCTCGTGGCGGCACGTAACGCTTGAGCGTGCCACTTCACGGCTACGTGCTGCAATGCCGTTTACACGTACAGGGAGGCTGGCGAAAGCGGACCTGATCGGACACATCGATCCCAATTTCGCCTGCAATCCGGCAGTGCTACGTCAGATAATCCCATTGTGGCGGAGTTCTTCGATTTCCGTGGCGGACATGTCCAGCCACGCATCAAGGACCTCTTCCGTGTGCTCTCCGAGAGTCGGCGGAAATTGCCGGTATTGCACTGGCGACTCCGACAAGCGGATCGGATTGGCAACCAGTGGCACCTTCTCCGATAAAGGATCCGGCATCTCGAGGCGCATATGGCGCGACTGCACGTGCGGGTCTGCGAACACCTTGTCGAGGGTGTTAACCGGTCCACAGGGAACGCCAGCCACTTCCATGATGGCGATCCATTCGTCAGTGGTACGGCCTGCCGTGATGCTGCGAATCAAGGCGATCAGTTCGTCCCTGTGCTTCACCCTTTGCGGATTGCGCGAGAAGCGTTCGTCGCTACCCCATTCCGGTCTGCCCAATGCTGCACAGAACCTGGCGAACTGACCGTCGTTACCAACCGCAATAATCATGTAGCCGTCGGCCGTCGGGAAATCCTGATATGGCACGATGCTCGGGTGGGCGTTTCCCATACGTTTTGGTACCACACCACCAACGAGATAGTTAGCGGCCTGATTGGCGAGGCATGCAATCTGCACATCCAGCAAAGCGAGGTCGATATGCTGCCCCTTGCCGGTCCGCTCGCGATGCGCAACAGCCGCCTGAATCGCCACGGCCGCATACAGCCCCGTCATGATGTCAGTCAGCGCAACGCCCACTTTCAACGGCCCTTCACCCTCCGCGCCATCGGCACGCCCTGTCAGGCTCATCAGTCCGCCCATGCCTTGCATCAGGAAGTCGTAACCTGCCCGCGTGGCGTAGGGTCCGGTCTGTCCGAATCCGGTGATCGAGCAATAGACCAGTCTGGGATTCACTTCGTTGAGGCTTTTGTAATCCAGACCATACTGGCTGAGTCCGCCGACCTTGAAATTTTCGATCAGGACGTCCGCCTTGCTCGCCAGCCGCTTGACGAGTTCCTGCCCTTCCCGCTGGCTGAGGTCCACCGTAACGGATCGCTTGTTGCGATTGGCGCTCAGATAGTAGGCCGATTCCCCTGTCGCTTCGCCGTCGGCGTCCGTCAACCAGGGTGGCCCCCATGCACGCGTATCGTCGCCCGTTCCAGGACGTTCGACCTTAATGACGTCGGCCCCGAGATCGGCCAGTAGTTGGCCGGCCCATGGACCCGCCAGTACTCTTGAGAGGTCAAGTACGCGCAGGCCGGCAAGAGCCCCTTGTTGCAATGGTTTGGTCATGGCGGATCAAAAAGCTGCAATGCCTGTCATGGCACGCCCGAGAATGAGGGCGTGACGCATGGTGAGCGAATCGACTCGGGTGTATTGGTTCAGCAACAAGGGATTATCCCCATGGAACGACGCGGACTTTTGCTCAGCGCTCATTTCATACTCGATAGTGTGAAGTCGTGCTGTCAATCTAAAGGCTTTTTTCACACCTCACAAACGATTTGTTCGCATCGACCTGTGCGAAAATTGCACGATTCAATCGACCACCTGTGAGAGCCACTACCATGCGTCGAAAGATTCCTTCAACAGCTGCGTTGTCCGCATTCGAGACCGCGGCACGCCATCAAAGCTTCACCAAAGCCGCGGATGAGCTGGCCGTCACACAGAGTGCGATATGCCGGCAGATCGCTTCATTGGAAGATTTCCTCGGGGTCAAGCTGTTTCGCCGGGACCGACGCGGGGTGGCGCTGACGGAGGCCGGATTGGTTTATAGCCGCAGAGTGGCGGCCCGCCTCGATGAAGTAGAACGGGACACACTGGAACTGATGGCCAAAGGTGGCCAGGGCGGAACACTCGAACTCGCGGTCGTGCCCACGTTTGCCACGAAGTGGCTGTTGCCCAGACTGCCGCTTTTCGTCAACGAGCATCCTGACATCACGGTCAATCTCACGTCACGTTCACGTCCCTTTCTATTCGACGAAACTGAGTTTGACGCGGCTATCCACGCGGGTACCGCAACATGGCCGGGAACGGAAGGGCAGTTTTTGATGCGAGAAACGCTGATCGCAGTTTGCAGTCCAAATCTCATTGCACCGCGAACGAAGCTGACGGCTGTAGACTGGCGACGGTACACCCTGCTTCAACAAAGCACGCGCCCCTATGCGTGGCGCGAATGGTTTGCCTCGCGCGGCATGCAGATCAACAAGGACATGTCAGGCCCAAGATTTGAACTGTTCTCCATGCTCGCCGAAGCAGCCGTGCATGGCATGGGGATTGCGCTCATCCCCCGTCTGCTCATAGAAGACGAGTTGCTTCGTGGCGTCTTGATCCAGGCGGCCGGGCATGAACAGCTGAACGACCGCTCGTACTACCTTATTTTTCCGGAAAACAAGTCCGACAACGCAGCGCTGATCGTGTTTCGCGACTGGCTCGAGCAGCTGGCAGGCGAATACAGGGAAGCGGCGGGTTTGGGGTAATCACGCTCACGCTCAGCCTTTCCGACCAAGCGCGGCAGAGACGATCGCGACCTGCACGCCAATCATTCGCCGCATGTCTGCACCATCGCGAGCGATTTCCTTAAACCCCTTGATAGCAAACACGATCGTCTGGGCCAGGTCGACGGCTGCTATACCGAGGCCCGATTCGGCGAGTGGTGCACTGATGATTTCCGTCAACAAGTCTCCGAACGCGGAAAATCCATTACAGACGGACGCGAAACCCAGATCAAACATGTCTTTTGCGTCCGGGTGTGCCTGTACCAACTCGAATCCCTCTGCTCCCCACGCCTCACAGGCATAGCGCAGCTTTTTTTCGAACCCGCGATAGCGAGGCAGCCGCTGGCGAATCTCGCTCAGCTTGTCAGCCACCATCGCGTCCACGACTGCATGAAAAATCGCGTCCTTGTCGGGAAACGCCAGATACAGCGTCGGACGAGATAGACCCGCCGCTTGCGCGATGTCTGCCATTGTCGTGCGCGCGTAGCCATATCGTAGAAATACGCCTATCGCCGCCTGGACCACCTGGTCACGGCGCGTTGAAGTTCCTTCGCTCATGATGGCGATTATGACACATCGACGGCAAGACACTTTGACGAAAACTGTCAAATGAACTAGACTGAAATTGACAGTTTTACCAAAAATGTCAACTCGTAGTGACCATCTATTAACTCGGAAGATACACATGGCCAATCCCAAAGTGTGGTTCATCACTGGTGCGTCGCGTGGCTTTGGCCGCCGGTGGACAGAAGCAGCGCTGGCACGCGGAGACAAGGTCGCTGCTACTGCACGTGACCTGCAATCACTCGAAGCCTTGCAAAAGCAATACGACGAGGCCCTGTTGCCGCTCCCGCTCGACGTCACCGACCACGACGAGGTTGTCCGTACCGTCAATCGCGCGCACCAGCACTTCGGCCGCCTCGATGTGATCTTGAGTGTTGCCGGCTATGGCTATTTGGGGGCCATCGAGGAGATCGGCATTCAGGACGCCCGTGCCAACTTCGAGACCAACGTGTTCGGCACGCTGTCTGTGATTCAGGCCGCCCTGCCTCTGCTTCGAGCGCAGGGATCGGGACATATCCTGCCGGTGTCGAGTGTGGGCGGAATCGTTGCCTTCCCGACGGGCGGTATCTACGAAGCGACAAAATTTGCCGTGGAGGGCTTAGCCGAAGCACTTGCCAGCGAGGTTGCCGGACTTGGGATCAAGGTAACGATCATCGAGCCGGGGCCGTTCGCTACGGATTTCATGAATGAATCGTCCATCAGGCAGGCACCGCCGATGCCGGCTTACGAGTCTGTACGTCAGCACCTGGCATCGATGTTGTCAGCCGACGCCTTTGGCGATCCTTCCGCAACTGGAGAAGCGATTCTGAAGGTGGTCGATGCGCCCGAGCCTCCGCTTCGTCTCATCCTCGGCAGCGCAATGCTTCCGTTGGTCAAACAGGTCTACGCGGAACGCCTGAAGGTTTGGGAAAGCTGGGAGAACGTCTCCAAGGCCGCGCAGGGTGGCTGCAACTAAAGGGATTCACTATGTCTGATACCTCAAAAATCTGGCTGGTAACCGGCGCTGCGCGTGGCCTTGGGCGCCTGATCAGCGAGGCGGTCCTTGCCGCGGGCGATCGTCTTGTTGCTGGCGCCCGCGATCCCGAACGCCTGGTAGATCTAGTCGAGCGCTATGAAGACCGGATTCGTGCCGTCGCACTCGATGTCACCGATGAGATTGCCGCGCAGCGCGCGGTCGACCACGCGCTCAATGCCTTTGGTCGCCTCGACGTGCTGGTTAATAACGCTGGTTACGGCCACACCGCTCCGTTCGAGCAAATGACAACGCAAGATTTCCGCGATCAGGTGGAAACTAACCTGTTCGGTGTGGTCAACCTAACCCGTGCGGTGCTGCCAGTGATGCGTGAACAGCGCGCTGGTCATATTTTCCAGGTGTCATCGGCGGGCGGCCGCACGTCGACACCAGGGTTGTCCGCCTACCAGGCAGCGAAGTGGGCCGTCGGCGGTTTCAGCGATGTCGTGGCGAAGGAGGTTGCTCACCTAGGCATCCGCGTGTGTACGCTGGAACCGGGAGGAATGCGCACCGACTGGGCCAGCGAAGCACGTCGCGGCATTGACGACATGTTGCCCGACTACGAACAGTCGGTCGGCAAGATGCTCAGGCTTCTGGAAGCTTATGGCGGTCACGAAATCAGCGACCCCGCGAAGATCGCGACATTGATCGTCCAACTGTCACGTCGCGACGAGCTTCCGTTGCGCCTGTTGCTCGGTGGCGATGCGCTGCACGTCTGTAGTCTCGCAGACGCTGAGCGCGCCGAGGAACTGGAGCGGTGGCGCGAAACCACGCTTTCCACGCATTTCCCGGATGCGCAGCTACCGGAAGGGCTCGATGTTCTGAAGAAACCGAAATGACATAAAGTGGGCACGGCCGCCGCTACGGGGGCTAAAACCGGTATCCTATTCCGACAAAGCTGATCCACGGATCCGCCTTGATGTGCGTTGTGTTGGACAACATCGTCTGACCGTTGGCGGCCACGGAACTCACCGTCGCATTTGTCTTCAGAGGCAGATACGTCACCCGCGCAGTCGCGTACCAGTTCTTGCTGAAATTGTAAGAGGCGCCCGCGGCGAACGCGGGGTTCCATGACGGACTGAGCGAAGCCTTGACCTGTCCGCCCGGCCCAGCAACCTGCTGTAACGCGCCACTGAATGTCGGATTGAGCTCGGTATGCGAGTACCACGTATAGTTCGCGCCGATACCGACGAAGGGACGCAGCTTCGTCTGCGCGTTGCCGAAGAAATATTTCAGGAAAAGAACGGGTGGCCACGATCGGGTGGTGGCGAGCGGCTGCAGATTCCCCAGACCGAGCGATGGCCCACCGGGACCGAATGGTGCCACGGTGCCCTGCGCATAAAGCTTGAGCTTGGGCGGTATGCCCGTCACCAGGTCCAGCGCAATGTTGTCCGTAACAAAATAGGTCATCGAAAGCTCTGCGGTGAACGTGTTGTGTATCTGACCACCCGTTCCCGAAGACGTGAACGTGCCCAGAGCCGAACTGCTCTGCAACGATGTTGCGGATGACGGGCCAAAGTCGAGCCAGGCCCCGCCCACACTGGTTATCAAACTGCCTGCGCTCTGCCCCATCGCACTGGAGCATATCGCGCCCGGTATTAGCGCAAGGCATGCTAGTCTCCTCATCATCTCATCCCTGATTTATTTCGCATTACATATCAATAGTTTCGCGTCGATGCTTTTTTCTTGCATTGCCGCTCAGAACTGCTCGATTGGGAGGCTCGACCCGCTCGATGCGCCGCTGCGGATCGTCTCCAGAAGCGCATTCGCTTTGGGCAAGACCTTGTCGGCGTAGAAGCGCGCGGTGGCGAGCTTGGTGCGATGGAAGTCCGGGTCTTCATTCGCCGCGCTTTTTCTTGACGCAGCAAGCGCTGCGCGCCCCATCTGCCACCCGCCGCACACGTAACCGGTGAGCATCAGATAGTCGACGGAACTGGCAAGCGCTGCGTCGGGCTCGCTCGCCAATGCGTGCAGCATCCAGACGGTGGCATCGTCGAGCGCCTCTACACCGGTCACCAGCGCCGCGCCAACGGACGCCAGTTGCGTATCCGTGCTTCGCTCCAGGTCCAGCGCGACCTGACGCATCTCCGCAACAAGTTCAGCCATCCCCGCGCCCCGATCTGATGCGAGCTTGCGGCCTGCGAGGTCGGCAGCCTGGATGCCCGTCGTGCCCTCGTAGATCGGCGCGATTCGTGCGTCGCGCAGGAACTGGCATGCGCCCGTCTCTTCGATGTAGCCCATCCCGCCGTGCACCTGCACACCCATCGACGCAATCTCGACGCCCAATTCCGTGCACCATGCCTTCAACACGGGGATCAGAAGGTCGACACGCGTCTGGCGACGTGCGCGCTCACTGGCGTCGGGGTCACGGTGCGCGCGGTCCATGTCTGCTGCCATCACGTACGCGAAAGCACGCATCGCTTCGATCTGGGACTTCATCGTCATCAGCATGCGCCGCACATCCGGGTGATGGATGATGGCTACCGTGTCACCCGCAGCGCTACCCGATTTGCTGGCCGCGAGCCGCCCCTGGACGCGTTCCTTCGCGTATTCGCGGGCCTGCTGATAAGCGCGTTCCGCCATCGCGAGCCCCTGGATACCCACCTTCTGGCGCGCTTCGTTCATCATCGTGAACATATGCGCGAGACCTTTGTTCTCCTGCCCCACCAGATATCCGATCGCGCCACCCTGATCGCCGAAGCTCATCACGCAGGTCGGGCTCGCGTGAATGCCGAGCTTGTGCTCGAGGGATACGCAGTGCACGTCGTTGCGTTGCCCGGGAGAGCCATCGGCGTTCAGCAGGAACTTGGGCACGACAAAGAGCGATATGCCGCGCACGCCCTCGGGCGCGTCCGGCGTGCGTGCGAGGACGAGATGAATGACGTTGCCAGTCATATCGTGATCGCCCCACGTGATAAAAATCTTCTGGCCGTAGAGGCGATAGTGGTCGCCTTCGGGCACCGCCTTGGTGCGCACGGCGGCGAGATCCGAGCCCGCTTGCGGCTCGGTCAGGTTCATGGTGCCCGTCCACTCACCGCTGACGAGATTGGGTAAATAGCGTCCCTTGAGTTCTTCCGAGCCGTGCTGCCTCAGCGCTTCCGTGGCGCCCGCCGTCAACAGAGGACATAGCGCGAACGCCATGTTGGACGAATTCCACATCTCGACGGTCGCCGCATGCAGCAACTCGGGCAGCCCCTGGCCGCCGAAATCCGGGTCGCCGGAGAGGCCGCTCCAGCCGCTTTCGACGAACTGCCGGTAGGCTGTCGCGAAACCGTCCGCGGCAACGACGCCGTCCTTCGTCAGGCGCGCGCCCTGCTCGTCGCCGGGCTTGTTGAGCGGTGCCAGCACTTCGGTCGCAAGCTTCGCCGCCTCGTCGAGCACGGCCTCGGCGAGTTCGGGCGTCACCTCCTCGAAGCCCGGCAGCGAAGACAACTCGCCGAGCCCGGCCAGTTCCGTCATCACGAAGCGCATGTCGCGCAGCGGTGCAATATAGGTGCTCATCATGGTCTCCGGCATCAGTTTTGTTGCAGTTTGTCCAGTTCAGCGGACAACTCTGGTAGTACCTTGAAGAGATCGCCGACGATCCAATAATCGGCGACCTGAAAGATCGGTGCCTCCTCGTCCTTGTTGATCGCGACGATCACCTTCGAGTCCTTCATGCCGGCCAGATGCTGGATCGCGCCGGAGATGCCGACCGCGATATAGAGTTGCGGCGCGATGACCTTGCCGGTCTGGCCCACCTGATAGTCGTTCGGCACGAAGCCGGCATCCACGGCAGCGCGCGACGCGCCGACCGCTGCGCCCAGTTTGTTGGCGATGTCCTCCAGCAAGGCGAAGTTTTCGCCGGAGCCCATGCCCCGGCCGCCCGAGATCACCCGCTGCGCGGCTGTCAGCTCGGGACGCTCGGAGCGGGTCAGTTGCTGGCTCACGAAACGTGAGCCCGGGACCTCGACGGCCGGCGCGAGCGATTCGATCGCTGCAGCGCCGCCTTCGGCGGGCGCCGCCGCAAAGGCCGTGGTGCGTACGGTGATGACCTTGATGCGGTCCGCGCTTCGCACCGTCGCCAGCACGTTGCCCGCGTAGATGGGGCGCACGAACACATCGGCGGACTCAACGGCAACGATCTCGGAGATCTGCGCGACGTCGAGCAGCGCGGCCACGCGCGGCATCGCGTTCTTCGCGGTTGTCGTGGCGGGCGCCAGCACGTGGCTGTAGTCGGCCGCGACCGTCATGATCAGCGCGGCCAGGTTCTCGGCCAACGGATGCGCATGGTGCGGCGCATCGGCGACCCGCACGCGGTTCACGCCGGCGATGCGTGCGGCCTGTTCGGCCACTGTCGCGCATTGCGATCCGGCGACGAGAACATGAATGTCGTCGCCAAGACGCGCAGCGGCAGCGACGGTGTTCAACGTCGCGGACTTCAGCGTCTGATTGTCGTGTTCTGCAATAACGAGTATGGACATGTTTCCCTCTTCCGGTCAGATGACGTGTGCGACGTTCTTCAGCTTGGCCACGAGATCCGCGGCGTCGGCGACGCGAATGCCCGCCTCGCGTTTCGGCGGCTCCGCGAGCTTCAGCGTCGACAGCCGCGGTGCGATGTCGACGCCGAGGGCGTCAGGTGTCACCACGTCGAGCGGCTTCTTCTTCGCCTTCATGATGTTGGGCAGCGTCGCATAGCGCGGTGTGTTGAGCCGGAGATCGGTGGTTACGACGGCCGGCAGATCGACCTCGATCGTCTCGAGTCCGCCGTCGATCTCGCGCGTCACCATGGCCTTGCCCGCTTCGACGCTCACCTTCGATGCGAAGGTCGCCTGCGGCCAGCCGAGCAGCGCCGCGAGCATCTGGCCGACCTGGTTCGCGTCGTCATCGATGGCCTGCTTGCCGAGCATCACGAGTTGCGGCTGCTCCTTGTCCACCAGCGCCTTGAGCAGCTTCGCTACGGCGAGCGGCTGCAACTCGGCGTCGGTCTCGACGAGGATGCCGCGGTCAGCGCCTGTCGCCATTGCCGTGCGCAGCGTTTCCTGGCAGGCCTGCACCCCGCAGGACACGACGACCACCTCCGACGCCGCGCCGGCTTCCTTCAAACGCACGGCCTCTTCCACGCTGATTTCGTCGAAGGGGTTCATCGACAGCTTCACATTCGCGATGTCGACGGCGCTGCCGTCGGCTTTCACGCGGACTCTCACATTCGCGTCGACGACGCGTTTGACAGGAACCAGTACTTTCATTGCCTACTCCGTTTCGATAAAAGACTCCGCCACGCCGGCCATGTGAACCGATCGCTCGATGTTTCGTTTTGTTCGTCCGGGATACGCGCCGCCGGCCCGATTTTGTGCACCGCAATACGATTCGATGCGGTAGACATGTCTCCTCCCTCAAGGTGGTTGGGCGTATCATTCCGTGAGCAAAACACCGGTTCAGGCCGCACCCGCCGAGGGGCTTCACCCATGACCGGCCGGCGTGCCGCACCGTTGTCCAGCTGTGGAACTTCGATCTCCTCGCTGGAATCCATGGTGTCTGAGCGCGGCGCTGAGCAATATCCCCCTTAAAGGGGAGCGCGATTGCATGGACGGCAACCATGTTGCATGGGACCGGAGTAAGCGCTAAAGCGCCAACTCCGGTCGACAGAGAATGGCAGTCAGGGTCAACCCGAACGCCTGGAGCAGCTGATGCACGTGATACAAGCGCCCGCCCCGAACAGGTCACCTCTCTTCCTCGCAACGAAGGTCTTTCCACCACGCCTGCCAGCCGGATTAATCGATCGGCCACGGCTCCTCTCTCTCGCCGGGAAGGCGGAATACAAACGGCTCACGGTCATCAAGGCGCCTGCCGGTTTTGGCAAGACATCGCTTGCGCTCACGTGGCTCGAGGGGCTGAATGCAAGCGGCGCATTTGTCGCGTGGCTGTCGCTCGACACGGAGGACGACGAACCCGCGCGCTTCTTCCATCATCTGGCGCAGGCATTGCGCAACGCCTGCGCCAGCGTCGGCGTGTCCGCGGTCAGCCTGACAACCGAGGCGTCGCTCGTGCCCGCGCACTCAGTCGTGTCGACGCTGATCAACGAACTCGTCGACGTCGACGACGAGGTCTATCTCTTCGTCGACGACTATCACCTGATCAGCCTGCCCGCCATTCACGATGCCATGTCGTACTTCATCGCGAACGCACCGTCGAACGTGCATGTCGTGGTCTGTACGCGTACCGATCCACCGCTGCCGCTCGCCAACCTGAGAGCCAGGAACGAGCTGCTGGAAATCGACGCGTCGGCACTTCGTTTCAACTTCGACGAAACACGCAGCTTTGTCGAACACGAATGCCCAGGCGGGCTGCGCGCCGCCAACGTGAAATCGCTGTTCGCGAGCACGGAAGGCTGGGCTGCGGCGCTGCGCATTTCCACCTCGGTGCTATCGCGTGACGAATGCAAACCGGATTGGGACGTGCGCGCGCCGTCCGGTGCGTCCCGGCCGTTCGCCGCCTACCTTGAAGACATGCTCGAGCGTTTGCCTGCCGACATGGTCGGGTTCATGTTGCGCACGTCGATACTCGATCGCCTGACGGCGTCGCTATGCGAAGCGGTAACCGGCATGGCAGCGGCACAAGGCATGCTGGACGCGATCTCGGCACGCCAGTTGCTGCTCGAACCGCTCGATATCGAAGGGCGCTGGTTCCGCTATCACCATCTCATGGGCGAGTACCTGCGCCGACGGCTCGAAACCCAGCATCGCGATAAAGTGGTGGACCTGCATCGTCGTGCGTGCCAGTGGTACGCCAAAGAGGCGCAATGGACAGACGCGGTCAAGCACGCGATCGCCGCGGGCGATACAGAAGACGCCGTCTCCTTGATGGGTCACTGCGCGATGGCGCTCGTCACGAAGGGCGACCTGCTCACGCTGCTCGGCTGGCAACGGCAGTTCCCGGCGCATCTGATGCGCGGGCAGATCAAGATCACGCTCGCGATCGCGTGGGGAATGGCGCTTGCGATGCGTTTCGACGAAGCACTCGCGATGCTGGATGAGATCGAGCGCGACGCCGGTACTGGCTCGAGCGACGCCTCCGAAAACATCCGCTGGGAGTGCAAGGCGATCCGCTCGGTGGTGGCCGCGCTACAGGACGACTCGCCGCGCGCGCTCGCGATCGCACAAACGTGTCTCGAACGGCCGTCGACAGACAGTTGGACCACCAACGTTGCCTCCAACGTCGTGCGCTTCGGGCACTGGAAAGCCGGCAACCTGCAAGCGCTGTACGCGACACCGTGGATCCCCTATTCGATCGAGGAAGACCAGCGCAATGTGTTCGCCTCGGTCTACCGGCTATGCCTGCTCGGCCACGCGGAAATGCAGCAGATGCATTTCGCGCTCGCCGAGCGCTATTTCACCGAGTCGATGCAGCTCGCCGAGCGCCATGCCGGTCCGAAATCCATCTCGGCCGCGCTGTGCGCGCCCATGATCGCGCAGATCTGGTACGAGCAGGGGCGGCTCGACGAGGCGGAAGCGTTACTGGTCGATCTCATGCCGGTGATCGACCTGGCGGTCCTGCTCGATAGCACCTTGATCGCCTATCGCGTGCTTGTCCGGATCGCTATCGCGCGTTCCGACGCCGAGCAGGCCTACGCGCTGCTCCATCAGGCGCAGACTCTGGGTCATGCACGCCGCTGGGACCGGCTGATTGCGGGCGTCCTCGTCGAGCGCGCGCGGCTCTATCTTGCGGAAGGCAGGATAACGGAAGCGTCGGCATGTGTCGTGCAACTGGATCAGCTGGTGGGCTCCCGTTCCGCCGCGGAGCATGCAGTCTCGCCGGAGATCGAAACCTACCGCGCGATCGCGGTGGCCTGGGTGGCGATGGCCCAGAACCGGACAGAGGAAGCCCTCGGGTCGTTGACCTCCGCTTTGCGAAGCGTCGAAGACCGGCACGGCGACTATCTCGCGCTGCGCTTGCGCACCACGCTCGCGCTCGTCTGGATGCGTGCGAACGAACAGACCCGCGCGGTCGAAATTTTTCGCGAAGTCCTGAGCGCCAATAGCGGCATCTACCGCTCGATTCTCGACCAGGGTCCGGAAATCGGGCCGCTCCTGCATGCGGTTCGCGACAACACGCGTTCCACCCCGCAGACGAAGGAGAGCATCGCTTACATCGATCGCCTGCTAGACGGCTGGCGAGCGCTGTACGAACCCGACGCCGGGCCCAGGCGCGACACGGAGCGCGAGCCGTTGAGCGCGCGGGAGCGCAGCATCGTCGAGCTGATTGCCCAAGGGCAGTCGAACAAGGAGATCGCGCGCACACTGGGGATTACGCCCGAAACCGTCAAGACTCATGTCAAGAACATCTTCGTGAAACTGGATGTCGACAAGCGCGCACACGCGGTTGCGCGCGCGCAGGCACTGGGTCTGGTTGTGACCGGCTAGCGCGCCTCTCACTGCGTCTCACCGCATGACGACGAGTGTGGCGGCGTGAATCAGTACGCCGACCATGCCGCCCACGAATGTACCGTTGATCCGGACATACTGCAGGTCACGGCCGATTTCCGCTTCGATCTTCCGGCTCACTTCATCTGCATTCCAGTCTTTTACGACCTCGGTGATCAGCGCGGAGAACTGGCGCCCATATCGCACGACGAGTTCGCGCGCGAGCGCGAGCCACCATGCGTTCAGCTTGTGTCGAAGCGCAGGCTCACGGCTAATCCGCTTGCCGAGCGAAGCCAGCATACTCGTCAATGCGTCGCGCACGGCCGATTGCTCGTGATTGAGGTCGGCGATGACACGCATGCGCAAGCGCTCCAGCAGCACGCGATAGTAGTCTGCATGCCTGAAATAACGGATGCAGTCGCGCATCAGCGACTTGCCGAAACGGCGGTGCACGGCCGATGTCTGCAATTGCACGGTCAGCGCCTGCAAGGCCTCATCGAACTGGCGGCGAAGCTCGTGATCCGGACTCGCCGCCACTTCATGGAGGAGCGCAACGATGCCTTCGACAAATTTCCTGACGATATAGGCGTCAAGCGGCGCGGGCGTGTACCTCGAGGCCTCGCTGAATTTGGCCTTGATCATGTCGACGTTCGCCGTCAGCCACTTCTCCAGCGCGTCGAGTCCGTGAACCAGCCACGGCTGATGCCGCTCGCCTTCAGTCAGTACTTTGAGGACGTCGCCGGCCACGCGGGATACGTCGAGCGTACGCAACTGCGGTATCACCAGACGGTCGAAAAGCCACTGGAGGTCTGCTTCGTCAATGCCGTCAAGTAATCCCGCAACGGCGTGCGCAACGATATCGGCGACCTCGCGACTGTTCGCCGGCTGCGCCAGCCACCGGGCAAGCACCTGTGCGGCATCGTGGCCGCTCAGCCTGCCGACGATGAGTTCCGGTGTCAGAAAATTTTCCTCGACAAAGTTGCCGAGACTCTCGGCAATGCGCGGCTGGTTTTGCGGAATGATCGCCGTATGCGGGATCCGCAGACTCAAAGGATGACGGAACAGCGCGACGACTGCGTACCAGTCCGCGATCGCGCCAACCGTGCCGGCCTCCGCGAACGCGCGCGGCCACGCAAGCCATGAATGGTCAGCCTGCCAGGCGACACACACGAGCAGCAACGCAATCATGAAGGCGAGCAGGCACGTCGCCGTTCGCCGCATGCGCTTCAAGCCACTTGCCTTGCGGCCTTCGCGTGCATTCGCAGTGGCCGGCCGCGCGCCATCGCTATCGCGCGCAAAGAAACTCAACTCGCCTCCTGCCGGAGAAACCTGCGTACCACAGGCGCGACTTCACTGGCGCGCGAGATGAGAAACAGGTGACCGTCATCGATCACATAGAGCGTCGCATCGCGGATACGGGCTGCGAGAATCTTCGCGTTGGTGAGCGGCACAATCGGGTCGTCGTTGCCGTGCATGACCAGCGTCGTCTGGCGCAACGCGCCGAGCCACGGCAGGCTGCTCCAGCCCGTAGCGGCCAGCAGTTGATAGACATAGCCGCGGCCGCGCGGCGGCTGAATGTGCTGGCTGTGCGCCTTCAGCAGCGACGGATTGCGCCGGTAAGCGCCCCCGTAGATGTCCGCGCCCACCTGTTGCAGGTAGGCGGGATCGGTATAGCGGCGCGGCCCGATCAGCTTTGACAATACCGACAGTTTGCCCGGCACCATGATGACGCCGGGAGAGGTTGCCGCGAGAATCAGCCTGCGGCAGCGCCCCGGATACAGACGCGCGAACTGCTGCGCCAGCGCGCCGCCCCACGATACGCCGAGCACATCGACGGCCCCATCATGGCCGAGCCGCGTCAGCAGTTTGTCGGTCAGCACGGACAACGTCGAAAAGCGATACGGCACGACCGGAGCAGGCGAGCCGCCGACGCCCGGAATGTCGAAGATGATGACGCTCACGTCTTCGAGTGCCGTGACGAACGGCTCCACCAGTTCGAGGTTGGCGCCGATGCCGTTGAAAATGAGCAGCGGCGGCGAAGCATCGCTGCCGCGCCACGTTGCGACACGCAGTGTCTGACCGTCCAGATCGATCATCTGGATTTGCATGCTGCAAGCAGACTCGGGGCTCATGTGCATTTCTTGTTTCCGGATCATCTTCTGGAAGGACACTTCATTCGAGGCGCCTGCATGCCGCATAGGCTGTGTCGCATTACTTCTTCGGCTGAAGGAGCGTTTTCAATTCCTCGACGTGCTCGGCGACGCGCCTGGTGACCACGGCGACACTGTCCGACTGCGCACGGTATGCCGTGTCCGCGAGTTCCTGCATGTCCACCAGCGCCTTGTGCAGTGCCTGCTGCACCACTTCGCCCGTGTTGGCGGCGGGCTGGGCTCCCGACTGGGTCACGCGGCTGACGAGCGACTGCAGTTCGGTCAGCGTCGTGCGGAGGATCTCCGACTGCTTCTGAGCGAGCGACTGCACGCCTGCCAACGCGGTCGTGTTGGCCTCGACGATCGCCTCGATGTCCTTGCGGCGCGACTCGAGGAGTGCGCCCACGTCGACGCCGGGCAGCTTGAACTGTCCAACGACCTTTTTATACTCGGCGAAAATGCTATTGAAATTGGTTGAATCCATCATCGATACTCCAATAAAACTACGTTGAGAAAATGTTGGCCACCGTGCGGTCAACGAATGCGTGTCATGCTTCCATGACATACGTTCCCGGCGCCTTCACGCCGGCGGGGTGCCGCTCGTTGCCGACGGCCGCCGGTGCGGGCCGCCGCTCGCCGGAATGGTCGGCGAGCCACGTGCGCCAGTCGGCCCACCATGAGTCCTTTTCAGCCTGGGCACTGGCGAGCCACGCTTCGGCATTGGCGGGCAAATCGGCATTGAGGAAGAACTTCGCCTTCGGATTGCCCGGCGGGTTGATCAGGCTCTGGATATGACCGCTCGAACTCAGCACAAAGCGTGTATCGCCGCCAAACGTGCGCGCCGTGTTGTACACGCCCTTCCACGGCGTGATGTGATCGGTCATGCCGGCTACCACGTATTTGTCGCACGTCACTTTGGACAGGTCGATCGGCGTACCCAGGACCGTCAGCGCGCGAGGCTTGCTGAACAGGTTGCCGGTGAAGATATCGAGCAGTTGCCCATGCATCTGCGCCGGCAGCCGGGTCGCGTCGTTATTCCAATAGAGGATGTCGAAAGCGGGCGGCGCTTTACCGAGCAGATAGTTATTGACCCAGTAGTTCCAGACGAGATCGTTGGGTCTCATCCACGCGAACACGCGGCCCATTTCTTCGCCGGCGAGCACGCCCTTCGATGTGCTGTTCTGCTTCGCGGCCGCGATCGCTTCCGGCGTTGCAAAGAGACCGAGCTGCGAGTCAGCCGTGTTGTCCAGTACGGCGACCATCAGCGTGGCCGCATTGACGCTCCTGTCACCAAGGCTTGCGAGGTGGCCGAGGAGCGCCGAAATCGTCATCGCACCCGAGCAGGCGCCGTGCAGGTTGACGTCGTCGCTACCGGTAATGTCGCGCACCGCCACGATCGCTTCGAGGAGCGCGGCAACATAGGTATCGAGGTCCCAGTGACTCTGCGCAGCGGTGGGATTGCGCCAGCTCACCACGAACACCTGGAACTCGCTCTTCACCAGGTAGTCGACGATGCTCTTGCCTTCGGACAGGTCGAACACGTAGAACTTGTTGATCTGGGGTGGCACGATCAGCTGCGGGCGGGCGTACACATGCTCCGTCGCGGGCGCGTACTGGATCAGCTCGAGCACGTCATTGCGGAAGACCACCGCGCCCGGCGACGTGCCGAGATTTTCGCCCACCTTGAACGCCGTCCTGTCGACTTGCGCGGGCATCCCCTGGTTCTGCAGCATGTCCGTCACGAGGTTCCTGATGCCGCCAAGCAGGCTGGCGCCGCCCGAATCGATGATTTTCTTGAGTGCAGCCGGATTGCCGAGCAGCGTGTTCGTCGGCGACAGCGCATCGGTGAAAAGCGACAGTACGAACTGCGCGCGTTCCTTGCTCTTCGGGTCGAGCGCGGAGCGATCGACAAAGCCTGTCAGCGCGCTGCGCCACGCCACGTAAGCTTGCAGCGTCATGCGGTAGAGCGAATTCGTCTGCCACGCCGGGTCGGTGAAGCGCTTGTCGCCCTGAGGTGGCGTACTGTCCGCACTGCCGCCCAGCACAGCCATCAGATCGCGCGCGAGCGCCGCCTCCTGCTCCATGAGCAATGCGGGTTGCCGCAGCGCCTGGGCGCCAATCTGCTGCGCGGTTGCCAGAATGTCGCGCGGCCGCAGTCCCACGAACGGATTCGGTCCGAGCATGCCTTCCGCGGCAGACGCCGCGAGGTCGTTCAGCTGCTCGCTTCGTGCCGTGCTTTCGTCATTTGCCGCCATCTTGCTGCTCCTCAAACGTCTCTATCCGTTTCGCCAACACCGCTGCTTACGCTTACAAAATCAGCATCGCCAACGTCTCGGCGATGAGCGCCGGCTTCTCCTCGCCCTCGATCTGCAGTTCGTTCATCGTCTTGACGACGATCCGGCCGCCGCCCTTCTTTTCCACCGAAATCAGCGTCACGCGATTTCTCACCCGCCCTCCCGCTTTCACCGGTGTCATGAAGCGCACCTTGTCCAGCCCGTAGTTCAGCCCAGCCGATGCGTCCTCAGGAATGAGTCCGATCTCGATCGCGAGCGCCGCCAGTAGCGAAAGTGTCAGATAGCCATGCGCGATCGTGCTGCCGAACGGGCTTTCGCGTTTCGCGCGCCCGGCATCCACGTGAATCCACTGCCGGTCGCCAGTGCATACCGCGAAGGCGTCGATGCGCGCCTGATCGACGACGACCCAGTCCGACACGCCCAGTTCGCGGCCCACGAAGTCGTCAATCGTGGCGACGCTGTAACCCTTGATGCTCATCGTGTTTGCTCCTTGCGACGGGTCAGGCGAATTGCTCGCGCAACCACTTCTTGTTCATCTTGCCGACACTCGTCTTCTCCAGCGCGTCGACGAACTTGACGATCTGCGGCACTGCGTACTTCGAGATCCGCCCTGTCTTGCTGAATCCCATTACGTGCGCTTTGACGTCGTCTTCGGTGACCACGGCGCCCGCCTTCAGCACCACTAGCGCAACCGGCCGTTCGCCCCATTTCTCATCCTTGATCCCGATCACCGCGACTTCCGCGACATCCGGGTGCAGCGAAATCAGGCTTTCGATTTCGAGCGAAGAGATCCACTCGCCGCCCGATTTGATGACGTCCTTGATGCGGTCGGTGATCTGAATGTTGCCGGTCGCGTCGATGTTCGCGATGTCCTGCGTATGCAGGTAACCACCTGTCCAGAGCTGCGCGGACGCGTCCGGATTGTTCAGGTAGCCCTGAGTCAGCCACGGCGCACGCACGACGATCTCGCCGTAGGCCCGGCCGTCGTGCGCGACGTCTTCCATCTGCTCGTTGACGATGCGCGCATCGACGAGCGGAACGGGGAAGCCGGTCTTGCAGCGCAGGCGCACCTCTTCTTCGAGATCGAGCGGCCCGGTGCGAGGCGGAAGTTGCGCGAGGCTCAATACGGGACAGGTCTCCGACATGCCATAGCCGGCAAAGATGTCGATGCCGCGATCGAGCGCGGCGCGCGCGAGGCCGTGCGGCAACGCGCCGCCGCCGATGACGATCTTCCATTTGCTGAAGTCCGCGTGCTTCGCGTCATCGCACGAGAGCAGCATGTGCAGGATCGTGCCGACGCAGTGCGAAAACGTGACACCTTCGTCGCGGATCAGTTGCACGAGACGCTCGGGCACATAGCGGCCCGGATAGACCTGCTTCACGCCCAGTACCGTCGCGATGTAGGGCATGCCCCATGCGTGCACATGGAACATCGGCGTCAGCGGCATATAGACGTCGCCGCGGTGAAAACGCTGTCCCGACACCGGGCTCGACAGCGCCGCCATCAAGGTGATGGTGTGCAAGACCAGCTGGCGGTGCGAGAAGTACACGCCCTTGGGCAGGCCCGTGGTTCCCGTCGTGTAGAACGTCGTGGCCCGGGTGTTCTCGTCGAAGTCGGGGAAATCGTAGCTCGTCGCGCACGCTGCGAGCATCGCCTCGTATTCCGTAGCGAACGCAATGGTGTGCGCGCACGCTTCACTGCCCGGCTCGTCGATCCACACGAATGTACGGACCGTTTCAAGCTGATCCTTGATCGCTTCGACCACGGGCAGAAAATCGGTGTGGACAAACAGCACCTCTGCGCCAGCGTGGTTGATCGTGTAGGCGATCTCCGCCTCCGAGAGCCTCACGTTGACCGTCTGAAGCACGGCGCCCATCATCGGAACCGCAAAGTACGACTCCAGATAGCGGTGGCTGTCCCAGTCCATCACCGCCACGGTGCTGCCGTGCCGCACCCCGAGCTGGTGGAGGCCATTGGCGAGCCGCGCGATGCGTTCCCTCAGCGTGGCATAGGTCATCCGCAGCTGGCCGCGGTACACGATTTCCTGGTCCGGCGCCTGAACGAACGGCGTATGCAGCAGTTGCTTGATCAGCAGCGGATAGGCATAGGGGGATGGCGTCGAGCCCTGCACGGCGTCCTGCATCTACATCTCCTGAAGTCGAGAAATGGATCGGGCTGACACAGGTCCGTCGGTGTGTGTCGCACACGGTGGCATCCCGAGTGATGCCATCATCGGATTGTTCGCTGGGAGGAGCTATCCCCCGAAAAGGGGAGCTTTCAGGATGCCGTCGCGTAGTGAGGATCGCGCGACCAGGTCGGGAGACGGGATATAGGGAAGCCAACTTTCCAGAAAGATCCGGGCCGGCAGATTAATGGCCCTTTTTACCCCTTACGCTTCAAGTCTTCGAATCCTGCAACGAGCGCATCGAGCAGGTGACGGACGGCCGGAACCATGCCCCGGCGCGTGGGAAAGACGGCGTGCACAAGACCCGGCGTCGTAGCCAGCTCCGGCAGCAGGTGTTGCAGCCGTCCGGCCTGAATATCGGCGTCCACGAGCTCGCGGGGCAGCATCGCCACGCCGACGCCTTGTATCGCCGCAACCCGAAGGCTGGCCAGATCATCCGTCGCAAGTCGAGCCCGATGCACCCAGGACGTCATCTGACCGTCCGCGTCGACCACGTTCCAGACAAATCTCTCGCTGCTGCTGGCCATGGAAACGGTCGGCCATTCCTTCAGGGATTCGATCGAACTGGGCGCCGGATAGCGCGCTACCAATTCTGGACTGGCAACGAGAATCTGAACGGATAAGCCCAGTTGCCGGACCGCGAGATCGGTGTCTTCCAGCGGGGGACGCCTGACACGGATGGCAAAGTCCAGGCCTTCTTCGACCACATCCACGCGGCGGTTGGTTGCATCCAGCAGGACCTGGACTTGAGGGTTGTCCTGGACGTATTGCGCAATGATCGCGGCAACGCCGGAGTTCAGTAATCCCACAGGGCAGCTGATTCGCACGGTGCCGTGCGGCGTCGACCGCGTCCGGTCCACGACGTCTTTGGCGGCCTTCGATTCCGCCACCAGTGCAAGGCAATGCTGGTGGAACTGACGCCCCGTTTCCGTCAAAGACAGGCTGCGGCTCGTGCGATTGAGCAGGCGGACCCCAAGTTCTTCTTCCAGCGCGCGAACGCGCCGGCTGAGCTTCGATGTCTGAAGGCCGAGACTGCGTGCGGCCGCCGTGAAGCTTCCATGCTCGACGACCTCTGCGAAGAGCCGAAGGTCATTGAGGTCAGTAATTGCGTTCATGGGCAGACTTCAACTCCTTCTAATCGTTCTATCTGCAGCAATGATGCGTTCCAGTTCAGGATCTATGCGCCAGTTCGTTGCAAATATAGCATTCTTCTCATTGCCTGCATCAGCGCTGAATTCGGTCGGTCGCACAGGTGACAAGCGTCGCATTTGCGACGGCGGGAAACGGAAGCGGACATGCTCACACACAGGCGTTGGGAATCATTGGACAGGGCGGAACTCGGCTGGCTGCACGCGAAATACCATTTCGTGGTCAGCGCCGACGGCAATCCCGCGCACGCCGCCCTGGGTCCCCTGATTGTCTGGAACGACGACGAGTTCGCGGTTGGCAGTGGTTTCCCCATGCACGGGCACCGTGACATGGAAATCATCACTTATGTGCGCCAAGGCCTGCTCGGGCATCGAGACACCTTGGGATCCGAGGGAACGATCCACGCAGGCGATGTCCAGGTCATGAGCGCCGGCACGGGCATACGCCACGCCGAGTTCAATCGGGGCGAGGTGCCGCTCAAGGTTTATCAGATCTGGCTGCTGCCTCGTGAAGCCGGTGGCGAACCCGCGTGGGATACCAAGCCGTTTCCCAAAAGCGACCGATCTGGGCGCTTCGTAATCCTTGCCAGTGGGTTCGGCGGCGACGAAGGTGCGCTTCCTATTCGCGCCGATGCGCGTGTGCTTGGCGCGATGCTGAAGGCAGGCGAAAGCGTTCGACACGAGATGGGTCCAGCGCGTCGTGCCTATCTCGTCGTGGCCTCGGGACGCATCGAAGTGAATGGCGAGGCCGTTGGGCCGCTAGACGGCGTGGCGATCACGAAATTCGCTGCGGCGCAGATTTCCGCCCTTGAAGATTCCGAGCTGGTGATGGTGGACGCCGGCTAATTCCCTTTTTCGTACTCCACCTACGCAAACTCATTTCAGGAGATCGTAATGGAACGTTTCAAATTTCTTCCGCTGTTGGGTCGCATTCTGATCGGGGCGCCGTTTGTGATGAGCGGGCTGGGCAAACTCGGAGCGTACACTGCGACGGTTGGCTATATTGCGGCCATGGGCCTGCCCGTGCCGCCACTCGCGTTCATTGTTGCCGTGCTGACCGAGCTAGGCGGCGGCCTGCTGCTGCTGTCCGGCTACAGGGCTCGCGTCGTGTCGCTGGCGATGGCGGTGTTCTGCGTGGTCACTGCGATTTTCTTTCACCACAACTTCGCAGATCAAAACCAGATGATTCACTTCCTCAAGAACGTGATGATGGCCGGTGGGCTCCTGCAGATCGCCTACTTTGGTGCCGGCGCGTTCAGTCTGGACGCGCGCTTCGGGCGGCTCGCCTCACGTGTCACGTCTCTGGGTGCGAACTAGGAAGGCGGATCCGTCGAAGCGCCACGCTTCACGAAGCCGTCAAAGACGTCGCGCGAGTTAGTTTGCGAACTACCGCGAGGAGGAGTTCAGGGAGACACCATGCGCAACATCAACGAAGACACCATCACCCAGGCGGTGCTCGCAGCAATGTCGGGTTGTACCAACGACAGGCTGCGCACCGTCATGACCAGTCTTGTCCAGCATTTGCATTCATTCGCAAGAGACGTGAGGCTGACTGAGAGCGAGTGGCTGTACGCGATCAACTTCCTCACCGAGACCGGCCATATCACGGATAAAAAACGTCAGGAGTTCGTCCTCCTGTCGGATACGCTCGGCCTGTCGATGCTGGTGACGACACAGAACAACCGCAAGCCCGCCGAATGCACAGAGGCCACTGTTCTGGGTCCATTCTTCGTTGAGGGCGCGCCCGAATACAGGAACGGTGACGACATTTCCAACGGTGCAGCGGGCCTCCCCTGTTTTGTTGCCGGGCGAGTCCGCGGTCTTTCGGGAGAGCCTGTAGCCGGGGCAACGATCGAAGTCTGGCAATCCGATGAAGACGGGTATTACGACGTCCAGTATGGTGACCCTCTGGACGCAACGGTAGAGCATCAGGCGCGTGGTCGCTTGCACACGCTGCCTGACGGACGCTTCCATTTCCGCTCGATTCTCGCCGAGGCCTATCCCATTCCGCACGATGGACCGGTTGGCAGAATGCTCAATGCGCTTGGACGCCATCCGTGGCGTCCGGCCCACCTGCACTTCTGGATCAAAGCGCCAGGGTACGAGCCGTTGATCACCCATGTGTTCCGTAACGGTGACAAGTACCTGGACTCGGATGCCGTATTCGGCGTGCGCTCGACTTTGATCGTCGACTGGATCGAGCACCCGCCGGGTCTCGCGCCGGCCGGTACTGCCATGGATACGCCCTTCTATACGCTCGACTACGACTTCGTTCTCAATCCCTCGGAACACGCGCGATGACCCGGCATTGATATCCAGCGCGGGCCCGCAACCGAGGCAAGAACCGACCCAATCCCGACTATGTCAACACCTGAGTTCGTCTATAACGGGCGCGCAATGCGCGTCGTATTTGGCTGCGGCTCACGCATCCATATCGAACGCGAGGTACACACGCTGGGCGCGCGACGCGCTCTGATTCTGTGTAGTGAGGAGCAACGCGCACTAGGCGCATCGGTTGCCGATCAATTGGGCGCACGCGCAGCGGGCGTTTTCGATCGCGCGACCATGCACGTGCCCGTTGAACTGGTCGCGCAAGCACGCACCGTTGCCGCGTCGCTGGATGCCGACTGCGTTATCGCCGTGGGTGGCGGATCTGCAATCGGCCTCGCCAAGGGTCTTGCCCTTGAGACGAGCCTGCCGATTCTGGCCGTGCCCACCACCTACGCAGGCAGCGAAATGACACCCATCTTCGGGTTGACCGAATCAGGTCTTAAACGCACAGGCACTGATTTGCGCGTATTACCCAGGACAGTCATCTACGATCCAGACCTGACCGTGACCCTGCCAGTCGGCCTTTCGGTGACAAGCGGCATCAACGCAATTGCACACGCGGCAGAGGGTTTGTATTCACGCGATGCCAATCCCCTTACCAGTCTCATGGCTGAAGAAGGCATCGCGGCGCTCGCGCGCAGCTTACCCCGAATCGTCGCGCAGCCGAACGACGCGTCCGCGCGCGCCGACGCACTCTACGGTTCATGGCTATGCGGTGCAGTGCTCGGAAGCGTCGGGATGGCACTGCATCACAAGCTATGCCATACGCTTGGCGGCAGTTTTAATCTGCCGCACGCGCCCACCCATACCATCGTGCTTCCGCACGCATTGGCCTATAACGCCGACGCTGCGCCCGATGCAATGAGGCGCATCGCGCAGGCGCTCGGGCACGACAGCGCGGCCCAAGGTCTGTACGAACTCGCGCGCGCAAACGGCGCGCCCGTCGCGTTAAAGGAGATTGGCATGCTCGAGGAACAACTCGACCAGGCCGCCGACATCGCATGCAACAACGCTTACTGGAATCCGCGTCCGCTAGAACGTGGAGCGATTCGCGCTTTGCTGCAGCGGGCATTTGACGGCAGCGCGCCAACTGATGGATTGTAGGACGCAACAGATAGTTCTTTCAGCGTGTCGCGACGTAATTGCAAATGGCGCCACGAACATTGCCTGATGCAAAAAATTTCCCGGCGCATCGTCCGCCGGAATTCAGGCGCGCTGAGCAGCCGGTATCGAACGTAAACCCGCTGTGTAGTACGCTCGTTGAACCTCGAACGTACGCGTCTCGCCGTTGAAGTGTCAATACACGCCCAATAGCGAGACGCTGGCGCCAGCACTTACCTGGAAAGCACCTGACGCACGACCCGACGGAGTTCGGCCGCGGGATCATCCGGCAACGTGAAGCTACGCCATGCCACATGATGGTCGGGGCGAGCCAACACGCAACCATGGTCGCTGATTTCGCGCACGCGCGCCCAGTCGCCCGTGTGATCCGCATATCGCTGTCGCGGACCAATCACATGTACGTCAATCTTCAACCCCAGCTCCTCACCGACCTCTGAGGCAGCCTTAACCCATGCTTCACCTCCCAGACCCGTGAACAGCGCGAACCGTCCATGTCCAGCAAGGTCAAGCGTCGAGTGCTGCCGTCCGCGGGAGTCAAAGACCCAGGCGTGAGGCAGCCGCGCACCGGGCCATGTCGTCGCCTGATAATACAGTTCAGGATCGCGCTCGAACGCCGGTTCAGCCTGCCTATCGGTCAACACTGCCTGCGAGCGATAGCGTTGATTCATCTCCACCCCATGGGCGTCCAGTTCGTATCGCTTGAACGTCAACGCTTCCCGAATTGCCTCCCGCTGGTGTTCCGCCGCTTCAGTTGCCCGGCTTCGGGCATGCATGTTCGCTTGCATGACTTCTGCATCGGTCGACTCATCAATGCCTAGCGCCCTATAGAGCGGCGCGAACTCGGCAATCGACTGATTCGCGCGCGTGACGACCTGTTTCGCGATCGGTGCACGCTCAGCCGAATATGAATCCAGAAGCGCATCGCCCGCGTGCCCCTTGATGACCGCCGCAAGCTTCCACGCGAGGTTGAACGCGTCCTGAATGGATGTGTTGGAGCCCAGCCCGCCAGACGGCGGATGCCGATGAGTCGCATCGCCCATACAAAACACCCGTCCGTCCTGCATGCGAGTGGCGTACATGTTGTTCACCGTCCAGGTGTTCGCGCCCAGCAGTTCGATCTCGAGATCCGGCTTGCCCACCAGTTGACGTGCGATTGTAGTTGCCTTTGCCTGGTCCACAACCGGTGCAGGCCCGTTGATGTCATAGCCCCAAACAATCAGCCATTCGTACCAGGGCCGAACCATCCGGATCAGCCCCATCCCGATACCGCCCACCTCTGCGCCGGGCTGCATGATGGGATACAGAACTGCCGGCCGGTGTGCGACGAACTCCGACAGGTCCGCACGGAACCAGATGTTCATCGATCCCCGTACACCCATCTGCCCTTCAAAAGGCAGGCCGGCGTTCGCTGCGACCTTGGAGTTCCCTCCGTCTGCACCGATGAGGTACTTCGATCTGACTGAGAACTCCTCTCCTGACAACCGGTCACGACAACGCGTGATCACGCCATCTTCAGTCTGCGTATGACTCAGATATTCCGTGCTCATACGCGCCTCAGTACCTCGCGCGCAAGCAGTTTTGAACAGAAGCGGTTCCATGAAAGTCTGCGGCAAATCGTTCATTTTTGCCGGACTCGACAATTGGCGTTCCGCTCTCGACAGTGGGTGCAGTCCCCAGCTGGGAACCCTGCCAATCTCCTCACCGGTCAGACTTTCGCAGAAGACCGTCCCACCCATCAAATCCTCATCGGTCGCGTGCAGATAGGCTTCCTGCTCCACCTGCTGACCGAGGTCGCGGAGCACCTCCATCGTGCGCAGGTTCGTGATATGCGCCCGAGGCGTGTTGGCCAACCAACGATAGTAGTTGATGACCATATTGTCGATACCGTACGTCGAGAGCAGCGCGGCACACGCGGAGCCAGCCGGCCCCGTTCCGACAATGAGTACATCCGTAGTTATTTCATACATTCGACACCTCCAATAATCAAATCCCGTCGATCCGCTAATTGCATACATTTTGGATATCTAATCAATATGATCAGACACGTTTCACTTTTTGCGTACTTGCCGGGCCTTCACAAACCAATCATGCGGTCTTGTGCACGGTCAGGCCCAATGAGCGGATCATCTCCTCCCGCATCGCGAACTTCTGTACTTTTCCCGTCACCGTCATCGGCAACTCGCTCACGAAACGAATATATTTGGGTATCTTGTAATGAGCGATCTGTCCTCGGCAAAAGTCTTTGATCTCCTCCTCGGTGGCGCCTTCATACGGCCGCAGCACGATCCACGCACACAACTCCTCCCCGTTCTTTTCGTCCGGTATGCCGAACACCTGGACATTCTGTACTTTTGGATGCCTGAAAAGGTATTCCTCAATTTCACGGGGATAGATGTTCTCTCCCCCTCGAATGACCATGTCCTTCAGTCTTCCGACAATGTTGCAGTAGCCGTCGGCGTCGATGGTCGCGAGATCGCCTGTATGCATCCATCCGTCAATGATGCTTTCTCGCGTTTTCTCTTCGTCATCCCAGTACCCCAACATCACCGAGTAACCTCTCGTGCAGAGTTCCCCGGTCTCCCCAATCGCTAACGTATTGCCAAGGGAATCCACGATCTTGACCTCGAGATGAGGTTGAATCCGCCCGACGGTTGTCGTGCGCTTATCCAGAGGATCCGCCGTTGCACTCTGAAACGACACGGGACTGGTCTCCGTCATGCCATATGCAATCGTGACCTCTCGCATATGCATTCTGGCCACGACCTGATTCATTGTTTCGACAGGACAGGGGGATCCCGCCATGATGCCCGTCCTGAGACTACTCAGGTCGAACGAAGAGAAGTCTGGATGTCCCAACTCCGCGATGAACATTGTTGGCACACCGTGAAGTGCAGTGCAACGCTCTTCCGAAATGGCGGCGAGGGTGGCACCGGCGTCGAATCCTTCGCCCGGGAAGACCATCTGCGCGCCAATCGATACGCACGCCAGGACGCCGAGCACCATTCCGAAGCAGTGATAGAGGGGGACAGGAATACAGAGTGAGTCGGCTTCGGACAGCTTCATCGCCATGGCGACAAATCGTGCGTTGTTGACGATGTTGTGATGGGTCAACGTTGCACCCTTCGGACTACCTGTGGTGCCGCTGGTGAACTGGATATTTATCGGGTCATGTGGAGAAAGGGTTCTCCCGACAGCGTCGAGTACCGTGCCCCCTTCTACGCGAAGCATGTCCTCTCCGCGCCGCATGACCGCGTGGAATGGCATGACACCCGACACGCGCCAGTCACCTACAGAAATCACCATGCGAAGTTCCGGCAGGCGTGCGATCCTCAAATCGCCCGCCTGCTGCGACGCTAGTTCTGGCGCAATATCGAGCAACATTGAAATGTAGTTCGACGTTTTGAACGTCTCGGCTGTGACGAGCGCCTTGCATCCAACTTTCCGCAGCGCGTACTCGAGTTCCGCTACACGGTAGGCAGGGTTGATGTTGACCAGTACCGCGCCGATACGCGCCGTCGCGAACTGTGTGAGCAACCATTCAAACCGGTTGGGCGACCAGATGCCAACTCGGTCGCCCTTTTCTATTCCCAACGACAACAGGCCTGTAGCAAGGCAATCGACATGATCGTCAAATTCCCTCCATGTCCACCGTATGTCTTGTTCACGGAATACCACGGCTTGCCGGTCAGGCAAGCGGCGTGCTGTTTCCCTTAAAAACTGACCGATTGTAGACTCGCTCAACGGAATGTCCGTTGCACCCCGCACGTAGGCCACGCCATCGGCAGGCGTATCGAGCGTAAGGGACGCGGGTAATGTACGCATGAAGCCATCCTCCATCGTTGCTGCACATTTCTTGCAAGAAGTCCGCTATTTCCCGTAGAAGAGCAGATCCCCGGGTTGCTGATCGGCGTCGAATGCCTCGGCCGTGTTGACGAAACCGCGCGTGGCGTCCTCTGTGTTGTATAAGCCCATGCTGACGTCCAACATGACGGCATCTGCACCAGTGACACCTCCGTTTGACCACGCCTTGAGCAACGTGCGCGTAGCCGCGTACGAAAGCGTGGGACCGTCAGACAGGCGCGTAACCAGTTCCGCGGCGACACGTTCGAGTGCATCCGGCTCAGCCACGTGGGTCGCGATCCCGAGGTCTCCCGCCACGCTGCCGGGAATAGGTTCGCCCAGCATTGCAAACCGCGACGCGCGGCTACGCCCCACGCGCTCAGCGAGCCGCTGCAGCGCTCCCGCAATGGGCAGCATTGCCGTCGTGACCTCGACACATCGGAACTCTGCGTCGGTCGCCGCCACGACGAAGTCACAGCTCAATGCGAGTTCGAAACCGCCGCCGAAAGCGAGGCCCTGCACCACCGCCACCGTCGGAACGCGGAGCGTTTCGATTGCACGATATGAGTTGTTGATTTCTGCAACGAATGTGCGGAACCAGTTCACATCTTTGCCCGGCCACTCGCGAACCTCTCCACCCAGACTGAAGTTCGGCCCCTCCCCCCGAACGACAAGCACCCGGATGTCGCTTTCGCTAGCTTCGTGAACCGCCTCGCGCAGGCATTGTGCAAATCGCACATCAAGTCGGTTATAGGGCGGATTCGCCAGTACGATGTTTCCAACCTTCTCGTCGCGCTCAAATCGTATGCTTTTCATATTCAAACCTCATTGGCCGTTCAAAATCACCGTGCGTCCATGACGCCCTGGATGCATTCTCAATTCAGGATGACTTTCCATTCAACGGAATGACCGGAAGCAGTAAATGCGAGGGGCGATCGGCGTCGCGGTAGATCTTGTGGGTAACCGTATTGCTACTGCACACGTGATACGGGATGTACTCGACGTCAGTCATCGCGCCCGTTCCCGTGGGCACGTCAAGACTGCAGATTTCGACACAGATTCGATGACCGGCCTTGAACTGATTGGCCGTCGCGAGTATCTGAATTTCATACTTGACGATCTCGCCTGGTGTGACCGGTGCGATCGAATCTTTCGTCAGCTTATGGAATGGTTCCGCAGGCGTAGACCGGTCGGGATCCGTTGCGCGGTACGATGCTTTCAACCAGCCACGGGTCAGTTCACGCTCCGGTAACGTCTCGGGAACAGTCCGTTCGCCGACGCGCGCGGTCACGACTGATACGTCGGGACCCACGTCCTTGAGCACGACGATCCAGTTCGTATCCGGCTGGTCGATCTCCGCGTAAAGCGTCAGCGAAATCGGACCCGCCACCAGCACGTCCTGGGGCAGCGGATCAGTCATGTACCGCAGGCGCTCGACCCTGGATGTCTTTTTGAGCGGCATTTGCGTGAAGACATCAGGCTCCCGTTGGGCATTGCCGACCTCTCCTGATGGTCGAGGGGCATCTGTGGATAACCGCTCCCAGCCAGCGAGGTAGTACTTCGCCCACTGCGTTTCAGGCAAGGGCCAGTCGCTACCCGTACGCCATTCGTTGGCCCCCATGACCCAGTAGCGGACCGGGGGTTCATCCATGATGCCCGTATCGATACCCTTCAGCCAGAAGTCGTACCAGCGAATCACTTCGTCGTGGTACTGATGGAACGGTCGTTCCAGATGTGCAGGTCCCGTGAAAATCAGCTTGCGTGGCTGCTTCACGTTCCTGTAGTAGTGCTGCGCGCCAAGCCAGTGCAATTTGTACGTGTAAGCATAGGCACCGGAACCCGTATAGAACGGCACCTTGATCGAGCGGAAGTTCTCCTCGGCGCGCTCGACGGTCCCGTCGGCCTCCCAGGGGTTCGTCATGATGTGATACATCACCCATGTTCGCTGCCCCTTCTGCGTCAGGATGTTATACAGGTTGATGTACATCCTGTAATCGGGGTTGCGCATTGCGGAGCGCCAGAGGTTCTCCTGCTCGTCGGGTAGCGGACCCGGCACGCCGCGCGGTTCATGCACAGTACTGAAAACGTCGAGCAAGTAAGGGAACGTGTGGATGACGCCACCCGGATTGAAGTCTCGAAACCCGAACATCCCGCCGTATGCGCTACAGGCGTCATAGGGGAAGATGGCCTTGAGTGCCGGGTGCCCTTGTGCGGCAGCACGCCATTGTTCACCCGCGAAACCGGAGATACCCACCATCCCGACGTTGCCGTCGGACCACGGCTGCTGTGTGATCCATTCGATCATGTCGTAATGGTCAGTGTTCTCTTCGCCATAGTGTCCTTCGGACTTGGCTGAGCCCCGCGGTTGCGCAATCACGTGCACGTAGCCATTTGCAACAAAGCGGCGAGTGTCCCCTGCCTCTACCGGCCCGAACCAGAGCGGTGCATGCGCAGGCTGCGGTGGCAACACATCGGCAATATCCGGACCTTGAAGATCCTTGTTGTGCAGGGCCGATGCGTACAGCACGGGATACCTGCCTTCCTCATCGGGGCGATAGACGTCTACAGCGAGACGAGTGCCGTCCCGCATCCTGACGACGACGTCGCGTTCCTCAATCATGTCTCCTCCAGGGTTTCGTTAGCACGCATGGCCTCGCTCTTTTTCGAAGCCGCGTGATCGATCACATTCTGCAATTCACTATACTTCACGATCGTAAAGTATGCAAGAACGAACTGTGAGCTGGATGACGAAAAGCCGGCTTCAAAGGAGCACCGCGTGAGTTGCCTGAAAACCTGCGGCTCCAAGCCGGGAGATCACAGGCCTGCAGTTGTCGCAACTGCATATGCGTCAGGACTGCATACGCGTCAGGACTGCTTGAAATAACCTGCTGTAGGAGAACGGGGACGCTTCGAGCGTGGCGAGTATCGCCTGCCCGACGACGCTGTCGTAGTGGAAGTGCTTGCGGCGGGACGTCGCCGCGCCGCGCAGGGGATCTCCGCCCTTTTTTGGCGGAGAGGAGGGTCAAAGAACGGCTAAGGTATGAAGGACCGCAGGCTTTCGCAACTTATGCTGCAAAGTGGGGTGTCGCTGACTACCAGTACAGCTAACGTGCAAGCATACGAGCGGCATTTTCCCCGTAGACCTTATCCATCTCAATCCCGGCAATCCGCAAGTCGTCAAGCACCTTCCCGAATTGCCGGATTGCGTCTGTCGGCGCGAACGGGAAGTCGGTCCCGAACAGAATGTGATCCGGGTCGGCTACCTGCGCCAACGCACTCAGGGACGAATTGCCGGCAGAAAGCGCCGTGTCGAAATAGAAGGATCTCACCGCCGCCAACGTATCGCCCACGCGCTCAGCCGCGCCAGGCATCATGGAGATTGAGAGTGCGATGCGCGGTACCAGATACGGCAGCGTTCCCCCTGCATGCGACAGGATAAACCGAACATGCTGATAACGATTCATCGCGCCCGAAATGATCAGACTCGCGGCTGTACGCGTCGTCTCAAACGGATATTCGAGGACGGATGCCGGAGCAACGGACGGCACTTCATGAGGTGGCTGATTGGGGTGAACGAAAACTACAGCCCTACGCCTGTTCAGTTCTTCCCACAGAGGCGCGAAATGCGCATCCCCGAGATACAGTCCGTTGTAGTTCGTAAAGACAATAAAGCCATCGACCTTCAACTCGTCAAGGCAGTAACTGACTTCCTTCAGCGCCGCATCTATGTCTGGCAGTGGCAAGCTCGCAAAGGAGCCAAACCGTCCGGCATACCGGGACCTGAGGTCCGCCGCATGGTCGTTGCACTTTCTCAGCAGCGTGGTCGCATCCGGAAGTGTGGGACCCGAGGAGATGGACAGGATCCCCTCGTCGATACCATTCTCATCCATCATCGCGATGGCTGCTTCGGAGGACCACGTAGGGGCCACACCGTTCGGCATTGCCGCATTCAGCAGATCCAACCCTACGGCATCCACATAAAATTTCGGCAAGAAATGTTGGTGCGTATCAATCTTTCGTTTCGACATAACCGTTCTCTCCTAAATTCGTCTCTCGCACATCAAGGGGCAATTGACATCGCTTCCTGTTAAAACCATCCTGAACACAATCAGCAGATTCGCATCGTTGGACGGCGAGTCACCTGCGGGAATACATGCCATGTGCCGTCAATGTGTCGGAAGAACAAGAACACGATCGACCGTTCCTGCCGCGACGCCTCCAGGCAGACAAAACGCGCCCGGTCCAGGCCCCTTCGACCGATCCGGGTAGCGCGCGCTGGCGCTGCCTGAGTTGGCGAAAGCCATTTGTCCACCAACGAACGAAGAGATCCGTCGTGATTCATCTGCGCCCGTGCGGAATTCACCATAAGCGTATTCATTTGGCTAACCTCCATACTGGCGCAACATCTCCGTTCCTTTAGTACCGTGGCAATTCCCATCACCGTGGATGTCCAACGAACCCAATGGGAGTCGTTACGGGCTGCTATTCGGCAACGGCGGATCATCTGCCCCGACCGCATGGATGTTCTCGCTGTCTTCGCTCCGCGATCGCCGTTGTGCAACGAGAACCCGCGCCATGACGGTCATGCATACACATCCCATGAAGAGCGGTATCGACAACAACGCGCATGTGAGCAGATAAGGAAAACCCGATATGACTATCAGACCAATCAACGACGAACCGACGATTGAACCCAGTCGTCCGATCGCAACGTTCCAGCCGCCACCGGACGCACGAAGTGCCGTTGGATAGAAAACACCCGGAATGGTGTTGACACAGATCAGCGGGCCGCCAACAGCCAGACCTGACAGGAAGACCACGCTCGCGTTCCAGGGCGTCGCTTCAGACATGCCCAAAGCGATGACAAGCAGTGAACCTGCGCCAAACGCCCCGGATATGACCGACGCAACGTTATAGCGACGAACAAGGATAGCGAAAAGTACCGCCCCGCCAAGCGCACCGAACTGGAACAACGACGAAACCTGCGAGGCGTCGTGCATGGATAGTCCGACCTGCTTCAGGTGCGTTGGCAGCCAGCTACCAATCAGAAAGAACGCCAGATACCCGGAAAATTCAGTAAACCAGGTCAGCACAGTGCCACGACGGTACTTCTCGCTCAGTAGTGCCTTGCTTCCGTTTATCGATTCCTGTGCCTCGGCGATAAAGAAATGGGTATTGGAGCAGTCCACCGCTGGAAATACTTTCCCGATAATTCGTTGCGCCGTCTCGTTTGACTTTCGACTGGCCACGACATAGAGCGGTGACTCGGGTACTTGCCACGCAAATAGAGCAACAACGCCAAGTGGCAACAAGCCACTTAATACGAGCATGCCGCGCCAGCCCATTACACCAATCGCCAGAGACGTCACGAAACCAGCCGCTGCCGCGCCGAAAAGGAATCCGCAGTAAGTCGATGCCAGCATTGCTGAACGTGAGCGGTCGGCGCTATATTCCGCGACGATCGCTGACGTGGCCGGCATCGCAGCCCCGATGCCGAGACCCGTTATGAAACGCCAGCCGACGAGTTGCACTATCGACTGAGCCTCGCTAGACATGACACCCGCTATGCCGAACCACGCGATTGCTACGATGCTTACCGCTCTGCGACCGACACGATCAGCCAGCACTCCACCAACAATTGAGCCGATCAATAATCCCGTCAGTCCGAACGCCACCAGAGGCGAAAGAGCAGCACTCGATAGTTGCCAATGATGGCTGATGGCGGGCGCGATAAAACTGATCACGATCGTATCGAATCCCTCGATTGCTGTAGCAGCAAAGCAGATGAGGAACACTGCCCACTGCTTTCGGCCCATGGGCATCGTGTTGAATACTTCGCGTACGTCGCGGCGGATATAGCCTGTGCTTTTCATTGCGTTTTCCCGATCAACGACCGTCAGGATCCTGTGTTCGTTAAAACCGGTGACGTATACCGACACGCAGCAGCCCCTGTGATCGTCCACTCGACGGCGAAGGGATCAACGTGATTTGGGCCTGAGTCGCCGAACCCGCCGCTTTCAGCAATTGAGCTGCAAAATAGACGTCAGTCCGCTTTGACAGAAAATAGTTTGCGTAGAAATCGATTGCCCGATAGATTGGCGATGCGTCGGTCGCCGTGACCTTGCCATGCGTGTAAATGTATGCCACGCCGGTAAACAGAAACGGCGTAATGAAGTAGCCGACGTTCGCCTCATAGTTGTCAAAGCGCACGTCGCTACCGAGGAAGCCCTTCTTGAATCGGGTCGTTGTATATTCGAGTGCGATCGTTGCGCCCCCGATTTTGTACGATCCACCTACCCCCGCGATAGATTCGCTTTCTGCATTCTGCACGTAGGGTGCGTAAATCACGTTTCGCGGTGCGGTACTATCGAATGCGGCTGCAAAGGGATTCCGGATGACCGTATAGGCGGCCGCAACATACAGTGGAAAGTTTATTCCTGAGTAGCTAAGTCCAACCGACGCGACGCTATTGTTGGCGAATTGGCCCGGTTGCCCACCAAAGCTATACAGCGCACCGAGTGTGAATCCCGCTATCTTGGGGCTGGCGTATTTGACTGAATTGTTGATTCGTATGCTCCCACCCGCGTTATCAACGTCGCCAGCGTGGGCGAAATAGACAGCCCAGTTCAAACCGGCAGCGAAAGTAGAGAGCATCTCGGCCACTTCTTCGTATTGACGGCCAAGTGTGATCGTCCCATAAGGGCTTGAAACGCCAACATAGACCTGCCGCCCGAAAAGACGCCCATTGTTGTTTAAGTTTCCGGTAGACGTATCAAACCCATTCTCTAAAGTAAAAACCGCTTTAAATCCTCCACCGAGGTCTTCGGCGCCTTTCAGCCCCCATCTCGAGAGCGACCCGCCTCCGCTTTGAAGCAGCCAGGCGGCATGCCCCTTCTGATTGCTTGTATAAGTCAGACCTTCATCTATGAGACCGTACAGTGTCACGGCACTCTGGGCGCATACGACGGCTGGTGTGACACAAACCAGCGCCGCAGCCCAAGACAATCCCTTCATCTCCAGTCTCCTCTGTGCTTTTAGTTGCACTACCCGCTCGCGCACTACAGGGGGTTGAAACAAGCATAGTGCTAATTTTTCCACTCGTACAGTATTAGTTGACTCGGACTATCCCTGGGTCAGCTTCGTTTCGAATGAAGGGACTGACGGCCCGCCTGCGTGGCATGGATGCACGCGTGGACCCGGCAGATTTTTTATTCGGCAATAACCGATGACATCGCACGCCACCGGCGTCATATCGATGCCGGGGTTCGAAGATCGAAGAGGGTGATATGTAGAGTGAGTGGAGCGATGGCGGGCATCGTGGCAGCCACTGCGGCCCGGAGCACGCAGTCGGCATGCATGTATCGCAGATACACGGGAATGATGTATCGAACGCTGACTAGTTGGAGATCGTTTGTCGTCAGGTCGATGGGTTTCCGGGTGAAGCAGAGCGCGAGACGAATCGTTCAACGCGTAGAGAAAACTCTTTCGTCGACGCACATCTCAGGAAGGCATGCTTCTCGTGCTCGAGATGGCGCTCAAGGTTATCGCTGCCTGCCATTTCAACGAGCGATTTCGTTTCTCTCACCGCGGCCGCCGGAAGATCCGCTATCTTTCGCGCGAGCGCCAGACTGGTTTCTTCCAGGGAAGCTGGCTCGGCTATACCCTGGACGAGTCCCAGCAGGGCGGCCTCGTCCGCGCTCAACGAGTCTCGCGTCAACATGATCTCCAGTGCTCGTGCCGCCCCTAATCGACGCGCCAGATGAAAGGACAAGCCGCCGTCGCTTGACGTACCGAGCTTGGCATAACCGACCACAAAGCGGGCGGATCGTGACGCTACAACGAGGTCGCATGCCATGGCCAGCGAAAATCCCGCACCTGCTGCTGCGCCTTGCACGCTCGCGATCACAGGTATTGGCGACCGCCGTATCGCCATGATCGTGGCGTTAAGTGCACTGATGAGCGATTCGAGGAAACCGTCGGCACGCTGTATTCCGTCAAGGATCTGGTGAAGATCACCACCGGCCGAGAAAATTCGGCCTCTGGCCTGAAGAATCACCGCGCGATACTTCGCCGAACTCTCGATATCGTGGAGAGCACCGAGCATCTCATCGCAGAACGCCTTGTCGATCGCGTTCGCGCGCTCTTCATTTTCCATGGTGACAAGCGCGATGTCGCCACTGGATGTCAGCTTGATTTTGCTTTCCATCTGTCAATGACCGGATGCAACAAACCTGTGACCGAACTCAGCTCTGTCCGTTGGCCGGAACAGGTACCTGAATCACTTACGCCACCGCCATTATAGTTTACGACCGGTAAAATTAAAAGTATCATGTAAGGTGTTATCGTTTAGGGCACACAGTCGCGCTTGATACGTTTGATGACGCCTGCATCCGTCGGCGTTCGAGTAACGCGGATGCCCGAACGCTTCGCTGTGTGTCATGTCTTGCGTGTTAGAGGCAGCGGAGCGAGGGAGCAAGGTAATTTCCATTCGAGAAATGATATGGCGGACAGCACAGTTTCGAAAAAAGAGGTTGGCACCAAAGGCCGGCCAACAGAACTCAAACGCGCGGAGCAACAGCGGGCGCAGGAAACTCGTTCCGCGATCCTGAACGCGGCGCTCACCGAATTCGCCTCGAAGGGTTTTGAGGCGGCGAGTATTCGAAGCATCGCCGATCGAATCGGACTACAGCATCCGCTCGTCACCTACCATTACCGTTCGAAAGACATTCTCTGGCAGGCGGTAGCAGAATATGTGTTCGAACGCATCCGTCACGAATGGGCCGCATATCTCACCGACGCCCCTCCTGTCAGTGCTACGGATCGGGTAAAAGTCGTGTATCAGGCCTTATTCCGGTTCACGGTCGATTTTCCCGAGTTTCACCGCTTCATGCTCCAGGAGTTCCTCGGATATAGTCCTCGCCTGCAATGGCTCGCCGACACGGTGCTCAAGCCACTGATCAATTGGCTCCTTCCACAGATCCGCGCCGCTCAGGATGAAGGCACCTTGCCCCGGGTGGAACCGATCCTCCTGCACTATCTTCTGATCAGCCTGACATCAACGCTTTCGGGCTTCGGGCCGGAAATGCTGGCGACCAGCAATGTCTCTGCGTCCGATCCCGCTGTGGTTGATGCCTATTGGCGAATAGTCGAGAAACTCATCTTTGACAGACAACCGGTGATTGAGGACAAGGCCGAATCGATTTCCGGTAAGCCTGACAGGCGGCCGCGCGTGTCGGCCCGCGCGAACAAACAGGGGTAAGGCAGACAACCCGCCTGCTGCCGTATTCAAGCCGCGCCAGGTCGCCTCTGCCCTTTAGTCTTGTACGCGCGTCGAGCCAGCATGGTGCGTGCTATGGTGCGTCTGTTATAGCTCTCCCGCAGCGCGCTGGCCCATGGCTTTGGAACATTCGTGAAAATGTGAACAGAGCCTAGTCCGACGGCAGCACCGTCAGCTGGTTATCCACTGACTTGACGCCCGGCACTGTCCTCACCGCGGCTTCTACCCTCGCTATTTGCCCAGCGTCGTTCAGCCTGCCTCGCAGGAGCACG
The DNA here is from genome assembly GCF_038050405.1 of Paraburkholderia sp. IMGN_8. Classification (NCBI taxonomy): domain Bacteria; kingdom Pseudomonadati; phylum Pseudomonadota; class Betaproteobacteria; order Burkholderiales; family Burkholderiaceae; genus Paraburkholderia; species Paraburkholderia sp. IMGN_8. The sequence continues at coordinate 1,956,470 of NZ_CP150900.1, read as the reverse complement.
GCACCATCTCTTACTCCCACCGAAACCTCCGACGCGTCAACGCCCTTCGTGCGCACAAGTTGCCGACGCACCTGTCTGGCCAGCACTTTGTCGGCCGCACTTGGATGAGCATATCGATGTTGCGTGGACATGGCCGCATCGGACGCTTGCTGGCTTGGCGTCGTCTGAGCCGAGGCGGCGGCGCCCCATACGCAGACCACGCACAAAATCAACTTCGCCTGAAATTTTCTTTTCATTTCCGTTCCTGTTTTCAAAGAGCGTGGAGGCTCCGAGGTCATCCGCATACCCGTTTCTTTAGTCCTGCTCTTTCACACCTTCTGCTCAAAAGAAATGTCTCAATCCGACGCCGAGGCCCGTCGCGGTTCCCGTTGTCAGGCCGCTAACGCCAGAATTGACGGCCAGACCGGTACCCATCTTCCCGTTGTTGTGAACGACCGCGACCTGCGCGTACAACGACGTTCGGATCGACAGGTAATACTCCACCGCAGCGCCAAACAGCAAGGACTTATTGGATTTTATATTTTGATCGAATGATGCATATACCCCTCCACTGACAACCCAGAATGGATTCAGGCTCGCGCGGCCACCAATGCTATAGACATTCACGTTCGACAGCGCAGTGTCTTTTGAAGGGTTCCTGAAGTTGGTGAACGCGGCGCGGAATGTCGCGGGTCCGATCGTGTAGCCCGCCCCAGCCGTCCAGGCTCTTGTCGTCACATCGCTGATCACTGGGTCTCTCGCTTCGTAGTACGCCACATCAGCCGAGATTCCGTAGCGGTTGTAGTTGAGAGCCCCTGACAAGCGTCGTCCAGCGTTGAAGCTCCCCGCCACCCCACCCGGCGCATATTCGACCTGGGCGTCGAAGCCAGCAATCGTCGGGGTAAGATACGTAAGAGCATTACTATCGAATAACCCGTTTAACCTGATCAGCTGAACATATGGCACAGCAATACTTCCCGTAAAAGAAGTCTCGTACGGCGACGAGGACCGCGGATCAGACCGGATCACTGCGATGACAAATGGCGAAAACTGTAGACCCGCGCGGAAACGTCCATAGTTGTCGTTTTCGACCTCAATGAATGCGCGACGGCCAAACAGATTTCCGTTCGAGTTCGCAAACTTACCTGTCGTAACGCTAAAACCGTCCTCAAGCGCGAATCCGATTTTTGTACCACCACCTACATCCTCTTCTCCCTTAAACCCAAATCGGGATGGCGACAATCCACTATCCATGAGTTGCAGACTATGTCCATTTCCTCCGGGTGACTTCGTCGCAAAAAAGATGCCGGCGTCGACAACACCGTACAAAGTCACCGAGCCTTGAGCCCGTGCTTCGCCAACCATCAGCGACGCCAGCAATCCGACGACACACCAGTTTGGAATTCGCATTTCATGTCTCCATCTTTTTTATATATATGTACGATGCGCAGAGGGCACACGAACATCGTCGCTCCGGACAAAGGGCCGCGTATCGCCAGGCCTCAAACCGGCGCTTCACGGTGCAACAAATGGTCACAGTACGCAAACTACTGATATTGCTGTACGACAACGCCAAACCACTCGTCTGACTGCAGGGTGGGCACGCGTCAGACGAGACGATCGAGAACCGTGGCCGGCACGAAAGGCAGATCGCGTAAACGGGCACCGCTTGCATTCGCCACAGCATTCGCCAGCGCGGCGACCGTCGGGCCGAGTGAACATTCACCCGCGCCAAGCGAAGCTTCGTCGGGACGGTCCAGCAGCACGACGTCGATCGGCGGGACCTCGTCAAAATTCAGGATTGGATAGTTCTGCCAACTGCGAGTAGTGATCTCGGTATGGCTAAACATGACGCGTTCCTTGAGCGCCCAGCTCAACGCCTGGACAATGCCACCCTCGATCTGGTTTTTCACACCGTCAGGATTGATCACGCGGCCCACGTCAATTGCAGCGGTCACTTTTGTAACGCTGACGACGCCCGTGGAGCGGTCAACGTGCACATCGACGACGACTGCCGTGTACGCCTGAAAGGTCTTGTAGCGTGAATAGGCGAAGCCGCGTCCGAGCTGTCCATCGCCTTTCGCACCAGGGTGCCATCCGGACCGGTTTGCCGCCTCTCGCACCACGGCCATCGCGCGCGGATCACTCAGGTGCGCCAAGCGGAACGCGACGGGGTCCGCTTGTGTCGCAAGCGCGAGCTCGTCCATGAACGACTCGATCGCAAAGACGTTTCCGTATGCTCCCAAGGTGCGCAGAGAACTCGTGCGGATCGGCGCATCCAGCAGCAGATGATTGGTCACCCTCCTGCGTGGCAGATCGTAAACAGGCACGGCATTGCGGTCGCCGTTACCGTATGGCTGTGGAATCCGCGGTGGTGGCGACGGCTGGAAGGGCTTGGCAAGGTGCCAGGCGGCCAGCAGATTCACACCGCCGGGTTGGCCCGGCCGCATTGCGTGCGAATTGCTCCATACGTCATAGTTCCAGTTGGAAATTCGGCCGTCTTTGGACAGTGCCGCCTTCACCCGCATCACCATTGCCGGACTGATTGGCGCCCACGCGAATTCGTCATCGCGCATCCATTGAAGTTTGACCGGCCGTCCCGCCACTTCGCGGGCAAGCAACGCTGCGTCGAGCGCTGCATCATCGGCGCCGTTATGTCCGTAGCAACCCGAACCCGGAACGTGCACTACGTCGACCGCACTGGCGGGCATTTCAAGCACCGTAGCGAGATTGCCGCGCAGTGGAAACGCTCCCTGCGTGTGAGACCAGACAGTCATGTGTCCGTCCTTGAGCAGCGCAACGGAACATGAGGGGCCAATCGAAGCGTGCGAAAGGTATGGGCGGGAGTACGTGGCCTCCAGTTGCATCGCGCTATCGGATGCCGGGGAATCCTGTCCCGCATCGCTCACCACGGTATCTTCGCTCCGCCAGCGAGGTAATGCTTGTTGGAGATGATTCACGTCCGGCAGTGTGACGTAGTCCGTACTCCACTGTGTTGCCTCCATCAACGCACGGCGCGCACTTATCGCTTGCTCTTCCCGCTCGGCTACGACGCCGAGGAAATTGCCATTGCGAACCACAGTGACGACACCTGGTAGCTGCCTTACGGATGCCTCGTTCACGGAAACCAGCTCTGCGCCGCGCCTCGGTGGCCGCACTACACGACCGAACAGCATATTGGGGAGATGCATGTCCTGAACGAATGCCGCGCCGCCCGTGAACTTCGCGGACAAGTCGATGCGAGGCACGGACTTGCCGACCAGCTTGTACTCGGACGGGCGTTTGGGAGTGACACCTGTAGTCACCTCTCGCGCAAGAAGATCCCGGTCCTTCCTGACGATGTTCGCGTACGTGGTACGACGGCCATCGGCGAGCAGAATCACGCCGTTCTCGACCCGAAGATCCGACTGCGGAACATTGAACTGGCGGCTAGCCGCTGCAAGCAGTACCGCCCGGGCATTCGCTGCGGCAGTTCGTAATGCCTCCCCACCTTGTTCGACCGATTGACTGCCGAAGGTATAACCCTCGTTTGGGCTGTGGGCCGTATCGGCGGAGATCATGCGAACGCGTGCGAAATCCACATCGAGTTCGTCTGCGGCGATTTGTGAGAGCGCGGTGAGAATACCCTGCCCGAGTTCCACCTTCCCGGTAAAAATCGTGACCGTGCCTTCGACGTCGATTCGAATCCAACCATCGAGCCTGCGATTTGCACGAAGATCAGCCGGCAAGTCGGGCCCGGCCTGCGCAAACGCCGAGAATGGCGCGAGCGAGAACGTCGCGATTACCGCCCCTGCCAGTTTGCCGAACGCGCGACGGGAAATTTTGGCGGTATTCATCCGCGCGACTCCTTCGCTGCGCGCTGAATTGCACGGACGATTCGGTTGTGCGCGCCACACCGGCATTTGTGGCCGGCCAACTCGCGTTGTATGGTCGCCTGGTCCGGATCCGGATTTCTATCCAGCAGCGCTTTCGCGGTCATTAACACGCCGCTCGAGCAATACCCGCACTGTGCAGCTTGCTCTGCAAGGAAAGCTTTCTGCAATGCGTGAAGCCGTTCGCCCTTGCCCAAGCCCTCGATAGTGATTACCCGAGCCGCGCCAACAGCGCCAACGGGGAAAACGCACGAGCGCGTCGCGTCATTGCCGATCATCACAGTGCATGCGCCGCACTGCGCCTCGCCACATCCAAACTTTGGACCATTGAGCAGGAGATCGTTGCGCAGTACGTATAGCAGCGGCGTATCTGCCGCCACATTCAGGAGATGACGCTTTCCATTTACCGTGATCGAAATGCTCATTTCATCTCCGACGATCTAAAATACGCAAGCATTCGCAATGTAGTACTAACTATATTGGTTTAGATAAAAGATTTTCTGACTTCCGGTTATCGCCTCTCGGATTTTCTGCAAATCACCGATTCAAAATCGGTAACGAACCGCCAGTTCGACCTCCTCCCGTAACGCTCGAGAGGACAATGAGCATCAGACACGCCGCGAATGCGGGCACTGCCGCCGCAATAAACAGCGCCGTATTCGACCAGTGCAGCTCGATGAGCTGGCCAGCCAATACCGGACCGACGATCGAACCTGCCCGGCCCACTCCGAGGCTCCAGCCGACACCGGTCGCTCTGAGTGACGTCGGATACAGCGTCGCGGTCAACGCGTTGACGGCCGGCTGTCCACCGACGACGCAGACTCCGCTAATCAGTACTACTGCATAGCGCAATCCCATCGAAAGATTGGGGAGACCGACACATGAGACGGAAACCGTCGCGACCAGAAAGCTGAGCGACAGGACACGATAGAATCCAAAGCGGTCCATCAACGGGCCCATTAGCAACGCACCCACGGTCCCGCCGATCTGCAGTGAAGTGCCGATGAGAACGGCCGTTGACGCGCCTGCGCCGACTCGCAGGGAAAGCATCGGTAGCCAATTTGACAGAAAGAAGAGATCGAGCAGGTTTGCGAAGTTGACGCCCCATAACAACAGCGTCATCGTGCCACGGCCGTGGCGAAAGAGTTCGCCAACGGAAGCCTTCGCCTGCGCCTGTTCATGAACAACAAAGTCGGTGGTTGGTCCAACCTGCACGTTCGGCGCAATTCGACCAAGCCACTGAGCAACCTTTTCAGGATCGCGCCGCGTCAGTACAAGCAGCTGCAGAGATTCCGGCAAATACCTCACCATTGCGACTGCGATTGCCAGCGGCAAAACACCGCCGACCAGAAATACCGACTTCCAGCCCTCGGACGGAACCAGAGCGGCACTGAGCAGACCACCAGCGATTGCACCACCCGTGAACCCGCATGAAACCCAGGTCATCAGTGACGCCCGATGCTTCTGCGGACTGTACTCGCTGACCAGCGCGATCGCATTTCCCATCACTCCACCAATACCGAAGCCAGTCATGAAGCGAATCACAAGGAATTGCGGAACATTCTGAATGAGCGTGGTACCGAGCATGCATAGCCCATAGAAAACTGTCGCGCCGACCAGCACCGGCCGGCGCCCCACGCGATCGGCCATAGCACCGAGCACGATTGAGCCCGCGAGCATTCCGAACAGGCCCGCACCAAAGACAGGACCCAGATTTGCAGGACTGATGTGCCAGGCGCGTACAATCGCGGGCGCGACAAACCCCATCGTCTGTACGTCGAATCCATCCATCACCACAGAGCAGGCGATTAGTACCATGATCCATTTCTGGAAGGTGCTCAGTGGCTGGCTATCGATCAGCGCGCCAATGTCGACGATCGAAGCATGCGCCTCTTCCACTCGCTGCGCAGTACCGGGGGTCAATTTTGCACCTCGCTCCGTTTGAGCATGAAATCATCCGCCAATGGGCCACTTCTGGCTTCTCAACATTGCCGCCGGGCGACGCAGATCCTTGCCAGTATGCAGCGAGCCCGGCACAACACCTTTCTAGAATGGATAAGTGGGAAGGTCTTCGCGGCTCGTCACCCACTGCCATTCCGTGAACTGGTCTGCGTTGGTCAGCGTGCTGTAGTTATGTCCGTTGCCGGACAAACCCAGACCGCCCATCGGCCCAAACACCTCGTGCATGACCGTCTGGTCATTGATGTGGACAATGCCGGCGTGCAGTCGGTCCGCAATCCGCTGGGCTCGGCGTAAATCGCAAGAAGCCACTGCCGCAACCAGGCCGTACCGGTTCTGATTGGCCAACGAAACCGCTTCGTCATCGTTCTTGAACACGGTCACTGCGGCGACGGGACCGAAGATCTCTTCCTCAAACGCAGGCATTCCCGGAGCAACGTCTACCATGACGGTCGGTTTAAAAAACAGCCCGTCGCGGGACCCACCGGCGAGAATTTTCGCGCCCTTGCTTGCAGAGTCCGCTACGATGCGATCGACGTTTTCGGCCTGCCGTTCATTGATGATGGGACCCAGGTGGAAATCGCCCTTGAAAGGGTCGCCAACCGATAGCGCCCTGGTTCGCCGGACGAGGCTTTCAATGTACGAGTCAGCAATGCTTTCATGAACGAGATGCCGACCCGCGGCCATGCAGACTTGCCCCTGGTGCAAAAACGATCCCCACGCCCCAGCGCTCGCCGCAGCTTCAACATCGACGTCGTCAAGCACGATGTAGGGATTCTTGCCACCGAGCTCGAGGCTCGCTCGCTTAAGCAAGCCGCCCGCTACGGCGCCAATCTCTTGCCCAACCCGCGTGGATCCCGTGAAGCTGATCATGTTGACAAGCGGATCCCGGACCAGCGCGTCACCCGTTTCCGCGCCACCGGGAAGGACATGGAACAGCCCCTCGGGCAGCCCCGCAGCCTCGAACAGCCGCGCATACAGGACACCGCCGCTGATCGGCGTTTGAGGATCGGGCTTGAGCAGTACTGCGTTGCCGGTGGCCAGCGCCGGCGCGATGGCTCGCGCCGCGAGTATGAACGGGGAATTCCACGGGGTAATGACCCCGACCACGCCCATTGGAATTCTGCGCGCTACGCTATGCCGCCCTTTCACGTCGCTTGTCGTGATCACCCCGGATGGCTGGCTGCCTAACGCCGCACCTTCGAGAATCTCGCGTATCGCCAGCCTCACCTCCAGTTGCCCCTTCGGCCGTATCGACCCGGTCTCCCGGACGATCTGACGGGCGATCTCATCTCGATGATCCTGCAACAAACGAGCGACCTCGCGCAAAACATCACCTCGCTGAGGCCCCGGTGTCGCGGCCCAAGCGCGTTGCGCATCTGTCGCGATCGCTGCGGCGGCTGACACATCAGCGGCCGACGCGCGACCAATCGATCCCATTTCGGCACCGGTCGCCTTCTCGGTCACCGGGATCGTGCCCGCACCTCCGGTTTTCCACCCGCCGCTATAGATTTTGTTACGCCACACGTCTGCTGGCGCCAACTCAGTCACGGACATCCGATTTCTCCCTCTTCCTCGTATCATTCAAGACAGAACAAACGTCGTGCGTTTTCCCGTCCAATCTTCACGCGATCGGTTTCGCTGATCGAGCACGTGTCGAACCACTGGGACGCCTCGTCATGCGTTTCGAATGGATAGTCGACCGAGTACATGATCCTGTCACTGCCGACTTCCAACATTGCGGACAGAAGTGTCTGGGTTCTGAAATTGCCGCTCGTCGTCAGGTAGACGTTCTCCCTCAGATATTCGCCTACGGTTCGCCGACAAGGCAGTCCCCGCGGCGCCTTCCGGAGAATGTGGTCGACGCGCCAGATATTGAAGGGAATCCCTTCGCCAAGGTGACCGAGAATCATCTGCAACGCGGGATGACGGTCGAAGAGGCCTGACGTCATCAATCTCAGAGCGTGAATACTTGTCTCAACCGCGAAAGCCCAGGTTGCTGCGGTGAGCCACGGAAAACCATCGTAAATCGGCTCACGGGACGGCAACGGATCACGAGGATGCATGTAGAACGGTTTGCCGAGCACGGCTGCACTCGCCCAGAAATCCGCGTACTGCGGCGCGTCGTAATAAGCGACACTGTCAGCATCGCCTACCTGTGAAAATCCATTCACCATAAAACCGTGGAAGCCTAGTTCCTTGACGCAGCGCTCAAGTTCGCGTGCCGCGGCGTCGGGGTCCTGCATGGGCAACGCAGCGAATCCACCCAGGCGAGACGGGTGACGGGCAACATGCTCCGCAAGGACATCATTGGCTCGCCTCGCAACATCAGTCGCTTTTTTTATGTCCGGGATGCCCTGAATACCAGGCGAGTTGAGCGACAGGATCGAATATTCGGTTCCACCTTGCTCCATCCGCTCGAGTCGCTGCTGTTCAATGTCCATTAGATTCGACTTCAACATCTCCCAGACCGCGGAAGGCGCATATATTTTCGACTGCTCGATGGTCAGGTCAATCGCAAAGTGTTCTTCAAGCGCAATCTTGTTTCTCATCGGTCTGCTCCAGTTCAACGCGCAACACCCTACCGACCCAAGGAACGTCGGGCGTCCCACACAGGTTCATCCGGACATCGCTTTACTTGATTTTTCAACTACTATGGAGCGGAGTATAATTGATTTTTCAAGTACATGAACCCACGTTAACCCTCAATTTTGGCGACGATCATGAACACCTCCAAGCGGCCAGAAGAATTGGAAAAAGCGGTTCCCTTCCTGATGGCACGCGCCACGAGCCGGATGGGAAACGCGTTCTCGAAGGCACTCAAACCGTTTGGCCTGAACCTCAGCGAGTGGCGAGTCTGCGCCTCGCTTCTGTACGTTCCGGGCCAGACTTTGTCTGAACTGTCTGTCCACGCATCGTCAGATATTTCGGCGCTTTCCAGGATCATTGACCGGCTTGAGGATCAAGAGTTAGTGCGGCGGGAGAGGAGCGAAACCGATGGACGGTCGATCAGGGTTGTCCTGACGGAAAAGGGGGAAGAACTTGCTCTGCGCATCGTCCCTGTCGCAAAGCGCCATGAGTCGGTGGTCCTCTCTGGCTTCAATGCAAGCGACATCAGGGTGTTGCGCTCCATGCTGCTCAGGTTGTACGAGAACGCTGGCGCGCTTGACGACCTCGTTTAACCTCGCTCGAACGACCAGTCTCTTTCGTACGGTTCAACGATCCACTGAAGATGACTCTTCAACAGACAGATCTGCGTCGGATATTGATATGTGCGCAACCTGCTCGGCGCGTTGTGTCGCGAGTTGTCCATGGCCGAAAAAGGAGCGATCGCCCTCCGGTATGGTCGAATCGAAATATGTTCGAAGGACATTCTTTCGTCCTTTCAGGATTGTCAGTGATCGCTCCCGCCTGCGCTCTCTCGAGCCGCTCGTCGTCCCGGAGGCAGCCTAGGGTCTGTTCACATATGAACAGACCCTAGAACATATGCCGCAAGCCAGCCATGATGCCTAGCTGGGTCGTGCCGTACGCCGAGCTTAGGGCGTTGATGCCCTGGAACTGGGCACCAACCATTCCGCCGCGGTACAGCGAGTAGTCCGCTTCCAGATAGGTATCCGTGCGTTTCGACCAGTTATAGTCCGCAAGCAGCTGGAATTGCGTCGCGTTCCCGTTGGCTGCTTGCGTCTTCCCGGTCTGAATCGTGCGCCACACATTCGCAGAAAGGTGAATCACGTCCGCTACCTGCTGCGTCACCCCACCAAAAAACATTTGCCGGGAACTGAACGTATTGAATTTAAGCGCGGACAATTCCGGCGCGCTGAATGGCCCGTTAGGGAAATTGCCGACAAAGCCGGCATCCTGCCGGTTCACCGCCCAGCCTGCCGTGAGCGTCGTATTTCCGAACGAATATGACCCGCCGGCAGTCCAGGATTTGAGGTGCGCGGAGGTGTTCACGGCATCGCGCGAGTCCAGGTACGCGGCAGCCAGTCGCAATGGTTCGCCGGGCAAATAGAGAAGCGATGCCCCAATCTGACTTCCCGCACCAAATGCGCCTGCATTGCCACCAAACGCATACGACACCTCAGCCGTCAGGTATTGCCATCTCGCCGCATATTTGACCATGTTGCTTGTCCACACGCCCTGAGCCATCATGACTTCCGGCCGAAACTGGTAGAAGGTCGGGAGCCATAGATTGGTCACGAAGGCTCTCAGAACAGCGTCAGCAAGTGGGTTGATCTGACGCCCCATTGTCAACTTTCCGTAACTGCTCGACTGCACGCCAACAAAAGCCGTATTGAAGAACGGATAGGCGGGGTCCGTCGCCCCGGAGTTCGGGAAGAAGCGATCCTCAAGGTCGAATAGGACCAACGTTCCGCCACCCATGTCTTCCACCCCCTTGAATCCGAAGTGGCTCTCGCTTGCGCCGCTGGCGAGCTGGACGCGAGAATCGCCTTGCGGATCCGCATGAGTGGTGTAGCGAATTCCCGTATCGACGAGGCCGTAAAGCGTTACCGACGACTGCGCGGCTGCTGAGACGGAGTACAGCGTCGCGGTAGACATGATGGCAGCCAACAGGCCGGCCTTGCGTCGATGCCGCTCTTTTCCGAACAATCTCCTTACCTTCTTCATTTATAAACTCCAGCATTATGATTATGTCGCACTACGAATTATATGAGTCGCATCTACAACTCATTTATTGCCAGCTGAGCGCGAGCGCCCGGTTTCTTCTTATTGCGTGACTCAATGGGCGTAGACGACTTGATCAACCTGCCGACTCGACGAACACCTCATCCTTTGATGTCACCGGTACGCCGAGCCTGCCCTGCTTCGACTACTCATCGCGCGCTTCGGCAGGCCAACAGATCAATCCAGCCGGCGGTCTTCGGATTGGGCGTTTCGACTCCGCGTTTCCTCTTCCTGCAGCAGTCTCCACTGGATCTTTCCGCTCGCCGTACGGGGCAAGCTGGCGGCAAACTGAATGACGCGGGGGACCTTATAGGACGCCATGCGCTCGCGGGCCCACGACACAATTTCCTCTCCCGTCGCGTGCTCGCCGTTCCGAAGCACGATGACCGCCTTTACCGACTCGCCTCGACGCGGATCGTGCGTCGCAATGACACACGCTTCCTGTATGGCGGGATGCTCGAACAGCATGGCCTCGACCTCGGCCGGCCAGACTTTGTAGCCAGAGGCATTGATCATGCGCTTTAGCCGGTCGACGATGAAGAAATATCCGTCCCGATCCACGTAGCCGAGGTCTCCGGTGCGCAAGTATCGCTTCCTATCGATCAGAACGAATGCATCTTGCGTGGCTTCCGGCGACTTCCAATACCCGTCGAATACTTGAGGCCCGCTGACGAGAATCTCGCCTGTTTCTTCTTCACCAAGAGGCTTGAGCGTCTCGGGATCGACGACGAGTGAATCCGTGTTGAAGACCGGCACTCCCATGCACTGTTGCTTACTGTGCTTCGGCGGATTGATGTGGGTCGCCGCCATCGTCTCGGTGAGGCCGTACCCTTCTACGTACGGAATGCCCCAACGCTGCTGGATCTGCTGCGCGACAGCCTGCGGCATCGCGGCACCGCCGCCGCTCAGGTACGCAATGGAGCTCAGGTCGAACTTGTCGACGTCCGCCATGTTCAGCAGGTCGATGAGCATCGTGGGAACAGTGACCCATGTGCTTGCGCGGTGACGTTCGATCACGTGCGCGGCACATTTCGCGTCCCAGCGGGTCATGATCGCCATCGTGGCGCCGATGAATATCGGCATGTTCATGCAGTTCTGCATGCCGGTGACGTGAAACAACGGTACCGAGCACAGCATCACGCTCTCGTTCGCGAGGTTCGGCCATTCAGCGCACGAGACCGTTGAATGCATCACGCTACGATGTGTATGGATGCACCCTTTGGGGCGACCAGTCGTGCCGGACGTATACGGAATGACCGCGAGATCCTCGGGCCGGGATTCGTGGTCGCGGGCAATGCACGCACGAGAGAGTGCGTCGTTCCAGCCGACGAGGGCAGCATGGCAGCGGACAGATTCTGCACGAGGCTGCGGTCCGGACGATGTCAGGACGTCGGGCAGCGGCAGATCGGTCTTGTCGCAAAGATAGTCGGCATAGCGTGCGGGGATCACATAGTCCACGTGGCGACCCGACAGCGACCGTACGTGCTCCATAAGTTCTTCGCCGACGAAGGCGACTCTAGCCCCGCTATCTTCGAGTATGTGTTGCAGCTCCGCAGTCCGGTTCATCGGATTGACGGGCACGACTACGGCATCCGCGCGCAGCACCGCATAGAAGGCGACGACGAACTGCGGACTGTTCTGCATGTACAGGACGACGCGCTCACCCCGGGCGATGCCGCAGTGCTGCTGCAGGAATCCGGCCAGCGCTTCGACTTCATGTCGCAATTGCCTGTAGCTTACGGTGCTGCCGTAGTAAAGGATTGCGGCCTTTTCCGGATGGCGGTTCGAGGAGACTTCGAGATTCGTGTATAGCGATGTCTGCGGCACGGATATCTGCCGCGGCACGTCGACCAGCCGACGCGTTGATGTTGCCGTCATGTCTACTCCGAGCGTGAGACGAAATGCAGTGATATGGCGTAGCGCCTTGAAACCGATTGCTTGCGTCACGCGCAAATCGCGAGCTGGCGGCTCCACTGGCCGATTTCTTCAAGCGTTTCGGCGGTCTCCGGCAGGAACGGGAAGAGCGTGAAGACGTGGACCGAATCGGCCACCATCTTCAGCTTCACGTTCGCGCCGGCTCTCCTTGCCCGCTGCGCAAAGCGAGTCGTGTCGCTTTCCAGCACCTCTCCTTCGACGGCCGAAAGGAACACCGGCGGTAGGTCCGCCAGGTCCGCGAACAGGGGCGACACCATCGGATCGGTCGGCTCGTGGCCCTGGAAGTAAGACGCGACGAGGTTGGAAAGCGTCTCGCGATTCGCGGCCGGGTCGTCTCCCGAATTCGCCATGACGGAGGGGCCGCCAAGCGTGAGGTCAGTGAGCGGGCAGATTGCAATGACGCCGCCCGGCAACGGCAGGCCCGCGCGACGCAACGCAGCAGCCAACGCCAGTGCAAGGCCGCCACCGGACGATTCACCGCTCAGGAACACCGTCGACGGATCGACACCCGAAGCGAGCAAGCCGCGATAGGCGCTGAATGCGTCATCGAATGCTGCCGGATACGGATGCTCGGGCGCGAGGCGATAGTCGACCGTGTAGCACGGACCGTTCAGGGCGCGCGAGAGACGGCTTGCGTATTCAACCGAGCTCTTAGCCGTTCCCAGCACGTAGCCACCGCCGTGGAAGTGCAACACGGTCGCCTTGTGCCCTGCTCCCGCTGCAACCACGCGCAACGAGCTCACCCCATGAAGATCGACGTCCGTCACTTCGGTGCGTGCGGGCGCCGGGAACTGCTCCAGAAGGAACCGTTCGTACGCCGCACGCTGCCCCCGGTCGCCACGCGCAATGTCATCCGGCTTGAACACGCCCTTCCAGAGATCGAAAGCGCGCTGACTCTCGGGGCGCTCCATCCGCTTTCCTTCGCGTGCCGCGCTCAAGCCTACGACCTCGCCCGGCGGCAGCTTGACGGCCTCGAGGATGTCGTGCCCCCATGCGAACGACCACGAAGCCTCTGCCAGCGGATCGATACGCGAGAGCCCCTTCAGGCGTCCGTTACGCTGGTGTACACGCGCCTCGTCGGGCTCGTGTGCCCAGTCGACGACAAATCGCGCGCCCGCCTGAATCCGCGTCGTACGCGGCTGGCGGCGCCGTTCGTATTCCAGCAGCGCGTCCTGAACGCCGGCCGGGCCATGGTTCTTGAGACAGGTGGCGAGGACCCATGCGTCTTCGATCGCCTGGCAGGCGCCTTGAGCCAGATAGGGCACCATTGCATGCGCGGCGTCGCCGAGCAGGGCGATCCGTCCGGTACTCCAGTGTTCAATCGGATCCCGGTGGTACATCCCGGTAATGAACGTCGAGTCCACCGCTTCCAGCATCTTCTGGACGGTCGGCTCGGAACCCGCGAACGAGCGCCGCAGTTGCGCGACGTCCCCCGACTGCGTCCACGACTCGCGGCTCACTTCGGTTGCCGGCACCGACGCAAGAATGCTGTAGAGGTCCTTGCGCACCCAGTACGAGACGATATTCCTGCCCACGCCGAACCAGTTGTTCCCCGCCACCGGCAACTTCAGGCCCTTGAGCCGGTCGGCGGGGATGAGCGAGCGCCACATGAGGATGTTGGCGAACTGCTTCTCCTCGGGTCCCCGCAGGGCCGTCCGAACGGCAGAGTGAATGCCATCCGCGCCGATCACGGCGTCGCCACGAATCACTTCGCCGTTTTGCAGCGTGACGTAGGCGCCCTCGTCGTCCTGGGAAACCGACGCGCATTGCGCCCCCAGCCGGATCACATTGGGCGGCACGGCCTTCGCGAGCAAGTCGATCAGGTCGGCGCGGTGGACGTTGTAGAGCAGCGCGCCGTAACGTGCCTCCGCCTCCTTACCGAGCGGGGCAACGTACAGGAGACGCCCCGTTGACAACTCGAGGTAGTCAAAGCGCTCCGGCACGGTCGCAACGCTCGCCAGCGCCGGCTCAAGCCCCAGTTCCCGCAGCACGATCGTGCCGTTCGCAGCGATCTGGACACCGGCTCCGACCTCGGTCAATTGCGGTGCGCGCTCCAGTACAATCGGCTCGATGCCGTGGCGCAGCAGTGCCAGAGCGGTCGTGAGCCCACCAATGCCTCCTCCAACAACGATGACTTTCATGCTAAGTTTCTCCAACTGGGTTAGTTATGCCAGTGTAGTTAATTAACTCGACACGGTAAAGTAATGACGACGTCAGGGAAAACCCTTCGCTCGGATGGGGCGGAGACACGAATTCGCTTAAAAGAAGAAGCCCAACGCCTGTTCGCGCTGCGCGGATTGGACGGAGTGTCCGTACAGGACATCATCTCCGCTGCAGGGCAGCGCAACAGCGCCTCGCTGCGCTACTACTTCGGGAACAAACTTGAACTGGCACGTGAGCTGGTCGTCGACGGCGCGCGCCTTATAGACGAAGACCGTCAGGCGCGGCTCGACAGACTGGAGGCAGAGGGCGGGATAAACGTGCGAGCGGTATTGGGCGCGCTGCTCTTTCCGATGCTTGATCTGGCGGATCGTACGGGTCAGGCGACGTACATCCGCATGATCGCCAACTTGCAGTTGAACAACCGCGCGTTCTTGCGGGAGGCGCTGGAAAACAAGTGGAATCTGGGTTATCAGCGTTGCAACGCCCAGCTCCGGAACCTGCTTTCCCCTATTCCGCCGGCAATAGTCGATCACAGACTGTCGCTCGTCGGCATCTACGGCAATGCCGCACTGGCAGCGTGGGAAGCGAGTCGGGACAATGGCGAGTCTGGCGGGCTCTGGTCCCCGCAATACGCCGTGTCCAGCTTGATGGACACGTTTGAAAGCGTACTCACCGCAGAGCCGTCGGAAGAAACGCGGTCCTTGTTGGGGAGGATCTGACGGCGAGCGCTAGTCGTCTCGCCGGGGCGCCGGAAACCCAAGGCGCCCCCGCAAGGTCAGTCTGTCGACCCGAGTTAGCGCTTTAATGCTTACTCGGGTCCCATGCAAAGCTGTCGACCCGAGTTAGCGCTTTAGCGCTTACTCGGGTCCCATGCAAAGCGTTGAAACTGGCGCTATGCATTGCGCCGACGTCATCAGGTAGGGATTATCCTTCCCCGGTTCATAGGGCTGCGCCTTGAGTTCCATCCGTGCAATGCTCTGCAAGTGAACCTCGTCCGGGCCATCTGCGAACCGCAACGCACGGCCCCACGTCCAGCTATCGGCCAATGGCGTGTCGGGGCTCAGCCCCATCGCGCCAAACACCTGCATTGCCCGCTCGCAAACGGCGGTATGAACACTTGGTACGAGCGCCTTGATCATCGAGATCTCCTTGCGCGCCTCCTTCGCACCCACGTTGTCGATCATCCACGCGGTTTTGAGAACAAACAGCCTCGCTTGATCGATTTCGATTCTGGACTTCGCGATCCATTCGGCGACGGACCCGTGCTCATGCAGCATCTTTCCGAATGTCGTGCGTGCCTGGGCCCGTTCCACCATCAACTCGAGCGCCAGTTCGGCGGCGCCAATCGACCGCATGCAGTGGTGAATCCGTCCCGGCCCAAGGCGCGCCTGCGCGAGCGCAAAGCCGCTGCCCTCTTCACCGAGGAGATTCGACCGGGGTACGCGCACCTCTTTGAACTCGATCTCGCAGTGTCCTTCCGGTGCCAGGTGATTGACCACCGTGATATTGCGGATCACCTTGACGCCGGGTGTATCGCGGGGCACGAGAATCATGCTCTGCTGACGGTGGCTCGGTGCGTCCGGATCCGTTTTGCCCATCACGATGAAGAGCGTGCAATTCGGGTGTGCTGCATTCGTGATGAACCACTTCCGGCCGTCGATGACATAGTCATCCCCGTCAAGTCGAATCGACGTCGTGATATTGGTCGCGTCCGAGGAGGCCACAGCCGGCTCCGTCATCGCAAACGCCGAGCGGATCTTGCCGTCGAGAAGGGGCTTGAGCCACTCTTTGCGCTGAGCGGGCGTGGCAAACATATGGAGCAGCTCCATATTGCCCGTGTCCGGCGCATTGCAGTTGAATACCTCCGATGCCCAAGATACACGCCCCATGATTTCAGCCAGGGGCGCGTATTCGAGATTGGTCAGACGGGTACCGGGCTCGTCGTCGCGCAGATGCGGAAGGAACAGATTCCAGAGACCCTCTTCACGCGCCTGCTCCTTCAAGGTCTCCATAAAGGAAACCGGATATTGACCCGCACTCACTTCCTCGTGCCATCGCCGGATGCGCGGAACGATGTGAGCGTCCATGAACGTACGCACCTGGGTGCGCAGCGCTTCGACTTTCGGGCTATATGCAAAGTCCATTTTTACTCTTCCAGAATCGTGATTAATGTCGTCGACGCGTCGGCCAACAGCGCGCTTCGACCACTTGACTAGATCGTCAGTCCACCGTCGACGACTACACACTCTCCATTGGTATAGCTCGCAGCGTCGGACACCAGATAAAGCACGGTACCCGCCATCTCACGAGGTTCCGCGTGGCGCCGCAGCGGGATGCGCGATATCCAGTTTTCGTAGGTAGCCTGATCTTCGAACAGTGCCCCCGCAAAGCGGGTTTTTGTCAATCCCGGGAGCAGCGCATTCACTCGAATCCCCAACGGCCCGCACTCCTTCGCGAATGCCCGCGTCATGTTGACCACAGCGGCTTTGGTGATCGAGTAGATTCCCTGCCTGTCGCCAGGCTGCAATGCATTGACCGAAGCCGTGTTGACGATCGCACCGCCGCCGTGCTCCCGCATCAACTTGCCCGCCTCCACTGACATGAAGAAATAACCGCGCAAGTTGACTTCCACTGTCTTTTCGAATGACGTCAGGTCGGTATCAAGAATGTGGCCGAAATAGGGATTCGTCGCCGCGTTGTTGACGAGGATGTCCAGACGGCCATGCCGTGCACGAATATGCTGGAAGATCGTAAGAATGTCCTCAACACGCCCGACATGGCACGGTTGCGCTTCAGCGCTCCCGCCCGCCGCCTTGATCTCGCGTGCGACAGATTCGCAATCTTCCAGCTTGCGGCTCGACACAATCACGTGGGCACCCTGCTCGGCGAGTAGTTTGGCGATTTCCTCGCCGATACCCCGGCTGGCACCCGTCACCAGAGCAATCTTTCCCTTCAGATCAAACAAATTAGTAATCACAATCAGTCTCCCTATGTCTACGTTCCGAATTTCCCGCCTGTCTTCAGATCAGCTCAATGCCCATCTTCGCAAGCGCACCGGCCATCTCCCCCACCTGTCGCGCCTTTTCATTCGACGCGTTACCGCTCAAGGCCCGCTTCTTCACGCCCTGTGCGATAGCGGCGAGCCGGAAGAAGCTGAACGCCAGGTAGAAGTTCCAGTTTTCAATCGACGAAATGCCCCGGAACTCGCAATACCGCTCGACAATCGACGCCTCGTCCGGCACCCCCAACGCCCCTCGATTCAAGCCCGCGAGTCCGGCGATATGGCTGCCTGGCGGGAGCCGCAAACACATGCAGAAGTACGCAATGTCAGCCAGAGGATTGCCGAGCGTGGATAGCTCCCAGTCGAGAACAGCGCGAACTTGCGGCGCACCGTGCATGAAAATGAGGTTGTCGATACGGAAATCTCCGTGCACGAGCGAAGGCTTTCCGGATTCCGCCGGACAGTGGGCAGGCAGCCACTCGATCAGCGACTCCATTGCCTCCAATATCTCGGTCTGCGCGGCGCGATATTGCTTGGTCCAGATGTCGATTTGACGCGCGAAATAGTTGCCCGGGCGGCCGTAGTCCGACAATCCGGCTTCGTCGATATCCACGTCGTGGAGAGCCGCCATCGTGCCAAGCAGTGCGTCGTAGATGGAGCCACGCTCCTCGACGGGTACTTCGGGCAGCGCCGGATTCCAGAAGATTCGCCCGTCCTCGTAGCTCATGACGTAAAACAGGCTACCGATGACGTCACGGTCCTCGCAAAGGTGATAGGCACGGGCAACAGGGACCGGTGTTCGGCCGAGCGCCGACAGCACGCGAAACTCACGATCAACGGCATGGGCGGCCTTGAGCAGTGTGCCGGGAGGTTGACGCCTCAGCACGTAGCGACCGCTTTGCGCCCTCAAAAGAAACGTCGGATTGGATTGTCCGCCGGGGAATTTCTCGACGGACAACGGCCCTTGAAACCCGGGCACGTGCGCCGTGAGATAACGTGTGAGATCTTCGATGTCGAATTGAACGCTGGCATGCATGATGTAGCAGGAATCCGGATTGAGGTCAGCCGTAGGTGACAAATTCATGTCTGTCGGCACGTTCGAGATGAGGTACTGAATTGAAGCTGACTAGCGACATCGCACCGTCGTTAAAGACATATTGGCAAACACTGCTGTTTCGAATCTGCATGTTGAGCGCAATCGCGGTCGCAGCAGGCGCCTGCAGAACCTGTTGGGCGGTTACCGCGAGCGGACCACCCGAACTCACCACCAGAACGCGCCTGCCGCCAGCTCGCTGGATGTCGATGCGCGCACGCTGGACACGCGTCTGGAATTGATGCCATGTCTCTGGAACACGGCCAGGCAAGCGGTCATCGGCCCAAAGCTGCAGCACTTGCCGGAGCCCTTTGTAAAAGTCCTTCTTTGAACTTGTGGCCGACGGACCTGCAGACAAACCCAGCGGCAAGCCCTCCTCGCCGAGGGCTGCGAACAATGCCTGGAAATCGTATTCGTTCAGACCCGCGTCTTGCGCGATCTCGACTTGCGGCCCACCCATCGCGGCGAGAATGGCATCGGCAGTTTGCTGATGCCGCTGCATCGTGCCGATGACAACGCGATCGAAGCGCAATTTCGCCTGCGCGAAGTGCTCGCCGAGCCAACGTGATTGGGTCCGGCCGGAAGGAGATAGCTCGTCATAGTTTTCGGCGCCGAAGGACGCCTGACCATGCCGTACAAGATAGAGTTCTGCCATGCCATCCTCGTTTCAACATGGCTAGCAGAATACCCAGCGCCGCATCATTCAGGAAATTGATTGTTGTGATAGCCGGCTATAAGTTTTCGTGACACCCGGTGCGTGTGCCCCGTATGTCCCGTAAGCCCCGGCTACTGGTTCATCTCCCGCATGAGACGGCCGATCTGCTCGCGCAGCCAACGATGAGCCGGGTCCTCGGTCACGCTTCGATGCCAGTAGCAATGAGACTCGAGATCCGGAAGATCGAACGGCAGCGCCAGGACTCGCGCGTCATACCGCTGAAGGAGCACGAGCGGGGCTGTGAGGACAAGATCGGTTCGCATCGCGATCAATGGGGCGACCAGATAGTGTTGAACCCGCGTCCGAATCGATCGCCTGAGGCCCAGCTTGTTCAGTTCCGCATCGACGAGACCAGATCCCTGGGGGCGGCTGGATACGTGGATATGACCGAACCCGAGGTAGTCATCGATCGTCAGCTTCTTCCTGGTAAACGGATGGTCGTGACGCAGCATGCATGCATACCGGTCGCCACCGAGTGGCTCCTGCTCGAGGTCTGGGTCGTCAATCAGCGGCGCGTCGATGGCAAGATTGACCACACCGCTGGCTAACGCTTCCGGAACCTCTTTACGCGTCGTGAAATAGCTTTCGATGCGGATGCCGGGCGCCAGTCGCTGCAGCACCTCCTCCAGTGCGGGCAGAAGGAGCGCCTCCGTGAGGTCGGTCATGCTCAGCCGAAACGTACGCTCAGACGAGGCGGGGTCGAAGCGTCCTCCGACGTGAGTGCTCGAGTCAAGCAGCTGCAGCGCCTCACGAACCTGGCCGATGATGTTTTCCGAAACGGGAGTCGGCATCATGCCGGCCGACGTACTGACAAAAAGCTGATCGTCGAATGCTTTGCGCATCCGCGCCAATGCATTGCTGACAGCAGGCTGAGTGATGAACAGCATCTCCGCTGCGCGCGTCAGGTTTCGTGTTCTGTAGACGGCTTCGAAGACAACGAAGAGATTCAGATCGACCTTTGACAGACGCATTTTCAAATTCCCCGACGCCACTTGAACTGCATTTTCTACTCCTCATGTTCACGCGTACGCGTCAGCGCCGCAAAGATTGCTAAAGCCGCGACGGATGATGAGCCGAGAGAATCGCCGGCCCGACCGATCGTCGTGCCGCGCGCGCCCAGTGCCACGGCCTTCAGTACATCCTGGCCCGTCGTGATACCGCCGTCGAGCCACACATCGATACGCTTTCCCACCGCATCCAGATAGCCGGCAACGTCTGTATCGTTGAACGCGCGCCGTTCAACGCGGCTTCAGTTCGACGGGCGGATCGGCGCGATAGCCGCCGCCGAGCGCCTTCGTCAATGCAATCTCCTGGCTGAGCATCTGGCCGTTGAGCGTGAGCAGCGCAACCTGTTCGGCGATCACCGGCTGGCGCGCTTCGAGCGCCGCGAGCCGGCTCGTCAGTCCGCGTTGATAATAGGCTTCGACGCTGTCCCTCGCGAACGCAACCGATTCGATCCGTTGCTTCTGCAACTCGGTCTGCGCATCGAGAGCCTGCAGACGGCTGCCCGTCTGCGCGACATCGCGTACCGCGTTGAGGACAGCCTGGTTGTACTGCTCGATCGACAGGTTGCTGCCCTCGCGTGCGCCGTTGAGGTTCGCGTTGAGCCTGCCACCGTCGAAAATCGGCAAGGTCAGGCCCGGAATCAGGTTGATCTGCTGGCTTGCATGCGTGAAGAGGTCCGCGAGATGCAATGCGTCGAGGCCGAAAAACGCCTTGATGTCGAAGCTCGGATAAAACGCCGCCTTCGCTGCGTCGATCCGGTCAAACGACGCCTCCACATACCATCGCATCGCCTGCAAGTCGGGCCGCCGGGCAAGCAGTTCGTACGAGAGCGTCGTCGGCAAGGCCGCCTGCGAGCGCGGCAGTGCCACGGGCTCGATCGCCGGCAAGCTGTTGGGGCCAGCACCGACCAGCGCCCGCATCGATTCGCGAAACTGTTTTATCTGCCCTTGCGCCGACACGATCTGCCGTTCGATGGCCAGCTGCTGCGCCCGTGCTTCTTCGAGCTGGGTGCGGGCTTCCAGCCCGCGCGCCGCTCGCGCTTCGTGTGCTTGCACCGCGAACACCGCGATCTCATGCGATTCGTTCAGCAGATCGATGAGCTGATAAGTCGTTTGAATGCCGTAGTAAAGCTGCGTGACATCCGTCGAGACTTCGAGTTCGACAGCGGACGTCTCGGCGAGCCGCGCATTGCTCACGCCGAGCGACGCGGCAATCTGCGCGCGCTGCTTGCCCCAGATGTCGACGTCCAGGCTTGCACCCAGCCCGACGATGCCCTCGGTGTACCACGGCCCCGTCAGCCCTGCAGCCGGTTCGTTCTTCGCGAACGGGCCGAGAAAGCCGTTCGCGGAAATATGCTCGCGATCCAGCGACGCCAACGCGACCACCTGAAGATTCGACCCCGCTCTGACAAGCTCCACATCAGACTTCGCCTGCGCGACGCGCGTTCGCGCAATCACCATCGTCGGCGCATCGGCTAGCGCCTGATCGATCAGCGCCTCGAGCTGCGCATCGCGATAGCGTGTCCACCAGCGCGCGGCGGGCCAGCCGTCGCGCGCGAGATGGATGTCGTTCGCGAGATTGATCTGCTCGGGCGCGATCTCGGCATAGGGCGTGCCGTTATGATGGATCAGCGCGCAACCCGGCAGCACGGAAGACATCCACGCAACGCATAAAAAGCATCGACGCCATCGCCAATCGCGTACACCCGATCGCGCATTCATGATGCCTCCCGCCGGGCCGCCCCAAGGGAGGCATTCGCCCCCTCGCGCCCCGAAGGAAGTCCCCTTGGGGGAGGGGTCAGCGAACGATAGTGAGCGTGGGGGTCGTTCATGTTCGTATGGCCTGTGATGAGGGCGCCGCGACGGGTGCCTCGACGCGCCAGTCCGGCAACCCCGCGACCTGCCGCGACAGTTCGTCCGCTGCGGCGATGAGCGGCCCGTCGGTCGGTTGGGTCGGCTCGACAGCTTGCGCAGCGATCCCGATGCGTCGCGGCGCGCGGGCATCGGGCGAGCTGGACGCAAGTTCATCCGCGTACCGGTTGAGGTCGGCGGACGCCTGTTCCTGCGTCGAGCGCACTGCATCGACCGTTTGTGAGCTCGACGATCCCGCTTGCGCCGCCAGCGTGTTGCGCAGTGCATCGCCAGCGAGCATGATCTCGCGCCCTTGCGCGAGGACGGTTTGCGCGCGCAGTGTCAGCTGCGCCTGCTCCACTTCCTGCCAGTCGGGCTCGAGCGCGACGCGCGACAGCGTCGCTTCGCACTCGGCCAGCACGGCCCACGCCTGCAACTGCCGCTGCGCAAAGGGCAACTCGTCCCGTTGGTCGACGCCCGCCTGTGGAGCACGCAACTGTGCGGCAATGGCGCGCAGCATCGTGGCGAGTTTCTGCCGCAGCACGTCGCCCTCGCTTTCGCGCCAGAACGACATCTGCACGAAGGTCGCCACGCCGACGCCCAGCAGAATGCCGACCATCCGGTCGCGGATTTCAGTCAGATTCGTGGTTGGGCTGAACTGGTCGAGCAACGCGAGCGAGAAGGTGAACATCAGCTGGAGGCCGGCATAGCCGATCCGCTCCGAACCCGCCGATATCCACGCCCCGAACGCGACGACCGGCAACGCCATCAGCAGCAAGCCGACGATGTCGTCGAGATGCGGAACGATGAACACGACCATGAACAGCGCCAGTGCGCTGCCGACGGCAGCCCCGGCCAGCCGCAGCAACGCACGCTGCGTCGATGCGCCGAGGCTCGGCAGCGCGACGATCAGGCAGGTCAGCATGATCGTGTGGACGCCCTGCCAGTCCACCGCGTTGTAGAACACGTAGCAGACCAGAACGGCAAGCAGCGTCTTGAGCGAAAAGCGCATGTACGCAGGATTGGTCCACGCGTCCGGTGCGACCATCGGCTCGCTCGCGGCCGGCTTGCCGGGTTCGGCACCGCTTGCGACCAGATCGGCGTAGGCGTGCAGCGCGCGCTGCAATTCGGCGGCCGCGGGCATCGTATCGGCGACGGCGTGGTCTTCAGGCGTCGCGGTGCCGACGTAGCGATAGGGCTCGCCCGACATCACCGATTCGTCGAGCACGCGGACGTTCGCGCGCAGCTCGCGCAACACCGCCAGTTGCGCTGCTGTCGCTCCCCGCCAGTCAGGCGGCAGTTCACGCGCACCGCGATAAAGGCGCGACACGGTCGCGATGCATGCAAGCTGCAACGCCTGATGCTCGCGATAGTGGGCGTCGCGCATCGTCGTGAAACGCAGCAGCTTCTGCAGCGTGAGCGCACCTTGCTGGACGGCCGCCGGCGTGATCGGCGCGGCATTCGCGCTACCATCGATCAGTTGCGTCAGCCGCGCTTCCAGCGCCGCGAGTTGCCGATGGATTTCCGCCTTGAGTTGCAACTGCGGTTCGGCGGGCAACAGCAGCGTGTTGACCACGAGCGTCAGCGCGATCGGATAGTTGACGGCGACCCATACCCACAACACCGCGCGGATCAGCAGGTCGGCCTGATCGGTCCGGTCCACGAAGCTCTGCACATAGATCACGACGATCGCGACGATAAAGAACACGACGCCGATCTTGAGAACGCGGAGCAGATACACGCTGCCGAAGAACAGCAGACTCGCGATCACGATGCGTAGCAACGGATAGTCGAACGTGAACTTCAGCAGCAGGATCGATAGACCGATTGCAAGCGTCGATCCGACGATAAACATCACGCCGACCAGCCGCGTGACCACGA
The DNA here is from genome assembly GCF_038050405.1 of Paraburkholderia sp. IMGN_8. Classification (NCBI taxonomy): domain Bacteria; kingdom Pseudomonadati; phylum Pseudomonadota; class Betaproteobacteria; order Burkholderiales; family Burkholderiaceae; genus Paraburkholderia; species Paraburkholderia sp. IMGN_8. Next base: position 1,932,331 of record NZ_CP150900.1, on the reverse strand, counting down.
CGTTCGACTGCGTGACATAGAACACCACCAGCAGCGACAGCGCGAGCTCCGGCACTTCGAGCGCCATCGACGCGACGATCACGATGGCGCTCGTCAGCATGGCACGCAACATCACGTTGACGCGACCGGGGAAAGGCGCAAGCTCGCGCTTCAGGAAAGCGCCTGCATCGCGCAGCATGACGGGCAGATAGTCGGCGGCGGCCATGGGCGCTCCTCAATGACGCTCGCCGTCGTTGCCGCGCCCCGGCTCCAGCACGGCCACCGCTGACGTACCGACGCGAAACAGCTCCGGGTTCGGATTGTCGACCCGGATCTTCACCGGGAAGCGTTGCGATACATGGACCCAGTTAAGCGTACGTTGAATGCGCGGCAACCCGCCGGGCAATGCAAGACCGGCTTCATCGGGCGCGACGCCATAGCTGATCGAATCGACGCTGCCCCGAAAGCGCTGGCCCGTATCGCTCATCAGGTAGACCGCGGCGGGCGTCCCCGTCCTGACGCCCTTAAGTTCCGTCTCGCGAAAGTTCGCGACAACGTACCAGTGGCGCGTGTCGATCAAGGTGAAGACAGGCTTGAGTACCGACGCGAACTGGCCCGTCGACGTTTTCAACGACACGATGCGTCCATCGAACGGTGCTCGCACGGTCGCATATTCGAGGTTCAGTTCGGCAATCGCGATCTCCGCCATGACGACGGCACGTTGCGCAACCAGCGCATCGACGCCGCTCACAGCCGCTGCCGCCTGCTGCGCCTGCAGTTGCGCGGCGCTGAGTTCGGCCTGCGTGGCGCGTTGTGCGGTGCGCGCACGGTCGACGTCTTCCGCCGACACATAGCCATGTGACAAAAGTGGCTCCATGCGGTGCAGCGTATCGGACGCCTGGCTGGCTGCAGCTCGCGCGCGCTCGACGGCCGCGCGCACCGACTGCGCGTTGTACTGCTGCGCATTGACCGTGCGCTGGGTCAGTTCGATCTGGCGGTCGAGCGCGACGAGGGACGCGTTGCCCCGCGTCAGCGCATCCTGATACGGACGCGGATCGAGGCGGAACAGTAGATCGCCTTGCTTCACCGCCTGATTGTCGTGCACGGCCAGTTCGACGATGCGCCCGTTGACCTCGGGCACGACGTCGATCGTATCCGCATAGACGTAGGCGTCGTCGGTGCGCGGCGCACGGTCGAGCAGCCGGATGACGAAAAGCAGCAGCAACAGCGTCACCACGACCAGGATGATGGCCGGCCATTTTCTCTTCGATGTTTTGCTGGCAGTCGTCGCCATTGCACCCACCTGAGGAGCTTCAGTGTTGGAACAGTATTAACCAGGCAGCGAGTGCGAGGAAAGTGACAAGCGTGGGATACACCACGGCCGGAGGTCCCATCAGATGGTCGACCTGCAATCGCTTGACAATCAGATAGATGACGACCGTGAGCACAACTCCCGCGACGATACAGAACAGCCAGTCCGGAAAGTACGCGCCGAGCACGCCAATGGATGGCGAACTTGCGCAGCCTGACACGAGAACCGTGGTAATTGCGGCAATCCCGATTGCACGCTTTGAACATCTGCCTCTGGCGAGCGGAATATGTCGTTTCAAAGTCGTCCCTGAGGTTGGAATCGATATCACCGTAGACGTACCAATCCGTCACAATAACGCCGAAAGAGGCATTCCGCATTACATAAATATGCAGTGTCGCCGCAAGAAACAACGATGCAAAATCGGGCGCTGAGCTCGTCGCCGCACAGTGCATGCCTCGACAAATTCCCGGGCTTTCGGCCCGGTTCTGCACGCCCGCGGGAGTCACCTTGCCGCTAGCCGCTATCATCGATCATTCGAGCAATAGCGACATCAAGGCATACCACTAGCCCGATTCAATCCAGAATCTGATACCAACCGTTCAAGCGATACTATCCAGCAGGTCCAGCAACGCATCTCCGTCGACCGGCTTTCTGAAGAAACCTAGTGCGCCTTTCTGCAGATAGTAGTCCTCCGTATGCTCGCCCGGTTTGCCTGTGATAATGATGACCGGCGTGGCTGCGTCCGAATGAACCGTTCTATCGAGCACTTGAATGCCGTCAATGGGCCGCATTCCCAGGTCGGTAATCACGCATACCAGACCCGAGTAGCCGTCGGAGAAAAAATCCAGTGCAGATTCGTAGGCCCGTGTTCCGTACCCGCCAGAGGCCAGCAGGTTCGCCAGAGACGCCAGAACGCGCCGGTCATCGTCAATCACGGCAACGGTTCGAACCCGAGGCGTGGGCATTTTTTTCTCCGGGTCATCGAGTCCAACAAAGTATTAGCGTTGGCGTCAGGCGTCGAACGTGGTCGTCGACGATGTTTCGAGCTGCAGTTTGCTCGCCTGCCTGACCAGCGTGGCAAACGAATCCGCTTGCATTTTTCTCATGATGTGGCCGCGATGTACCTGCACTGTGTATTCGGTGATGCCAAGTAGTGCCGCCGCCTGCTTGTTGAGCAGGCCGCTTGCGAGTAACGGCAAAAGCTCCTGCTCACGAGGCGTCAGCGACTGGTAGAGCGCCTGGAGCGCCGCTGTATCTTCCGCCTCCTTGCGAAGAACGTGAGCCCTGGCGAGTGCCGCATCGACCGCGCGCATCAACGCATCTTCATCGAGGGGCTTTGTGAGGAAGTCGACAGCCCCGCCCTTCATGGCCATGACCGTGGACGGCACATCGCCCCTTCCGGTAATGAAAATGACGGGAATCTGTGAGTCCCTGCTGACAAGCTTCTGGACTTCCAGGCCATTCATGCCTGGCATTCTCAAATCCAAGATCAGGCATGCAACGACATTCTGACGCGGTGTGTCCAGAAACTCTCTGCCCGAGTCGAATGCGTGGACGTCTCTTCCGTTTGCGCGCAGCAGCGCAGAGAGTGCTTCTCGCACCCGTCTGTCGTCGTCGACCAAATACACCAGTTCGCTTACTGATTCCATGGACTCCCTCTGTTGCCAAGTGAAAGCCTCTGCTGACGTCGGCACAGGCGGTCCACGATAATCTCGCTGAATGTCCCTCTCACGCGGTCGTGCCGACGAAAAATTATAGCCGTCGGAATCGTCGCCCGGAAGCACGGGCAGTCGTGTTGAGCACTACATGATTATGTAATGGCACGACCAGATATGAGGTTGTAGGCTTATCGTTTCGCCTCATCGACTTGACCTGAAATCCCCTGATGCGGCCCACTCGGACAGGCGTCACTGCTGTCGGCCCGACCATGCTACGCTCGACGCGGACGGCAAACAGGCAGTCAGTCTGGCGGCAGTTGGACCCTTGCAGTTCGACTATGTTCTTCAAAACTGCGTCTTCGGAAAGGCTTTGATCGCCCAGATGCAAGCAGCCACAGGCAATGGTATGACATATTGCCATTGCCCTCGTATTCAATTCGTGCCACGACGGTGTGCGCGACCAGACTTCGCAAGTACTACACAAAATAACCGGCAACACGCCCCGCTCAATTTGCGGGCAAGGGGCCGTTGCGCTGAAAAACCCGCCCTCTGCGGGAAAATGTAGGGTATCACTATCCAATGCGCCGACGAATTCCGAGGTTGACATGCTTACCGTGTTGCTACCACGCCCATCTCGGGTTGTCGTCCTCAGCGTCGCCATAGCCGGTGCGTCAGGGGTGGCAGGGTTACTCGAACCGATGACGGGCTGCCTCAGCCTCGTTCTGGTTGTCCTGTTCACGCACTTTTTTGGCCGCAGCTTCGGGCGTCTGGCCGCGGGGTTCGCCTCGCTTGGGATCGCCGGAGTGGCGTTGGCTTCCAATCACCCTCCTCTTGCCTCCGGCTCCATCGCCCATTCCGCCGTCGCAATAGCGGCGGCATGGCTTTGTGCCGAGCTGGTCTCCCGGCGCCCCCGGCAGCCAGGCTCAACTGCCAGATTGAAGGACGAGCCGTTTGACGAGCAAGTCCGCCAACGAAACCAGACACTTCAAAGCATCGGCAGTCTTTTTCCCGGCCATGTGTGGACTGCGCTGCCCGATGGCTCCACCGAATACCTCAGTCCCAGCCTGTTCGAATACACAGGCATAAAGGAAGCACATAAGTGCGACTCTTTCCGAGCCGCAATCCACCCTGACGACCTGCAGGCAAACGACCGATATTGGGACGCGCTCCGGGGCGGAATCGACCCGGAAGAACTCGAGTTTCGACTCAGGCGGTCCGATGGCGAGTACCGGTGGTTCCTCTGCCGTGTCAAAGCCATAAGAAACGACAGTGGACGGCTACTACGATGGGTCGGTGTGAGCTGGGACATACATGACCGGAAGACTGCCGAATCTCTTCTTCGGACCGAAGAGGAAGCCTATCGGCGCATTGTGGATAGTGTGCCGGCATGCGTATGTGTTGGTGGACCCACCGGCGAGCTTCTCTACGTGAATAGAGTTGGTGTTGCCGCGCTGGGAAGACCAATGGAGGAAATAGTGGGCGACCGATGGATGGCTTACATCCACCCCGACGACGTGCAGGCCGCACGGCAGCACTGGAAAGCGTGCATTAACGCGCGTGAACCGGTCGATATTGCCGTGAGGATGCTGCAGCGTGACGGCGTATACCGCTGGCAGCGTCTTCTAGCCGAGCCATCAGACTGCTCAAAGGGAGGCGTCATCAACTGGTACCTCATCGGAATAGAGATTGAAGAGACCATCAAGGCTCAGCAGGCATTAGCGGCAAGTGAGAGAGAAGCGAGAGAGCTCCTCGACCGATTACCGGGCCGCTTCGCCACCCGGACAGAGCACGATTTCGACTTCGTCAGTCAGCAGATTCTTGAGGAAACAGGAACTACGCTTGAAGGTATACAGAATCTCGGCTTTCTGAGTTTCATTCATCCCGATGATCGCGACAGGGTAAAAGAAGGTAATCTTCGCTCCGCTCAGGAAAAGAGTGCGCACGATACCACCTACCGATGGGCAGATCACGACGGTAATTATCGATGGCGTCACTCGCGCTCCGTTCCTTATTTGAATGAAGACGGAAGCGTCTACAAGTGGTACTCCACGACCATCGACATTGATGATCTTTACAGGTCCAAAGAGTTCATCCGTGAACGGGAAGCGCAACTGAACTGGCTGACAGAGAATGTCCCTAGCCTGCTCTGGCGTACGGACTCCCATGGCCGCCTGGAATATGTGAACAAGCGCACTGAAGACTACACTGGACTACCGCTCGATGATTTGATAGCGAACGGCTGGCTTCACCTGGTACACCCAGATGACTCTGCGTCAACCACTGAAGCCTGGCGAGATTCCCTCAATAGCGGGAAACCTTACGACCGGGTCCATCGGCTCCGCGCGGCCGACAACACGTATCGATGGTTTCAATGCAAAGGCGCCTCCATGCGGGATGCCAACGGTGATGTTGTGAACTGGTATGGTCTTTCGACGGATATCCATGAGCGGCAGTTAGCCCAGGAGGCCGTTCGCACGGAAGAGCTTAATTTGCGAAGGCTCGTAGACGCATTGCCCGCGATGATCTGGAGGGCCACACCGCAAGGAGAAATCGACAGATGGAATCGGCAAATGCTAACGTTCATGGGAAAGAGCGGGGAAGAAATTGACAAAGAAATGTTACTTAACCTCATCCCGGAAGCTGACCGTCTTCGTGTCAGCTCGCGCCGGAAGCAAGCTGTCGATGAAGGTGCGTCGTACCAGGACACGTATCAGGTTACTGGCGCCGATGGGAAACTGCACTGGTACCTCGTTCGCGGCGAACCGTTTCGCGACGAAAGCGGGCAGGTTCTACACTGGTACGGCGTATGTACGGACATCAGCGATCTCAAACAAACGGAAGCAGCGCTCGAACAGCGGGAGCACCAGCTACACGCGCTTATCGACACCATCCCGGCCATGCTCTGGTGCAATGACCCACAAGGGCGGCTCACTTACATCAATCGGAAAACCTCTGAATTTCTTGGCCTGGATGTTTCGCAGCTCGCGGGCGTCCGCTATCAGAAGACCTTTCATCCTGACGACCTGGACAGCCTGGTTCAAGCGTGGACACACTCGATTGAGACTGGCGAACCGCACTGCCACGTTGCCCGGATTCGCCGAAATGACGGTGTTTATCGATGGTACCAGCACACCGCTGAAGCAATGAGGGACTCCGACGGCAACATTGTTCAATGGTATGGACTCAGTCTTGATATTGACGAACGGAAGCGCGCGGAGGACCGGCTCAGACAGACTCAGGCTGAACTCGCGCGGGCAACCCGGATTGCCACGGTCGCAGAACTCTCTGCGTCCATCGCACATGAACTCAATCAGCCTCTCACGTCCGTTATCGCCAATGCGCAGGCTTGCAAACGGTGGCTCGCAGCGTCTCCGCCAAATTTGAGCGAAGCCAGGGCTTCCGTGGGAAACGTCATTCAAGATGCCCGTTCCGCTGACGAGACGATGCAAAGCATCCGCGCGCTGTTCAAGCAGCAAACATTCCAGAAGCAGAAACGGAATGTGAAAGACATGGTCCTCGAAGCCGTACGACTGCTACGGGAAGACGAAACAAGGCGTATCACCGACATCGAGTTCGACTTGCCTGATAGCCTCCCTGCAGTGTTCGTCGACCAGATACAAATTCAGCAGGTCCTTCTTAACCTGATCTCGAACGGGATTGAGTCCACGGAAAACTCGGGACGCACACCTAAGATTCTCATTACCGCAAGGCCCCTTGACGACCGGTCCGTAATACTCGATGTCATTGATAACGGCTCGGGAATCGTTGGTGGCGACAGCATATTCGACGCATTCGTCACGACCAAGAGCAAGGGAATGGGCATCGGGCTTGCGGTGTCCCGCTCCATTATCGAAGCTCATGAGGGTCGTCTTACTGCAGCCAATAACGAGGGCTACGGAGCAACCTTCAGCGTCGTCCTGCCAGTCTTGCCTGTCCAGATTTTCCAACAGGAAGTGAGCGCCAAATAATGCGGCCGGGGCGACTTTTTCCGGTCGCCCGCCACCGGCTCCTTTCAGTTCGCTATCGGCAGGACTAGCCTGCAACGGCTGGTACTCAATCGGCAAGCCGCTTACCGGCACCGCAATTCCCCCTCCTTCTCCATTGCCTTCCCTCGCTCGCGCTTCCGCCATTGGTTTCGTCGACGAATTCGGAATTGACTCCAGTTTCATGTAATAGCGGTCAGACATCCTGTCAGCTACCATCGAAACCAGGTAGGACACTGAAGCGACCACGGCTCGATGACTTTAACGCTGCTATCGGAGTCGCTGGCCTGCGCAAATTGCTGTCCAAATACAGCGGTCTCAACCAAATGAATATTTAACGCCATGATTCGCATTGGAAACCTGACTGTACTCCCGGACCGACGAGAGGTACTCGTCGACGGCGCCCCTGTCGAACTCTCTTACAGAGCGATGGAAGTGTTGCTCATCCTTATCGAAGCAAACGGCGCGCTGGTGACAAAGGACGAGCTTATGGACCGCGTGTGGCCGACCACTATAGTCGAAGACAACAACCTTTATGTGCACATTTGCAGGATTCGCAAAGTGATGGACGAGCATCGAAAGTTGCTCATATGTGCGCCTGGGCGCGGCTATCGTCTGTTACGGCCGGTCCAGCCGACACACGCCGCCTCGACTTTCGTCGCGCGGACTGACGCGAGGCAGGCTGCACGATAGTCGGTTCTCTTCAAGCGCGCAACGGGTCGGGCGCGACACGTCTCTGACAGGAATTTTTCGAAACGCTGTCGCCAGCGGTGCCCAGGTGCGCGTAGAGCCGGTACCAGTTCTACGCTGGCTCCTGTTGGATCGCCTCCAGTCGGGAAGTCGTAGACTCTTGAAACCCGTTCCGGCGCATTGCCCGCGAGGAGCGCATAGTGCTCGACGGTCGTCACGGGACGCATCGCTGTTGACGTTCATCCAGGCAAGTAGCGGGTACCCGGTCACCATCCGAACTTCGCCTCGACGCCCACATAATCCGCATTGCGCGCCCCTAGCGCGCGGCCAGATGCTGACGGGTTCGCTGCCGTTTGCGGCGTCCGAGCCAATGGAGTGGGTCCATTGCCATATTGTGCGCGTAAGCCCGTTCCGCCGAGCAGGCGGACTGAGCGCGTTGCGACCCAAGTTTCGCATATCGTAATGAAGCTACTAGCCGTTGCAGGCTAGTCCTGCCGATAGCGAACTGAAAGGAGCCGGTAGCAGGTGACCGGCAAAAGTCGCCCCGGATGCATTATTTGGCGCCCACCTCCTGTTGGGGAATCATTCCAAGCGGATCCAGGAAAACGTTTCCCCATTTCGTACGTCCATGCCGACTGGCGCGAAATCGGATCCGCGGACCTCTACCTGATTTCTGAGGGGTCGAGCGTACCGCGTTGCGCTCTTAAAAGTCCTTGAGCCCGACCTGAAAAACTCCTAAATGGTTTGCCGGGCCTCGCGCACATGATTCCAGAAGCGCTTACGACACCCCCTCCTGCTTATCAAGTGCAGACAACCGCAAGATCAAAATTTCATTTGCAAGCCGAAGCGCGCAAGGGTTTGCGAGCGGTTGCTCGCCGCGCCGTCCGGCTGGTTCAAACCGTTGATCCATGCCTGGGTGATGGCGGCGTCGCCGCTTGCGCGCTGATAGATGGCTTCGACATACGCTGTCGTCCGCTTCGAAAAGCTGTATTGCAGCGCAGTGGTGATCTGCTGTGCCTTGTTGTTCTTCAACACGTCATTGCCTTTCATATATTCGTAGTCGAGACCCAACGCCCACGGCCCGGAAATGCTCCAGAAGACGCCGGTCTTATACACGTCGATCTTCGCGCCGCTCGCGGTGTTTTTTGTGTTCGTATACAAGATCATCGCGAGAACGCTCGCAAACCTGTAGTGCGCACCAAAGCCAAAATTCCGGATGCCGTCGTGGCCGCTGCCCAACTGCGGATATTTCACTTCCACGTAGGCCGCGCCCAATCCGATCGGCCCATTCACGTAGTTCACGCCGAAGCTCATCGTCGAGTCCGACGAAAACGATCCCGGCACGCCGCCGAATCCGTATAGCGCCCCAAAGGTGAGGCCCGCGATTTCCGGGCTGCGGTACTTGACCGCATTCGGCACGCGCGTGGCGCCCGCCATCCGGTCGAAATCGAACGAGCCGGTCGGGTTGGCCGGCACACCCAGCGTGGCGAACGGGCCCTGGCGGAAATCGTAGAGACCACCGAACAGGAACGCACCGTCATACTGGCCGAGCGTCAGCGTTTCGAACATGAAGTCGTACTGGTTGCCGAAGGTAAGCGAACCGAGCCGGTCGTTTGCCAATCCGACAAACGCCGTGCGGTTGAAGATCTGCCCTGCGCCGGGCATGGTTGCACCGCTGCCCAGATCGAATTGCGACGTGAGTTCGAACACGGCCTTGGTGCCGCCGCCCAGTTCCTCGCTGCCCTTGAAGCTCAGCACGTCCGGCGACAGGATCCCGCTATCGAACAAGGTCGCGGCGCCGCCATGCTGATTGTTCACGTAAGTCACGCCTCCATCGATGACGCCCTGCAACGTCACGCCGCTCTGAGCGAGTGCACTTGCGGGCACCGCCAGTGCTAGCGTGCAACTCACGATCGCGATGCCCGTCGAGGTTTCCCTTTTCATGTCTGCCCCGTCATACTTCGCTCCTATGCGGTTTGCGCCGACGCTTGCGGTACATGCCGACACCTTAACGATCGTCATTCGTTGCTTGAGAAAAGGCGTGGTGCGGCCCCTCCGGTGTTATCGGCTAGTCGTGCCACTGCGCACCTGGAATCAGTCCGCAAAAACCTGCGCGATAGTAGTCGGGGGCGAGCCGTTCGAGCACGTCCGGTTAGTGGATGAGATCAGTCGACGTTGCTTCGGCAAGGCAAGCGTCCACGGAAACAAGATATAACGTTGTGCCCGGCCGAGACACTGCATGTTTATGTAACCCAGGGCACGTCCAGGTGCGTGGCCCCGTTGCTCAACAAGCGTCGAGCGCCAATAGCCTCGTCGGACTGATTCCAGATTCATGTAATAGCCATCCTTTGACCGGCGAACTATTATCAGGAACACGGCACAACGAAACGTTCAAATCAGTCGCTACGGCCTGGTGATTACACTGCGGACCTCGATGTGACCACGGGCCGGATGAAAGTCCACTGGGCAATTCACGGTAATCGATTCACCAACTCATCCTAAAGAGTTGGCATGGCTTAAGAAGCACAAACTCCGCTTTCCTTGCCGCGTGTACCGCTACTACCGCGTATGCGGCATCGGCGCGGGGAGTGGCCTATGGGTCCGCCGTATACCGTCGTACAGAATGCACAGGGCGAATCTGCGCTCCACATTTTGGTCCTCACTGTTCGTCAGGCGACGCTCGGGGGTCGATGCCGACTCACGCATTAATCGCTGATAACTATGAAACGGCGTGCGCCGGCTGCCGCTTGTCCGTCGAAAGGCTCTTATGTTCAACGGTTTGATCAACGTCAGTATGCTATCGCGCGGCGCGTTGCAGCTTGCACCGATCTTCATCGCGGGGCTCCTGACCGGAAATCCGATCTGGTTCCGAGTCGAGATCGTCGCTATATCGGCTTTCATTGCGGCGGAACGGTCGCGCCTCGCGCCGCTGGCCCTCTTCATCGTGTCGTTCGTCGGTCTCGCGGTGAGCCTGTTCCCGGACTTCGTGCCCGGCAAGCTGGGCATCGTCGAAGCCGCTTCCGACTCGCGGACGCTCGCGTTCATGCTCGCCGGTATCGGGCTGATCTTTCCCGTGATGATCGGCTACAACCTGTACCAGTACTACATCTTTCGCGGCAAGGTGGTGGGCGAAGCAAGTGCGGGCGATTGATCCGCGCCGCCATTGCACATCACATCACTCATAGGGCCGTCATGTCGGCTCTGAGTAGAGAACGGCGGTCTCTGCTACCTGCCGGCGTACATGTACTGCCGCGACCACGGCAGCGTCTTCGCACTGCGTCCGGCTTTGCGGCACACCACCTGGTAGATCGAGACGTCGTCGTTTTCGAACGCGTATGCGCAGCCGGCGAGATACACGCGCCAGATGCGGAATTTTTCGTCGTCGACCAGCTTGCGGGCTTCTTCCGCATGCGTTTCGAAGTTTTCCGCCCAGATGTTCAGCGTGTGCGCATAGTGACGGCGCAGGCTTTCGACGTCAACCGCTTCGAGGCCGCCGCGCTGCATCGCTTCGAGCGCAAGGCTGATATGCGGCAACTCGCCGTCCGGGAACACGTAGCGGTCGATGAATTCGCCACCGCCGAGCGCGGTTTCGCCGCTCTCCGCATCGCTCGACGTGATGCCGTGATTCATCGCGATGCCGTCGTCCACCAGCAGATCGCGGATCTTCTCGAAGTAGCCCGGCAGGTTTTTGCGGCCGACGTGCTCGAACATCCCGACGCTGGTGATGCGGTCGAATTGCCCTCCGACGTCGCGATAATCCTGCAGACGGATCTCGATCCTGTCTTCGAGGCCCGCGGCTTTCACGCGCGCAGTGGCGAGGTCGAACTGGTTCTGCGACAGCGTCACGCCGACGCACTTCGCACCGAACTTCGTTGCCGCGCGCAGCACGAGCGCACCCCAGCCGCAGCCGATATCGAGCAGGCGCTGTCCGGGCTGCAACTGGATCTTGGTGAGGATGTGGTCGATTTTCTTGATCTGCGTGGTGGCGAGATCTTCGTCGCCATTCTCGAAGTACGCGCACGAGTACACCATGTTCTCGTCGAGCCACAGCTTGTAGAACTCGTTCGAGACGTCGTAGTGATACTGGATCGCCTTCTTGTCCGACGACTTCGAGTGATTGAAGTAGCGCCGCACGCGCGCCAGCTTGCTTGCGCTGGTGACCGTGTTGCGTGCGAGCTGATAGCTGATGTTGATGATGTCCGACAGCTTGCCTTCGATGTCGATCTTGCCCTTCACGTACGCCTCGCCCAGATTGTCGAGGCTCGGTTCTAGCAGGTAAGGCAGCGCCGTAGCGCTCTTCACGTGCAGCGTGACCTGAGGCGCGGCAAACTGCCCGAAGTCATGTTGCTGGCCGTCCCACAGCACAAGGCGCGCCGGCAGGTTCGCCCTGGTTTTGACGTCTTCCACCCACTGCGCCAGCTTCTTGTCCCAAAACATTCGTGTACCTCGCAAAAGGCGGATTCCGTTTGCCTCACCGGACCTGGTCACACCAGAGCCGGTCGGCCCGTTTCAATGATGACGTGCCCCAGATTGCTTTGATGATAGTTAGCAAGACCAATGACGTCTATTACATGAATCTGGACTCAATCCAGCGAGGTTATTGGCGCTCAACGCTTGTTGAGCAACGAGGACAGGCACCTGGACGTGCCCGGGTTACATGAATATGCAATGCCTCGGCTGAGCGCAACGTTATATGTTGTTTGTGTGGGCGCTTGATCTGTCTTTCAACGCGCGGCGACCTCTAATAGAGGCGCCTTCATGTTCCGGGGCGAAAGCCTGTTCATATTCCCGGCGATGCTCGCTTACGCAGGCGATCAGCTACCGTGTGTTCGGCGGCAAGGTCCGGCGCGCTGCCGGCTACCGGCCGCGCCAAATTCAGGAGGGTCGACATGACCGAAGTTCGCATCGAAACCGACAGCCTCGGCGAAGTGCGTGTCCCCGCAGACAAGCTCTGGGGGGCCCAGACCCAGCGGTCCCTCGCGCATTTCAGCATCGGTCGGGACCTCATGCCGCGCGAGATGATCGCGGCGTACGCCACGCTGAAGAAAGCCGCAGCCCACGCGAACCACGCGGGCGGGCGGCTCGACGCCGGGATCCACGGACTCATCGTTCAGGTGTGCGACGAGATCCTGGCCGGCCAGCATCACGACATGTTCCCGCTCCACGTCTGGATGACCGGCAGCGGCACACAGTTCAACATGAACATGAATGAGGTGATCTCGAACCGCTGCTGCCAGCTCGCCGGCACCGCCGTCGGCAGCAAGGCACCGGTCCATCCGAACGATCACGTCAACATGTCGCAGTCGTCGAATGACAGTTTTCCATCGGCGATGTACATCGCAGCGGCGGTCGGCGTGAAGCAGCGGCTAATCCCGGCCGTCATGGCGCTTCATGACGCGATCGCGGCCAAGGCGGCCGAATGGCAGGACATCGTCAAGATCGGCCGCACCCACATGCAGGATGCGACACCCCTGACCTTGGGCCAGGAATGGTCGGGCTATGCCGGCATGCTCGCAGAGGGTCTGGAGCATTTCGACGACGCGCTGAAGAGCGTCTATCGCCTGGCGCTCGGCGGCACGGCAGTCGGCACCGGCATCAATGCCGCCCCAGGGTTTGCAGAGGCCGCCACGGTCGAGATCGCGAAGCTGACCGGCCTGCCGTTCGTGAGCGCGCCCAACAAGTTTACGGTGCAGGGTGCGCACGACGCGCTCATCCAGCTCTCGGGCACGCTCCGGACGCTAGCCGCCTCACTCTACAAGATCGGCAACGACGTCCGGCTGCTGGCCTGCGGCCCGCGCGCCGGCTTCGCCGAACTGCTGATCCCGGAGAACGAGCCAGGCTCATCGATCATGCCCGGCAAGGTGAACCCGACCCAGGCCGAGGCGTTGACGATGCTGGCGGTCCAGGTCATGGCGAACGACGTGGCCGTTGGCTTCGGCGGCGCCGGCGGCTATCTGGAGATGAATGTCTATAAGCCGCTGATGATCGCGAATATCACCCAGTCGGTGACCCTGCTGACCGACGGCTGCACCAACTTCCGCAAGTTCCTCATAGAAGGCACGCAGCCGAACCGCAAGAAGATCGCCGAATACGTCGAGCGCTCGCTGATGCTGGTAACGGCGCTCGCGCCGCTCATCGGCTACGACAAGGCGTCGAAGATCGCCCATCACGCGATGGAGCAGGATTTGACGCTGAAGGAGGCGGCCCTCTCTCTCGGCTTTGTCAGTGAGGCGGAATTCGACCGCGTAGTCGACCCGGCGAAGATGGTCAAGCCCTACGTGGCAACCGTGGGTTGATCCTTTGAATCTTTCGCAGATTCGATGGCGACGGCCGGCCGCGGTCGCCATCGGATGGCCTGAACGCGGCTATGAAGGAATATCCGATGATTAAATCAACTGATCTCGTTGCACCGGTCGAAACCGACCTGACAGGATTCGACCTGATCAACACGCCAATGCTCAACAAGGGCACGGCTTTCACCGATGAGGAACGCTGTACGTTTCGTCTGCACGGATTGCTGCCGCCGCATGTCGGCACGCTCGAAGAGCAGGTCGAGCGCCGGCTGAAGGTGCTGCGCGCCTTCGAGACCGACTTCGAGCGCTACGCATTCCTGCGCGAGCTGCAGGACAGCGACGAAACGCTGTTCTACGCGCTTATCGCCAGCAATCTCGAAGAGACGCTGCCACTGGTCTATACGCCGACCGTTGGCGAAGGCTGCCAGCGCTTCAGCGAAATCTGGCACAAGCCACGCGGCGTCTTCATCAGCTACCCGAACATGCACCGCATTCGCGAGATACTGTCCGACGCCCGCTTCGATCGGGTGCGCATCATCGTTGTCAGCGATGGGGAACGAATCCTGGGGCTCGGTGATCAGGGCGCCGGCGGCATGGGCATCTCGATCGGCAAACTGTCGCTCTATACGGCCTGTGCCGGCATCCATCCGGACGAGACGCTGCCGGTCCTGCTCGATGTCGGGACGAACAACCAGGAACGCCTTAACGACCCGCTCTATGTGGGCTGGCAGCACGAGCGCATACGCGGCGACGAGTACGATGCCTTCATCGAAGAGTTCGTCGCGGCCGTGTCGGAGCGCTGGCCCGACGTGTTGCTTCATTGGGAGGATTTCGCCGGTTCGAACGCTGCCCGCCTCCTCGAGCGCTATCGCGATCGGCTGTGCACCTTCAACGATGATATCCAGGGCACCGCCGCCATCGCGACCAGCTCGCTACTTGCCGCCATCAATGTCACCGGCGTTCCGCTGACGGCACAGCGCATCGCCGTGCTCGGCGCCGGATCGGCAGGATGCGGCATCGCCTCCCTGCTGCTCCAGGCGATGATCGATGCCGGTGCCGACGAGGTCGAGGCGCGCCAGCGCTTTTTCCTCGTCGACCGCAACGGGCTGCTTGTGGAGGGCATGCCGGACATCATGCCGGCGCAGAAACCATTCCTTCAGAAACCGGAGGCGGTCGTCGGCTGGAAGCGAGAGACGCCGAACGCAATCGGCCTGCTCGATGTGGTATCCAATGCCCATCCGACGGTGCTGATCGGGGTTTCGGGGCAGGCCGGTGCATTCACTGAGTCTGTCGTTCGCACCATGGCGCGTCACGCCGAGCGGCCGGTCGTCTTCCCGCTGTCCAATCCGACCTCACGCAGCGAAGCGACACCGGAGCAGCTCATGGCCTGGAGCGAGGGGCGCGCGCTCATCGGCACGGGAAGTCCCTTCCCGCCGCTTCATTGGAACGGGAGCACACGGAAGGTCAATCAGACCAACAATTCCTACGTCTTTCCAGGCGTTGGGCTGGGTGTCCTCGCCGCCGGCGCGCGCCGGATCACCGATGCGATGTTCATGGTCGCCGGAAAGACCGTGGCCGCCATGTCGCCCACGGTCAGGGACAAGGAAGGGCTGCTCCTCCCGCCTGTTACCGACTTGCGCAGGGTCGCGGTGGCCGTCGCGAAGGCCGTCGCCCGTCAGGCGCAGGCCGAAGGCGTCGCGGAGCCTTGCGATGAGGCCACCCTCGACGCCCGCGTCGCGGCGCGCGTCTGGGAGCCACGCTATCGGCCTTATCGGAAGCGCGGTTGAAAACCGGGCCTGCGCGGCACATCGGACGTCGCGCGGGTCCAATGCGTCTCACGGACCGGTCCGGCTGCGCGAGGGAGATCAGAACGCTCCGTATTAACGGACTAACGGACGTGCGCTGCGGAGAATGGTGCTCGAGAAGTTCGCGTTCGATCAATACATATTGCGATCGAACGTCCGCCACTTGTCCTGCACCTGGGAAGAGCCACGATTACGCGTTGGAAAGCCGCATAAGCCGTTCAAACACCACGTAACGCGTCCACCAGGCGAATAACTTCCCGCCGGGCCAAGTCGCCTTCCGGTTCTTTGCGGCCGAGAAGCAAGTCAAGCAGGTCGTTATCGCCCAGCTCGAAGAGGCGCGTCAGTGCAGCTACGTCGTCATCGCTGAGGCTGTCCTCGTAACGGTTGAAAAAGCGCTCAAAAATGAGGTCGTTTTCGAGCAGACCGCGCCGGGCGCGCCAGCGAAGGCGCGCGCGGCGCAGTGGATCGGACTGATGTGAGATCTCGTACATGTCAAACCTTTCGGCGGACCATGAGTTCCTTGATCTTGCCGATCGCCTTCGTTGGATTGAGCCCTTTCGGGCACACGTCGACGCAGTTCATGACCGTATGGCAACGGAACAGACGGTACGGGTCTTCGAGGTTGTCGAGCCGCTCGCCCGTCGCCTGATCGCGGCTGTCCGCGATAAAGCGATAGGCCTGCAAGAGCCCTGCCGGCCCGACGAACTTGTCCGGATTCCACCAGAAGCTCGGACACGACGTCGAGCAGCTCGCACACAAAATGCACTCGTACACGCCGTCGAGCTCGTCACGCTCTTCGGGCGGCTGCAGACGTTCCTTCTCGGGCGGCGGCGTATCGTTGATGAGGTACGGTTTGATCGAGTGGTACTGGTTGAAAAAATGCGTCATGTCGACAATCAGGTCGCGGATCACAGGCAGGCCTGGCAGCGGACGAAGGACGATCTTCTGCGGAAGGTCGTTCAGGTTTGTCAGGCACGCCAGACCATTCTTGCCGTTGATGTTCATCGCATCGGACCCGCACACGCCCTCTCGGCATGAGCGGCGGAACGCAAAGGTTTCGTCGATCGACTTCAGCTTGACGATCGCATCGAGCAGCATGCGCTCGTGCGAGTCGATTTCGATCTCATACGTTTGCATGCGCGGCGCCGCATCCTTGTCAGGGTCGTAGCGGTAGATTTCAAATGTACGCTTTGCCATTTCTGAATTCCTTTGACTTGTGCCTTAGAACGTCCGGGGTTTCGGCGGAACCGGGTCGACGGTCAGCGGCTTCATATGCACCGGCTTGTAGTCGAGGCGGTCGCCAACGCTAAACCACAGCGTATGGCGCAGCCAGTTTTTATCGTCCCGTTCCTTGTAGTCGCCCGGTGCATGAGCGCCGCGGCTTTCCTTTCGCGCTGAGGCCGAGACCATCGTGGCGCGCGCTACTTCGATCATGTTCGCCAGTTCCAGTGCTTCGACGCGCGCGGTGTTGAACACCTTCGACTTGTCTTTCAGGTGGACGTGTCCTACGCGTTCCTTCAGTCGCGCCAGCATCTTGACGCCTTCGTCCATCAATTCTTGCGTGCGGAATACGCCCGCATGCTTTTGCATCGCCGAACGGATGTCGCCCGCGATCGCTTGCGTGTATTCGCCCGACGAAGACTTCTCGAGCTTGTCAAGACGCGACAGCGCGAAATCGGCGGCGTCGGCCGGCAGCGGTTTGTGCTCCTTGATTTCCTTCACGTGCCTGATGATGTGGTTACCGGCTGCGCGGCCGAACACCACCAGGTCGAGCAGCGAGTTCGTGCCCAGGCGGTTCGCGCCGTGGACCGACACGCACGAGCATTCGCCCACGGCGTAGAAACCGTTGACCGGCTCTTCGTGGCCCTTCGCCGTACCGACAACCTGGCCGTGCATGTTCGTTGGGATGCCGCCCATCTGATAGTGGATGGTCGGTACGACCGGGATCGGCTCCTTGATGGGATCGACATTCGCAAACCTTATTGCGATCTCGCGGATCGACGGCAGACGCTTCATGATCGTCTCGGCGCCGATGTGCGACAGGTCCAGCAGAATGTGGTCCTTGTTTGGGCCCACGCCGCGGCCTTCATTGATCTCCTGGCCCATCGAACGCGAGACGAAATCGCGCGGCGCGAGGTCCTTCAGCGTCGGCGCATAGCGCTCCATGAAACGATCGCCGTCCGCGTTGCGCAAGACGCCGCCTTCGCCGCGCACGCCTTCGGTAATCAGCACGCCGGCGCCGGCCACGCCCGTCGGGTGGAATTGCCAGAATTCCATGTCTTGCAAGGCGAAGCCGGCACGCGCTGCCATGCCGAGGCCGTCACCGGTGTTGATGAACGCGTTAGTTGTAGCGGCGAAAATACGTCCTGCCCCACCCGTTGCAAACAACGTGCACTTGCCTTCGAGAATGTAGACGTCGCCGGTTTCCATTTCCAGCGCGGTCACGCCGAGCACGTCGCCGTCTGCGTCGCGGATCAGGTCAAGCGCCATCCATTCGACGAAGAATTGCGTCCTGGCAGCCACGTTTTGCTGATACAGCGTATGCAGCAACGCGTGGCCGGTACGGTCAGCCGCCGCGCATGCGCGTTGCACCGGCTTTTCGCCGTAGTTCGCGGTATGGCCGCCGAACGGACGTTGATAAATCGTGCCGTCCGCGTTGCGGTCGAACGGCATGCCCATGTGTTCCAGTTCATAGACGGCGTTCGGCGCTTCGCGGCACATGAACTCGATCGCGTCCTGATCGCCGAGCCAGTCCGAGCCCTTGATGGTGTCGTAAAAGTGATAGTGCCAGTTGTCCTCGCTCATGTTGCCGAGCGATGCGCCGATGCCGCCCTGGGCAGCCACCGTATGCGAGCGCGTGGGGAACACCTTGGACAGCACGCAAACCGATAGACCAGCGCGCGCAAGTTGGAGCGAAGCACGCAGCCCCGATCCGCCGGCGCCGACGATGACCACGTCAAACTTGCGACGCGGCAGAGAATTCTTGATCGCAACCATGCTTTACACTCTCCAGAGAATCTGCACGGCATAGCCCGCACACGCGAGCAGCCAGACGACCGTCAGCGCTTCGAGAAAAAGACGTACGCCGACGGGCTTCACGTAGTCCATCCAGATGTCGCGGATACCAACCCACGCGTGATAGAAAAGCGAAACTAACGCGACGAATGTCACAAGCTTCATCCACTGCCTGGAGAAGATCGACGCCCAGCCTTGATAGGAGAAATCGTGTGCGCCGAAGAACCAGGCGAGCAGAATGATCGTGTAAACCGCCATGATTGTGGCGCTCACGCGTTGCGCAAGCCAGTCGCGCGAGCCGTAATGTGCACCGACGACGAGACGCTTCGGGCCGATATGATTACTTTCTGCCATTTTTAGAACGCTCCGAATAGTTTGAGCGCGAAAGCGATCGTGAGGATGAGCGACACGACAAGAACGGCCATCGCTGTACTTCTGCCGCCTTGCTTCGTTACCGCCTTGTGATTCGTATCCATCACAAGGAAGCGGATGCCCGCGCAGAAGTGATGGAGGAAAGCCCATGCGAGCACGAGCACGATGATCTTGACGATGACGTTGGAAAGGACCGCCTTGAAAACCCCGAAGCTCGTTTCAGAAGTGAGGCTCTGCTCGAAGAGGTACAGCAGGAACGGCAAGAAGACAAACAACAACACACCGCTGACACGATGCAAGATCGATGTGCGCCCAGCAAGAGGCAGGCGATACACGAACAAAATCTGCCCCAATCCGATATTTTTGAATTCCCGCCTGGGCTTCGTTAAGATTTCAGCCATGCTCGACCCCTTCTCTAATGCATCGGTGATTAAGGCGCACTGCAACATCAACTGGCCCCCAAAGTCACGTTAAGCGTTGCTAATCGCGAAGCAACTAGCATGACAACGCGCCTCATTCGTCCCGGTACGCAGTTCGCGATGCGCGGCGTCAGATCGCATTTGTGCATCGAGACGTCGCGGAGATACGAGCTTTTCGGCCAGCTGTTCCGGCGCTTTGATCAAGCGTCCACAGACACAACATATGACGTTGTGCTCGGCCGGGACATTGCATATTTATGTAATCAGAGGCAGATCCAGGTGCCTGGCCTCGTTGCTCAACAAGCGTCGAGCGCCAATAGCCTCGCCGGGCTGATGCCAGATTCATGTAATAGCCGTCCTTTGCCCCGCCAACTATTATCAAGAACATGGCGCAACGAAACGTTCAATTCAGTCACTACGGCTTGGTGATTGCACTGCACTCACTCGGGATATGTCTTTGAGTCTCTCGAAAAGCATCCGGCTTGCCGTAGTTGCTTAATCAATGGAGATGCGAAATGGCAACGATAGCTGCCGACTACATGGTGGGTGCACTAGTAAATGCCGGAGTGAAGCGTGTGTTCGGTGTGGTGGGGGATTCGCTCAATGGATTCACGGACTCCCTGCGCCGGGATGGTTCGATTGAATGGGTTCACATGCGGCATGAGGAAAGCGCGGCTTTCGCCGCTGGCGCCGAGGCTCATCTCACAGGGCAACTCGCAGTCTGCTGCGGAAGCTGCGGTCCGGGGAATCTGCATCTTATCAACGGCTTGTTCGACTGCCATCGGAACGGCGTTCCTGTTCTCGCTATCGCCGCGCATATCCCGAGTACGGAAATCGGCATCGACTATTTTCAGGCTACCCGCCCCGAAGTGCTGTTCAAGGAATGTAGTCACTACGTCGAACTCGTCCACAGTCCTGACCAACTACCGCAAATCCTGGGCCGTGCCATCCGGACGGCAGTTGCGCGCAAAGGCGTCGCTGTTGTCGTCATACCTGGAAATGTGGCACTCGGGCCTCTCGCAAAACCTGTGCCGAACTGGAGCGCGCCTTCCGCTCCGGTGATTCGCCCATCTAACGACGACGTCGCGGAACTCGCACGTCTGTTGAACGGGTCGTCGCGAGTGACATTGCTTTGTGGTGCGGGTTGCAAGGATTCCCACACGGAAGTCGTAGAACTCGCCCGCAAGCTACAAGCGCCAATCGTGCACTCGCTGCGAGGAAAGGAGTACATCGAATACGATAACCCGTTCGATGTGGGAATGACGGGCCTCATCGGGTTCGCCTCCGGTTATTCCGCGATGAAGAGTTGCGACATGCTCCTGATGTTGGGTACCGACTTCCCTTATCGACAGTTCTACCCGGAGGGCGTAACCATCGCGCAAGTCGATACGAGGGCCGAAGCGCTCGGCAATCGATGCCCGATAGAGCTCGGCGTATTGGGAACAGTCAAGGATACGCTCAATGAACTTCTTCCAATGATTCAGGAGAAAGCGGACGGCAGCTTCCTGAATCGCGCGCTCGACGACTATCGCAAGGCTCGCAAGAGTCTGGACGCGCTGGCGGAACCAGAAGCGGGCAGCAGCACCATCCATCCGCAGTACGTAACCCGGCTCGTCAGCGAACTCGCGGACGAGGACGCCATCTTCTCCTGCGACGTCGGCACCCCTGTCGCATGGGCGGCCAGATATCTGAAGATGAACGGCAAACGACGCCTGGTTGGTTCGTTCAACCATGGCTCGATGGCCAACTCGCTGTTGCACTCGATTGGCGCGCAGGCCGCTTTCAGGGACCGACAGGTGATTTCGATGTCAGGTGACGGCGGCTTCACCATGATGATGGGTGAGTTTTTGACGCTGATTCAAACAGGTTTGCCGGTCAAAGTCGTCGTGCTCAACAATGGAACGCTCGGCTTCGTAGAAATGGAGATGAAGGCCACTGGGTTCCTTGATACGGGATGTGACCTGAAAAATCCGAACTTCGCCGCGATGGCCAATGCGATCGGAATCAAAGGCGTGCGCGTCGAGCACCCTGCGGAGCTGGAAGGAGCCCTACGCGAAGCATTCGCCCATCCGGGTCCGGCTCTCGTCGACGTGGTGAGCGCACGCCAGGAACTCGTGATGCCTCCTGCGACCACCGTTGACCAGACTTACCACTTTGGACTGTTTATGCTTCGTGCCGTCATGGACGGTCGAGGCCAGCAGCTCATCGACCTCGCGAAGGTCAATCTGTTCCGGTAGTGCAGTCCGCGAGTGTGCAGGGACCGTTATCTAAACAATGGAACTCGAACCATGTCCAGCAAGGTCGCAAGCACGATAAATATTCCATCAGACCGCGGGCCCATACACATGGGTTTCGTCGTCGCCTGGCTTTTTTGTGCCGCGTTCTACTTCATGCAGTACATGCTGCGTTCCGCGCCGGGCGTGATGATTCCCGAGTTGAGTGCGGCGTTCTCCCGCGATGCGCTGGGCGTGGGCGCGCTCGTCGGCCTGTACTACTACACCTATGCGCTGTTCTCGATCGTTGTCGGCGCGTTGCTCGATCGGCTCGGCGGCAAAGCCGTCATTCCGGCCGGCATTGTTCTCGTTGCCGTCGGGGCGGCACTGTTCGGCCTCGGCAGCGTGGAGGCCGCCCAGATCGGCCGCCTGCTGCAAGGCGCGGGTTCGGCGTGCGGGTTCATCGGCGCGGGGCGATTCGACAGTCCGCCTTGATTCAGCACATCGAAAAATTTTTTGCGGGGTCACGTGTGGTGCGCGACTGACGGCAGGCGGCGACCGTAGTGGGCCGTCGCCTGTCGTCATCGCTTATCGTCAACGCCGCGAAGACAGCCGCCGCACCACCGACACCAGCGCATCGACTTCATCGCAGGTGTTATAGAACGCGAGGGACGGCCTCACCGTTGCTTCGACACCGAAGCGCCGCAAGATCGGCTGCGCGCAATGATGGCCCGAACGCACGGCGATGCCCTCTTCGTTCAGCGCCTGCCCCACTTCCTCGGTCTCGTAGCCCTTCAACACGAACGACAGCACACTGGCCTTGTCGCGCGCTGTGCCGATCAGCCGCACACCCGGCACCGGTTGCAGCACGCTCGTCGCATATGCGAGCAGATCGTGTTCATAGCGCGCGATATTCTCGATGCCCACCCGCTGCACGTAATCGATCGCCGCGCCCAGACCAACCGCGTCGGCGATATTCCCCGTGCCGGCTTCGAAGCGATTCGGCGGCGGCTGGAATACGGTGCGCTCGAAGGTCACGTCCGCGATCATGTTGCCGCCACCTTGCCACGGCGGCATGTCTTCCAGGATCGCGCGCTTGCCGTAGACCACGCCGATGCCGGTCGGGCCGAACACCTTGTGGCCCGAGAACACGAAGAAGTCCGCGTCGAGCGCCTGCACGTCCACCCGCATATGCGACACCGACTGCGCGCCGTCGACCAGCGCCTTCGCCCCCGCGCGATGCGCCAGCTCGACGATCTCCTTGACCGGCACGACCGTTCCCAGCGCGTTCGACACCTGCGTGACGGAAACGATCTTCGTCCGGTCGTTGAGAAGCCGCCGGTATTCGTCGAGCAACACCTGGCCGTTGTCGTCAACCGGAATCACGCGCAGCTTCGCACCGGTTTGCGCGGCAAGCTGCTGCCACGGCACGATGTTCGCGTGATGCTCCAGATGCGAGACGATGATCTCGTCGCCTTCGCCGACGTTCTGCACACCCCACGTCGTCGCGATCAGGTTGATCGCTTCGGTGGTGCCGCGAACGAAGATGATTTCTTCCGGCGAGGCCGCGCCGATGAATCGCTGCACCTTGCTGCGCGCGGCTTCGTACGCGTCGGTCGCACGGCCGGCCAGCGCGTGCGCCGCCCGATGGATGTTCGAGTTTTCATGTGCGTAGAAATACGCCAGCCGATCGATCACCGCCTGCGGTTTGTGCGTGGTCGCGGCATTGTCGAACCACACCAACTTGCGGCCGTTGACTCGCTCCTGCAGAATCGGAAAGTCACGGCGAATCGCATTCACATCGAACGGCGGGTGGGCTGACGGCCCGGCATGCGGCACGTCGTCCGTCGCCCCGGACGCTTGCCCAGGGAAGCGCGACGGCTCGTTCAGATTCAGAAAATAGTGCAAGCCGCCGCCACGTTCCGCCGGCCGCGTGCCCGGCGCGGCGTACGAGGCCGCCGGCCGATCGTACGGGAAGCGTGGCTCGGCAAGTGGTTCGTCAACACCGGGCAGACCGAGCGATTGCGCGGTCACTTCGTTCCAGCCTGGCACGACGATATCCGGCGACGCTCCCGGCGCAGGCGCACCGGGCCTGGATTTCTAGAAACCAACCTACAGGCCCAACGCCAGACAGACCACGCACGCCGGCATGTCTTTCAACGGCATGCCGGCGTGCGTCGCTTATCCGTCATCACCGCCATAGCGCGGCATGTGCTTTAGTTGTGAGCTTTTATTGGTTCGCTTGCGCTCGCGCGTTGATTACATTGAACGGTCATAACGAAACAGTTTCAAGGACCATTCAATGACATTCTCCCGGGGGGCAGCGTTGAAGCCATTCGTTCAGAAGCCGCGCCGTCTGCTGGCCGGACTGGCCGCTTTTCTCGCGTTGGCAGCGGCCACTATTATCGTCCTCGCTCCCCACGCGGCGCAGGCTGCCCCGCCCGCCGAACTGAGACTCGACTACGCGTACTATTCGCCGGAAAGTCTGGTCATCAAGCGCAACGGCTGGCTCGAACAGGAACTCGCGCCGAATCATACGCAGGTCAAGTGGGTGCTGAGTCTCGGCAGCAACCGGGCGCTCGAATATCTGAACAGCGGCGCCATCGACATCGGCTCAACGGCAGGCCTCGCTGCGGTACTCGCAAAGGCGAACGGCAATCCAATTCGCGCCGTCTACATTTTTTCCCGGCCCGAATGGACGGCGCTGGTCGTGCGCAAAGACTCGCCAATCAAGACCCTCGCCGATCTGAAAGGCAAAAAGATCGCCGCAACCAAGGGCACCGACCCATTCCTCTTCACATTACGCGCGCTGCATACCGCCGGCCTGTCGCGCGACGACGTCGAGATCGTGAACCTGTAGCACCCGGACGGACGCGTCGCGCTGGCGAACGCTCAGGTGGATGCATGGGCCGGTCTCGATCCGCACATGGCTGCCGCGCAGATCGACGATGGCGCCCGCCTGCTTTACCGGAACGTCGACTTCAACACGTGGGGTTTCCTGAATGCTCGGCAAGATTTCATCAGCACGCATCCCGACACGCTGGCGCATGTGCTGAAGGTGTACGAGAAAGCACGGCTGTGGATCGCCGCCCATCCTGACGAGACGGCAAAAATCATCGCAGAGGAATCGAAGCTGTCGCTGCCGGTCGCCAGACTGCAACTGAGCCGCAACGATTTCGGTCAACCTCAGCCCGGTGAACGGCAATTAGCTGCGCTGAAAGCCGCCGCCCCCCTGCTCGTGCAGGAGCAACTGGTCAAACCCGGCACCGATCTGAACGCGGTGATCGACGCGTTGATCGACGTGAAGGCGGCCCAGCCGGTCATCGCAGCGAACAGCGGCAAGTAACGACAAATGAGCCGCGCAATCCGTCAGATCAACATGGCCGCCGACGATTCGCTCACGCTTCACGAGCGCGACTCGGCTGAACCGGTTCGCCGCGCCCCGGCGCGGCCGCGCGATCCGCTCAAGCGCTGGCGCATCGCCGGCCTGGCTTTGCCGTTCGGGTTTCTCGCCCTCATCGAAGTGCTGGTCCGCCTGTCGATCTTGCCGGAACATCTGGTGCCGGCGCCGAGTTCCATCGCGCGAACACTCTGGGAGCTGGGCGGCGCCCGCCTCGGCCGTCATATCGGGGCAAGCTGCGCGCGCGTCTTTGCCGGTTTCGGTCTCGGCGCCGCACTCGCGCTCCTGCTCGGCGCGGCGATGGGTCTGAGCCGGCGTCTCGATGCGCTGCTCGACCCGGCCTTTCAGGCGCTGCGCGCGATTCCGTCGCTTGCGTGGGTGCCGATTCTCCTGCTGTGGATGGGTATCGACGAAGCACCGAAAATCACGCTGATCGCGATCGGCGCGTTCTTTCCGGTGCAGCTCAGCGTCGTGGCGGGGATTCGCGACGTCGACAGAAAGCTGATCGAACTCGGTGAAGTCAATCGCCTGACTCAGCGTGCGCTTTTCACGCGCATCCTGTTGCCCGCCTCGTTTCCACAGATCTTCACCGGATTGCGCACGGGCTTGAGTCTCACGTGGATGTTCATGGTGGCGGCGGAACTGATCGCGGCCACCCGCGGACTCGGTTACCTGCTTAGCGATGGCCGCGAGACCGGACGTCCCGACCTCGTGTTCGGCGCGATCCTGTTGCTCGCGCTGCTGGGCAAACTCAGTGACAGCATTCTCAAAGCGATCGAGGTGCATACGCTGTCGTGGCGCGACACGGCAACCGATCAACTTTCTTCGCGGAGCACGCGCTGATGCGGCCGAACGCGTCGTCTCTGCTCGAGATCCGAGCAGTCAGCAAGGACTACGACGGGCGCACCGTCCTCGAGCGCGTGGCATTCGCTATCGCGCGCGGTGAAATCGTGAGTCTCGTCGGCCCGAGCGGCTGCGGCAAGAGCACACTGCTGCGCGCGATCGCGGGTCTCGATCGCGACTTCGATGGCGAGATCCTGCTCGACGGCGTGCCGCAACGCGGGCCGTCGGCGAGGGTCGGCGTGATCTTTCAGGAGCCTCGCCTGTTGCCATGGCTGAACGTCGGCGACAACGTCGCCTTCTCCGCCGGGCCGCAGCGGGGCAGCGATCCGCGCGTGGTGGAACTGCTCGGCGAGGTCGGTTTGGCCGGTCTGCTGGACGCATTGCCCAAGCAGCTATCCGGCGGTATGGCGCAGCGCGTCGCACTCGCGCGCGGCCTATTCCCACAGCCCGATCTATTGCTGCTCGACGAGCCGTTCAGCGCAGTCGATGCGATGACCCGGACGCGGCTGCAGGATTTGCTGCTATCGCTCACGCGAGCGCACGGCACCGCGGCGCTGCTCGTCACGCATGATCTGGACGAAGCACTTTATCTGTCTGATCGCGTGCTGCTGCTCGCGCCGTCCGGCAAGACCGGCGCGGGCCACCTCGCGCGGGACATCGAGATTGCCGCGCCACGGCCACGCGACCGGCGCAACGGAATGCTCACCTGCGTGCGGGACGAACTGCTGGACGGCATCGGCGCGTCGCTGCCGTCTGTTCAATGAAAAATAACACGCGCTTGACGGAAACCATCCATGTCCGCTTTTTATCCGAATCGCCGCCGCTTGCTGCGCACGCTCGTTGCCTGCGGCCTCACGCCTGCCACGGCGTGGCTCGCTTCACGGCCCGCTGAGGCCGCACCGTCGAGCCTGGTATTCGGCGACCAGGCCGGCGGTCTGCGCGCACTGGCTGAGGCCGCGCATGTGCTCGACGGCACGCCGTACGCGTTTCGCTGGGCCAACTTTCAGGGCGCGGCGCCGCTCTTCGAAGCGCAGCGCGCGAACGCCGTCGATCTCGCTCCGGCTGGCGACCTGCCGGTCCTCGCTGCGGCAATCGGCGACCCTTCGCTGAAGCTCGTCGCCGCCCGCGTGGGCTCAGCCTCCTCCCCCGGCATCGTGGTGCAGGCGGATTCGCCGATCCGCCACGTCGCGGAACTGAAGGGCAAGACCGTGGTGGTGTCGTCGGCGCGCGGCAGCATTTCGCAGTTCCAGTTGTATGGCGCGCTGGCTGAGGTCGGGCTATCGCGCGCCGATGTGAATGTGCGGTTTGTGTTGCCCGTCGATGCATTTGCCGCATTCGAAGCGAAACAGCTCGACGTGTGGGCGACCTTCGATCCGTACTACGGCACCGCCGTGCAACGCGGAGCGCGCGTGTTGCGCGACGGCGCGGGAATCAATAGCGGCCTTGGGTTCATTACGGCGTCGGGCGCGGCGGCGGCCGATCAGGCGAGACGTCCTGCGATCGCCGATGCGCTGAGGCGTTTTCAACGCGCGGGCGACTGGGCGGTCGCACATCCGGACGACTCCGCGCGGGTCTACGCGTCGCTCACGCGCTTGCCGCTCGAAGCGGCTGCTGTCATCACACGACGCTCGGCGTTGCACCAACGCGCAGTCAGCAATGACGACATCGCTACATTGCAGCGCGTTGCCGACAGCGCGTTCAACGATGGGATCCTGCCCAGGGCGGTCGACGTCAGGTCGATCACCGACAGGACGATTAGCGACGCCTAGACCGTTCCCGTCGGATATGTTTTTGCGGCCTTACCCGCCGGAAGCGGTAGCCGGTCGCGTCATGCCAACCCGAGCGCCGGCGCGCGCGAAACCTACTGCGCCCGTATTGGATGAGGACTCGAACGTGATGAACTGCGCCGACGTCCACACCTTGCTGTCATCCCGCTGCCGCCCGAACAGATACACCGGCCGGAAGCCGAACGGCGCGTTCAGCGGTGCAATCTCCAGTGTGCCCGACAGGTCCTGCGGCAGCGGCCGGGCGGTCAGGCGCTCCGCGGCGACGAACAGTTCCGTCCCACCCAGTTCATGTCTTGCAGTCCCCTGCGCGAGCAGCTCCGCCCCGCTAATCTCCCAGCGAAACGTCGGCGCATGCGCGAACGGATTGCCCTGCAGCGGATCGCCGACCTTCACGAAACTGTCAATGGTCCCTTCGATCACGATCCGCGCGTTTGCCAGATTGCCGACGTCGATTTCGACGCTGTCGGCGTCGCCATATGTATCGCTGCGGAATTCGATGTCGGTCGTGCCGGTGCGCCAGGCGGCTTCCTCGATGTGCTCGAAGCCCGCCGAGCCGAAGTTGTGGATCGTCCCGTTGAGAATGCGGATCCGGCCGCGCCACGATGCCCAGCGATAACGGTCGCGAATACGCGCGCCGCCCCAGCGGATGCGGATCAGCCGATCCGAGTAACCCAGTTCTTCGTGCAGGTTGCGCTCCCAGATCAGGCCCGAGTGGTCGAACGCAGCGATGTATTCCCAGCCGGCGCACCCGAGCAGACGGTAATCTAGTGTAGCCGGGCCGCGATGCGCAAACGCATCGCCCTGCCGGTGTTCGCCGCAGCGAACCAGCGCGGCGCTATGCTCGCCGGTGGTCGCCCATGTGTGACGTGCTCGTAGCGCACGGCCCACGGCTTGCCGGTCGAGCGTATCGGACAGCACGCCGGTCAATCCGCCGTGCACGCCGAACACCTGGACGCCGGGCGCGCCGCCGCCCGGTCTGCCGCGATGCTCGTCGCCGCTGGCTGCTACGCCCAGTTGGTAGCCACGTGCAATCACGTCGCGGTAAAGCCAGTCGAAGTGTCCCCACGTCGATGCAATCTCGACCAGCCGTTCCAGTTCCGGATGATGCCAGTCGGGAATGTAGCGGCGTCCGCCGACGTGCGGCATCACGAGATGCTGTTCGGCATCGTCGACATAGGCGTCCCATAGCTCCTCGACCGGCCAGCGGCCCAGTTCGACCGCGGAGCCCTTCATGTCCTCGTTCCACACCAGCGTGCGGTTATGTTCACCGCGCGCGTTATAGGGGAAGCCCGGCGGCTCGTCGCCGAGAAAGACGACGTTGTGATCGCCGCCGGCCGTCGAGCTGCCGCACCATTCCTGAACCGGATAGACGACGAAGCGCCCCGCCTCGTTGAATGCCTCGACGGTGTCGACGCCGAGCTGCCAGTTCGCATCCGTGATCTGGAAGTCGTTTGCGGTGTAACCGAGCACGTCGATGCCGCCGATGTCGCGAGCGTACGCCGCGTTGTACGCCGGACTGTTCGTGCCGACGGTATCGTGAGCGTGAACGTGCAGGTCAGCATAGAGCGAGCGCGCAACCGGCAACGTCTGATCGACTGTCAGGAACACTTCGGCCGCGCGCACATCGTGCAGCGCGGGTGCGGTCGCGACGATGCGCAACGCGCCGTCGGCGGTCGTCGGCAGGTCGTGCAGCGCGCAGGTGGCCCAGCCCTCTTCCGGCAACGGCAGTTCGCGCCGATAGACAAGCTGATTGTGATCGTCATACGCGTGCACTTCTATCGCTCCGCCGGCATCTCGGCACGCATTGCCCCAGCGATCCTGCAACGAGACGCGAAACGTCGCCGGCTCCGAAGGCCGCACGAAACGGGGACCATTCAGCAGCACCTGCGACGGCGCGCCCGCATGGATATCGATCACGACGTCGCCGGGCACGGCCACGAAGCGCGACGTGCCGAGCGGGTCGACATAGAACCTGATGCGGAACTGATCCTCGACGAAGGTCTGTACGCGCGTGCCCGGTCCGCGGCGCCGGTCGCCGAGTCGAATCACGATGTGGTCGCCCGCGTTCAGATAGCCGTCGGCCACGTCGACAATCACTGCTTTCTGAAACGGCCGCTCATGTCCCTTCTGGTCGAAGCGTACGTTCAGCGCCTGAACAGTCGCCGGGCTCTGACCCGGCACGAGTGCCGCCGCATGATATTCCGCGCTGATGAAGTTCGCGGCATCCGGGTCGCTGGTCTGGAACAACGCCCAGTCGGAGTAGAACTTGAACGTCGCCTTGAGCCACGCGCCGTCGGCAATGCCGGACGCGCCGACTTCGTAGTCGAGCACGATCTCGCTCCAGCTGCCCGCTTCCAGACGCGTCACGTTGCAACTCACACGCCCGGCGAACGGCAACGCTTTGTGGCGCTCATACAATCCCGCCGGCGCGACGTGCGTCCCGAGGCGCTCGCGCAACGCGGCGCCTTTCGCTTCGATCCCTTGTGCGCGGTCATTCATCCCGATGTTTTCCTGAAAGTGAAATTCGTGAGGTTCGTGAAGTTCGATCTGCGGCGGTACGCTGGTCAATGCGCGAACGGCCACGGCGCGGCCGGATTCCATACCGGCACGCCGAGATACGCATACCAGGGCGCCATCACGCAGATGCCGTAGACGATCGCGATCAGCACCGATACCACGCCCACTTTCGCGTAATCCGCCGTCGTGAATGCGCCGCTGCTGTAGGCGATGACGCCAGCGGTGATCTGCGTCGGCAGCAGATAGGCGAAGCTGTCGGTGTCGCTGATCAGCAGCGTGAACGCGACCGGATGCAAACCGAGGCGCGGCGCCAACGCCAAAGCAACCGGAGCGATCATCGTCACTGCGGCGACGTTCGACAGCATGCCGATCCGGATCACGTGCATACCGACCATCACGATCGCCAGCACGGCCCACCAGACATCACCATGCGCGACCGCGTAGATGTGATCCGCTGCCCACTGCGCGAGCCCCGAACCGCTGATCGCCGCGGACAGCGACAACGCGCCGCCCAGCAGAAACAGCGTGCCCCAGATGGTCCGCTCCTGAATCTCCTTCCAGCCGAAGCGCAGCACGCCCGGCGCGAACATGAGCGCGAGTCCGATCAGCGCGACGATTTCCGACTGGATGCCGTGTAGCGATTCGGTTGCCCACATCAATGCGACGAACGCGAACACGGCAAGCACCGCGTAATCGTGCTGGCCCGCGGGCGGCAGCTTGCGCCACTCGTCGACGATTGCCTGCAGGCCGCCGGGAATCGCGACCGCGCGCGATTTGAAATAGTGCTGCACCCAGAACTGGGTCAGCACGAACATGCCGAGATACGGCCATTGCAGCTTGAACCACGTGAAATACGACAGCCGCAGCCCGAGCTGTTTTTCGAGCAGACCGGACACGACCATGTTCGGCAGATGCGCGGTAAGAATGCACATGCCGCTGATCATCGAGCCATAGACGAGCGTCTGGATCACGATCGCCTTCTTGGCCTCACGTTCGCACGCACTGTTGCCGAACAGGCCGACGATGCCGTTGGTCACCGGCAGCAGTGTCGCGGCGCGCGCGTTGGCGGCCGGCACGACGAGCGACATCACGAAGTTAACCGCGAACATGGCCCAGATCACGCCGTTCGCGGTGCGCGCCTTGAAGCGCTCGAGCAGCAGCAGCGCGATGCGGCGATCAAGACCGGCGGCCTGCATGATCGCGGAGAACAGGAATGCGACGAGGCAAAGAAACACCACCGGCGCGGCAAACCCGCTCGCGGCCTTCGGAAACGGCGTGACCGCGTGCGACAGCACCAGCAGCATCGGCACAAGAATGCCGCTCACGCCGACCGGAATCGCCTCGACGACCCACACGATCGCCACCCAGGCGACCACCGCCAGCGTGGCCTTGCCCTGGGCGGTCAGGCCCTGCGGTGTCGGCAGCAACCACGCAATCGCGAAGAAGCACAGCCACGCGGCGATGAATCCCACGCGGGCTTTCAACGGTGTCTGCGGAACACGCTTTGCGCCCGGCGCGACCGGCTCCCGCGAATCCGCGGCGGCGCCGAAAGAGGCAGGCCAGCCGTCTCTTTCCAGCGGCGGATTGCCTGATGTTTCGTTCGTCACTTCCCAACTCCCCATCGTTCGGCTTTAATGCGACGGACATTTGCCGCCTTGGAGTTGGCATAATACGTATTAATACAAGTTATCGATCTAACGGGATTTCACATCGATATCCGGATTTGTGGAAAGGAAACCGTCGGCTGCCGCAGCCGTCGCCTAACAGCCCTTCTCGAGGACTCACAGCACACTTATGACACTGGTTCGCGAACACATCACGTCGCTGTATGAACAGATCGCCGGCACGTTGCGCGGCGAGATCGAGCGCGGCAGCTATGAGCCTTCAGGGAAATTGCCGTCGGAGGCCGAGTTGAGCAAGCGCTTTTCGGTGAGCCGCGTGACCGTGCGGCTCGCGATTGGCAAGCTCGCAGCCGAGAATCTCGTCGAACGCAAACAGGGCAAGGGCACGTTCGCGACGGCGAAGCGTTTGCAGCATCGGCTGGATGTGCTGCGCGGCATTTACGATTCGCTCGCGCGCCAGGGCGCCGCACCGCAAATGGAACTGCTGCGGATGGAGGAATGCGACGTGCCGCCGGGTTTGCAAGGCGTGTTTGGCCGGGAGGTCGAAACGTGTGTGTATCTGGAGCGGTTGCATTCCGTCGATGGCAAACCGGTCGCGCTTGCGCAAACCTGTCTGTTGCCGGAAGCACGGACCATTTCACATGAGCAGGCCGCCAGCATGCCGTCTTACGAGATGCTCGAATCGCTGTTGGGATGGCGGATCGAGCGCGCCGACATGTCGATCACTGCTGTCGCCGCGCCCGCTGAAACCGCGCGCGTGCTGGGCGTATCGCGGCTTGCCCCGCTGATGGTGATGAAGCGGACGTCGTATCTCACCGATGGGCGCGCGTGTGAATCGACGGTATTTCACATCCGGCCGGAACGCTACGAATTCGTCGTCAGCAGTACGATGAGCGCGACACTCACCTATGGTGCACGGTAGATACGTGGCGTGATGCATTGACCCGCGCCGGCTCACTTCGGCGGCCCCCGGGAAATCAGCTTGAATGCCCTGACCATGAGACCACAATGAAAGAATATCGGTTTAACGTTTTCGGAAGAATCGTGTCAATCGTTCGCGAGCACGGTCGCTGGACCGCATTCGACGTTGGTGCGGAAGGCAAACGCCGACTGGCCAACTTCCAGATCCCGGATTTCGTCGAGGAACACAAACTGGCGCAGTACCTCGGCGATTTGTTCCATGAGAACGCCACGCCGAAAA
Organism: Paraburkholderia sp. IMGN_8; assembly: GCF_038050405.1. Lineage (NCBI taxonomy): Bacteria > Pseudomonadati > Pseudomonadota > Betaproteobacteria > Burkholderiales > Burkholderiaceae > Paraburkholderia > Paraburkholderia sp. IMGN_8. The sequence continues at coordinate 1,899,222 of NZ_CP150900.1, read as the reverse complement.
ATAGCGAAGTCCTGCCGATGTCGCCACCGGCTGCGTCGTAATCCCGCTGCAGACGTCATCACATCGTTTCGGCCGAGCGCGATGTTGTCACTGTTTTACCTCTCGCTCAAAGAATCCGCCCCCTCGTCTCGGACTGGCTGTTACCGATACGGTCACTCCAACCACACGCCTTCGAAGCGATGACTGCCGAGCGGCGAAAACGCGAGCCCTTTCACAAGCTTCGACACAGGTAGAGAGACGATGGAATGCGCAATCGGCGTATAAGGCACCAGCTGCTTGAAGACGACCTGCGCCTGCTGATAGAGCGCCGTTCGCTCGGAAACGTTCGCCGTCGCGCGCGCCTTGTCGATCAGGGCGTTGAATGTCGGATCACACCACTTCGATACGTTGCTGCCGTGGGCTCTGATGTGATGGACGACTTCTGGTTGCCGGCCGGTAGCACGTATCGTCAATTTTTTACAAGCGCGTTCACGTGCGAAGGATCACAGTGCTGGTAACGTTTTGCGGAGAAGCTCGACCGCGGCGCGTCGGATTGCGAGCGCTCCTCACTGAACCAGCCTGGAGGTTGATAGGTATGAAGGCCGCTCACTATTCCTCAAAAGGCCCCGCTCGGGACCTCTTGGTCGTTGGCGAGGAGCCTGATCCGGCCCCTCAAACGGGCGAAGTCCTGGTACGCATTGCGCATTCCGGCGTGAATCCTTCAGACGTCAAATCGCGATCGGGCGTCACAAGCCCGACGATGGAGTTTCCGCGCGTCATTCCTCACAGCGACGGCGCCGGCGTCATCGAGGCAGTTGGGGCAGGTGTTTCGGAGCAGTGGATCGGACGGCGCGTCTGGACAATCAATGCCCAGTGGCAGCGGCCGTTCGGTACAGCAGCGGAACTGATCGCCTTGTCCGAAAACCAGGTTGCGCCCTTGCCTGACAGCGTCTCGACCGAGACGGACGCCTCGCTTGGCATTCCGCTACTGACGGCCTGGTATGCGGTGCACGAGATCCTTTGGTACAAGCATGTACCGCGTCGTGTCCGCCATTCTGGCTCCCTGAAGCCAGTTAGCGGCGAATTCAATCAAAGGTTTTTGCGCCGGCCCGCCGGCGCTTCTCCCGCTGCTAATCCACAGCCGGAGACCTGCCTTTGCCGACGGCACGCCGGGCATCCAGCAGTTTCTCCCGCGCCAAGGCGAGCGAGACGCCTCCCCGGCCATAGCGGCCGATCGTCAGCGTCTCTCGCCGCCCATTGATGCGGTAGTCATATCGAAAGGAAATTGTGCCGGCCGGAGATGCCGTGACATACATACCGTCACGGTCGGCGATCTTGTACAAAACTGTACGGGGTTTGACATTGCGAAGCGCGAATTCAGTGAGCATGGTGGTCGGTCTCGTGGCACGAGATCACCGCGAACATCGAGAAGCAGATTCGTCAACTTCGAATAGCGCTCCGTCTTTCTCGACGTTCAGAGGATAAGCGCGCTCTACATTCGGTGGAAGTCAACACATCGAGACCCGCGCGCAGTCGAGCACGGTCAGGATCGGACGCTTACGAAAGCGGCGCCCTCACATCACTATTACATACCGTTTTCCGAACCCGAACGAGACGTTCCGTTGGCGACACCACCATATCCCGAAACGCCTGCTTGGGCTGTGGCGTTCTGTGCCGTCACTTTTGCTTCGGCGGCCTGGATATTTTCCGGGTAGTGAATCCCGTCGCGCGGGTTATAGCCGGCTTTCTCGACCTGCGCCAGTTCGGCACGCACCTGCTCACGGCTTACCGGCTGATTGGATTGAGCGAACGACGCAACGGGGGCTGCGATAAGGGCAGCAACAAGGACCTTCCGGGTGAACGACTTCATCGTGACGTACCTCAATGATTTCTGTTAGTGGCGCTACGAAGGACCTGCTCGGCCACGACTGTGCACAGTCTAAAGGGCAAAAATCATTAGGGTAAGTACTAGTTTTTTAACTCTCCGTTGCTCTAGTGACAACAATCGGTCAACGCGGGTTCGCCCGTTTTCGCTCGAGAATTCGGCCGTCTGAGACGACCGTTTCTTGTGACGCGCTAATCGTCGTTTGCTTCGAATCAGCAACAAGAACACTCGCTAGACCTGAGGAAGCACTCCTGCCAGGAATTTAATCCGGTTGACTGATTATCATGCCCTCACTCACGAACCAGCTTAGATGAAGTGAATGGAGAGTGTGATTCACTCTGACGTCGGCGGTCGGTATCATTCAATCCTTCGACAGGACTCCTCCACGTCAGGCATTCCATACATTGGCCCAGTGCGTCACCTTGCACTCGCAATCTGACAATGCAACCACAGGCGGGTAAAGTCATGAGCGGCCGATTCTGGACTCGAATCGTATCAGGCACAAGCACGCGTTTGTCGTTCGAACAACTATTCGGCCAGGTTCAACATGGGCACAGCTATGCAGTGGTGGCACGCGAATACGCCTTGAACTAGTGGCTTCAGGAAGATACTGTCATAGCCCACGGATCGATGAGGCACGCCCTTGGCGCAACACGCCGGGCCTGTGCGACAGGGAAATGCGTTCTTACGCTCACTTGGTACAGCGCGGACATGGCCGCCAGCGCCACGGAGAATTCGAGAGAACGGCAGGCGTTTCGCGTCGTAGCGCACCGTTCGTCCGCGGTCGCGGAGAGCGCCCGGTTTGCGATTCACATCACGGTGGCTCATCTGCTCGTGGCGGTTGATGGCGTCACCGCTCACAATCAACCTTCGACGCGCTCGCACAACAATGAAACTGCAGCTCAAAACCTATTTACCGCTTCGATAAACCCTTTGGCCGCGGATCCACTTGTTCGCTTCGGCGAGCCGTGCCGCCAAAGTGCATTTCTATGTTAGAGACCGTACTTGTACGACGGATCGTCGCGGTCGCGCCGCCCATAGTTCCAGTCGCCCAACGGTGCGGCATCGGAACTCACCGGAATCGTGCGCTCCGAGTCGTATACGACAACGCGGTCAACAATACGCCATTCGCCGCTACGTTTCTCCAGACGATCAACGTATCGAACGTTCACGATCCAGTCCGCAACGGGTTTGCCATCTAGCGGTTTCGTTCGGTGAAAGGCTTGCGCGTAATGCTCGGCGAAAGCCACATTGCCGTCCACCTTCACGTATTGGTTGCCGGTGAAATGCATCGTGGTCTCGAAGAGGGGGAGCACTTGCCCGGCCCACTCGATGAATCCTTCGACCCCGCCTTCGTAAGCACCATGTCGGTCGATTGCGTCTGGGTGATAACACGAACGCACCAGATCGAAGTCCATGCGATCGATGCCTCGGCAGTAGCGCATGTGGACTTCACGGATCTCCGCCTTGTCTTGCTGTTCCTGACTCTTCGAATCCAATTTGTGTCTCCCAGATCAAGTAAAAGCTGAAGCACATCGCCCCAACTAATGCCGGGACATTCTCGGCCTCAAGCTCGACACGCTGCTGGCAACAGCTTGCTGCAAGCCAAACCAATCCCGGCAATGGCTGCTGCCGCGTACCGCGTCAAATCTCAAATGACGCCCTTCAGGCACTCTTCCGCGCGCCAGCCGTGCAGCCATTGCAGTGCGTCGTAAAACTGCTCCTGCGTGCGGCCGATCCAAAGGGAATTCCGAACTTGTCGCTCAACGCCCTTCGCGTGATAGATGCGGCCCATTTCGCGTGCCGAATACAACACGCGCGCCGTGCGCGGAATACGTGCTGTCTCGTACAGTTTGAACGCGGCTTCGAAATCGCCATCCGTCGCAGCGACGGCAGCACCCAGCGTAACGGCATCTTCGAGCGCCTGGCAGGCGCCTTGCGCCAGGTATTGGGTCATCGGATGCGCGGCGTCGCCAAGCACCGTCGCGCGGCCATAGCTCCAGCGCTCGACGGGGTCCCGGTCCGCCGTGGCCCAGCGCTTCCACGAAGTCGGCCGGTCGAGCATCTGATGCGGCAACGGATGAATGCCTTCGAAGTAAGACAGCACTTCCTCCTTGCTGCCTTCGCGCACCCCCCATTCTTCTTTCTCGCGACTGTGGAACGTGACGACGAGGTTGTATTGCTTGCCTCCTCGCAGCGGGTAGTGCACGAGGTGGCAATTCGGGCCCGCCCACACCACAGGCGCATTGATCTGCAAATCCTTCGGCATGTTTTCGACCTCAACGACGGCGCGATACACGACATGTCCTGTCACGCGATGCTCGTCGCCGATCAATGCCTTGCGTATTGCCGACTTCACGCCATCGCAACCGATTACGGCATCCGCGTGGTACCGTTCGCCGTTCTGATCGATGACAGTCACACCGTCCGCATTCTGGTCGAGCTCGCAGACCCGCGTGTTGGTGCGGAACTGGATCAACGGATGATCCTTCACAGCTTCGAGAATCGACAGGTGAATGTCGGCACGATGAATCACCGCATACGGATTGCCAAAGCGCGTACGATACGGGGCGCCGACGTCGATCCGCACTACTTCTTTTGCGTCAAGCGCATCCATCAGTTTCAGGTAATCCGTAAAGACGGCGCGGTTGCGCGCCGCCTCACCGACGCCCAGTGCATCGAGCGCGTTGAACGCGTTTGCGGCCAACTGGATTCCTGCGCCGATTTCCTGTATCTCGGGGGCCTGCTCCAGCAGATGTATGTGAATGCCTTGACGTGCGAGCGCTAGCGCGGCGGCCAAGCCGCCAATACCACCGCCGATCACGAGCACGCGCCGGCCTTTGCTGTCTGTCTCAATCATGTTTGTCTCCTATGTCGATCGGAGTTGGCGCTTTAGCGCCTACTCCGATCCCATGCAAAGCGGTCGATCGGAGTTGGCGCTTTAGCGCCTACTCCGATCCCATGCAAAGCGGTCGATCGGAGTTGGCGCTTTAGCGCCTACTCCGATCCCATGCAAAGCGGTCGATCGGAGTTGGCGCTTTAGCGCCTACTCCAATCCCATGCAAAGCGGTCGATCGGAGTTGGCGCTTTAGCGCCTACTCCAATCCCATGCAAAGCGGTCGATCGGAGTTGGCGCTTTAGCGCCTACTCCAATCCCATGCAAAGCGGTCGATCGGAGTTGGCGCTTTAGCGCCTACTCCAATCCCATGCAAAGCGGTCGATCGGAGTTGGCGCTTTAGCGCTCACTCTGGTCCCATGCAACGCTGTCGACAGGAGTTGGCGTGTCGACAGAAGTTAGCTCTCTAGCGCTTACTCCGGTCCCAAGCTCACTTCAGTCCCATGTAATCAGGCGATGTAATCGGGCTGGCGCTGCGGCTGCGCGGCTTCGAATGCCGGGTGTTTCGACGCGTGCTCAAAGACGGCAAGACTGCGCGGATACGGACTCAGGTCGCAGTCCATCCGCAGCGCGTTGGCGATCTGTGGCACGAGGCACAGGTCGGCGAGCGTCGGCTGCTCGCCAAAGCACCACGGACCTGTGTTGCCACGTTCGAGCATGCGCTCGGCGCCCGCCATGCCCTGGGCGATCCAGTGCCGGTACCACGCGCTTTTCTGCTGCGGCGTGACCTCGAGTTCCGTTTCCAGATATCGCAACACCCGCAGGTTATTGAGGGGATGGATGTCGCACGAGATCAGCGCGGCGAACTCGAGCACACGCGCACGCAAGGCCGGTTCGAGCGGAATCAGGCGCGGCTCGGGGTATTTCTGGTCGAGGTAGTCGATGATCGCGAGCGACTGGCCGAGTCTGAAATCGTCATCGATCAGCGCGGGCACTGACGCGGACGGATTCACGTTCGCCACATAGTCCGCTGCGCGATGTTCGCCCACGCGGATATTGACGGGCAGCGTCTCGTACGCGAGTTCCTTGAGCGCGAGCGCAATGCGTACGCGGTACGACGTCGAACTGTTGAAGAAGCTATGGAGTTGCACCGGTAGACCTCCGATTAATGCAGATCACGTATCTCAGGCCACGCGCACCGTTACTTCGCCAAGGCGCTCGACACCGACCTTCATCGTATCGCCCTTCTGCACCGCGCCGACGCCTTCAGGCGTGCCCGTGAAGATCAGGTCACCCGGTTCGAGGCGGAAGAACTTCGAAAGATACGCCACCGTCTCCGCGACCGACCAGATGAGATGCGACACGTCGCTCTTCTGTTTGGTCTCGCCGTTGACCGTCAGCCACAGGCCGGCGTTTTCGAAGTGACCAACCTCGCTGACCGGATGAATCGGCCCGATCGGCGCCGAGCGGTCAAACGCCTTGCCAATCTCCCACGGACGGCCCATTTCGCGCATTTTCATCTGCAGATCGCGCCGCGTCATGTCGAGGCCTACCGCGTAGCCCCATACGTGATCGAGCGCCTGTTCGAGCGGGATATCCGAGCCGCCTTTGCCAATCACCGCGACGAGTTCGGCTTCGTAATGGTAGTTCTGCGTCTGCGAAGGGTAAGCCAGTTCGAGCGTCTCGCCGTAAGCGACGGGCACGACGGCATCGGCCGGCTTGCAGAAGAAGAACGGCGGTTCGCGATCGGGATCAAAGCCCATTTCGCGCGCATGCGCGGCGTAGTTGCGGCCAACGCAATAGACGCGGCGCACCGCGAATTGAGCGTCACTACCGGCGACGGGTACAGCAACGGGCGCTTCGGGCGGGAAAACAAAAGTCATGATGAGTGGGACTCGGCAAACAGGATTGATAGCTCAACGCCAATGCGGCGCCTGGAAAGGAAAGTCACGTGTCTAGCTGCGCTCTTCGCGCAGCAGATTCAGCGCGGCGAGCACGGGACGATCCGAATAACTGAACAACACGCTTTCCGCAGATGCCGCCAGTTGCACAGGCGCCCACGACGGCGCGACGAACACGTCGTGCGGCTCGAAGGTGAATTCGTCGTTGCCGATCTTGACCGTGCCGTTGCCTTCGACGACGCAATACACCGTTGCATCGGTGCTGCGATATGTACGGCCCTTGAAGCCGGCAGGCAGGTATTGCATGAAGGTCGCAATGGTCGGCATCGGCCAGCCGCCCGTGGCCGGATTCACGTAGCGCAGCTTCACGCCGTCCCATTCGTCGAGTTCACCGTTGCGGTACAGCGCGTCGAGCGCCTCGCGGCTGCGCGCATACGGATAGCTGAAAATCGGTGAAGTGGGATCGGACACGCGATGCCGCACGGGCACCATGTTGTGACCGAAGCGCGCGAAGCTGTCGCCTTCAGGGCGCGAAACCGGCTGGGTCGCTTCGGGGTAGTTCTCGGCGAATCCGGCGTCCATCTGCGCGACGAGCGGTATATCGAGGCCATCGAGCCACACGACAGGCTCGCCGCCCTCCTCCACGGAAGGATTACCGTGATCGTGCCATGTCCACGATGGTGTGATGATGAAGTCGCCCGGATGCATCGTCGTCCGTTCGCCGTCGACAGCCGTCCACGCACCCTTGCCTTCGACGATGAAGCGAAGCGCCGACTGCGTATGCCGGTGGCTCGGAGCGATCTCGCCGGGCAGGATCAACTGGAGTCCGGCGTACAGGTTCGGCGTCATGCTCGACTTGCCCGGCAGGCCCGGGTTTTCGAGCACCAGCACGCGGCGCACGGCTTCTTCCGCGCTGATCACGGCACCTGCCTGCATCACCAGCTCGCGCACTTGCGCGTACTTCCAGATCGTAGGCCGCGCTTTCGGTTGCGGCGCTTTGGGCACGAGGTTGTGCAGCGATTCCCAAAGCGGAGCCATACCCTGCTGGGCAATCCGCTCGTAGTAGGCCGCGCGCGATCCGCCCGGATTGTTACTCGTCATTCGCGTCTCCTTTATGGTGTCTCGTGGGTTCAGACTCACTAGCCGGCCGCGTCGGCTCAACGGACCCCGCACAATGATTTATATGCGACCGCGCCATGCCCAGTAAAATGGTGAAATCATCTAATTCATACGGTTTCGGATATACCTGCGGCGCGGGGCTGCCGAAAATCGTAACGAAGGAGCGGCGCAATGGACTGGACTTACCGCCTGCGACTAAGGCATCTGCAGGTACTGCTGAGCCTCGCGAGCACGGGCAATCTCAGCCAGTCGGCCGTGGCGCTCAACACGACGCAGCCGGCGCTGTCGAAATGGCTGAAGGAACTCGAGGAAGACGTCGGTCTGCCCCTCTTCGAGAGGCATGCGCGCGGCCTGCGACCCACGTCGTACGGCGAGGCGCTGATCGAGCACGCGCGCCGGATCGAAGCGCATCTCGACATTGCGCGCGACGACATGCAGGCGCTGCGCGCGGGCGGCAGCGGCCTCGTCAGTATCGGGACCTCGGGCGTATCGGCGGCGGACACGGTGCCGCTCGCTGTGTCGCGGCTTCTCGAGCGCTTGCCGCGGGCACAGGTTCGGCTCGTCGAGAGCACAATGAACCAGCTGATGCCGCAGCTTGCGCGCGGGGAACTCGATATCGTCGTCGGCCGCTCGGGACAGCAGTACGACGACCCGCAGTTGCAGACCGAAACGCTGTATACGGAGCCGATCAACTTCGTCGCACGGCCAGATCATGCGCTCACGGAAAAAGCACAACTTGGCTGGGACGACGTGCTTGCGTATTCGTGGATCGTCTGGCCGCAGGGCACGCCCGTGCGCAACGCGCTGGAGACGGCGCTCGCGGCAGCGGGTCGCACGCTGCCCAATCACTGCGTCGAATCGAATTCGTCGATTCTCAATCTCACGCTGCTGAACAACACTGATCTGGTGGGCGTCGCCTCGCATCGGTCCGCGCTTCGCTTCGAGCAGCTGAACGCGCTTCGCATTCTGCCAGTTCAACTCGAAGGCTTCGGCTCGGTATCGGTCTACTGGCACGCCGAGAACGTCAATCGCGTCGCGGTGGCCATGGCATTGGAAAGTCTTCGCAATTTTGCGGACCCGCACATGAAAGAATGGCACACCGCCTGAGGCGCCTTTTCCAGACGGATCCCACTGCCCCAGCCGGAATCAACCGGGTTTTTTCGGCCCGGGCGCTCTTTCTCTTCGCACTGCGTCAGCCGGTATGAACGAACGCGTCGCTGAAGAAGTCGTCTTCGGGCAAGCCGGTCTTCACGAAGGTGTCGCGCGCGGCGCTCGTCATCGACGGGTTGCCGCACGCGTACACCTCATATCCCGCGAGCGAGCCGAAATCTTCGAGCACAGCCTCGTGCACGAAACCGCGCCGGCCCGTCCACGCCTCGTCAGCTTCGGACAGCACCGGCACGAACTTCACGCGGCCACTGTCATGCCATTTCTGCGCGAGTGACGCGAGGTAGAGGTCTTCGGCGCGGCGCGCGCCCCAGTACAGATGCAACGGCCGTTCGAGCTTGCGCTTGATGGCGTCTTCGACGATCGACTTCACCGGCGCGAACCCCGTACCTGTCGCGAGCAGCACGGCGGGCCTGTTCGACCCTTCGCGTAGCGTGAACTCTCCGAACGGCAGCTCGATGCGCAGCCTGTCGCCCTTCGCGAGGCGGCCCAGCACGCCTTCGGAGAACCGGCCGCCAGGCACGTGGCGCACGTGCAGCTGCACGCTGTCGTTTTCGTGCGGCGCATTCGCCATCGAATAGTTGCGCCGCGTGCCGTCCTCCAGATCGATCTGCAGATATTGGCCGGCGCCGAATTTCGCGCGCACACCCGCGGGCAGCCGCAACTGCAGGATGCTGACATCGGCGGCCGGCTGTGTGATGCGGTACACGGAGACCTCGAACGTCTTGCGCGCGACGGGGTCGCGCTTCTCGATGCGACGCGGCGCGATCGTCAGGTCCGTGTCGGGGCGCAGGCAGCACAGCAGCGCGCGCTCGGCCGGGGCCACCACTGCGCCCTGCACCGGCGAGCACGCCTCGCCCGCCACGAGACGTCCTTCGCAGGACGCGCAGACGCCTTTGCGGCATGAGTACGGCACCGCATAGCCGGCGCGTTCGGCTGCGTCGAGCACGGTTTCACCGGCCGCGCACGGAAACGTTATGTCGCTGTCAGCGACGGAAATACGATAATCCACGATATCACCTCGATGCGTTGTCAGCCGGTGTCGGTCTAGGTTCAGGGCGGATCAGCCGGCGCGGCCACCATCGCATGCGCCTCACAGGCAGGTTCGCGGGCGTCATAGCGGCATCGCAAGCAGTGTGTCGATACGCGAGCTGTCGCACACGACGACGCGTTCGCGCAACCGCACGCCCGCCTCGTCGCGCACGTACACGTCGCAATAGCGGCCCGTCGCAAACAGGTCGGTGGTCCCGTCGCGCATGATGCGCGCAACCATGAACGAAGTTTCGCTGCGCGCCTCGGTGCCGTCGTCGCTGATCACGTACGGCTGCCCGAGCAGATGGCGGTAGGCGTGCCGTTCATAGATATTGGCGTCGCGCAGCGACGCGACCCGGTCGGCCAGCATGCCGTGCGAGGCCGCGTAGATCATGCTGCCAATGAGACCGCGGCGATGGTTGTCGGCGGTCGTGACCCTGTACACGCACGAGGTGGTGAAGAACTCGGGCCACTGCCCGAGGTCGCCGTCGTCGATGCAGCGCACGTATTCGGCCTGCGCGCGGGCGATCAGTTGATGGATGTCCTGCGTCATCGTCAATATCCCATTGCGTTACGGTAGGCCTTCCAGAAGCCGCGAATCGAGGCTTCTGTCACGCGGCTCGCGCTGCTGGTCGTGCCGTCGCCGCCCATCTCGATCACCGAGTGTGCGTCGCGTGCCCCGTCGATGCCGCGCTGCACGAAGCCGCCCACGCAGCCGTCCTCCATCGAGACATACCCGGCCGGGCCCACGAGGTTCGCCTGGCGCAGACGCATTTCCCGCAACTCGGGCGTATCGTCCTCGAAGCCGAGATAGATCCAGTTCAGTTCGGTCTGGCGCGCGCCGCGCGGCAGGATCTGACGCACCGCAATGGCGTTCTGGATCTGCTGCAGCACGAAGCCCGGAAAGACTGAAAGAATCTGCAGCGTGATGCCGTCGCCGAACTCGTCGATGCCTGCGAGCACCGAGGTATCTTCGAGGTGGTGGCCGCTCTCCGAGCGGATGTTCTGGGCCGCGTAGTCCTTCGTGACCGCCTGCTTCGCCGCTTCAGCCGCGTGATCGACAGCTGAATAGCTGACGTGATGTCCGCCGCTCGGGTCGACGATGATGCCACCGCGCTGCGACAGCTTGTTCAACTGGAAGGTCGTGAAGAACAGATGCAGGATGCTTGCATGATAGGAATCCTTGACGTTCTCGAAATAGAGCTTCCAGTTGTTCGGCAGCATCTGCGTGAAGCGGCCGAGCACGACGGGCGTGCGGTTTTCGAGCACGCGCGCAATGCGTTCGACGATCTCCTCGCCAAGGTATTCGTCGAGCGGCGGCACGTCGTCGGAGAAGCTGCCGAACACGAGACCATGGAGCGTCGCCACGCGCAGCTTGCGCAGGCCGTGATCGCCGAGGCAGAAGCCTTCCTTCATGCCGCCCTGGCCGTTGATGCCATCCCGGAACGCGACGCCGAGCAGATCGCCCTGGAGGCTGTAGGTCCAGGCATGGTAGACGCAGCTGAAATCCTTCGCGTTGCCCGCGTCTTCCAGGCAAACCATCGCGCCGCGATGCGCGCAGCGGTTTTCGAATGCATAGAGCTCGCCGTCCGTGTCGCGCGTAACCACCACAGGTGCATCGCCGATGAACGTGCTGCGGAAGTCGCCCGGATTCGGCACCTCGGCTTCGAGGCACAGATAACTCCAGTTCGGACCACGAAAGATCGCCTCCTGCTCGTCCGCATAGACTTCGTCACTCTGGAACAGCGCATAGGGTACGCGCGTGACGCCCTCGACGGGCCACTCGATGCTAGCGCGGCGCGCCGGCTGGATAGGGATGATGTTCAAGGTGCTGACTCCGTAGCGGGCGCTTGCCCAATGCAGATTGCTGGGAACCGCGGCGGGACTGTCGTTGACAGCCCTGCACGGATGTGTTCGAATACCGTACGTTGTTCGATATGGGAACCAATATGACACCCGTCAAAAACCCTGTCAATACAGAGGCCGACGCCTTGTCGTCCGTCGAGGACGAGTCCAGGACAATCCAGGCCCACGCGAAGGAAGGTATGGGGGGGCTGGCCAAGGGGCTGGCCATCATCGAGGCGTTCGGTCCGAACACCACGCGCATGACCGTTTCGGATGCGGCAAATCTGGCTGACCTGAGCCGCCCCGCGGCGCGGCGCTGCCTGCTGACGCTCGTCGAGCACGGCTATCTCGCCCACGACGGCAAGTTCTTCACGCCGCTGCCGCGCATGCTGCGGCTGGGCGGCGCTTACCTCAGCACGTCGTCGCTACCGCAGATTGCGCAGCCGCTTCTGGCGAGCACGCGCGACAAGTTGCAGGAGTCCGTCTCGCTGGCCGTGCTGGACGAGGGTTATGCGGTGTTCATCGCACGCGCCGAGGCGGTCCGTATCGTGTCGACGGGCGTGAAGCTCGGCGGCCGCCTGCCCGCCTATTGCTCAGCCACGGGACGCGTGCTGCTCGCCGGGCTGCCAGAAGAGCAGGCGCGCGCGCACCTCGAAAGCGTGCCAATGAAGCGGCTCACCGATCGCACGGTGGCCAATCTAGACGGCGTGTTGAGGGCGATCCGGCGCGCGGCGGAGGACGGCTATGCGATCAGCGACGAGGAGATCGAAATCGGCATGTCGGCGATGGCAGTTCCGGTGAAGAACAGCGCCGGGCAGATCGAAGCGGCGGTGAGCGTGAGCGTCTATTCAGGGCGCGTGAACATCGAAACGTTGCGGGAAACTTTCCTGCCGGCGCTGCGTGAAACCGCCGGGCGTCTGCAACGCTCGCTTTAGGCCGGCTGGCGATTCGCGCATCCGGACGCGAGGCGTGCTCCCGACTACCGACGTTTCCTGACGCATGCTGCACGCCACGCAGGCTCGCTGACTTTGTTTGCCTGGCAGCAACCATCTTGCATGGGACCAGAGTAAGGAGCTGAAGCTCCAACTCCGGTCGACCGCAGCTCCTGCATGGGACCAGAGTAAGGAGCTGAAGCTCCAACTCTGGTCGACCGCAGCACCTGCATGGGACCAGAGTAAGGAGCTGAAGCTCCAACTCTGGTCGACCGCAGCACCTGCATGGGACCAGAGTAAGGAGCTGAAGCTCCAACTCTGGTCGACACGAGAGGCGGCGCTCTACAACAGGGCGGCAAGGTGGCGGCGTGCGCTTTCAAGTTCTGGCAGCAGGTGTTCCACTACGCCCTCGCGCGTCATGCGGCTTGTGGACACCGAAAGGCTCATGGCTGCAATCATTTCACCACGTGCGTTGCGAATCGGAACGGCGATTGAGCGAATACCGATCTCCAGTTCTTCATCGATGATGGCGTATCCGTGTCTGCCTACAAATTCAATTTCTTTCATGATGCTGCCGATCGTAGTACGGGTGTGAGGCGTCAGAGCGGGACGCGCCATTCGGTTCAGCATGAATCTCACCTCGGCCGGCGGTCGTCCTGACAGCAAAACGCGCCCTGTGGCACTACAGTAAGCAGGCAAGCGCGAGCCAACACCCAGACCGCTGGACAGGCTGCGCCGATGTGTTGAGCGCGCGACGAAGACCGCATCCTGCAAATCCAGCACTGCGATCGAGGCAGACTCTTGCGTGCGTTCGCTGGTGATCTCCAGGATGGGTTGCGCGACCTTGGTCAGCGGATCTGAAACGACATACGCGTAGCCCAGCCTCAGAGCGCGGGGTGCCAGGACAAAACTGTAACCACTCTGCGTGGCATAGCCCAGCCTGCAAAGCGTCAGCAAACTGCGGCGTACCGAACCCTTTGTATGACCGGTTATCTCTGCCGCCTGTGTCACGGTCAACGGCCCTTTTTTCATACCGAATGCTTCGATGATGGACAGCCCTTTTTCGAGCCCCATCACGTATTCCGGTTCGTTTTCCCGCGATTCTTTCCCGCCCGCATGAGACGCCATAGACCCTCGCGAAATTCGAATTCCGTATAAAAGTCCGGTATGCGGACATTGTAGCCAGGCTCGTTGACACCCGATCCCCCTTTGATGATATTTCGCTACATACCACAGGGCAAACGCCCCCGGGAACATAGATCACTCATTGCCATCTGAAGTCTTTTGACGTGCGAAGGAAACCATGAAACCTGAATTACCCAAGCGCATTATTGTCACTGGTGGTGCCAGCGGCATTGGCTACGCGTTCAGCGAACATCTTGCACAGCTGGGGCATCGTGTCGTCATCGCCGACCTGCGTGGCGCAGACGAAGCCGCAGCACGTCTTCGTGAGTCCGGACATCAAGTCATCGGCGTGCGCACGGACGTTGTCAGCGAGGCAGATGTCGCTGCCATGGCGGCAGCGGCAGTCTCGGAGTTCGGCGGTATCGATGGCCTCGTCAATAACGCCGCACTGTTTACTACCCTGACGCTCAAGCCGTTTGAGCAGATCACCAATCAGGAATGGATGCGGGTGATGGAAGTCAACACGATGGGTCCATTCAACTGTGCCAAAGCGGTGTTGCCGCAACTGCGTCAAAGCGGCCGGGGGCGCCTGGTGAACATCGCATCCACCGTGCCAATCAAGGGGCCGGTGAATATGGCGCACTACGTGGCCAGCAAGGGAGCCGTCATTGCCTTCACGCGCGCACTTGCGCGGGAACTGGCGAAGGACAGCATTACGGTCAATGCGATTGCCCCCGGCTTCACGCTAAGCGACGGCGTGCTGCAGACCGATCTGCAAGACCGCATTGGTGAAAACGCTCGTACTTCCGGCCGCTGTATTCAGCGCGATCAGGTGCCGGGTGACCTCGTGGCGGCGCTCGCGTACCTGGTCAGTGATGGTTCGGGCTTTGTCACCGGCCAAACCCTCGCCGTGGACGGCGGTAGTGTATTTCTTTGAGTCAGGCCGCCATGGACACCACAACCGCACAATACGAAGCACTCGCCCTCTACATCGGTGGCCGTTTCCTGAGCGCCCGTGGGCGGCCCGAACAGGATGTGATCAACCCTGCAACTGGCGAGGCGTTCGCCCGATTGCCGCACGCTACGCCCCAGGATCTGGATGATGCCGTGCACGCAGCGGCAGATGCATTCCAGGTCTGGCGGCGCACGCCGGCAATCGAACGTTCAGCGTTGCTGCGCCGTGTTGCCTCGTTGATCCGGGAGCGAGCTCCACAGATTGCACGCAACATTACGCTCGATCAGGGCAAGCCTTTGGCCGAAGCCATTCTGGAAGTACAAAGCTGTGCTGAGCACGCTGAATGGCATGCGGAGGAGTGCAGGCGCATTTATGGACGCGTGATCCCGGCGCGCACGCCGGGTGTGCAGCAGACAGTCTCCCGTGAACCCATAGGTGTTTGCGCTGCGTTCACACCCTGGAACTTCCCCTTCAACCTGGCGCTACGCAAGGTGGTCGCCGCATTGGGTGCGGGCTGCACGATAATACTCAAGGGTCCTGAGGATTCGCCAAGCGCAGTAGTCGCGCTGGCGCGTATATTTCACGATGCAGGTTTGCCGGCGGGATGCCTTAACGTCGTCTGGGGCGTGCCGTCCGAGGTTTCCACGCATCTCATCAACGCTCCGGCGGTGCGAAAGATTTCCTTCACTGGCTCCGCCACTGTCGGCAAACAACTGGCGTCGATGGCCGGCGCGCAGATGAAGCGCATGACGATGGAACTGGGTGGCCACTCGCCGGTTCTGGTGTTCGACGATTCCGACGTAGAACAGGCCGCGCGTTTTCTGGCGCGTACCAAGACACGCAATGCCGGTCAGGTCTGCATGGCACCTAGCCGCTTCTTCGTGCACGAAAAAGCCTATGAGCGGTTCGTGAATGCCTTCGCCGCCGAGTACGCACCGCTACGGGTCGGAGACGGCCTCGATCCGCAGACCCAGATGGGACCGCTGGCCCATGAACGACGCATCGACGCAATGCAAGCTCTGGTGACGGACGCGCGGGAGCGCGGCGCATCGCTGGTGTGCGGTGGCAGCCGTCTGGCTGAAACAGGTTACTTCTTCCCTCCGACCATCCTCACAGGCGTGCCCGATGACGCGCGCCTGATGATCGAGGAACCATTCGGACCTGTTGTGCCGATAACGACATTCAGTAGCGCTGAAGAGGCATTGTCACGTGCCAACGCGCTGCCATACGGCCTGGCTTCATACGTGTTCACCAATTCGATCGCGACCGCCGAATACGTTGCAGGCCGTATCGAGGCCGGAATGGTTGGCATCAACCATTTCGGCCTGGCATTGGCCGAGACGCCGCTGGGTGGCGTGAAGGAGAGCGGTATGGGCAGCGAAGGAGGTATCGAGACGTTCGATGGCTATCTCGTCACCAAGTTTGTGTCGCAGGCCAGTCGGGTGCCCTGACAAAAACGCGACCGCACCTCTTCGTTAGTGCCCCCGTACGAGCAAACTTGCGTGCATTTCTGAGAACGCGTTCGTACCGTGTCCTACGCCGCTGCGTCGGTACTGGCCGCAGCGCGGCAGTGCCGACGCAGCGGCATATTTCTCCGACGGGATTCCGATCATTCCGCTGACGGATAGGGCAGACCAAACTATCCGGAATCCCGCCTCCCCTGTCCTCTCTCATCTTCAACCTGCGGGCGGGTGCGCTGCACTCGCCCCTTCCTCACCGCTGCACGCGAAGCCAATTCGGCCGCACCCGCCACGTTCACGTGCGCCCTTGCCAGGGACTTTCCCCAGGGTGCTTGACTTCATTCATCCCGAGACACATTATTCGATATGAATTGATCCTGCAACACACTGTCTCATCTAGCATCACGTATCAATGCCGTCAAAGGAAAGTTCCTTTTTCCTGATCGCCCCATTTCCAAGACTCATCCATCACCCACGGCGAGGATCACCATGTTCTTCAAGCTTCGCGTATTGCAAGCTGCAGTGCAAAAACAGCAAAGTCCGTTCGTTGCGCAAGAGACTATGCCCGCTCATCAGTGCGGCCTCAAGAATCGGCGCGATCTTCGATTCTGGCGAGGGAAGATGCTCGTCTCGATTACGCAAATAAGCGCCAGCCTGCTTCTTGCCACGGGTTTGATCTGTACCCCTGCCCACGCGGCGGGAGATTCCATCACGAACCATCAAGGCGACATCACGCCGATGTGCGGCACGAAGCCGATGATCGTCGGCGTGTCGGACGGCTACGGCGGCAATACGTGGCGCAAGACCGGCCTCGCGGAAGTCAAGGACGAGCTCAGTCGGTGCAAGAACGTCACGCGGGTTATCTACAGCAATGCCAACGGCGATCCGCAGAAGGCGAATTCCGACATCAACAGCATGGTCGCGCAGGGCATCAACGTCCTCATTCTGCTTCCTGACTTCGGCGCGGTGCAGCTTCCCGCCATGCGGGCGGCCATGAAGGCGGGCGTCGCGGTCGTCCCGTACTCGGCTCAGATGGCGGGCACACCTGGCCGTGACTATGTCGTCAATGTGGTGGGCGATACGCAGCAGATCGGTGTCCTGTGGGCCGACTGGCTCGGAACCACGCTGAAGAAGGGGAATGTCGTGTTCATGGGTGGATCGCCCGGAGCGACCACCTCGCAAAACTTCATGGACGGTCTGAAAGGCGGACTCAAGAAATACCCGGATCTGAAGTTGCTCAACGAGCAGTACATCGTGACGAACTGGAATCCCGTCGACGCCCAGAAGGCCACCGTCGGTCTTATCGCGCAGTATCCGAAGATTGACGCCATCGTGACGGATGGCGGCGAAACCGCGCTGGCCGCTGTAAAGGCATTCGAGCAGGCTCACCTTCCGGTCCCCGCCATCGCGACTATCGCAAGCGACAACCAGGTGAATTGCCACTATATGTCGGCGAAGCAGTCGGGCAAGCCCTATCCCTATTACACGCTCGACGGCACGACGACTTACGTCCGCTTTGCCGTGCGGCAGGGTGTAGCGGCCTATCAGGGAACGGTAAACAAGGAGTCGCCGTCGATTCTGCCCTTTGCCTACGCCGATAGTGCCAAGGGCCTCGATCCGAAGTGCGATCCGTCCGCTCCGCCGGACGCCGACCTCACCTCCGCGCTCCCGCCGCAGAAGCTGAAGGCCGTGTTCGAGCGTTGATCGCTAAAAACGAGTCACAAACGAACAGCATTCCCTGCCGCAGATCGATAAAGCCACGAACGATGGCCTTATCCAGCGCGAAGTCCGCCACGAGCCGCGTGGGCTTCGCGCTTTTTTCCTCGAACTGCCTCCTGCGCCTTACCTCCGAGGGCGACAGGCCTCCGAATTTCGTCCCAAGCACGACCTCCTGGTCGCAGTAGGGCCGTCGCTCACGGGCCATTCCCCAGGGCATTCCCCAGGTTCCTTGACTTATTTAATTCTACGACGCATCATTCGATATAAATCTATTGTGCGTGGAATTATCTTGGTGCACACGATCTGATTGCGGGAGGGGTCTGCTTTTCCGGCGCGACCCGCCAAAACCTCTCCAGTTTGGTTGCCGTGGGTTCGGAAGATTTGCGAGCCTAAATTCACTACCTGTGTCGAGGATCATCATGGTCGAAAAACTGTCTCTCTGGGAAGCCGCCAAACGCGAAATGGAGGAGTACCAGTTCATTGCCGGAGCCGAGCTGCAACCCAAGTGGGACGTGTCGGACAAGATTGCGATCAATGCCGCCGTATCGGGGCGCTTTGAGAGCGCCACGTCGCTCGCGGAGTATGTGGATGCCGCCTCGAGCGTCATCGAAGCCGGCGCCTGCGGCGTGCACATCGACTTTTCGTTCATGACCGACGAGAAGGGGCGGCGCCTCGACCGTGACATCCCGCCAGTTGAGGCATATTCCGCCGTTCTCGAGCCGCTGCGCTCGCGCTTTGGCAACGACTTCGTGCCGAATCTGAACGTCCTCAACGGCTCGACATTCGATGAGTGTGTGAGCCCCGCGCGCGCAGGTCTGACCGAAGTCGCACCGTGCGCGCCGGGTCATCCGGAAGCCTTCATGGTGCCGGCCATCACGGAGCTCGAGGCAACCGGCGTCAAGCCGGAACTGGCCGTCCACAGCTCCGGCGAGATCGAGCTCGCGAAGCGCAAACTGATCGATACCGGCATTCTCAAGAAGCCCTACAACTGGCTGATTCTCTACGGTCTGCCGTTCAACGTCGGTCGCACGCTGGTGTCCGGCACGTGGGTGAGCGATGCCCAGGACATGACGCGCCACATGTTCCTGATGGTCGACCAGATCCGCAAGATCGATCCGACGTCGGTCATCAGCGTCTGTGCGGCAGGTCGCGCGACGCTCTATATGACCACCCTTGCCACCATGATGGGCCTGCATATCCGGATCGGCACTGAAGACACGCCGTGGAAGTACCCGAACAGCGACGAGCGCCTCAAGGACAATCTGGAGATGTTCAACATGGCGCGCGACATCGCCGGCCTGCTCGGACGCAAGCCGGCCTCGGCCAATGAATACCGGGCGCTGGTCGGCAAGCCGGCCCGGAATTAAAAACATAGCGCGGCCATGACCGCGCAAGCGGACAGCGGTGCAGGCACGACGGGAGTGGGCAATCGTGCTCTGCACCCGAGTTCAGCCGCGACGATCCAATCAAGGAGACCGAAATTGGAAACGAAACTTCAGCAGCTACTGGATGAAGCGGAGATTCGCCGCGTTCATATCCGTTATTGCCGCGGCATCGATCGGATGGACTGGGATCTCGTGCGGTCGTGTTATCACCCGGATGCGATCGACAGGCACGGTGCGTACAACGGAGGCGTGGAAGGTTTCATCGACTGGGCAGCCGAGTTGTTGCCGAGCTTCGAATCGACGCAGCACTTCACCGGCAACCAGTATGTCGAGGTGCACGGCGATGTGGCGTTCGCGGAACACTATGCGCAGGCCAGCCACCGCACGAAACCCGACGGCGACAAGCCAGCGATGGATTGGGTGGTGAACATTCGCTACGTGGACCGCATGGAGCGGCGCAACGGTGAATGGCGCATTGCCGATCGGGTGGTCGTGCTCGACTCGCAGCGATCGGACCCGGTTCCCGGGGATATGGCACTGCTCGAAAATTCCAATGTCGGGCGCCGTGACAAGGAGGATCCGTCGTACAAGTACCAGATCGTATGACGGCTCCGCCAGTGTCTGTGGCTGGCTCCAGAGGACCAACCTTTGAGATCAGGCGCTCAAGGTTACTGCGGTTACCTAAAGGTTAGAGGAAGCAATGGAAAGAAAATATCGTGTCGGTATCGTCGGCCTGAGCCCAGGACGCGGCTGGGCGGCGACAGCCCATATTCCGGCCTTGCGGGCCTTGTCCGACGTCTTTGAGCTCGCCGGCGTGGCGAACACGAGCCTCGCGAGCGCGCAGGCAGCGGCCGCCGAGTTCGACATCCCGCAAGCATTCGAAAGTGCCGCTGCGCTGGCCGCATCGCCGGACATCGACATCGTCGTCGTCACCGTCAAGGTTCAGCACCACAAGGAAGTCGTCACGGCGGCTCTGCAGGCAGGCAAGAGCGTGTACAGCGAATGGCCGCTCGGCAACGGGCTCGAAGAAACCATCGCGCTTGCCGAACTCGCGCGCGAGAAAAAGGCATTGGCCGTCGTTGGCGCGCAGGCGATCGCCTCCCCCGAAGTGCAGTTCCTGCGCAAGCTCGTCTCGGACGGCAAGATCGGCAATGTCCTTTCTTCGACGTACGTGGGTTCGGGTTTCAGCTGGGGCGACGACATCCTGCAAGGTGACGCCTACGCCATGGACAACCGGAACGGCGCCACACTGCTTTCCGTGATCGGGGGGCACGCGATTTCGGCAATTGATGCCGTCCTCGGCAATATCGAACAGATCGGCGCGGTGCTCTCTCAACGCAGGCAAACCGTGCGCATCATCGAGACGGGCGAAACCGTCGAAATGAAAACGCCCGACCACCTCATGGCGAACGCGATTCTGCGCTCCGGAGCGCCGCTGTCGTTGCAACTCCGCGGTGGCGTGCCGCGTGGGACGAAGCTGCTGTGGGAGATCAACGGAAGCGAGGGCGATCTGCGTGTCACCGCGAGGAATGAATACGTCCCGGCGGTCAACATCTCGCCCTTGCGCGTCGAGTTCGGACGCAAAGGCCAGAACGGCTACGAGGAACTCGACGTCCCGGATCCCTTCCCGATCGATGCCGGCGATGCCGTTGCCGCGCGCAATGTCGCGGGCGTTTACCGGTTGCTCGCCGATGACCTGCGCCATGGCACCCGCACGGCGCCCAGCTTCGATCACGCACGCGCACTTCACGAAGTGCTCTATGCAATCGAGCAGTCGAGTGAAACGGGCAATCGGATCAAGGTGAGCAAGTAACAAGTGAGTGCGGCTCTCGTATGCGCCGCACTCGCACATGACACGCGTAGACAGGAGTATGCGCCCATCCTAACCATGGTCGGCCGGGGCTGGGCGCCAAGCGATGCAGGCAGGTTGCAGGTGTTGGTCCTGACTGGCCTCGCGGCGGACGTGAACGTCCATTTAGTGAGCGAGGCCGGTCAGTTGGTTGTAGTCACGCGATCAAGGCGAGCGTGATAAGGAGAAGATCATGGCTAGCGCAGGAAAGTCGTTGCACTCGATGGTGGAACACTGGCTTGCTCCCACCTCGATGGACACGGTGCATGTGGTCGAATTCAAGAACCAGCGTGCGAGGCGGCAATGTTACGTGTGCGTCGAAGCACGCAGGGCCGCCGGAACCGCGGCCATGTTCTTCTTTCGCCACAAGGACGGACTCTGGTGTATTTTCCCGCCATGCCGGGAGCGCCCGTCCATGCGCGTGGCGTGAGCGCGCGCCGCCGTTGGCCGCACGACGATCAGCAATGCTCCCAACGACGTCGTCGTCGTGCCAACGACCGGCCGGCAGCTAGTCGATCACGGAGTCGCCCTGAGACATCTGGGTCAGGTTGTCTTCGATCTGGTGCATGACTTTCCAGAAAACCCGGAGATCTTTTGCCGAGATGCCTTCGAGCGAAGCCGAAATCATCTCGGTGAGCTCAGGCAGCATTTCGTCGACAAGGCGTCGTCCTTCATCCTGCAGGCTGACGTAGTATTTTCTTCTGTCCTTGGGGTCGCGTGTGCGTCGCACGAGATTGCGCTTTTCCATGCTATCGAGCGCCGGTACGGCCGTGGTCGATGCAATGCCGACCCGCTTGCTGAGTTCGAGCTGGTTCATCTCGCCACGTTCGGCCAGAACCCGAAGATAGAACCAGTGCGCAACCGAAACGCCCTCCTTGTCCAGCAGCTTCTGGCCTTGGGCGTCGTAGAGACGGTATATCGTGCGTGCCATCCACGGCACGGTTCGGCCGCGGTCGTCAAAAACGTCTGAGCGCTGACCGCCCGGCACGTCCAGCCCCTCGAGCGCATCGTGCATTGCATTCGAACTCAATTTTGACATTGGCTATTCCTCAACTGGGGCCACACGGCCGGCAACGCACGAACCAGGCATGTGCAGCAAGCGTCATGCTCTCGATACAGGGAATTCCCTGGAACTCTTGACTTTGTTCACCCTAGAACACATCATTCGATATAAATCGATACTACAAAGCATTATCTCTTTGAAGATAATCCGCTTCGCGAGGATTATACAGCATGCGCAAAATGGATGTGCACGCGCCCCGCTGCAGCGCGGACCCGCCAGCGTTGATCGACAGGATGGCCGGCCTATCGTACATGGCGCGTGCACTGGCCGGCAATGTCCCGGCATACCTTCCGGGACCTCTCAAACAGGACAAGCGCTATGGGTACTGATATGACGGCAAGCTGGGATTTCGAGGTCGACGTCATTATTCTGGGAGCGGGTGCAGGCGGCATGTCGGCGACCATTGTGTCGAAAAACGAGGGGCTCAAGCCGCTCCTGCTGGAGAAGACGGACCAGGTTGGCGGCACCTCCGCCTGGTCGGTCGGCATGATGTGGTTCGTAGATAGCACGCCGATGCAGGAGGCGGGCTTTCAGGATTCCATCGAGAAAGCACGTCGATACTTTGCGGCGACTGTCGGCACCACCGTGGGTAGTCCGCTTCAGGAAAGCTACATCACCCAGGGCCGGGTCGCACTGGACTATCTGGTCGGCCATTCCGAACTCAAGGTGATGGCGGTCCATTATCCGGACTACTATCCGGAGTCCGATGGCGGCATGTTCGGGCGGGCTCACGCCCCGCTCGAGTTCGACGGGCGCTTGCTCGGTCCGCGCTTTAAGGACCTGCGGGCACCGCTGCCGGCATTCGCTCCCTTTGGCGGCATGATGCTCGACCTTCTGGATTTGAACCACTTCTTGTCCTTCACGCGCTCGTTCAAGTCGTTCTCGCATGTCGTGAAGCGCTTCCTGCGCTACGGCAAAGACCGCCTGAGCTATCATCGCGGCACCCGCCTCGTGGGCGGTAATGCGCTCATTGCGCGCCTGTACAAGACGATCCTCGATGAGCAGATTCCGGTTTGGCTTGGCGCGCATGCAACGCGGCTCATCACCGAGAATGGCGCCGTGATCGGTGCCGAAGTGACGCGCGATGGCCGCACGTCTCGCGTACGCGCACACCGCGGCGTCATTATTGCGACCGGCGGCTACAGCGGTAACCTCGAAATGCGCCGCGAGCATTCTCGTCAGCCGACGGTCGGACTCGGCCTCGGCTTGCCGAGCAATGTCGGCGAAGGAATTCGACTCGGAGTTTCAGTCGGCGGCCGGCTCGATCACAACGCGCGCGACACGGGTTACTACGTGCCGATTTCGCAATACCGGAATGAAAAAGGCAATACGCTGTGGGGTCACTTCATGCTGGATCGGCCCAAGCCCGGTTTCATTGCAGTGAACAAGGAAGGCAATCGCTTCACCAATGAAGCCGCGTCATACCACGCCTTCACCCAGGGAATGTTCGACGCCGGCGCGATCCCTGCGTTTCTGGTCGCCGACGCAGCAGCCGTGAAGAAGTACGGCATTGGCGTCATCCTGCCGGGCATGTCGCTGCGTCGCTATGAGGAGTCGGGCTATCTCTATAGCGGCGAGACACTCGCGGAGCTCGCCGCCAAGGCTGGCATCGATGCCGCCGGGCTCGCGCGCAGCGTTGTACGCAACAACCGCTTCGCGGAGACCGGGGTCGACGAGGAATTCGGCAAGGGCGCGTCGGCCTACAACACCTACAAAGGCGACCCCACTCACACCCCGAACCCGTGTATCGGCCCGATCGCGAAGGGACCGTTCTATGCAGTCAAGCTGATGCCGGGAGACTTCGGCACCAGCCGCGGTCTCGTGACGGGCCCCAACGGCGAAGTCCTGGACAACAACGACCGTCCGATTCCCGGCATCTTTGCATGCGGCAACGACATGAACTCGCCTGTTGGCGGCCACTACATCGGTGCAGGCATTACACTGGGACCGGCGATCACGTTTGGTTACCTGGCCGCAATGGCGCTGGCAAAGCTTAGTCAGTCAGGGGCCGGCCCTGCTTCCATGGCCGCTTCTTCGGCGGCCCAGAATATTGCTCAAACCTGATAGCTCCGCTGCCGGAATCAGGCAGCGCACCGCAAAATCTGGTTCTCGAAAGCGGCACTGCATACGCATCGGTCGTCAATCACCCGAGTGCAGAGTCTTCGCTGCGGTCGACGCTCGCGATCAGTCAGTCGACGACCGTGTCGCCTTGGGCCATCTGAAACAGGTTTGCTTCGATCTGGTGCATGACCTTCCAGAAGACGCGCATGTCCTTCTGCGAGATTCCCTCGAGTGACACCGAAATCATGTCGGTAAGCTCGGGCAGCATTTCGTCGACGAGGCGCTTGCCTTCGTCCTGTAGCTTGACGAAATACTTTCGCCTGTCGTTTGGATCGCGCACCCTTTTCACCAGGCCGCGCTTTTCCAGATAGTCGAGCGCGGGTACCGCGGTCGTCGACGCGATGCCCACGCGCTTACTGAGCTCGAGTTGATTGATCTCGCCGCGTTCGGCCAGTACACGAAGGTAGTACCAGTACGCAATCGGAATAGTTTCCCTGTCGAGGAGCTTCTGCGCTTGAGCATCGTAAAGTCGGTGTACCGTTCGCGCGATCCACGGAATGGTTCTGCCGCGATCATCAAATACATCTGATGGTCTCTTCGTTGTTGCCTCTACTAACTTCGGAGCGGTGGTGGCTGCCTTGACTGCAGACGAATTGGATTTGGGCATTCACTCATTCCTCAGCATGGCATCGAGCCATCGGTCGGTACTATCTGTTCAAATTGATTCAACCAAAGAGAAATCATACAACAGGTTTAGCACGGCCTCTATGGACGGCGGGAGGAGAAACGACTGAGACCCGCGAATACGGCTTCGGCTGCAGCAACGGCACGCCCGAATGTCCGGAGAGTTCCGTGGGCCGCCCGTCCATGAGTGACAGGACGGCCGCATCAAGCGCACAGCAGCATCAAATGGCGAGGAATCCCCCATCGACCGCCAACTCGGCTCCCGTCACGAAGGATGCCTTATCCGAAAGAAGCCAAACGGCGGCGGCAGCAATCTCCTCCGGAACGCCGATTCTTCCCAGCGGGTGACTGGCTCGAAGCTTCTCGATCAAATCGGCAAATTGCGGATCGGACACCAACGCGTGAACCATTGGCGTGTCCACCGCGCCCGGGAGGATGGCGTTGACGCGGATATGTTTGTCGCCGTAGTCGGCCGCTGCGCCTTTTGTCACCCCTAGTACTCCGCCCTTGGAGCCACAGTAGTCCGCCGCACTGCGCACCGCCACGCGGCCCAGCGTGGAGGAAGTATTGACGATGGAGCCGCCACCCGTCGGCAGCATGGCACGTATCTCATGCTTCATGCAAAAGAACACGCCGTCGTAGTTGACTGACTGAATTCGGCGCCATTGCTCGGCAGTCAGTTCGTGTAGCAGAACGTTCGTCTGGGAAAAGCCGGCATTGTTGAATGCGCCATCGAGCCGCCCATACTTGCGCAATGCCGCAGCCACGAGCGCTTCGACCTGCTCTTCATCGGCTACGTTCGTTGCTACAAAGATTGCATCGCTGCCTGCGCGTCGAACCGCCGAGACTGTCTCCTCTCCCGCCGCACCAACAATATCCGCGACAACAACGCGGGCCCCCGCCACGGAGCATGCCAGCGCCGCTGCACGCCCGATACCCGAACCGCCGCCGGTGACGATGATGGTCTTTCCTTCGAGATCGCGATTCATTTCTTCGCCCCGTAGATCAACTCGCGAACAGCGGAGAAATATCGACGTAGATGCGGCATTCATCAATCAACCTGTCCTGCAACTTCCAGATCGTCACGGCCGGAATCGTCAGTGTCGACCCGTCCTTGCGTGTGTAAGTCACCGATATTTGCGAAACAATGACATCCTCGAACGCCCATACGTTGAGGAGTTGATGCTTGATGCCCGCAAGTTGATTCAGGAAATTCTGTGAAGCCGCAGCAGCATTTGCCCGACCGATGACAGGATCGCTATTCGCAAAGACGAAGGTACAGTTCTCGGTCAAACAGTTCGCGAATCCCTGCTCGTCCATCGAATCGATCGCTTCATAAACCTTTGAAACAAACTCGATTGCTGCTGTGGGTGTTTGCGTCAACAACATCGTGAATCGTCTCCTTGATGATGATTGGGTCCATCACAACTGCCGATGTGAAGCATTGCCTGCGCGAAGCGCCCCGGGTAATTCCATCGCCAATTATACGTCATCAATTTATGCGATATAGAATAAATATTCCGGGGAGGATATGAGATTTCCCACGGAGTCCGCAAGGGGTTCATTCCCTTCCGGGTTTTGCGCCAACTGTGTTCGCCTGCGCGCCGGCCGTGGCCCAGTCCAGCGTGACACCGTGTGGCGCCATCGACGACGTCATTGGCTATCGGTCGAGTCACGCGTCGCGCGGCTTGACCTCCAACGGATATTCGGACAGTTCATCGCCGCAACGCACCACCTCCTGACGGATGCAAATCGTTCTACGCGCGAAACGAAGCTTCTCATTTACGCGACTTGTCACTTCATTGCCCCAATGGCCAAATGACGTCTATGATTTCAACTGATCCGCTGCTGCCGGCGAGCGCCGTTGTCGATAGCGATGAGCAGCGGCAGTGATTGGCATGACGAACAATCTATCCGGTTAGAGGAACTGACCATGCAAACTTCATCCACCGGCAATCTGTCGAGCACCTTCGTCGTGACACACCCGCTTGATCCTGAAGACGGGAAGATCACTGAGGCAATGCGCGCCATGACCCGTTCCGACAAAGGCATGCGGTTGGGAATCGAGTGGCGTGGCGCGTTCGATGCGATGATGGAACGTGTATCGCCGCACAAGGGCGTGACGTTCGAATCCGGCTCGGTCGGCGGCATTCCTGGGCTCTGGGTCAAACCTGAAAATAGTCGGCCTGACGAAGCGATACTCCATTTGCACGGTGGTTGGTTTCACTTTGGATCCGCCAACGCATTCCGTCACCTTGTCGCCCAAATCGCCGCGAGGAGCGGCGTAAAGGCCTTCGTGCCGGATTATCGGTTGGCGCCCGAACATCCTTTCCCCGCTGCAGTGGATGACGTGCTGTCCTGCTATCTTGGGCTCGACGAGAGCGGCATTTCCCGGATCGCGGTTACCGGCGACTCGGCGGGCGGCAATCTTGCCCTGATCCTCGCGTCGCGCATCGCCAGCGGAGAAGTCGCCGCGAAGGCGACACTTGTGGGCGCGGTCGCGTTGTCACCCGTGACGGATTTGACGCTCTCCGGCCCGACGTACGAATCGCGCGCGGATGCCGATCCAATTTTCACGCGCGCGCAGGCATCGGAGCTCGTCCATACCTACTTGCGAGACGCTGACCCCAAACATCCACTGGCTTCGCCACTCCACGCGCCCGTGACCGGCCTGCCGCCCGTCCGCGTTCACGTGGGAAACGACGAAGTACTCCTGGACGATTCGCGTCTATACGTCCAGCGCGCTGTCGCCGCGGGCGTCGATGCACGAGTCGATGTCTGGATGGGCATGCCACACGGATTCTATGGCAGTGTCGGGACCCTGAAGGCCTCGACACAGACTCTCGATGCCATCGGCACGTTTCTTACGGAGAGACTGCAGTCGGGTAGCGGTTCGTGAACCCGCACCCGCGTGGGTTGATCGACCGGGGACGTCGCCACATGACAGACCATGCCGGCGCCCCGGATCGTTACCTTGCGAACGTCGCGCCGATTGACTGCCGGTCGCGCGTCAAGGTCACCAATTGCACTCAGAAGAAGTGCATGATGCCGAGGTAGCCACCTTGCTGATTGTGGCCCGGCAGCGGCAGGGAATCGGTCGTTTCAACCGGGAACGCGGACTGTTTGCCGTTGAACATTGCTCCAAGGGTCAGGTAGAGGAATGTCCGTTTTGACAGGTTGTAGGTGGTGCCGATGGCACCGAGATTGCCCACTCCACCTCCATGATTCACGTTACCGTGATACCAGCCGGCCTGGAGCGAGAGCGCAGGGGTAGCCTGATACGAGGCGCCGACCCACTCCTGCTGGCTGCGTGTGGCGGCGTACGGGTTAAACGTAGTGGCGACCGTGTCCTGTCCGGATGAGACCAGTTGCTGATAGCCCGTGTAGAACTTGACCTGGCCCAACGTGTAGGTGACACCGGCCATGTATACCCGGGACGCGGCGTACAGGTCTGAAAATTTGCCCTTGGAATCGCGGAGTTCTTCATATACGCCGTACGCAGCGAAGCTGGCGGCCGTGTATTGTGCGCTCGCACTGAACTCGCGACCGCCACGGAAGTTGCCGGCCTGGTTCCCGAAACCATCCTGAAGGCGGAAGGAGAAACCGCCCCAGTTAGGTGAGTTGTAGGTGACCACGTTGGATCGCGGCCCCCACGCTCTGCCGAACGCGAAGTTGGCAATACCGGTGCCAACCTGCTCTCCCAGCGGGTCAATGTACCAGCCGGTTTCGTCGGCCAGGCTCATGGCCTCGCCGAACCAGATGCTTCCGTATTTCTCGTGGGCCAGGCCCACATACGCATCGCGGACAAAGAGCCCGTTATTAAAAATCTGGCCGTTTCCGGACGAAAACAGGCTTTCGAGTTTAAAGACCGCATGCACGCCGCCGCCGAGGTCTTCATCGCCTTTCAGGCCAAACCAGCTGTACCCGTACTGATTGCTGCCGAATCGGAAATTGCTCTTTGACTGGCCGTTCGTCGCCACATTCGTCACGAAGTCGAGGCCGGACGCAACACGCCCATACAGGGTTACAGAGCTCTGTGCGTTCGCATTGCAGATCCCGATGGCTGTCAAAGCCGCAAATAATGTCAGTTTTTTCATTTTTCAATCCTGAACGAAAAATAATCTCCATGGATAAAGCGAAGGCCTCTTTCCGGGCCACACCGTGCAGAATCCGCCGTCTTGCCGCTGATTAGCACAGATAGACCGTAGGGCCTTTCAATCGCCCGACTCGACCTCTGGCGCAAACCAGAATCGAACAAAACAAACAATCGCATTACTAATTACAAACCGGCAATTTTCAGATCTGGTCAATACGCGTCCGCCGGCGGCATGGCGGACGCGGCACAAAACGACTACCCCCTTGACTTGCGAATTGTTCGCAGAAGTTCCGGTAGATGACGTACCGTTGTCGCCAGAAGAATCGCGCAAGCCTGAACGAGGAGCTGAATAGCTGGGCCTGCGCCAAGCGCCAGCACGAGCTGACCGAGTTGCGCCATGAACAATGCGGCCACGGCACTCGCAACGACACTGCCTCTGCCGCCCGTGAACGGCGTGCCCCCGACCACCACGGCCGCGATCGCCGGCAGGAGATAGTCGTTACCGGACGTCTGCGACGCGCTTCCGATGAATCCGGCGAGCAGCATGCCCGCCGCGCAAAAGCAAACGGCGGACGCGAGGTACGCCCCAATCCTGTACTTCAGCACGGCAACGCCTGCGGCTTCGGCCGCGCGCGGGTTCACCCCGACGGCGACGAACCTGCGCCCTACCGTGGTCTTGCGGGTAATGATCCACGCGGTCGTCACGAACGCGAGGGCGAACCAGACGTTGGCCGGAAGCCCAAGGAACTGGGCGTGCGAAATGGTTTGCATGACGGTCGGAACGTCCACCGGAACGTTACCGGTCAACGAGCGCGCGCAACCAATCAGCAGCGCGTTGACGGCAAGCGTCGCCACTAGCGGCGTAATCGCGACCCTCGAGATGAGCGCACCGTTGATGATTCCGACGATCCCGCCGATACAGACCGTAAAAATGACGGCGAGGACGATGGAATTGAACGCGAATCCCGTTCTGGCCATGACAATGCCCGCGAGCGAAACCATACCGATTGCCGACATGTCCAGCCCGCGCTGCTGGATAACCAGCGTTTGGCCCGTCGCGACGATTGCAAGAATGCCGGCGAACGGAAGCATGGCCAGGATCGAGCCTCGCGTCATCGTGCCCGGCGCGACGATGGAACTGCAAACGAAGAGCAGGATCAGCCCGACCCAGATCCATGAGAATTCATCAACCGCGGGTAGCCGTGCCGGCTTTACTTTTGATTTCGACGTAGAGGGCTCAAGGAATTCCGACATAACTTCCGCCTGATTGTGCGTTGCGTTTCTCATTTCGCCACCACCATTTCTCTGCTCTTGGAATAGAGCGCGACTGACGTGAGGATCATCCCGCCCAGGAGATACGACTGCCACGAGTCCCCGATATCGAGGAACGAGGTGACGACGTTCACCTGAATGATGAGGAGCGCACCCAGCAGTGAACCGACAAAGGAGCCGCGTCCGCCAAACAGGCTCGCGCCGCCGATCACTACCGCTGCGACGCTTCCGAGCGTGTAGTTAATACCGGCGCTGGGGTCGCCCGTGCCAACCTGCGCCATCATGGGCACGGCAGCGACGCCCGCAAGGAACGAACACCCCATGTACGCGGCGAGCGCCGTCAGTTGCGGGCGGGCACCGGACATACGCGCGGCTTCGAAGCGGGAGCCCACGCCGCGCAGCGTGAGACCGGCCCTTGACTTGAACAACGCGATTTCGAGCACCACGGCAAGCACGATTGCCACGATCACGATAATGGGCATGACGCCGAGCTGCGCACTGATCGACTCCGCAATGGAATCCGCAATCAGGCCACCCGGAACCGGGCGCAGGAGCAGCGACACCGCCTGAAGCGCCATGTACGTCGCGAGTGTCGCTACCATCGGATGCAACCGGAACGGACCCACCAGCATCCAGTTCACGAGTCCGACGGCGAGGGCGACGAGCAACACGATCCCCCATCCCGAGAGCTGATGAGCCAACGAGGCGCCATCATTCAGGAAGAACGACTGTATGACAACGATGAGCCCCATGAGCGGCCCAACCGAAAGATCGATCCCGCCAACCAGCATGAGCATCTGTTGCCCGTATGCGACGATGGCCAGTGTCGCCACGAGCGCCAGCATGCCGCTCAAGTTTCGCGCAGAAAGGTAGGCTGGGTTGACGTGCGCCGCATACAAGCCGAGCGCACAGACCGCGACGGCAAGCATCACCAGCGGCGCCCAATCCCCAGCAGCCCACTTCCAGAGCCCGGAGGTCCGGGAAGCGTCCTTTTCCCGCTCAGTCGTTGCGGTCAGGACGGCAGACGTGATGTTGTTCTCACTGACGGCGTTCTCGCCCAATTCCTTGACGACATGTCCGCGCGAGAAGATGAGCACGCGATCACAGAGTCCCGCCACCTCGTGCGCATCCGACGAAACGACGATCACGGCTGCACCTGCAGCTGCAGCCTCGCGAAGCACCTTGTAGATTTCCATCCGCGCGCCAATGTCCACGCCCTGGGTCGGCTCGTCGACCAGCAACACCTTGGGATGACTGGCGAGCACACTCGCCAGCACAAGCTTCTGCTGGTTACCGCCCGACAGGGTCCGAATAGGCGTGTCGACGGACGGCGTCTTGACAGCGAATCGCGTCACGGCATCTCTCGCGCGCTTTGCTTCGCTGCGCTGGCTCACCCACCCTTTGATGGAATCGAATGGCAGACTGCGGAGCGAAAAATTCTCGCGCACCGACAATTCGCCGAAAATGCCCTCGCGATGACGGTCGCCCGGCAGATAACGGATGCCCGAACCGGCGGCAGCCTGCGAGTTGTGAAGCTTCGCGGGAACGCCGGCCACCGTGACGCTGCCGCGGCTTCGCGTTTGTCCTGCGAGAGCCCGCATGAACTCTCGCTGGCCATTGCCGTCGATCCCCGCAAGACCAACAATCTCGCCTTTCCTGATCCGAACCGATATGTCGGTAAAGCCGACACCACGCAGCTTTGTCACGTCGAGAACGACGCTTGCACCGCTATTGTTACCCTTGGCCGGGAAGTCGCGGTCGAGCGCGCCGCCAACGATCAGTTCGACGATTTCCTGTTCGCTGAGGCCCGCGGCCTCATAGGTGCCCTGGCCCTGCCCGTCGCGAAGCACCGTCAGGCGATGCGCAATTCTCTGCACCTCGCGGATCCGGTGCGAGATATAAACGACCGAACAACCCGAAGCCGTTATCTTGCGGATGCGCTCGAACAGACGGTCGACGTCTTCCGTCAACAGATGTTCGGTCGGTTCGTCGAGAACCAGAACCTTGGGCTTTGCAGCAAGCGCTTTGACAATTTCGACGATGAACCTCTGCTCGGGGCCCAAGCTCACCACGCGCTCGCTCGCATCGATCGCAACATCGTCGCTCCATTGCTTCAGGAGCCCGCGTGCCCATTGCGCAACCTCCATCAAGGACGGACGTTGCTCGGCAGGCACGCCGAGATAGAGGTTTTCCGCTACGGTCAGGTCGGGCATAAGCGCCGGTTCCTGCCGTACGATAGCCAACCCCAACCGGCGTGCCTGCTCCGTGTCGCCTCGCGTTTCCGTGCCGTCGATCACGACGCGCCCTTGCTCCGGAACGAGGGCGCCCGACGCAACGGCCATCAGCGTGGACTTGCCTGCCCCGTTCTCGCCCACGAGACCGTGCACCTCGCCCTCGACCACCGAGAACGTTACGTTGTCGAGCGCCCTGACTCCGGGGAATATCTTGGTGACACCATCGACCTGCAGCAGCGTTTTCTGGTCATTCATGATTCATCTCAAGCAATTGTTGTGCAAATACTTCCTTGAGCTTGTCGGCAGGAAGCGCGGAGGAGAGCCAGCATCAGGCGGAGCGGTTCAAACGTTTCACGACGCGCCTATTGCTTTCATTGATCTGTTGTACGAAATATTGAAAAGTGAATTTGCACCTGATTTCTTGTTCTTTTTATCTATCTGCGTCCAGAGTTATTATGAAAAATCTTAATTCCGAAAGTGGATGAGGATTGATAGCCTCGACAGCGGAATGCAATAGCTCGAAAATAAACAGAGGAATACGGGCAGCGTACCCTCGCGCACATCATTTCGAATACGATGATTCAAGACGCGATTGATTTATATCGAATGATGTGTTTTAGAACGACCAAAGTCAAGAACCTTAGGGAATCTCCCTACCCATGCCGCATGGGCCGTGGATGTCACAAGGGTGTCGTCTGAAAGCGGCCCGCGACTGCGAATGGCGATGCCGCAACTGACTGCGCGACGCTTGTTCGCTGCAGTCCGTGCTGGCCTGATTCTTCTTGAGCGTGGTGCAATGCAAAGACGGACGAACCCGCCAGCAGTGTTACTGGCGGGTCGTCGAGCAGATCGGTGTCGCTGAGAATCAACGTTGCGATGTATGGTTGCCGCTGGCAACACGATAGACGGCGATCGGCGTGTCAATGGACCCGATCGCAGACCTCAACAGATCAGTCGATTCGCACCCGCTTGCGGGTCTGATCTGATCTCTCGATGGCATCAATCACCTTATGAAGGGCCACAGCGTCATCGAAATCAGGGGCAGTGCTGGTCCCGTGAACCAGGTCCTCGGCCATCTGCCGATAGATGGCCGCCACATTCCGCGCAATGACCGTATCCACGAAATCGGATTTCGCAGCCTCGACCTCGCGATACCCCTGCTCGCCCTTGCGGCCCGCCTCCACGCGCAATGGCGCGATGTTGATGACGGGATACTGGTCATGCGCAGCGGTAATGCGCAGATCACCCGCCGTTCCGTTGATCTCCCACAGCAGCTGCGTGCCGCGCGGCAGGCCCCCGCGGAGCTCCAGCGACAACGGTGCGCCCGACTTCAAAACGGCATTAACCATCACATGATCGTGTGTTCGCATCGGGATCGTGTCGCCTGTCTCGACGATGCGCACGGTCTTGCGGCGCTGCGACACCACACCCTCCACGTCGTCAACGGGGCCGAGCACACTTTGCACGGCAGCAAGTGCATGCCCGCCAATGATCCTCAGCAAGGTTGCGCCGTTGGCCGCATCCATCGCGTACGAGTCACCGCGCGTGACTTCGTCACCCCAGGTAGGACCGCAGCCGAGGTAGGTCGACGACAACACCTCGCCCACGTGTCCGTCGGCCACGAGCTTGCGGACGAGTTCGACTTCGGGCGACGCGGTGGCCTGGGTGCCCACCACTGCCCGTGCCGGGCTCTCCCTGGCGAGATCTGCAAGCTCGATCGCTTCTGCAAGGCCGTTGCCGAGCGGCCACTCACAGTAGACATGCTTGCCCGCCGCCAAAGCCGCGGCGACAACTTCACGATGGTGCGGAACTTTGACCGTGACGGCCAGGACGTCGATATCCGGGGAGGCCACGAGCTCCGCCACGTTCTCGAACGCGCGCGGAATGCCAAAGGCAGCAGCGGCCGCCTTTGCGCTCGCGAGACTCGTGTTTGCCACGCCGGCGGCCTCGAATACGTCGGACAACGCACGCAACGCAGGAATATGCGCTGCGGTGCCCCAACCACGCTGCGCGCTCACTCCCACGATTCCTACTCGAAAACGTTTTTTCATTGCATCCTCGAAATATGCGTCACGTCACGCCGGTCATTTACCCACACTCGGGTGCGGCCGGTATTGGCCCGTCTCCATCAACTCCGAAGCGGCAAGGGCCTTCGGTGTCCAACGCAGCGTCGCGCGTGTTTCCAGCAACCAGGCCTGATAGCCCTCAGGAACGTCCTCCGAGGGCCCGTGGTGGATGACCCCCTTTGGCACACAGGTCAAGGTGCCAGGTTCCGAACACCCGCCCCAAGCGCCGGGGCCCCGCACGTAACAGATCACTTCGTCGAAGTCGGCGTTGATGTGAACCGGTGGCCGCCCCCCGGGACGCGCGCTGAGGTTGAACATCAGAATGTCGCCCGTGCTCGATGACAGAAACTGGCTAGGCGGACCACCCTCAGGCAGGTAGGCGTGAACCTGGATATTGGCCAGATTCAGCTTCCACACCGGGACGGACTCCGACAAGCACACGCCAAGCGCAAGCGGATCATGCGGCATCGTGAAGACCGTGTTCTCGGTGTCGAGGGTTTTCAGCACCAGCCGCGTTGGGCCGCCGGCCGGCATGGCGGAGTCGATTTCGGCAAACTTGAGATCCCGCGCAACGTTGAGCAGGCCACTTGGCGCGGGCGGCGCGAGCTTCAGGGCCGCAGGACTCTCGACGATGATGCTTCGCATAGCATCGCCCGTCGGTGCATAGCGATACGCGACAGATCGGGGAATGCAGACGAAGTCTCCTTCCGTCGCCGTGAGACAGCCCACGTCCGTTTCGAACCTTACCGTGCCGGATTGGATGAAATGAATCTCGTCCGCTTCGACATTGCGCACTACATACGGCATGGGCTTGCGCCGCCCCGACACATGCAGCTTGACGCCGAGCCTGGAAGTCGCCACGGTGGTCGGAAGGGCCTCAGGGTCGTCCTGATCGTCAGGCGTCAAGCGCTCAAGGACGGCGCGCCGCGGTGCGTGCGGCCCCTGCACGGAAAGATAATCAGGCGCATATGTCGGCCGGGTCACAACTGACAGCGCACCCTGGAATCCGTCACGGCTCCAGAGTTGCACCAGGGGGGGGCCTGCATCATGCGTTTTGCCACTCATTTGTCCACCTCCTTCGTTCTCTAACACCGCTTCCGCCGCCTCTCACTTTCGCTGGCCGACGTCGGCAAGTAACGTCCATCACCCTAAGGCACATCATTTTCCTGCGATGATCGCACAAAGGATAGATTTATATCGAATGATGTGTTGCAGAACAAATCAAGTCAAGAGCACCAGGGAATTCCCCATGCAGATCTCGGGCGACAACGCACGTTGCAAACGTAATTATCTTTTCGAGGCCGTCAGTCCAAGGCCGCATCGTCCTTGGACATCTGAATCAGATTTTTCTCGATCTGGTGCGCGACCTTCCAGAACACCCGCATGTCCCGCGAGGAAATTCCGTCGAGCGAGGCGGAGTGTATGTCCGTGAACTCCGGCAATATGTCGTCGACCAGGCGTCTACCCTCTTCCTTAAGACTGACGTAATATTTTCTTCGATCCTTAGGATCCCGGATCCTTTGCACCAGCCCGCGCTTCTCCAGGTTGTCAAGTGCCGGCACCGCGGTCGTCGAGGCTATCCCCACTCGCTTGCTTAATTCGAGCTGATTCAACTCGCCGCGCTCGGCCAGTACGCGGAGGTAATACCAATACGAAATGGCAAGGTTTTCCTTATCTAGAACTTTCTGGCCCTGTGCATCATAGAGCCGGTGCACCGTCCTGGCCATCCACGGCACAGTTCGGCCACGCTCATCAAATAGTTCGGGTGACAACTTCGCGGCTGCCTCGCCTGACGGTTCGCGATCCAAAGTTGCCTTGGCGGCGCTGGGATTCGACTTGGACATTGCCTGATTCCTTTATAGATGGGCCAACCGGGCAAATTTCCGGGCCCCGAACAAACGGTAGTCAGGGCATACCCCACCACAGGAGCCCTTGACTTTGTTTATACCAAACAGCATCATTCGATACAGGTTTATTTTTTAAGGTATCATTGCCTTACAAATGATCCGCTATAGTTACGATCATACAACGTGACCGACCGCTGCGTCGCGCTGCTCCGCAAAATTCGCTCATCAGGGGCAATTCGGAACAACCTGGACCGGTGCCTGAACGGCAGTCGTTGCGTCCAATCAAAGCACAGTTCTGCTCAGGGATGACATTCTCATGCAGCGAAAAATCCTTGTACTTATCCTCTGGCTCATGCCGACCGTCCTGCGTATTGCGGCCCGCAAGTTTCCTGCCGTGCGAGCGCATCTCGCCACAGGAAGTGGAGTCATCCAGCTACGGCTCAGAGACAACAGTCTCGCGAGGCAACTCCATTTCAAAGACGGCAGCGTGTCCGGACGCTGGGGAGTGTGCGCCAAGCCCGACGCAGAGCTCGTCTTCATGGACGTCGCGACAGCGCACAAGATGCTCGCGCCGAAAACGGATCATGCGTTCCTGATCGATGCGCTCAAGAACTTCAAGATCACGCAGGGCGGAAGCGACCAGAAGCTCGTGTGGTTCGGCCAACTCGTCAACACAATGAAGACGGCTGCGTGGCGCAAGGGCATGCCGATGAAGGACGGAACCACGCGTTACGTCACGCTCACCAATGGCGGACCCGTGTTCGTCTTCGTCAAGGACGACAAGATCGTTCGCACCACGCCCATCGATCTCGAAGAGGACGATGGACCGAGCTGGAGTATCACGGCAAGAGGCCGCCGGCTTTCGCCGGCACGGCGCGCGACGGTCAGTCCGCACGCGCTCTCCCTGAAATCGCTCGTGTACTCCGACAAGCGCCTCCTCTATCCGATGAAGCGCGTCGACTTTGACCCCAACGGCGAGCGCAATCCCCAGAATCGCGGGATCTCGGGCTATGAACGCATCAGCTGGGACGAAGCGCTCGATATTGTCGCCGGAGAAATTCGCCGCATGAAGAAGGACTACGGCCCCGGATCCATAGCCATGGTCACGGGCGCACACCACCAGTGGGGGAACATCAACTACTACCTGAGCGCGATGCTGCGCTTCGGTAACCTGATCGGCTTTACCCGCGTCGAACCGAGTCCGATCAGTTGGGAAGGCTGGTATTGGGGGGCCATGCATCACTACGGCAACAGCCTGCGCCTGGGCACGCCGAGCTTTTACGGCACGATCGAGGATTGTCTTCAGCATGCCGAGGTCATCGTGTTCTGGTCGAGCGATCCCGAATCGACCAATGGTGTCTATGGCGGATTCGAAGGCACCGAACGGCGGCTATGGGCCAAGCAGCTCGGCATCGAGTTCGTGCATATCGATCCTTATCTGACGCATTCCGCGCAGTTCCTTGGCGGGAAATGGCTGCCGATCAAACCCGGCTCCGACTCGGCGCTCGCGATCGCCATCATGCACGAATGGATGGTTAGCGGCAGCTACGATAAGGAGTACGTTGCATCGAATACGACGGGCTTTGACGAATGGAGCGCTTACGTCCTCGGCAAAGAGGACGGCGTACCCAAGACGCCGGAGTGGCAAGAAGCGGAAACCGGCGTGCCCGCCAAGGATGTGCGCAGTCTGGCGAAGTTATGGGCGTCAAAGAAGACTTATCTCGCGGCTGGCGGCCTGGGCGCAGGCTTTGGTGGCGCATGCCGCACCGAGACGGGTGCTCAATGGGCGCGAAGCGTCGTCATGATGATGGCGATGCAGGGATGGGGGAAACCGGGGATCAATTTCGGCAATTTGCAGATTGGTGCACCGCAGGACCTCAATTTTTACTTCCCCGGGTACGCCGAGGGCGGAATCTCAGGCGATTTGAACAACACTGCGAGCGCGGCCAACAACTACTGCCGCATGCCTCATATCATCACGATCAATCCGGTGAAGCAGTCCGTCCCCCGGCAACGGCTTGCCGAAGCCATCGTGGAGGGACACGCGGAAGGCTATGCGTGGGACGGCTTCTCGATCGAGGGGCAATTTGCCCAATACTCGTATCCGAGGCCGGGCCATTCCCGCATCCACATGCTGTACCGCTACGGCTCGTCATCGTTCGGCACGACTCCGGGATCGAACAGGCTTGTTGAAGCGTATCGTCACTCATCCCTGGAGTTCATCGTCAACCAGTCGATCTGGATGGAGAACGAGGCCCAGTTCGCAGACGTCATTCTGCCTGCTTGCACCGCGCTCGAACGTGATGACATCGCCGAATGGGCCAATTGCGGCGGCTACATCCAGCATGCGCAGAGCCAGCTCAATCACCGTATGGTGATCATGCAACACAAATGCATCGAACCCCTCGGCGAATCGAAGTCGGACTATCAGATCTTTCTGGATATCATGACAAGGCTTGGATACGGTGGCATGTTTTCGGAAGGTGGTTGCTCCGAACTGGCGTGGTGCGAGCGAATGTTCAACTCCACGGACCTGCCGAAGCAAACCACCTGGAAGAAGTTCCTGCAAAAGGGCTATCACGTCGTTCCCCCTCCTTCGGACAATGACAAGCCACCCGTCGACATGCGCTGGTTCGCTGAGGGGCGGCCCAAGGATTTGCCGGAAGCGAACCCGCTTCCCGGCGTGTATTCGAAAGCGTTCGGTGAGGGACTCCCCACCCAGTCGGGCAAGTTCGAGTTCGTACCGTCGAGCCTGCGTCGCATTGAGAAGATTGATCCCGCAAGGCCGGCCGTCAACCGATACATAAACCGCGCCAGCGCCGCGAAACAACCGTTTCCGCTGCAGCTCGTCACCAACCATCCGGTCTACAGCTTCCATACGCATGCGGACGGAAAGAACAGTCACGTCAGCACAATCGACGAACACCGGATGGAGGTCGGCGGATATCGATATTGGGTTCTGCGAATGAATCGCCGGGATGCCGAGACTCGAGGCATACAGCGCGGCGATCTGGTTCGTGTCCACAACGCGCAGGCGTCGGTCATCTGTGCCGTGGATGTTTCGCAGCTCGTCAAGGCGGGAGTGGCGCGCGGCAACGAGTCGTGTGCCGAGCTCGACCTGATCGAGACTTCGGTGGGCCTGGTCGATCGCGGAGGCTGTCTCAATCTCCTGACGCCGGGTGGAAAAATGAGTCCGACTGCGGACGGGATCATGCCTAATACTTGCTGGGTGGAGGTGGAAAAATGGGACTCGACACTCGAGAAAGCAGCGTGAGCGGCTGGGCGCTGGTCGTTGACGTTTCACTCTGCATCAATTGCAGAAATTGCGTCCTCGCGACCAAGGACGAGTACGCCGGCAATGCCTTTCCGGGCTATTCGGCGCCCCATCCGCCGGAAGGGCTCGAAACGATCCGGATCGAACGCCACGTTCGCGGAGAAGGCTCGCTGGTCGATGTCACCTATATCCCGAAGACCTGTAATCACTGTGACAACGCCCCCTGCGTTAAAGCAGCCTCGGACGGCGCGATCTACAAGCGGCCGGACGGCGTCGTCGTGATCGACCCGGTCAAGTCGCATGGCCGGCGCGATCTGGTCGGGACATGCCCTTACGGCATGATCGAATGGAATGAACAGGAACAGGTGCCGCAGAACTGGAACTTCGACGCTCACCTGCTCGATGCCGGCTGGAAAGAGCCACGCTGCGCGCAGGCCTGCCCTACCAAGGCGATCCGTGCGTTGAATGTCGTGGACGCCCAATTGGCGGAAATGGTCGAGAAAGAGCACCTGTCAGTCATTAGCCCCGAGTTCGGCACCAAGCCGCGCGTCTTCTACAAGAATCTGGACGATGCGCTCAGCCATCTGGTGGCAGGCAATGTCTGCGAAGACCTGGGTGGCGGTCAACTGCGTAATCTGGAGGGTGCCGAAGTTATCCTGCGTGACTCCTCCGATGGTAGCGAACGCGCAACCAGGACCGACCATTTCGGCGACTTTCGATTCTCTGGGCTGGTTGCGCCGTCCTCGCGCATCGAGTTGCGGGTAAGAAAGGACGGGACGGAAAAGGTCCTCGCTACAAGAGACCGCACTGGGAGCGTCAACCTCGGCACACTGCTCTGTTGAAACCAGGTCTCTAATCCGCGAGGGCCGCGTCGTCCCACGCGGACTCGGACGCAGCGTCGAGCGCGATATCCGGATTGCGACTAGCGGTATTGACGAGGATTTCTGCAAGGAATCCTCCGCATACAACCTCTACACGGGGG
Organism: Paraburkholderia sp. IMGN_8; assembly: GCF_038050405.1. Taxonomy (NCBI): domain Bacteria; kingdom Pseudomonadati; phylum Pseudomonadota; class Betaproteobacteria; order Burkholderiales; family Burkholderiaceae; genus Paraburkholderia; species Paraburkholderia sp. IMGN_8. The sequence continues at coordinate 1,858,454 of NZ_CP150900.1, read as the reverse complement.
AACCGTTCACACTTGCGGAACGCCTGTCCCGGTCCCAGCGCGTGAGAGCCCTATTTGCGCCGTCAAACAGATATATCGGTGCGGGAATCCTGAATCAGGTTCGCATGTCCGCCTGTTCGTTGGCGGACATGCAACATTCGGGACGATCGGTTTGCCAGTAGCCAGGATCTGGCGTTTCGGGGCCCGCGCCCGGCTTCGACGCATCACCCCGGACAAGGCTCGACGCTGGAATCAGATCTTGAAGCTTTCGAGGCTCGCGGGATGGAACAACTCACGCGCCTGAAGCCGGCGGCTGGACAAGCCCTCGGCATAATGCCGAGCAAGGAAGCGGTCGATAGTGTGCTCGTTCTCCGCAAAGCCGTACGGCCAGAAATCGAAGCCCATCAGCTTGCGCGCCGCCCGCAACTGGTCTTCGACGAACGGCAAAGTCACCTTGGTCGCACCGGTCTCGCTGAGCCGCTCGAGCGCGAGGGCCTTCGACTTCTCGAACGCCTTGGCGAGTGCACCCGGCAGCCACGGATGCTGATCGGCGAGCGTCTTTCTGACGCCGAGCGTGTGCATGATTGGAAACAGCTTCGTGCGCGCATACCAATCGGCGGCAGTCTTGTGTGGATCGTCGAAGAGATACCGAACCTGCGGATGGCCCTGGTCAAAGCAGGATGGCGCACGCGGACCGATGACGGCGTCGATCTCCCCCGCCGCCAGAAGCCTGGAGATGGTTTCGCCTTCGGGGGCGTCTTCCACTTTGATGTCGTCCGGCAGGTTCAACGAGATCTTCTCGACTCGGGAAGGATCTTCGTAGCCGCCGCGCACCCAGGTCACGTCGGACGCTTTTACCCCATACTCTTCCTCGAGAAAGAGCCGGACCCAGACATTGGCGGTGAGCTGGTACTCGGGTACCCCAATGCGCTTGCCCTTCAGGTCTTCAGGCTTGTTGATTCCCCGGTCCGCTCGCACGTAGATCGCGGTATGCCTGAACGCCCGCGACGGAAAGACCGGCACGGCGATATAGGGCGACGTGCCCGCGGCCATCTTGACTGAATAGCTGCTGAGCGACAGTTCGCAGATGTCGTAGTCGGCGTGCCGAAACGCGCGAAAGAAGATCTCCTCAGGTTCCTGCAGCATGAAGACCGGATCGACGCCGTCGATCTGAACATCCCCATCGACGAGCGGACGCATACGGTCATAGTTGCCAACGGCGATAGACAGCCGGAGCTTGTGATTTCCCATTACCTCTTCTCCTTGTTGCGGAACGATAGAAACGAAAGCGTCAACACGGGCCAGCCAGGCGGGCCGGGAGACCGGTTAAATCGCAATCAATTTATTCCATATCGCATGATCCTACTAAGGATTACATGTGTCAAGGATCATGGAGGACCATTGATCGGCGTGCCACGTTGACGGCAGCACAATCACGTGTCGTCGAACGGCACTGTCACGTTAAAGCGCGTGCGGCGCGTTAGCGAACATGGCACGCAATTGCTCAGAAACTGGACGGATTTTTGGTAATTTCAGTGAAATGATGCCAAGCGGCGAAGCGTGCGGCGAGCTGTTTTCGATAGAGCGAGGCGCGCAGCAAATGTCGTTTGAGTGTGAAGTGCTTCTGGATCGGACCGAAGCTCGATAAGAAAGCTTGCTTGCGTTCCGTTCGGGATCGCGAAATCCACGCATGCGCCGCTCACGTTCTCGCGTGGGCTGATGACTATTTTCGGCTCGATTATTGACCCGCGCGCAGGCTTTGACGAAGACCCAGTCAGCTATCCGCGATAGCTTGAAGACCGCTGGATTATAACGAAGCCGTGCAAACTGCAGCCCTCTGCACCGACAACCAAAGGCCGAGTTCGACCGAGATGAAATGGACACTGCCTTTCCTTTGGGGACGCAGGGTCCTACAGGAACGCAGAGGCCCTCCAGAACCGATCGGCATCAATGTGCCAGAGTGGAGTTTCGACACGTCCACTTGAGGAATGGAGGGCTCGAATGAATGCTACGACATACGGACTGGATGTTGCAAAGCAGATCTGATAAACGGAGCAAACCATGAATGCGAGGGAAGCCAGGTGAACTGAAGTTGAAGGAAGCGCAGGATCGGCGACATTACACCGGGTGACATCCACATCCTTGTTACCCGGGGCGGCGATGCGGATACGTCGGCAATCGAACTCACGGCACAACAAGACGATCACCGCGCAATTGAAAACGCGGCACCAGCACGGCGCCGCGTCTGCTGCGATGATTGGCAGCGAATGGGCTTGTTGATCTCTGCTCTTGACTTCGTTGGCGCGCTCCCTCAGCTGGCTTCCTTACTTGGGCTCTTGTGCCTCATTCTTGATCGCCTGGCCGCCCTTCGAAATGTCCTGGCCTGCGCCCGCCATCGTGCTGCAGCCGGCGAGAACTGCGGTACCAGCAATCAGCATCCATACAATCAATCGAATCATTTTCTTCCCCTTGTTCAAATCAGGATCGGAGCAGATTAATTTTAGACGATTTTGCCGTCGGTGCTGTCTGCTTCGCCTGTCGGCATCGACTGACGCGGTATCGTGACGTGGATCTGAGTGCCGCCGCTCGCAATCGCAGCGTCCCGGACGCAAACCGAAAGGCGGGATAGCGACTCTGATTGCGACGCGCCGCTTCGTCACGTTCCATGCAGGCCGAAGCTCAAGGCGCGACTCGAACCATGCAGAGTATATTGACCCTGTGACTGGCCGACGGTGACCGCTTTCTGTAAAGAACTCGAAATGACGAGTCATAGCCGAACGTCGACACTCACCTCCGCCCCTACTCTCAGGATTACCCACATCTCGTGATGTGAATCACCCGTCCTGGCTAAAGATCCGGTACATCTCGGTGATTTCGTGAAGGACCAGGAACCCTCGCCACATGACGGTGGGCCCGGGCGGGTGATCATGCTTACGGTTCAGATAACCGCCGAGTTTGGCGATCCACAGTACGACTTCGCCTAGCGAAGGCGTTGCCACCGGTGGTTTTGAGGTGCGGTTGGCGCGGCAGTAAAGCGCGCGCCATTCGTCGGGCTGAAGTAGCACTTCACACGACAGATCCGGGTCGGCCCGACCCAGCAGCGTGGCGTACATGATTCGCCAGCTGATCACTGCAAATAGCGCGGTCGCGCGGACGAACCGTTCAAGATTGCCGAACTGGCGCGCCTCGATCCGACAGCCGCTTTTGAGCACACGATGCCACGATTCGATCGTCCAGCGACGTGCATACCATTCGAGTCGTTCAAGTGCATCGCTCAGCGTGAGCGTGGGCACAGAGCTGAGCAGCATCCACTCGAGCGGCTCGACGCCCGCTGGCGGATCGGTTTCAAGTGCGTGGATTGCAAACACCTCCACCGGGGTGAGCCGGGCGCGCCCGGTGCCTTTGGTCGACGCTCTGGGTGGTGCAATCAGGCTGACCTGCGTGCAACGCAGCGTCAGACGCGCAATGCGCCGGGCCATGTTGCGGTGTGCCGGCAACTCCAGCTCGATTTCGCCCAAGGGGGCGCTCGCCGTCACCGTGTCCCAGAGATAACGCTCGGGGTGCGCCGTCCGACGGTCCCATGCCGCACGAATGAGCCAGTCTACGCCAGCAGGCCGCTCGGCCACGAACACTTCATAGACGTCGCTTTCGCGGTCGCCCACGCCCACCATGCGCGTATCGGGACATCGGGTCTTAAGGGCTGCCAGATGGTTCAGACCCTCAACCCATTTAACGCTTTCCTTGTCATTGAAGTCGCGCTTTGAGCGTTGACGCCTGCGGCCCAGATCTGCGTCATCGCGCACCCACGTCTTCATGCCCAGCACGCCGAGCGGCAGGCCTTCCGGTGTCACGGCCAGCAGGCTGTGCAGCATGAAGCCGCGCGACTGGTTGCCCGTGCCGTAGCCCAGGCCTTCGGTCGCGCCCAGATGCGTCAGGTTGAATTCGGTTGTGTCCTGCACCGCGAGCACGACTGGCACCTGGGTCATGCGCTTGAGCGTCTGGTCTACGTGAGGTGCAAGCACACCGTCCGTATCGACCTGGTCGTTATCGAAGAAGCGATAGGCCGCCTTGAGTTCGGCGGCATCCATGGAGCGTGGAAACGAGCAGTCCGGTGTGCTGGCAAGCCGGCGTGCCAGTGCAACGAGCCGATTCGTCAAACGGGCATCGCCCAGATTTGCCGCACCGAATTCGATGTCGGCCCAGTCGTCCTGGTCATCCTGATTCTCGGTCGAAGGCAATTGCGTCTGGTTCCTGTGGCGGTGCCTCAAGTTAACACCACCTCAAGCTGTTTACAAGCGCTATCCCGGCACAGATGTGGGTAATCCTGAGGCCCCTACTGGGGTCGTCGGCGCGCTGTTCAGGATTCCACGGGGGGTCGTGGAGCTGATGAGAAGGTGCGGACGAGTTTTGCGATGGCGTTGATGCTATCGGTCCGAGGTCGCGCCTGCTGCGGCCACGGCAGACTCCTCGCAGCGAAACGGGACGACGCGCGCGGGCAGATGCGCGAATGACGCTCGCGCGACAGTGGGCAGTAGGCAGCCCCCGAGACGGCCCGTGGCACGTCGGGAAACCAGACACCATTTGCCGGCCAGGTTGATCGAAGTATGACACCGTACAGACGGCGGTTTCAGATAGCGCGATACTTAAACGATGCGCTTTCGAAGCCCTCTGTGTCCACGTCAGGGAGAACATTATGTGCGTTCGCTATGTCCGAACCGGCTCCGGACCCGGATATGTCGCCCCTCTTTCGACCGACATCGACCAATTCCTCGAACTGCGCGACATCTATTCGCCGACGTGGAACGCCGCGCCGGGCACTCGACAGCTCGTCATTTACCCCGACTGCATCATTCGTAGTCTCAATTGGGGCTGTCGTCCACCCGGGTTCGTCCCCCTGCGTCTCCCCAAAATCGTCACCTCACGCGCGGAGAATGTCGCATACAGCCCGTTTCTGAAAGCGCTCTGGCGCTCGGGCCGTGTGATTGTGCCTGCGGACTCCTGGTACGAGTGGATCGGGACAGACGACGGTGTGAGGCAACCATATGCGATATTGCCGAAAAGGTCGGGGCCACTGTTCCTCGCCGGGGTGGCTAACCTGCAACCGGACAACGAAGCACACGATGATGACGGGTTCATCGTCATCACATCAGCGGCCAAATCAGGCCTGTTCGATGTGCATGGCAGGAGTCCACTGATATTCGCGGCTGACGCCGCCCGCAAATGGCTGGACCCAGCGACATCCGCTCGGGAGGTCGAAGATATCGCGCGCAACACGGCAGTGCCCGCCGAAGAATTCGAGTGGTTTCAGGTTAGTCCGGCAGTCAACCGCGTTGGAAACGACGGTGCGGAATTAGTCAAACCAGTTTGACAGGCGCGTCGTCAAGAGAAAACAGACTGCCCGGGCGGTTGCTTTGAAGCGCAGTTGTCGCGACGACGATATGGCGGGCAGTAATGCGGCGCCCGTCCTGCGCGATCACCACGGTGTGCGGATCGGCAATGACAGCGCGGCTTGGGCAGAGCGTGACACCGGCGTTCTCCAGCATCCCGACGTAGGCCGCGTTGAGCCGGTCGATCTCGCGGTTCTTGCGCTCGATCAGCGTTTCCCACGAAAAGCCTCTCGTCTCGACTTGCCATCCATAACCGGCGGCATCGACCAGGTCCTCGCCGTAGCGGGACGCGTAGACCAGCAGTTTCTTCGGCACGCAGCCGCGGATCACGCAGGTTCCGCCAATGCGGCTTTGCTCCGCGACCGCCACTTTGGCACCGCTGGCGGCAACCATCCAGGACAGCCGGACGCCGCCCGATCCCGCGCCAATGACAAACAAGTCGTAATCGAAGTCCATGGCAATCCTTGGTGATGGGATCGGCTGACATTCAAAACGTTGTTGTCGCCCGAGCACGGCGGTATGTCAATATCCGTCGACTAAGTGACGCGCCGCTACCGTAGCTACACAATCAGGCTGCTCCTGCGTCCACCCGCCATGAGAGAGTGCATCAACGTTTCCAATGTGGAGGAATTATGCCAGGGCGACATAAGGAACGGCACCGTCTCGAATCCATCAGCTGGTTGCGCGCCGCTGTGCTGGGCGCCAATGATGGCATTGTCTCGACGGCGAGCCTTGTCACCGGCGTAGCATCAGCACACACCGCTCATGGAAGCATTGTGCTCAAGGTCACCAGTTTCTGTCACGGATCGCCGTATCGGAGCCAATTGATGATCGGCGCATAGGCGCCACCTGCGCCGTGTAGCAGAACGCGGTTCGAACTTTCCCAACTGGGTACGCTTCGCTCTTTTTTGAGCGGAGCGCTCATGGCCAACCGGAGGTTCGAATTGTTTGAGTACCGCCAAGTCCTTGTCCGCATTCGGCAAGGTGATTCCGACCGCGACATAGCCCGCGCAGGGCTCATGGGCCGCAAGAAGCTCACCGCCGTAAGGCGCACTGCGCAGGAGCTCGGCTGGCTCGATCCGGCGCGGCAGCTGCCGCAAGACCCCGTGACCGCCGGTCAGTTCGGCCGCACACTGCACCTGCCCAGCACCTGCATGTCGACGTTCGAAACCTTTCGCGAGCAGATCAGCGGCTGGTTTGAGGCCGACGTGCAGGGCACCACGATTCATTGTGCGCTCAAACGCAACCACGGCTACACCGGCAGATATTCGGCGGTGCGGCGCTTTCTGAAGCATCTGGCCGTTGAACGCGGCGTCACCGCGACGACGATTCTGGACTTCCCGCCGGCCGATGCCGCGCAGGTCGACTTCGGCGCCGGCCCCGCGCTCGGCCACGAATCAGGCCACACCCTCAAGACGTGGTTCTTCGTCATGAAGCTATGCTGGTCGCGTCATCAGTACGTCGAACTCGTGTTCGATCAGACCGTCAAGACGTGACTGGCCTGTCACCGACGCGCCTTCGAGTGGTTCGGCGGCTACCCCGGGCGGATCCTCCTCAATTTTGTTGCCGGGAACAAAATCAATGTTCTGTGCCCGAGGCCGTTATGTGGCGATCGACGCAGATTTGTACTGCTGTCGGGAGGAGCGCGAATGTCTGGGCACATAACGAGCTACAGCGCGTTGAGCCATTCGATGAGTGCTTTGTCGTCCTTCCAAACTGCACGAGCGCGGGATGCCCCCGAATTAGAAGGACTTATTTCGCAGGCACGTAACGCTTCGGCCTTGGCGCGTAACGTCAGTTCAGCATAGCGATTGGTGGTATCGAGGCTAACGTGTCCGAGCCAACCACGAATGACGTTGACTTCGACACCGGATTCAAGGAGGTGGACGGCGGCAGTATGTCGAAACAGATGGGGACTGACATGTCGCGGCTGCGGACCGTCCGTGTCCCACGGCGCTGCATGTCGCCGCACTATCTTGTAGATACCAAAGCGCGTCAGGGGGCGGCTTTTTACTGCGCCGAACACCGGGCCATTGGGCAATGTGCGTTGTTCACCGAGCAGTTTCTGAAGACATTTTACCGTTTCATCCCAGAGCGGGCAGACGCGCCACTTGTCGCCTTTGCCGTGCAGATGGACCTTGGCTGGAGATGCTAAATCGAGATGTTCCCTACGAAGCTCGGCGACTTCCTGAACCCGGGCGCCCGTGTTATATAGAAAGAGCAACAGTGTTCGGTCGCGAAGTGCAAAACGTCCTCGCTTTGGCAGAGACCGAAACAATGCTGCCATCTCCTCTTGCTCGAGGTAATGGGTATCGGGCAATGATGTGCGCTTGACGGGAATCGCCGCGATTTGCTGGCACGCTGCCAACATCTCTGGCACGCGTAAGGCGAGGTACGCGTAGAAGGTATTCAGGGCCGCGCGCCGTTGGTTGCGGGTACGCGCGGAGTTGCCGCGCTGCTGCTCCAGATACTTGAGGAATGTCAGAACTCGCTCAAAGGTGAGGTCCTCGACAGTCAGGGAGGTAATTGAGGTGCGGCGTTGCTCGGATACAAAGCCCAGAAACAGTCGAACTGTGTCGCGATAACTTCGGATCGAACCTTGACGCAGGCCTTTCTGCACGGGGAGGTGATCGATAAAAAATGACTGTATCAATGAACCGAGAGATGGGTTCATGATGGGAGAACCTCCCTGAGAGTTGCCGCAGCGAATGCCTTGTAACGGCGGTTAGCCTGCTCAAGGAGCTCAGGTGTCGTCGACAAGTACACCGCTGTGGAGCTCACGTCGACATGCCCCATGAACGTCGAGAGCGCAAGGAGATTTGCCTGTGGATCAAGGCCGAGACGGTACCATCGTGTGAGTACGCCGACGGCGAATGCGTGGCGGAGATCGTGTAAGTGCGGATACGAGATGCCCAGTGGAATCTCAAGGTGCAGTTTGGGAATCAGGGCGTGAAAAGTCTGGCTGATCGTGCATGGGTTGATGGCCCGTCCACCACGTAAGCAGAACAGCGGACTCTCATCCTGAGCGGGGTATGTGGACGCTGTCTCGCGTTGACGCAAATGCTCGGCAAGCAATGCACCAAGCTTCGGGCCGAAAGGTACCAGCCGGCTCTTGTAGAACTTTGTTTCGCGGATGACGAGCAGTTGACGCTGAAGGTCAACGTCCTTGATTCGCAGCCTGCAGACCTCGCCGACCCGCAATCCGAGTCCGTACAGAACAGCGAAAATGACGAAATACGTGTCGCCTCGCCCTATGGTCCCGCCTTTGTCGGGAAGCATCCTGGCAAGCGCAAGCAACCTCCTGATCGACGCCGTGTCGAAAATGAAAGGCGTCCGTTCATATCGTGATCGGCGCGGTGGTGATCGCAGTGGCGTCGCGACAAGCTTCCCATGATTGACGAGATACGCGAACAACCTCCCAATCGTACAGCGCAGATGATTGTAGCTTCTCGGGTGTGGTCGCGGACGGGAGAGCAGAAACTCGTCCACGACGGTCGGAGTCACCTGGGAAAAGCTGCGGATCTGCTTGCGTAGCAGGTATGCGTCGAGTAGAGCGAGTGCTTTCTCTTCGACGTCGAAACGCCTGCCCAACGAGCGCTTGTAGCCGAGGAACCGTTCGATATCTGGACCAAGAAAGCTGCGGAAGCGAGTAGGAGATCTCATAGCACATCCTCCCCATCGCCTTGCGCAACATCGCGTAGTTGCTCGATTGCCAGCTTGCCGTAAATCTGGGTCGAAGAGATGCTTCGATGGCCAACATAGTCGCCAATATGCTTGAGTGAGAAATGAGCATTCAGCAAGTGCCGTACGCAGCTGTGCCGTAGTACGTGTGAGCCGGCCCGTGGAACGCTGATGCCTGCTTTGCGGATGAAGTGAGCAGCCCGGCACACCACGGCCGCGTGACCAATCGGAGCAAGCGGTGCCGACATGCGCATAAAAACCTCACGATGCGTTGTGACCGGTCGGCCATTCTTGAGGTAGTCGACGATCGCGGATCCGGCCACTGCGGAAAGCGGATAAGTGGTGGTGTTGCCTGCCTTGCGGTCCCGGATTCTAAACCGCTCGTTGCGCCAGTCGATATCGTCCAGGGTAAGCGAGGCAACTTCGCAGGCCCGCAACCCGTATGTAGACAGCAGCAACAACATCGCGTAGTCGCGCCTGCCACAGGGCGAACGCCGGTCAATGCTCGCCAGGACCTGTTCGACCTGATCCCAGCTGATAGATCGGGGGATACCTGCGTGTCGATATGATTGCGGAAACTCGACGAGCGGGCTCAGGTCCCGGGATACGACTCCTTCCCGATACAGATAGCGCAGCAGGACCCGCAACGTTCCGCAGGCGTTACGAAGCGTTGTCCACGCAACACGTGGGCCATACTCGGCGATGAACCCGCTGATTACGGTTGGCGAAACAGCCCGTAACCGGATGCCGTTGCGCTCGAGGTAGGTGGCAAACTGATGCAGATGGAAACGGTACTGGATAAGGGTACGCGGGCGAAGCCCCTTCTCCTCAACAAGAAACGCCATAAAATGCGGAGCCTCCCGTTCGAACGGGTTATCCGGCTTGTGTGGACGACCTGGGCCATCGTAACCGTCAACTACCAGGCGTAGCATCTGGCAAATAGGATTGCGAACCTCATGAGAGAACTTGCTCCGCCGGGCAGCACTGCGTCCACGCCCATGCCGACAAATCCAGGTTTGCACAAACGGTTCGACGTGATCGCTTAGCTGCGCGAAATCCCTCGCGCCGTGCGCCATTGCGTACTCCCCGAAGCTCATCAGCACGGGAACGCGATGCAACACGCTACGGGCCGTGTAATGAGCCTCTGTCAGCCAGGTGACGTATTGCTCAATCGCCGGAGCGAGCCAGGACGCACGAATGCGGTCGACGGTCTCTGGACGAAAGTAATAGTGCTCGAGCATGACAATCTCCCAAGGAAAGCGGGAAATCACCATGCCATAGCAAGCGCGTTATGTTGCCTTGCAGTGCAGCAGAGTCGCTCGCAACGCCTAGTTCAAGGCGAATGGCCACATAACGGCCTCGGGCACAGAAAATCGACAACGCGAAGTGCGCGATCATCAGGGCCTGCACGTACGATCCCGAAGTCCAGCGTTCCTACGCAGGCCTCGCTGACGGATACGGTTTCCGGATCGATGCCTGTCCGCCGCACGACCCGCAGAAGAAAGGCGTCGTTGAATCGGGCGTCAAATACGTCAAGAAGTCCTTCATGCCGCTGCGCACGTTCCGTGATCCGCCGGATGCCAACCGGCAGTTGCGCGAATGGATCATGCAGGAAGCCAGTGTTCGTGAACACGGCACGACACGCGAACAGCCCCTGGCGTGCGCCGCCATCGAGAAGCCGCTGTTGACGGCGTTGCCCGATGTACCGCCGGAGCTCGCCGCATGGTCCACGGTCACCGTTCATCGTGACGCTCACATCCAGCATCACAAAGGGCGTTGTCGAGTTGCTGAGCTTGAGGCGAAGCGATGGCAGGTGAGCCCGTTGTTCAGAAACCAGTCAACGGATTTTGGGCGAGTTCGGCGAATTCGCGCGACGCGACGAATCGCGCAGCGAGTTGTTTGCGATAGAGTGAAGCTCGCAGCAGATGCCGCTTGAGCGCGAAGTGTTGCCTGATCGGCCCGAAGCACGAGAGGAATTCCTGCGTGCGTCTCGGATCACGAAAGCCGCGCACGTCCCAAAGACTGACATACGAGACGATCCAATGCTGGTGCGCCAAGTTTGGCGCGGGCTTTGCTTACCGGGTGAAAGCGGTGCGGCGCAAGCCGGGCAGTACGTGGCACCTCGACGAGATGTTCGTTACGCTACGAGGTGAGCCTTACCTGTTGTGGCGTGCGGTCGATGAGCACGGCGTCGAACTTGACATCCTGCTGCAAAAGCGACGCGACAAGGCCGCCGCCAAACGCTTTTTCAAGCGCGTGCGCTGCGCTCGATCCCGGTGCCGCGCAAGATCGTCGCCGATCAGCTGCGTAGCTATCCGGCGGCAAAGGCCGAGATTCCGGAACTGGCGAGCGTGAAGCACGTGTTCGTCAAAGCAGCTGCCCGCATCAACAACCGGCGTCGCTTACGGCATGCCATCGAGCAGGCGATTTATGTGCGCGACCAGCATCGTGAACGCGAGCCCTTTCCGCAAAAAACCGCCGTTAAATGAGATGAAGGCCTCGAGACTGCTGCCCGACCACAGGATGAAGGGAAGATCGGCCAGCGTGCGCGTCGCAGGTAAGCTTTGTAGAAACGGTGGATTCGACCCAGTCGATCAGGAAGATCCATTCAGTTGCCCGTAGCACTTCCTTTCCTGCTGCCCACCAGTTCCCGGTGTCGACAATGACATAGCGCATGGTCCATGCTTTCATCATCAAAAATGAAGCCGGACACGTGACCGATATCGCCATCGGCTGCTTCGACGTGATAGCCGTCTACCGCGTTCGCACTCCGCAGATGACTGTCCTCTGGCGGTTTGTCATCGTACAGCGCGAGTTGTGTGTTCGCGTATCCGATGACGTACCCGCCGTGGCCGCGCGACTGAATGCCGGGAAGCTGTTCATTCCCCACACACCCAGCCCGCCCCCGTATGTCGGATAGCCGTAGTAGCGGAAATATTCGGCTTCATGCTGGCGCGATACGGGTTTATGTGTATCGATAGCAAGACTGTCGCTGACCTGCTGCAGTGTCAGATCAACGCGGACAACCCCCGAGCCGGGATCCGTGTGTTTGACGGAATACGGCGAGATCAACACGCGTCGCTCATTGGTCCAGTTTCCCGTTTTCGCCACGAGATACCGGACACCCCACGCGTCATCATCGAAGTACACTTTTTCGATGCTGCCTATTTCACCATCGTTGGCGGCGACGGCGCATCCCTTGAGACTCCCGATGCTTCGCAACATGGTTCGATACTCCTGCTACGGGTGACACGGCATCAGTGGAGACGACTTCCAAACAGTCCCAGCAGCCCGATGATGATCAGATAGATCGCCACGATATAATTCAGCAGGCGCGGCACCACCAGAATCAGAATGCCTGCGATCAGTGAAACCAGTGGGCCCGCGCTCGTCAAAGAGTGCATGATGTTTCCCAGTCAGAACTGAACGGAGGATGATTGTTTGCGGCACGACTGTCCTGTCCGTTACAGCGATTTGAGTCGGGTCACCTTCGTGCCGTCCACTGTTGCGCCAGCCATCAACCCGCCATTTGTCAGCACGAATACGTCAACCTGACCAGTTGCCGTGCCGGTGTCGACAGTACCGTTCGCGCCGATCTTCAATACCGCCACCGACGCGTCGCCGCCTGCCGACCAGCCTTCGCTGTTGCGGAATCGATCGAGTGCGTTCGCGGTCGTGAACAGAAAGACGATCGCCTTCGATTGCGCGCCTGCTTGCAACCCGACCGACGCGGTCGCGGTGCTGTAGTACCCGACCGTGCTTCCGCCAACGCGCAACGCCCCCACGCCATACTGTCTGCCCACACCGAAGCCGGCGTCGATAACGGACGGGAAAATCAGCATGCCGCTCGATTTGCCGGCCAGTTCGCGGGAGCCGCGAGCAAGGTTGTAGAGACGTACCAAGGTCGAGTCGACACCGGCGTCAATGGTGCGGCGTTTATCCTTCTGCTGGACCATCGTGTCGGACGCACCGGTTGTCGTTGTACAGCCCGATGGCGCAAGGCTGATCGCGAGGATCGATCCCGGTGCACCCCACATGAATGCCCGTCGTAGCATCGTCACCTCCCCTTTTTATCTGATGTACCCAACGCTACGCAAGAACGGAGTCCGATGCGGTACGACAACGTAAAGACTCGATCACAAGTATGCAGGCCGCCCGCCTTCTCCCGTTCAGCGGGCGCGGTATTCACGTGCCGGGCTACACCGCGCGCCCTCCCGGGTTCGCCTCAGCGTCCTTACCGCAATAGAACCGCCGCTGCACGGTGCAGACGGCGAGCGCCGTGGGTGCGCCATTGGCTCAAAACGGCTGCCGGTTGGCGTGTCGAGTGCTAATGTAGTGCCACTTCACAACTTTGGGATATCTGCCGTGGTCGACGCGATATGGTGCCTCATTGTGGGCAGCCTGCTGATGTTCATGGGCCTCGTCGGGTCGACACTCAAGCGGCTGCCGCTCAGTGCGGCCATGGTCTACCTGGGGATCGGCTTCGTGCTCGGGCCGACAGGCGTCGGCCTGTTGTCGTTGCGACTACCGGATGACGTAACCCACCTGCGCATGATTGCGGAAGTTGGCATCCTCGTGTCGCTCTTTGCAATCGGCTTGCGACTACGCGTGCCGCCGTCGGACCGGAGGTGGGCACTGCCGCTTCGGTTAGGCATCCTCGCGATGATTCTCACAGTGGCATCGCTCGCCCTGTTTGGTGTCCTGGCGTTTCATCTGAGCATCGGCGCAGCAGTCCTCTTAGGGGCGATGATGGCGCCCACCGATCCCGTGCTGGCGCATGACGTCGGCGTACGCGATGCCGGTGATGTCGAGCTTGTGCGCTTTACGCTATCCGGAGAGGGTGGACTGAACGATGGGACGGCCTATCCGTTCGCGTTGCTCGGTCTTCTGCTGTGTGGCACAGCAGAGCATAGCGGTGCGCCGGGCATTTCATGGGCCTTCGTCGGGAGCGTCGCGTGGGGAGTCATCGGAGGAATCGGCGGCGGCTGGCTGCTCGGCGTCGCCACAGCCCGGTTCGTTGCTTTCATGCGCAGCCGTTATGGTCAGGCGCTCGGCCTCGAGGGTTTCTTCACGCTTGGCTTGATTGCCTTGTCGTACGGCGTCGCACTGATCACGCACGGATACGGCTTCCTGGCCGTCTTCGCGGCCGGCGTCGCGATGCGGCGAGTCGAACATCAGTCGAGTGGCGACAAGTCGTCGAAAGAGGCCGTAGGGACTGTCGATACGCAAGACGTCGAAGCGACGGCCACTGATCCCGACCGGGCGCATGCGTTCATTGCGGAATCGGTGATGGGATTCACCATCGAACTGGAGCACATCGCAGAAGTTGCCTTGATGCTGCTGATTGGCTGTCTCGTCTCACAGTACTGGGTTGCCATGCTCACCTGGCGCAGCGCGGCTGTGGTCACCACATTGCTGATAGTCATACGGCCGCTGGCCACCCAGATCTCGCTGCTCGGTTCTTCCGCGTCACGCACGCAGCGGTGGCTCATTGGCTGGCTCGGTATCCGCGGTGTCGGGTCCGTGTACTACCTGATGCTTGCACTTGAGCGCGGACCGCGCACGGAGTTGGCCCCCGTTATTCCATGGGTGCTGGCGACAATTTCCGCATCCGTGGTGTTGCATGGCATCTCGGCCACGCCGCTCATGCGCCGCTATGGTCGAGGTACTGCTCGCGTTCAGGAAGACATCGACGCACGGTTCTAGCAACGTGGCTACAGTGAGAAAGTGGTTGCGTATTCGTACATAGCGCGTCTAATGAGACATACGAACACAGCGGACTGACACCCACTCGCCCAGGAAACAGCCGCGGCGCGAAGGCATTGGACAGAGATCCGCGGTGCTCAGTTTAGATGGAGCAGATCATGCAATATCCGCTGTATGTCCGTCGCGACCACACTGACACTCTTCACGCCAGCTTCCCGGATTTTCCTGGCGCCGACGTGACCGGTGCATCACTGGCAGAACTGGAGCGCAATGCACTGGAAGCAGTAGAACGGATGTATGACCGCAGTGAGCAAGTCATCCCCGCACCCACAGCTGATACATCGGAACTGCGCACGCTTGAAATGGACGACGGCGAGGGAATCTGGGTATTCGTGGACATCAATCTGGCGCGTGTGACTTCGAAGTCCGTAAACCTTCAGTTCAGTCTGCTGGAGAGCCTTTTGCGGCGGGTCGATGCTGCGGCGAAGGATCGTCATATGACGCGCTCTGCGTTTATGACGCTGGCTGCCGTACATGAGTTGGCGAAGCGATAACGATTGCAACCGTCTTCCGGCGCCCCGATCGCCCTCGATGAAATCTGGTCGGCCACATCGCTACCCGCGCTCGCGCCGGGCGATAGTGGAACAGCGCACTTGCGCGCGTCGCGGATGAAGCGGCACCTAAAACCGCCAGCACCAGGGCATTGCTCAGACAATTCCCGTGAAAGAACGCGAAGCCAGTCGGAACGATCCTCTACCCGGTCACGACGCACGAATTGAAACCCGTTGCACGTTTTGTACGGTTTCGTACCGCATTCGCGTCCGACTGCGCGTAGCGTCAGGGACATCCAGGAACAACCTGGGGAAAATCATGCTAAGACGAACATTCATATGGGGTACGCCGGGATCATTCCTGGCTATAGGCCTCGCGGTCTCGGGCTGTACGACGACCGGAACATCCGACGCCAGTGGCCAACAGGCCGACAAGCGTCACACCATCGACGCGAGCGTCGACTCCACCCTTGCACGCCTTTACACGATCGCCAACGGCTCACGTGAACTGGTCGGCAAGGCGCGTGGCGTATTAGTGTTCCCGTCTGTCATCGCCGCCGGCTTCTGGGTCGGCGGCCAGTACGGCGAAGGCTCGCTGCGAGTCGGCGGCAGCACGGTCGGGTACTACAGCACCACGACCGGTTCGATCGGGCTGCAGATCGGCGCGCAATCGAAAGCGATCATTTTCCTGTTCATGACCGAGGACGCACTCACCCGGTTCCGTAATAGCGAAGGCTGGTCGGTGGGCGGCGATGCGTCAGTGGCGATACTGAAGGTTGGCGCGAACGGCAATGTGGACACCACCACCGCGACTGCGCCGGTCGAAGTGTTCGTGCTCACGAACAACGGACTGATGGCCGGCGTGACGCTCGAAGGCACGAAGGTCACCAGGCTCAAGTCACTATAAGAGGAGCGACGCAGGCGGGGCAAGTTTGTGTCTATTTTTCGATTTCAATCTTACGGAGGGGGCATGCACATTCTCACGAACGCGGGCCCGCTGGTTTCGCTGATCGCCGGCATTCTGATTCTCGTTGTGCCTCGCCTGCTGAATTACATCGTTGCGATCTACCTGATCGTTATCGGGCTGCTCGGGCTGTTCGGGGGACATCTCCACTGACCCGAAACCACCCATAAAAAAGCACGTTGCGAACATCGGTTTTTTCAATGGCGGTTTCAGGTCATCAAGGCGTCTACCACCCTGGCGCGGAGGCTAACCGGTGCGCAGCATCGAGACGAATGACTGGCACCGAGCGAGATCCCTGAACCCGCAACACCGGAAGCGAGCGAGCGCATCAACAGCCAGCAGCTGAGAAGGAGTATCGAACATGTTGCGAAGCATAAAGAGTCTTCATGGATGTACCGTCGCGGCACGTGACGGCGACATCGGAAGCGTCGACGAAGTTTATTTTGATGACGAGGCGTGGGGGGTGCGCTATCTCGTGGTCGACACGGGAAACTGGATGCACGAGCGGCAGGTACTGATTTCACCGTATTCAGTCAAACACTTGGACCGGGAATCAGGCACCGTCCATGTGCATCTTACGCGGCAACAGGTGCGGGACAGTCCGAGCATCGATACGCACAAGCCGGTGTCGCGTCAGCACGAAACCGAATACCTCCTTTACTACGGCTATCCGACGTACTGGGGTGGTCCAAACCTGTGGGGAATGGGCGCCTACCCTGCATTCGACGTACCGGACGTGTCGCCAGACCCAGCATCGGAGGCACTCCCGCGCCCCGACCTGGACTTACATCGAGCGCCCGCGGACGTCCACCTGCACAGCACAAATGCCGTAGAGGGCTATCACATCGAGGTGGCCGATGGCAGCATAGGCCACGTCTCCGGTTTCATCTTCGACGATGTTGCATGGGCCATTCGCTATCTGACCGTCGATACGCGAAACTGGTGGCCGGGTGGCAAGGAGGTGCTGGTGGCAACGCGATGGATCGACCTGATCGACTGGATCGGCTCTACCGCTTCTACCAGACTCAGTCGCGACGCAATCAAGAATAGCCCTGAGTACGACGACTCCGTTCCACTCAGCCGCGATTACGAAAAGAGACTCCACGAGTTTCATGGCAGGGACGGATATTGGTGAGGACAGTGCGACATCACGGCCTGTTCGCGCCGGGGATACAGCCGCGAGGGTCAGTGTGATCGCGGCGTGCTTCGACTGCGCAATGATCGCCGCGTCATCAGCGAGTTGGGCCATCGTTCATACGGATCGACTGGAAGTTTGCGCAATGCCGTGGGGTAGGAGATAGTCAGTGGGGATTGAGTCGGCAGCACAGTCCCCGCGTGATGATCGCGTCAGGTGGCACGCGCGGTCATCACGCACAGGGTCGGTAGCCATGCCGATCTATAGCACTGTGATGCCCCACCCTATCTTGTAGCGGAGTCCATTGCATATCTGCGGCAGTGCTCGAGATAGCCCCGTTCGTGCCGGCTCACAAGCTCGACGATACTGGTCCACAGCCAGGTAGGCGCATCGAGCGTTTTTGAGCGATTGCGCTGCAGTTCCGCCCGCCAGCTCGCGCGCGTTGACGCGTCCATTTGCCTGGCGTGGGCCTTTCCGACGACCAGCGCCAGGAATCGTGCGACTTTCATGGCTTCTTCACGTGTGAGTTGGTTGATTTCCACTTTCAGGTCTTGAGGAAGCAGTTCGCGCACGAACACCGGCCGGTCGAGAAAGCGTGACGCGCGCATGCGTTCGCCCAGGAATGGCGCCAGATGGCGAGCTCCCTCGACGACGCGTTCGCCGTTGTCCCGTGGCATCTTGACCGCCGGGTATCGAGGAGCGGCGGCCTGGATGGCCTCTTTGATGTCCATCAGACAAAGGTCATCTCCGCTGGAAGAGTCACGTCCGACGTCGAGAAGTACCGCAACGCGCAAGCGGCCAAGTGAACTGCAGCCTTTTACCCAGTAAGCGGCATCAAGCACCTCGACCGACGCGCCTTCGTCGCGCGAACGCAACAAGGTGGCGAGGCGTGCAACGACCTCATCTGCGAACAACTGCTTGACTGCGCGTTTTTCTTCCCTGGACAGGGGCCAGAATATCTTGCCTAAAGGTATCGTTGGCTTTGTGTTCTCGATGCGTTCCCTGGCCAGATTTTTCCACGTCCGCTTCCATGCCTGCCTCATCATTACCCGGGCACACTCCGGACTTTCAATGGTTCCGTCGGCACGCGCTCGTAGCCTTCCATTATCTGTTCCATCATGGTCGCGATTACCACACCCGACAAATCGGAGCCACGCGCGGCGGTAGCGAGCGACAATCCGAGGCGGATGAGGTCATGGACGGGGTTGCCGACAACCGTTTGGTCCAGGTCGCGAATTTGTATCTCGACGTGCCCCCGTGCGCTCGCGATGGGTCCCAGATTGCCTACGTGACAGTCGCCGCAAATCCAGATCGGAGGTCCTTCGGGTAACGCGTGGCTCTCCAGGCTTTCAAGCCATTCGTAAAATCTGATGGTATTGCCCCGGACATAGGCGTATGCTGACCGCGCCATCTTCAAGTTCCGGAACGCAATGAGTGCTGCCGCCCGCCCGCTTGCTGGCGTGGGTCTGCAAGCATTCTTCACGCGAGATCGAGCGGCCACGGCACCAAAGCCTCGTAGTCACCGGCGATCGTGGCGAACTGCGATGCGCTGCACAACGTGACGAGATAGCGATACGGCTCGGCACGGCAATAAGGCGCATTGCCCCGCAGGCCGCCGGGTGCAACGGTGTGCAGGGGCCGCGCCGCCGGACCGGCGATGCACTCGAGCACCGGTTGGCTATGTTCGGCTCTCATTTTCTGGTGTCGCCGAGGCGTTGTCATGACCGGTGGCACTGGCTAGTCAGGCGTGTATTTGAACTCGGGCAATGCCTTCAGGGACTCCCTGGTCGCGTCCGGCAACCGCATTTGCTTATCGACGATCTGAAGGCTGCTAAACGGTACCGCGACGAGATGGGTTCCCATACCGAGAAATCCTCCCACTGAGAGGATGACATATGAGGTCCGATCGGTTGGGCTGACGATCAGATCGTCAATCGTTCCGATTTTGTCTTTGTTGCGGTCATAGACGGGCGATCCGTTGATCTTTGACGCTCGATACCCCGTCGACACCTGGACCACATCAACGCGCTTCTCCGTGATGGATTGTGGCGCTCCCTGAGCCCGGAGCGTTCCCGTGGTCAAGCCCGTCCCGAGTACAGCCGCCGATACCAGAGCGATAACCCGTTTCATGATGCACCTCCGCGGTTCAAATGCATACGCTCAGAAAGCGTCGCGGGAGCACTTTGCTCCACTACGTAGCGCTTCAGAGCCTATCCGCGCGAACACCCTACGGCTGCTTCTTGAGTTGCTCTTTCGCATCGCCGTACGAGGCTTGTGTCTTGCCGACGACCTGTTCGATTCTGCCCTTCACCCTGGTCGTTGCATTTCCCGTGGCTTTGCCGACCACTTCCTTCAGCTTTCCTTTTGCATCTTTGACGCGGCCTTTCACTTGATCCTTGTTCATGACATTGCTCCTTGAAAATGCCGGATGATCAAGCTTACTGACGCTTGCCGGCCGCTCGTTTTCAGATGGGACGGCCCGGCAACGGCTACCCGCGAAGGGATCATCCAAACAGGTTTTTTGCGCCTATATCCTGCCCAGAAGCAGCAACACAAGCACAACGACCAACACAACGCCTAACAGGCCGCTGGGCATATAACCCCACGAACGGCTGTGCGGCCAGGTCGGTATCACACCGAGCAACACGAGCACCAGTACGACGATCAATATTGTTCCCAACATGGAACTTCTCCTTACGACTCCGTGTTTCGACGAGCCCGTCGCCGCTCTCTCGCTAGGTGCCCGGAATCTTCACGCTTTTCGCGAGGTATCTCCGCAACGTTCAATTTGATGCAAGCGCGCATACGCGCTACTCGGGACGGACCTGCCCGGTAGAGTAAGGATGACCTTGATTTGCCACCCAGTCGGTACGGTCGTGTACATCGAAATATCCTGATTGCCGCTCCGCGTTCGCGAACACCGCGTGCCTGCGTGCGGCCCCGGGGACTGTTGCCGCTCATTCAAGTCCGACTGCGCTTCGGTCGGCCGG
This sequence comes from Paraburkholderia sp. IMGN_8, assembly GCF_038050405.1. Classification (NCBI taxonomy): domain Bacteria; kingdom Pseudomonadati; phylum Pseudomonadota; class Betaproteobacteria; order Burkholderiales; family Burkholderiaceae; genus Paraburkholderia; species Paraburkholderia sp. IMGN_8. The sequence goes on along the minus strand of NZ_CP150900.1, from coordinate 1,838,061 downwards.
AAAATCGTTCGGCGCGATCCGGATGACGCTCTGCAACACGCCTGTCAAAGCACGGCGTTCTGTTCTGCAGCGGTCCAGTCGCGTCGGCACGTTTCTTCCTTCCACGCAAGGGTTCAACTGCATGCCCGGAGTGCGCGAGCCATGTCTCCCAGGAGTCCTGCAGGGGTATCGTCGGTAGCGGTTCGCGCTCGCGCGGATGGCGGGCGTTTTACAGCGCCCTCAGATCAGGCAACAGCCGATCGAACTCCCGTTTCACCACGCTGTAGCATTCGCACACGCGCTTTTCGAGCCCCGGTCGGTCCAGCACCTCGATGTGGCCATGACTGTAGCGAATCAGCCCCGCGTCCTGCAGTTTCAGCGCCGCCTCCGTCACGCCGGACCTCCGCACGCCAAGCATGTTGGCGATCAGTTCCTGCGTCATCGTCAGCTCGTTTGATGGCAGGCGGTCCAGGCTGAGCAGCAGCCAGCGGCACAATTGCTGGTCGATCGAATGATGCCGGTTGCAAACGGCGGTCTGGGCCATCTGCGTGATCAGTGCCTGGGTGTAGCGCAGCAACAGCCGCTGCACCGGGCCGGCTCGATGGAATTCCTCTTTCAGTATCCCGGCGTCCAGTCGATATGCCGCGCCTGCGCTTTGCACAATCGCCCGGCTTGGCGTGGTTTCCCCGCCCATGAAAAGCGCAATGCCGATGAGCCCTTCGTTACCCACGATCGCAATTTCAGCGGACGAGCCGTCTTCCATCACGTACAGCAGCGACACGATTGAGGTCGTCGGAAAATAAACGTGGTGGAGGCGGTCGCCGGACTCGTACACGACCTGCCCCAGCGGCATGTCGACCCGCACCAGATGCGGGGCTACGCGTGCCCACTCTGCTTCGGGCAAAACCGCGAGCAGGTGATTTTTGTTGGCATGACGTTCGTTCTCCATGTGTCGCTCCCCGACATCCTGTCCAGAAACCGCACCGTCTTCGCCGAATTGTTCTTGGCAATATCAGGTTTCGACGGTAGTTGCGTGAACGCGTCAGACGAATCGGCTAAGACGCCGCTGCATGGCATCGCGCAGCTTCTCTGAACGCCGAGTCTGACTGAACCCTCATAAATTATAGTTCGCGCGCACGGTGACACTTCGCGGCAGGCTCTAGCGGCCGGCAGCCATGGATGGATATATATCTGCGCTGAAAATTCTTTCAGTTGAAAGGAAGCGTGTCGCCCCTAGGCTGGCCGGCTCAGCTGCAGACTGAAATGGGTGGCTGCACTGCCGTCGTCACGCTGACTCACGAGTCATGCGCCGTTCCATCACGATGGGCAGCCGAATACGGTAGCGGTCACTGACCTTGACGCGATGACTCAAACCGCTGTTCCCGTTCCGGCGGGTGATCGATCGTGCCGTTCACCTCCAGAACGAGTACACCGAGCGGCGACGTTGTGCCAGGTTTTCGCAACGCAAGACGTTCGACACCCACAATGACTTGCGCCAGCCGATGCTCAAAGTCCCACTTCTCTGGCGTCAGACGTTCAACCCGCGTTGATCCAGCGGACCAAGCCTCCGGGCAGTCCTGCGTTCTACCGGAACTGGAGCGGTATAAACAGAGTTATGCCCGGTGCTGACTCCGGGGCATAGACCACGGGTGGTGGCGCATACACATAGTCCTCGTTGCCGTAGTTGTCGCCGCGACGGTGGTCATTGCCGGGATGTTGATACGCCTGCCGATTGCCGTGATCCCACTGATACCCCTGGTTCTGCCGAGAACCGTTATTCATGCCATGTTGCTGTGGATGGCCCTGGCTATTCTCATGCTGTTGGCATGACTGGTTCGCTCCTGTCTGAGCGAGTCCATCGTGCCCGCATTGTCGCGCATGACTTGCGCGACCTTTTGCCAGAGTTCTTCCTGCGCCGCGGTGATCTGAAGCCTGGCGTGAAGTGCACTGATGCGCGTATCGATCCGGTCGCGGGCCGCAACGGCGATCACGCTTGCAGGTGGTTGAGTCTGGGTGGGGGAGACAGCGCTCGCAGGATTGGCGAACGCCGTTATCGCGAGAAAAACCGCAATCGCGAGCGCCGGTGCAGTTCGAAGTTGGGACGGGGGTGCAACGAGTCTCATGATCGGTCTCCAAAGGAATTCGATGGACTCCCGAAGGGATTACCGTCATTTCAGGCGAGTTCGATCGAACAGATCATCTGTGCGCCGACTTCAGACTAGCGTCCGTCCGGTGCCGGACACTTGCGCGCTGCAGACGTTCTCCCGAAAGTTGTACTGCTACGCCTGAGTTGATCCGGTGTACGGTGGCGGACCGATTGTGACTTCCCGTTCAGATAGGATGGTATTGGTTGTGGCAGGCGACAAGGCTTTGCATCGCTGAGTGCCATCGGGCCGGCCGCGCCAGATCGCCTCATTGGCGAACGGGAGAAACAACATGAGAACCACGCACGCATTTTTTATGAACACGACAATCCTGATCGTCGTGATTGGCATGATGGGGTGTGGTGATATGTCCCGGCGAGGCACGGATACCGTGATCGGTGCCGGGGTTGGCGGCGTCGCAGGCGCTGTGCTGACCGGCGGGAGTGCCTTGGGCACGGTTGGCGGAGCTGCCGTCGGTGGCGTCGTTGGGAATCAGGTTGGGAAATAGATGCGCCTTCGCGCCAATATGCAACAGCGCTTCCTGGCAACGCAGGCATGCTTGAACCAGATGCCGCCGCACGTAGGACGCGGCGGATGGACGCGAGGCAGATCTTTCGATCCAACCATGTGTGCCGGCGGCGTGAGACGGCTTCACCGTCGTGTTCAGCCGCAGCAAAAACACTCAGGAGCGCCTTGCGATGGATACGCTCACACGCGATCCGGTGGAACAGCCGACACGGCCGAAGCGGCTCCAGGTGATGGGGCCGGGCCTCATCACTGGCGCCTCAGACGACGACCCGAGCGGCATCGCGACCTATTCACAGGTCGGCGCGCAATTCGGCTATGGACTCGCCTGGACCTTGCTCTTCAGCTATCCGCTGATGGCGGCGATCCAGGAAATCAGTGCGCGTGTCGGTCGCGTGACCGGATACGGCATTGCCGGCAATCTGCGCCGTCACTATCCGCGCTGGCTTTCCAGCGGCATCGTCGGCTTGCTGCTGATCGCGAACATCATCAACCTCGGCGCCGATCTTGGGGCGATGGGCGCGGCGCTCAAACTGTTGATCGCCGGCCCCGCGCTGCTGTATGTCTGCCTCTTTGGTCTGCTGTCCATCCCGGTGCGCATCGACAGATGCATCATGACGATCATCACGGGCACAGCGACCACGCCGTTAAGCACGGCACTCCAGTCGCAAGCGACGACCGCCAGCCGACCTCTCCGGCACCGTCATTTCGACGGCGCCGTCCGGCGTCGGCACCATGATGCGTGCGCCGAGCGCCGCTTCCCAAGGCGTCACTGGCACGTCGAGCGAAACATCGCGTCCGTCGACACGGAAACGAGGATGTTCGCGGATGGCGATTTCCAGATATAAATTGCCGGCGCGTCCTTGCCCCAGTCCGGTGCCGCCTTGACCGGCAAGCCGCAGGTGCTGCCCAGCCCGAACGCCCTTTGGAATCGAGACATTCAGCGTTCGTGATTGCAAAGTGACATGGCCCTGTTCATCGAGCGCAGGAGTCTGGAGCTCAATCGAACGTTGCACTCCGCGATAGGCATCCCTTAGACCAATCACGACTTTGGCGTGGTGATCCTGTCCAGGCATCGAACCTTGGGCTCCACTGTAAGGAGCACGTCATCATGATCACGCCCACCGCCGTGTACAAAGGGTACGAGTTACGTGCGTACTCTCACCAGATATTCCCCCCGTTTCGTGACCCATTCGCCAAGGGTACCAGGCGGTTTTCATCGATAGTTCGGTTCGCCAACGCTCCGTCCGGTGGCGCCGATGTGCGGCGCTATTCGACGGTCTTTGGCGCTGTCAGCCCGAGCAGCGCCACCGACGCCCTCGACCTCGCGTTGCAGTTCGGCAAGGACATTGTCGATGGCAAGGTTCATGGCGTTGTGCTCTGACCGCAATTCAATGGGAGCAGGTCATGCAATATCTACTTCACGTGCCCGGCGGCGCGGGCGTCGAATTTCGCGCCAGCTTTCCCGGTGCGGACGGGCATGAAATGAACAGTCAGAGGAAGGGATAATATGAGTTACGCAATGTGGGGCATCGATATCGCGATGGCAATCATGCTCGTCGCATCGCTGCAGCGCTACAGGAAAATGCGTCAGCATGAGCGGGAGCTCCGTTGGTTGGACCAGCATCATGTGTCAGGCAAGCTACGCAAACGATACGGATGGTCGGTACAGAAGTAAGTTGCACCGGCAGGTCCCGTTCAGCCGGTCAACGCTGCGCTGCCACCTTGACCCAGATACGCCTTCGTGGCTGCAGGAAGGTGGTCAAGTAGCCAGTCCGCCATGGCAATCTGTTGTAGAGCAATTGTCTCGCAGGCGAGCTTGGTCTCAAAGAAGCCGTTGGCTTCGGCGATGGCGATCAATGAGGTGTAGGACGCGATCTCCTGATGCTTAAACACATAGAGGTTTACCAGACTCCTGACGACTTCGTCCGGTGTTTGAACAATGTCGCCTGTTTCGATAGCAGCCGGAGAATCATCCGGGAACGTCTGCTGGATGGTGTCGTTCGCGTCGATACGGTCGATGCAGCTAGCCAACGATTTCTGGTTTGCCAATGTCTCAGTCAGATGCGCCTCAATGCGGGCATTGACTTCAGGATCGGGTGTCGATCTGGTCGCGTGGTTTCCCAGCAACCGCTCAGCATCCCGTTCCATCGCATACGCGTCTCGCAGTGCGCGCAGCATGTCTTCCCTTGGATCGGTCATACTGGTTTCCTATCATGTCTGCGTCGAACAGTCCCGCTTCGCAGCGGCGACACAACATCATTGTTCTGGCGTGATACCTCTCTGGAAGAAGAGCAGGAGCCATGCCTTACGTCAAGCATACTGGCGAAGGCGCAATGAAAATTCCTCGAGTGCATTGATCCCGCTATGCTCCGCACGGCGACACCATTCCTGCAACTGGTAGAGCAACTGCTCGCGCGATCTATTCGACCGTTCCCAGATTGCCGACAGATCGTCGCGCAACTCGACGTAGGTGCGCAGCTTCTGGTTGCGGTTGTATATCTCCATCAACTGCCTTTGCCACCGATTGCCTTGCGCTGCGTACGCGCCGCGAAACCACGTCCTTACACCGCGCATAAGCAGGAACCTTTCATGGCGGCTGATGTGTCCCATACGCTCCAGTTCCTGCCGGAACGCGCGTTCGGCCGTTCTTGCGTAGTTCGCCATCACCTCGTAGCGGTTGCGAAGGATGGCTTGCACCGTCTCGTCGTCGAGCACCATCTTGCCTTTGACCAGATGCGGCGTCGGCGCCACTTTCCTTACCTTCGCCAATCCCAGTGCCGAGAGGATGCAAATGTACATCCAGCCGATATCGAACTCGTACCACCTGTTCGACAGCCTGGCGGATGTCACATAGGCGTGGTGGTTGTTGTGAAGTTCCTCCCCACCGATAAGAATGCCCAACGGAATAACGTTCGTACTCGCATCGGCAGAACCGAAGTTGCGATAGCCTAGAAAATGTCCTACGCCATTGACAACGCCGCCCGCCCAGAACGGAATCCACATCATCTGCACGGCCCAGACCGATACGCCGACGACACCGAAGAGTGCAACATCAATCACCACTAGCAGGCTGACGCCCAGATTCGGGTACCTCGCATAGATGTTCCGTTCGATCCAGTCGTTCGGCGTGCCGTGGCCGAACCGACGCAGCGTTTCTTCGTTCTTCGCTTCGACGCGATAAAGTTCAGCGCCCCCCAGCAGCACCTTCCAGATGCCACGTATCTGCGGGCTGTGTGGATCTTCAGCGGTCTCGCACTTCGCGTGGTGCTTACGGTGAACCGCCGCCCACGGTCCAGTCAGCATGCCCGTCGTCATCCACAACCAGAAGCGGAAAAAGTGGCTGACGACGGGATGCAGGTCGAGCGCGCGGTGAGCCTGGCAGCGGTGGAGGTAAACCGTCACGCTGACAATCGTGATGTGTGTCAATACCAGTGTCGTCAGTAGAATCTGCCACCACAACAGGGAAAGGAGGCCGTGGGAGAAGAATGCAAGTGAAGGAATAAACAAATGGACCTCCTGGATAGAGGCAATCTCAAGCACATCGGGATAACGCGTGGCAACCACCCGTGAACTCGCAAGGGTTCTATATGCCCTCAGATTCTCCGCTGCGCAGCGGATTCAGACCGAGCCGACTTCCAGAAATCGAGCAATGCGAATACAAACGCAACGAAAAGAAACAGCGTTAGTGGGTTCATATTTTTATCCCATCCGAGACGGTTTACAGCCATTTTGCCTGGCGAAATCGGGCGTGATTGTCGCATCTACGTCTGAATCGCCTCACTGAGTCGAGGCCAGACGATCGCTTACACGATATATGCGACTGCGGGGAATGTCGGTACGGTCCCGTACCGGGGGGAAAAGCGTCCACACAATGGCGAATGTGCCTTCTTCGGGAACTGCTGGCCGCTGCTGCTTGTCGTGATGGACACTTGTCGTCCCAGAGGCGACGTCTGAGCGCGGCACACCCGATCGAACGGGCACAGCGGGCATATTGAGTCAAGGGCATGGGCCGCTAGCGTACAGACATCCCCCGTCTGACATGAGAAGGTGGGGTGGGATAGAACCAGTTGCGCCACCATCATGACCAAGGCCGCCCTCTATACGCTAACCATAGCTACTGCAATTGGCACGGGGCTTACTCCAGTGCCGTGCTGCGCCTACGCGCTCGATGCGCAACTCGACTGCAAATCGAACGCACACGCGTTCATCGCCCCGCTCCTGACCGATCAATATATCGATCCGAAGCCAATGCGTGTCGAAGCGAACTCGGTCAACGCATTTCGACCGGCGCAAGGTAGCAACCTGACGGCTTTCGGGTTTCGTGTCTACGCTGTTCTCGGCTATGAACACGGCGACAAGATGTTCAAACAGGGAAGCGGTCAGCCCATTACGGACTCAGCGTATGGCGCAGTAGTAGCTGGATCCGCCGAGGACGTAGAAGCGCGCGTACGCGAGGCCGGCAGCGACGCTGTCGTCCGGCAAGTCATCCCCCTCCTGCTCACGGCCATCTTCTGCAACCGGCAATGACGTGCTAAGCGCCTTCAGAATCGTGGGCTCTGGTCAAAGCGACGATTTTTCCGTCCCGATCGTTCCTTGCAGTCGCCGCATCCTGCTGCTTCGGATCGACGGTCACGCTTTCGATCGCTCAGGTAGCTACGGCTTCCGCGTTGGAACGTTGCCGGCGGCATCATGGTTGTCAGACGGCGGTTCGGACACTCCTCGACCTGACCCACTGCCCTGACGCGCACTGGCGTCGCTCGAAGCGTTGTTGTCCTTCGCCGCGGCATCTGCCGGCGGACGATTTACGGCTTGTGATTGAAGCAGTTTTTTAATCCGGCCGTTCGGCTCGGCATGGCCCGTCCAAGCGAGGCAACAGGTGCATATCATCGCAAGCGTCAGCATCCACCTGGTCATTAGCGTCTCCTCACGCGCGGCGAACCGTTTGACGGTCAGTACGCAGGCGGCCAATGTCCTTGGCTCGATGTGTCAGGCTGCTGCGCTTGTTCCGTCAAGTGATCAATGTTGCCAGTCGTCCCGCATCGTTTGATCTGCGCATAGCGTCTCTCTGCGATGGCAGTGATCGGGCGCGGCCGACACGCGCACACGGCGCCATTGGTCCGGCCAGCAACTGCGAGCTACGCGGCGCGCTGGTTCAACCACACCCGGCCTGCGGCCGTCATGTTGATGACACCACAGGCTCGCGATTCGTATGCAAGCCCGAAGCTTAATAGTTCTTCCGCTATCGACCGCGGCATCTCTGCCTGGGAATCTGGAATTCGATCAAGCGATTTGAGCGTCTGGACGGCCTCGGGGGAGAGTTGGATGTACATGATGGCCTCCTGTTATGCAGATCATCATGGGCCGGAAGAATTTTTCCCGTCTGTACGGTAGCGTCTACTTAAGCCGCTCTTTCTGAAAATCATCCCCAGCACCGCGGTACTCGATGGCCCCACGGGGCGCACACCATTTGCCTATGGTTCATTAGGCTCTGTTTGGCCGGTGGCGCCTACCAGACGATCCCAATCGAAAGCAACCCTTGCAAAAGCTGTAAGTTTCGCAACATGTTCAATACTCCCTTCTGCTTCGAGCCGCCGGCGACTGCCGCCCGCGTTGCCGAAGGACAACGCGGGTAGGGTCGCGTTACAGCGTCTTGAGCCGGCTGACCTTCGTGCCCTCGAGCGTTGCCCCGGCCATCAGCCCCGAATTGGTCAACACAAATGCATCCACCTGTCCGGTTGCCGTGGTCGTGTCGACATTGCCATTCGCGCCGACCTTCAGCAACGCAACCGACGCGTCGCCGCCCGCCGACCAGCCTTCGCTACTGCGGAATTTTTCGAGCGCTTGATCCGTCATGAACAGGAACACGATCGCTCTCGACTGCGCACCGATTTGCCATCCGATCGACCCCGTTGCCGTGCTGTAGTACCCGACCGTGTGTCCGCCGACACGCAGCGACCCCTCTCCATACTGACCGCCGATGCCGAAGCCTGCGTCGATGACCGACGGGAATACCAGCACCCCGCGCGCCTTGGTGACCAGTTCGCGCGAGCCGTTAGCCGCGTTGTACAGGCGTCCCAACGTCGAGTCCACGCCAGCATCAATGCTGTGGCGCTTGTCCATCTGCTGACTACTGGCATCGGATGCGCCCGTCATTGTGCAGCCCGACACCGCTAGCCCGATCGCGAGAATCGACCCGGGTGTACTCAAGATAAACGACCGTCGAAGCATGATGACCTCCCTTTGTTCGATGATGTCTCCGACACTATGCGAGATCGAATCCGAATGCGGTACGTCAGCGTACAAACTGCCGACCGGCGATCACCCATTTTGGCTACAAACGACACGGTGGCATCTGAACAACACCGATCCATTCGGATTCCGATTCAAATGGACGCTGGGCAGATGATCCCAAAGGGGACTGACTTGCGCACCATCTTACGAATCGTTTTGGTCCTGCTGCTGATCGGCGAGAAACAAGGCGGCACTTTCATACGATCATGGATCGATACTGCATGTGTCGCTGGTGCAAAGCGCCGGCTTCAATCAGTACTTCGACAGGAATCTGTTTCACGGAATCGCTGTACATTCCACCGGAAAGGTATACAGTCATCAATGTTGCGTCGCAGCAAATCACGCTGGGCGCGCAGACCTGCAGGTCTTTAGCGAGACACTCGCCTCCGAAATCCCTTGGACGCATGTGCCGGGTCGATTAGGAGCATTTATGAACAATCGCGCCATTGAACAAACCGCCGATTTCAGCCTACACCCGTTCCCCGCACTGTTTGATTTCCAGCGCGATGTACTCGAGAGCCTGCAGAAGCTGACTGAGTTGAATCTGGCGGCGCTGAGAGCCACCGTGAACGAAGGGCAAAGTGCCGTGTCATCGTGGCAATTCAGTCTGACGCCGTTCGCGGGGGCAGCCTTGTCGCAGCAGCAGTTTGTTGAGCGGGCCTTGTCCTACGCGCATCATGTCAAGGATATCGATACGCAGCTCCAGGCCGCACTGATAAAGGCGGGTAAGGCCCTGCGCGATCAATACGCTGACGCGTGGACCCGGTTCGGCTCGAACATGGGCAACGGTGCGCCGTTTGGTGCGGACGCCGCAGTGGGCGCAATGCAATCTGTCATTGCTATGATGGAAAAAGCAGTCGGCGAAACGCCCGAGTACGTCAAGCGCACGACTGGCGCTGGCAGCGCCGACCGTACCGCGATAATTGACATCGCCTAGCCCATCGCCTGGGCGGCACAACAACAACGACCCACACAAGCGGGTCGTCTGGCGGACTCACCGCCTGAATGGAAGGCTGGCGGCACGCCAGCCTTTCTTCCCCTACGCCGTTGTGAATCTGTCTGCTTTGCAATGGTATTGAGCGCACCGTGAAGCAATCCGGTGCAACTGGCCACCCGACTCATCGTCGGAACCTGGGCACCGCTCAACGACGGTCCGCTTCCTCTCAGGAGCACGTCATCATGTCTATCCCTACCGCTTTGTACCGAGGGTACGAACTGCGCGCGTATTCCCACCAGGTATTCCCGCCTTATAGCAACCCTTTCGCCAGGGGTCCTAGACGCTTTTCTTCGATCGTGCGGATTGTCACGATTCCGTCCAGCGGCAAGGATGCGCAACTCTATTCGACTGTGTTTGGTGCAGCGAGCCCGACCAGCGCCGGCGATGCCCTCGAACTCGCGATGCAGTTCGGCAAAGACATCGTCGATGGCAAGGTTCAGGCAGCGGTACTCTGAGCATCCTCATTCAGCGGAGCAGAGTTGCACCGTGGCTCAGCATGGAGCCAGTCAAACTTCGATCTCAAGCATCTAAACCAATACACGGCATGTACGGTAACGTGCAGACAACGACACGAAGTCGACGTATGCTCTACGAGAGGCATCGACCAGCCTCTCGAGGGAAAACAATGTCGCACCACGAGTTTGCAAAAGATCTGACGCACCTCGAATACGTTCTCCCGTTACTTCACCGGAGCAATTCGCTTTCAGTAGCGTACTGGCGACATCGCATCACGTCGCTGGTGGCGCAGCAGGCCCTGCTTCCAGATGGAACCAAACGCGTGACCCGGCTACTCAAACTGCTCAACGAGTTCGAGCGCGAGACGACTCGTCGCGGATAGCACCAAGGCCCCTCTGGTCACCATACACGAAAGCGCTGCGCGAACGCCACCAGACCGTTAGGACACCACCGGGTACGGAACCGTACCGACTTCAACCCAGGGTGCGAGCACTCTATCTACACGCGTCGTGACACTTGTGTTTCAACGTGTCCGATACGGTCACACCCAGAGCGGTCATCTTCGCCTGCCTGCCACAACAGCCGACATCTTGACGGCGGTGTAATGGCCATGAGCCCAATCAACGCATGCTCCCGCCGCACTTGTTCTGGCGCGATTTGCCGTCGGCGAATCGCTGAATCCGCATGGAGTTGTCGCTCAGCGCGCTACAGCGACGTCCAGCGCTGACAAGACACAAAAGGAAGGGGAATGGAGATGAAAAACCAAACACGTGTATGGATGCTGATCGCGCCGTCTCTGATTGCCGGCCTGAGCGCGTGCATCCTCGTCCCGGTCAGCGGCGGCGACTATCACCACGGCAGCGGCGAATACCAAGGCGGCGGTGAATACCACGGGGGCAGCGACTACCACGAGGCTCACGACCATTACTAGGCATGCCACATGGCGTCCCCGATCTCATCGCAAATTGTCGTGAAGCCTGGCGCGCCCCCTGCCGCCTCGGATGCCCGCATGGAATGAGAAAGGAGCGCGGATCGGAGCGTCCGTAGCTTCAGGACGCGCCTTTCGTTGCGCCCCTTTCACTACACTCAACCTTTTCAATGACTACATGAGGTGCGCACATGATCAAGAAAGCGACGTATCTCGTCAGCATCTTCATTGGCGAACCGACTGAGCAGCATGCCAAAATCAAGGACATCGCAGCACAGGTCTCAGGCGGGGAATATGAGTTCTTGCATCTTCACCGAATGGGCGTCTTCCTGGTTCTCAACACCAACCGCGATGCCGGCCAGCTAGCGAAGTCATTTTCACAGGCAACCGCATCGGACGATCGGATATTTGTCTGTGAACTTGGCCAGGACTTTCACGCGCTTGGGTTGAGCAAAGCGACGTATTGGTTGTCGAACCATCTGGTCACAAAGCCGCAAACGCTATCTGCCAGGCAGGGCAATCCATTTACAGACGCTTGAGTCCGAGACTACGGACCGTAGCGCTCGCGCAACCTGTCCCACTCTCTCTGCGTGGCCGCCCGGCGAGCATGCGGCTCGCGCGCGGGCGGCTGGCTATACCGATACAGCGAGACGCCAAACATCAGTGCCATCCCGATTGCGATTCCCCACATTGCGTACGTCATAGCGTGTCCTTCAGACGGTGCCCAGTTCATACCGTCGCGACAAAGAATAAGCGCGTATTGCGACAGCGTGATGCCAGTGGAAAGGATCCGTTTGCCAGCACTTCACTCCGGAGTTTTCGCTGCGCGCGGGGCAGGCCGATAGCGCCACTTGCTCGCTGCCGGATCGATGAGAGTTGCATCCTGTTTGCGCTTCTCCGCCCGCGCCTCATCCGCCAGGCCATATTCCGTGCGTCGATCCCGGGTGGGATTATTTGAATCAGGTAGGAATGGCATAGAGCCTTCTGCTATCACATGAATTACGGTTCAACATCTTCCAGTCAGCGCGTGGGCGAAATAGTCACGGTATCCTGTGCAATCTCGCTGGTCCCGGCGTCACGTCTACGACCACGAGCGGTATCGCTTCGCGCAGTCTGTTCAGCGCACGTTGTCCGGCTGACCCAGCTCCCCTGCTCACGCGCAAGACTGCGCCCGTAGCAATGCAGCGAGACACCGGACATCAGCGCCATCCAATTACACTGCCCCACAATCGGGCCGCGTGTCTGTACGCTGAAGGACTTTCGTGGCTGGCGCTTAGCCAGAAATCGCCGCTGGAGAACAAAGACGGGTTCAAATCCTGGCAATGGGCGCGCTGGAGTGCCGCGTCTGCCGCCGCTCTGATGTAGCGTCAAAGCATCATCGATCAACGCCCGGCGCGCCATTCGAGCTTCTTGCGCTTCTTCCCTTATGGCTGAGCGCCGTCATGGGTTGTCGCGTGGTCCGCAAGCGCGCTATCGACCATCGCCTGAGCCTCTTCAACGATGCGAGTCAGGTGATCTTCACCCAGGAAGCTCTCCGCGTAGATCTTATAGATGTCTTCAGTTCCTGACGGACGCGCGGCGAACCAGCCGTTCTTCGTGATTACCTTGATGCCGCCAATCGCGGCGTGATTACCTGGCGCTCGGTCGAGCACCTGCTCGATCCTTTCGCCGGCCAGTTCGGTGTGAGGAAACTGCGCAGGTGAAAGCCGCCCCAGCAGCGCACGCTGCTGCGCTGTGGCCGCAGCTTGCACGCGACGTTCAACCGGGTCGCCCATCCTCTGGGTCAGATCGCGGTAGATTTCAGCGGGGTCCCGCCCGGCGCGTATCGTGATCTCGGCCGACAGCAACGCGGGTACGATGCCATCCTTGTCGGTCGTCCACGCCGTGCCGTCGAGCCGCAGACAGCTGGCGCCCGCACTCTCCTCCCCGCAGAAGCCAAGCGAGCCGTCGAGCAACCCGTCGACAAACCATTTGAATCCAACCGGCACTTCGTAAAGCGCACGACCGAGCTTCTCGCTCACGCGATCGATCATCTGGCTGCTGACAACGGTCTTGCCCACCGCCGCATGGGCGCGCCACTGCGGGCGATGAGAATACAGATAATCGATGAGGACCGTGAGATAGTGATTCGGCGGCAGCAGCCCGGCGTGCCGGGTGACGACGCCATGGCGATCGTGATCGGTGTCGCACGCAAAAGCCACGTCAAAGCGATCCTTCTGGTCGATCAGCGTTTGCATCGCATACGGCGACGACGGATCCATACGAATCTGCCCATCCCAATCGACGCCCATGAAGCGGAAGGTTGGATCGACGTCGTCGTTGATCACGCTCAGATTCAGGCCATAGCGCTCGGCAATCGGCCCCCAGTAGTGCACACCCGCGCCACCAAGCGGGTCGACTCCCAGGAGGATCGGCGCGCCACGCACCACATCCATATCGATGACGCTGACGAGATCGCCCACGTAAGCGTTGAGGAAGTCATGCCGATGCGTCGTCGTGGCGCGCAGCGCCTTCGATAAACGCATACGCAGCACGCCATCAAGCTTGCTTTCGAGAAATCCGTTCGCTGACGCTTCGATCCAGCCGGTCACGGCCTCGTCGGCCGGGCCGCCACTCGGCGGGTTGTATTTGAAACCGCCGCTTTCCGGTGGATTGTGCGACGGCGTCACCACGATGCCGTCCGCCAGTCCCGCGGTGCGGCCGCGGTTGTACGCGACGATGGCGTGCGACACCGCCGGCGTGGGCGTGTATTCGCTGTTTTGCGCAATCATGAGCTCAACGCCATTGGCGGCCAACACCTCCAGCGCACTCGCGTAAGCCGGTTCAGACAATGCATGCGTATCGATGCCGATAAACAGCGGGCCGTCGATACCCTGCTGCCGCCGATAACGGCAGATCGCCTGCGTGATGGCGAGCACATGCCACTCATTGAAGCTGCGCGCGAACGCCGAGCCGCGATGCCCGGATGTGCCGAACGCGACCCGCTGCGCGGGGATCGCGGGGTCAGGTCTTTCGGTGTAGTACGACGTGACAAGCCGGGGGACGTTGACCAGCATCGCAAGGGGTGCCGGCTTGCCAGCGAGAGGACTGATGTTCATCGCGGTCTCCAATGGTAGTCGGGCCTCATCATGGCGACACCCGGGTTCGCCTTCGTCTATATTTATCAGGTCAACCTTCTCTCCCGCGACAGGCATGTGTCTGTACGGTATCAGGCAAAGATCGATCTTTAGTTGAGCAGAATGTATGCGTAACGACGGCCGATCGGCATCAACCCAATTCTCGCGTTGAAGATCGACAGTCCGTCAGGTCGTCGCGTGCAGCGCGCCGTTGACGTCCGCATCGACAGCCGCATTGAGCAAGGTTGGGCGGCGCTGCCGCGCAAATGACGCGTTACCTATAGCGCTCTCAGGTCGGGCAACAGGCGGTCGAATTCCCGCTTCACCACGCCATAGCATTCGCACACGCGCTTTTCGAGTCCCGGTCGATCCAGCACTTCGATGTGACCATAGCTGTAGCGGATCAGGCCTGCATCCTGCAACTTCATCGCCGCTTCGGTGACGCCGGGGCGGCGCACGCCAAGCATGTTGGCAATCAGTTCCTGGGTCATCTTCAGTTCGTTGGACGGCAGGCGGTCGATGCTCAGCAGCAACCAGCGGCACAACTGCTTATCGATCGAATGATGCCGGTTGCACACCGCAGTCTGCGCCATCTGCGTGATCAGCGCCTGGGTATAACGCAACAGCAGCCGTTGCATTGGGCCGGCGCGATGGAACTCCTCCTTCAGGATGCGAGCCTCCAGCCGGTACGCCTTCCCCGCGCTCTGAACGACCGCCCGGCTTGGCGTGGTTTCGCCCCCCATGAAGAGGGCAATGCCGATCACTCCCTCATTTCCGACGATCGCAATCTCGCCTGACGCGCCGTCTTCCATCACATACAGCAGCGAAACGATTGCGGTGGACGGGAAATAGACATGCTCAAGGCGGTCGCCCGATTCGTAGACGACCTGTCCCAGCGGCATCTCCACTTGTACCAGATGTGGTCCGATGCGCGCCCACTCTGCTTCAGGCAAGACCGCAAGCAGGTGGTTGTCATGCGGTTGATTGGTGTCCAACATGAGACACTCCCCGATATCCTGAAAGAAGCGGCGTCGTATTCGTAAGATTGCGACTAACAAGATGTGGTGTCAGGCGCAGTTGTATGACCGTTCCGAACGACTTATTGCATCACCACGCACGGTGGCCCGCAGTAGGCTCCACCCCACATTGGAATTATAGGTGGCACACGCATAGCGGTACATTTGGACCTGCTGTCACGCGCGAGAGCCAAACGTAGCAAAGCCTTGACATAGGGTAATCGGTTCAGGCGTTGTAGCGCCGCGCTCCCGTTTCACGCTGGAGTTCGATGATTCGCTCGATGATTACGGTCAGCTGCTGGCGCTCCAATGGGATGAGACCGTCGCGCTCCAACAGAACTTGCAGCCGTTCGCGCCAACGAGCCAACGGTGCCGCCTTGTCCGGAACGACGCGCGAAATAAGCCTTTCGAGGTCACGCAAGTCGCCTTCAATGTCCGTGCAGATCATGGCATCTCCCGTTCGGCGGCCCCATACGTCACCGCAGGAAGTCTATCTGACGAAGGGGTGTGCGCTCTGCCCGGTACCGTACTTCACTTTGATCGAAGATCGCCCTGCTTGATCGCTCAAGCGGTCTCAATTGCACGAGCCGATTCATGTGAATCACTTGCGGCTGACTTTCAGGATTTTTCCAGCACTTGCGTTTCGATGTCGGGCGGCAAATGAGGTGCCAATTGCGTCCGCAGCTCAAGGTCGAACTCAGGAATGACCACCCGGAAAATCTTCAGCAACTGTCCGGCGCACCGGCGTGCATCGTCCGGCGCATTCGCGTCCATCGCGTCAAAGAGGTTCACGAAGACCGACAGAAACGCGTCGGACATGGGTGTTTCGCGGGAGCGTTCTCGCAGGTAGGCACAGTAACCGAACACGTGCTTGATGAATTCAACCTGATGGGCGGCAAACTGATCGTCGTCGAGCGATGGGGAAATGACGGCCAGCGGCCTCTTGGAGAGCGCGGAAGGGAGACGGAGATACGAAGGTGAATCGCTCATGCGGCTATCCCATGGAATGCACGAGCGCGGCATGAATGCCAGAGGCGTGAACCCAGCATCACGACAAGAGGGTGCGTATGCTATAAATGTCGAACAAATTTGACACATTGGCCCAACGGCGAGTATTTCACGGCGGCCAATCCATGTCAAATAAATTTGACATCATTTCGGCTATCACACGATGCAGTTCGATTGGTATGAGTTGTTCGATGAGCTGAAACGCCGAGGCCAGTTCGGCAGCGATGCGCAACTGGCCGAGGGTTTGGGGCTCACGCGCTCGCAAATCTCAGCGTGGCGGACCGGCAAGAGCGACCTCGGGACCCTGACCAAAATCAAGATCCTGGATGCGCTGGGCCACGACACGCTGCGCTCAGCGATACTGAGTCTCTTGCCCGAGAAAAATCGCGAAGAGCAGATCGGGCTTCATGAACACCTCATTGCGAGAGTCAACGGGCGAGATCACGCGCTCGAAAAGGAGCGCGAGGACGCCCGCGAAACGACCGGCTCCCCTGCGAACCTGAATCGTCTGCTGGCCGCATTGCCGCCCGACGAGCGCGGCCGTATCGAACCCCACCTCTCGCTGGTGACCATGCCGCTGGGCCAGGTGGTTTATGAATCAGGCGACCATCTCAGCCATGTCTATCTTCCGACCACCGCCATCATCTCCATGCTGTATGTCATGGAAAACGGTGCGTCCGCGGAGATTGCCGTGGTGGGTCGAGACGGACTGCTGGGTGTCGCGCTCTTTATGGGCGGCGAGACCATGCCGAACCGCGCGATTGTGCAGAGCGCCGGCGAGGCGTTTCGTCTGAGCGGCCAGATCGTGAAGGATGAGTTCGCTCGCGGCGGCGCCATACAGCGCCTTTTCCTGCGATACACGCAGGCGCTGATTACACAGATGGCACAAACCGCCGTTTGCAACCGGCATCATTCGATAGCCCAGCAGTTCTGCCGCTGGCTGCTCCTAAGCCTCGATCGCCTGGAGTCGAATGATGTGCACATGACGCAGGAACTGATTGCGAACATGTTGGGCGTGCGCAGAGCAGGCGTGACGGAGACGGCGAGAAAACTGCAGGATGACGGGGTCATCCGTTACACCCGGGGGCTGATCGAGGTCTTGAACCGTCGCGCCCTGGAAGTGCAGGTTTGCGAGTGCTACAAGGTGGTCAAACGCGAGAGTGACAGGCTTCTGGGCGAGTCGTGAATGATCCAGCCGGATTAGGCGTCACCGTACGCTGTGCTGCTGAGCTTCCTCGTCGACACCGCCGGACGTCGCATCAGTGAATATGGCTCCCGAAAAGCCCCAGCAATCCAATAACAATCAGGTAGATCGCGACGATGTAGTTCAACAGACGTGGGACAACAAGAATCAGAATGCCGGCAATCAGTGAAACCAGCGGGCCGGCGTTTGTGAGCATGGGCATGATGTTCCTCCTGAATCGAACCCGGAATGAGTCGTACGCAAGTTCCGCGTATCTGCCTGCGTCACAGAGACTTGAGGCGGTTGACCTTCGTACCATCGAGCGTTGCGCCGGCCGTCACTCCATTGCTGGTTGACAGGAACGCGCCTCGCGGCAGCGTCACGCGTTAGATCCCTGCAACTCATACGGGAAGTGTCCGGTTGGCCGCTAGATAGCGCATCAGCTAACGGACGCTACCGTCGAGAGCGCAGGGAATTCGCGACGCCCCATTCCACTATCCCAGCCGAGCCGCAACACTTACATGACCCAGGTGAACACTTGGCGCGCGTGCTGGGAAGTCGAAATATTCACCGTGCGTTGTTCTGTTTTTCCCTTGTAGCTGGCGGTGATCGTATAACGCCCTTTGGGAAGAGACGCCAGCATAAACGGGCCGTCCGACGACGTGTCCAAAACTGTGTTCCCGTTCACATCCGTAATGGTAACCGGCACGTCGGACAGATATTCATTCCCGTTTCGCGTCGTACCAACGAACGTGAGCACCAGAGAGTAGTCGCGCATAACATCTTTGATGGCCCGCGACTGATCTATCCCGATACCTCCCGACAAATATGTCACCTCCCCCGCACGCTGCGTCGGCGGAAGACTCCCGTCAGCCGCAACCGCTATCTCCCCACTGAGTGTGGCGCCCAGAACCACAATTAACTGCAAGAGCAAGACCTCACGTTTTTTCATTTCGAACTCCATTCAATGCATCAAGCCCATAGGCGGACCTGTTGCCTGTTCCGCAAGCACGAATATCTGAACCGTCGAAGTGTCGTGCCGAGGATGCACGTCATGTTCTGCTTAAAGCCCGTCGAGCATGCGGTGATGTCCCTTGCCTGGATCGCGTCGATACGTCACATTTGCGAGAACCCGTTCATCGTCCTGGCAGTTGCCCCACCTTGCAGGCAGCAGCAATCGTTGCAGGGAATTGAGGATGATCGCTGTGCCCGCCGCTCGTGCCGAACAGCTCAGAATGGGAGAGTGGTCACCCTAAGAAACAGGCTGCGCGCAATCGTGATAGCAGTCAGTACGGTGCCGTACTCGAATCTGCGTGGCGAGTGGGAGCGGACAAAAACTGGGGGAGCACGCCACTTTGCACTAATCTACCGCTGACACCCGTGAGCCGATGTGACAAATGGATATGCATTGGACGATTTACCTGCAGCGGGACGGTCCCGATGAGAAAGTGCCATTAGCTAGGTTCCAGCGCCCGCTCGAAGGAGCCACCCTGGCTGACTTTGGATTGTCGAAGTCCGAGGGAAAAAGTCTGCTGTCCAGCCTTCAACATGCGGTGGCCCAAGACCAGATCCGTGCCTACGACGCTCAGCGTCGACGCTGCAGGCATTGCGGGCGATACCGCCGCATAAAAGACTGGCGCCCTCGCGTCTTTGCAACTACGTTGGGCAACGTCAGAGTTCAAGTGCCCCGAGTGATATCCTGCTTGTGCCCCCCTGAACCGCTGGACGAGAACGATGAGCCGGCGGATTTGCGATTCTCCGAGTGTCCGATAGAAACCTTGCTACCGGGACGACGTACGCCGGAGCTTGCGTACCTGTGCGCGCAGCAAGGGGCCGCTTGCTGCGCGCAACGTCGCCGACCTCGCCGGGTTGCACACCCTGTCTCACGCCACTGTTCGCAAAGAGACGCTCGACTGCGGTGAGCACATTGAAAACGACCAGTTCCACGTCGGATGGTTCGCGGGAACCCAACTCCTTGAAGGCGCCAGGCATTTGCGTCTCGCAATTGACGGCACCGTGATCACCGCGGTTCCGCAGGAGAATGTGTGCAAGTTTGAAGTTATAGCGGGCCGTGTCGAATGTGACGGCATAGCGGCTCGACGATTCGCGTGCGCACTCCAGCGCCCTAGCCTGACACGCGTGCTGGTCGCTGCCGCACTCGACCAGTGTGGTTGGGTTCGGTCCACAATGGTTGACGTGGTCACAGACGGTGCCCGAGGTATGCGATCGCTAGTAACGTCAGTGGCGCCTTGCGTCGCACCGCGGATTCTCGACTGGTTCCACATCGGCATGAAACTTTACGCTGTGCGGTCGGCGCTCTGCGCGTACACATTTCCTCTGCTCCAGCGACCCATGGTGATGCAGTGATGCGAGCGACTATTAAATCGCGTGCGCGACAAGCTATGGCGTGGGCGGGGCGACGTGGCAATCGAGATCCTACGCACGCTCATCGCTTCGCTGGATCTTGAAATCGGATCTATGCCGAAGTTCTATGATCTTTGCGCAGGTACTGCGTGTAGCGGAGCCGCTCGAATGTTGACTTTCCTCGTGAACAATCGCTATGACCTTATCGACTATCAACGGGCTCGCATGGCCGGCCGTCGGGTATCGTCTGCCTCGGCCGAATCGGTCATGAATCATTTGATAAACCGACGACTCACGAAACGTCAACAAATGCGTTGGTCGATGAAGGGCGCTCACTACCTTCTGCAAACGCGGGTAGAGCTACTCGATGGGCGACTTGAGACCTGTTTCGCCAAGCGGCTCCCTCACTTTAGATCGCCTGAGTTCGCTCAACAGTGAACGCCCCTCCCCCATTTTTCATCCACTCCCGGTTTTGAAGGGCTTCAACAACGGTCACGTCGAGCCGCACAACGTTTCGGCCCAGCACGTTCGAGACGAACACTTTTGCGTGATCGACCTGATCGAAAATCGTCAGGCCCCACGGTCCGTTGATCGTCGGGGTGCCCTTGAATTCCCCGACCGGCACGCCGTTGCGGTTCACGACGATCAGCGAGCCGGGCTGGATCGTGTTGAACGTGCCGTGTTGCTGACCAGCACGAAGCCGCCGCGCAGCACGCCAAGCGCAATGGTCAGGCCGATGGGGGACTGGGGCGTAGCGTGGAGCTGGGAGAATGTCTCGGCCTGCTTCGCGCCCGGCACGATCTTGACGATCGTGGTGCCGGTGCCCTGCATGTTCTGCGCGTTGTTGAAGTTCGAAACCAGCAGGTCGCCCGGCGCGATCTTGCCGAAGGAAGAAAAGCCGTCCGGCACGAAGACAATGCCATACGGATTCAGGTCGCCGTTCGCCGGTATGGTGGTCGACGTGACGACGGGCGGCGGCAGCAGCGGCGTGCGATCCTCGGCGTACGCAGCGTGTGTTGCGCCGAGCGCGACGACCGTGCCGCACAGCGCGAGCAGCAGCCGGCGCCACAGGCCGCCATGTGTGCCACGTGCGGGACGCGACGTTGGGGGTGGCACCTCGCGTGGGCAGCGCCTCGCTGACTCGTGCGGCAATGGCCGGCGCCGCGGGAAGCAACAGCGTTCACGGCGGCCCGGCCGCAAGACGCGCAACAAGCCAACAAGCCAACAAGCAGGGGACCGCACGTGCGCAATAAACGGCTGAGTGCGGAAAATATTCCGGTGAGCGCAAGCGAAATTGATTGCAGCCAGCCAGATGGACCAGGTGACGCAGCAGAATGCCGCGCTGGTGGAGGAAGCTTCGGCGGCGGCGCAGTCGACGGCGGCAAGCGAATGGTTCGCGCGAAGCGGTGGCCTTGTTCGAGATCGACGACAGGGGGGCATCCGCGGACAACAACATGGAGCACGAACTCGTCGTGCTGAGGACGGATCTCGCCGATGGTGCGCTGCCCGTCAGCAAAGGGCGGGTGCTGGAGCACAAGCTGAGAAAGATCGGGGAAATCGAAGACATCGCGCCGGGCAAGAGCAAGCGCGCGACATTCAAGCTCGCGCCCGGCCCGGACACTATGAAGCGGGAATGCACGGCGCTTGTCGTGGCGCCGTAAATCGTTTGGCGGGCCCGTTCGAACAGCGGCCCGCAACAACAGGCGTCGGCGTCATGCGATTGGTGCCGAAAACCGTGAAGGGACATCGATCGGCGTGCACATCTGACCGGACTTGACCAGTTGACACCCCTGAGCCTGCCTCCAATTTCCATGGACGCGATCTTTCGAACCTGAACGGTCTGCGCACCGCACGACGGCACCCTGACGATTCTCCGGGTATTACCCGGCCACGATCGGTTTGAAGCGGCTAGCGGTCGCGACCTATCATTTGAAACAGAGACTGTCGCCAGACGGTTACGTGGTGGGTCGTTGTGTGCAGGACATTATCACCCTGCGTGCGGACAGTGACGTTGCGTGCTCCACTTTGTCGTTGGCGGTCACTCTCGTGGGTGAATGGATCCTGATTCTCTGCAAGTCGAGCGTATGGATCAGACAAACCCTGGCGCCTTCGGTTCTGCCAAGAGACCGAGGGTCTGACTTTATCTGAGACGGAGGCTGAAAATGAACAAGCGCTCTGCTGTGATTGGACTGTTGACGGCCTTACTTTATGCAGGTTTGGCAACGGCAGCCGATTCCGGGCCCTATCTGGTCGGGCATTGGAAACTCAATGATAAATTTACTGATGTCAGAAACCCGGCATCTCAGATTGCAACGGAAGATACAGAGTTTGTTTTTCTCAACCCCACACCGTTGACTCTAACGCTCGAATATGCATTTTTTGATGGGCAAGGTACTTTTTGCGGCTGTGATCGCGATACCCTGCATCCAAACGGGCGTACCCGGTACACGATGCTAGGGGAATTGGCGGGTGGTCAGTTCAGTCGAGCCCTGTGCCCGGGTACGAACGCGGCAACCCCCCAGACTGACGGCGTGATGAAAACCATCGTTTTTATGCCGACAACCGGTAGCAACTTCGTTATTGGCAACGCGGTACAAGCCGGTTACCAAATCGATTTGTCCGGAGGTTCGAGAACCGAAGCGGGCCTGAAGGCAGTTGTTCTGAATCCGGACACAATGTCCGAAATAACTTCACTTCATCAGCGGTGCGTCAAGTTCATCGGAAACTAACTGACGCCGAATTCAAAGGGCGGCCGTTCGTTATCTTCTTCAATAGCGTGGGATAGGTACCTGCAGTTGCGGGTACCGTCCCATGCTGATCTTGATGAATTGGTCCTGCGCCCCGAATCGCGTGACGAGCGGTTCCTTATCGCACTTTGAAGCGCTGCGCGAAGTAGTCCTTCGTTCATACCATCGAGGGGGCATAAGATGGAGAGCGTAGCGAGCGTCATCGCAACATGGTGGAGCGCCGTCGTAGTGCGACTACGAGCATGCCCATCAAGACCAGCGAGCCACCAGCCCGCGTCCCGTTCAGCGTGTCCATGAGTACCGTCACCGCGAAAAGTACCGCCGACACCGGCTCGACGGCGGTAAATAGCGTCGCCTCCGTCCCGCTCACGCGCGCCAGACTTCTTCGAACACACTTCATGAACCAAAGGGCATTGGTATGAGCGATCCAAGTACCCCCGATTGTTGGTCCCGTAGAAGTGGCCGATTTTCTTGGTGACGACGTTCCTGGGCAACGCACGCA
Source organism: Paraburkholderia sp. IMGN_8 (assembly GCF_038050405.1). NCBI lineage: Bacteria > Pseudomonadati > Pseudomonadota > Betaproteobacteria > Burkholderiales > Burkholderiaceae > Paraburkholderia > Paraburkholderia sp. IMGN_8. Next base: position 1,814,802 of record NZ_CP150900.1, on the reverse strand, counting down.
AGGCGTCGTGCGGACTGCGCACCGGTCAGAACCCATACGAGCATTTCAGGAAGTCTGTATCGTGTCCCGCTTTCAGTATCCGCGCGCCCGCTGAGTCGGCGCAGAACTTGGGGTAATCGTCCGAACCGTGCAAAATCTGGCGGTAGTCGCGTGAAGGCCTGCTTGCAGTAGGGAGTGGCGGCTGTATAGCTTCCTAGCCTTCGGCGAATTTACAAGTTGTTGATCCATATAGACTTTAACGATCAAGACGCCAGATTTCACACGAAGTCGGGTAGCAGCAACGCATTACTGCGCCACCGCCCCCTGAGAACGGAGCGTGCAAGTTTCCCTGCACTCCGCTCAAGCCTTTCAAAGCCCCGTTGCCGGAGCCGGTTTCGCCACTGAGACCCGACGACCTCTCGCAATCCCGTGGCAGACCGGATGCAGCATTACCAAATTGCGGTTCGCATCCGTACCGCCGTCAATCACGCGTTCCAGATGGAAGAGACGCCACCCACTGGACTTCGTGATCATCTGGCGGCAGACCGGACACGTCCGCTCCTGGTTCAGCCACAGCCGGATCAGCCGCATCCGGCCCTTGAGCGAATCCAGCATCGCGAAGCCGAGCCGCTCTTCGAAATAACTGTCCCACTGCGGGTCGAACGGATTGGCGGCAGCCTTGATCTTCCGGTGCCGCCGGATCGGCGTGCTGGCGATGTCATATAGCGTCAGGAGTTCCGGCTTTCCTGTACTGAGCGTTTTGCCGGTTTCCGTGCCGAAGACCCAGTGACGCGAGGCGACGACCCGGAAATACTTCTGCTTGATCCAGCGAGCGCTTTTGTTTGGATGCCGACGCTTTGCCCAGCGCCACAGACACCGCCAGATTTCATGACTGACCTTTGCGAAGGTCTGCTTTGCGACAACGTGCCGAAAATAATTCGCCCATCCACGCAACAGCGGGTTGAGCAAACGAATCAGCGCATCGTGGCGCAGCGCCTTGTTGCCTTTCACGATCTCCCGAACCCTGCGCAGAAACGCACGGACGTTCTCGCTGGCAGGCTTTGTCAACAGCTTGCCAGCGTACTTGCGCACGCTTATGCCGAGGAAATCGAACCCATCGTCGATATGCGTGATCCGGGTCTTCTCTGGCGACAGAGACAGACCACGTTCCGCCAGAAACTGCTCGACCACTGGACGAACTTCATTTGCCAGCACTTCACGCGTTGCACCAGTAACGATAAAGTCATCTGCATAACGAACGATGTTGACCTTCGACAGATTACGGCCACCGGGACAGAACTTCGTACGCAACGTCTGCTCCAGCCCGTCGAGAGTCATGTTCATCAACGTTGGTGAAACGATACCGCCTTGCGGGGCACCTGCCTCCGTTGGGTGAATGACACAGTTGTAAAGGTAGCCAGCCTTTAACCACTTTTGCAGTATCGCTTTGTCCATGGGGATGTGGGCGATCAGCCAGTCATGCGAGAGTTCGTCGAAGCAGCTACGGATGTCAGCCTCAAGAATCCATCGTGCACTATCGGATCGTGCGAGTGCCCGGAAGCACTGTTCGATCGCATCTGCGGTAGACCGGGCAGTCCTGAATCCATACGAATTCGGGTCTGCCGTGGTCTCCGCGATAGGCTCCAGAGCGAGCAAGTACAGCGCCTGCCACGCCCTGTCGATCATGCAGGGAATTCCCAAGGGCCGCTGTTTCCCGTTGGCCTTCGGGATATAGATCCGCCTCAGCGGGCGCGGCCGATAACCGCGCCGTTTGAGTGACGACACTGCCTGGAACTTGGACGTCGGTGTGGACCACGTGATGCGGTCCACACCGGGCGTCCGTTTGCCACGATTCTCAGTCACCCGTTTGACGGCGAGTGCCTTGCCGCTGAACGAGTGGGTCAGCAACCATTGCAGGGCTTTCACCTTGCTGTGTTTGCCAGCCTGTTTGGCCTTCACGATGCGTGCCTGCAGCCTTCGGACCTCGCGATGACACCCGGCCCAATCGATACCGTGCCAGTGTGTCGCGTGATCGGAGGACGCACCCGCGCCAAGTTGCTGCACAGTCATCTGCTTTTCCTCCTTGAAAGGTTATTCAAGCTGTCTCGTGATGAAAGACCATGCGGAAGTCTGCCCGCTTTCGCGTGAGGTAATGTCTCAACCCCTATCCGGACCATTACAGCCCAGCCTTCGCTTTTTCCGCACTCCCATGCCCGCACCGCCAACAGCGTTCCTCACGGTCAGCTTGCCCGCTTGGGCAGCGATACGGGTTTTCCGTGTTCCGCGTCGTTCGCATGAATGGTTTAGGTTCCGCCTTTTCACCGGTAGCATTTTGTCCGTGCTGCCCCAGTACTTAAGGAGCAGACCTGCTACATTCCCGTTTTGGGTAAGGCCTGTCAGTGTCTTTGGCCTTTTGGTAATGACGATGTTTATCGGCGATTCAGATTCCTTAACCTTGCCATCCAGTCTAGCGCCCCCTCCGCATCGACACTCGCAGAGGCACTTCGGTCTCACGACTTCAGCGTGGCTTGCGCCGGGCTACATTGTCTCGGCGGCTCCACACGAGGCCGTTGCCAGTCCCGCATGCACCGATAGACTACGGGCGACGGAACGCCCGGTTTCCTACCGCCCAACATCGGCGGTGAAACAACGAACTACGCGACTTTCACGTCGCACAAGTACGATAACCCCAAGATGCAGAAGAAGGGAGGAATGGATGCACCTGCTTCCGGTAGCGGCGGCATGAAGAAGGCCTACTGACAGCGGTGCTGTTGCAGGAGCGTCCTGTGTAATTTGCAAGGTCGAATTCCGGTCAGGAGCGTTACGCGGTAGCGTGAAGAAACCGGATAGCGTCCGGCACGTCATCGGGTCGGCGCGCAGCGACAACGGCAGGACGCGCCTCGTGCATCACGCCGCCGAACGGTTCGCCTGCAAGAGTTATGGCTCCGCTGGGCGGTCGACGGCGGGGCTCCTCCTCAGCGTCCGGCTTCCCTCACTTGGGCAGCCGGCTCTTTGGGTCAGTTCCGCTCCCGTCGGCCGCGGATTCTTCTTCGTCTATCTGGGCCTGGGCCTGCTCCCAATACTCGTCGGCGCGTCCCTCGGGTCCGCCGTCTTTTTCCCAGAGCTCATACGCCCGCACACGAATCTTCTCTTCCCGCGAAACGTTGTCCATTGCAGTCTCTCCAGTAGATTATTCACGAACAGCTACGCATGTTGTCGCTCGGCATACCTTTTCGACGGCGGAACGCGGAAGAGCCGACGCGCGAGCATAAATACCCAGTCCGGCGAACGCATCAAAGCGATTGGCATTTGCGTGCAGCTCCTCAGGCTGGTGCTGGGCTTCGTGTTTGATGCCGGATTTCGACGCTTGGTGCCGGGACGCCACTCTTTCACCAGGCGCGCTCGCACGACTCCGCCTTGAAAGTACGACGCCAGGCGGACCGGGCATCGTGCGATTCAACGATGCAGACTTTTCCCTAGACCGGTTTGATATTTGTGGCCTGCTTGCCCTTTGGACCCGTCTTCACGTCGAAGCTGACCTTCTGATTCTCCTGCAAGGTCTTGAAACCTGCTGCGCTGATTTCCGAGAAGTGGGCAAACAGGTCTTCTCAGCCGTCGTCCGGGGTGATGAATCCAAAACCCTTCGAGTCGTTAAACCACTTCACTGTTCCAGTTGCCATCATCCGCTCCGTACAATTTGACGAGCGCGCTTAATCCGGTGCGCGTGAGCCGTACATCGATTGCAACAGATGCCGCGAGTGCCCTGGCTCAATCGCGGTGCCTGACCGCTATCCGGGGCTTCGGCAGTGAAGTTGTAGTCTGCTGTGCTACGCGGGTCAATCCCGGTAAAACGCCGGGTCGGACCGCTCGATAGTGCGCTAGTACCCTTCGCGGGTGCGCCGGGATGCGTCGTCAGCAGCAACACTCACGGCTCGTTACGTCCAGGGCTACGCAGGCCGGCGCCAGCGCGTGACCGCGGCGGACTGTCTCGGGACAAACTGCAGGCATGGCTGCGCGGTTCACTCGTCGCACAGGTCGCTACACGGCCCGGCATATCGAACATCCAGAGCGGAGCCGTCCCTGAAAACGAGTCGCTTCACGGTTCCAAAATCCGTAACGCTCTGAACGGCATCGCGTTTTACGAAGACGCCTGGACGCTCGTCAGGCAGAACCAGTTGCATCAGCGCGCCGAATTTTTGCATGGCATCGAAAAAGCTGGACTCGCGCGACGGCTCGGTCGCTCCTAACCAGTAGACGATGGCGGCGCAGGGATTCTGGGCGTCGCGCGCGAGAAACCTGAGCCTTTGTTCGGTATGGATGTAGGACGACGGTTCGATATGTGGCACATCGCGCATTCGATTCTCCGTTGTTTGCCCCTGCGTATCACGGCGCTGACGCGTGACGCAGACCTCAGGCATGCAGGTCGACCCAGATACGTCCCCAGCGGGTCGCATACCTCAACGCCTGCTCGTCGTCAAAGAAGTAGTCCAGAGCAGCGAACGTCTCCGGCGCACGGCCGGGCTTCTCGATAACAAGGTCTGCGGCATGCAGTCCACTGTGTGCGGGACATGCTCTTGCGATAAGTCGGTAACCTCGATGTAACGTCGAAACGGCCGCCGTCATTGCGTTGTCTCCATCACGTTTCTTCGTCCACGCCGAAGTGTTTGTGGCGCGTCACTGCAACGGCACGACTTCGCTGCGGTCGCTTGCCCGCGCAGCAGCCCATGTATTGGGATTTCATGCCGAAGGAGCATTCTGCGGTAAACACGCGACCGCTAAAACCAGTGTTAACTCGACATATTTTGACTCCACACGCACGTTGTAGCCGGTGAGCCTTATTGGGCACGAGACGCAGCCCTTCTTTCGCTCGCAAATGCTGTGAACATGGCTAGCAATTAACGAACATCAACAACTGCTGGAATGATCCGTCAGTCCGGCGCCCGGATATCCGGATCACCGGGCCCGGCGGCGTTCGGGCCGGCCATTTCCTTCTCGACGACGTGGCTCATTTACCCTGGCAGGCGACCTTCATGTTTTCGCGGCGCTCGATGCCCGCCAGCCGGCTTGCCTGCCGGACTTCGATGCGCCGCTCAACGTGGTCTCGATTCGCGCGAAACAGCGTTTGACGCAAGTGCCACTTACCGGACTCGCGCAGCCGCCTTGAGAACCGAGTAACCATTGATGGTGATGAGAGGTCGCTGTTGCCCGTGAGCGAGCTGTTCCAGCGTGACGAGTTGGCGTTCCAGAAGGGCTTCGAGATCCGCACGGTCCAGGTCGATTGGGTCTGGAGCGTCCTTGAGCAGCATCAGGGTTGCGAATTCATGTGGACTCAGCATCTTCGTCTCCTGGCTTATAGGGGCTGCATTCGCTGGGAACCTGATCTGTTGCCGTCCCGCTGCGAGCCGGATCTCCCTTCGATCACGGATGCGAGACGTCTGTGCCGACTGGGTGCGTGCCGCACGCAGAGGAACTCACTTTATGCTGTCTCTGGCCAACGATCAATATGTGGGACAAGTATTTTTTTTAGATGCCCATGCCCGTTGGGACAGTGTGCGGGTAAACGTCGGCTGCTGCCACTGCTGAGCAGGAGGAATCCGGTGCGAACGCTTGTGAACATGGAAGGCCTCCACCAGCGCACTGCCCAGCTGATGACGGTGCGCGGAAAGCGATGGCGGTGATAGAGCGGCTTCGGGTTCTTCATCGTCTGACTCTACCTGCACATCCAGTTACCGTGACAATGCCGTCGCGACGCCTCTGTCCGCGTCCTACTGGAGCGTCACCAAGGATAACGCGGTCGCGCTAAACCGAACTGTCACCGAATTCTCCGGCCGCCAGGTTACGCTCAAAACCGGCATGCCACGCGGTGCCATTACCGGCATCGTAAATGCCAACCTTGCCGTTGCTTCGTCGAGTAACCGTGACTTGCCGACGAATCGGGCCGACTGCGCCGCCGGCGGGATATTGATCTTCGTCGCAGATGTCGAACTCAACGATGTCAAAGCCATGGCTTGCAGCAATCGATTCCGCGTCCTCTCGTTCGTCTTCACTGAACTCATGAAACAGGTGAGATGCCATGGTCGCCTCCATGATGAAGTCCGAAGAAATTAGTATGACCGGCAACGCGAGACGAGCCGCAGAGGCGGCCGAATTGAAGCCGTGCCCGATGGTACGGGCCATTTTCGACGGCTTATTTCATCGCGTCGATGCGGCGCTCCGCGTCGACGCGAGCCTCTTCGATCGCCTGCTCCGGAGTTCCCGCAGGCGCCTCTGGGTTTTTCCAGTAGATGGGCGGCTTGGTCAACGTGTATGCCCAGTCCCACCTTCCATCCTTTTGTTGGGTCACGTAAACGCTGTAGTTGACTTCGTTGTACGAGAAATTGTGGCTGGCCATGAAGGTTTCTCTCGGAGTTTTCGAGGAATCCTAGCATGAAGGAACTATCCGTAACCCGGCTCTCCGGCGCAGGTGAATCAGTGCTGCCCCGCGTTCACGAGCATCCAGATCTGTCGCGCCAGCGGCCCGCCGAGAATGCACAAATGCGCCGCAGCAGCGCACGCAGGTGTAGTGCTCTCAATGCGCGCATCCTTCACGTCGCCGGCGCCATTGAGCATCAGCTCGTCGTGCGGGTTTGTGGCGGCCGGCTGGCCGTAAAGGTCAGCGCACGCCGCGCAAGGCTGAATCCAGAGATCCATTCAAAGAGCGGTAACCCGCCTCGCTTCAGACTCGGCAAGCTCCAGTGCTGCCTCGGCCGTCGGCATCGGGCGCCCGCAGCCTCGCCCAATGGTCTGCCCGATGACATGATTGCCGCGCATCGTCGTGACACGGATGTATCCCTTGAACATGCCACCGGGAGCCGGTATCACACATGCCTCGACAGTTTTGTTGCCTTTTGTTTCCTTGAAAGCCATGGCGCATCCCGGAAAGTGGACTGGAGGATCGTGGCATGAAGGAACGCCCTATCCTTTTCAGCGGCTCAATGGTGCACGCTGCTCGACGGCCGCAAGACGAAGATGCGGCCCATCATCAAATCCACCGGCGTCCCGGACGCGCAGTCGCGCGACCAGAAGGCTGCCTGCTGTCCGTATGCCGAAGGTCAGAAGCTGTGGGTGCGCGAGGCGCACGAAGTCAACCGGATCGGCTACGAGGAGAGCCGGGACGGAGCGCGCCGTTACGCAGGAGTTGCCTATCAGGCCGACGATGGGCGCGAGCAATTCGAAATTTCGCCGGCCCTATACCTCGAACTGGATGCGAAAGAAAGCGGCGGCTGGACGCCGTCGATCCACGTGCCGCGCTGGGCCTCACGCATCGCCCTCGAGGTGACTGTCGTACGCGTCGAACGACTGCAGGAGATCAGCGAGGCGGACGCGACCGCGGAAGGCTGCGAGTCTGGGCCCACCTTCACCTGCTGCGGCAACTATATTCGTCTGTGGGACAGCCCTAACGCCGCACGTGGCTATCGATGGGATGTCAATCGGCGGGGGTGGGTAATCGGGTTTCGGCGGCGCACAGGATCGATTCAGAAGTCAAACGTCCCCACCACTATGAATTCACCCGAATCCATCACCGATGCGCTTCCCAGCTTTGCTGCGGCGACGTTGCAAATGGTTTCGCGTCCGCGATTAAAGGCGGCAATCCCATCACCTGCGGCCCCGTGTGTGTCGCCAAAATGGTCTTCAAGCGCTTCATGCGATACAACGTAGTGCTGTATGCGACCGTCTATGGTGAGCCAGAAATGCACGTCGCCGCTGACGAGTACCGGGCGCCTTGCCCGGCGTGAGTTCGTAGGCCATATCCGCCTCCACCGTGATTTTCGAGGGATCGTAACTCGCTGGCTAGGCGCCATGGGCGTCGCACCACTGGATCGCCCAGCGCTGCGCCGCCTCGATAGCGCCCGCGTCGGAGGGATAGTCGCCGAGGTGACCCGAATACTTCACTTCGACGGCATCTCCACCCGCCGAGGCACGCCAGTAGATCTTTGCGCGGGCGTAGTAATGGCCGCCTTCATCGAGAGGCGACGCGTCGATGTGGAACTCTTTGTAGTCGAACTTCATGGTCGTCCCCGAAAGGGTGCTCTACTCGTTGTCGCGCTGGACAAGCTGCGGACGCCCCGCTGCGTCTCGACCTATGTCCACCAACCTGTTCCGATAGTCGCGGCCAGGACAGATGAAAAAAAATCCTTCCTCGTCGATTTGGGGCTCGACCTCATCGAAGGCGAACCGCGCATCGCAGTTTCGGCAAGTCCACATGGTTGTCTCCATCGCCGTTTTCGACGCTTCGCCGGTTGTCGAGGTTCGGAGGGGGCGACGCGGCAATTCAGAACTCACACTGTTTAAGCAACTTGCTGGCAGGAGCGCGCGCTGCATCTCGCGCCCGATCCTCACGCGCGAATTCCTGTTCAATTCCGTGTGGTCGTCCGACTGGCTCTGACGTGATGAACGACTCTCGCCCTTCGCTGATAAGCATATGCCAAAGTGGAGAAGTCGTGCCTTCCACGGCAAAGGAGCGTTCGTCACATCAGAACGGCTCTAGCTGCCTCCGGATGGTACCAGGACTCTTAAAGCCGGCTTTTGCCGTTTTTTGTCTGACGCGCACTCTTATCCTGCGGGCCACGGTCGCTTGATGCACGGACCGCGCACTGCCTTAAGTTCCCCGTATCTCCTTTCGCCAACGCGTAGCCAACGATCTCGGTGAAGGCGTCGATGACCTGTGCGGTGGCCGATTTGTTGTCGCCGCTGATGGCCGATACTGCATCGATGAGTTCCTGCTTGTTGATCGCAAGTTCCGTTCAGATTGGGTGAGTAACACCCTGATGTTTGAATACGATGGAATGTTCTCGGTTAATCTCGCTTCTTTTGCACCAGTCGATACGGCTCGCCGGCCAGGAAGCGTTCGAGCCGCTCTCCCGCCGTCGCACTGGCCGATAGCGGCGCCGCGTCAGAACCTGTACTCCGGATTCTTTGGATCGAATACCGAATCGTCGAAACGTTTCAGCGTCACATCCGTGAACGAAAACTTCTCGAAGAGTTCGAGATCGTTGTCCCACGCTTCGCTCGTGCGAAAAAAAGGTTGCCGCAAGTCGAGGCCGAGCCGCTCCTTCTTTGCATAGAAGTCGGGCTGTCCGGTAGGTGTTTCCCACGTGAACGCTACTACGCGCGCACCATGATCGTTCAGCACCTCGATCTTCGAGGGCTTCTCGACGCCAGCCGCGCGATACTTCTTCAGCTCAGCCAGAAACAGATCCGTGAAATAGTCTATGCCCAGTTCACGCACGGTGTGGTTCGACTGTGCCTTGACGCGAGCGCCATCGATTGGTACCCAGAAGGACGCGAGGTTGAGGATCCCACCCAGATGCGCGTAAAGCTGGTCCGGATCTTTCTTCTCGTCATAAATCATTTCCTGCCCAGCATTCCTGCCGTCAGCCAGCCACTTAACGTAGACTTGTCGCGGCTCCTGACGATAGCGGACCAGCATGTGAGCCGGCTTCGTCTGCCACCTGCCTTTCACGCGCTGTTGGCCGAACGTCTGGAACTCGTATTCCCGGTAGCGCGCACTTCCCGTCTGCACGTAGCGAGAAAGCGTGTCGGGCGCGAGCGTTCGAAAGAGTTCGATCAGTTGCGCGTCGTCCAATCGTTCGAGCTCACCGCTTCGGGCGGCGTGGCTTAGCCAGACTATCTGGCGCTCGACAGGCAGACTCGATACCTGTGTGATCGCGACGGGTGACTGATCTCCCGGCTCTGGATGGCCCGCCGGTGTCGGCGCGTCCTCAGCACGCCCCGGCGCGACAATCATCGCAGCCGATGCGATCGCTAGAGATGCGAGCCTCGCGAACCCTGCGACGCGGGACTTTAATGACGTCTTGGCGACACGTAGCATGTGGCACCTCGGATTCGCCGATTTTTCGTTAAGACAGCGAGGCAAGCACGATTCAAGTGTGGTGAAGCGGGTTGAGGTCATGCGGTTTCACAGGCCTATCGAAGACCAGACACCCGGAGACGTGGGACTGTCACTCGCCGAAGGCAAGTCATTGCTCAATTGTGTGCAGCAGGAGTTCGTTGTCGAGCAGATCGAACGTTTTTGCGCGTCGCGTAGATCCTGTATGGACTGCGGCGTACAGCGTCGCCTGCACGATAGTCATTGCTCGGAGCTGAAGACTGCGCTGGGAAAGGTTTTCTATTGCCGCGAACGACCCTGAACAGTCTGTCGAGCCACCGTGGCGAGCGTCTGCGGCGTGCCGCAAACCGGACGTTCACAAATGCCGACTGCTCGTTTCCCTACTGTCAGAGAGATCAACTGAGAGGCGAACGAAGGCCTGTCTTGTGGCTTGAGACGCTCGTAAGCCGGGTGACACTGCAACCAGATTCGTCCACGCACAAGCTTTTGTACGCAGTCACCCAAGTGTATCTATTCTGTCGCCCGTACGATCTGTCATCGGTCGCGTTGCACCGATCGCACACTCTTACGGAGCTTTAGAAAGCATGCTTCACGACCTGCCTGCCATCCAGAAAAATGTTCACTGGGGATATTTTGACGCGGCGCTAGCGCCCGCACTGATTGTCGAGAGCGGCGACTTCGTTCGCGCCGAAGCGATCACGCATCATGCAGGCGACGCCCCCGAGCTCATGATGGATGACAAGGTGCGCGCGCTCTACGACACGATTCCCGAATCCGATCGTCAACCCGGCGTCCATCTGATGACCGGACCGATCTTCGTGAAGGACGCGAAGCCCGGCGACCTGCTTGAGGTGCGCTATCTGCAAATGATTCCGCGCTTCAACTACGGCTCGAATCTCGCGGCGCACTGGGGCCATCTGTTCACCGACTTCGAGAAGGAACGCGTCACTATCTACGAACTCGATCAGGCATCGAACACGGCTCACGCGCTGTATGCGTATGATTATCCCGGCAAATATCTCGTGCCGGGCAAGCGCTCGGAGATTCGCGACTGCTGCCGCGAACTCGCGCTCGAAGGCATTCGCGTGCCGGTGCGCCCCCATCTGGGCACGGCAGGCGTCGCGCCTGATGTGGCGGGCCGCGTGAGCACCGTGCCGCCGGGCGCGCATGGCGGCAATATCGATAACTGGCGCATCGGCGCGGGCTCCACCATGTATTACCCAGTCGCCGTGGACGGCGGGTTGTTCTCGATCGGCGACCCGCATATATCGCAAGGCGATGGCGAGATCAGCGGCACCGCGATCGAGGCGTCGCTCAATGTGATGTTCCAGATCGTGCTGCGGCGCGACTTCACATTTCCCTCACCGCTGCTGGAAACGCCGGACTACTGGATCGTCCATGGCTTCGATGAAGACCTCGACATCGCGACCAAAAACGCTTCACGCGATATGTTGTTACTGCTCACCGAGCAGCAAGGCCTGTCGCGCGACGACGCGTATTCGCTGATGAGCGTCGCCGCGGATTTCTCCGTGACCCAAGTCGTCGATGGACGTCAGGGCATTCACTGCAAGATCCCCCGCAGCATTTTTCCTCCGAAGAAAAAACCTCGCGCGTGAGTTGTGCGTGTGCGCTACAACGGTGCGTCCGCGCACGATTGTAGCGCAGCGCGGTAGCGGTGCGTCTACGCACCGTTCTAGCGCAGCGCCGCAGCGCTAACGGCGTTGTTATCGATGGCACGGACATTGCCTTTGAATCACTCGACTGACGTTTGTCAGGGTCCGGGAGCCTGGGTTGGACTTACAGCGTTTCACCACCGAGTCGTACGCCGAAGTAGATCGCCTGCGAGCATGGAACGAGGCGCTCGACCGTCTTGGCCTGCACTGCGGCGCGTCTCAAGCAGCCGCGCGCCACTTGCATGGAACCATCAAGTCGCGTAGGTCGAGCAACGGCTTTGAGCTGATCGCGCTGACCGCGTTCGCGCAAACCATCGAGCTCAAGGTCGACGGCGCCGACAGTCTCGTTGTCGTGCTGAATCTCGACGGCGGCGTGACGCTCGTCGCCGACGGTGTGCGCGCGGGGGTTGCTACAGGCGATATTGTTTATGCGTCGTCGCGCGAGGAAGCGCTCCTGTCGTTCACCACCGACTTCCGTGCGTTCTTGATCCGCGTACCCCGCGCTGCCATCAACGCACGCCTTCTTACACCGTTCTCACTGCGTGCCGGGCGTTTGCCCGGAGACGCCGGTATCGGTCACGTGTTTTCCGGCTTTCTACGCTCGATTAATGAAAGCGTGGAGACGTTGTCACTCGACGAGCTGCGTCCCCTCGAACTCGCGCTCGCGGAGTTCCTGGTCGCGAGTCTCGCTGGTCACGACAAGGAAGGCAGCTTCAGTGGCCTCACGCCATCTCAGGCCGCGCTCTTTTCGCGCGTATGTCGAACCATCGAAGGCAATCTCGCTGACCCCGATTTCGGGCTGACATCGATAGCGAAAGAAGAGCGCGTCTCGCCGCGTTATCTGCAGAAGCTGTTTGAAGCGGTTGGACAGAATTTCTCCACCTACTTGCGCTCACGCAGGCTGGAGCGCTGCCGCGCGGATCTGGTCAATCCGCTGTATGAAAAGCTTTCGATTGCCGATGTCTGCTTCCGCTGGGGTTTCAACGATCCCGCGTATTTCAGCCGCGCGTTTCGCGAGCAATATGGCGCGTCGCCGCGCACTTTCCGGCATGAAGCGAGTCTTGAATTAGCGCGCCATCTCGTGAGGCGAATCTCACGCGGCTTGCCTGTCAATGCCGGGACTTTGCTCGTGCATGCACAGCTCGCCGAGCGGGGTGCGGTTCATGAAGTTGCGGACGAGGCCGCCTCTGCAGACCAGCTTGAAGCGCCTTCGGCACCACCGCCGCGTGAGTCCGGCAAGCCGCGTCATCATCTGTTGCGCGCGACGGCCAACACGATTCACTGGGGTTATTTCAGTCACGATCTCAAGCCCGTGCTCGAACTGAACAGCGGCGACACGGTAACTATCGAAACACTCACGCAACACGCGGCGGATGATTGGGAGCGCATGGTGCAGGGAGATCCGGGCGCTGAAAGCGTGTTCCACTGGACCGCCGGGCGCAAGAACGTCAACCGCCGCGGCGCGGGCCCAATGGACGCGTCCATCTATGGACGTGGCGCGGGAGAAGGCTTCGGCGTGCATATCTGTACCGGACCGATTGCCGTGCACGACGCGGAACCCGGCGATGTGCTGGAAGTGCGCATCCTCGACATTCACCCGCGCCGTTGCGCCAATCCGAAATTCGCCGGCCGCGCGTTCGGCAGCAATGCCGCGGCGTGGTGGGGCTTCCACTATCGCGAGTTATTGACCGAGCCGAAACCGCGCGAGGTCGTCACCATCTATGAACTTGATGCCGACGCCACCGCAGGCGAAACCGCCTGCGCGCGCGCCGTCTATAACTTCCGCTGGACACCTCAGCGCGATCCCTTTGGCGTGATGCACCCGACGATCGATTATCCTGGCGTGCCAGTCGATCATTCGACGGTAGTCGAGAATCACGACATCCTGAAGAACGTCCAGATTCCGGTGCGTCCGCACTTCGGCGTGATCACCGTCGCGCCGCAGCAGGATGGTCTGATCGATTCGATTCCGCCGTCCACCTTCGGCGGAAATCTCGACAACTGGCGTGTAACGCGCGGAGCAAGTGTGTTCTTGCCGGTCGGGGTGCCCGGCGCGCTGCTCTCCATTGGCGACCCGCATGCATCGCAAGGAGACTCAGAACTGTGCGGCACCGCGATCGAGTGTTCGCTCACTGGCGACTTCCAACTGGTGCTTCACAAGAAAGAGACGCTTGGCAGGCAGGTGTTTGCGGACCTCACCTATCCGCTAGTCGAAACCGCCGACGAATGGGTTCTTCACGGCTTCAGCTATCCGAACTATCTGGCCGAGTTCGGCACGAGCGCGCAAAGCGCTGTGTACGAAAAATCCACTCTCGATCTCGCAATGCGCGACGCGTTCATCAAAACACGGCGCTTCCTGATGACGACCAAAGCCCTTTCAGAAGATGAGGCGATCTCGCTGATCTCGGTCGCAGTCGACTTCGGCGTGACGCAGGTGGTAGACGGTAACTGGGGGGTGCACGCGATCATCCGGAAGTCGCTCTTCACCGCGTGAAGTAGCGAGTGGAGACCTTCAATACGCGTGCGTACAAGAGTTTGTTCGCAGCAAGCTCGATGCGGCTATTTTGGCTTCCCTACCATGGGTTCTGACGTGAACACAGGCGTACGCGCCGTTCGACAGGACTCATTGGACCATGGATTCTCCCGCATATCGCGCGTTGCCCGGCCACGGGCGCTTTCAATATTCGCCGATCAACGGCCGCCCTGTTTATCGTTGGCCTGACGGTTCCCGGCTAGCGGTCTATATCGGCTTCAACATCGAGCACTTTGCGTTTGGCGAAGGACTGGGGCCGACTATCGGTCCGGTGATGCCCGAACCCGATGTGCTAAATCACGCGTGGCGTGAGTACGCATTGCGCGTGGGCGCATGGCGTTGCCTCGATCTCTTCGATGAACTCGCGCTGCCGGCCGCGGCCATCATCAACACGGCGCTCTACGATCACTGCTCTGAGCTGGTCGCCGCGTTCGCTCAGCGTGGCGATGAACTCGTCGCGCACGGCCATACGAATTCGGAACGGCAAGGAACGCTGACAGAAGACCACGAACGCGCGCTGATCGTGGCATGTCGCGAGCGGATCGCGGCCGAGAGCGCGCAGCAGCCAGCGGGCTGGTTATCGCCGTGGCTCTCGGAGAGTCATGTCACCAGCGATCTGGTGGCCGAAGCGGGTTACCAGTACACGCTCAACTGGTGTCACGACGATCAGCCCACGCGCGTGCTTACGCGCAACGGTCAGCCGCTGTGGGCGATTCCGTATCCGGAAGAAGTCAACGATATCCCGATGATTCTTGCGCGCCAAATGGACGCAAAGTCGTTCGCCGATCTAGTGATTGATCACTTCGAGGAAATGCTGCGGCAATCCGCGCGAGAGCCGCTGGTGATGGGCATTGCGTTGCATGCGTACCTGATGGGACAGCCGCATCGTTTGTGTCACTTGCGGCGGGCGCTCGAACATATTGCCCGCGCGCGCGACGAAGGCCGGATCTGCGTCACTACGCCGGGTTCGATTGCAAGCCACATGGACTTCCTCGGCCATTAGATCACTTCATTCTCACTTCGCCATACCGCCTCTTCCGCCCGTATTTCGTTCAACCTCAATAGGATTTGCCATGTTCATGTCAAAGGCAGTCAAGCTACTGTTATGCGCTCTCACCGGCCTTCTCCTCGCACAAGGCGCGTCAGCGCAATCGTGCGAACCGTCCAAGGTGGCCCAGAAATATCCATCGCTTGCGGGTAAGACCATCAAGATCGGCGTGGACCCCGAGTCGCCGCCGTATGCGTTTCGTGACAGCAAGGATTTCAACAAGATCATCGGCGCCGATGCCGACATGGCCCGGGCCGTGTTTGACTGCGCTGGCGTGAAGACGGAATTCTTCACTGCCGGCTGGCCGGGGCTGCTGCCCGCTCTGCGTGCCGGACAGATCGATGTGATGTGGGACTTGCTGTACTACACGCCGGAACGCGCGAAGGAAACGACCTTCGTCACATATATGCAGGCCGGCACGGGCGGTCTGGTGGCGGCTGGCAACCCCAAGAAGATCGATGACATCTCCAGGCTCTGCGGCCTCACCGTCACGGCAGGGATCGGCACCGTCGAACTGACGATGGCGCAAGCGCAAGCCGCCAAATGCAAAGCCCAAGGCAAGCCTGATGTGACCATCATGACGTCCGCCGATATCGCGTCAGGCGCGCGCCTCGTCTCAAGCCATCGCGCCGATGTCATGATGTACGACCTGGCGCTCGTCGACGGTCTCGCGAAACAGAACCCACAGCTCTACACGCGCGGCTTCATGGTGACGAGCGGCATGAAGATCGGCGTGGGCGTGAAAAAAGGCAACGCCGATATGGTCGCCGCCGTGTCCGATGGACTCAAGATCATGCAGGCCAATCAGACGCAGAAGAAGACCTTTCAGCAGTACGGCGTAGATCCGTCGCTGGAAACGCCTACCACACTGCTTACTCAATAAAGGCTGCCTGCGCGGCACACAGCGTCGTGTGCCGGTAGCGTCATAGATCAGGTTCGGAAATGAAGGCATTGCGTATCAAACACAAGATCGTCGGCGCCCTCGGTATGGTTGCCATGTTCGTATTGCAGCCGGCGATGGCCGCCGGTCTCGATGGGGTTCAGGTGCTCGACGGTTTCAAGGAGCTGGCCGGTTATGTCGGCTCGCCGTTTCTGCTCGGCGGCGCGTGGATCGCGGTGAAGATCACGCTGATCGCGATGTCAATCGGGCTAGTGCTCGGGCTCGGTCTTGCGCTGATGCGGCTGTCGCGGTTCAAGGCCTTGAACTCAGCGGCGTGGGGTTATGTCTGGTTCGTGCGCGGCACACCGCAGCTGCTGCAGCTCGTGTTCATCTTCGACGCGTTGCCGCTGATCGGTTTGCGTTTCGATGAAGTCACGACTGCGGTTATCGGCTTTGCATTGAACGAGGCGGCGTTCAGCGCTGAACTGTTTCGTGCTGGGATCTTGTCGGTGAACCGTTCGCAATCGACCGCAGCCGCCGCACTCGGCATGGGACCGTTGCTGACGTTACGCCGCATTATCCTGCCGCAATCGATGCGCGCGGTGATCCCGGGTCTCGCCAACGACACCATCGGCATGTTGAAGCTAACGTCGATCGCGTCGGTGATCTTCGTCAACGAGCTAACGTTTCGCTCGCAACAGGTCGTCGGGCAGAACTTCAAGTTCTTTACCGTTTTCGGCGCGGCGGCGGTGATTTATCTGTTCCTGACGAGCGGGATTTCATTGCTTCAGGTGTGGCTCGAACGCATCTTCGATCACGAGCGCGACCGAAAGATCACGTTCTCGTGGTTCGGACTGCGCGCATCGACGCGTGATGTGAAACCGCTCGACGCACCGATTGTTTTGCCGTTCGCAGCCAAAGAGCCGGAGGCGAACGCTCACGCATGGATCGGTACGCTGCTGCCTGCCGAAAGTCGCACGGCTCGACAGCGCGATGAACCGTTTGTCGCGTGCAGGAACATCTGGAAGTCGTATGGCAAGCGCGAGATTTTGCGCGGAGTCGACCTGTCGATCGAGTATGGTGAAGTGGTCGTCATCCTCGGCCCGAGCGGTTCCGGTAAAAGCACACTGCTCAAGCTCATTAACCATCTCGAGCCGCTTGACTGGGGAACGATCAAGGTCGATTCGCAGTATGTGGGTTATCGCGAAGTACCGGGTGGCGGCGGCACGGTGCGGCCCCTGCACAACCTCGCACGTGCACGCGCCGACGCGCGCGTGGGCATGGTGTTCCAGCATTTCAATCTCTTCAGTCATTTGAGTGCGCTGGACAATATCGTTGAAGCACAGCGGCAGGTCTATGACGTGCCGCGCGCCGAAGCGGAAGCGCTCGGCCGGGAGCTGTTGAAAAGCGTGGGCCTCGCCGCGCATGCGGATTTTCTGCCGCATCGGTTATCGGGCGGGCAGCAGCAGCGCGTGGCGATGGCGCGCGCGCTCGCGATCAAGCCCAAGTTGATGCTCTTCGACGAACCGACTTCGGCGCTCGATCCAGAACTCGTCGGTGAAGTGCTTGGCGTGATGCGCGGGCTGGCCGATGCCGGCATGACGATGGTCGTGGTCACGCACGAAATCCGCTTTGCCCGCGATGTCGCCGACCGCGTCGTGTTCATGGACGGTGGCGAAGTTGTGGAGCAAGGGACGCCGCAGCAGGTCATCGACAACCCGACTCACGAGCGCACCCGAAAATTCCTTAACGTCGTCGTTAATCAAATATGAGGCTCAAGTGACAGACTTCGAAACTTATGATCTCGGCCGCGTCGTACTACAGTCCGGCGCAACGTTGCCAAACATGTTGCTCAGCTACAAGACGTATGGCCGGCTGAATGCAGCGCGCGACAACGCGATTGTCTATCCGACGTTTTACAGCGGCAGCCATCTCGACAACGAATGGCTGATTGGCGAGCACATGGGGCTCGATCCGCGGGAGTACTTCATCATCGTGCCGAATATGTTTGGTAATGGCGTATCGAGTTCGCCAAACAACAATCCGCCGCCTTACGATCGTGGCCGCTTTCCGCATGTGACGCTCTACGATAACGTCGCAATGCAGTATCGCCTTGTGACCGAGAAGTTCGGCATCGAATCGCTCAGGCTTGTTACTGGCTGGTCGATGGGCGCGATGCAGGCGTTCCATTGGGCCGCGATGTATCCGGAAATGGTCGAGCGCATTCTGCCGTTCTGCGGGGCGGCGCGGTGCTCGCGGCACAACTTTGTGTTTATCGAAGGGCTTAAGGCGCCATTGGTGTTGGACCCAGAATTCAAGGACGGTTTCTACGACGCGCCGCCGACGCGTGGAATGCGCGCTGCTGCGCGTGTGTTTGCCGGGTGGGGATTTTCGCAGGCGTTTCTGCGTCAACGGCTCGACATGGAAGCGATGGGATATGGCTCTCTTGAGGACTTTATTACCCAGTTCTGGGAGGGCGATTTCTTGAAGAAGGACGCGAACAATATTTTGTCGATGATGTGGAGCTGGCAGTACGGCGATATTTGCGCGAATTCGCTTTATAAGGGAGATTTCGATCGGGCGTTGGGCAGTATCACTGCAAAGGCTATTGTGATGCCTGGGCGCACGGATCTCTATTTTCCGCCGGAAGATAGTGAGTATGAGGTTTCGAAGATGCCCAATGCACAGTTGCGGCCTATTGAGTCGGTTTGGGGGCATTTTGCGGGCGGCCCTGCGGCCAATGCTGTCGACGTTAAATTCATCGATAGTGCGGTGAGGGAAATTTTGGCTACGTAGTGGTCGGTTTTTCTGCGCTCGGTCCCACTTGCGCCAGATTGCTTTCGCATGGTTTGGTGCAAGCGCAGAACGAGGATCCCGAGTTGATTCTGGGCGAATAAATATTGCTCGCCGCTCCAGTCCATCTTGCGTCCAAGGTTCGAGATACTTCGTTTAGTGCGCCGATCTCCATTGCCGTTTGAAGGGCGGCTCGCCTCTCATGAACGGACGTTCCTGAACCGATTCTGAAGGACCGCTCCTGGCCGATCGCTGCCGGATACGAAGGAGGTCGCAAACGCTGTCGAACGGTCACTCAAACTACCCAGCAGACATACCATCGATAGCTGATGGCAAAGGCTACGGTCAAGAAAACAGTGACAAAGATTCGACGCCGTTGGGACGCTGACGTCGCGGGGACGCAGATCGGCTTCCTGATACACCTGCTTTCTGACCGGTCGGGTCGAGACGCGTATTGAGATCCGCCAGGGCTCTGAAAACAGAGGCGCGAGCGGGCATCCCCGTCAACGCCAGTTCAAGCCGGTCCATCAGTTCTGTCAGACTTGCATCCCCTACCCTCTTTCGTGTGAATTCCCGCTTCTGCATAGGGCCGCTCTCCTGATTCGGCAGATGAGGCGCTGCCGTCGACGCCACTAGACATCGTCGAGATCCAGCGTCATCTGTTTTTTTGACCCGGCGCCGGGAGGTCCGTTGCTTGTCTCTCCTTCTGGCAACGCCGGTTTTAGCACATCGAGATAAAAAACCGCATCCATGCCAATCCGGACAAAGTCGTCATTCTGAAACTTCGTGGCTTGGTCGTTCTTGGAGACAGCGATCTTTCGCTTCGCCTCCTGCGTCGCACCCATCACGCCGCGTTCGCCAGCATCGACTGACGGCACCCTTTTGCAGCACACCGGCACGCGTACTGCGCCCGAACGTCTTCATCCGGCGGATCGTCAGTGGCGAGCAGATATTCAATGAACAGTTCTTCGCCCGGCTCGATCGGCCGCAGCGTGTGGATGAAAATCCGTCCCTCGTCCTCGATAGTCTCGCAGTTCGGTGCGCAAGCGTGATTCAGCCAGCGTGCACTATTGCCGCCGCGACTGCCGTCAATCACGGACCCATCGGACAGACCGAACAGGAAAGTATGGCCTTCGACGCCTTCACGTTGGTGACGGCGCACCGCATTTCGCCACGAGGTGATTTCACCTTTGTACTCAAGCACGCGCTCGCCCGCCGCGAGCGCATGCATGGCGAACACGCCTTTGCCGTGAACTGGAGACCGCCGAACAATCACGCGCCGCATACTCGTTCCTTTCCCGATGTCAGCGCCAGTATACGAGCAGCAAATTTCCGCATCCAGTGTGATGGGATGAGCACGTGTTTGCCACGTCCGGGCACCGGCGGGCATATCGAAGCTGGAGAGTCGACGTATCTGATCCGCAGGCATCCCGGAATGACCGACGATCGCCCGCGAAGAGATCCAGCTTCAGAAAAGCTGATTGCCCAGCTCACGCAGGCTAACCCACTTCACCGTGCTCACGAAGGTCCTGCCTGTGGTATCGAGCGATTCGATCATCGCGCGTTGCCCGCGGGCTTCCGCAATGACGCGCACGATGCGCGTCCTGTAACGCAGTAACGCGCCGATCGGCCATTAGCAGCCGCTCACCGACGAGTCCGTAAAGCTGACGTTCGGCGGGGCGCTCGAGCCGAAGCGATAAGGTAGCTATTGGGAACACGGATCGATAGAGGTGGGAAGCGCCAGATCTAGCATGGCGGCGAAGAGGCGTTAGGTTTTGCGTTGCAGTTCCAGATATCACCGGGCCGGGCGAAGTCACCGACGAGTTGCGGATTCACGCAGCACGTCAATGACAAGCCTCAATAGATGGCTCGGCCCTAGTACGACTGTGTTAGAAAATAAGGCATTATTCGCTTATCTTCAAGTGACCTGTGAGGGTGGCGATGGGAATCTCAACGGAACGGTTTGAAGAGTACGTGTCATTGATTGCACAGACGCTTGGGCACGCTGATCGTGTCGAACCGTTTCGTGGCTATTGCACGGGATTGCTGCTACCGGTCAAGCGGAAAAGTGTGGAACCGATGGCAGCGCAACTGGCGCCCACCCGGGTACGTTCGGAACATCAGCGCCTGCATCACTTTGTCGCCGACGCGCCGTGGTCGGATCAAGCAGTGCTCGATGCGGTGCGCGTTCGTACGCTGAAGCAAGTCAGTGCGCGAGTGGGCGAACCAGAGGCGCTGCTGATCGACGACAGCGGGTTGCCGAAGAAGGGAAAGCATTCGGTAGGGGTGGCCCGGCAATACTGTGGGCAATTGGGTAAGCAAGACAACTGCCAAGTGGCGGTCAGCATCTCGTTGGCCAACGAGCAATTCAGTCTGCCGGTGCGCTACCAACTGTATTTGCCACAAAGCTGGGCAGACGACCCAGTACGGCGCGATCAGTGCAAAGTGCCCGAGGCGATTGAGTTCGCCACTAAACCGGCGATCGCCCTGCAACTGCTGGAGAGCCTGGGCGAGTGTGAAGGGATGCCGGAGTTGGTGGTGGCCGATGCAGGCTATGGGGTGAACACGATGTTTCGCGAGCAACTCACGGCGATGGGTTTTACCTACGTGGTCGGGGTGACCGGCACAGTCAGCCTGCAATCGGAAGGCCAGGCGCCGCTGCAGGCGAAAGAGTTGGCAATGCAATTGCCAACTCGACGCTTTCGCACCCTCACCTGGCGGGAAGGCACAAACCGCGCCTTGTCGTCACGTTTTGCGGCTACACGGGTACGTTGCGTCTCACGCGAAGCACAGGCAAGAGAACTCTCCGATGAGCAATGGTTGCTCGTCGAGTGGCCCAAGAGCGAAGTCGAGCCGAGCAAGTATTTCCTAAGCACGCTGCCCCCTGACACGCCCATCAAGGAACTCGTGCGACTCGCCAAATTGCGCTGGCGCATCGAGCGCGACTATCAAGAACTCAAGCAGGAACTCGGCCTCGGGCATTTCGAGGGACGCAGTTGGCGCGGTTTCCATCACCACGCGACGCTGTGCATAGCGGCTTACGGCTTTCTCATTGCGGAGCGCTTGGCGGTGCAAAAAAAAACTTCAACCGATCGGCTACTCCGCGAAATGCCTCTCTTACCCAAAGCCTTCCGGCCCCGGGGCGCCCCTGCGTAAGCAGCGTCATGTGGCAGATTCCATCGCCACATTGCGATTGGAACTTGCCGCAGCCTTGATGGCTTGCTTCGAAAAATGCCCATGCTGCGGGCGAATTAACGAACATTTGTTAACACAGTCGTACTAGTGACTAGCAAGGACGTAGTTGCCGCTGCCCTTATCATCATGCCCGCCCCCGGCAGGGCATGCGCCGGTAGTGGTATCGCCGGCGAAGAACAGGCCTTCACATTTGTGGCACCAGCGCCAGTTGTCCTGGCCGGTTCCTGGGGCGGCGGGCAGAACATAGTCGCCACTGCCCCGATAATCATGCCCGCCCCCGGCAGGGCACGCGCCGGTAGTGGTATCGCCAGCGAAGAACAGGCCCTCACATTTATGGCACCAACGCCAGTTGTCCTGGCCAGCAGCCGGGGCAAGGGCCAGCACGTAGTTGCTGCTTCCTCGATCGTTGTGCCCGCCGCCGGCGGCGCAGGCGCCCGAGGTGGTATCGCCAGCGAAGAACAAGCCTTCGCACTTGCCACACCACCGCCAGTTGTCCTGTGTGGTTGCTGCCGGTTCCTTACTTATGGCGATACCGCCGCTCGGCACCCCCAATTTCGTATCAATGCCACTTATCGTGCGGATAGGCGCTGCGTCACCACTTGCACCCGCGGCATAGACAGTAACGCTGCCAGCCGAAAAATCCGGCGGGAAGTTTCCCACATAGACCAAGCCGGCTGCATCAACTGCAAGATCGAAGTCATCCGAGATTCCAGTACTCGGTCCCGAAATCTTTCGGATGGGCGCGGCACCACCCGATGCCGCAGGGTCGAAGACAAGAACGTCAATTCCATCGCTCACATAGAGATTGTTGAGGCTATCGAAAGCCATCTGGGAGGGGACAGCGAGTCCCGAACTGCCGCCGCTGATGGTACGAATCGGCGCGACCGAACCGTTGGCTCCAGGAGGGTAGATGCTGATACTCTCAGGAATATCCTCGGAGAGGTATAAATTGTCGAAATTATCGATAGCTATCCCGTTCAGGTTACCACCGCCAATCTGAATCCCGGTAAGCGTGCGGATAGGCGCTACGTCGCCGTTGGCACCGGGGCTGTAAACAGTAATAGTTCTATTGGCCGGAATCCCCCCCGTGTTGAGGACATAGAGGTTGTCCGCGCTATCGATAGCCAGACTTCCGGGAACCGCAAGGCCAGTGCTGCCGCCGCCGATGATGCGGATCGGTGCGGCGTCGCCGTCGGCGGTGGGGGCGTGGACCACAATGGTGCTATTCGCGGCATTGCCCGCATAGAGATTCCCCAGAGAATCGAGCACAATGTCCGTGACGCCGTCTAACCCAGTGCCGGGGCCGTGAATACTGCGGACGGGCACAGCATCTCCGTTGGCGTTGTCGTCGTAGACGTTTACTGTGTCGTTCAAGATTCCGACGTAAATAGCCATTTTGATTTCCTCGGTTTACAAAGCTCCGCCATACCTGTCTACACGTATCGTGCTGCCCACAGGGTCTCGTGAACTCAAGGCATTGGACTTCATTTATTCGGCCAGCAGACGGCGGCGTCCGCTCATAGAGATTCTTTTACTGACGTCACCGCTCTAATGTGGTGCATTAAGGCGTGCCGTACATCAATTGTTTTACACGTCCACGGTTTAACGGACGAAATTCAGCATAGTTCGTATGCAACGGGATGTTGCCTAGGACCAACCCTGAGTCATCCGTACTCTAAGCCGCGAGTCTCTGTATGACGTTCACGTGAAAATTCACGGGCGGGTTTCGGCGCTAGCCAGAGAAACGGCGATTACCGAGCAAACGCTGTATGCGTGGCGCCGAAGGGCAAAAGGAGAAGGAATCGTGGTGCCGAGCGATGAGAAGAACCTCGAAGGCTGGTCTTCGGAGGACAAGTTTGCAGTGGTGCTGGAAACCGCGCCGCTCAATGCAGCGGCGCTGGCTGAGTATTGGCGTCGAAAAGGTCTTTATCCCGAGCAGATAACCAACCTGGCGTGCCGCTTGGGCGTTGTTGACTTTAATGAACGCAATTGGTTTGCGACGGCTGACGGGTGTCTGCTTTGTGAAAAAGCCACCGGCGGCTTTGGGTCGAGGGTGTGTGAAAACGCCATGATCGCCTAAACTGGATTAACTCATTCAGCCTGGGTGACCGGATGAAGCGTTTCATAGAAGGCGAAGATCGCAAGCAGGTGACGCTGCTTCCAGAATGCCTTGATGACTTCGTCGCCGGGGACAATCCGGTCAGGATCATCGAGGCGTTCGTTGAAGAGCTTGAGCTTGGATCACTGGGCTTCGATGGAGCGATGCCGTCGACTACAGGTCGACCGTCCTATCATCCGGGCGTGCTGCTGAAGATCTATATCTACGGCTACCTGAACCGGGTCCAGTCGAGCCGCCGCCTGGAACGTGAATGCCAACGCAATGTTGAATTGATGTGGCTCACGGGTCGCCTGGCGCCGGACTTCAAGACCATAGCGGACTTCCGTCGTGATAACGGCATTGGCATCCGCAACGTATGTCGCCGCTTCGTCGTCCTGTGCCGGGAACTGAAGCTGTTCTCGCAAGCGCTGGTTGCCATCGACGGTAGCAAGTTCAAGGCAGTCAACACTCGCGATCGCAACTTCACAGAGGGTAAGGTCGATAAGCGCCAGAAGCAGATCGAGGAGAGCATCCAGCGGTATCTGAACGCGCTGGAGACTGCCGATCGTACGCAACCCGCTGAGGTGGAAGCGAAGACGACCCGCTTGCAGGACAAGATCGCGCGCTTACGCGAGCAGATGAGAAACCTCGATCAGATCAAGGAGCAACTCAAGACGCAGCCTGATGGCCAACTCTCGATGACCGATCCCGATGCACGCTCCATGGCGACGAGCGGCAAAGGCTCAGGAATGGTGGGCTACAACGTACAGGTGGCAGTAGACGCCAAACACCATCTCATCGTTGCTCACGAGGTCACAAATTCTGGCAGTGACCGGACGCAGTTCAGTCCCATTGCGAAAGCTGCGCGCGATGCGATGGGTAGGACCAGACTGCGGGCAGTCGCCGATCGTGGCTACTACAGTGGGCCTCAGATCAAGGAGTGCGCGGATGCCGACGTTGCAGTCATGCTGCCGAAGCCCACGACATCAAGCGCGAAATCCCATGGCCGATTCGACCGGGCAGACTTCAGCTACATTGCGCGGGACGACGAATACCAATGTCCAGTTGGCGAACGGGCAATCTACCGCTTCACCCGGGAAGAGCACGGTATGCAACTGCGCCGTTACTGGAGCAGTGCCTGTCCTCAGTGCACCATGAAATCACAATGCACGCCGAGCACAGAACGCCGAATCACCCGATGGGAACATGAGTCGGTGCTGGACGCGGTCCAACGTCGGCTCGACAGGACGCCGGATGCGATGACAGTTCGCAGGCGGACTGTCGAATATGTATTCGGGACGTTCAAGCACTGGACGGGTTACACACACTTCCTGACACGCAGGCTGCCCAACGTGAGGACCGAGATGAGTCTGAACGTACTTGCCTACAACCTCATGAGAGTGCTGAGAATCCTCGGGTTCAAGCGGACAATGAAAGCGATGCGGCTGGTGGGCGCCTGAGTATCCATCGACCTTAAAAACAAGCTCGCAATCGCCAGTTAAAGGGCGTTAGACCCCTTCAGCGGTTCGCCGTTGCCGAATGAACTGTCAACACGCAAACCGCCAAACGTGCGACGCGAAGTCGGAACCACGTGCATTGAAATTCTCTAGGTGTTTCCACACAGCCTCGGTCGGTTTGCGACGGCCATCATGCAGCTATTGCGTCACCGCGCCCCTCTGTGCCGGTCCGCTTCGCTTATCGAGTCGACTGAAAACGCGATATCCTTCTGTGCTTCGAGCACCCTCAGGCGCTCAGCCAACGCAGCCCTGATCGAGTCGTAGGCACCGCCGCCAAGCGTCAGGCGTAACGGCGGATGTGCCGAGTCCGCCGCGACGATCATTGCGGTGACCGTCTTGCCGGCATCGCCCCGAATTGCAAAACTGTTGGACGCGATCGCCCGCCTGACGTCGCCCGCCGGGGTATCGTCGTACTCGGGCATCGGCACCGCGTGATCGAGACCGGCAGCGAACTGCGTGCTCGTCGGCCCCGGCTCCACGATCACGAAGTCGATGCCGAATGGCCCCACCTCCTTTGCCACTGACTCGACGAAACCTTCGATGCCCCATTTCGTAGCGTGATAGAGGCTGAAATTCGGGTAAGCGATCTGTCCACCTTCGGACGAGACCTGGACGATCCGGCCGCCGCCCTGGCGGCGCAGGTGAGGCAGCGCGGCACGGATGACCTGAATCGATCCAGTGAGATTGGTGGCGATCTGCCTGACTATCTGTTCATCAGTCACTTCCTCGGCCGCGCCGAATAACCCGTAGCCCGCGTTGTTCACGACCACGTCGATACGCCCCATCGCTTCGAATGCGGCAGCGATTTTCGAGTGCACCGCGCGGATGTCGGTGACATCGAGTGTCAGCACATGCAACCGGTCGTCGTGCTGTTTTTTCAGCTCATCAAGCGCCCCCTCGCGCCGCAGCGTCGCGACGACCCGATCGCCGCGTTGCAGCAGGCGCTCGGCGAGTAGTCGGCCGAGGCCTGACGACGTGCCGGTGATAAACCAGGTCTTCATCATGGTGTGTCTCTCCATAAAGTGGATGGAATGGCATTGCCTGATTACCAGTCTAGCTACCCGTCATTGGTCAGAGAAGTCTCTATAGTGCGTATGACCCCGTGAAAATTCGCCACCAATGACCAAGCCGACACTTGCCGATCTCACCGCGTTTTCCACTGTCGCAGCGCATCGGAGTTTCCGCCGTGCCGCCGATGCACTGGGCGTTTCGCGCTCCTCGCTAAGTCACGCCATGCTCGCATTGGAGCGCGAATTGGGCGTGCGCCTGCTCAATCGCACGACGCGTAGCGTAGCGCCGACAGAAGCCGGCGAAGCATTGCTCGCGCGGCTTGCGCCCGTGCTCCGCGATCTTGACGAGGCACTGGATGCCGTCGCCGATGCGCGCGGCAATCCGAGCGGCACGCTCAGGATCAACGCCAATGAGAGTGCGGCGCGGGTGCTGTTGAAAACGGTGGTGCCGCGGTTTCTGAAGCGCTTTCCCGGCATGGCGCTCGATCTGGTCGCGGAGGGACGGCTCGTCGATATCGTCGAGCAAGGTTTCGATGCCGGAGTACGGCTTGGCGAGTCGATCCCGCGCGACATGGTGGTGGTGCGCATCAGCGATGATCTTCGCTTCGTAGTCGTTGCAGCGCCTTCGTATCTCGCGGGACGAACACCGCCCATCGCGCCCGACGACCTTCGTAGCCATGACTGCATTCGCCAACGGCTGCCGAGCGGCAAGCGCTACCGCTGGGAGTTCCGCAAGCACGGGCAGGAAGTGGCGATCGATGTTCCCGGCGTGCTCACGCTGGATCACAACGGTCTGATGGTTGAGGCCGCGTCCGAAGGTTTGGGCCTCGCGTATGTACCGGAGTCCACGGCCCGCGACTGGCTGGACGACGGCCGGCTGGTTACCGTGCTGGAAGATTGGTGCCCGTTCATCCCGGGGCTCTGCCTGTACTATCCTGGGCATCGCCACGTGCCTGCCGGTCTGCGGGCGTTCATAGACGTGCTTAGGGAAGTAAATCACTAACGCATGTGAATGTCCGTTGTCGAGGATCCTGACCGACCGCTCAGGTCGCGTGCCGACGACCGACGACAGGCAGTGACCGGCCATCAGCGGGCGTTCGCCCACGCTTTCACACGGACGTTCGAACGTCGGCTCCGCCCAGCTAACGGACCTTCGCGCGCCGATCATGTCCGGCGCGTCGTCGACCAAAACCGCCACTCATGCCCGGTTGCGGCGGATCGGCAATGTCCGGTATCGCGCAGTCACGAATTGGCGCTTCTATGGGACAAGTATCATCCGTTCGCCCGGGCAAGAATCGCCTGAAGAACATGCTCCACAACGTCTATAAATAAAGAACTTCATTTCTTGGGGGCGGTCATGTCAGACAAGTATCGCGCCGCACTTGAGCAAGCGTACCTCTTGGCGTTGGCTTTTCACGATTCCCGCAGAAAACGAAATCCCACCGCGACTGCCAGCTTCGAGGAATTGTGGGCGGCGCTGTACGTTCCAACTCCTGAAGATGGCATGGCGGCCCCCTATGTTATCCAACAACTCGCACATGGCGCGGACGCTGGTCTCATGGGCGCGGCGGGACCACGATTCTTTGCCAAGGTGATGGGCGGCTCTCATCCGGTCGGTGTCGCCGCCGACTGGCTGACAAGCATGTGGGGGCAAAACGGCGGCAGCTACCACGGGTCTCCCGCCAATGCGGTGGCCGAGCAAATCGCTGCGCAATGGCTGCTCGACCTGCTGTCGTTGCCCGCCGACTGCTCGATCGGTTTCACGACCGGCGCGACGATGGCAAGCTTCGTATGCCTTGCCGCAGCGAGAAGCCGGGTGTTGCGGCAGGTCGGCTGGAATGTCGATGCGGGCGGCCTGTTCGGCGCGCCTGCTATCAGCGTATGCATCGGAAACGATGCTCATGCCGCTATCTTTGCCGTCTTGCGCTATCTTGGACTCGGTCACGACCGCGTCATTCGTATTCCCACCGATGATGTAGGACGCATGCAGGTAGGCGCGCTGTCGAGCGCAGTGGCTTCTTGCGATGGGCCGCTGATCGTGATCGCGCAAGCCGGTCAGATCAACACGGGCGCGTTCGATCCGTTCAATGAGATCGCTGACGTCGCGCATCGCCGCGGTGGCTGGCTGCACGTCGATGGCGCCTTCGGTTTGTGGGCGCGAGCGAGCCCTGCGTTGTTCCGGTTGACCGCCGGCATCGAGCAAGCGGACTCATGGGCGGTCGACGGTCACAAGTGGTTGCAAACGCCTTTCGACAGTGGTTATGCGATCGTCCGGGACGAGCAAGCCCATCGGGAGGCGATGGGATTCGAAGCGAGCTACCTGCCTCCCGGTGGCGGAGGATGCCGGGAGCCGTTTCACTACGTGCCCGAGCTGTCCCGACGAGCGCGCGGCTTCGCAACGTGGGCGCTGATCCGGTTATTCGGCCGAAGCGGCATTGCGGCGATGATCGAGCAGCACTGTCTTTTGGCCCGGCGTATGGCGGAGCGACTTGGATCGGAACCCGGCGTGGAAATCCTCAATCGAGTGGAACTGAATCAGTTTGTTGTGCAGTTCGGCACCGGACAGCCGCCTGAGCGTAGGGATCAGCTAACGAGGGCAGTCATTGAAAGCGTACAGGCAGCGGGCATCTGCTACGTTGCTGAAGCCACTTGGCACGACCGCCTCGTGATGCGTTTCTCTGTCATTTCGTGGGCGACGACCGAAGCCGATATCGATCGATCCGCCGACTCGATCGTAGCGACCTGGCGAGAGGTAAGCGCTGGCAAAACCCTCGGGTGATAGAACTAGTGCCCCGGGCCGCTAACCTTTTGTCGCTGAGGCAAGGACGCGGGGCATGGCCACTCTAAGTTCGTCCCCCACTCGATAAGGGGCGGCGCTTTCCGCCGCCGCCTCTGAGGCATCACGCGGCCATCGTTAGCTCGCCTCGTCAGCGATGGCCGCGGCGATATGTGCCGCGTCCTCCCCGACTCCGACGAGGAAACTCGATTTGCGTTTATGCAGCCATGGTAGGCCAAGGAAGTACAGCCCCGGCATTTCGGCGATGCCGCGGTTGTGGATTGGCGCGCCGGCCGCGTCGAACACCTCGGGCAGCTCGATCCAACCGAAGTCGAAGCTGTAGCCGGTGGCCCAGATCACGCTGCCAATTCGATCCGCGCGTGCATCGAGCTGCGCTGGCGAATGAGCCATCGTGCGGGCAGGGACACAGGGCCTGTCGGGGGCTGGCTCGACGTCGAGGCCGCCTGCTCGCGCGACATGCGCGTCGATCCTCGCCGCGAACTCTTCCAGGCTTCGATCGCCGCCGCGCAGAATGGTCTCCAGGTCGTCACCGAAATGCAACCGGCCATCACTGATGTCCTGGAGATGCCCGAGAAGTGACAGGCCACGCGCGGCGGACTGGCGCAGGTCGACGTCGTAACCGCCGTGCACCCCGGTCACCAACGGTGGTGGCATGCGGCGTTCCGGGGGCAGCTCGGTAGCGGTCTGGTCGAGCAAGCCAAGCTCGCGACGCCACCAGAATGCATCGCGGCCCCGATAGCGCCGCGGTGTACGTTGATGCCGGCCAACACTGAGGTAGGTGCGCCGTCTAGCCTCGATCAGTTCGTCTGCGATCTGGCATCCCGACGCGCCCGAGCCGATCACGAGCACGGCGCCTTCGGGTAGCAGGTCCGGATTGCGATAGTCGCAGGCGTGGATCTGCATGACCTCGGGGGGCATGCCTCGTTGCAGAAGCGGGACGCGCCCACGTTGATATGGGCCCGTGGCTACGACCACGCTGCGCGCCCGCAGCTCGCCCTGCGGCGTGACGAGCCGGAATCTCGCCGGCCAAGCACCGTCTCGACGCAGCGCCGTCACCTCCGTGTTGCAACGTACCGGCGCGCGAATAGCTGCCGCGTAGCTTTCGAGAAATCCCCAAACCTCGCTGCGGTGCGCGAAGGCGTCGGGCGGACCACCTGCGTACGGTGGATGGCCCGGCAGCTCGATGCTCCAATTCGGGAACTGGAAGTAGAGCGAGTCCCAGCGCTGCGAGTGCCAGCGCTCGGCGATGCGCGCTCGCTCAAGCACCAGGTGTTCGCAGCGGCGCTGGCTCAGATGCCAGCTCAGGGCAAGGCCGGCTTGGCCTGCGCCGATCACGACAGTCTCGATGCTTTCCATGCGACTGCGCCTCCCGTCCCACTGGACGACTGCATACTAAGCGCGTTGAGCTTCGCTAGATGCTACTGCAACAACTAGTCGTCACGCGCGACGAGAAATGTTCGAGAAGAAACTCCCATAGGTGTGCCCCTCGCTTCATATCAACTGTGAGACAGCTACGCTCGGCGAGCGATTGCCAACGTAGCGATCTTCGACCACGGTTCCAATGGCCAGCTGGACGCGCGCGCAACCGTCGAAACTCAACGCACACCCAGCGAATGACCGTTGTACATTGAGAGTTGCCGCCGAGGCGGCGTCGGATCGAACGGCGGCAATGGGGTCGACCTGAGCCGGTCGTCATTAGGCTCAGTGCGGCCAGTTCCCGTCATTCCTCTACCTGAGCAAATGGACGCTCATATGGCCGATGCGCTTCGGCAGCTGACATTCGCCTCTCAGTGTTGCCCCGAACTGGGCGGGGCTGCATACAGCCATCGGAGCTTCCGCTAGAGAGATGGACATACGCAAGGGATCTCACGCTTCATGTTCCATACAAATTGTGATTACCCGTCTGGTAGCCGCCATGACCTTCGTCTCTTGCACGAAAGGGCGGCTGAAAACAAGGCGGCCGATTACCTTGAGCCGCCCCCGCCGTTCCCGCCATTCCCGCCGTTCCCGCCTGCGCCCGAACCGCCTGCACCCGAACCGCCCGCGCCCGAACCGCCTGCGCCTGCACCGCCTGCACCCGAACCGCCTGCACCCGAACCGCCTGCGCCTGAACCGCCCGCGCCCGAACCGCCCGCGCCTGAACCGCCCGCGCCCGAACCGCCTCCGCCGTGACCGCCGGCAGGCTGTCCTTCAGCCAGTTACAGTGAAGCAGAATTCGGAGAAGGTGCACCGCGGTGATCGAACGAAGCGGAAGACACGGGCGGCGCAAGCTCAGCACTGTCAATTGCCGCTCCCCGGGCAGCAGGTGACGATGATCTCGCGACATGACCGGACGAAGACGCTTGTTGCGTTGGCGATGTGGGTCGGGTGATCTCGGGCGCATGCCGCGCGATTGCTCTCACGTGCGGCGCCGAATGGCGGCGATTCTGTGTAGCGGCATAGCTTGCTTGACCAGGCCCCCGTGTAACCGACTGCGGCGCAGCAGAATCCGGAGTAGGTCCAGCGCGATGATCGGACGGAGCGGAAGGCACAGGCGGGGCGAGCTCAGCACTGGCAACCGCGGTTCCGCGAGCGGGAGGTGACGATGGTAGCGCGACATGACCGGACCAAGACGTGTGTTGCGCTGGCGACGTGGGTCCGATGATCCCGAGCGCCTGATCATAGTCGAACCGGTCGCCATCCGCGACGATACCCATGACCCCGACAGCCAATGCGCTTGCCGACGCAACCCAAAGCGCAAGGCGTCTGCCCCGCGCAGGCGGTGCGGCCATGATGTCTGCATCCGGGCTACCTGCACCCGAATGCGCAAGCTCGGCCTGCCTGAACATTACAACACGCTTCGGATCGTTTCGTCTGATCCTTCCATTCATTACGTTCATGTGTCCTCCCCTCGCGGAGTGCTCATCGAAATGAGCCGCGGGACCGTTCTGCGTGTTCGACCCCTGGTTCCGCCCTGGCAATGGGAGCGATGTACCAGGTTTTCTATCGTAAGCCTTTGAGCTATGAAAACGCTCGCCATCTTCCTGGCCGATCCGGACGGGTGGCAGGAGTCGCCATCCGGCGTGCTTTTCCGCGATGACTCCACAGTTGGCGACGACACGATGCAGGTGAAGCATTCGCTGTGCCTGTTAGGCCGAACTCGCGCATAACGGCGCCATTCAGGTCGAATCCTCGGAAAGCGGAACGAGCTTCATCGTGCAAATTCCGCGCTTTCCGTCGACTTCGCGCTGACCTGTACGGCGTTGTATTAACGCGCTCCGCTAGGCGGATCGGTCACGGGCTCCTCCAGTGACCGTAGTACCTGGAAAGCAAACTCACGCTGCCTACCTGCCGAATGTCGGCAACGGGCAGCGAATAGAATTGCTCCGCTGCGGTGTTTGTGGCGCCGTCGTTCTGCATCAGCTCTTTGCGGATCATGTGTGCGATTTCGATGCCGGACAGGATGATGCGCGCGCAGCGGAAATCCTTGAACCCCATCATCAGTCTGATGATGCGTTTGATGGCGCGGTGGTCCTGCTCGGGCAGATGAAGAGTGACGGTGGTCGGCATAGTTCAGTCGCCTAGCAGTTCTACGATCTTGCGAAATAAGCATTCCTATTCGTGCCGTCTCGACTTTTCCTGATTTTCGTTACCGCGACAGATCCGATCATGGATGGCTTGGCAGGACTCTGGCCTTATTTCGGGCAGCTGGTGGCAATGCAGGTGCGCGCGTGGCTGGTTGCGCGGCCACTGGCGCGTTTACTGTTGATGCAATTGGGGCTGGCGCTGGCGGCAGTGCTGCTCATCGGTGTCTCGTAGCACAGCTTGCCGGCGCGGCACCGGGCACCGCTACGTTTTTCAGTGGCGATCAACGTCGATCTTTTTGACCATTGATCTGCGCGGCGCAATCAGGCGGTAACCGCTAGAATTGCGGCTTTAGTCCGGAATACGCCAATGTCTTTTGCCTCGCTTGGCCTGATCGATCCCTTGCTGCGTAATGTGCAGGACCTCAATTACCAGACACCTACGCCGGTGCAGGCCAAGGCGATTCCTGCTGTGCTCAGTGGCAAGGACGTCATGGCTGCGGCACAGACTGGCACTGGCAAAACGGCGGGTTTTGCGCTGCCGCTGTCGCAACGGCTGGTGCAACACGGCCCGGCGGTGTCCAGCAACCGCGCGCGTGTTCTGGTGCTGGTGCCCACGCGTGAACTGGCCGAACAAGTGCTGCAAAGCTTTATCGATTACGGCAAAGGCCTCGACTTACGATTTCTGGCCGCCTACGGCGGTGTGAGTATCAACCCGCAGATGATGAAGTTGCGCAAAGGCGTGGATGTGCTCGTTGCCACGCCGGGCCGTTTGCTAGATCTCAATCGCCAGAACGCAGTGCAGTTTGATCAAGTACAAACGCTGGTGTTGGATGAAGCCGACCGCATGCTGGATCTGGGCTTTGCGCGCGAACTCAACGCCGTCTTTGCTGCCTTGCCCGTTCAGCGCCAGACCCTGCTGTTCTCTGCCACGTTTACCGATGATATCCGCGCCATGGCGGCGGGCATTCTGCGCGGCCCGGTCAATATCAGCGTCAGCCCGCCCAATGCCACGGCCAGCAAGATCAAGCAGTGGGTGGTGCCGGTGGATAAAAAGAACAAGCCTGACCTCTTCATGCACCTTGTGGCTGAGAACAACTGGCAGCACGCGCTGGTGTTCGTCAAAACCCGCAATGGCGCGGATTACCTAGCGGCCATGCTGGATGAAGCGGGCTATGCGGTCGACACCATCCGCGGCGACAAACCGCAACCCGCGCGCCTGCGTGCGCTGGAGCGCTTCAAGACGGGCGAAGTACATATGCTGGTTGCCACCGATGTGGCTGCGCGCGGGCTGGATATCGACGACCTGCCGCTGGTGATCAACGTTGATCTGCCGATCGTGGCGCAAGACTATGTGCACCGTATTGGCCGTACCGGCCGCGCGGGCGCCAGCGGCGTGGCGGTGTCCCTTGTGTGTGCCGATGAAGCGCCGCAACTGGCCGCGATTGAAGCGCTGATCCGGCAAACGCTGCCCCGTGAAGAAGAGCCGGGTTTTGAAGCCGAACACCGCGTGCCGCAAACTAGCGCGACGGGCCAGATCATCAAGAAACCCAAAAAGCCTAAGAAGCCGAAAGTGCCGCAAGCTGCGCCGGGCGCCATGCAGGTGCTCAGCAATAAACCGCGCCCGCAAAGTGGCGAAAACAAACGCAAGCCTGCGGCGCAGCGCGCTGTGGCCGCGGGCAAAGGCACAAGCTTGTCCAGCGGTAACCCATTCAGCGTGCAAAAGCCACGCAGCAAACCCGCCAGCAAGCCAGCTGCGGGTTCACGTAAGCCGGCTGGCAAACCCGCTGGTGGCCGCGGCAAACGCCAACCCTGATCCGTGGGGATGAGTAACGCCAGCCCTGGAACAGGCTGGCGGTTTGCGGCCCGCTGGCAGGCAGCGGCGCGGCTTCGGCGTGCATCAGGTCGGCGGGTAACCGCGCACTGAATCCAGAATCGATAACAACTTCGCGGCCGAACGGACGTTGAAATCGTGCGTAGCGAGCGTCCGATCGAGATCGTCTCTGGCGAATGTGTCCGCTTCTCACACGAAAGCCGTCATTTGATCGGCTCATTGCGAACTACCGCTTTGGGTCGGGTACTGCCGGTCATAACACGCAGCAGGTGGTCAGCAGCACCCAGTTGAAAACATGGTTGCCCCGCAAGCCGCCGTGAGCGGCGGCACAGACAGCGCCGCCTGGGCGTCGTGCAGAGCCAGGCGGCGTGCTACTCGAATGTGATGAGACTTTCCGGCGAAGGGGGCAGCGGCGCTACGCTTACCTTTGAAAACCCTGCTTCGCTGCCTATCTCCTCGAACTCGCGCACAGTGTACGCATCACCTCGTGGTGTAGACGCAAGCATCACGAAGGAGAACGCAGCGGCGAACGGTGGCGACACGCGATCCTCATTAGGAACGAAATCCACCGCGAGTACTCGCCCTCCGGGGCTGAGGCTCCTGCGTACCTTCGAGAGCAGTTCTACGCAGGTTGGCCGATCGAAGTGGTGCAGGAAATTCGTGATCAGCACGAGATCGAAATTCGTTCCCCATTCGACTTCAAATGCGCTGCCCGCGATCGTGTGATGGCGCGCGCTCACACCGGCCGCCGCAGCATTTTCCTTCGCGACCTCCAGTACCGCTTGCCAGTCGGTCGCCACGACTTCTGCGCCGGGGACGGCCTTGGCGATCGCGATTCCGAATACCCCGTGCCCCGCGGCAATATCGAGCACGCGCTTCGGTGCCTTTGGCCATGTGCCCACTTGTTGAGCTATGTTCTGTGCGGTTGGTGCGACAAAAGGCACCATCGCGCGCGCGAATTTCACCCAGACGGGGTGGTCTGGGGCCATGTTGCCCAGCCCTACGGATCCGCCGTTGCGAACGAACGCAACGGGATCGTCCAGCCACAGTGCCATCACTTCAGGGGCCGCAAGAAAATCGACGATGCTTCCCATCCAGGCCGGAGAGGAAGTCGTAAGGAACGCGGAAGTCGAGGGTGTCAATCGATAGCATCCCGTCTCTTTCTGCAGAAACCCGTGCACAGTCAGGTAATCGCAAAGCATGCGCACACCGCGCTCGGAGGCCTGCACGCGGCTCGTTATGCGCGAGAGCTCGCCATTTTCATTTTCGATCGCGGTGAACAGATCGAGCGCTACTGCGGCTTTCACCGCAGCGGTCTTCTGATATCCGCTTACTGCATCTATGAAGGCTTGCGGAGAGATGTCATCCATGATCAAAGTCCTTTCGCGAAATATCCTGCGAGCAGAATTCAGACCGCGTCTTTTCCGGCGAAAGATCGTGGATCGGCGCTCGGCTCTTCCGCCTGCGCAGGGTGGCTAGGGGGCGGTTGCCTATGATAGGCCGATAGCCGCCCAATCGCTTCAAGGGTAGGGCCTCTGGTCGCTGTAGGTCGCAAGCGGGGGGTGATTTCCGAAGTACGCCGTGGGACTGGGCTCGGCCATGAGGCGTCATTCGCTTACTCGATTGCCCGGACATTCAAACGGCGACTCCGCTCAGTAAGCGGCCGTTCCATCGGCGAAAGTGAATTTTGCAACATCGGCCGAAGCGGCCGTTCGCATACCGACATATCTTTTTGCCGCGAACGTCGGCTTTGGAGAAAATCGAGCGGTCTTGTCGATCGCCAAAACGTCCCCGTCGCAAGCAGTCCCTTATCGCATCGCAGACGTCAAGGTCGTTATCCAGAAAGCCTAATCATTCAATGACCGACAATCCGCTAGCATGCTTCGAAGCGCTGCCATTTGAAGGATTCGCTCAAGATATGCACTACCAGGCCATCAATCGGAATTGAGTCGACCGAGCCGCACCACGCGGCGGGATACGCCTGCTGTAGCTTTCCCGCGGCATACAAGGCCGCCCAGACCTCGTGGGTCATCCTTGCTTTTCGCCGCAGCACTTCGCCGGCGTAGAGGCGTTTAACATCGCATCCATACCGAACGAGTCCACCGCTCGCCACGTAAGTTTCATGCATCGTCAGGCGGCGCAGCGGTTGCCCAGCCTCATGGCACTCGTCGCCCGCCGTTTGCTCCCAATGCTGATTTCGCGAAAACCACAGCACAGGCGTCCCGGTGAGCTCGACCCCGATGCCGCCTGGGATTAGCATCCCGCTTGAGGTGATGTGCTGAAATTTTCGTCCCGTGGTGTAGTGCCATGCCAACATCGTTTGCTCCGATCAGATTTGCCTCCTACTACCATTATTCGTCTCCTGTTTTACTCTCGAAGACCGATGGGTGATTCGTCAGGCGACCTGCACGCCCGAGTTCACGTCTTCACTCACGCCGAAGCAAAGCGAAATCAGGAGCTTATGCGACCCGGCATCAAGCGGCACGCGCACCCGTCCATCCCCACATTCGAGACTCGCGCCGTCGAGCACCGCACGCATCACACCGCCCTCGCCAGTGGATTCGACGCGTACCTCATACCGCGTCGAATGCATCGTCACTATTGCTTCAAACCCCGGCCACGTGTCCGGAATACAAGGATCGACCACCAGAAAATCCCCCTCGCGACAAATCCCAAGAATGCCCTCGACACCCGCCCGGTACATCCATCCAGCGGATCCCGTGTACCAGCTCCAGCCACCCCGCCCGGCGTGCGGCGCCACGGAATAAACATCGGCAGCAACGACATAGGGCTCGACCTTGTAGCGGTCGACTTCCATCGGTGTGCGCGTATGATTGACCGGATTAAGCAGTGAAAACAGCGCGGCGGCCTTGTTGCCATCACCCATTTTTGTCAACGCGAGGATCGCCCACATCGCCGCGTGGCTATACTGCCCGCCGTTTTCACGCAGACCCGGCGGATAGCCCTTGATATAGCCGGGATCGTGCGACGTTTTATCGAACGGCGGCGTGAACAGCAAAGCAAGCCCGTCGTTGCGACGGATAAGGTGCTTTTCCAGCGACGTCATCGCCAGCGCCGCGCGCCCTGGATCTGCCACCCCTGACAGCACAGCCCACGACTGTGCGATCGAGTCGATTTGACACTCGTCACTGTCTTTCGAGCCAAGCCACGTGCCGTCGTCGAAAGTCGCGCGGCGATACCATTCACCGTCCCACGCCTCGCGCTCCAGCGCCTCGCGTACCGACGCTGCATGAGCGCGCCAGCGCACAGCGCGCTGACTGTCGCGCGGTTCAGCCAGCGGGGCGAACAACGCGATGGTCCGCAGCAGCAGCCAGCCGAGCCAGACGCTTTCGCCCTTGCCGTCCGCACCGACGCGGTTCATTCCGTCGTTCCAGTCGCCCGTGCCGATCAGAGGCAAGCCATGCTCGCCGGTCAGTTCGATGCACTGATCCAGGCCGCGTGCGCAATGTTCGAACAGCGACGCTGATTCATCTGCGACCATCGGCTGGAAGAACGCATCGTGCTCGCCGGGCCGCAGTGGCGGTCCATCGAGGAACGGCACGATCTCGTCGAGAATCGCGAAGTCGCCCGCGCAGCCGATGTACGTCGCCGTCGCGAACGCGAGCCACACTCGGTCATCGGAAATCCTCGTGCGCACGCCTTGCCCCGACTGGGGTAACCACCAATGCTGGAAATCGCCTTCGACAAACTGCCGCGCCGCGGTGCGCAGCAAATGCCGCCGTGTCTCGTCCGGCTGCGCATGGGTCAGCGCCATGCCGTCCTGCAACTGGTCACGGAACCCGTATGCACCGCTCGCCTGATAGAACGCCGAGCGCGCCCAGGTACGGCACGCGAGAGTCTGATACAGCAGCCAGCCGTTTAGCATCAGGTCCATCGCGCGGTCGGGAGTTTTCACCTGGACGGTACCGAGCACGTTCTGCCACTGGCTCGTCACTTCGGCGAGGACAGCGTCGAGATCGGCTTTGCGATAGCGCTCGATCAATGCTCGCACCTCTTCGACAGACGCGCATTGGCCGACGAACGACACCACCTCGACGATCTCGTCCACGCCCAGCTCGATGACGCCCTGCAACGCCACGCATGGATCGAGGCCCGCGCCGGTCGTGCCGGACAGCGGCGCGTTGCCGGTCAGCGCGGCGGGTGCGGCAGTGCCGCCGTTGCGGCCGAGGAATTCGGTGCGATCTGCCGTCCATGCCGTCTGCCGGCCGCCGAGGTCGGCGAACGCGACGCGCCCCGCGAACCCGACGCTCCATGGATTGCGCGCCAGCATCGCGCCGGTAGCGGCGTCGATTTCCGTCACGATGAATGGTCCCGATGCGCCGCGCGATGTGCCTAGCACCCATTCCATCCACGTCGTCACGGACAGACGGCGCCGCATACCGGACAGATTGCGCAACGTCAGCCGGGAAATCTTTAATGGGTCGGCGAGCGGCACGTATTGCAGCAAGTCGAGCGCGATGCCATTCGCCTCGTGTTCGAAGCGGCTGTAGCCATGCCCGTGACGCGCGACATACGTCTCGCCGTCGCGGATCGGCAGCGCGGTGGCGCCCCACACATCGCCAGTGACTTCGTCGCGCACATAGATGGCTTCGCCAGTTGGGTCTTCCACCGGATCGTTCGACCACGGCGTGAGTTGATTCTCGCGGCTGTTTTCGGCCCACGTGTAGCCGCTGCCGTCGGTAGCGACCTGAAAGCCGAAGCCGGAGTTCGCGATCACATTGATCCACGGCGCGGGCGTCGTCGCACCCGCCGCGAGAACGGTCACGTATTCCCGCCCGTCTTTATCGAAGCCGCCCAGACCGTTGAAAAACTCGAGCCTCGATGGCACCGAAGAAAGCGCGCGAGGCGGATGAGGCGCCGCGGGCCATGGCGACGACATCGGCGGCTTCTGCCGGCGCAGCGGTGACAGCTGGCCCTGCGACTGCGGCAACCGGGCGAGCTGGTCGGCGATTGAACCACGGCGCGCGATCAGTGCGACGCG
Organism: Paraburkholderia sp. IMGN_8; assembly: GCF_038050405.1. NCBI lineage: Bacteria > Pseudomonadati > Pseudomonadota > Betaproteobacteria > Burkholderiales > Burkholderiaceae > Paraburkholderia > Paraburkholderia sp. IMGN_8. The sequence continues at coordinate 1,774,991 of NZ_CP150900.1, read as the reverse complement.
CGCCACCGATTGCAGCAGCGCACGCGCCTCCACGCTCATCAAATCGGCGCGCAGCGTAAAGACCGCCCCTTGCGCGAGCTCTTCGCCGAAACTCGGCCGCGCCTGGCTGCTGCGCACGGCTGTTTCGATCGCGCCCTGCAATTCCTGGATATACGACGAAGCCCGTTCGTTGATGATGACGAGATCGACGCCCAGCCGCTTCATGCGCCAGTACTCGTGTGCCCTCAATAACTGCCGAACCTGTGCGATGTCTTCGACGTCGTCGATACGCAGCAGCACGATCGGCAGATCGCCGGAAATCGCGTGCGGCCAGAGTCCCGACTGCGCCCCGGCCCCGCGAATGATCGTGTCCGACGGCGCTCTGAAACGCGCGTCGGCGTAAATGACGGGCGCGGCGAGGCGCTGAAAATCCGCCGCCTCTTCAGCTTCGACATCGAGATGGCGCAACTGCACCTGGGCCTGCGTCCAGGCGAGCGTTTTGGCGCGATCGAACGCGTTGCGGTCATGGTGTTTGTCGACCAGATCGAGTAACAGCGCTCGCGACTCGGCCACCACTGTCCAGAACGTCACGCGTGCGACCTTGCCTGGCGGCACCAGCACGCGATACCTGAGCGCAAAGACCGGATCGAGTACGGTCCCGGCGGTGTTGGTCAGCGGCTGATCGTCGTAGATCGCCGCCGCCGTGCCGGCGTTGCGCCCGCGCCCCAGAAAGCGCGCGCGATCCGATTCGTATTGCGGATCGGCGACGATCTCGCCGTCGACAACTGCGAAATGCGCAGCCCACACCTGTTTTTCATCGTGCGAACGCGGACGGCGCGTGGCCACCAGCGCGCCGAATTCGGCGAGATGCTCGGTCTGGACAAACATCCGCGAGAAGGCCGGATGCGCGTTGTCGGCGGCGGGTGTCGCGAGCACGATTTCGGCGTAAGAAGTCAGTTCAATCTCGCGTGCGCGCCGTCCGCTGTTCGCCAACGACACGCGGCGCACTTCGCCGTCTGCTTCACCGGAAACCAGCACGTCCATCGTCGTTGTCAACGAGCCGTCGCGGCGGATGAATTCCGCATGGTCCTCGCCGAACACAACCTCTTCGTACTCGGCTTCGCTGCCTGCCGGCTGTGCGCCTGCCGACCACACGTTGCCGCTCTGCGTATCGCGCAGGAAGATGAAGGAGCCCCAGTCGTCGCGGGTTGCGTCTTCGCGCCAGCGCGTCACGGCCATGTCGCGCCAACGGCTGTAACCGGCGCCGGTCGCAGTCAGCATGACCGCGTAGCGTCCATTCGACAACAGGTGTGTCACCGGCGCAGCGCCGGCCACAGCCGACGCAGCGAGGCGCCGTACAGTCGGCGGCACGACGCCGGCGACGGCGGCTGACGTGTTCACTTCTTCGGCACGGGGATGCGCAACGGCGACATTGCGCGGCATACGTTCCTGCAACAACAGTTCGCTCGCCTGGATCATGGGTTCGCGATGGAAACGTGCACGCATCTGCGCGTCGAGTAACGTGTTCGCGATCGACACGATCGTCATGCCCTGATGATGCGCCATGAAATTTCGCACGATCGCAACATCCTCGTTGTCCGGCAGCCGCGAGCGGGTGAAATCGAGTGCTTCGTAGAAACCATACCGACCCAACGCGCCCAGCGCGGCGAGTTGTGCGTAGTTCTCCCGCGCGGCTTGTGGGTCGACCATCGCCGCTAGCCCCGTTGCATACGGCGCGATCACGCGGTTCTCTGAAAGCCCCCGCTTGAGGCCGAGACCGGGCACGCCGAAATTCGAATACTGGTAGGTGAATTCGATGTCGCGCGCGTTGTACGCCGATTCCGAAATGCCCCACGGAATGCCGAGCGAACGCCCATACGCGGCTTGCCGCTCCACCACCAGACGGCTCGTCTGCTCGAGCAGGCTGCCGACCGGCGCACGCATCACCAGCGACGGCATCAGGTATTCGAACATCGACCCGGACCACGAGATCAGCGCCGAGCCGTTGCCGACCGGCGTCGCGGCGCGACCGAGACGGAACCAGTGGCGCGTCGTCACGTCACCTTTCGCGATGGCGAACAGGCTCGCGAGGCGCGCTTCGGACGCCAGCAGGTCGTAGCAATTCAGGTCGAGGCTGTTGTCGGACTGCGAATAGCCGATCGAAAGCAGCTTGCGTTCCGGATCGAGCAGGAACGCGAAGTCCATGTCGAGCGCCATCGCGCGCGACGTATCGGCGAGCGACTTCAAGCGTGCCTGCAGTAGATCCGGTGCCTCGGCGAGTTGTTGCCGGTCGCGGGCATGCTCGACGACGCTTTTGCTCAGCGCGTCGATCCAGAACATCAGGTCGGCAGAACTGTCGTCGCTGCCGGCGGGCACGAGTTCACGCGTCGCCTTCGCGGCCTTTTCCGTCAGCCGCGTGAGCAACGGCGACAGCGCTTCGAGCGTCTGCGGGCCGTGCAACTGCGTGCTGATCTCTTCGAGGATCGCAACCAGCTGCCTGCCGCGTTCACCGCCTGCGGCGGGCAGCGCGTCGATGGCTTCACGCGCGAGTTGCAGGTTGTCCATCGTTCCGGGCCGCGCAGTCGGCGCGAGCAATTCATGCGGCCACTCTTCGCACGCGTTGGCGACGACGATCAGATGACCGGCCAGATTGCCGCTATCGACCGACGAAACATACGCCGGTGCCAGCACCTGGAGATCGAGCGTCCCGTACCAGTTATAGAAATGCCCCTTGAAGCGCGTGAGCTTGTGCATCGAAGCGAACGCCGCTTCGAGCCGTTCGACGGTTTCCGTCGTCCCCGCCCAGCCAAAATCGCGCGCGGCAATCGCCGACAGCAGATAGAGCCCAAGGTTGGTCGGCGAGGTGCGGTGCGCGACGACCGGCTTCGGATCTTCCTGGAAGTTGTCGGGCGGCAGCATGTTTTCTGCTGGCGTAACGAAGGTCTCGAAGAAACGCCACGTGCGTCGCGCGATGAGGCGAAGGCTGCGCGCGTCCAGGTCCGCCATCGCGAAACGCCGCGCGACGGTCGGCGAACGGCTCGACCACAGCGCGAGCGCCGGCGCGGCGAGCCATAACAACGCAAACGGCAGCACGAGCGGCCAGTGCGACGGTGTGAACCCGATCGCACCAGCCGGCAGCACAAGGCCAAGCGCGACACCGCCTGCCATCTGCCGATAAAAGCCGCGCAGGTCGAGGCGAGGGCTGCCCTTCGACTGCGCCGCCGTCGTCCATTCGAGCAGCCGGCGATGCGTCACGAACAGCCGTATCAGCGTCCGGACGATCGCATCGCCCATGCGCCACGCCTGGTCAGCGAGGAACGCGGCTGACAGAACTGTTTGCAAGGCGGCGAGCCGCACGTCGGCGGCCAGCACGTCCAGATGATTGCGCAGATGGATGCCGCTGCGGCGCGGCAGGATCGCGAATAGCGTCGGCAGGAAGGCGGGAATCGCGAACGAGCCTAGCATCAACAACGCGCCCGCAATACCGGCGCGGATTGGCATCAGCCAGCATAGGCCGAGCGCGGCGATCATGAAGGGTGCGAGCAGCGAACGGCGCAAATTGTCGAGCATCTTGAAGCGGCCGATCGACGGGATCGCGTGTCGGTCCCGGCCACGATGGCCGACGATCCACGGCAGCAATTGCCAGTCGCCACGCGTCCAGCGATGCTGCCGCTTGCCAATCACGTCGTAACGCGACGGCACTTCTTCGACCACTTCGACATCCGACGCCAGCCCGGCGCGCGCAAAAATCCCTTCGAACAGATCGTGACTGAGCAGCGCGTTTTCCGGTACGCGTCCATGTAAAGCCGCTTCAAACGCATCGACGTCGTAGATGCCCTTGCCGGTATACGACCCTTCGCCGAACAGGTCCTGATAGACATCGGACACGGCCGCCGCATACGGGTCCATCCCCCCAGGGCCGGAGAAGACGCGCTGATGCAGCGATCCTTCCTGGCCGACGGGCAGCGAAGGCGTGACGCGCGGCTGCAGAATCGCGTATCCGTTGACGACGCGTTGTCCGGCGTCGCTGAATGTCGGCCGGTTCAGCGGATGCGCCATCTTGCCGATCAGCCGCAACACGGCGTCTCGTGGCAGACGCGTATCGGCGTCGAGTGTGATGACGTAGCGCACGTCGGACGGCACCTGCGGCGCGCGTCCGGCGATCGACACGAAGGTCGTATCAGTCGCGCCGCGCAGCAGGCGGTTGAGTTCATGCAGCTTGCCCCGCTTGCGTTCCCAGCCCATCCATTTGTTCTCGCTCGCGTTGAACACGCGGCAGCGGTGTAGCAGCAGGAAACGGTTGCCCCCGGGGCCTGGCTCGTAACGGCGGTTAAGTGCTTCGATGGCGTCGGCGGCCACGGCGAGCAGATGCGCATCTCCAGCCAGCACTTCCTGGTCCGCATCGAGCCCGTCCGCCAGCAACGCGAAGGACAGGTCGCCGCCGGCGCCCGCGAGGTGATGGACCTCAAGACGTTCGACCTGCTCGCGCAGATCGGCAACGCTTGTCAGGAGCGTCGGCACGGCAACCAGCGTGCGCAACGACGACGGCACGCCAGCAGTCAGTTCGAGACCCGGCAACGTAATCGCGCCGAAACTCCATGTCACCGCACGGTTGACAAGGGCGGTCGCGATCTCAGTGACGGGCAGGAATCCGCATACGGCAAACAGCACGAACACACTGGCATCGAGACCTCGCGGCGCCACCGACCAGAGCATCCACAACGCCAGCGTCAGCAAGGTCGTGGCGAGCGTCAGGATCTCGCCCACGTAGCCGCCGATGCCGAGGCGGACGTTGAATCGCGTGATCCGCACACGTGACGGCGGACGGAACCCGATCGCCTGTTCGAGCGCAGGGCGGCCCTCGGCGATCAGGTGGTAGCCGGGGTCACCGGCACGCTCCGCGTGCGCGGCATCGCCCGTTTCCGCGACCGCCGCTTGTGCCGAGCGCAGCGCGAGATCGGCGACTTCGAGTTCGGTAAAGCGCGAGCCGCGCGCCAGTTGCTCAATCGCGCTGCGGTACAGATTGCGGGTCGGAAAATCCATCGCAGCAAAGGCGCTGCTTGCACGCAACCGTGCGTCGACGAGACTCACGCTCTCGAACAGTTCCGCCCAGTCGATGTCGGAAATCAGCCGCATGCTGGTAATCACATTGCGCACGGTGACATTCGACGCGCCCTGCCGCTGCTGTGCGTGCTGCACCACTTCCTCGACGCTGGCGCCCTGGAGCCTGAGCCGCTCTTCCAGCCAGCCAAGTGCGGGCGTGGTGCGTGGATCCTGGTCGCGCAGCCGTTTCGCGAGTTGTGCAGCGAACAGCTCCGACAACAGGCCTGAGGAGCGCGTGGAAATGTCCGCTTCGAGCGCCGAGCGCGCGCTGCCCGATTCGAGCAGACGGTCGGTGAGCGCATCGGCGTCGGCGCGTGCGCTGCGGCCTGCGGTGATCTGGTCCGTCAGGCGTCGCAGGTTCTCGATCAGCACGATACGCAACGTGATCGCCACGGCCCACAATTCGCCGATCGTCAGCGGCTGAACCCGCTGATACGCTCTGATGAAACGCCGCAGGATCTGCGGGTCGAAGTGACTGTCGGTATGCGCAACGAACGCCCACGCGAGACCAAATACGCGCGGATAACCGGCGAACGGGCCAGCGGCAAGCTTGGGCAACTGACGGTAGTAGCCGGGCGGCAGATCGTCGCGAATCTCGCGAATCTGCTCCTCGACGAGGTGATAGTTGTCAAGCAGCCATTCCGCGGCGGGCACCACGCCCCGGCCGCTTTCCAGTTCTTCGGCGCTCGCACGGTAGGCCGCGAGCAGGACTGCGGCATTATCGTTCAGTCTCGTGTGCAGCGATAAAACGGCAGGTGGTGTCTTCGTTACCGGCTGCGCGGCGGCGAGGCTCTGCGCGTGTTGCTCGAGCCGTTCGACGCCGAACAGCTCTTCGCGCACCGGCGCGATGTCAGTCCATGGCGGCGACGGCGAGCGATGTCCCGCGACATATCGAAGGATCGCTTTCACAGGAGCACTTCCTGCGATGTCGGTGAGTTCGGCGGGGTGGACTGGTCGCTGTGGCGTGTCATGTTAGTGGCGCGCACATCGTTCGCTATCGTTGTTTCGCTGGGCAGTTCATCGAGTTGAGACATGATCGGATCTTCCTTCGGGAGGCCGCACCACGCGTGTCGCATGCATGCAAGCCTCCGGGGTGTGGCTTGATTCACGGGTGCGGATGGACGCGCGAGGAACCGTCAGGACGAAAAAGCAGGCGTACAGCTTCTGCGGGCACGGTCCGCGATAACGCGCCCATGCGCAAACCGGTAGCTGCCGTTTAGCGGCACATTAAACGTCGGATGAGCTTCGATCAGACCGATGCGGCAATGAATGAGGGACAGGAGCACCTGCCCAGCCTGTAGACGCAGTTTCCGGCCGAACACCCGGAAAGCGTGGAGCAGAAAAGGACACGGATCCGTGCCCCGGAGTGCCTGCTATTTCTTCTTGGCCGGTGCGCTGCCCGCGGCGGTCTTCGGCGCAATCGCCGAGGACACGACTGCCGCAGGAGAGATCACCTTTTGGGGTTGTTTGGGCTTTTTAACCTCGCGATTACCGCGCATCGTGCTCTTCGCCAACATGTTTCTCCTGATTTGCCCGTCGCGAAAGCGACAGCCATGTCGCGCAGTTTGGGCGCATCTGGTGACTCTGTCGCGATTTTTATTTTTCGAGCGCCGTGTACGCGTGTTTCGGACGAGGCCCTCCAACTCAACGGCGACGAATATAGCGTATGCTGTCGCCGTGACGTCTCGCGTTCACGGCAGACGCAGCTTGATTCCGCGATTTTCTGCATTCCAGAATATTTCCCTCTCGCCCGCTCGGCCAACACGACTGACGTAATGAATCGGGTTGTCCCCTGAACTGCTGCCTTGCACGCCGGCCCGTAGCGTTACGTTTGAGATAATCATGCTTTTACGCAAACAAAGCCATGTGGTGAGCCCGCCACTTGCCGCATGGCATCGTTTCACCGAGCTCGCCCAAAATCCGTCACCTGTCTGAGCAAACACATGCCTTCTGCAGTATTGTGTCGTGGACGAGTCAACGTGACAACGCCGCGCCAAGTTAGTCAGACACGCACACGGCTGCACCGAGGGCCCCCCCGCGCTGCTGTACGGTCTCACACTCGGTTCGCGCCTGAGGAAAAGGGCACCCGCTCTCTCACCTCGCCCCTAAAATCAGCATGGTCAGTTGCGGAAATATACCGATCAGCGCGAGCACGCCCGCCATGATGAACACATAGGGCAGCGTCCCCAGCACGATGCGCCGCAGCGGCACGTCTGGCGCGACGCTCTGCACGACAAAGAGATTGAGCCCGACGGGCGGATGAATCAGCGCCATCTCCATGTTGATCACGACGACGACGCCGAACCAGATCAGATTCCAGTGATACGCCTGCACCACAGAAACGAGCACGGGCATCGTCACGACGATGATCGCGATGGTCTCCATGAAGCAGCCAAGAAAGATCAGCAGCAGGTTGATGCTGATGAACAGCACCCACGGCTCGACATGCGCACCCGCAACCGTCTGCGTCAACGAGGCGGCCACCTGGCTCGTCGTCATCACATAGCCGAACACGATCGCCGATGAGATCACGGCAAGAATCATCACGCTGCTTTGCGCCGCGTTGATGAGGATCTCGTGAAACTTCCGCCAGTTCAGCTCGCGGTAGACGACACCCGCCAGGATCAGGCTCGCGATGATGCCGAGTGACGCCGCTTCCTGCGGCGTGGCGAGCCCGCAATACAGCGAGCCGAGAATGATCAGGATCAGCAGCGCGAACGGCCCGATGTCCTTCAGCGCGACGATGCGCGCGCTGAGCGGCGCGAGCGGGCGCGTGCGGCGTTCGCCGCGCGACTTGCGGCGCAGCGCGAGCGCCATCTGATAGAGGCCGAATGCCGTCGCCATGATCGCGCCCGGCACCAGCGTCGCGACGAACAGGCGGCCGATCGATTGCTCGGCGATCACGCTGTAGACGATGAGTGGAATGCTCGGCGGCAACAGAATGCCGAGCGTTCCGCCCGCCGCCACCGAACCGCATGCCTGTGACGCAGGCAGGCCGTGCCGCCGCATCTCGGAGACGGCGAACCCGCCGATCGCCGCCGCCGTCGCGACACTCGATCCCGAGACGGCCGCCATTACGCCGCACGCCAGTGTCGTCGCGACGGCGAGACCGCCCGGCACGCCGTCAAGGATCGTCGCGAGCGCGCTATAGAGCCGCGCGCCCATACCCGACGCCGACACGATCGCACCCATGAACATGAACATCGGCACGGAAGTCAGTGTGAACGTCGCCACCGATCCCCAGTACGTGCTCGGAATCAGGTTCAGCGCATCCCAGCCGCCGCCCGTGACGAACAGCGATACCAGCGCGACGAACAACAGCGCGAACGCGATCGGCACGCCGAACGACAACACCGCGAGCAGCCCGCCGAACATGCCGGCGCCGATGAATAGCTGGGTCACTTGTCTCTCCCGAGCACGAGTTCGTCGACGGACAGATCATGAGTCAATTCGCGGCGCGCGAAGACGATCGTCGCGAGCCGCACCAGTTGCACGAGCGTCAGCAGCAACGTGCCGGCAACGAGGCACAGATACGGAATCCACAGCGGCAGCGAGAACATGCCCCACGAGCGCTCGCCGCTCGTGTACGCATCCCACCAGAACTGTGCCGCCAGCACCGCGATCACGACGGCGACGGCCGACATCACGATGGTCGAGAAGGCCGCCAGCACACGCTTGCCGCCTTCGCCGAGATGATGTCCGAGCACGTCGATCTTCAGATGACGCGACTGCCATGCGAGCGCCGCCGTGCCGACGAAGGTCATATACGCCATCAGATACGTCGTGACTTCCGTCACCCAGACGTCCGACAGGTGCAACACCTCGCGCGCCACCACGCCATACGAAATCACCGCGACCGTCGCGATCACGGCGACACCGGCCGACAGCGCGACGCCCTTGCAAAAGACGTCGAGCAGATGGACGAAACAATCGAGCGGCCCTCGCATGCCGGCCTCCTACTTGTAAAGCGCGATGCTCTGATCGAGCAGCCGCGCGCCGTCAGGCACTTCATTGCGGAACTTCGGGAAGCTGACCTGCTGGAACAGCTTCTGCCATTGCGTCCATTCGTCGAGCGTCATCTTGTGGATCTGCACGCCATGGCTGGCAAAGAGTTGCGCGACCCGGCGGTCGTCCGCTTTCGCGCCTTCAAAAGCGCTCTGTTCGAGGCTCTGCCCCACGTCCGTCATGATCTTCCGCTGCGCGGGCGTCAGCTTGTTCCATGTCTTCATGCTGATCGCGATCGGCTCGATCGTGTAATAGATGCTGTATTGCTCGGGCGAATCGTAGTATTTGGCCACCTCATAGAGACGGTACGAGCCGAACGTGCCCGACGACGTCCACAGGCCGTCCAGCAACCCCAGTTGCATCGCGTTATACGTCTCCGACGAAGCCATCGATACCGTACTCGCGTCCCCGCTCTGCAGCGCCGCTTCCATCATCTTGCCGGCGCCGCGCACCTTCGTTTTCGCGAGATCGGTGGGCACATTGACGGGTTTTCCCTTCGATGCCATGCCGCCCGATATCTGTATCCAGCACAAGGTCTTGAAGCCGTATGCTTCCATCTTCGCTTCGAGCTCGCGCCACGGCGCCGACGTGCGGAAGCGGTAGACGTCGTCGGGCGTCTTCCAGAGACCCGGCAACAGGATCAGGTTCATCTGCGGGATCGCGCCCGCTGCATAGATGTACGGATAGATCGCCAGATCGACGCTCCCACTGCGCAAGGCCGTATGCATGTTCAGCGCCTTCACCAGCGATTCGGCGGGAAAGATGTCGATATGAATCTTGCCGCCCGAGCGCTGCGTCACTTCCTGCGCGAACTTCTTGCCCGTCTGCACGACGTAGTCGTTCGGATCGTCGGGCCACTGGTGAGCCATCTTCAGTGTGATCGTGTCGTCCGCGTGCGCCGCGGGCAACGCGGCGACGGTACACACCACGACTGCCATCAGCGTCGTCATCAGATAACGAAGTCGTTTCATCCGCGTCTCCTTCCATGTTGGTTTGTCGTTGTGCGGAATGATGTCTCGCTACGTCGGCATCATCCCGTGTCGCCTATCTGCTTCGCGATGCACGCATAAAGCTGGGCAACCGATGCGGCCCGCGCATCCTCAGGCAATGTATCGATGAGCTCCGCCACGCGACGCGTCAGCAGGCTGCGCACATGAAAGAGCTTGCGCATCTCTTCGGCGCGCGCGGCGTCCACATGTGCTGCACGCCATTGCGTGTGTTCGTCGATCGCGGACGACAGTTGCGCGATCGACGCGTCGTCGTTCGCCCGCGTCAACAGCACGGGCGCGATACGGTGTCCGTTCGCGCGGTTGCGTTCGAGCACGTTGCGAATGTCCTGCGCCATGCGCTCGGCGCCCGGCAGATCGCACTTGTTGATGACGACGATATCGGCTGTCTCCAGCACGCCCGCCTTCATCGCCTGGATCTGATCGCCCGATTGCGGACCCATCGTCAGCACGAGCGTATCGACAAGCGCGCGCGCGCCGTTTTCGACCTGCCCCACACCGACCGTCTCCAGCAGAATTTCGTCGAAGCCATCGCCTTCGACGGCAGCGAGCACGTCGGCGAGGTTGTCGGACAGGCCGTCGGCGGACCAGCCGCTCGGCAGCGAACGGATAAAGACGTCGGTGTCGGCGAGCACCGCGTCCATTCTCACGCGGTCGCCGAGCAACGCGCCCGAGGTCGCCGGGCTGCTCGGATCGATGGCGATGATCGCGATCGGTTCGCCGCGCGCGGCGCGCGCTTTGGCAACGCGACCGATCAACGTGCTCTTGCCTGCGCCCGGCGGTCCCGTGAATCCGATGCGGCGCGCCGGCACGGCGCCATGGTCGCGCAGATACTGTAGCGACCCGGCGACGCTCGCGCGCGCGATCCGCGAGAGGTCGCGCGCCAGCTGGCGGCGCGCACTGCTCGCGACGTTGGCCGTGGGCGTGCTGTCATTCGCGCAGCTCACGTCGATACCTCGCCGCACCACGCCGCCGTGTGTTCGCCAAGCATCGGCGGCAATCCGTAACGTGTACGCACGCCGTCGATATGGATGGGATTGCCGACCACCTTCAGCGGCCCCGCTTCCGATTCGATCTCCACCACGAGTTCGCGCGCCTGCGACTGCGCGCTTTCGAGCGCCTCGGCAATCGACACAAGCCGCGACACCACCACGCCCGACGACGCCAGCCTGTCGAGCCAGTACTGCGTGGTTTCGCCCGCGAACATCTCCGACAGCGCGCCGAGCACGCTCGCACGATGCATGCGCCGCTCAGCCATCGTCGCAAAGCCGGGTTGCGTGATCCACTCGGGATGCCCGACGCGTTGCGCGAAGATGCGCCAGAAGTTATCGTGCGTGATGAAGAGCATCAACCAGTCGTCGCGCGTTTTGAACAGTTGCGCTGGCACGATGTACGGATGCGACGACAGCGCGTGCCGCGCCGGCTGCTCGCCGCCGTTGAGCGCGGCGCCCGCGACATAGTTGAGCTGCGAGACCATCACGTCGAACATCGCGATATCGACCTGACCGCCGCGTCCTTCGACGATCTTCGCGAGCAGGCCGACGGCGCCCATGATGCCCGTCGAGTTATCGACCGTGGAGAAGCCGGCCTTGGTCGGGGGACCGTCGGGGTCGCCCGTCAGATGCATGATGCCCGTCAGCGCCTGGATCACGTAGTCGTATGCGGGCAGCTCCGCGTGCGGACTGTCAAGGCCGAATCCCGTCAGCGCGACGCAGACGATCCGCTCGTTGTGCTCGCGCAGCCGGTCGTACGTGAGGCCAAGCTTGCGGATCGCGGACGGCCGCAGGTTCGTCACGAGCGCGTGCGCGTCGCGCACCATCGCCGCCAGCGCCTGCTTGCCGGTTTCGCTCGCGAGATCCAGCACGACGCTCTGCTTGTTGCGGTTCAGGCTGGCGAAATACGCGTTGTGCGAACCGATGGCGTGCGGACTGATCGAACGCCCGATGTCGCCCTCGGGCGGCTCGATCTTGATGACCTCGGCGCCGAGATCGGCGAGCAGCATGCCGCAGTACGGGCCCATCAGCATGTGCCCGATCTCGATCACGCGAATGCCGTCGAGCGGTCCACCGGACGCACGGCGCTCAGGCGTTTGATCCGGCGCGGCAAACCCGGGAGCGTTCATCCGAGCACCTTCGCAACGGCGTCGATCACATCGTCGAGCAGCATGTCACTGGTGAACACGCCGCGTATGCCCGCCTTCAGGAACGCCGCGCGGTCGTCGGCCGGTATGGTGCCACCGACGAACACGGGAATCTCGCCTGCGCCCTGATCCGCGAGCAATTCGACCGTGCGCGCGACCAGTTCGTTGTGGCTGCCCGACAGGATCGACAGCCCGACGGCGTCGACGTCTTCGTCGACAGCGATGCGCGCGATGTACTCCGGGCTCTTGCGCAGGCCCGTGTAGATCACGCTCGCGCCGGCATCGCGAAACGCCAGCGCGATCACTTTGGCGCCGATGTCGTGACCGTCCAGCCCAGGCTTGGCGACCAGAATGCGCTTGCCCTTGAGCGGCGCATGCGCGCTGCGCGAGGTCGCGGCGGCGACATTGCCGGGCTGTTCGACGGAACGGCTACTCGTGCTGTTCATAGATGGACTGGCTCCTCGAATTCGCCCCATTGCTCCTTCAGCCGCGCAACCATTTCGCCGACGGTCGCATACGCATGACAGCAATCGACGAGGTACTGCATCAGGTTGCCTTCTTCGCGCGCGGCAGCCGCGCCCAGCGAATCCAGCGACTTCTGCACTTCCGTCTGATTGCGCGTGTCGCGCAGCCGCTCGAAACGCTCGACGACGGTCGCGCTCGCCTGCGGATTCAGATGAAACAGTTCGCCCGGCTGCTCGGCCTGGTTCTCGCGCCGGAAACAGTTCTGTCCGACGACGAGCCGCTCCTGGTCATCCGTTTCGCGCTTGCGCTGCAATGCGCTCTTTGCAATGCGCAGCTGCAGCCAGCCGTCTTCGATCGCTTTCACCGCGCCGCCATAGGCGTCGATCTCGTCCATCAGTTCGCGGATGCGCGCTTCCGTACGGTCGGTGAGCTCCTCGACGAAATACGAGCCGCCGAGCGGATCGACGGTGCGCGCGATGCCGCTTTCGTAGCCGATGATCTGCTGCGTGCGCAGCGCAAGCTCGGCGGAAAACTCGGTTGGGATCTGGAACGCTTCGTCGTAGGCGCAGGTGAAGACGGATTGCGCGCCGCCGAGCACGGCCGCGCACGCTTCGATCGCGACGCGCACGACGTTGTTGTACGGTTGCGCGGACGTCAGAGACGAGCCGCCGCAGACGACGCCGAAGCGGAACATCTGCGCCTTCTCGTCATCGACGCCGTACCGCTTCTTGATGAGCCGCGCCCACGCGCGGCGCCCCGCACGAAACTTCGCGACCTCTTCGAAGAGGTCCATGTGCACATAGAAGAAGAAGCTCAGGCGCCGCGCGAACTTCGCGACGTCGCCACCTCGCGCGACGACGGCATCGACATACGCAAGGCCGTTGGCGAGCGTGTACGCCATTTCCTCGACGGCCGTGCAGCCCGCGTCGCGCATGTGCGCGCCCGCAATCGAAATCGGATTGAAGCGCGGCGACACTTCGTTCGAGTACAGAATCGAATCGGCGATCAGGCGCATCGACGGACGCACGGGGAAGATCCACGTGCCGCGCGCCACGTACTCCTTCAGGATGTCGTTCTGGATCGTGCCCGTCAGCTTGTCGCGCGACACTGCCTTCTTGTCCGCGCAGGCGACGTACATCGCGTAGATCATCGCCGCCGTGCCGTTGATCGTGAACGATGTCGAAATGCGGCTCAAGTCGATGCCCTGAAACAGCAGCTCCATTTCGGACAGGTTCGAAAGCGATACGCCGACCTTGCCGATCTCGGAGCGCGCCATCGGATCGTCGGGGTCGAGACCGCACTGCGTCGGCAGGTCGAGAGCGACGGAAAGTCCCGTCTGCCCTTGCTGCAACAGGAAGCGGTAGCGTTCGTTCGATTCTTCCGCCGTGCCGAATCCCGAGTACTGGCGCATCGTCCAGAGGCGCCCGCGATAACCGTCCGCGAAGATGCCGCGCGTGAACGGAAATTGTCCCGGCGCGCCGATTCCGCCGTCGCCATTCGTGCCATTCGTGCCATTCGTGTCATTCGTGTCATTCGTGTCATTCGTCCCGCTCGCTTCGCCGGGACCGACCACGACGGGCACATGCAGTCCCGATGGCGTGCGGTCGGGATGCGGCATGGCCATCGCTTCGTCGAGTTCGGCTGCACTTGACTTCATGCTCGGAGGCTCCTTTCTTGGCAAGGCGCGGACGGCGCATGCAGCACCGGCTACGCCTTTGGGTCGGTTGTCGATGCGCGCTGCCGGTCGAGAAACTTTTGCGCCTGCTCCCAGTGCGCGGGCGCAGTCCACGTCGCGACGAAGGCTGCGCGCTCTGCATCGCGCGTCGCTTGCGCCAATGCCCGGCGATGCGCGGCCGCGATCTGCTTCATTGCGCGAACCACGTGCGGCGCGCGGCCCGCAAACGGCTGAGCGAACTGCGCGACGCGTTCGTCGAGCGGCTGCCCTGGCTCGCACACATCGTCGATCAGGCCGAGCGCCAGCGCTTCTTTCGCATCCATCAAACGCGCTTCGGCGAGCACGCGCATCGCGCGCGCGGGGCCGAGTAGCGCGAACAGATCGGCCGAACCGCTGAAGCCCGTCGTGATGGCGAGCGTCGCCTGCACGAAGCCGATGCACGCATGCGCCGCCGCGGCGCGGTAGTCGCACGCGACCGCCAGTTCCGCTCCGCCGCCCAGCGCCGTCCCGTTCAACGCGGCGATCACAGGCACGGGCGCCGCGCGGATCGCGTCAAGCGCGGCGGCCGCGTGATCGAATAGCGCGGCTGCATCGGCGACGCTGCGCAACGCGGCGAACTCGTGCAAGTCGCCGCCTGCCGCAAAGCTACGTTCGCCCGCCGCAGTCAGCACGACGGCGTGTAATGCGGGATCGTGCGCGGCATCGGCAAACACTTCGCGCAATGCGTCGAGCGTCGACCGGTTCAGCGCGTTGCGTTTGTCCGGGCGGTTGATGGTCACGTACAGGACGCCGTCGCGCACATCCGTCTGGACGTTTGCTTGCGTGTTCATTTGCACACGAGCTTCGGCCGCGTCCTGTCGGTCGGTCATGACTGTTTGTCTCCCCGGCACGCTTTCTTCAATGGCCGCCCGCTTCGATCGCGCGCTTCGCTTCGAGCAGCACCGCGCCGATCCGCTTGATCTGGTCCTCCATCCGGTGACGCGGCCCGGCGACGGCGATGCCCAGCACGTCGCGGTTCACATCGACGGGCACCGCAACCGCGAACACGTCGCTCACGCTTTCGCCCCGCGTCACGAAGTACCCCCGCTCGCGCGACTGCGCGATGTCGTCGAACAGCGCATCGGCCATGGTGAGCGTGTTGTCCGTGACGCTCGGCAGCGCGGCCTGCGCGAGGAAGCGCTGCAACTCGCCCGCGTCGACCCGGCTCAGCATCGCCTTGCCGATCGAAGTCGAATGCAGCGGCTTAAAGGCGCCCGCCGCCGAACTGTAGCGGATCGTCTGCGGTCCTTCCAGCACCCTCAGATAGACGATCTCGTCGTGCTGCCGCTTGCCGACGATGACCGTTTCCTGCGTTGCGTCGCGCAGCGTCTGAAGCTGCGGCTCGATGCGTTCGAGGTACGGATCGTTCGCGATGATCTTCGCCGCCATGTCGTACAGACGGCGCGTGGGAAACAGGTCCTTCCGGCGGCTCGTCAGATACAGATAGCCGCGTTCGAGCAGCACGCGCACGATGCCGTGACTCGTGCTCACGGGCAGGCCTGCCGCCTCGGCGAGTTCGCTGAGCGTCATCGGACGTCCCTCGTTCTCGAATGCTTCAAAGATGCCCAGTGCGCGATCGGTCGGTTTCATTTCGTATGTTCGAAACATAATTTGCTATTTAGAAATCCAGTATAGGGCAATCGCTCGCATCCGCCAGTGCCGAGTGCTAATGGAAATCCCTGGTGCGGCGTGCCCGGATGCTGCTTCGTCCCGCAGCAGGCACGACTGGCGAGGCTCCCGTCGCGTCCGACGCGGTCGTGACCTTGCTTGACACGTCAAAAACTGGCTCCTATAGTCGTTTTATATTTTCGAAAGTAGTTTCTAAATAGCGAAAAGTAAACGTCGACGCAGCCGCTCACCGGCTGGATCAAATCCCTGCCACATCGCGGGCGGCATCGAAACGATTCGGATGACGAATGATTTCCCGATGCCGATAAAGCCGACGTCCGATCCGGAGACAGACATGTGGATGACAGAGCTCGACAAGACTGAGCGGCGCACCATGGCCGGCTGCTTCCTCGGCTGGACGCTCGACGCGCTGGACGTGCAGGTCTACAGCTTCGTCATCCCCACGCTGCTGATCGGCTGGCACATCACGGTGGCCGAGGCCGGCATGCTGGGCACGGTGACGCTGCTGGCATCGGCTGTCGGCGGATGGCTGAGCGGGCTTGCCGCCGATCGCTACGGCCGCGTCGCCGTGCTCCAGGCCACGATACTGTGGTACGCGATCTTCACGTTCGCATGCGGCTTCACGCAGACATACGAGCAGTTGTTCCTCTGCCGCGCACTGCAAGGCTTCGGCTTTGGCGGCGAATGGGCGGCGGGTGCCGTGCTGATCGGCGAAACGGTGCGCGGCGCCTACCGGGGCCGCGCGGTCGGCGTCGTGCAGAGCGGCTGGGCCGTGGGCTGGGGTCTGGCCGCGTTGCTGTTCGGCCTGTTCTTCTCGATCATGCCGGAGCATCTCGCGTGGCGCGCGCTGTTCTGGGTCGGCCTCGCGCCCGCGTTGCTGGTCTTCTGGGTGCGGCGTCACGTGCCGGAGTCAGGCGTCTTCAAGAAGGGCCGGCGCGAGCGGCGCAGCCGCGGAATGGTGCGCCAGCTGCTCGCCATCTTCCACCTGGACTACCTGGCGACCACGCTCAGGGTCTCCGCGCTGGCAACGGGATCGATCGGCGGCTCTTACACATTCCTGATCTGGCTGCCAACCTATCTGAAAACGGCGCGCGGTCTCTCCGTCATCGGCACGACGGGCTATACGACCGTGATGATCCTCGGCGCGTTCGCCGGCTTCATCCTTGGCGCGTATCTGGCCGATTCGATCGGGCGCAAGCGGACTTTCATGGTGAGCGCGATCGGCTCGGCGGCAGTACTCGCCGCCTACATGCTGATGCCGATCAGCAACGGCGCAATGCTCGTGCTCGGTTTTCCGCTCGGTCTCTGCGCGTTCATGATGTTCTCGCCGATGGGCCCGTACATGACCGAGCTGTTTCCGACGCGCATCCGCGCTGCGGGGCAAGGCTTCTGCTACAACTTCGGGCGTGGCATCGGCGCGCTCTTTCCGGCGCTGGTCGGCAAGCTGACAAGCGTGATAGGACTGGGCAACGCGATCGCGGCGTTCGGCATCGCGGCTTATGCCGTCATGTTCCTCGCCGTGCTGCTGTTGCCCGAAACGCTCGGCAGGCCCTTGCCCGACGATGTCGAGCCGTCGCAGCAGCGCGAAGGCGGCACCGCCAAGAGCTATACCCCTTCCTGATACCGATACCCTTCATGTCCGCAACCTGCCAGGCACCACGCACGACGATCAGCACGCCCGAGCACAAGGCATCGCCCGGCGCGTGCGACTGCCATATTCATATCGCCGGTCCATTCGAACGCTTTCCGTTGAGCGAAGGCCGCGCGTACACGCCGCCCGAAGCGAAGCTGCGCCAGTACGAGCATGTGCAGGAGGTACTTGGCGTGCAGCGCGTCGTCATCGTGCAACCCAGCTTCTATGGCACCGACAACCGTTGCACGCTCGATGCCGTGGCGCACTTCGGCGCGCAGCGCAGCCGAGCAGTCGTCGTGATCGATCCGCATATCGGCGATGCGGAGTTGCGACAGATGCACGAAGCCGGCGTGCGTGGCGTGCGGGTCAATCTGGTCACGCCGGGCGGCCCGCCCGTCGAGCATCTGACACAACTTTCGCAGAAGATTGCGCCCTTCGGCTGGCACACGCAGATCTACGCGAACGGCGCCGATCTGCCCGACCTGATGCCGATACTGCGCCGCCTGCCGACCGACGTCGTCATCGATCACATGGGGCAGATTCCCGCCGCGTGGGGCACCGCGCATCCCGCCGTCGCGGCGTTGCGCGCGCTGCTCGATGGCGGCCGTGCATGGTTGAAGCTATGCGGATATCGTTGCTCGAACGACGGTTATCCGTTTGGCGATGTCGATGCGCTTGCGACGCTCTTCGCGCGCGTGGCGACGGAACGTTGCATGTGGGGCACCGATTGGCCTCATCCCAATCTCGAAGGCACGATGCCCGACGAAGGCGAACTGCTCGACGCGCTGACGCGTTGGGCGCCGTCGATGCAGGCGCAGCAACGCATCCTCGTGGACAACCCCGTCACGCTCTACGGGTTCGACCCGCAATGAGCCGTGCTATCCGATGAATTCTGGAGACGACCATGCAGATGGAACACAAGGACGTGAAGTCGATGGTATCCGAAGCGGAGTGGAATACGCGCGTCGACCTGGCCGCATGCTACCGGCTGATGCCTTATTTCGGCTTGAGCGACCTCGTGTACAACCACATCACCGCGCGCATTCCAGGCGACGACACACGCCTGCTGATCAACCCGTATGGCTACATGTACGAAGAGATCACGGCGTCGAGCCTCATCACCATCGATATCGACGGCAAGGTGCTCTTCAATCCGAACGATGGCGCGTACGGCGTCAACGCCGCCGGTTATGTGATTCACAGCGCGGTGCACGCGGCGCGGCACGACGTGAAATGCGTGATCCACACGCATAGCCGCGGCGGGCTCGCCATTTCGGCGCTGTCGTGCGGGCTCTTGCCGCTCACGCAAACGGCGATGCGTTTCAGTCCTGTCGCGTATCACGATTATCAGGGCGTCGCAATCGACCTTAAAGAGCGCAAGACGCTTGCTGAAGATCTGGGCAACGCCGAGGCGATGATTCTGCGCAATCATGGTCTGCTGGTTGCAAGCGCATCGATACCGCAAGCCTTCAACGCGATTTACTGGCTGGAAAACGCGTGCCGCGCGCAAGTCGATGCGATGGCGTGCAATACGGAGCTTCATTTGCCGCCGCAGCACGTGATCGACAAGACTGCGCACCTCTACAAGCCGGAAACGCGCCGCCCCTATGGCGAAATGGAATGGCCCGCGATGCTGCGCTTTCTCGATCGGCGGGATCCGTCGTATCAGACATAGGTTCGTGGGCCCGCAGCACTTTCGCGAGCGCGAGTGCATGTGGTTTCTTCAATTAGAGGGAGCGGCACGTCGCGGCCAATCAAGGCAAGGATCCCGTTGTCGACCATTGGGGGTATTCGCACTTAAGAGTGCAAAAACTGGCGGTAGAGGCGCGCGGAGCCGCCCGCGGCAGACGCTCGCGGCTCAGCGAACGTCGCAAGATGGCCGTAGACCGCATTAAAAGTGTCACCAGTTCGTAAATAAAACTGTCACTTGCCGTGAGCGAACCCGCACGGCAGACAAATCTGTCGAAAATTCAATGGATTCGCCCGTGCGAAATAAAAGTGTCACCGTCGGTGTTGAGGGACTGTGTCACTTCGAGTCGCCAAAGCGACCGTCTACGGCAAAACCGAAGCAACTGGTGCTGCGACTGCCTCCCTCCGGACCGATGAAATTGATACTCCCAAGATATCCAGCTGACGCGCAAGACACTGCTCACGAAGACGCAAACTCTCCCGGATCGTTCGCGTTGAAGCGTGACGTACTTCGTCCATCCGACGGCCGCTGTCACACGCAAGCGCTATAGACTCAACGAGGTCTGCCTGCGAAAAGAAATCGACAAGGAATCCATTCTGACCATCCTCAATGACCTCCTCCACGGGTGCGGTTTTCGATCCAACCACTAGACCTGTCACGGGTTCACTTCCTAGGGCGAATCCCGTACTCAGACTATTTGAGAGTATTGCAAATTTCGTGCCGCTCCATCGAGATCGCGGTGGGACTTGGCGGTGTGCTCCTCAGTATGCAAATCATCAAGGATAACTAACTCCTGTCGATCGACGTAACGAACCCAAAAGTCGGCAAGGCGCTGCTGCCCGTCGACATGCACATAGCCGGGCCGCTCGCAAAAGGTGATCGCCGCAGGATCCGCTTCGAGCAGAATCCACTGCTCAAGCAAGGCGTGCCTGTAAAACGTCAGCCGTCGGGCCAGCTTCGGGCTGAAGGCTTCGAACCGGTGTGCGCCACGCGGGCGGCCAAGCGCGACCGGCTCCGTGATGTGCAGGGAATTTTCCATAAGATCAATACCTTACGAACGGGATTCGAAGTGTAGGAGGTGAAGTGACAAATTTAATGCGGACTTATGCGAATTGACGCTTTTATTTCGTTCGGACTGCAAGCAAAACTGTCACTGCAACAGCGCGGCGGCCCGATGTTCCGAGGTCTGGTCGGTGACACTTTTAATGTGGTCTACGCGTGAAAGCGCCGGTCAACGTCGGTTGATGGCCGATACTGTTGCAAGGACTTCCCCCGATCTTGACTCTCGGGGGAAGTCCTTGCAACAGTATCGGCCCTTGACGGTCTTTGCCTTGGCTGCATCGAACGGATCTGCCTTTTTGGCGTCGCGGCGTTTATGGTTATCAGTGCGGTGATGGCTCGGGCGATTTCGTTCACCAGGCGTGCCGGTGACGCGCGGCCTGCCGCGATCGATGCCCGCACCTCGCGCGAAATCTCACCAGCAGCGTCGCACGTCCAGTTCGTCGCTAAATAAGTAGCTGCATTGATACGTTCGTTGCTACGAGACAATTGAACAAGCGGATCGTCCCAATAAAAAATTGCCCAATTCTTCATAAAAAAGCGGGCACTCCCCGTTTACTGATTGCCACGTCAACCCTGACGTGATTTTCAACCACTCAAGGAGATCCATCATGCCGAACATCAGCGATATTCATCGCCTCGTCACTGACATGAACAACAAGAACATCCTGAATACCAGCACCACGCTGAACGATTTGCTATCGATTTCTGCGGACAGTATCACCAATCCAGGCGTTCAAGCCGGCTGGTACGCGTTGGGTGGCGATCATTATGTCATCGTCTGTGGCCAAAACCCGGGCGCTACTGTGATCAATCAAGGTGCCGCTGCGCAAGGAAACGGCCAGTAACGCGCCGTAGAAGCCCCAGACGTGGTGCACGTAGCCATTTCCGCCCGCGAAGGTGCGGGCGAATTTTCCAAGCGAGCCCATCAATGCGCGACACCCGAAATAATCTTGCACACGTTCTTGGATTTGCGCGATCCTTGCTAATGGATCTGGACAGCTTTGCGGAATCGTCATCCGGTTATGATCCTACGCTGGATAGACATCAAATCCTGGATAAGCTAATTGCTGAAACGGCGCTGCTGCTCCTCATAGCAAACCGTATCCCTCAAAACTACGGTTTTCAAACAGATATTCGTGAGCTGAGCACGATTTTATCCCCACACGCCCGCACCGCTCGGCATCTCTTCCTGCTGGCTTCGAGCCCGCAAGCCGTCGGAGGCATTGCCCTAGCTCATATTGCACTGACGTGTCTAGGCGAGCGGGATGAAACTTTCGACGCCGCAGTACAGGCAGCATTTGCATCGCCCTATATTGATTCAATTGATCGACCCAATTTTCGACAGATGGAGATCAGATGGCTATACAGTCTCTACTCCAATACAATCCCCGATTTCTCGGATTTGCTTCCGTGCAGCATCATTAATAAACCCATGCATCCCATTTTCATGCGGCGGGAAGACGCATATGCAGTCACTCATGCGGCGATGTATCTAACCGATTTCGGTCGCTCGACATTTTTGCCTAGTATAGATCGATGGAAATTATGTGGATTTATTGACCATTCCATCTCTTGGTGTCTTGCCTATTCTGATTGGGATCTGCTCGGTGAGATTGTCATGGTTCAGCGTTTTCTTCGATCTCGCGATTCCATTTTTTCAAAAACAGCGAGTTCCGTATTATCGGATGTGTTTTCGCGCGACTGGTTCATACCGGGCCCCAATTTCATTGCCGAAACATATAGCGCGCTACCGGATAATCAGAAAATAGAATATGCCATGGTGCATGGGTATCACAGCACGTACGTTTACGGAATTTTATGCAGTCTTGACTTGATACGTGGTGAAAACACCGTGGGACACGATTTGGATGACGTCACCCCTTCAGATGAACAAGTGGTGGCAGCAAATTCGAAGCTGATTAAGCTCGCTCGGGAAGCACGTGGGGTAGAACTGATGCAAGAATTGGAACAACATCGCAATACCTGCATACCCCGAGTATCCGAAACATGCGAGGTTGCTGCGGAAGCGATCTGTCAAACGCTTAGAGCGAGTGCTTATAGACGGCTGGAGCTCGAGCCACGACACTGAGGTGTTCGACGCGCTAGGCGCGCCAAGACCGACCTGCTCGACGGCGACGATCTGCTGGCGATACTCAGGCGCCACCTCGCCGGTGAGCGTGTCTGGTCTGTGCTGCACTAGCCCTTGACCCAGTGGTTCAACCGGCGTTTTGCCGGCTTCGGCGAGCGCATGCGACGCGTGGGCATTGTGCCGTTGGCGCGGCGCCTGGCCGTCGCGCTATGGCGCTACCTCGAGCACGGCGAGATCCCAGCCGGGGCCTCGCTAGGCCCGCTGCCGCCTGAAGTTCCGGACAGCGCGGCTGCTCACGGGTGGCTTGGCACGGAACACATCATCACGATCAAAGGTAGACGCGCTCGTAATTGGCGCGGGTCACGACGCCGTGACCGTTCTGATAGATTGGGGCGCGCCCATAACTGCGGTTTGCCAGTGCGCCTCGCGCGCATGTTGCATGAGGTGCAGGATCTTCACGTCCTGCACGGGTAGAAGTTCGTTCCGGCACTGGCGGCTGGAGCGCTCGTCACACCCCGACCTTGGACCACGATCGATCTCCGACGTCAGCACCTGGGCGCCACGGCCTCATCGGTTCAAAGCGACATACTGGCGCCGCCATGAAGTCGAACCCACCCACGTGATGTGAACGGCTTGACAAACAAGTCCTCATAGAAGCGCCAATTCGCGGGCGCCCGATACCGGCCATTGCGAATGGCCGGTATGGCCGAGATGCTGGCATTGGGCATCGGGCAGGTTTCGGAGTGGACCTGTCGTTCGAGTGACGGCTCTATGGGATGGGCGGGCGGCAACAATTGGTCGGTTTCTACCTGTCAGAAAATTGACGGAGACTCGCCCTAGCACGAGAACGAGGTTCGGCAAGTTGGCAAGTGACGTTCCGCGAGCGAATAGGCACCCTCGATGAACAGCAATCCTAATTTCATACAGATCAAAACCTTCCGACTCCGATGAGAATCCCGAACGATTCTGCAATTCGAAGCTCACGCTTCGTCGCGGCGACAATTAGGGGCCTGCCACTCGTTCCCGATACCGTTGACGCATCTGACGGTATCAAGATGACAGCCCTGCAGGCTGCCACAAAATACCGTCAAATTTCGCGTACCGGGATCCGAAAAGGTGCCGATGAGAGGGAAAACCGCTATATTTTTCAAAAAGTTACGGACCGAATTCGGCAATAGAGCATTCGGTACACATTATTCACCGATCAGCGTAACCAATTGATTTAACGAGGATTCCCCCCTACTCCCACTCGATCGTCAATCCAATGGCTGGAGCCTTGTCGAGACGGGCGCTTCCGCCCAATCATGCGGCGCCGATACCGTCAGCTATACCGAAAATCCTGCCCGGCACTCAACGGCTTTCGTCGGACCGCACGGGAGAATCCCTGCCCACTTGGTTTCAAAAATCGCGAACACTGGTCGTCTCAGGACGAATTGTGAGCGCGATACCGTCGCTGATACCGTCAGGCTCGTTCGAACGCGGCCCTCCATACCGTCACAACCGCAATGCTGCACTAAGATCGTCGTGCTCGAAGGCGCTTGCCATGCGTGCGATCTCTGCGCGCCTGCAACCGACTTCCTGAGCAACTGCCTGCCATGTCCGTGTCACATCGGCCACCTCCCGGATCGTGGCCCGAGCCTGTTTCAGCGACAAGCCGAAAAACTCCGCCGCATTTTCAAGGAGGGCAACCGAACACGTTCCCTCGTCGAGATCGATGTTAGTCGTCAGGATGCGCGCCTTGACGTCGGTTGGCGTGGGATTGAGATCATAGGCCGGTGACAATACCCAACCGTCGCGACCGGCCCAGAGGAAACCGTGGTTGCGCAAATGGTCATCGACATTGGAAACCAGTACGTTGAAAGTCACGCGGCGATACAACTGTGCAGCATCGGCCCGCGCCTTCGCACCGTGTTGCGTCAGTGCATCAACCAGTTCGGGGTAGCTGCCGCGTTGGCCGTCCCGCGATCCTGTCATCGACATGGCCGAGAGAAAGGGAATGCGAGTACTCCCAGCGCGATCGAAGCGACGTGACAACAGCACAGGCTTGCCCGCTACCTGTAGCAGTTCGTGATGCGGGGTGGAAATGCCGCCGCGTTCAGCCAATCGCAGGGCGACTTCCTCCCAAGCCTCGATGCTGTATTCGTCGGTCTCCTTCGGAAATTTGGCAATCGACAAATGGCCGTACTGGTCGATGACCGATGCCTTGGGGCGCGCGCCACCGAGTGACGACCCCGGCGCGAAGATCAGTTGCAGATCCTCATCAGTTTCCTCGTCCCGCAGGATGCGCTCGGTGATTTGCAGCAGCCGCCCCAATTCGATCAGCGCGGGGACACCGGCGGGCACCGGCACCTGGAATTCGTCTTCTCCGCTCCAGCGGAATCGCAGCGCGCCCAGGCGCGTTTCATCAGCTACGCCCAGCAGATAATCCAGTTCACCGAGCGTGCGGACGCGCCGTCTTTCCCGTTCGGCCTGTCGACGCTCCGCGCGCTGCATGAGGCGGCGCCCCCAGGTATCGGGCGCTGAATCGCCGATCGAACCAAAGATGGATTGATCTGGCGGCGGTGGAAAGACACCGCGCGTCAACGCCAGCGCCGGCTCAATCGAAAAGCGCTCGTCGTCGGCCAGCCAGGTCTCGTCATATTCGAACGTGACCGTTTCTTCTCGGCGCGATGCATGGCGTCTGAGCAACCCCACTGGTCGCGGCGTGCCGTCGAGATCGATATACACCTCGACATCAGCCATGATCACTCTTCCCCCTGATACGGGGCAACCGGACGCGCTGAGGCAACGCCGCGGTTGCCAGCGACTGCCCCACAGTATCCCGGGTGGCGTCGGCAACCTCCAGTAGTCCATCCAAAAGCCCAAGTGCTTGCAGCACGGCCGCATAGATGCCGATGCTCACGCCTGGATCGCCCGCCTCGACGCGCTGCAAAGTCGCTCTCGACGTGAAAGCCCGCTCGGCAATCACCGCCATGGTCAACCGGCGACGACGACGCGCGTCGTGAATATCGGCGCCCAACTTGCGCAGCGCCCGCCGGACGCCAGCAGAAGGAGCGTGAGGAGTCGGCATTTTGCTACCTTCGTAAGTCTTTATGCCTGACAATGTATCATGAAAATGACGCCCCCCCCCTAACGACATGACTACGGAGGACGATCAGGGGCCAAGCCATTTCATAAACCGCGAAGCGCCGACATTTCAGATAATTCGTGAGAGATGCGGCAATCAGTACCGTCATACTCGTCGCTGATCTCGGCAAAGTCTGGTAACAATTGCGGTAGCATGACGATCTTTCGAATTCCTTTCATATAAAAATACGGATAGGTCCTGATGGATGGCCAAGCGACAACCACCGCCCCTGCCGCCACGCTGACAACGTTGGGTGGCTTTGGCCTGCTCGACCTGTCCCGGCAACAGCGCAACCTCTTGCTTCTTCGCCCGGTATTCCAGCTTGAGCGCTATAAGATGATGCTCGGGGACGAAAGCGGTTTAGACCGCAGCCTCTTCCAGGGTGTCGACACGCATTACCTTGCATTGTCAGCACTCGATCAGATGATGGAAGCCACCACGGTCTCCAGTGGAAGTACCTCGACGGAAATCCTGACGTATCTTGCCGAAGTCGCAATACGGATGAAACCGACACTCTCGGCGCCTCAGGCCCGGCGCGTAGCGGAAGTCGTCCTCGATGCACTGGACAACAAGGCCAACAACCATCGCGAGTTCAGCTTCGAGTATTTTGATGCCCCAAGCGGGAGCACCAACAGCATTCGGTTCCGCCTTGTACGGTTCGAGCCCGACGCCGAAGATGTATATCGGTACCGCCCAACGGCGGAAGGCTATCTGGTCTACCTCGGAATGTTGGATCTCTCGCCGGAGGACTCCCAGGAGTTGATGGAAAAGATGCTGGACCTTCTGGTGCAACGCGGGCGCTTCGACGCAGCTCTGGAAATCGCACGCCGCGCCCGCAAGCTATCCATCGAGTACCGTCAGCTCATTCGTGATCGCCTCTACCAAGCCTACCGCGCCCCGGGAAGCGTCAACTGGAGCCGCGACATGGCCGGGCGGCTCGACGAGGCGCGGACGCACGTTCGTCAGCGCCAAGCCGAAGACGCCCGGATGGAGGAAGCCGTTGGCGAGGCCCTGCTTGGCGCCGATGAGCCGAAGACGCGCGAAAGTCTCGTACAGCTGAAGGAAACCATCCGTAGCGCCAGCCTCATCCGACTACAGCTTGTCACTGATATCAACGTAGCGCCCGAGCGTTTCATCGAGGCGCAGCGCGCGGTCTTCCGTGCACGCAAGCCCACCGGTCTCCCGGACCTTGAGCCGCAACTCCTTCCGCAGCTCGGCAACCTTCCGACCCAAGTACTCTCGGCAGAGGCGGACGTCTTCATCAGTGCGTTATACCCACCGGTGTGGCCGAGGGTGTACGACCTGAACTCGGTGTTCGCCCTGCTACTGGAGCGGCGTGGGGAAGATGCAGAGGTCGAGACTGACCCAGGCTCGATTGAGAAGCTCGAACCCCTGCCCGACCAGTTTTCGAAGGAACTCGTACAACGCGCCAACGACTGGCTGGCAGGCAAGTTCTCCGCCGGCCAACGGCTGCGCATCGACCAGCTGCTGGATGCCGCCGAGGACGAAGGCCTAGACCGGACGACGCGGCGGTGCCTCGTTCTCATCCTGTTCCGCTCGTTTGCGCGGTCTGAGAGCGAGTTCAAGAACGTGAGCGTCGAACTCACGGGAGACACCTTTCATCTCGACATCGCTCAGGGCAGCGCTCTCGAGTTCGTTCCCCAGGGAGAGTCAGAATGAATGCAGAACCTACCGTGCGCAACGCCGCGCGACTGACCTACAAGGCGCTGCACACGACGTTGTCGCCCATCAATGACTCGGAGTACCGCGAACTGCTTGCCCTGTGCAGGGCCGACCCCGCATTCAGACGCTACGTCGAGGATGTCGCGGCCGGCATGGAACTGCAAATTCTCGACTTGAGCGAGCAGCGTGGGCTCATCGTAGTTCCGGCCTCCAAGGATAGCCGCTTCGCAGTGCGTCTCACGGATATCCGCAGCGGCATGACTCCAGACCAGAAGGCCGCACTCGTGCTTGCCCACATCGCCATCGCCGCGGTCTTCTTCCCAACGACTGATGGATTGGACGACGACAGCTACTCCCCGCCCCCGGCGTCTGTGGCCACCTGCCGCGACACACTCTATGCACTGGCGCGGCGCCTTAAGGAGACATCTGACCTTCCGCCGGACGTGCCACCTGAGCTTGCTCCCGGCTGGGAGACGATTTCAGCACTTCCAGTAGCAATCCCATCCGGTCAGCGAGCGTCGCATGCCTCGGTTGTCGGCGTCGTCAAGATTGCGCTGAACCAGATGGCGCAGAACGGACTTGTTCGGCTTGACCACGACGCGGAAGACGAGGCGGCTGCGACCTACACGCCCACCTTTCGGCTGCGTGTGCAGCTGCGAGAACTGGCGCTACGGCGACTCTACGAGATGGCGCAACTGGCTACGACCGAGCGCAAGGCGGCGTGACCATGCAGAAGATTTCCCGCATTCACCTGGGCAACTGCGGATACCGCACCGCATGGTACGAAGGGATGACTTTCGAGCTGACCGACCCGGACAGCGGCCAACCCACCGACACGCTCGTCAACCTGGAGAATGGCGGCGGCAAGACCACGCTCATCGGGCTTGTGTTCTCGTGCTTCGAGACCGCTCAAGAGAGGTTTCTCAAACACATCCAGAGCAAGCACAACACGTTCTCTCAGTACTTCACTCACGATGGCGCGCCTGGTTTCATCATCCTTGAATGGCTCATGCCGTCCAGAATGGCAGGAGGCAAGCCCTACCGTCTGGTGACCGGCCAGGCGATCGCGGTAAGGTCGCACACCGAGCCACCGGAAGTCGACCGCATGTTCTTTTCATTCGAGGAGCACGCCGATCTCGGCCTGGTAGACATCCCGGCCCCAGGTCTGGCGCAGCCCACGCCATCCTCCATGCAGGAGTTTTCTCGCTGGCTACACACGCAGCAGAAGAAGTACCCGGGTGACGTTTTCATCAGCCACAACCGCCAAGCGGAGTGGCAGCGGCATCTGAAAGACGAGCGTCTCATTGACCTGGACATGTTGCGCATGCAGGTCAACTTCTCGGCGCAGGAAGGCGGTTTCGACACGGGTTTCCTCGACTTCAAGACGGAAGGCGAGTTCCTGCGCAAATTCCTGAATCTGACCAGCGACACCACGAAGGCCGACGAGGCACGCAAGCTGGTGGTTGCGGTATGCGAGAAGCATCGCCGCAAGCCTCAGTTCCAGAAGCGTCGTGATGAGCTAACCAAGTTCAGGGCATCACTGAACGCTTTCGCCGAGTCTGCTCATCTGTACCTTGAGACGCTTGCCGCGCAGCGCTCGATGCTAATTCGGGGCGCTCAGATGGTCCAGGCCTTGCAGGCCCGGGCCGTCTCCTTGCGCCTTGACCACGACCGAGAAGTGGAGTTTGAGCAGACCCAGCGAGGACTGGCCTCGGCTGCGCTCGCGGACTCGACGTTGTACACGAAGGAGCAGGCGACGGTCACCTGGGCCTGGCACCAGAAGCGCAGCACGCAGGCGAAGGCGCGCAAGGAGGCGGCCGATGGCCAGGTGAAGAAGTTGGAGCGGGACGAACGACTCATTCGAGCGGCGCGACTGCAGAAGGAAATCGTCGGCGTCGACGAAGAACTCAAGGAGCTTGACGCGCTGGCCGAAGCCGAGCGCGCGAATCTCAAACCGACGAAGGACCACGTCAAGATTCAAGGGGCGCTGCTGCGCCGAGCACTGTTCAACGAAGAGCAGCGACTGAAGGCAACGCTCCAAGTGCTCGATGAGCGAGCTACCGCGCGAGAGGAAGAACGAACGACCCTTCGCAAGCAACGAGCGCAAGCCGAAGCTGACGAGCTCCGTCAGGTAGAAGCACGCTCGAAGCTTCAAGCGGCCGAAGAGTCCTACACGCGTCGGAGGCAATCTCTTGAAGTCGATGGGACCCTTCTCGGGCCCGAGGAGACAACTGCGGAGGCGCTCGAGCGACTCGATGCGTTGGTCGCGGCCGCAGCTGCGGAGCGAGATGTGCATCGAGAGTCCAGGGCCAGATGCACCAAGGAGGCAGGGGAGCATCGGAATGCCGCAGCAGCAGAGCGCGTGCGCGTAGCCGAGCTGGCTGGCAAGGCCCGAGCACTCGACGAGTTCATCGCACGAGGGGAATCCGAGCTCGAACGCCTGGCACAGTTGCCTGCTCTTCTGAGCGCCGTCGAATCCGACCGCGTCGACCCGCTGTCTGCGGCCTTGCCTGCCCGCTTACGCGAAGTCGTCTCCGAGTCGGCAAAACAAGTATCGCTAGGGGACGTTCGCCTGGCGGAACTACGCGCCACCAAGCAGGCTATTGATGAGACCGGGGTTGCTGGCAACAGCATAGACGTTGCACTCGTCGTCGAGACACTTCTACAGGCAGGGGTCCGCTCGGCCAAAGCCTATAGCGAGTACATCTCACGCGCCCTGCCGGATGCCTCCAAGGCGCGGGCGCTCGTCGCCAGCGACCCCGCACGCTTCCTCGGCGTCTCCGTGGCGTCCACGGAACTTGATAAGGCCAGGGCCGTCTCCTGGGAGGCACGGCGGCCTACCCGTCCTGTGGTGGTATCAGCGACAACCCTTGAGCCTGCAGCGCAACTGGCGGAGCGCCTGGTCGTCCCTGCCGAGGACGATTCGGCCTTTAACATCGAGGCTGCCGCCAAGCTGGGCTCGAACCTCGAGACCCGCGTCTCTGATGAAAGCGAGCGTCGATCCGCGTATCGGGAGCGCCACGACCAAACGCTGAAGGCAATCCACGAGCTGGATACGTATGCGAAGGAATTCGGCGACGGAAAACTTGGACGGGCACGAGCCGACAAGGTGGCCCTCGAAGAAGACGCTGCCGCGGCGACAGCACGCGCGGAGTCCCTCGAATCGCTCTCGCTTGAGCTGGATGAGAAGGCTCAAGGGCTGGAGCTGCAAGCCCAAGCCGCCGATGCGAGACGCCAGGCTGCACTTCTATCTTCCGCAGCAGTTCGCACGTTCCAGAGCGAACACGAAGCCGGCCATGCGGAGCGCGTCCGCCGACTGGCGGATGTAGCGCAAAGCATCACCGCAGCACAGGAGAGCAAGTCCGCAGCCGATGAGGGCCTTGAGCGACTGCAGGGTGAACACGACCGCGACCACGGTTTGCGCGTGAGCACTGACCATGAACTCAAGGTCGCGGGCGAAGAGCGTGCGGGCGTTGCTCACTACGACAAGGACTATCCGGCTCACGAACAGCTGTTGCGGAACCCGCGACCGGTAGAGACGTTGCGCCGCATCTACAGCGATGCAGAAGCGGCCTATCTGGCCGAAGAGAGCGAGCGATTGGGGCTGTTGGCGCACAAGCTGGAAGATGCTCGAAAGCGCCGCGAGGACAAGGCCAAGGAGTTCACCCGCGAATACAAGGGTGTTCAGATGGCGGACCTTGCTCCCTTCCTGGACGTGAACCATGAAGATGCGTTGGCCAACGTCGAGACTGCGCTGGAGGCGGCCAAGCCAGAGCAGGTGAACGCCGCTTCAAATCTGCAGGTCGTGAACGGCGAGTCAAGAAAGTGGTTGGACTCAAACAAGACGAACCTTGGCCCCGCGGTACCTGCTCACGAGGCTTTGGACCTGGATGCTCTGGCCGCTCTCATGGCTGAGGCCGAGAACCGCGTGATCGCGGCGTTGGAACGGATGCGTGCGGCCAACGAAGCCGCGAACCAAGCCGCGGACCGAGCCAATCGGAAGCGCACGGACGCGGAGGCCGACGGTAAGGTTGAGGAGCTGCTGCGCAGCAGCATGGGGTTTGAAGACAAGCCCAACCCAGTGCTCATTGCAGCGGAAATCGGCGCCCAAGTGGGAATGACCTTAGAGGTGCCGGACCCCGACAGTCTGGTTCTCGAGGCCGACGCCAGCAACCAAGTCAACGCCCTGCTAAAGAACTACACGGGGAAGAACCAAGGTGTCAGCAAACTGCAGACCAAGGCCCGCGCTGCCTTCGACCTCCTCAAGGCGGCTGCGTCGGAGCAGTCGTTCCGCGAGGTCGACCCCGATGTCGCGCAGCAGATGGTCGCCAACGAGTTCGGTGCGGCGTGTACGGACGCGAAACGGCTCCTAGAGCATCTGGACGACCGCATCGCGACGACCGAGGCAACGCTACGGTCGATGCAAGCTGACTTCGATGCCTGCGTCGAGGAGGTTCTCGCCGTCGTCCGCTCGGCCATCACGACGCTGAATCGCGCGACGAGCAAGGACAAGTCAGTGCCGGTGGGTGCCCCATACGTCGGTGGCAAGCAAGTCCTGAAGATGCGGGCAAACTTCGGCTCGGTGCCAGTCGAGACGCGACGCCTGACTCTCAGCGCCTACCTCGACACGTTGGTTGATACAAACGTGTTCCCTCCGCGCGGTACAGACCTCATCGCCGACGCTGTGGCGCGCGTTTATGGGCGTCCGCTAGGACTGCAAGTCCTGAAGATGTCCATCGAGGAGACAGAGCAGTACGTACCGGTTGAGCGGGTTTCGAACTCCGGTGGCGAAGGCGTCGTCATGGCGATGTTCCTATACCTGGTTATCAACCAGTTGCGGGCTGAGAACCACGCGCAGGTATATCGCATTGCCGGTGGGCCGCTCATCCTCGACAACCCGTTCGCGAAGGCCACCAGCCCCGCCATGTGGCGCGCCCAACGGCTGCTGGCCGAGGCCATGAACGTCCAATTGATATTCGCCACGGCGCTTCAGGACTTCAACGCTCTCGGCGAGTTCCAGCGATTCATCCGCCTGCGCCGCGCCGGACAGAACAGCAAGACAAGACGCTGGCACCTCGAGTTCGCGAACCTGAAGCTCAACAACCTGCCCGAGGAGTTGACGGATTGAGCGAGTTCCTTGAAGCGCTGCTGTCATCGCCGCGCAAGCGTGTGCCACTCGACGAGCTGCGCCGGCACTACTTCTCGCTGTACCCAGATGTCCAGAACAGCCCAGACCGTGGTGTGCTGCTGCTGAGGGCGCTGAAGGAGCTGGAAGCTGACGGTGCCATCTCGCTGCCGGCTACCAGAAGTTGGGAACAGGCTGGCTCGCCCGCTCTTCCACTTTGGGTCACGTTGAATAGCTCACCTCGCTCCAAGGCTTCTGTCAACCATGCCGACGTGATCTGGGCGCCGGAGCTGGGGTTCTGGCCGGAGTTGAGGCCATCGCAGTTGTCAGCGCTACGGCCCATCAATGACTTCCTACTCCGACGCCGAGGGGCTTTCTCCTCGGTTCCAATCAAGGAGCGTTCCTTGGAAATCTTCGGCGACGAGAAGCGGCTCGACAACATGTGTACCGGAGACTTCCTCTTTGGTGGGCGGCTTCCAATCTCCGTCATCGGTTGCTTCCGGGTGCCCCAGCCGCTGCCGTATCGCGAGGTTGGTGCGCCTGGCAAGTCCGTACTCGTTGTCGAAAACCACAACACGTACTGGAGCTTCACCGAATGGAACGAGGCCACGCGACGATACACGGCGGTCATCTATGGCGGAGGTGAAAACTTCAGGCTCACTGGGC
The DNA here is from genome assembly GCF_038050405.1 of Paraburkholderia sp. IMGN_8. NCBI lineage: Bacteria > Pseudomonadati > Pseudomonadota > Betaproteobacteria > Burkholderiales > Burkholderiaceae > Paraburkholderia > Paraburkholderia sp. IMGN_8. The sequence goes on along the minus strand of NZ_CP150900.1, from coordinate 1,741,874 downwards.
GAGCATTGCGCCAAGCGATGCAAGAAACAGGAGCTTCTTCAGCGGAGTACTTCGGCGACCTGGACCCGAAGGGCTTGTCGATTCCGCTGGACTTCAACCGTTCCGTCGAGCCAGGCTATCCGACCGTTTCTGCGGCGCTCCCGTTGTACCGCTGGTTGCTTACGAACGGTGTGCGGCGTGAAAAACCCGAGTGTGCAACCTATTTAACAGGACTGGCGGCTGCCTGGCTCGGCGCAGAGCTGGCCGCGAAACTAGAAGCAGTTTGGTCTGCGGGCATGTGGCTGCCTCAGGAGGCGCTGGGCACTGAGCAACTCCATGCTGGCGCCATTGGCATCAAGGCTGCATCCACTGGCGGCTTGGACGGCTAAGCGTCAAAGCGCATGGCTTTAACAAGTCAAGGATGCCGTCGGCACCGCTGACGGTATCAAGCAAGCCCATCCGCATGCCGCCCGCACATACCGTCAGAAATACCGTCAAATGACGGTTGCTCGGCCTCCACACAGGGCGCAGGCGCAGGTTGACAATCCCCCTAGCGATCAAGGACTTACGGACCTGCGCTCGGCAATTTAGAATCGGGCACGCGTGATTTATCGACCATCACAAGTCATTGATTCAAAAGGGAATTTCAAGAGCCCCTACTCCCACTCGATCGTCGCCGGCGGCTTACCCGAAATGTCGTACACCACCCGGTTGATCCCGCGCACTTCGTTGATGATCCGGTTCGACACATGCCCCAGCAATTCATGCGGCAGATGCGCCCAATGCGCGGTCATGAAGTCCAGCGTCTGCACGGCGCGCAGCGCAACGACGTACTCATAAGTGCGGCCGTCGCCCATCACGCCGACACTCTTCACCGGCAGAAACACGGCAAACGCCTGGCTCGTCAAATCGTACCAGGACTTGCCGGTGTCCTTGTCGATGAAGGTGCGCAGCGTCTCGATGAAAATCGCATCCGCGCGACGCAGCAGGTCGGCGAAATCGCGGCGCACTTCGCCGAGAATCCGCACGCCCAGACCCGGGCCCGGGAACGGATGGCGATACACCATCGCCGGCGGCAAACCGAGCTTGACGCCGAGTTCGCGCACTTCGTCCTTGAACAGTTCGCGCAGCGGCTCGAGCAGCTTCAGATTCAGCGTCTCAGGCAGGCCACCGACGTTGTGGTGGCTCTTGATCGTCTGCGTCGCCTTCTTTCCCTTGCCGGCCGATTCGATCACGTCCGGATAGATCGTGCCTTGCGCCAGCCACTTGGCGTCGGTGAGCTTGCCGGCTTCGGTCTGGAACACTTCGACGAATTCCGCGCCGATGATCTTGCGCTTCGCTTCCGGGTCGGTCACGCCGGCCAGCTTCGAAAGGAACACTTCGCTCGCGTCGACGTGAATCACCTTCACGCCGAGGTGATCGGCAAAGGTCGCCATTACCTGCTCGGCTTCGTTCAGGCGCAAGAGGCCGTGATCGACAAACACACAGGTCAGCTGATCGCCGATCGCGCGATGCAACAACGCCGCGGCCACCGACGAATCCACGCCGCCCGACAAGCCCAGAATCACGTGCTCATTGCCGACCTGCTCGCGAATCTTCGCGACCGCTTCGTCGATGTAATGACCCATTTCCCAGTCAGGCCTGGCGGCGCAAATCTGCAGCACGAAGCGCTCGAGCATCGCTCGGCCCTGCACGGTGTGCGTGACTTCCGGGTGCCATTGCAGACCGTAGAAATGGCGCTTTTCGTCGGCCATCGCCGCGATCGGGCAAGATTCCGTCGACGCCATCAGCGCGAAGCCCGGCGGCATTTCCAGCACTTTATCGCCGTGGCTCATCCACACTTTCAGCATGCCGTGACCTTCCGGCGTGGTGAAATCGCTGATGCCCTCGAGCAGGCTCGTATGGTTGCGCGCGCGCACTTCGGCATAACCGAACTCGCGCAGGTGGCCCATATCGACCTTGCCGCCGAGCTGCTCGGCCATCGCCTGCATGCCGTAGCAGATGCCGAGCACCGGCACGCCGAGTTCGAACACCGCTTGCGGCACGCGCGGCGCTTCCGTCTCGGTGACCGAGCTCGGGCCGCCGGACAGGATCACGCCCTTGGGCGCAAAGTCGCGAATGAACGACGCGTCGACGTCGTACGGATGAATTTCCGAATACACGTTGGCTTCGCGAACGCGACGTGCAATCAGTTGGGTGACTTGCGAACCGAAGTCGAGGATCAGGATCTTGTCGTGCATGGCAGCGGACGGAGTCAAAAGTGAACGGATACGGGATGCCGCGCACGAAGCGCGGCGTTGAATTCAAAGCGGTCCACGTGGAGGACCATCGCGCGTAAAGCGCAACGTTGAAGCACGCTGGGACGTCCGGCGCCGCAGGCACTCACTGGCGGCACGCGCGAACGATTTCCGGTAGCTTCGGCAGACGGTGTGGCGCTCGGCGCGTCAGCCATGAAACGGCGGCCGGGGCGCGCCGGGCGTATCGGCGGCTGCGTTGCGGGCCTCGTCGCGCGCAGTTCGTTCGGACGCCGTCAGACCGGGTTCGCCGACTACCTGATGAACCTGCGCGGCCGAAACTGGACTGACGGGGCGCGTCGCCGGCAAGACTGGCTCGACCACCGGCTCGGCGGGATAGACAGGAACGCCAGCCGTCACGCGGCCGGGTTCACGTTTGTTGCCGGCATCTCTGGCCGCATCTTTCGCGGCTTGCCGTTCAGCGCGCCCGGCAACAGCGGCCTCAGCCAGCCGCCCCTTCTCGCGACGCCTCACCGCGCCTGACAAACGCACACCGCCAAGGCCGATCAGCAGCAGCACCACACCGGTCAACACCGCGACGATCTGCCCGAAGCCAGTCAGCGCAGGCGTATGCAAGCCAACCAGCCAGACCAGCATCAGCACGCCGGTCAGCCAGTTCACATGCCCGACGACCTTGGCGACCGTCGACGTCAGCGCACCGTCGATCGACGCGTGCAACGCCAGCCACGCCAGCCCGATCAGCGCAACGCCAAACCCCTGGCCGGCCAAAGCCGGCTGGGTTTGCACCAGTTGCAGCGCGTTGTACAGCGAAGTCCACGGCGTCAGCAGAAACAGCAGGCCGAACGCGAGCAACAGCAAGGCATCGATGATGAGTACAGCGCGCAGCAATGGCTTCATTGGCGTTTAGTCCACGTGGTAGTTGGGCGCTTCCTTGGTGATCTGCACGTCATGCACATGCGACTCGCGCAAGCCCGCGCCCGTGATCTGCACGAACTCGGCCTTGTCGTTCATCTCCGAGATCGTGCGGCAACCGCAGTAGCCCATGCTGGCGCGCACGCCGCCGATCAGCTGGAACAGGATCGCGTTGACCGAGCCCTTGTAGGCGACGCGGCCTTCGATGCCTTCCGGCACCAGCTTGTCGATGTTCGCGGAGTTGTCCTGGAAGTAGCGGTCCGCCGCGCCGTCCTTCATCGCGCCGACCGAACCCATGCCACGGTACGACTTGTACTGGCGGCCTTGATACAGGAACACGTCGCCCGGCGCTTCTTCAGTACCGGCGAACATGCTGCCCATCATCACGGCATTTGCGCCCGCTGCCAGCGCCTTGCTGACGTCGCCCGAGAAGCGCACGCCACCGTCGGCGATGACCGGCACGCCGGTGCCCTTCAGCGCTTCAGAGACGTTGGCGATCGCGGTAACCTGCGGCACGCCCACACCGGCGACGATCCGCGTCGTGCAGATCGAGCCCGGGCCGATACCGACCTTCACGCCGTCCGCGCCGTACTCGACCAGCGCCTTCGCCGCCGCGGCGGTGGCGATGTTGCCGCCGATCACTTCGACGTGCGGGAAGTTCTGCTTGACCCACTTGACGCGCTCGAGAACGCCCTTGCTGTGGCCGTGCGCGGTATCGACGACGATCACGTCAACGCCTGCCTGCACCAGCAGCGCCACGCGCTCTTCGTTGTCTTCGCCCACGCCGACCGCCGCGCCCGCGCGCAGCTTGCCGTGTTCGTCTTTACAGGCGTCCGGGTGTTCGGTTTGCTTGGTGATGTCCTTGACGGTCATCAGGCCGCGCAGTTCGAAGGCGTCGTTGATCACCAGCACGCGCTCGAGGCGGTGGCTGTGCATCAGCGCCTTGGCTTCGGCGAGCGGCGTGCCTTCCTTGACGGTGACGAGGCGCTCGCGCGGCGTCATGATGTTGCGTACCGGCTCGTCCAGACGCTCTTCAAAACGCAAGTCGCGGTTCGTGACGATACCGATCAGCTGCGCGCCTTCGACGACCGGGAAGCCGGAAATGCCATGCTGTTGCGACAGCGCGATGACATCGCGCACCTTCATTTGCGGCGGCACCGTGATCGGATCGCGCACGACGCCCGATTCGAAACGCTTGACCTTGGCAACTTCACGCGCCTGTTCGGCCGGCGTGAGATTCTTGTGGATGATGCCCACGCCACCCATTTGCGCCATCGCGATCGCGAGACGGGCTTCGGTGACGGTGTCCATGGCGGCGGACACGAGCGGCATATTCAGGGAGATGTTGCGGGTCAGCCGGGTCTTGAGGCTGGTATCGCGCGGCAGAACATCAGAGTAGGCCGGGACGAGGAGCACGTCATCGAACGTGAGTGCTGTTTGGATCAGACGCATGGCAAATCCTATAGGCGCAAAAGCGAATTATACGCGATACCTCCCCGGTTTTCACTGCACTAACAGCAGCTTAGCGAATTTCCGGCGATTTTTTTCGCGACTTCGGGTACGTCGATTTCGCTTCCACGTTCGGCTCGGGTTCGATCGGGTTTCGTTTGCGCGTTCGTAGGCAACGGGCCGCCGGACGGAACGAGCGCCGGGATTTGCCGGCGCTCGAGCCACAGCGAACCGGCGAAATGCGCCACCGAGTGCCACCAGACGCCACTGAAGCCACTGAATGCGGTCGAATGCAGAATCAAACAAGACGCGCCGCCCGCCGACCGGCTATTCTCCGCACCATTCCAGTTTTTTTGCAGGGGCAGTCGATGCAGCGCGGTGTGGCATATGGGGTGATGGCCGGAGCCTTATGGGGCATGGTGTTTCTGGTGCCGCGGGTGTTGCCCGATTTTTCTCCGCTGCTGCTGAGCGCGGGCCGCTACACGATGTACGGCATCGTGTCTCTGGCCGCCGCGCTGCCGATGGCGCGCTCGCTCGTCAAACGCCTGACCCGCAAGGATCTCGGCGCGCTCGTCAAGCTGGCGCTGGCCGGCAACCTGCTCTACTACCTGCTGCTGACGGCTGCCGTCCACCTGATCGGTATCGCGCCGGCATCGCTGATCGTCGGCGTGTTGCCGGTCACGGTGACGCTGCTCGGCCGGCGGGACCATGGCGCCGTGCCGCTCGCACGCCTCGCGTGGCCGCTCATGATGGTGATAGCGGGCATCGCCTGCATCAACGTCGACGTGTTTACCGTGGCGGACAGCACGCCCGTGAGCATCGTCACGAAGTTGGCCGGCCTCGCCTGCGCGGTCGGCGCGCTGGCTTGTTGGACGTGGTTCGCGGTCGAAAACTCACGCTACCTGCAGCGTCAGACGCACTTCAGCGGTAACGAGTGGTCGGTTCTATGGGGTGTGGTGACCGGCGCGCTCGGCGCGGCGCTGTGGCTGGTGGTCGCCGTGTTGCCGTCCGGCAGCCTGCAAAGCACGCTCGCGGACAATCGCTGGCACACTTTCTGGGTGCTGAATCTGGTTCTCGCGATCGGCGCTTCGTGGCTCGGCAATGGCCTGTGGAATGCCGCGTCAAAGCGCTTGCCGCTGACGCTGTCCGGTCAGCTGATCGTATTCGAAACGCTGTTTGCACTGCTCTACGCGTTCATCTACGACCAGCGGCTGCCACGTCCGCTGGAAACAGCGGCGATTCTGCTGCTGGTGGCGGGCGTGAGCTGGTCGGTGCGCCAGCATGCCGGCGACGATTCGTCCGGCGAGCCGTCGATCGAGGAAAAAGCGCAGGTTTCGGCGCATTGAACTGTGGCGCGGCCAGCGCCGTGCCACGGCAACGGTTCACGCGAGTGAGTCAGTGCGCGTGTGAGTCGGCGCCTGAATGCTGCGCCGCCTCAAGATGCGCTCAACGCGAATCCTTGTTCTGCCAGCGGCGGCCTTCGATCGAGCCCGCCTTGCGGGTCTTCTCGACCCGCCGTTGACGTGACACCTTCGGATCCACCAGAAGCGGCCGGTAGATCTCAACCCGATCGTGATCGGCGAGCACCGTATCCAGCGTCTTGAGCTTGCCGAACACGCCGACCTTCTGCTTCGTCAGATCGATCTGCGGGTGGCGCTGCAGGATGCCGCTCGCGTCGAGCGCCTGCTGCACCGTGGCGCCTTCGGGCAACTCCACGGCAATCAGCGTTTGCGCGTCGGCAAGCGCGTAGCAGACTTCAATCGACAAGCGCGCGCTCATGCCTTACCGTAGCGCTGATCGGCGCGCTTCACAAACGATTCGACGAAGGTGTTGGCGATATGGCTGAACACCGGCCCGATAATCTTCTCAAGAATGATGCTGGTAAATTCGTAGTGCAACGCGAATTCGATCTTGCAGGCGTCGGCCCGCAGCGGCGTGAAACGCCAGAAGCCGGTGAACTTGCGAAACGGGCCGTCCGCGAATTCCATATCGATACGCGTGGGCCGCTCCATACTATTGTGCGTGGCGAAATGCTGCTTGATGCCCTTGAAGTTGATATCGATCTTCGCCTCCATGCCGGTTTCGTCCTGGCGGCGGATTTCGACTCCCCCGCACCAAGGCAGGAAATTGGGGTAATCGGCGACGTCGGTAACGAGGTCGAACATCTGTTCCGCCGAATGGCGGATCAACACGGTTTTCTGGACATCTGCCATAAATTGAACAACGCGTGGCAAGGGTGGACAAGCGCCGCGGGCTTTCCTTGCCCCGCTTTGCTAAAATCGTGATTTTAAACGAGTTGGGCACTTTCCATTCATGAGCATCATCGACAACAGAAAAGCCTTCTACGACTACTCGGTCGAAGAACGCTATGAAGCAGGGCTCGTGCTCGAAGGATGGGAGGTCAAGGCGCTGCGCGCCGGGCGCGGCCAGATCAAGGAAGGTTACGTGGTCATCCGCGATAACGAACTGTTCCTGATCGGCACGCACATCAGCCCGTTGCCCGAGGCCTCCACCCACATCCACCCGGACCCGGTGCGCACGCGCAAGCTGCTTCTGCACAGCGAGGAAATCAGCAAACTGATCGGCAAGGTCGAGCAGCGCGGCTATACGCTTGTGCCGCTGAACTTCCACTACAAGGGTGGCCGCGTCAAATGTGAAATCGGGCTGGCGAAGGGCAAGAAGATGCACGACAAACGTGAAACCGAGAAGAAACGCGATTGGGAACGCGAAAAGGCGCGCTTGATGCGCTCGCCTACATGATCTTGACTGGCGCCGCGCGGTGCGCGGATTTGCCGCGCTTTATCCGGCTGTGTTAGCTGGCTACGTTAGCCGACTGCCGGGTGTTCCAACGCAAGATTCAACGAAAAATGGCCCGCTCACTCAGCGGGCCATTTTTTTCGGCAAGGATAGAGGCGCTCAGCGCACGTCCGATACGCCCTTGCCTTTGTTCACGATCGTCAGCGCCGACGCGATCATCGAACTCATATCCGCCAGGTTGCCCGGCACGATCAGCGTGGTGCCCTGCTTTGCCAGGTTTGCGAACGCGTTCACATACTGTTCGGCCACCTTCAGGTTCACCGCTTCCATCCCGCCGTGCGACTGGATCGCCGCAGCGATCTTCTGAATCGCCTGTGAATTGGCTTCAGCCACCGCCAGAATCGCCGACGCCTGCCCTTGCGCCTGGTTGATCGCCGCCTGCCGCTCGCCCTCCGACTTCTGGATCGCCGCCTCACGCCCACCCGAGGCGATATTGATCTGCTCCTGCTTGCGCCCCTCCGACGCCGCGATCAACGCGCGCTTCTCACGCTCGGCGGTGATCTGCGCCTGCATCGCGTGGAGAATTTCCTTGGGCGGCGTCAAATCCTTGATCTCGTAGCGCAATACCTTCACACCCCAGTTCGACGCCGCCTCATCGAGCGAGGACACGATGCTGTGGTTGATGAAGTCGCGCTCCTCGAAAGTCTTGTCGAGTTCGAGCTTGCCGATCACCGAACGCAGTGTGGTCTGCGACAATTGCGTGATCGCGAACACGAAGTTGCTCGACCCATACGACGCCTTCATCGGATCGGTGACCTGAAAATACAGCACGCCGTCCACCTGCAACTGCGTGTTGTCGCGCGTAATACAGACCTGGCTCGGCACTTCGAGCGGGATTTCCTTGAGGATGTGCTTGTAAGCGATCCGGTCGACGAACGGAAACGCGAAGCTTAAACCCGGCGTCAACGTGCGGTGATAGCGGCCGAGCCGCTCCAGCACCCATGCGTGCTGCTGCGGCACGATCTTGAGCGTCTGCGCTGCCAGCACGATCACGATGATCAGAAGCACCGCCCCGACGATGGTCGAATCCATTGCTACCCTCCCGTCCGTAGTTCGAATAGTTGCGAGTGTATGGTGCGTGTGTGGTGTGTCTTGTGAACGATCAGGCCGCCGTCGGGCGTCTGCTTGCTACGACGACGAGGCAACTGCCGCGCAACTGGGTAATTTCGTAGACCTGCGCGTCTTCGGGCTCGCCAGCGGCCAGTTCGACGTCCCATTCCGCGCCGCGATAATTGGCGCGCGCGCGGCGCTCATGCCAGGCGGGCACGGTCAGCGTCTGACCGATATCCAGATTGACGTCCGGGTTGCGCGACGCCTCCTTGCGCGGTCTGCGGCCAAAGCCCGAGCGCCGCAAGATCACCACGGCCGCTAGCGCCACCACGGCGGCGACCGCGAATTGAAGGTCGGCGGCGGCGCCCGCAATGCGCGCAATAGCCGCTGCCACAAAACCCAACGCGATCATCAACAGATAGAACGTGCCGCTCATCAACTCCAGCGCGATAAGCACGCCCGCCCCGATCCACCAGAACAATCCACCTGGCGCCACGTCGACCTCCACAAAACAAAACACCCCGGATCTACCGGGGTGTTTATAGCACGAAGCGGGCACATTTTACCGGGCGATGCAGCAAGCGGTTGACATACCGCACCGCCCGTTATGCAAGCCGCTTATCGGCGGCTGTTCAAACGCTTACTTCGCCGACGACTTCGCCAACTTCTGCCACGTTTCGACGATCGAGTCCGGGTTCAGCGAGATCGACTTGATGCCTTCATCGGTCAGCCATTGCGCGAAGTCCGGGTGATCCGACGGGCCCTGGCCGCAGATACCGACGTACTTGTTCAGTCGCAGACACGTGTCGATCGCGCGCTTCAGCAGGAACTTGACGGCCGGATCGCGCTCGTCGAAATCGACTGCCAGCAATTCCATACCGGAGTCGCGGTCGAGGCCGAGCGTGAGCTGCGTCAAGTCGTTCGAACCGATCGAGAAACCGTCGAAGAATTGCAGGAATTCCTCGGCAAGAATCGCGTTCGACGGCACTTCGCACATCATGATCAGGCGCAGGCCCTTCTCGCCGCGCTTGAGGCCGAATTTCTCCAGCAGGCCGATCACGCGTTCCGCCTGCTTCAGCGTACGCACAAACGGCACCATGATCTCGACGTTGTCGAGGCCCATCTCTTCACGCACCTTCTTCAGCGCGAGGCATTCCATCTGGAACGCCTCAGCGAAGTCTTCGGCGATGTAGCGCGACGCGCCACGGAAGCCCAGCATCGGGTTTTCTTCGTCCGGCTCGTAACGCGAACCGCCGATCAGCTTCTTGTACTCGTTCGACTTGAAGTCCGACAGACGCACGATCACGGGCTTCGGATAGAAGGCCGCCGCGATCGTCGCGATACCTTCGGTCAGCTTGTCGACATAGAACGCGCGCGGCGATGCATGACCGCGTGCGACGCTTTCCACGGCCTTCTTCAGGTCCTGATCGATGTTCGGGTACTCGAGAATCGCCTTCGGATGCACGCCGATGTTGTTGTTGATGATGAACTCGAGCCGTGCCAGGCCCACGCCTGCGTTCGGCAGTTGCGAGAAGTCGAACGCGAGTTGCGGGTTGCCGACGTTCATCATGATCTTCACCGGAATCGGCGGCAGTTCGCCGCGCTGCACTTCGGTAATTTCGGTTTCGAGCAGACCGTCGTAGATCTTGCCTTCGTCGCCTTCCGCGCACGATACGGTGACGAGCGCGCCTTCCTTCAGCACGTCGGTCGCGTCGCCGCAGCCGACCACGGCCGGCACGCCCAGCTCACGCGCGATGATCGCCGCGTGGCAGGTACGGCCGCCACGGTTCGTGACGATCGCCGAAGCGCGCTTCATCACCGGCTCCCAGTTCGGGTCGGTCATGTCGGCCACCAGCACGTCGCCCGGCTGTACGCGGTCCATTTCCGACGGATCGTGAATCACGCGCACCGGACCCGCGCCGATCTTCTGACCGATCGCGCGGCCGGTTGCCAGCACGTTCGATTGGCCCTTCAGCTTGAAGCGTTGCTCAGCCTTGCCCGCGGCCTGGCTCTTCACCGTTTCCGGACGCGCCTGCAGAATGAAGATCTTGCCGTCGCGGCCGTCCTTGCCCCACTCGATGTCCATCGGACGCTCGTAGTGCTTTTCGATGATGACGGCATACTTCGCGAGTTCGATCACGTCTTCGTCGGTGATCGAGAAGCGGTTGCGCTGTTCGTGCGCGACGTCGACAGTCTTCACGCGGCCTTCTTCGCCGGCCTTGGTGAATTCCATCTTGATCAGCTTCGAGCCGATCGAACGGCGGATGATCGGGTACTTGCCTTGAGCGAGCGTGGTCTTGAAGACGTAGAACTCGTCCGGATTCACCGCGCCCTGCACCACCGTTTCGCCCAGACCGTAGCTCGACGTGATGAAGACCGCATCCTTGAAGCCCGATTCCGTGTCCAGCGTGAACATCACACCCGCCGCGCCGACGTCCGAGCGCACCATGCGCTGCACGCCCGCCGACAACGCGACTTCCGCGTGGGTGAAGCCCTTGTGGACACGATAGGAAATAGCTCGATCGTTATACAGCGAGGCGAACACGTGCTTCATGCGATCGAGCACGTCGTCGATGCCGACCACGTTGAGGTAGCTTTCCTGCTGACCCGCGAACGATGCGTCCGGCAAGTCTTCTGCCGTTGCCGAAGAACGCACGGCAAACGACAGCTCTTCAGGCGAGCTGTTTTGCAGGGTGTCGAAGCCTGCGCGGATATCCGCTTCGAGACGCGGCTGCAGCGGCGCATCGACGATCCATTGACGGATCTCTTTGCCCGCTTCGGCGAGCGCCTTCACGTCGTCGACGTCGAGCGTCTCGAGACGTTTGGCGATGCGTTCAGTCAGATTGTTGTGATGCAGGAAGTCACGGAAAGCCAGCGCCGTAGTGGCGAAGCCAGTCGGCACGCGCACGCCGGCTTGAGCGAGCTGACTGATCATCTCGCCAAGCGACGCGTTCTTGCCGCCGACAATTTCCACATCGGTCATCCGCAACTGCTCGAACGGAACTACATACGCCTCATCCTTTGCGACGGTAACTGCGTTAGTCATACAAGCCCCTAAGTGTGAAAGAAATTCACGGCTGTGCAAGTGGGCTCGAACGCGAGCGCTCATAGGAAGCGCGACCTCGCGTCTTGCACAACCTGTTGGAGAAACAATCGCTGAAAATCGCAAGAAGCACGACGAAGCATGCGGTTGAACGAATTTACCGGTCAATTCACCGAGTTCATCGCAAGTTACCGACCGAAGGCGACGCGTTGACCGACCGTTCAAGGCAAGTTAGACGCCAATCGCCTGCAATTGCTTATCCAACAGGTTGCCGCTATTCTACCGTGCCGACTCTCAAAGTGTGACAGTCGGACGAGAATTGCGCCTCGAATCGCGCCCCGGACCGGCCGACCGGCTTTTGCGAGGCCCGAGCCGCACCCGGGCGCTATTGCGGTGCCCACGGCGCGCTCTGTCGACGCCGCTGCAGTCTCCGGTTAGCCACCGTGCAGCGACGTCAACGCAGCGATGTTTCATTCGAGCGCTTTTTTGCCGCTCACGTTCCCCAGCCCCACTGATGCCGCCCACCGTATTCATCGTCTCTGACGGGACCGGGATCACTGCCGAAACCTTCGCGCATTCGATCCTCTCCCAGTTCGACCAGAAATTCCGCCTGGTTCGCGTGCCTTTCGTCGACTCGATCGACAAAGCCTACGCCACGCTCGAAAAGATCAACGAAGCGACCCAGCAGGACGGCCGCCGTCCGATCGTGTTCACGACGCTGGTGGACAGCGCGTCGAATCAGATCGTCAAGGGTTCGAATGCGCTCGTACTCGACATGTTCCAGACCTTCGTCGAACCGCTCGAACAGGAATTGGAGTTGAAGTCGAGCCATGCGATGGGCCGCGGTCACCAGAACGCTGACACCGAGGAGTACAAGAACCGCATCGAGGCGATCAATTTTTCGCTCGCGCACGACGACGGTCAATCGAACCGCAATCTCGCCGACGCCGATGTGATTCTGGTGGGCGTGTCACGCAGCGGCAAGACGCCGACGAGCCTGTATCTGGCGATGCAGTACGGTGTGAAAGCGGCCAACTATCCGCTGATTCCGGAGGATTTCGAGCGCGGCAAGCTGCCTACGCCGCTATTGGCGCATCGGCAGAAGATGTTCGGTTTGTCGATCGATCCGCAACGGCTCTCAGAGATTCGCAACGAGCGCCGGCCGGGCAGCAAGTACGCCGCGCCGGAAAATTGCCGTTACGAGATCAATGAAGCGGAAGCGATGATGCGGCGCGAAGGTGTCAAGTGGTTGTCGTCGACGCATAAATCGATCGAAGAGATCGCGACGACGATCTTGCAGGAGATCAAGCTGGACCGGCCGGTCTATTGAGCGCGGCCTTGTCTCGACACGCGCGTGGCGCTGACCTCACGCGCGGCGTTGCTGGCGGCACTGCTCGAACACGCAGACAGCCGCCGCCGCTGCCACATTCAGCGATTCCATGCCGCCCGGCTGCGGAATCGTCACCCGCAACGCGACCGCATCGCGCCACGTCTGCGACACCCCCGCCCCTTCGTTACCAAACACCCACGCCAACGGTCCGCTCAGATCGCAGTCGTAGAGCGCCTCGGCGCCATGCGAATCCGTGATGACGACCGGCACCGCAAGTCGCTCGATCAGCGCCTGCGCTTCGACGTCCTCATGAATCTGCAGCAGGAAATGCGCGCCCATGCCCGAGCGCAACACCTTCGATGACCACGCGTACGCCGTGCCCGGCGCGCAAAACACCTGTTGAATACCCGCGGCCGCCGCGCTGCGCAGAATCGAGCCGACGTTGCCGGCGTCCTGCACGCCATCGAGTACGAGGCAGGTTTGCGTCACCTGATCCGGCAACGGCGTGTCGAGCTTTTCGACCAGCAGCAAGATCCCCACGCCGTGCACCACATTCGACAACTGACCGAACAATGCATCCGGCAGCGTGATGATCCGATTCTCGTCGATGCGCGACACGATTGCCTGCGCTTCGTCGTGACGTAACGCGCCGTCCGTGACGATGCACATTTCCGGCTGCCCGGCGACGTCGAGATACGCGCTCGCGAGATGGAAGCCTTCGAGCAACGCATGACCGCTGCGACGCTGCTGATGCGTCGAGCCGGCCAATGCCTTGAGGCGCTTATAGAGCGGATTGTCCCGCGAGGTGATGGCTTTCACAGGCAGCGAAGACAGTGAGAATGGGGAAAGAGTTGGCGACGCGCGAGGCAACGGCGCTCAGGCGCCGGTGCATTCGCCGAAAGCGTCGTCGTCGAGCATGGTGTCGTTGATCCTGCCCGGCACGACGATGACGTCGCCCGAGCGCTGCGGGACGCCCGCGCCGAATCGCAAATACGCTTCCCGCACCGGCGCAAACGATCGCCGATGATGCTCGCACGGTCCATGCTCGCGCAGCGCCGCGAGATGCTGCGGTGTGCCGTAGCCGGAGTGTGCGTCAAAGCCGTAGACGGGATAGGTCTGATGCAGTTCGAGCAGCATCCGGTCGCGCGTGACTTTCGCGAGGATCGACGCCGCCGAAATGGATTTGACCAGCGCATCGCCACCGATGATCGCCTCACTGCGAATGCTCAGCGTCGGGCAACGATTGCCGTCGATTTTCACGAGCGTCGGCACCACCGACAAACCTTCGACCGCGCGCTTCATCGCCAGCATCGTGGCGTGCAGGATGTTCAGCCTATCGATTTCCTCGACGCTTGCGGACGCGATGCAGTACGCGAGCGCCCGGTCGACAATCTTGTCGTACAGTTTGTCGCGCCTTTTGGCGGTAAGCGCTTTCGAATCGTCGAGCCCGCGAATCATCGGCCTGGACGGATCGAAAATCACCGCAGCCGCGACAACCGGACCGGCCAACGGGCCGCGTCCTGCTTCGTCGACGCCGCAGATGATCTCATCCGGCGTTTCGAAGTCCAAGCCGGCCTGCTCCGCCGCCCCGGCGACGGTCGCAGCTTTACGGCGTGGTGCGCGTGCCGAGGTCACGGCCGCGCCTTGCGCGTTTCGATGACGCTCGCCACGACTTCCGCCGCACGCTGCGCGGTGTTCTGCTTCAGCACGTGATGCATCTCCGTGAAGATTTCCGTCAGCGTGCGCCGGTTGGCCTCGTCGCGCAACTGCTTCAGCGTGGCCTCGGCGAGCGCCTGGGGCGTAGCGAAATGCTGGAGAATTTCCGGCACCACGAAACGCCCGGCCAGAATATTCGGCAAGCCGACGTACGGCAGATAGCCTTGCCGGCGCATGATCTGGCCGGTCAGCCAGGGCACCTTGTACGAGATCACCATCGGCTTTTTCAGCAGCGCGGCTTCCAGTGTCACGGTGCCGCTCTTGACGAGGATCGCGTCCGCAGCGGTCATCGCGAGTTGCGACTGGCCGTCGGTAATCGTCAGTGCGAGACCGGGGTGCGCATCGACCAGCGGCCGCAGCATCTCGCGCAGTGCGGGCGTCGCCGCCGGCATCACGAAACGCAAACCGGGTTCCTGGTGCTGCATCATCTCCATCGCGGCGAAGAACGTCGGACCGATCAGATCGATTTCCGAGCGCCGGCTACCCGGCAGCACCGCGATGATGGGACCGCTTTCCGGCAGGCCGAGCGTGCGGCGTGCGCCGAGCGTATCCGGTTCGAACGGAATTTCATCCGCCAGCGGGTGGCCCACGTACGATGCCGCGACGCCCGCCTTTTCCAGCAGCGCCGTTTCGAACGGGAACACGCACAGCATATGATCGACCGCTTTGGCAATCTTCTTGATCCGGCCGCCGCGCCAGGCCCAGATCGACGGGCAGACGAAGTGAACGGTCGGAATGCCCGCATCGCGCAGCGGGTGTTCGAGGCCAAAGTTGAAATCGGGTGCATCCACGCCCACGAACACTGACGGCGGCTCAGCCAGCAGTTGGCGCTTCAGTTCGTTGCGGATGCCGAGAATTTCGGGGATGTGCCGCAGTGCTTCGACATAGCCGCGCACCGTCAGCTTCTCCATTGGCCAATGCGCGTCGAAACCCGTGGCGATCATGCGCGGACCGCCGATCCCATAGTAATGGGTGGCGGCAGGCAGACGGCTCGCGAGGCCGTCGAGGAGCGACGCCGCCAGCAGGTCGCCGGACGGCTCGCCGGCCACCATCGCGACGCGCAGCGGACTCGGTTGCAATGCCATCGGTTAGCGGATGATGCCGCGCTGCGACGCTTCGACGAACGCGAGCAGCGTTTGCACCGGCGCATCGCCATCGCCACCCGCGGATGCGAGTTCGCACAACTGCAGCTTCGCTTCTTCCAGCGACAAGCCGTTCTTGTAGAGCAGCCGGTACGCCGAACGCAGCGCCGAGATCGCGTCCGGCGAGAAGCCGCGGCGGCGCAAACCTTCGACGTTGATGCCGTGCGGTTCGGCCTTGTTGCCGGCCGCGATCACGAACGGCGGAATGTCCTGCACCAGCGCCGACGCACCGCCGAGCATGGAGTGCGCACCGATGCGTACGAACTGATGCACACCCGACATGCCGCCAATAATCGCGTGGTCGCCGATCGTCACGTGGCCGGCCATCTGCGCATTGCTCGACAGAATGACGTTGCTGCCGACGTGGCAGTCGTGACCGATGTGCACGTACGCCATGATCCAGTTGTCGTCGCCCAGCGTGGTGACGCCCGCGTCCTGCACCGTGCCGGTGTGGATCGTGGTGAATTCACGGATCGTATTGCGGTTGCCGATCACGAGCCGGGTCGGCTCGTCCTTGTACTTCATGTCCTGCGGACGGCCGCCGACCGATGCGTAGTGGCCGATCCGGTTGTCTTCGCCGAGAGTCGTGTGACCTTCGACCACGCTGTGCGAACCGACCGTGGTCCGTGCGCCGATCGTCACATGTGCGCCGATCACGGCATACGGTCCGATTTCGACGGATTCGTCGAGTTGCGCGCCCGGTTCGACGATCGCAGTGGGATGAATCCTGCTCATGCGTCCTCGCTTCTGATTCTGTTGCGTTGTCTGGATGGGCTTGGGCGGGCTTGCAGGGCTCACGAAAAGCCGCTGACTGCCCGACGCTAAATTAAGCGTCGCTGTCCGTGTGCCGCACCGCGCACATCAGGTCGGCTTCCGCCGCCACGGCGCCATCCACCTCGGCGCGCGCCTTGAACTTCCAGATGCCGCGCATATGACGCTCGAATGTGCAGTTCAGGATCAGCTGATCGCCCGGTTCGACCACGCGCTTGAAGCGTGCGTTGTCAATGCCCACGAACAGATACAGCGTGTTCGACGGATCGCTCGGCTCTTCCGAAAACGTCAGCAACGCTGCCGTTTGCGCGAGCGCCTCGAGAATCAGCACGCCGGGCATTACCGGACGGGTCGGAAAGTGACCCTGGAAATACGGCTCATTGATCGACACGTTCTTCAACGCTTTGATGCTCTTGTGCGGTTCAAGTTCGAGCACCCGATCAACCAGCAGGATCGGGTAACGATGAGGCAGCAGCGTGAGAATCTTATGAATGTCGAGATTGATTTTTTCGGTGCTCATGGTGTTTCTGCTCACGCATTGACTGCGCGATGATGACTGCGGATGCTGGTGCAGGTGGGTTGGTAACGCGTGCTGCCGCCGCTTGCCGTGACCCGGCGGCCATGCCACCTGGTCACGGCAACCGACTTGCTTCCTGATGCTTGCCCGCCATTTTACGCGGTGCCGGCAGGTTGCCCTGCGGGTTATTCTGCGAGTTGCTCTGATATCTCAGGCTTTATCGCCCGCGGAATTGCTCGCCGCCTTGACCGATCCATCGGTCGCGGCGGCCGCTTCGAGTGCCTTGATACGGCCACGCAGTTTGTCGATGTTACGCAGCAAAGCGGCGCTCTTGTTCCAGTCCGCATGGTTCACGGCCGGGAAAGCGCTGGTATACAGGCCTGGCTTCAACAGCGACTTCGAGACGCCCGACTTCGCCGTGACGATCACATAGTCGGCCAGCGTGACATGCCCGGCGATGCCGACCGCGCCGCCGATCATGCAATGGCGGCCGATGGTCGTGCTCCCGGCGATACCCGCGCAACCGGCGATCACCGTGTAGGCACCGACCTTGCAGTTGTGGCCGATCTGTACGAGGTTGTCGATCTTCACGCACTCTTCGATGATCGTGTCGGCCATGGCGCCGCGATCGATCGTTGTGTTCGCGCCGATTTCCACGTCCGCCGCGATCGACACGCCGCCGACCTGTGGAATCTTCACCCAGCTGCCGGTACGCGCATCGCCGTCGCCGACGAAGTCCGGCGCGAAGCCGAAACCGTCCGAACCGATCACCGCGCCCGCGTGCACGATCACGCGCTCGCCGAGCTTGCAGCCGTGGTACACCGCAACATTCGGATACAGATGGGAACCCGCGCCGATCTGTGTGCCGCGGCCGATAAACACGCTCGCGTCCAGCCGCACGTTCTCGCCGATCACCGCGCCCGCCTCGACTGTGACGTGCGGGCCGATCACTGCGCTCGCGGCAATCTGCGCCGACGGATCGACCGCCGCGCTGGCATGCACGCCGGGCACTGCCTTCGGCGCGGCCAGGTCGATGAAGGTTTGCGCGACGCGCGCGAAGTAAGCGTACGGATTCGGCGTGACGATGAAGTTACGACCGTTGCGGGAGGCGAGCCTGGCGAGGTCGTCGGCATTGATCAATACCGCGCCCGCACGGGTCGTCTCGACCTGCGACAGGTACTTCGGATTGGCGAGGAACGCCAGCTGGTTCGGGCCTGCCTGGTCGAGCGGCGCCAGACTGCCGACGCGCTGCGAACCGTCTCCGACTACTTCACCGCCGAACCGCTGGACGATGTCCTCGAGCGTAAATGCCATGCGTATCCTGTCTCTTGCTGTTCAGTCCAACTTGTCAGTTCCGCGGCCCGGTTCCACGGCCCGCTCTTCGCGTTCAGTTGCCCGACGCCGCCAGCGCCTTGAGGACCTGATCGGTAATATCGATGCGCGGGCTCACGTACACCGCTTCCTGAACGATCAGGTCGTAGTGCTGCGCCTCGGCGATCTGCTTGATCACCTTGTTGGCACGGTCGAGCACCGCCGCCAGCTCCTCATTGCGGCGCTGGTTCAGGTCTTCGCGGAACTCGCGTTGCTTGCGCTGGAAGTCGGTATCCAGCTGCGACAGATCGCGCTGCTTCTGTGCGCGATCGGCGGCCGACATCGACGCGCCGTTCTTGTCGAGCGAATCGGACATCGACTTCAGCTTCTGCGCCATGTCGGCCAGATCCTTGTCACGCTTGGCGAACTCGGCCTCGAGCTTGACCTGCGCGGCCTTCGCGGCAGCCGATTCGCGCAGGATACGGTCCGAATTCACCGCAGCGATCCTGGCTTCCTGCGCATGCGCTACGCCGACACCCAAGGTCATTGCCAGCGCCAGCGCGCACGCCACACGTTTCGAAAACATACCGGTTCGCAAAGTCATCCTCTCGATACTGTAGTTTGGCCGGGCCCGCCGCCGGGAGCCGCCCGTCGCCGGGGTCGCCCGCCGCCGGATCAGAATGCCGTCCCGATCTGGAACTGGAATTTCTGATACTGGTCGCCGGTGTGCTTCGTGAGCGGGAAGCCCAGGCTGAGCTTGAGCGGGCCGATCGGCGAGATCCACGCCAGACCGACACCGTAGCCGTAACGCAGGCCGTTCGCGCCGATGCTGTTACCTTCCGTACCCCACACGTTACCGCCATCGAGGAACGTGAAGACGCGCAGCGTGCGGTCATAGCCCGTGCCCGGCAGCGGGAACGTCAATTCGATGTTACCCACCAGCAGCTTCGAGCCGCCGATCGGGTCGTTCGTCTTCGCGTCGCGCGGGCCCAGCGAGCTCGGCTCGTAGCCCCGCACCGAACCGATACCGCCCGCGTAGTAGTTCTTGAAAATCGGGTATGGCTTGCCGCCGAGGCCGTTACCATAACCGCCCTGGAAGTTGAAGCCCAGCACGAAACCGCGCGAAAAGGAGTAATAGTACTGCGCGTTGATGTCGGCCTTGTAGTACTGCGTGCCGCCGATCGGCGTGCCGTATTCGGCGTTCGCCTGCGTGAAGTAACCGCGGCTCGGCACCAGCGCGCTGTCACGCGCGTCGCGCGACCAGCCCACTGTAATCGGCACGTTGGTTGACCGGCGGCCGAACTGGTTCACGTAATCGATGTAACTCTGCGGCGTGTTCGCGTCGATATCCAGCTGGTTCTGCTCGAGGCCCGCGCCGAAGTAGACCGTGTCGACTTCGGAGAACGGAATGCCGAACTTCAGGTCGCCGCCGATCGTGACGATCTTGAAGCTCGAATCCGTCGAGTAGTACAGCGGCTGGTACGTACGGTAGTAGACGTCGGTAATCCGCTTGATGCCGTCGACCGTGAAGTACGGGTCGACCTGCGTCACCGTCAACGTACGGTAGGTCTTGGCGGTATTCACGTTCACGGAGAGACTCGTACCCGAACCGAATACGTTGTCTTGCGACACGCCCGCGGACAGCACCACCTTGTCGGTCGACGAGAAGCCCGCACCCAGCGTGATTGCGCCGGTCGGCTTTTCGGCCACCTTGACGTCCACATCGACCTGGTCAGGCGTGCCTTCGACAGGCGTCGTGGTCACGTCGACATCCGTGAAGTAGCCCAGACGGTTGATCCGGTCTTTCGACAGCGCGAGGCGGTTCGAGTCGAACCACGAGCTTTCGAGCTGGCGCATTTCGCGGCGCACCACTTCGTCACGCGTACGCGTGTTGCCGACCACATTGATGCGGCGCACGTACACGCGGCGGCTCGGGTCCACTTGCAGCGTCAGGTCGACCTTATGGTGTTCCTGATCGATCTGCGGCTGCGCGTTGACGGTGGCGAATGCATAGCCATACTCGCCGAGCTTGTCGACGATCGCCTTGGTGGTGGCTTGCAGCTTTTCAGCCGAGAAGCGGTCACCCGGTTTGATCTTGATGAGCTTGTTCAGCTCCGGCTCGCGGTCGAGCAGATTACCCGCCAGCTTGATACTCGAAATCGTGTACGGCTCGCCTTCATGCAGCGTGACCGTGAGATACATGTCCTTCTTGTCCGGCGTAATCGACACCTGGGTCGACTCGATGTTGAACTCGAGGTACCCGCGATTCAGGTAATACGAGCGGACATTTTCAAGGTCGCCGGTCAGCTTGTCTTTCGCGTACAGGTCGTTCTTCGTGTACCACGAGAACCAGTTCGGCGTGGACAGTTGCATTTCGTCGCGCAGCGTGCCGGTGCTGAACGCCTTGTTGCCGATGAAGTTGATCTGGCGGATCTTCGCGCTCGGGCCTTCAGCCACCGAGAACAGCACCGACACGCGGTTGCGGTCGATCGGTGTGATCGTGGTGGTGACTTCAGCGGCGTAGTAGCCACGCGTCAGATACTGGCGCTTCAATTCCTGCTCGGCCTTGTCGACCAGCGCCTTGTCGTAGTAACGGCCTTGCGACAAACCGACCGCGCGCAGCGCCTTGGTCAGGTTTTCCTTGTCGAATTCGTGAATACCGGCAAAGTCGATCGTGCCAATGGCCGGGCGTTCCAGCACCTGCACGATGACCACGTTGCCTTCGGTCGCGATCTTGACGTCGTTGAAGAAGCCGGTGGCATACAGCGCGCGAATGGCTTCGGAAGCCTTGTCGTCGCTAAAGGTATCGCCTTGCTTGATGGGCAGGTACGCGAACACGGTACCGGGTTCGACGCGTTGCAATCCCTCGATCCGGATGTCTTGCACCACGAAGGGCGTCGTTGCGTGAGCAACCAGCCCATGCGCGGCGAATGCCGCGGCTATAACCGTCTTTGGAACAAAGCGATGAGGTTTAAACAACGTGCTTCCCCAGTGTGTATAGCTGCATCAGGTCAGACGGTCGCCATCGTGAGCGCCGCCAGACACTTTAAAAATGGATTAAACGAGCCAGATCGTTGAACAGCGCGATCGCCGACAACGCGACGATGCAGGCGAGACCCGCCCTCTGAAAAACGAGTTGCCAGCGATCGGAGACAACTTTGCCGGTTACAGCTTCAACCAAATAATATAACAGATGACCCCCGTCCAATACCGGAATTGGTAACAGGTTCAGTACACCGAGGCTAATACTGACAAGGGCCAGGAACGACAGGAATGCAGAAGGACCTAGACGTGCGCTCTTTCCTGCATAGTCGGCGATCGTCACGGGGCCGGAAAGATTCTTCAGCGAAGCCTCGCCGACGATCATCCGGCCGAACATGCGTACCGAATAAACAGCGAGATCCCATGTACGGCGCGCGCCCAATTGCAGACTTTCGATCGGCCCATAGCGCACGTCGATCGACGGAACCTGGGTCGCCAGTTCCGCGCCAATGCGGCCGATCTGCTGGCCCGTCGCGTCGTCACGCTGCGTCTGCGGGACGATCCGAACGTCTTCGAGCCTACCCACGGCTTGCGCGCCCGGCGCGCCTTGCACGCCACGCTCCACTTGCAGCGTAAACGGCTTGCCGGCGTGCGATTTTACGTACGCGATGAATGCCGTGGCGTTGTCGGTGGGTATGCCGTCGACTGCGAGCAAACGGTCACCGGCTACAAGGCCTGCCTTTTGTGCCGCGCTGCCCGGCTGCACGCCCGCAACCGTCAACTTGCCGCCCCCCGGCTCGAAGCCGAGATGCGACATAAAGTCGTCGTCGACATCTTTCTCGGTGATGCCGCGCAGATCGAGCTGGAAATCCGAGGTGCCGTGGGCATCCTTCGCGCTCAGTACGATCCGCCTGTGATCGAATGCCGCGCCCAACAGCTTCCAGCGCAAGTCGGACCATGAACGCACCGGCTCCGATTCGCTAGCGTTCTCGGCACGCGCCGCGACAATGGTCTCGCCGCCGTCGAAGCCCGCCAATGCCGCCGGCGTATTCGGCGTGGGCGCCGCGACCACGGCCGCCGGTTCCGTCACGCCGGTGGCGAACACGAGGGCAAACAGCACGATCGCCAGCAGGAAGTTGGCTACGGGCCCGGCCACGACAATCGCGAAACGGCGCCACACGGACTGCCGGTTGAACGCATACGGCAACGCTTCAGCGGAAATCGGCGTACCGGTCTCGCGCTCGTCGAGCATCTTCACATAGCCGCCGAGCGGCAACGCGGCGATGATCCATTCGGTGCCCGTCTTCGGACTCACCCATTGGAACAGCGGCTTGCCGAAGCCGATCGAAAAGCGCAGCACCCGCACGCCGCACAGGCGCGCAACGCTGTAGTGGCCGTACTCGTGGACGACCACGAGTACGCCGATCGCGACCGCGAAGGCAAGCAGTTCGATCAGCAGATTCATAAGCGCCTCACTGAACGGCGCGTTCCGCTCGACGAGCGTCGTCCGGCAGACGCGCGATGAATTCGGCTGCGGCGCGACGCGCAGCGGCGTCGGCCTCGATCACGTCTTCGAGCACGTGCGCGCTACGGTTCGGTAACGCGTTGAGCACCGCGTCGACCACCTGGGCAATCGCCATGAAACCGATCTGACGCGACAGGAAGGCTTCAACAGCGATTTCGTTCGCGGCATTCAGGGCCGCGCTCGCGACCCCACCCTCGGCCAGCGCCTTCATGGCGAGCGCGAGACACGGGAAGCGCGTGTAGTCAGGCTTTTCGAACGACAGCAACGCGATCTCCGCCAGATCGAGTTGCGCGACGCCCGAATCGACGCGCTCCGGAAACGCCAGCGCATGCGCGATCGGCGTGCGCATGTCGGGGTTGCCGAGTTGTGCGAGCACCGAGCCGTCGGCGTAGGAGACCAGTGAGTGAATCACGCTCTGCGGATGGATCAGCACCTCGATGCGCTCGCCCGGCAAGCCGAACAGCCAGTGCGCTTCGATGACCTCGAGCCCCTTGTTCATCATCGTGGCTGAGTCGACCGAAATCTTGCGGCCCATGACCCAGTTCGGATGCTTGCAGGCTTCTTCCGGCGTGACGTCGGCGAGCGTGGCTGGTTCGCGGGTGCGGAACGGACCGCCCGAAGCGGTCAGGATGATCTTCGACACACCGCCATGCAACGCGGCTTCGCGCGGCAGGCATTGGAAAATCGCGTTGTGTTCGCTGTCCACCGGCAGCAGCACCGCGCCGTTATCGCGCACCGCGTCCATGAAGATCGCGCCGGACATCACCAGCGCTTCCTTGTTGGCGAGCAGAATGCGCTTGCCGGCGCGCGCGGCGGCAAGGCTCGGCGCAAGGCCGGCCGCGCCGACGATCGCCGCCACCACCGTATCGCAGCCGTCGCTCTTCGACACGTCGACGAGTGCTTGCGGCCCGTAGGTGACTTCGGTCTTGCAACCCGCGTCAAGCAGCTTCGCCGCGACGCGCGCAGCAGTATCGGCATCGCCGACTACCGCGACCTCGGGCTGAAAGCGCAGGCATTGTTCGACGAGCTTGTCGCCGTTGCGATGCGCGGAGAGCGCGTAAACCGAAAAGCGCTCGGGATGACGCGCGACGACGTCGAGCGTACTGTCTCCAATCGAGCCCGTGGAACCGAGCAATGTCAGACGTTTTTGCATATCTCTTTCTCTAGCCGAGCAACAGCATGGCAAGCGGCAGCACCGGCAATAATGCGTCGATGCGGTCGAGCACGCCGCCGTGTCCCGGCAGCAGGCCGCTTGAATCCTTGACTCCGGCCTGGCGTTTCAACATCGATTCGAACAGGTCGCCCACCACGCTGAATGCCACCAGCACGGTCAGTGCGAGCAGCGTGCGCACAGCGCCCAATTGCGCCAGCAGCGCAGAATACAGGGTCGGCTCGAACGCATGCAAAAAGACCGCCGCCGCCGCGACGATCATCACCACCAGCCAGCCGCCGATCGCGCCCTCCCAAGTCTTACCCGGGCTGATGGCAGGCGCCAGCTTGTGTTTTCCGAAGGCTTTTCCTGAGAAGTATGCGCCGATATCGGCAAGCCATACCAATAGCAGCAACGACAGCACGAACGGCACGCCCTTCATGCGCGCGGCGACGAGAGCATGCCAGCACGCGACGAATACCACAATGCCGGCAAGGAACAGAAAGGTGCGCCACGCGCCTTGCGCCAGCGCTGGCTTGCGCAGCAGCACGAACGGCCCTGCGATCACCCAGAAGATGGCAGCCGCCTGAAACAGCGGCCGCGGCTCTTCGACGCCGGTGCCGAGGCGTGTGCTCGCGACCAGCGCCACCGCGGCGATCAGCGCATAAATGACGGGCCCCGCGCCGCCGAGCTTCAGCAGACGGGCCCATTCCCACGCGGCAAACACGACCACGAAAGCGATCAGCGCGCCGAACGCGCCCACCGGCGCGAACAACGTGACCGGCAAGAACACCGCCAGCAGGATGATCGCCGTGATGACACGGGTTTTTAGCATGGAAGCGAATCGACGTTTTGCGATTGCGGCTCGAGTTGAGCGCTGGTGCGGCCGAAGCGGCGTTCACGCTCCGCGTACGAAGCGATCGCGTGGCCGAGGGCATCGGCGTCGAAATCCGGCCAGAAGGTGTCGGTGAAGTAGAACTCGGTGTATGCGAGCTGCCACAGCAGAAAATTGCTGACGCGGCGCTCGCCGCCGGTGCGGATGAAGAGGTCCGGCTCAGGCGCATAGGCCATCGACAGGTGTTCGGCGAACGATTCCTCGTTGACCTCGACTGCCTGGCCCGCCAGCGCCGATTGCTCGGCCAGCTTGCGGGTGGCCTGCATGATGTCCCAGCGGCCGCCGTAATTGGCGGCGATGGTCAACGTGAGACGGGTATTGCGCGCGGTTTTGGTTTCCGCGCGCCTGATCAGATCGCGGATGCGCGTGTCGAACTTCGACAGATCGCCGACTACCCGCAAACGGATGCCGTTCGCGTGCAGTTTGCCGATTTCGCGTTCGAGCGCTGTGACGAACAGGCGCATCAGGAACGACACTTCGTCGGTCGGACGGCGCCAGTTTTCCGAGCTGAACGCGAATAGCGTCAGATATTCGACGCCTTGCCGTGCGCACGCCTCGACGGCCGCGCGCACCGCGTCGACGCCGCGTGTATGGCCGGCCACGCGCGGCAGGCGCCGCTGGGTTGCCCAACGGCCGTTGCCGTCCATGATGATCGCGATATGTCGCGGCACCGCGGCGACATCAGGCACGCGCACGGTTGAGCTGGTATAGGTCATGGCCGTTGGGACAGTGACTGCAAATAAAGAAGTGAAAACCCTGAAAGTACTGAGTGTGCCCCCAAACCTGGCGCTTCGCGCCAAGCCCCCCGAGGGGGCAATCCCCCAAGGGGACTTCCTTCGGGGCGGAAAACTTGGGGCGGCCCGGCGTTTTCCTGGGAGCCGAGCGGCCTCAGACCGTCATGATCTCGGCTTCTTTGGTCACCACAAGTTTGTCGATTTCAGCGACGAACTTGTCCGTCAGCTTCTGAACGTCGTCACCGGCACGACGCTCGTCGTCTTCTGAAATTTCTTTGTCTTTCACGAGCTTTTTCAGTTGCTCGTTTGCGTCACGGCGCAGATTGCGCACTGCCACCTTGGCCGTTTCCGCTTCGCTCTTGACCACTTTGGTCAGTTCGCGGCGGCGCTCTTCGGTCAGCGCGGGCATCGGCACGCGGATCACGTCGCCCTGGGTGGCCGGATTCAGACCGAGGTCCGACTCGCGGATCGCCTTTTCGACGACCTGGACCATCTTCTTT
Organism: Paraburkholderia sp. IMGN_8; assembly: GCF_038050405.1. Taxonomy (NCBI): domain Bacteria; kingdom Pseudomonadati; phylum Pseudomonadota; class Betaproteobacteria; order Burkholderiales; family Burkholderiaceae; genus Paraburkholderia; species Paraburkholderia sp. IMGN_8. The sequence continues at coordinate 1,715,796 of NZ_CP150900.1, read as the reverse complement.
TCCCACGGCTGCACGCCGATCGTGCGTGCGTCGATCAGCGTCAGGTTCGCAACCTGCGAAATCGGCACCGGCGAACCATAGTAATCGCACTGGATGTGATCGAGTAGACCGGTGTGCGCACGGCCCGTACGGATCTTCGACAAGTCGTTCTTGAACGCGTCGATCGAGCGCTGCATCTTTTGTTCAGCGCCCTTCCTGATATCAGCCACAGACATTTTTAAACCTCCGAACCTTCAAAACGGAGCGAGCCGGCCAGCGCGCGCCAAAGGCGGCGACCTGGGCTCGCGTCAAAGCCCACGTTATGTGAACGAGAGTTTACACGTGGACGAGGGTGCCCTCGTCCTCGCCTAGTACGATGCGCTTGAGCGCGCCCGGCTTGACGATCGAAAACACCCGGATCGGCAACTTCTGGTCACGGCACAGCGCGAACGCCGTGGCGTCCATCACCTGCAGATTGCGGCCGATCGCTTCGTCGAAGCTGATCGTGGTGTAACGGGTCGCGCTCGGGTCCTTCTTGGGGTCGGCCGAATAGACGCCGTCCACCTTGGTGGCTTTCAGCACGACTTCCGCGCCGACTTCCGAGCCGCGCAGCGCGGCAGCGGTGTCGGTGGTGAAGAACGGGTTGCCGGTGCCGGCCGCGAAAATCACGACTTTGCCTTCTTCGAGCTGGCGAATCGCGCGCGGGCGGATATACGGCTCAACCACCTGGTCCATGCGCAGCGCGGATTGCACGCGCGCTTCGATGCCGGCGTGGCGCATTGCGTCCTGCAGCGCCAGCGCGTTCATCATCGTGGCCAGCATACCCATGTAGTCAGCCGTGGCGCGATCCATACCGGCCGCGCCGCCCGCGACGCCGCGGAAAATATTGCCGCCGCCGATCACCACGGCCAACTGCGTGCCGAGCCGGACCACTTCGGCTACGTCCGCTACCATTCGTTCGATGGTTGCACGATTGATGCCGAAGGCATCGTCGCCCATCAGGGCTTCGCCGGAGAGTTTGAGCAGGACGCGTTTATAGGCAGTGGGCATAGGGATATCCGATCGCGCAGAATAGGACAACAACGTGGAACTGTAGGGGTGAAATGCTGATTCGGGCAAGCGTCGCCAAATTGACGAACCCTGAGGTTCGCCAGCGGCGGCTGCGCGGCGAGGGTCAACCCGCGCGTAGCCTTGCGGCGCTGCCGACCGCGGCAAAGTCTTGCTCCGCCGCGGATCCAACGGTACTGCGGTGAGGCTTATTGTTGCTTTGCAGCAGCGACTTGAGCGGCCACTTCAGCTGCGAAGTCGTCCTGCTTCTTCTCAATGCCTTCGCCGACCACGAAAAGCGCGAACTTCTGTACGCTCGAGTTGCCGGCCTTCAGCATCTGTTCGATCGTCTGCTTGTCGTTCTTAACGAACGTCTGGTTCAGTAGCGACACTTCTTTCAGGTACTTCTGCACGCTGCCGTCGACCATCTTGGCGACGATTTCAGCCGGCTTGCCCGATTCGGCGGCCTTCTGTTCAGCAATGCTGCGTTCCTTGGCGATCAGATCCGCCGGGACGTCGTCCGATGACAGCGAGACCGGCTTCATTGCGGCGATGTGCATTGCCACGTCCTTGCCAATCTGCTCGTCCGCGCCGGTGTACTCGACCAGCACGCCGATACGCGTGCCGTGCAGGTACGCTGCCAGCTTGTTCGAGGTTTCGAAACGCACGAAACGGCGGATCGACAGGTTTTCACCGATCTTGCCTACCAGCGCCAGACGCACTGCGTCGACCGTCGAGCCGTCCAGCGGCAGCGCCGACAGAGCAGCGACATCAGCCGGGTTTTGCGTAGCGACCAGTTCGGCGATCGTCTTCGAGAAAGCCAGGAAGTCGTCGTTCTTCGAAACGAAGTCGGTTTCGCAGTTCAGTTCGACCAGCGAACCAGCGTTGCCGCCGATGAACGATGCGACCACGCCTTCAGCCGTCACGCGCGACGCTGCCTTGCTGGCCTTGTTGCCCAGTTTCACGCGCAGCAGCTCTTCGGCACGCGCCATGTCGCCGTCGGCTTCCGTCAGCGCCTTCTTGCATTCCATCATCGGCGCGTCGGTCTTCGCGCGCAGTTCTGCAACCATGCTTGCGGTAATTGCCGCCATCATTTGCTCCTTGAGTTCCGTCTGTCACACGCCGCCCGGACTTCGATACCGGCGGCAAGAATTCGTTTCAGCGTTGCGCATATTTTTTACGAGCAACGCTGCGGGCACCGTTCGCGACACCCCACTACAGTGTCACGGCTTAAAAAAAGGGGGCCTGTAGAAAGCCCCCTTTTTTGCCGGACACGGGGCAGCTTTACGCTTCCCCGTTGACCTCGACGAACTCGTCGCCGTCGCCGCCACGGGCAGCTTGCACCACTTCGTTGACCGCGTTCGCACGGCCTTCGAGGATCGCGTCAGCCACGCCAGCCGTGTACAGAGCGACAGCCTTGCTGGCGTCGTCGTTACCCGGGATCACGTAGTCGATGCCTTCCGGCGAGTGGTTCGTGTCGACCACGGCGATGACCGGCACGCCGAGCTTGTTAGCTTCGGTGACGGCAATCTTGTGGTAGCCGACGTCGACCACGAAGATCGCGTCCGGAATACCGCCCATGTCCTTCACGCCGCCGATCGATTTTTGCAGCTTGAGCATTTCGCGCTCGAACAGCAGCGCTTCTTTCTTGCTCATGCGCTCGGTTTCGCCTGCTTCCAGCGCCGCTTCCATGTCCTTCAGGCGCTTGATCGATACTTTCAGCGTCTTGAAGTTGGTCAGCATGCCGCCGAGCCAGCGTGCGTTGACGTACGGCATGCCAGCGCGTTGCGCCTCTTCAGCGATCGTGTCGCGCGATTGACGCTTCGTGCCGACGAACAGGATCGTGCCGCGATTCGCTGCCAGTTGACGCGCGTACTTCAGCGCGTCGTTGTACATCGGCAGCGTCTTTTCGAGGTTGATGATGTGAATCTTGTTGCGATGACCGAAAATGAAGGGAGCCATCTTCGGGTTCCAGAAGCGCGTTTGGTGACCGAAGTGGACACCGGCTTCCAGCATTTGACGCATGGTAACTGCCATGAAATTCTCCGCGAGGGTTGGGTCTTAAGCCGGCTGCCGTATCGGCCGCATCCGCCTACCTGGCTGAATGCGACGGACACCCTGGGTGCGCCGGCTTGCGAGTCTGCTACCTTGGTACTGCTTTCGCTCGTGGCGCAGGCAACTATCGCCATGAGCGGCCTCCCCTTCTCTCACACTGCATAGCTTACATATTGCAAGCGAGAACAAAGATCGACTTAGCCAGAGATTATAGCACGTGACTATCGGCCGACTCAACCCGCGCGGTAGCTCCCGTTTGCCGCGGCCGGGTTGCGCCTGTCCTATTGCCGCCGGCGCCAACACGATTGAAGACCCGCTTCGGCCCGCGTCCACACAAACCAGCTTCGCCGCCGCACCCGAGGCACCAGAAACAGGCCGGGAACACAGCAGTAAAGCACGCCGACGCTATCGCAAAAGCCTGCGGCGGCCGGAATATGGTGCGATAATCCCGCAATAAATCGCATTTCAGGCCCGACTCATGGCTATTACCATCAAAAACGAACACGATATCGCGCAAATGCGCGTCGCCTGCAAGCTCGCAAGCGAAGTGCTCGACTACATCACGCCGTTCGTCACGGCCGGCATCACGACCGGGGAACTCGACCGGCTGTGCCACGAATACATGCTTAAGGAACAAGGCACGATTCCGGCGCCGCTGAATTACCAGCCGCCCGGCTACCCGCCCTATCCGAAAGCGACCTGCATCTCGGTCAACGACGTGATCTGTCACGGCATTCCGGGCGACAAGACGCTGAAGAACGGCGATGCGCTGAACATCGACGTCACCGTGATCAAAGAAGGCTATTTCGGCGACACCAGCCGGATGTTCATCGTCGGCGAAGGGTCGATCATGGCCAAGCGCCTCGTGCAGACCACCTTCGAATGCATGTGGCTCGGCATCAATCAGGTGCGCCCGGGCGCCCATCTGGGCGACATCGGCTACGCGATCCAGAAGCATGCCGAAGCGCAGGGCTACAGCGTGGTGCGAGAATACTGCGGCCACGGCATCGGCACGGTGTTCCACGAAGATCCGCAGATTCTGCACTACGGCCGTCCGGGCACGGGGCTCGAACTGGAGACGGGCATGATCTTCACGATCGAGCCGATGATCAACGCCGGCCGTCGCGACATTCGCACCATGCCGGACCAGTGGACCGTCAAGACCAAGGACCGCAGCCTGTCGGCGCAGTGGGAACACACGATTCTCGTCACGGAAACCGGCTATGACGTGCTGACCGTCTCCGCCGGCACACCCGCGCGTCCGCCGGTCGCGGCCGCGACGGCCTGACCGCTTTGCGCCCCCACTCGCCCGCCTGCCAATGAGTAGTGTTCCAGCCGTCGCCCCATCCCATGCCACGTCGCTCAAGGCGGACTACAAAGTGGCCAAAGCCCAGTTGCTGGAACGTTTCAAAACGGCCACCAACGTCGATGCGCTGATGGCGGCTCTCGCGCGCGCCACCGACGAGTCCCTGCGCGCCGCCTGGAACACCTGCGAACTGCCGTCCGAGCTGGCGCTGCTGGCGGTCGGCGGCTATGGGCGGGGCGAGCTCGCGCCGCATTCGGACATCGACATCCTGGTGCTGCTGCCGGACGCGCCGATCGCGCATCTCGAAGCGCGCATCGAACGCTTCATCAGCCTCGCGTGGGATCTGGGGCTGGAACTCGGCAGCAGCGTGCGCAGCGTATCACAGTGCCTCGAAGAAGCCGCCAACGACGTCACCGTACGCACGTCGCTGCTCGAAGCGCGGCGCATCACCGGTAGCGCCCCGCTGTTCGACGACTTCGCGCAGCGTTACCGCGAAGCGCTCGACCCGCGCGCATTTTTCCAGGCGAAAGTGCTGGAAATGCGCCAGCGGCACGCCAAATTTCAGGACACGCCGTACGCGCTCGAGCCGAACATCAAGGAAAGCCCGGGCGGCTTGCGCGACCTGCAACTGATTCTGTGGATCACCCAGGCGGCCGGTTTCGGCAGCAGTTGGCGCGAACTCGAAGCGCGCGGCCTGATTACCGAGCGCGAAGCGCGCGAACTGCGCCGCAACGAGGGCTTCCTGAAAGCGCTGCGCGCCCGGCTGCATGTGATCGCGGGCCGCCGCCAGGACATTCTGGTGTTCGATCTGCAAACGCCGGTGGCCGAGAGCTTCGGCTACAAGCCGACCGCCACCAAGCGCGCCAGCGAACAGCTGATGCGCCGCTACTACTGGTCGGCCAAAGCCGTCACGCAGCTCGCGACGATCCTGATCCAGAACATCGAAGCGCAACTCTTCCCCAGCACGAGCGGCATTACGCGCGTGCTGTCGGATCGCTTTGTCGAGAAGCAAGGCATGCTGGAAATCGCCAGCGACGACGTGTTCGAACGCGAACCGAATGCGATTCTCGAAGCATTCCTGCTGTACGAACAGACGCCGGGCGTGAAAGGCTTGTCGGCGCGCACGCTGCGCGCGATCTACAACGCCCGCGAAGTGATGGATCAGCACTGGCGGCGCGACCCGGAAAACCGGCGCCTGTTCATGGATATCCTCAAGCAGCCGGCAGGTATCACGCACGCGCTACGGCTGATGAACCAGACTAGCGTGCTCGGGCGCTATCTGCTGAATTTCCGGCGCATCGTCGGACAGATGCAGCACGACCTGTATCACGTGTACACGGTCGACCAGCACATCCTGATGGTGCTACGCAATCTGCGCCGTTTCGCGGTGGCCGAGCATGCGCACGAATATCCGTTCTGCAGCCAGTTGATCGCCAACCTCGACCGGCCGTGGGTGTTGTACGTGGCGGCGCTGTTTCACGATATCGCCAAGGGCCGCGGCGGCGACCACTCGGTGCTCGGCATGGCCGACGCGCGGCGCTTTTGCCGCAATCACGGCATCGAAGGTGATGACGGCGAACTGGTCGTCTGGCTGGTCCAGCAGCATCTGACCATGAGCCAGGTCGCGCAGAAGCAGGACACGAGCGACCCCGAGGTAATCAAGCGGTTTGCCGAAGTGGTCGGCACCGAGCGGCGCCTGACGGCGCTTTACCTGCTGACCGTCGCCGACATTCGCGGCACCAGCCCGAAAGTCTGGAATACCTGGAAAGCCAAGCTGCTCGAAGATCTCTATCGAGCGACGCTGGCGGTGCTCGGCGGCGCACGGCCCGACGCGCATTCGGAGCTCAAGTCCCGCCAGGAAGAGGCACTCGCGCTGCTGCGCCTCGAAACCGTGCCGGAAGGTGCGCAAACGGCGCTGTGGGACAAGCTGGACATCGGCTATTTCCTGCGCCACGACGCAGCGGATATCGCCTGGCAAACCCGTGTGCTGTACCGCCATGTCGAAACCACGGCGCCAATCGTGCGCGCCCGGCCGGCGCCGATCGGCGAAGCGCTCCAGGTGCTGGTTTACGTGAAAGACCAGCCCGATCTGTTCGCCGGCATTTGTGCGTATTTCGACCGCAACGGCCTGTCGGTGCTCGATGCGCGGGTCAGTACGACCCGTCACGGGTACGCGCTCGATAATTTCCTCGTCGCGCATACCGAAGAAGACGTGCATTATCGCGATATTGCCAATCTGGTAGAACAGGAACTGGCCGCACGCCTGACTGGCAACGGCACCCTGCTCCCGGGGCCGTCGAAAGGCCGTCTGTCGCGGCTGTCGCGGACCTTCCCTGTTACGCCGCGCGTCGATCTCCGGGCCGACGAGCGCGGCCAATATTACATCCTGTCCGTGTCTGCGAACGACCGGCCAGGCCTTCTTTATTCGATCGCGCGCGTGCTGGCCGAGCACCGGGTCGGCGTCTCTTCGGCGCGGATCAATACGCTCGGCGAACGCGTCGAAGACGTGTTCCTGCTGGATGGGCACGGTCTGTCGGACAACCGCCTGCAAATTCAGGTTGAGACCGAGCTGCTGCGCGCGATTGCAGTGTGAGATTTCATGCGAGTCAAATTAACAGCCAAGCACCCGCGGCCGGCTTCGTCCGAACGCGCTCCTGTCCGTACCGGAAGCACATCGGCGCGTAAGCCGACGCGCCCGGCCGGACCCAAGCCGTCGACGCCGGGGTTTAGCGGGGCGCGGGGCCAAGGCGCTGGCGCAACGGCGGGTGGCGGCAAGCGGCCGGCTGGCAAGCCACCGGGTGCCGGCGCGCGTCCGGCACGGGCAGAAGGGTCGTTCTCGCGTGAGCGGGATGCGGGTGGCCCTGGCGCTGCGCGCCGGCCGACGTCGGATCGGCCGCCGCGGCGTGAGGGTGCGCCTGGTGCGCCGCGCCGGGCTGAAGGTGAGCGTGGTGAACGGGCGCCGCGGCGGTTTGAAGGCGGCGCTGAGCGTAGCGAACGCGCCCCACGCCGGTTTGAAGGGAGTGCCGATCGTAGCGAACGTGCACCTCGTCGGTTTGAAGGCAGCGCGGATCGCAGTGAACGCGCTCCGCGACGCACAGAGGGTGAGCGCGGCGAACGCGCCCCGCGCCGCGCTGAAGGCGAGCGCGGCCAAGGCGCGCCACGCCGGTTCGAAGGCAGCGGCGATCGTAGCGAACGGGCGCCGCGGCGTTTCGAAGGAAGTACGGACCGCGGCGAACGCGTCCCTCGTCGCACCGACAGCGAGCGTTCTGAGCGCGCCCCGCGCCGCTTCGAAAGCAGTGCGGACCGTAGCGAACGTGCCCCGCGCAGTTACGAAGGCAGCCGTGCGCCGCGTCGTGACGAGGGCGAGCGCCGCTCGTTCAGTGGTACTCGCCCGGGCGCAGGCCGTCCGCCGGAAGGCGGACCGCGCCGTGAGCGCGATGCGTCCGATCGGCCGCGCTTTAGCAGCGACCGCGGCGCCCCGCAAGAGCGCCGCACCGGCGAGCGCCCGCCGCGCAGCGACAGCACGCCGCGCCGTTTCGACGACAAGCGTGGCGCTTCGGACCGTGGCGAACGCACCTTCTCGAAACCCGTCAAAAGCGGCTATGGCGACCGTGCAGACCGTCCGGCCCGCGCGCCACGTGACGACCGTGGCGACCGGGCACCCGCAAAACGCGAATTCGGCGACCGGCCGCCGCGTGCCGAACGCGGCGAACGCACGGAACGTAGCGACCGCCCGGCACGCAGCTTCGACAAACCGCTGCCGGCTGCTGCGCGCCGCTTCGGCGACAACGATCGCCCGGCACACGCCGACAAGCCGCGCGGACCGTCGCACTCAGCCAAAGCCGAACGTGACACCGATGCCGCCCCGCGCACGCCGCGTCGCGATTACGAAGACGCGCCAGGCACCCTCCGTCTGTCGAAGCTGATGTCCGAACTCGGCCTGTGCTCGCGCCGCGAAGCCGACGAATGGATTGAAAAAGGCTGGGTGCTGGTCGACGGCGAACGGATCGACACGCTTGGCACCAAGGTGCGTCCGGATCAGCGTATCGAGATCGACCCCGCCGCCGAGGCCGCGCAAGCGAGCCAGGTGACAATCCTGATCCATAAGACCATTGGCTTCGTGTCAGGCCAGGCGGAAGACGGTTATCAGCCGGCCATCACGCTGGTCACGCCGGAAAACCGCTGGGAAGGCGACCGCTCGGACATTCGTTTTTCCGTTGCGCATCTGCGCCAACTCGCGCCGGCCGGACGTCTGGACATCGATTCGACGGGCTTGCTGGTGCTGACGCAGGACGGCCGCATCGCCAAGCAGCTGATCGGCGGCCATTCGGAGATCGACAAGGAGTATCTGGTGCGCGTGTCGTACGGCGAGCACACCACCGACGTCGAAAGTCACTTCCCGCCTGAAAGCCTCGCGCTGCTGCGCCACGGCCTGTCGCTCGACGACGTGCCGCTGAAGCCGGCAATGGTCAGCTGGCAGAACGGCGAGCAGTTGCGTTTCGTGCTGCGCGAAGGCAAGAAGCGCCAGATTCGTCGGATGTGCGAGCTGGTCGGCCTCGAAGTGGTCGGTCTGAAGCGCGTGCGGATGGGTCGTGTGCTGCTGGGCGCGTTGCCGCCGGGGCAATGGCGCTACCTGTCGCCGGACGAGTCGTTTTGACGCCAGGCGCTTGAGGTACACCCAATAAAAAACCCCCACGCAAAAGCGTGGGTTTTTTATTCTCCAGCGGCAGCGATGAACGAACTGCCACCGGACAAAAGGCGGTATCAATCGTCGCTACCCGGGTCCAGATCCGGAAACAGAACTTCCGTGAAGCCGAACTGCGAGAAATCGGTAATCCGCATCGGATACAGCTTGCCGATCAGGTGGTCGCACTCGTGCTGCACGACGCGCGCGTGGAAGCCTTCAGCGACGCGATCGATCGGTTTCCCGTACTGATCGAAGCCGTGATACCGGATCATCGAAAACCGGCTGACCGCGCCTCGCAGTCCCGGCACAGACAGACAGCCTTCCCAGCCCTCTTCCATATCCAGTGACACGGGCGTGATGGTCGGATTGATCAGCACCGTCTCCGGCACCGGCGGCGCGTCCGGATAGCGTTCGTTGTGCCCGAAGCCGAAGATCACCACCTGCAGATCGACGCCGACCTGCGGCGCGGCGAGGCCTGCGCCGTTGGCGTCGTGCATCGTCTCGAACATATCCTTCACGAGTTCATGCAATTCGGGCGTGTCGAAGTGATCGACCGGATTGGCAATACGCAAAAGGCGCGGATCGCCCATCTTGAGAATTTCGCGGATCATAACTGCCCCTCCAGGAGCTTACGCATACCATCTTCGTCGAGTACGGGGATGCCGAGTTCCTCCGCCTTCGCCAACTTGCTGCCGGCTTCGGCGCCGGCCACCACGTAATCGGTTTTCTTCGACACCGAACCGGCCACCTTCGCGCCGGCCGCTTCGAGCATTTCTTTCGCCTCTTCGCGGGCGAGCGTCGGCAAGGTGCCGGTCAGCACGACCGTCTTACCGGCCAGTATGCCTTGTGGCGCCTTCGGTGCGGGCGGTCCTTCCGTCCAAGCGACCTTGCCGGGCGCACGCAGTTGCTCGATCACCGTACGGTTGTGCTCTTCGGCGAAGAACTGATGAATCGACTCGGCGACCACCGGTCCGACGTCGTTCACCTCCAGCAATGCTTCGACCGATGCATCCATGATCGGATCCAGCGAACCGAAATGCCTGGCCAGATCTTTCGCCGTCGATTCGCCGACGTGGCGGATGCCGAGCGCGTAGATAAAGCGCGCCAGCGTGGTGTGTTTGGCTTTTTCGAGCGAGTCGAGCAGATTCTGCGCGGACTTCTCGGCGAAACGGTCGAGTTCGGCGAGCGTCGCAAAGCCGAGATTGAACAGATCAGCCGGCGTGCGCACCAGGTTCTCATCGACCAGTTGATCGATGATCTTCTCGCCGAGCCCGTCGATATCCAGCGCGCGACGCTGCGCGAAGTGCCACAGCGCCTGCTTGCGCTGCGCGGGACAGAACAGGCCGCCCGTGCAGCGTGCAATCGCCTCGTCCGGCAGCCGTTCGATGCTCGAGCCGCACACCGGACATTGCGTCGGCATGACGAACTCGCGTGCATCGTCCGGGCGGCGCTCGAGCAGCGCGCTCACCACCTCCGGAATCACGTCGCCGGCGCGCCGTACGATCACCGTATCGCCGATGCGAATGTCTTTGCGTCGCACTTCGTCTTCGTTGTGCAGGGTCGCGTTCGTCACCGTCGCGCCGCCGACGAATACCGGCTCGAGCCGCGCGACCGGCGTAATCGCGCCGGTGCGGCCGACCTGCACGTCGATCGCGACGAGTTTAGTGAGCGCTTCCTGTGCGGGGAATTTGTGCGCCAAAGCAAAGCGCGGCGCGCGCGACACGAAGCCGAGCGCGTCCTGCTCATCGCGCCGGTTGACCTTGTAGACCACCCCGTCGATGTCGTACGGCAAGCTATCGCGCTTCTCGCCTACCGCATAAAAAAACCCCAGCAGGCCATCGGCGCCTTGCATCACCGCTCGCTCGCCATTGACCGGCAAGCCGAGTTCCGTGTACCAGTCGAGCAGTTCGCTATGCGTGGCCGGCATTTCGATGCCTTCGAGCACGCCGATTCCATACGCGAAAAACGACAGCGGCCGCTGTGCGGTGATCTTCGAGTCGAGTTGCCGCAGACTGCCTGCCGCGGCATTGCGCGGGTTGGCGAATTCTTTTTGCCCGGCGGCCCGCTGACGTTCGTTCAGACGCTCGAAATCGCGCTTGAACATCAGCACTTCGCCGCGCACGTCGAGCACCTGCGGCACGCGTTTGCCTTTGAGCTTCAGCGGAATGGAGCGGATCGTGCGGACGTTTTCGGTGACGTTCTCGCCGGTGGTGCCGTCGCCGCGCGTGGACGCCTGCACGAAATTGCCGTCGACATAACGCAGCGAAATGGCGAGGCCATCGAACTTCAGCTCGGCTGCGTAATCGACCGGCACCGGCGGCTCGCTCGCGTTCTTGCCGAGCGCGTCGCCCACGCGTTTGTCGAACGCAACGATGTCTTCGTCCGCAAAGCCGTTGTTCAGCGACAGCATCGGCTGGTCGTGCACGACCGGCTCGAAACCGCTCGCCGCCTCGCCGCCCACACGCTGGGTGGGCGAGTCCGGCACGATCAGGTCCGGATGTTCCGTCTCGATCTGTTGCAACTCTTTGAAGAGCCTGTCGTATTCCGCGTCCGGCAAGTCCGGCCGGTCGAGCACGTAGTACGCGTAGTTGGCGCGTTCGAGTTCCGCGCGCAGCCACGCGGCCCGCTCTGCCGGAGCGCTGGTTGCTGGATTTGAGACGGAGGTTCGGGCCATGCTGTCGGAGGGTTCTTCGATGAAATTCAGACAGTGGATTATCGCAGGAAAGCGTGCCCCTTTACATCGGCCGCATGGCCAGTTTCGTGCGTTCACCAATCCTGCAAAGCGCCACGTGAAAGCGCCGCCCGAAAACGCCGACGGCCGCACATCGTGCGGCCGTCGGGAACTACGTAAAAACAGAAACGTTACTGGCTGAAGAGACGCCGCGTGGCGGGCGAACCGGCCGGAATGCCCGCCTGTTCGAGCTTCGCATATAGCGTCATCAACTGCTTTTCGATCGCCAGCAGCGCGGTTTCCGGCAACGGACGCCGTCCGTCGTCGACCACCCGCCCGCCGATGCGCTCGGCCAACGATTTCGCGTAGTCGCACATCAGACGGAACGGCAGGATGTCTTCGTCGGCCACCGGTACGTCGAGCACCAGCGTGATCATCTGGCCGCCCTTGTACGTGAGGTCGTCGCGCAGGAAGTTGGTGTCGCCGAATTGCAGCATGAACACCGGGCTCTGCTTTGTGTCGAGCTTGACGAAGCGCGTGCCGTCGCGCGACAGCAGCAAGCCGTCCTGCGAAGCCACCGCCTGCACGTAGTTGGCCGACCACGGCGCGCCGTCGGAGAGCACGTTGATCGAGAGTTGCGCGTCGCACTGGGCGGCAAAGCCGTCGAGTTCGCGCGCCATCGCGACCGTTTCGAGCATGTCGGGGAATTCTGGCGACGCGTCGAGTGCATCGGCAAACTGCTGGACGCCGGTCACGAACTCCGAAAACTCCAGTTCATTGAGCGCGCCGCTGCGATTGGCCAACTGCGCAGCCGCGCGCAGCTCTTCGTAGCGCGCGCCGTTTTGCAGCAGTTCCCACGCACCGCCTTCGAGTTTGCCCTCGATATGCACCGGCTTGCTGCCGGCGCGGCGCAGACGCTGCGCGAGCGGAATCACCTTGTCGCCGACCACCGGGCCATTCAGGCGAATCGGCACGATGCAGTCGATGCGGCGATCGACAATGGCAGGCGGCGCCGACGAAATCGTCGTGGCGGCGGGCAGGATCGGTTCGTTCCGCTCGTCCGCTTTGGAGGCCTTGCCAGCCTCAGCCGCTTCACCGCTTTCGGCAGCAGCCACACCTTCGGCTTCGGGATAGCCGTTCGGCGTAATCGTCTCGGCCTGGATATCGGCCGGTGTGTCGAGCGGCGCAGCTGTTGCACCGAAGGTCGGCTCGACGCGCGCCGCCGCCGTTTCCGCGACCGCATCGGAACCCACCACCGGCTCGCGGCGCGTGGTCGGACGGGCCGGCTCGATGAACGGGCTCTGTTCCTGCTGATCGTCCCGCGCGATGCTTTCAGCGGCGTCGGCCGGCATCGCCCGCGGCATCTTGCGGCGCACTTTCGCACCCTGCCACGCGTTGTACACGACCACGCCCCCGACCACCACGGCGCCCGCGCCGATCAAACCGAGTGTCAACTCGTCCATGCATGCTCCATCAGCAATTCTTCTGTCTGCGCGGCTATGCGCCCGCCCCACGTCTCGCGCGGCCGACGGCCGCTGCGGTGAACGCGGACGCCCGCGATGATCAACTTAAAGGACAACTTAAACGATATTCTGGGCGAAACCGGCGGCCGTTTCCATGTCGACGGCAACGATCCGCGACACGCCCTGCTCCTGCATGGTCACGCCGATCAGCTGCTGTGCCATTTCCATCGCGATCTTGTTGTGCGAAATGAACAGGAACTGGGTCTTGTCGGACATCGCGCGCACGAGGTTCGCGAAGCGTTCCGTGTTGGCGTCGTCGAGCGGCGCGTCCACTTCGTCGAGCAGACAGAACGGCGCGGGATTCAGCTGGAACATCGCAAACACCAGCGCAGTGGCGGTCAGCGCCTTCTCGCCGCCCGACAGCAGGTGAATCGTCGAATTCTTCTTGCCCGGCGGCTGCGCCATCACCTGCACGCCGGCGTCGAGAATTTCGTCGCCTGTCATGATCAGCTTGGCCTGGCCACCGCCAAAGAGACGCGGGAACAGTTCGCCAAAATGACGGTTCACTTCGTCGAACGTGCCTTGCAGCAGCGTACGCGTTTCGCCGTCGATCTTGCGGATCGCGTCTTCTAGCGTTTCGATCGCGTTGGTCAGGTCGGCCGATTGCGAGTCGAGGAACGTCTTGCGCTCGCTTGCCGCCTTCAGTTCGTCCAGCGCGGCCATATTGACCGGACCCAGCGCGGCGATCGCGTTGTTGATCCGCGTGACTTCGCCTTGCAGGTACGACGGCTTCATGTCCGGCGTGAGCTTGGCCTGCAATTCGGCTTCATCCACGCCGGCCGCGGCCAGTTGCTCGATGAACTGCTCGCCGTTCAGGCGCGCGGCCTGTTCCTTCAGCTGCAATTCGTTGATGCGGTCACGCAGCGGCTGCAACGCACGCTCAGCGGTCAGACGGGTTTCGTCGGCAGCGCGCAGCTTGGCGGTCAGATCGTCGAGTTCGAGGCGTGCGGCATGCAGCGCTTCTTCCTTGACCGCGCGGATATCGAGCGCGTCCTGCAAACCGGTGTGCGCGGTCTGTTCGTTGATCGTTTCCAGCTCGGCACGCGCATCTTCCAGCGACGCGGCCACGCGTTCGCTCTGCTCATGCGCGACCTGGATGCTGCGCTTCAATTCGTCGATTCGGTTCGCCATGTTGCGCGCGGCAAAGCGCGCGTCAGTGGCGGCACGGTCGAGATCGCGCGATTGTGCGCGCGCGGCAGTGAGTTCTTCATCGAGCGCTTCGAAGGCCATCTGGTGATCTTCAAAACGCGCCTGCAATTCGGCAAGTTCCGCGTCGTGGCGCTCGAAGTTCGCTTCCGACTCGGTACGCATCGCGCGTTGCTCTTCGATCTGCGCGGTGATTTCTTCGAGTTCTTCGCGGATCTGCGTGCTGCGCTGCATGTAGCGCTCGTGCGCTTGCGTGAGCTTGAGCACGTCCATCTGCAAGGCGTGGACACGTTGCGTCGCGCGCTCAGACTGCTGGCGCACGTCGGTCAGCGCTTGCGCAGCTTGCGTGTGGGCGGCTTCGGCGCGGATCGCGGCAGCCTTCGCCTCGTCGGCAAGCAATGCCTGCGCGCGCACCTGCCGCGTCAGGTTTTCGATTTCCTGCTGACGGGCCAGCATGCCGGCCTGTTCGGAATCGGCGGCATACAGTTGCACGCCGACACGCGTCACCACGTGGCCAGCCTTGACGACGAACGAACCGCCTTCCGGCAACTGCGTGCGCATCGCGAGCGCCTGCGCCAGATCGTCAGCGACGAACGCGAGGCCGAGCCAGTCGTTCAGCACCGCGCGCAGGCCTGCGTCGTCGATGCGAACCAGCGACAGCAACGGGCGCAACGCGGGCGGCATAGCGGCCGGCTGGCCGGCCACCGGCGGCGAATAGAACGCGAGCTTGGCGGGCGGCGCATCGGTGGCGAACGCCTTGACCCAGTCGAGGTTCGACACTTCCAGAGCGGCGAGCCGCTCGCGCAGCACCGCTTCGAGCGCGGTTTCCCAACCGGCCTCGACATGCAGCTTCTTCCACAGACGCGGCAGACCGCTCAACTCGTGCTTTTCGAGCCACGGCTGGATCTTGCCTTCGGTCTGGACGTTTTCCTGCAACTGCTTGAGCGCGGCAAGCCGTGCGTCGAGCTGATGAATCTGCGCGCTTTCCGACTGCACGCGTTCCTGCGCGCTGCGGCGCTCGCCATCGAGGCGCGGCAGCGTTTCCTGCGCATCGGCCAAGCGGGCCTGGGCGTCGTGGAGGATTTCTTCGTGCTCGGCGAGCTGCATGCGCAGGTCCTCGAGCTGCGCTTCGTCGGGGGCGTCCAGCCCGCCCGCTTCCGACTTCAACCGCTCGTGACGCTGCTGCAACTGCTGCAATTGCTGATCGGCATTGCGCTGATGCGCGGCTTCGAGCTTCAGCGCCTGTTCGGTCTGCGCAATGCCGCCGCGCTCGGCGTTCAATTCCGTCTGCGCATCGCGCCAGCGCGCTTCGAGCGCCGGCATCGCGTCGTGCTTCGCGGCGGCTTCGTCTTCGGCCAGCGCGGCTTTCTCTTCGGCGACGGCGAGTTGTTCTTCGGCGTCTTCGAGATCGCCTTGCGCCTTTTCGGCCTGCGACTGCCACTGCTCGCGCTGCGCGGTCAGCGCAGCGATCTGCGCCTGCACGCGGTTGCGCGACTCGACGATGAACTTGATCTCGGCTTCAAGACGGCTGACTTCGGCATTCGCCTCGTACAGCGCGCCTTGCGCGCCCTGCATCGCGTCGCTGGCGGAGTAATGCGCGACACGCAGCGTCTCGAGTTGCGCTTCGACTTCGCGGAGCTTCGCAGTCTGCGCCTCGAGGTCGATCTGCGCCTGTTCGATGGCGCGCTGCTGGCGTTCCTGCTCGCTGCCGGCTTCGTTCTTGCGCAACAGCCACAAGAGGCGCTGCTTCTCTTCGCCGTCGCTTTGCAAATCCTTGTACCTGGTCGCGACGATCGCCTGCGCCTCGAGCTTCTCGAGATTCGAACCGAGTTCGCGCACGATGTCCTCGACCCGCGTCAGATTTTCGCGTGTGTCGTGCAGCCGGTTCTCGGTTTCGCGGCGGCGTTCCTTGTACTTCGACACGCCGGCGGCTTCTTCGAGGAACACGCGCAGCTCTTCCGGCTTCGCCTCGATCAGGCGCGCGATCATGCCCTGCCCGATGATCGCGTAGGCGCGCGGCCCGAGGCCGGTGCCGAGGAAGATGTCCTGAATGTCGCGGCGGCGCGCCGGCAGGTTGTTGATGTAGTAGCTCGAAGTGCCGTCGCGCGTCAGCACGCGCTTGACGGCGATTTCGGCATACTGGCCCCACTGGCCGGCGGCACGGCCATCGGCATTGTCGAACACGAGTTCGACGCTGGCGCGGCTACCCGGCTTGCGCGCGGTCGAGCCATTGAAGATCACGTCCTGCATCGACTCGCCGCGCAGCTCGGAAGCGCGCGATTCGCCGAGCACCCAGCGCACGGCATCGATGATGTTGGACTTGCCGCACCCATTGGGACCGACCACGCCGACTAATTGGCCCGGAACCTGGAAATGCGTGGGATCGACGAATGACTTGAAGCCAGCGAGTTTGATCGAGGTCAGACGCACGGCGATATCGCTGATTGAAAAGGGAAAATAAAGGTGGCTCGTGAAGGCCGCACAAGCCGTTTGCCGATGCAGCGAAACGGCCCGTGAAGCTTCGCGAAACGGGTGCTAATCGCGCGCGGTCAAGCGCGCGTTAGCTAATGAGGGGCAATCATACCATCGCGCGCGGACGGTTCTGACGGTCCTTACGGTCTGCGTCGCGGCCGGTGCCTTGGTCCACGCCGGGGCCTGCATCCTCTTTGGTCTGATCAACCGGGCTGGCCTTGGTCCGGTGCACCCAACTGGACAATGCGGAGGCCAGCACGATGCATGCGCCGCCCGCCCATTCGCGCGGGCCGGGCGTCTCACCGGCAAAGAGCCACGCGGACAAGGCCGTGATCACGATCTCGAACAGCATGATGATCGACGCCCGATTGGCCGGCACGCGCGAGAGACCGTACTGCACCAGCATATTGTTCGACGCCAGCAGAAAACCGAGGCCGAGCACCAGCAGCGCGGCCGTGCCGAGATGCCCGCCGGTGGGCGGCGCGGGCATTGCCTCGAACAGCGAGGCGCAGGCGCTGAACAGCGCCGCGCCGCCGAAGATCGTCGCGGTGCGCATTTCGGGCTTCATCTCAGGCAGCACGCGGCTCGTCTTGAGGATCAGCACGTTGCTCATTGCGAAGCCCATGCCGCCGGCGAGGCCCGCCCATTCGGCGAGATTGCCCGGCACCGGGATGCCCAGCTGCGGCGACCATAGCATCGTCATTGCGCCCGCGAGCGACAGCGCGGCCAGCCCGGCTCCGGCCCACGTCAGCCGTTCATGCAGGATGAAGTGCGCGAACAGCGCGGTCCATGCGGGAGTGAGATAGAACAACAGCAGCACGCGCATCACCTGGCCGTGGATCGAACCCCACACGAAGCCGAGGTTGGTGATACCGGCTGCCAGGGCGAGGGCGGGCAGCAGCCAATGCCAGCGCACGGTTGTGAGTGCGCGATAGCGCACCAGCAGGACGAACAGGCAACCGGCGCCGCTCGTCAGCGCGCTTGCCGCCGTGCCGGTTACCCCGAGCGCGGCCAGCATGCGCAGCGGATACCAGATCATCCCCCACACCGACGCGCCCAGCATGATCGCGAGCGTCGGCCAACCGTTGCGAAGCCAGTTGGTCATGGCGCGCCCCTTGCGCAGACGCCGGCGGTGTTGCTGTCACGGACGACGGCGTCGTTGCGCCCGCTTCGTCCGGCATGTGTCTCGATAATTGTGGTGACGTACATCACTGCTCCTGCTTCCTTTCACGCGAACCGTCCGCGGTTCGCGTCGTTCCCGCTGCAGCGCACTGACTGCGCTGCCTGGCGGGTTGCGCCGTATTCAGCGCGGCGCGGGCCGGCATGTCATGGCCGTTGCGCGCACGGGGCATGGGCTCCACGTTCGGCGCGCCCGGCTATGCGTTCCACGCCGGCCACGCCCCGCTGGGCGCCCCACGCTGGGCGCGCCCGGCTATAATCGTCCACTCGCCGCCGCTGCCGTCCGTTTTGCGTGTTTCATGCGTTCGCCGTCAGCGCGCGTGCCCAGCATCCCGCTGCGCCCATCTTCGATCAGGCTCGATCCGCCCAGTGAACCCGCTACTCGACTCCCTCCAGCCCTATCCGTTCGAAAAGCTGCGCGCGCTTTTCAAGGACATCACGCCGCCGGCCAGCCTCGCGCACATCAGCTTCGGCATCGGCGAGCCGAAACATCCCACGCCGGCGCTGATTCGCGACGCCGTGGTCGCGTCGCTCGGCGGCTTGTCGGCCTATCCGGCGACCATCGGCTCGCCGCCGCTGCGTGAGTCGATCGCCAGGTGGGTCACGCAGCGCTACAACCTGCCGCCGGTCGACCCGGCCACCCAGGTGTTGCCGGTGTCGGGCTCGCGCGAGGCGCTGTTCGCGCTCGCGCAGACAGTCATCGACCCGAAACGGAATGCGTCGGGCGAGCCTGCGATCGTACTCTGTCCGAACCCGTTCTACCAAATCTATGAAGGCGCGACGATCCTGGCGGGCGCCCAGCCGTACTTCGTCAATAGCGATCCGGCGCGCAATTTCGCCTGCGACTATTCAGCGGTGCCCGCCGACATCTGGGCCCGCACGCAACTGCTGTACGTGTGCTCGCCGGGCAATCCGACCGGCGCCGTGCTCACGCTCGACGACTGGCGCGAGCTGTTCGCGCTGTCGGACCGCTACGGCTTCGTGATCGCGTCGGACGAATGTTATTCGGAAATTTACTTCGACGAAGCCAACCCGCCGCTCGGCGGTCTGGAAGCCGCGCACAAGCTCGGCCGCGGCTTCGAGCGCCTCGTGATGCTGTCGAGCCTGTCCAAACGCTCGAACGTGCCGGGCATGCGCTCGGGTTTCGTCGCGGGCGACGCCGACATCCTCAAGGCCTTCCTGCTATACCGGACATACCACGGCGCAGCCTTGTCGACGGTGTTCCAGAGTGCCAGCATCGCGGCCTGGAACGACGAAACGCACGTGCGCGAGAACCGCGCGAAGTATCTGCAGAAGTTTTCCACCGTGACGCCGATGCTCGCCGGGGTGCTCGACGTGCGGCTGCCGGACGCCGCGTTCTACCTGTGGGCCGACGTGTCGCGCACGGGCCTCTCGGACACCGAGTTCGCCCAGCGCCTCTACGCCGACTATAATGTGACGGTTCTGCCGGGCTCGTTCCTCGCGCGTACTGCGCACGGCGTGAATCCCGGCCGCAATTTCGTGCGCATGGCGCTCGTCGCCGATGTCGACGAATGCACGCAAGGCGCGCAGCGTATCGTCGATTTTTGCCGCGCGCTGGCGGGTTGAGGCTTTATCGCCAATAACGCTCGCGCATCGCATCCTCTTCTTCAGACTTCAACTCTTCGATAAAGCACGCATATGTCGCAACAACTTCAGCAGATCATTGACACCGCCTGGGAAAACCGCGCCGACCTGTCGCCGAAGGCCGCGCCGGCCGACGTGCGCGAAGCCGTCGCGCATGCGATCGAACAACTGGACAAAGGCGCGCTGCGCGTCGCTGAAAAGAAAGACGGCGACTGGGTTGTCAATCAATGGCTGAAGAAAGCCGTGCTGCTGTCGTTCCGCCTGGAAGACAACGTGGTGCAACCGGCTGGCGGCTACTCGCAGTTCTACGACAAGGTGCCCTCGAAGTTCGCCAACTACACCGCTGAAGACTTCGCCGCCGGCGGCTTCCGCGTGGTGCCGCCCGCGATCGCGCGCCGCGGCTCGTTCATCGCGAAGAACGTCGTGCTGATGCCGTCGTACACCAACATCGGCGCGTATGTCGACGAAGGCACGATGGTCGACACGTGGGCGACCGTCGGTTCGTGCGCGCAGATCGGCAAGAACGTCCACTTGTCGGGCGGCGTGGGCATCGGCGGCGTGCTGGAGCCGCTGCAGGCCAATCCGGTCATCATCGAAGACAACTGCTTCATCGGCGCGCGTTCGGAAGTGGTGGAAGGCGTGATCGTTGAAGAAAACTCGGTGATCTCGATGGGCGTGTACCTCGGCCAGAGCACCAAGATTTATGACCGCGAAACCGGCGAAGTCACGTACGGCCGCATTCCGGCGGGCTCGGTGGTGGTGGCGGGCAACCTGCCGTCGAAGGACGGCTCGCACAGCCTCTACTGCGCTGTGATCGTCAAGAAGGTCGACGCCAAGACGCGCGCGAAGGTCGGCTTGAACGAGCTGCTGCGAGGCGATTGATGGCACGCGGCACCAAAACCGTCGTCTACGGCATCCCGAACTGCGACACCGTGAAGAAGGCCCGCGTGTGGCTGGAAGAGCACGGCGTCGAGTTCGAATTCCACGACTTCAAGAAGCATGGCGTGACCGGGCCGCTCGTGCAGGACTGGCTGAAAGACGTGAAGCTCGACGCATTGCTGAACCGTCGCGGCACCACGTGGCGCGGCCTGTCGGACGACATGAAGTCGGCGGCGGACACGCAATCGGGCGCGATCGCGCTGATGATCCACAAGCCGTCGGTGATCAAGCGGCCGGTGCTCGTTGTCAACGGGCGTGTGAAGTCGCTCGGTTTTGCGGCGGACGAATACGAAGCGCTGTTCGCGTGATCTGACGCACAAGATCGAACGCAACAAGAAGTAAAGCGCGGCCTCGCCGCGTTGCTCAAAAGCTGTTGCCGGCTGCGGTGCTGCACCGCCAGCCGGCATTTTTTCATTTCAAAGTGGCTTGTACTGAATCCATGTCCGGCACCCTCGCCCTTACCGAACAACTGATCGCGCGCGCCTCCGTGACGCCCGACGACCAGCATTGCCAGCGCCTGTTGATCGAGCGCCTGTCCGCGCTCGGCTTCGAACACGAGACGATCGAATCGAACGGCGTGACCAACCTGTGGGCCGTCAAACGCGGCGTCGACGGCACGCGCGGCAAGCTGCTCGCGTTCGCCGGCCACACGGATGTCGTGCCGACCGGCCCGCTCGAACAATGGAATTCGGCGCCGTTCGAGCCGACCCATCGCGACGGCAAGCTATACGGACGCGGCGCGGCCGACATGAAGACGTCGATCGCCGGCTTCGTGGTGGCAAGCGAAGAGTTCGTCGCCGCGCACCCCGCGCATCGCGGCTCGATCGCGCTCCTGATCACGAGCGATGAAGAAGGCCCCGCCACCGACGGCACTGTCAAGGTCGTCGAAGCGCTGCAAGCGCGCGGCGAGCGCATGGACTACTGCATTGTCGGCGAGCCGACGTCGAGCGCGCAGTTCGGCGACACGGTAAAGAACGGCCGGCGCGGCTCGATGTCGGGCAAGCTGATCGTCAAGGGTGTACAAGGCCACATCGCCTATCCGCATCTGGCGAAGAATCCGGTGCATCTGCTTGCACCCGCGCTGGCCGAACTGGTCGCCGAACGCTGGGACGACGGCAACGAATACTTCCCGCCCACTACCTGGCAAGTGTCGAACATTCACAGCGGCACCGGCGCGAGCAACGTGATCCCGGGCCACGCCGACGTGCTGTTCAACTTCCGCTTCTCGACGGCGAGCACGGTCGAAGGTTTGCAAGCGCGCGTGCACGCGATCCTCGACAGGCACAACCTTGAATACGACCTGCAGTGGACCGTGAGCGGCCTGCCGTTCCTCACGCCGCGCGGCGATCTGTCGAACGCGCTGGCGAAAGCGATCAAGGACGAAACCGGCGTCACGACCGAACTGTCCACCACCGGCGGCACCTCGGACGGCCGCTTCATCGCGCGCATCTGCGACCAGGTGGTCGAATTCGGCCCACTGAACGCCAGCATCCACAAGATCGACGAGCATATCGAACTCGCTCACATCGACCCGCTGAAGAACGTGTATCGTCGCGTGCTCGAACAACTGATCGCCTGACCAAGGAATATTTGCGATGACGCTCCCGTTTTCCACCGTCCGCGACCTGCTGCGTTTCGCGGTGTCGCGCTTCAATCAGGCCGAGTTGTCGTTCGGGCACGGCTCGGCCAACGCTTACGACGAAGCCGCTTATCTGATACTGCACACGCTGCATCTGCCGCTCGATCTGCTGGAGCCGTTTCTCGACGCGCGTCTGAGCGCGGCCGAAATCGACGCCGTGCTGAACGTGATCGAACGCCGTGCCGGCGAGCGCGTGCCGGCGGCATACATCACGCAGGAAGCGTGGATGCACGGCTTCCGCTTTCACGTGGATGAGCGCGTGATCGTGCCGCGCTCGTTTATCGGCGAACTGCTGCAGGACGGCCTGCAACCGTACGTGGAAGATCCCGAGCAGGTCGGCGCGGTGCTCGAACTGTGCACCGGCTCCGGCTGCCTCGCGATTCTCGCGGCGCACGCGTTCCCGAATGCGGATGTCGATGCGGTCGATCTGTCGGCGCCCGCGCTCGAAGTCGCGACGCGCAACGTCACGGACTACCACCTCGACGACCGCATTGCGCTCTTCGAAGGCGATCTGTACGCTCCGCTCGCCGAGCGCCGCTACGACGTGATCATCAGCAATCCGCCGTATGTGAACGCGGCGTCGATGCAGGAGCTGCCCGCCGAGTACAAGCACGAGCCCGACATGGCTCTGGCAGGCGGCGCGGACGGCATGGACGTCGTGCGCCGGATCATCGGCGAAGCGCGCAACTGGCTAACCGACGACGGCGTGCTGGTGGTCGAAATCGGCAACGAGCGCGCGAACGTCGAGGCAGCGTTCGGCGGCCTCGACCTCGTATGGTTGTCGACCAGCGCCGGCGACGACAACGTGTTCCTGATTCAGGCAACGGATCTGCCGGTCTGACGCTTGATCGCTTCTTATCGCTTCATCTGCCGATGCGCGGCGGCCTGTCACTGTCCGCCGTGCGCAACACGCCTCGCCTCCTTGCGCTTCACCTCAAAGCCGTAAATCGCCGTAACGCCCCCCCAACGCGCGCGCGTTCGGTAAGATGGGCGCGGTCGACTGCCCACCGCGACTTCAAGCCGCCTGGCAGCGCTCCGGAAACCCTTCAGCCGCCTATGCAATTCGACTTGCTTCACATCGGCCCGCTGGTCGCCCTCGCCCATATCCTCGGCGCGGTCGCCGCATGCCATGCGATTCTGAACACCCGCACGTCGCAAGGCGCGATCGCCTGGGCGGTGTCGCTGGTCGCGATGCCGTATCTGACGCTGGTACCGTACCTGTTCCTCGGCCGCAGCAAGTTTGCCGGCTACGCGGACGCCCGCCGCACCGAGAACGAATTGCTGCGCACGCGTGCACATCCGCTGGAATGGGACACGCGAGACTCGTCGGCAGGCCTGCCCACGGAAGAACTCGGCGCGAGCCTCGTGCATTCGTTGACGCGTCTGGGGGGCATGCCGTTCCTGCCGGGCAATTCGGTGCGCACGCTAGTGAACGGCGAAGCGACCTTCGAAGCGATCTTCGAAGCGATCGAAGGCGCGCGCCACTATGTGATCGTGCAGTTCTTCATCGTGCACGCCGATGCGCTCGGCGAGATGCTCAAAGACACGCTGATCGCAAAAGCGCAACAAGGCGTACGCGTCTACTTTCTGTACGACAGCATCGGCAGTTTCGATCTGCCCCACCGCTATGTGGCGGCGCTGCGCGCGGCCGGCGTCGAGACGTACCCGTTCGCCACCAATCGCCGTTTCGTCAACCGTTTGCAACTGAACTTCCGCAATCACCGCAAGATCGTCTCGGTCGACGGCGAGCGCGCGTTTGTCGGCGGACATAACGTCGGCGTCGAGTATCTGGGCGGCAAGCCGCCGCTCTCGCCATGGCGCGACACGCATATCGAAGTGCGCGGCCCGGCGGTTGCCAGCATCCAGTTCGTGTTCACCGAAGACTGGCATTCGGCGACCCAGCAGTTGCCGGACTTCGACATCCCGCCATTCGATCCAGCCGGTCAAGACATGCACTGTCTCGTGATGCCGAGCGGCCCGGCCGACAAGCAGGAAACCTGTTCGCTCTTCTTCGTCCAGGCGATCACCGCGGCACGCGAGCGGATCTGGATCACCACGCCTTACCTCGTCCCCGACGAGGCGGTGTTCGCGGCGCTGCGGCTTGCGGTGCTGCGCGGCGTGGATGTGCGCATCATGATTCCGAGCCGGCGGGACCATCTCGTCGTGTTCGAAGCCTCGAAACTCTATGCGTACGATTCCCTGCGCGCGGGCATCCGGATTTTTCGCTACCAGCCGGGTTTCCTGCATCAGAAGGTCGTGCTGATCGACAGCGTGGCCGCCGCGATCGGCAGTGCCAATCTCGACAATCGCTCGTTCCGCCTGAACTTCGAGATCATGGTACTGACCGTGGACCGCGGTTTCGCCAAAGAAGTCGAAGCGATGCTGCTGAAGGATTTCGCCGAATCGCTCGAAATCGACCGCAACGATTACCGGCAAGCGAGCGCGTTGCGGCGCGTGCTGATGCACGTCGCAAGGTTGTTCTCGCCGATACTGTAGCTGCCGCTCAGCTCCACCGCCCGGCGGGTTACAGCAGCTTCTCGACGTCTTCGGTAATCGCCTCCGGCTTGGTCAGCGGCGCATAGCGTTTGACCACATTGCCGTCGCGGCCAATCAGGAACTTGGTGAAATTCCACTTGATCGCCTCGAGCCCCAGCAAGCCCGGCGCCTCGCCCGTCAAGTAACGAAACAGCGGATGTGCGTTCGCGCCGTTCACGTCGATCTTGTCGAACATCGGGAAGGTCACGCCGTAGTTCTTCTCGCAGAAACTGCCGATCTGCGCGGCATCGCCCGGCTCCTGCTTGCCGAACTGGTTACACGGAAAACCGAGCACCGCGAGGCCCCGCGCCGCGTAGGTGTCATAGAGCTTTTGCAGGCCCGCGTACTGCGGCGTGAATCCACATTCGCTCGCCGTATTGACGATCAACAGCACCTTGCCCTGATAGCGCTCGAGACTGACTTCCTCGCCGCCGAGCGTGCGTGCCGAATACGAATAGATCGATGTCATGTTTTCTCCCCGTGAAAGCCTTCAGTCTAAGCCAAATGCCTCGCCGGTACAGTCGGCTGAATGGCCGATCCTGGCTGAGCGCCCGGTGTCAGCCCCGGCAGTCTAAAATAGCGGTTTTCTTCAGCCGGCCTCTTCGTGATCCGCTTTAACCAGTTCAGCCTCGCGCGCGGCACCAAGCCGCTCTTCGAAAACACCACGTTCACCCTCAACCCCGGCGAAAAGGCCGGCCTGGTGGGGGCGAACGGCGCGGGCAAGTCGACGCTGTTTGCCGTGCTGCTCGGCGAACTGCACGCGGACGGCGGCGATTTCTCGATCCCGCCGACTTGGCAGATCGCCCACGTCGCGCAGGAAACGCCCGCCGCCGACAAAACCGCCCTAGCCTACACGCTCGACGGCGACGCCGCGTTACGTGCGATCGAAGCGCGTATCGCCGCCGCGTCGGCCGCGCACGACGGCGCCGCCGAGGGCGAAGCGCACGCGGCATTCGCCGACGCCGACGGCTACACCGCGCCCGCCCGCGCCGAAGCGCTGCTGCTCGGTCTCGGCTTCACGCTCGATCAGACGCGCGAGCCGGTCAGCAGCTTCTCGGGCGGCTGGCGCATGCGGCTGAATCTCGCGCAGGCGCTGATGTGCCGCTCCGATTTGCTGCTGCTCGACGAACCGACCAACCACCTGGACCTCGACGCGATCGTCTGGCTCGAAGACTGGCTGAACCGTTATCCGGGCACGCTGGTTGTGATCTCGCACGACCGCGAGTTTCTCGATTCGGTCTGCAACGTGACGCTGCATCTGGAGCATCAGCAGATCAAGCGTTACGGCGGCAACTACTCGCAGTTCGAAATCCTGCGCGCGCAGCAGATCGCGTTGCAGCAGAGCGCGTATGAGAAACAGCAGCGCACCGTCGAGCATTTGCAGAGCTACATCAACCGCTTCAAGGCGCAGGCCACCAAGGCGCGCCAGGCGCAAAGCCGGGTGAAGGCGCTCGAAAAAATGGAACTGATCGCGCCGGCGCATGCGTCGTCGCCGTTCACGTTCGAGTTCCGCACGCCCGATTCCGCGCCGAATCCGATGATGGTGATGGAAGGCGTGCGCTGCGGCTATCTCAATGACGGCGTCGAGATTCCGATCGTCGAGCATGTGATGCTGTCGATTCAGAACGGCCAGCGCATCGGCCTGCTCGGCGCGAACGGCCAGGGCAAATCGACGCTGATCAAGACGCTGGCCGGCACGCTCGAAGCACTTGGCGGTCATGTGCGCGAAGGCAAGGGTCTGCGGATCGGCTACTTCGCGCAGCACCAACTGGAAACGCTGCGCCCGGACGACACGCCGTTGCAGCATCTGGCGCGGCTCGCGCCGGATACGCGTGAGCAGGAACTGCGCGACTTCCTCGGCAGCTTCAACTTCTCCGGCGAGATGGCGACCTCGAAAATCGCGCCCTTCTCAGGGGGAGAAAAGGCCCGCCTCGCGTTGGCGCTGATCATCTGGCAAAAGCCGAATCTGCTGCTGCTCGACGAGCCGACCAACCACCTGGATCTCGAAACGCGTCACGCGCTGACCATGGCGCTCGCGCAGTTCGAGGGCACGCTGATTCTGGTATCGCACGACCGGCATCTGCTGCGCGCCACGACCGATCAATTCATGCTGGTCGCCAGGCATCGTCTGCAGGAATTCGACGGCGATCTGGACGATTACCGCGACTGGCTGCTGCAACACGCGGCTGAACAACGCGCGGCGCTGAAAGCCGGCGCGGCATCGAATGGTGCGGATAGCGCGGACAATGGCGTCAATCGCAAGGAACAGCGCCGTCTCGAAGCCGAAACGCGGCAAAAGCTCGCGCATCTGAAAAAGCCGCTGCAAAGCCGCATCACGAAGATCGAAAAGGAAATGGACTCGCTCAACGCGGAAAAAGCGACGCTCGACGCGTTCGTCGTCGATCCGGCGAGTTACGATCCCGAGCAGAAAAGCAAACTGACGGAGGCGATCCGCCGTCAGGCAGAGGTGAACGCACGCCTCGAAGCGCTCGAAGCCGAATGGCTCGATGCTCACGAGGAACTCGAACAAATCGGCTAGCGGGCACGCAGTTCTCAAGTCCGCGCCGGCATCGATCAGGGGATTGGCCTTGTCATCCGTGACTTCGTCTGCGTCATCAACGGCGTCGTTATCAGCGCCGCCCGCGCTGAAAGGCCTGCGCGTGCTCGATCTGACACGTCTGTTGCCGGGCCCGGTCGCCGCGTTGCGGCTCGCCGAACTCGGCGCCGACGTGTTGAAGATCGAAGCGCCCGGCGCGGGAGACCCCACCCGCACGATGATGCAGTCGTCGAGCGACCGCGTTGCGGGCCGGCCCGGCGCATTTTACCGGCTCGTCAATCGCGGCAAGCGCGAAACGCGCCTCGACCTGAAATCGGAAGCGGGACGCAACGTGTTGCGCGCCCTCGCGGCCGAAGCCGATGTTCTGATCGAGAGTTTCCGGCCCGGCGTGATGGAGCGCCTCGGCATCGGCTACGAAACACTGCACGCGGCCAATCCCAAACTGGTGTATTGCGCGATCAGCGGCTACGGCGCGAGCGGTCCGTTTGTCGACCACGCCGGCCACGATCTGAACTACATCGGCTACGCGGGTGTGCTCGATCAGCTGGCCAGCCGCGACGGTGTGCCGATCCTGCCGAACTTCCAGATTGCCGACCTGCTCGGCGGCGCATTGAGCGCGGTGACGCAGATCCTCGCCGCGTTATGGCATGTCTCGCGCGGTGGTGATGGCCGCTTCGTCGACGTGTCGATGACCCATGTCACGCACGCGCACAACGTCGTCGCGCAAGTCTCGCTCGCCAATGACGGCGTCGCGCCGGCCGCCGGCGCCGGTCTGCTGAATGGCGGCGTGCCTTGCTATAACCTGTACCGCACGCTCGACCATCGTTGGCTCGCGGTCGGCGCGCTCGAACTGAAGTTCTGGGAAACCTTGTGCATGGCGCTGGACCGGCCCGAATGGGCGACGCGCCACTGGAGTCTCGGCCAGGCGATCGGCGGCCCGGACGCCGCCGCGCTGACGCAGGAACTGGCCGACCTGATCGGCAAGCGTCCACTGGAAGAATGGGTGTTGCTGCTGGAGCCGCTCGACTGTTGCGTGTCGCCGGTGCTGACCCCGGCGGAAGCTGCGCGGCATCCGCTGTTCAATCCGCAGACCTACGTGGCTTCAAGCGGGAGCGGGAGCGGGAACGGGAGCGAGAGCGAGAGCGAAATAGAAGCCGAAGATGACGAGGACCGCTACGCCGGTTGAGGCAAGCGACCAGCGCCGGGGGCGTCAGCGTTTGGCCGCCGTTTGCCGCGGCAAGGTCTGGCGCGGCGTTTTCTCGTCGTCGAACAGCACATGCTTGCGGCCTTCAACGTGACGGTTGATGGTGGCCCGCACTTCCGCGGCGGTTACATGTTCGGCCACCACCCGCCGGGAAATCTGCCCCGTCGTGTCGATCCACTCGACAATCCGGCAAGCACCGCCCCAAGGCTGGCGAATGGGTGCGGAGACGCGGCAACCGCGCACCTGCATCGGCCGCTCGGCCACGGTTTCATATGACTGTTTCAAGGCGCAATCCTTTTTTCGGCATCAGAAGGGGGATGCAATAGCCCCCAGCTTAGGAAAAAGGAATGTCGGCTGGGTTACAGCCAATATGGAGATATTTACACTTCATTACGCCGTGGACGGCGCCTGCGGCCGCCACAGCCCCGGCTAGTCGAGCGTGCGGACCCGGTCGATCGCCTGTTCGATCCTTTCAACCGCAACAACCTGTAAGCCGTCAATCGGCTGTTTCGGTGCATTGGCCTTCGGAATCACCGCGACCGAAAAGCCCAGTTTCGCGGCTTCCTTCAGACGTTCCTGACCGCGCGGCGACGGCCGGATCTCGCCGGCCAGCCCGACTTCGCCGAATACGACCAACCCCTTGGGCAACGGCTTGTTACGCATCGACGAATGGATCGCGAGCAGAACGGACAGGTCGGCAGCAGGCTCGGTGATCTTCACGCCGCCCACCGCGTTCAGGAACACGTCCTGATCGAAACAGGCGATGCCGGCGTGCCGATGCAGCACCGCCAGCAGCATCGCCAGCCGGTTTTGTTCCAGGCCGACCGCTAGTCGGCGCGGATTCGGTGCGTTCGCCGCGTCCACCAGCGCTTGCACTTCGACCAGCAGCGGCCGCGTGCCCTCCTGCGTGACCAGCACGCACGAACCCGGCACGGATTGTTCATGCTGCGACAGAAACAGCGCGGAAGGATTGGCGACACCGCGCAAACCGCGCTCGGTCATCGCGAACACACCCAGTTCGTTGACCGCGCCGAAGCGGTTCTTGATCGCGCGCACCAGCCGGAACGACGAATGCGTGTCGCCTTCGAAGTACAACACCGTATCGACGATGTGCTCCAGCACGCGCGGCCCCGCCAGCGCGCCTTCCTTGGTCACGTGGCCGACCATGATGATGGTGGTGCCCGACTGCTTGGCGATTCGCGTCAACTGCGCCGCGCACTCGCGCACCTGCGCGACCGAACCGGGCGCGGAGGTCAGCGCGTCGGAATACACCGTCTGGATGGAGTCGATCACCGCAACGTCGGGTCGCTGCTCGGCGATGGTCGCCTGGATCTTTTCGAGCTGGATTTCCGCGAGCAACTGCAACTCGCTGGCCTTCGAGCCGGGCTCGAGCAGCGACAGCCGCTGCGCGCGCAGCGCGATCTGCGCAGCCGATTCTTCGCCGCTGATATAGAGCGCGCGTTTGTCCGCGGCGATTTCCGCGAGCGATTGCAGCAGCAGCGTCGATTTGCCGATGCCCGGATCGCCGCCGATCAGCACCACACCGCCCGGCACCAGACCGCCGCCCAGCACGCGGTCGAACTCGCTGACGCCGGTCGAAAAGCGCGGCACGTCGGACGCGTCGATATCCGCGAGACGCCGCACGGGCGCGCTTTTCGCGAGCGACTGGAAGCGATGCGTGGACGGCGCTTCCGCCACCGATTCGACCAGCGTGTTCCATGCATTGCACGAAGGGCACTGCCCGGCCCACTTCGGCGATTGCCCGCCGCATTCACTGCAGATGTACAACGTCTTCTGTTTAGCCACGCGCCCTTGCCTGTTGCTGTTCTATTGATTGATGCGGCGATTCAGTTCGTCGGTGCCGAGCTTATTCAGCCCGCACCGGCACGCGCGGCGCCACGGCGCACATCAGCTCGTAGCCAATCGTGCCGCACGCTTGCGCGACGTCGTCGATCGGCAATGAATTACCCCACAATTCGACGCGCGAGCCGACGTTGGCGGTCGGGACCGGCGTAAGGTCGACGGTCAGCATGTCCATCGAAACGCGCCCGACGATCCGCGTCAGCACCCCGTCGACGATCACCGGCGTGCCTTCCGGCGCGATCCGCGGATAACCGTCCGCATAACCGCAGGCCACCACGCCGATGCGCATCGGCCCGCGCGCCTTGAACAACGAACCGTAGCCGACGGTCTGGCCCTCGGCGAGGGTTTGCACCGCGATCAGCTCGGAGGCGAATGTCATTGCCGGTTGCAGGCCGGTGCCTGCGATCGCGGCGTTCACGCCGGACGGCGACGCGCCGTACAGAATGATGCCCGGGCGCACCCAGTCGAAGTGCGCGGCGGGATGCCACAGCGTCGCCGCCGAATTCGCGAGGCTGCGCGCGCCCGCAATGCCTTGCGCGCCGCGCTCGAACGCTTCCATCTGATAGGCGATGCCGCGTTCGCTGTCGGCATCCGAGAAATGGGTCATCAACGTAATCTGACCGACGCCCTGACAGGCGCGTGCGCGCTCCCACGCGGCGCGGAATTTTTCCGGCGTATAGCCGAGGCGGTTCATGCCGCTGTTCATCTTCAACTGAATGTTGACGGGCTTCGACAGGCGCGCCATTTCCAGCATCCGCAACTGTTCGTCCGAGTGCAGCGCCGTGGTCAGGCTGTAGCGGTCGATCACGTCGATATCGGTCGGACGGAAGAAGCCTTCGAGCAACAAAATCGGGCCAGCCCAGCCCAATTCACGCAACTTCACGGCTTCTTCGAGGTCCAGCAAACCGAAGCCGTCCGTTGCGCGCAGGCCGGGAAAAGCGCGTGCGAGGCCGTGCCCATAGGCGTTTGCCTTGACGACGGCCCAAATCTTGGATTTTGGTGCGTGGCGCCGGGCGACGGCGAGGTTATTGGCGAGTGCGGCGGTATGGATCGTGGCTGAAAGGGGGCGCGGCATGGGATTTTTTCGTAAAGACGCTTGCGAATCAGCAGCTTACAGGGCGTTTTCAGCGCTCGGTAGCCCGCTGGGCGGTGCGGCCAAGGATTTTGCTAGTCCGAATCCAGCTATTTTCGTGATATAAAGCCGTGCGCACAACCCATTTCGAACGGCATAAGCCCGGACGCCTTGCACGCGGCCGGGGCGGACAGACCGCAGCGAGGACAGCATCGCATCAGATGAAAAAAGGTTTTTACACCATCATGGCCGCGCAGTTTTTTTCGTCGCTGGCCGACAATGCGCTTCTGATCGCTGCTATCGCACTGCTGAAAGATCTTCACGCCCCAAACTGGATGACGCCGCTGCTCAAGTTGTTCTTTGTGCTGTCGTACGTCGTTCTGGCTGCTTTCGTGGGCGCCTTCGCGGACTCCCGCCCGAAAGGGCACGTGATGTTCATCACCAATACCATCAAAGTGGTCGGTTGCGTCACGATGCTGGTGGGCGCGCATCCACTGCTCGCCTATGGCATCGTCGGCTTTGGCGCGGCGGCCTACTCGCCGGCCAAGTACGGCATTCTCACCGAACTGCTGCCGCCTGACCGGCTGGTGGCCGCGAACGGCTGGATCGAAGGCACCACGGTCGGCTCGATCATTCTCGGCACTGTACTGGGCGGCGCCTTGATCAGTCCGCACATCGCCGCGCCGATTCTCCGGCACCACATTCCCACCGTCAACACACCCGCCGAAGCGGCGATGCTGGTGATCATGGCGATCTACGTGATCGCCGCGCTGTTCAATCTGCGCATTCCCGACACCGGCGCGCGTTATCCGAAACAGGAACGCGGCCCGATCAAGCTCATCACCGATTTCGCCGATTGTTTCGTCGTGCTGTGGCGCGACAAGCTCGGCCAGATTTCACTTGCCGTCACCACGCTGTTCTGGGGCGCCGGCGCGACGCTGCAATTCATCGTGCTGAAGTGGGCCGAGGTATCGCTCAATATGTCGCTGTCGGAAGCCGCGATCCTGCAGGCCGTGGTGGCCGTGGGCGTGGCAGCCGGCGCGATCTTCGCGGCGTCGCGCATACCGCTGAAGAAATCGCTGTCGGTGCTGCCAGTCGGCATCGTGATGGGCATCGCCGTCATGATGATGGCCTTCTACACGCGCGACCTGTTCCCGGCGCATTGGGGGCTGTATTTCGGCCGCATGCACGTGCCGGGCTATCTGATCGTTGCATATATCTTCCTGATGGTCGTCGGCGGCCTGTCGGGCTTTTTTGTCGTCCCGATGAATGCGCTGCTCCAGCATCGCGGCCACGTGCTGCTGTCGGCGGGCCATTCGATTGCCGTGCAGAACTTCAACGAGAATCTCTCCGTGCTCGTGATGCTGTGCCTGTACGCCGTGCTGGTATGGCTCGACGTGCCGGTCACGTTGGTGATCGTGCTGTTCGGCTCTTTCGTCTGCCTGATGATGTGGCTCGTGATGCGGCGCCACCAGGCGAATCAGCGCGCCTTCGATTCGGTCGCGCTGATCGGCGAAGTCAAGCACTGACCCGCGGCTGTTCGCAGTCGTCAAACGGCCCACGCCTTCTCTCATTCCCGCTTTGCCATGACTCAACCGATTCCCAATGTGCTGACGATCGCCGGTTCCGATTCCGGCGGCGGCGCCGGCATTCAGGCCGACCTGAAGGCTTTTTCGGCGCTCGGCGCTTATGGCGCGAGCGTGATTACCGCGCTGACCGCTCAGAACACGCGCGGCGTCACGGCGATCCACACGCCGGAGCCGGCCTTCATCACCGCGCAACTCGATGCGGTGTTCGACGATATCCGTATCGATGCCGTGAAGATCGGCATGCTCGCGAACGCGCCGATCGCGCGCGCGGTGGCCGGCGCGTTGCGCCGGTACAAGCCGAAGCACATCGTGCTCGACACGGTGATGATCTCGAAGAGCAATCACGCGTTGCTGCTGCCGGATGCAGTCGCGGCAGTGCGCGACGAATTGCTGCCGCTTGCCGATCTGCTGACGCCGAATCTGCCGGAAGCCGCGGCTTTGCTAGGCGTAGAAGCCGCAACGGATGAAGCCGGCATGGTCTCGCAAGGCGAAGCGCTACGTGCGCTTGGCGCGCGCGCGGTGCTGATGAAGGGCGGCCATCTGAGCGCGGCGGATAGTCCCGACTGGCTCGTGCAGGACAGCGGCACGCTGCGCCTGGGCGGCCCGCGCGTGCCGGTGAAAAACACGCATGGGACGGGCTGCACGCTGTCGTCGGCGATTGCTGCGCTGATCCCGCAACGCGACGATCTGGCGAGCGCGGTCGCCGATGCGAAGCTGTATCTGACCGGCGCGTTGCAAGCGAGCGATCGGCTCGATGTGGGCAACGGCGTCGGACCGGTGCATCATTTTTATCGGTGGTGGTGAGGGGCTGAGCCGGCGCTGCCGCTGCATTGCGCAGCCACGCGCTGATGCCATAAACCTCTGACTACAGCTATTGCCGCGCGTAGGCTTGCGCCAGTTGCGGCCAGTCATCGGGCACGATGAAACCACGTGAGCGTTCAAGCCAGCCACCCGCGCTGCCATTGGCGAACGCCGCGACCATCGTCGGTTCATGTTGATGCGAGATTTGCGCAGCGAGCGTTTGCGCATCGACGAAAGCCATCCCCGCCTCTTCCGCCGCGCCGGGCTCATGCCGTCTCGGTGCGAGCCATTCCAGTCGCGGCAGCGTGCGCCACGTCTGTGCATGCGCCGCGGCGAAAGCCGGCCAATCGCTACGCGTCACCCACCAGCCGCGCCCATGTGAAGGATCGAGCGCGGCCGGATCTGCCGGCGACTCGCCATGCCGGTAAAACAGCCAGCCTTTGACGAACATCTGCGGCGTCCACGGCCCACCATAGCCGAGCGCCGCGAATTCTTCGCGCGCGCTCAACGGCAACTGATGATTCAGCAGATGCGCGAGCTTCAGATCGAAGCGGTCCTTCAGATTCGGGCCGACGTAATCCGCCAGCTGCCCCCGGCCATCGCCGGCATGCAGGTAGCACTTAACAGCCAATTCCCAATGCAACCGCGCGCCCTGCCGCGTCTGAACCAGAAAATCGCATTCGCCAAGCGTGACGCCCGAGCGCCGCAGCGGGACGCCGGCCGCGACCAGCCGCGCCGCAGGCCCGTGCCGCAGAAACCACGCAAGCAGACGTTCGGCGTATCGGCCAAGGCGCGAGATGTTTGTCGTCGCGAGCTCGCGCTGCAATTCGGCCGGATCGGCGTCGAGTGCGCGCAACCAGTCGACGGTCGCGTTTGCTTCATGCGGCGTGTCGAACGGCGTAACCAGCGCGCCCACCGGTGGTTGCGCTCGCAACAAATCGGCGCTCAGCAACAGCCACGCCAGATCGCGCACCGCCGGGACGCGCAATGTGTCGAGAAGCATCTCAAGGATCGCGGCGGATGCGCCTTGACGAGCAGTGAGGTCCACCGTCGGCCCTGTGGCGGCTATCACTTCGCTTCGTTCGAAGCCGCGCCGCCCGCCTTGCGCCACGTATCGCGCGCGAGGCACAGATCGGCCCAGGCCTTCGCCTTGTCGGGCAGGCTGCGCAGCAGATACGCCGGGTGATACGTGACGATGACCGGCACCCCTTCGTATTCATGCACACGGCCGCGCAGCGACGAAATGCTCGCATCGGTTTTCAGCAGACTCTGCGCGGCGAAGCGGCCGAGCGCGACGATCAGCTTCGGCTTGACCAATTCGACCTGGCGTTGCAGATAAGGCTCGCAACGCGCGACTTCGTCCGGCTCGGGATTGCGGTTGCCAGGCGGCCGGCACTTGATCACGTTGGCGATATAGACGTTGGTGTCGCGCGCGAGCGTCAGCGAACGCAGCATGTTGTCGAGCAGCTTGCCGGCCTGACCGACGAACGGCTCGCCCTGGCGATCTTCGTTCTCGCCGGGCGCTTCGCCGATCAGCATCCAGTCGGCGTTGCGATCGCCGACGCCGAACACCGTATTCGTGCGTTTCTCGCATAGACGACAGCGTTCGCAGCCGGCGACGCGGTCGCTCAACGCGTCCCAATCGAGCATCTGGATCGGCAATGCGTCCGGTGTCTCACGGCGCGCTTCTTCGACAGGCGCGTGGGCCGCTTGACGGGCTGGCTCAGGGGCCGGCAGATCGTCGAACCACGCGAAATCGTCATCGGGCGGGGTTTCGCTGAACGAGGACGGCGAAGTTTGACGGCCCGGCTCGCCATGTTGCGTAGGCGAACGGCGCTCGTTCGGCTCGCGCGCGGGTGCTTGCTGCGCGGTTGGCTGCTGATCGTCGCGCTGCTCGCGAGCGGCGGGCGACGCTTGAGGAGCCGCTACCCGCAGGTCCGCTGCAACGGGTTCTTCGCGGCGCGCGCTGTTGGGTGCGGCGTTGTCGGGAGCTGGCTGCGGGTTGCCGGCCTGCACGTCTGAGGCGAGCTCAACAGCCTCGGCCAACGTGACCGGCGCCATCCCGCGACGCACCCACAGCGGCGCGAGTCCGAACTCTTCCAGTACCGATTCATGCAGCGCCATCTGCGCCCTCCCTGGCAAACGAATAACGCATCACGATGGCGTCCTCCCGGCTGCGATGCCGCGCCGGATAATAGTTTTTGCGCCGGCCGATCGACGCAAAGCCGAAGCGTTCGTACAGCCGGATCGCCCGATGATTCGACGGCCGTACTTCGAGCAGCAGGCCGTCGAGTTTTTCGGCGCGCGTGATGCGCACCGCTTCGCGCAACAACGTGAGCCCGGCACCGGCGCCCTGCGCGGCGGGCGTCACGCACAAATTGAGCAGATGCATTTCATCGACGACCGGCATCAGCACGCAATAGCCGATCAACGTACCCGTCACGTGCCGCAGACAGATGCCGAAATAGCCATTACGCAGCGAATCGCCGAAATTGCCGCGACTCCAGGGGAATTCGTAGGCGATCTTTTCGATTGCGGCGACTTCGTCCAGATCGCCTTCGGTCATCGGCGACATGTAGCGGTCCGCGAGCAACACACCGCTCATTGCTGGCCCTCGCCCTGATGCGCGTCGTGCGCCACCTTTGCGGCCAGTTCGGCCTTGGCGGCTTTTTCGGCGACGCGTTCCGCCGTGGTCTGAGCGACTTTATCGCGCACGTATTCCGGCGCGGCCTGGTCGGCGGGCACGGTGCGGCCGGCGCGAAACGCGCGTAGCGCTGCGTACGCGATGGGTAACGCATGCGGCAGCGCTTCGCCGTCGACCGTTCGCGCGGCCGCGACGGCGGGCAATCGCGCGCCGAAGGCCGCGGCAGCGTTGCCGGCCAGCGTGAACGGCGCATCGGGCAAGACGAGGCGCTCGGGGACATCGAGCGAAGCCGGCTGGAGCGTGCGCCATTCGCCTTGAGCGTCGTCCCATGCGTAGTCGGCCCAATAGATTTCGTCCATGCGGGCGTCGAGCGCGGCGAGCACGCGGGCCGCCGATGGATCGCGCAGCCGGGCGCTTTCCGCGCAAGCGAGCAAGGTACTGACCGGCACGACGGGCAGGTTCAGGCCGAACGCCAGACCTTGGGCGACACCGGTTGCCGTGCGAAGACCTGTGAACGAGCCGGGGCCCGAACCGAAGGCGATGGCGTCGCAGTCGGCCAGTTTCAGACCCGCTTCGTCGAAGAGTTCGCGGATCGCGGGAAGGAGGCGCGTGCTGGAGACTGCTCCGGTTTGCTCGTGGCGAACCCAGATACGGGGTTCAGGGACGGCGTGGGCCGATGATTCGCCGGCGGCGGATAGAAGCGCTACCGAGCAGAATTCGGTCGATGTATCGAGGGCAAGAAGCACAGTTTGAGTCATGAGGCGTATTGTAATCGGCACTGCTCGTGGGAATGTGGTTTTGGGTTGTCCTCTGGTTTTTGCTTTGGTCTTTGCTTTTGTCTGCCTACGGCGTTGGTTTTTTCCTGGTTTGTTTGCCTTGCGTGGCGCTTTTTAGTTGTGTGCCTGCGGTGGTGGCCTTTCCTTGATTTGTTATTGGTCTATTAGCGTCGCCCCTGTGCGGGGCAGGCACTTACTTTCTTTGCCGCCGCAAAGAAAGTAAGCAAAGAAAGCGGCTTCACACCGCTAACTCCTAAGCGGGCCCCCTGGCTTGGAGGAGGTAGTGGCGCATCTGGAGTCGGTGCCCTCGCGCATTCGACGTGAGTGACAAGGCAGTCATACTTCCGGCGGCGCTGCGCGCGCCGTAGCGGTACTTCTCAAAACCGATAGCGGATACGCGCCTCCGGCATCATTCTTCCCGCTTCGCACTGCGTGCTCGCCGGAACGGTCTGCCAGGGAAACCACGGGCTTCGTTTGCGCACCGTGGCGGCCATCGGCTTCGCCTCGGCGAAGCGCTGAATTGCGCCGATGGTTTGGAAATACCACTGCGGCGTGCGCGACCAGCCTACGGCGAATCGCGCTGACGTGCGCTACGGCGAGCCACCAAGTCCGGCGAACTACACGCGCCAGACTCGAAACGCGGTTTTGTGAAATGCCGCTACGACGCGCGCAGCGCCGCCGGAAGTATGACTGCCTTGTCACTAAGGTCGAATGTGCGAGGGCACAGATTCCAGATGCTCCACTGCCTCCTCCAAGCCAGGGGACCCGCTTAAGTGTTAGCGGTTTGAGCCGCTTTCTTTTGCCTACTTGTATATTCCCTCCTGTGGCGCCGATCCGATCAGTTGTCGCCACATGGACAGTCAGCTCGTCTGCCTAAAGTGCTTCGAGCCCGCAGAAAAGCCTGAGCGACTGTCCTTTTCATCCTCTTAACCCGAACAGTTGACTGAGCCCCGAGCTCGTATTTTCCTGCAAGTATGGGTACCGTGATGAACCAGCCTTCTTCTTCCGTTTATATCGGCATCGACGTCAGCGGCAGCACCCTCGATGTCGCCATCCACGACACCACCGAACATTTCAGTGTCGACAATGAAACCGTCGCCATCGACCAGCTGGTCCAGCGCCTTGGCGCGCTCAATCCCACACTGATCGTCATGGAGGCCACCGGCAAGCTCGAGCTCGCCGTACTCAGGGCGCTCTGTCAGGCCGGACTGCCCGCTGTCGCGGTCAATCCCCGACAGGTGCGCGACTTCGCCAGGGCCACCGGCACGCGCGCCAAGACCGATCGCATCGACGCGTTTGTCATTGCTCAATTCGCCGCTGCCATCAAGCCCGTCGTGCGCCCCCTGAACGATGTACAGACCGAGCAGTTGCAGGCCCTGCTGCTGCGCCGGGCCCAGCTCATGGACATGCTGGTCGCCGAGAAAGCACGCCTGGAGCGCGCCCATGCCGCAGCCCGCGGGAGCCTGAACGATCACATCAAGTGGCTCAAACAGCAGCTCAGGCTCGCGGATCATGACATCGATTCGTTCCTGCGTTCTTCACCTGCCTGGCGCCAGAAGGAAGACCTGCTGCGCTCCGTGCCCGGCATCGGCCCCGGCGCTGCCGCGACGCTGATCGCCTTCATGCCCCAGCTCGGCTCGCTGAACCGCCGCGAGATCGCCGCACTCACCGGCGTCGCACCTTTCAATTGCGACAGCGGCAAGCATGTCGGCAAGCGTCGCATCCAGGGCGGCCGCGCCATCGTGCGGCGCGCGCTGTACATGGCCTGCGTGCCTGCGCTGCGCTTTAACCCCACCATCAGGGCGTTCTATGACCGTCTGCGCAACGCCGGCAAGCCGTTCAAGGTTGCCATGACGGCCTGCATCCGCAAACTCATCGTCACGCTCAACGCCATGGTCCACAACTCGACACCCTGGAGACCATCGGCTGACTGACTTCCGGCAGGGTTGCGTCCGGCTGTTGCGCTTTTAACGCAAGCATTCACGCCGCCCATGCCCACCTTCTGCAGGTTGCTCAATCGTGCGGGTCGCGAGGATTACGCGCGCCCACAAAATGCTCTCCACGACCGACAATTCGCACCTTGAGGGACAGCTCGCCGCTTGACTTCCAATACGGTTGCTTTTCTTTGCGGCCGGCAAAGAAAAGTAGGTGCCCCCCCCGCACAGGGGGAACGCTAATAAACCAATATCAAATCAAGGAGAGGCCACCGCCGCAGGCACACAGAAAAAAGCGCCGCGAAGGCAAACAAGCCAGGAAAAAACCAACACCGCAGGCGCACAACCAATGCCGCCGCCAAAGGCAAACAGGATCATGGAAACCCCAAAACCGTTTGGAATAACCCCTCAGCCCAGCGGCAGCAACCAATTGCTATGATCACCGGCCAAGCCCCAAACAAAACCAGACCCTGCCCGGAGGGCAAAACCAAACCATGACAGACATCAACACCCAATTCACTCAAGCCCAGGAAGACGCAAAGCAATTGCCAGAGCGCCCAGGCAATCTCACTCTCCTGCGTCTCTACGCGCTCTTCAAACAGGCCACCGACGGCGACGTCCACGGCGACAAACCCGGCTTCACCGACATCGTCGGCAAATACAAATACGATGCATGGGTCGCCCTGAAAGGCACGCCCCAGGACGCCGCGAAGCAACAATACATCGACCTGGTCGAATCCCTCAAAAGCGGCGCGTCAGCCTAAGCTAGCCCCACAGCGGGCATCAGCAGACAAAACAAAACTTTTCCGCCAGGAAATATCCTAATGGTGGCGCAGTGCAACAAAACCCTATACAATGCTGCCTGCGCTTCACTGCTTTGCCCGGCTCTCCTCTAGCGGCCTTTGCGGCGCAGCGCCTCGTAGCGTTTAGCTCCAATCCAGTTTAGAACCTGTCCCCTCCTGCCTAGCCCCCTACGGGCGATCATGTACCAGGCTGGCGGCACGCCGTGTTGGCATGTCGCAACCGATACAGCTTCTAACGAAAAGCTCGCCTTGTTTGTCGCGAGCTGCCCCCGTTTTTCGATTTGCTCGCTGCTTCTTTGCTCGCTGAATCCGACGACTTGGGTATGCCGATTGGCGCCGACGTATTAATTCCCTGTGTACCAAGGATTCTCATGACTTCGAGCAATACCCCCAGCAGCCCGTTGAACGCCATCGCCGATCAAGCCCTCGGTCTCGCCGACGCACCCGCGCAAGCCGCAGCAGTCGCTGCCGCTCCGGAAGCCGTTGCCGCTGAAGCCGCAGCGCCGACCGGCCCGACGTTCGCGTCGCTCGGTCTCTCCGCGGATGTCGTCTCCGCGCTGACCGCCGCTGGTTACCAAAACCCGACTCCGGTTCAGCAACGCGCGATCCCCGCCGGCATCGCCGGCCGCGATCTGCTGGTCTCGAGCCCGACCGGCTCGGGCAAGACCGCCGCGTTCATGCTGCCCGCCATCGAGCGTTTCTCGCAACTGCAAAAGGCGCAAGCCAGCCAGCCGCGTGAACCGCGTCCGGCTGACGGCGGCCGCACGCGCCGTCCGCAACCGGTTGCCCGTCCGACCATGCTGGTTTTGACGCCGACCCGCGAACTCGCGATGCAGGTCACCACCGCCGCTGCCACGTATGGAAAGCACCTGAAGCGCCTGCGCACCGTCAGCATTCTGGGCGGCGTCGCTTACGGCCAACAATTGATGCTGCTGGCAAAGAACCCGGAAATCCTGGTTGCCACGCCGGGCCGTCTGATTGACCACCTGGAACGCGGCCGTATCGATCTGTCGCAACTGCAGATCCTCGTGCTCGACGAAGCCGACCGTATGCTCGACATGGGCTTCATCGAAGACATCGAAACGATCGTTGCCGCTACGCCGGCTTCGCGTCAAACGATGCTGTTCTCGGCCACGCTCGACGGCAAGATCG
Source organism: Paraburkholderia sp. IMGN_8 (assembly GCF_038050405.1). Lineage (NCBI taxonomy): Bacteria > Pseudomonadati > Pseudomonadota > Betaproteobacteria > Burkholderiales > Burkholderiaceae > Paraburkholderia > Paraburkholderia sp. IMGN_8. Next base: position 1,674,618 of record NZ_CP150900.1, on the reverse strand, counting down.
GTTCGCTGACCGGCCGGCTGCTGAAGGATCCGGAACGTATCGAGATCGTTCAGCGCCTCGAACAACGCACCAACATCGCGCAAACCGTCCACTATGTCGACGACCGCGATCACAAAGATCGTCTGCTGGACCATCTGCTGCGCGACGCCGGCCTCGACCAGGCCATCGTCTTCACGGCAACCAAGATGGACGCCGACCAACTGGCTGGCCGTCTGGCCGACGCCGGTTTCGAATCGGCAGCTCTGCACGGTGACCTGCCGCAAGGCGCACGTAACCGCACGATCCGCGCACTGCGCGAGCGCCGTGTGCGCGTGCTGGTCGCCACGGACGTCGCCGCTCGCGGCATCGACATCCCGGGCATCACGCACGTGTTCAACTACGATCTGCCGAAGTTCGCTGAAGACTACGTGCACCGTATCGGCCGTACCGGCCGTGCTGGCCGCTCGGGCATCGCAGTGAGCCTCGTGCATCACGCCGAGCAAGGCGCGTTGAAGCGCATCGAGCGTTTCGTGCGCACGCCGCTGCCGGTCAACGTTATCGAAGGCTTCGAGCCGCGTAAATCGGCGCCGTCGGGCAATGGCCGTCCTGGCTTTGGCGGCCGTGGCCGTCCGGGCGGCGGCAACGGTGGCCGTCGTTTCGGCAGCGGTAGCGGCGCAGGCAAGCCGGCTGGTAACGGCGGCGGCGCTCGTAGCGGTAGCGGCAATGGCGGCGGCTGGGCCGGCAAGTCGGCTGGCGGCGGTTCGCGTGACGGCTACGGCGGTTCGCGTGACGGCGGCTACGGCGCACGCCGCAGCGACGGCCCGCGTACGGCGCGCCGCGGCAGCTAAGTTGCAGCTAAGCCACGGCTGTGCAGCAGCTATTCGCATAGCTCGATCTGTGCAGAAGTCAGCTTGAAAAGACCCGGACGGCCCCGCGCCGTTTGTCAGTCGGAAGAAACCGGTGCTCATGCACCGGTTTTTTTTGCCCGCCGTCAAAATTTCACGATGTGGAAAATTTTTTTGCGTCGTAAAAAATCGTGCTGCACGGCACAACACGCGCCATTGCAAGATGGAAAAATACGTTTCTTAATGCGAAATTATCTTTATAAGTAGTTGATTTAAAACAAATATAAATATTCAAAAAACGCTCCCAAGTGGCTATTGCCCGACCAGTGATTTGCCTAGACTCTTATATAAGACTTCGCGAAACGAAACGCCTAACCGGGCCAGCCGCTTCGACGAAGGCAGAGTTCACCAATTCATCTACAGGCAACCAAGGAGCACACCATGTCCCGCGAACAACAAGCCAAGCAACTCCAACAGCAATGGGAAACCGATCCGCGCTGGAAAGGCGTCAAGCGCACGTACACCGCTGACGACGTGGTGCGCCTGCGCGGTTCGGTGCCGGTCGAGCACACGCTGGCCAGGCGCGGCGCGGAAAAGCTGTGGGAATCGATCCATAACGAGCCGTTCGTCAACGCCCTCGGCGCGCTGACCGGCAACCAGGCCATGCAGCAAGTGAAGGCCGGCCTGAAGGCGATCTATCTGTCGGGTTGGCAAGTGGCGGGCGATGCGAACGTCGCCGGCGAAATGTACCCGGATCAATCGCTGTATCCGGCGAACTCGGTGCCGCTCGTCGTGAAGCGCATCAACAACACGCTGACGCGCGCCGACCAGATCCAGTGGTCAGAAGGCAAGAATCCGGGCGACGAAGGTTATATCGACTACTACGCACCGATCGTGGCCGACGCGGAAGCCGGGTTCGGCGGCGTGCTGAACGCGTTCGAACTGATGAAGGCGATGATCGAGGCCGGCGCTGCGGGCGTCCACTTCGAAGACCAGCTCGCTTCGGTGAAGAAGTGCGGCCACATGGGCGGCAAGGTGCTCGTGCCGACCCGCGAAAATATCGCCAAGCTGACCGCCGCGCGTCTGGCCGCCGACGTCTCCGGCACACCGACCGTGCTGCTGGCTCGCACCGACGCGGAAGCCGCCGACCTGATCACGTCGGACGTCGATGACAACGACAAGCCGTTCCTGACGGGTGAGCGCACGGTGGAAGGTTTTTATCGTACGAAGCCGGGTCTGGAACAAGCGATCTCGCGTGGTCTCGCCTACGCGCCGTACGCCGACATGATCTGGTGCGAAACCGGCAAGCCGGACCTCGAGTTCGCGAAGAAATTCGCCGACGCGATCCGCAAGGAATTCCCGGACCAACTGCTGTCGTACAACTGCTCGCCGTCGTTCAACTGGAAGAAGAACCTCGACGATGCAACGATCGCCAAGTTCCAGCGCGAACTCGGTGCGATGGGCTACAAGTTCCAGTTCATCACGCTGGCCGGCTTCCACGCGCTGAACTACTCGATGTTCAACCTGGCGCACGGCTATGCCCGCAACCAGATGACCGCCTTCGTCGAAATGCAGCAGGCTGAGTTCGCGGCTGCCGAAAAGGGCTTCACCGCCGTGAAGCACCAACGCGAAGTCGGCACCGGCTACTTCGACGCCGTCACGCAAACGGTCGAACGCGAAGCATCGACGACCGCGCTGCACGGCTCGACGGAAGACGAACAGTTTTTCGACAAGAAGGTCGCGTAATTCATTGCGCGGTCTGATCGCAGGAACGGCAAGGCAGACAGATGAAAAGCGGCCCCGCCAGAGGGCCGCCGTCAGGGAGGAGAACAACAGGCCGCAGAGCCAGAACCCTTAGGGCCGGAATCTGGGAGACAGCGCTCGCACAACTGATCGTGCGGCAACGCATACCGCGCGCCGGCCTCATCGTCGGCGCTTTTTTTGCTCCGCGCACACGCCGATCAGGACAGTCAGGCTCAGCGATACACGATCACAGGGATTTTCGTATGCGTGAGCACCCGCTGCGTTTCGCTGCCGATCAGCAGGCTGCCAAGACCGCGCCGTCCGTGCGAGGCCATGAAAATCACGTCGCAGCCGCCCTGCTCGGCCGCTTCGATGATGCCGAGATACGGCGCCGGGTGCACGCTGGTGCGGCTGTCGAACGCAACGCCCACACGGCGCGCGGCCAGTTCCACTTCCCGCAGATGCACGCGGGCTTCATGCTCGCTGCGCTGCAGGAACTCGGCCGGTGGTTCGATCACGACTTCGGAGAACGGCGAGTACGGATATTGCGGCAGACACGCGTAAGCGGTCACGCGTGCGCCGACGGCCTGTGCGAGATCGATGGCGCCTTCGATCGCTTTACGTGACAGGTCGGAACCATCGGTCGGAACCAGGATGTGCCTGAACATGATGCCCTCCGTCGCCTTGCGGCTCGCCGCGCGGCGTCAGCGTCCAACGAGCCCGGCATGGAAGCCGCTGCAATCGATTGTAGTGCGCCGAAATGATGCGCAAGGCGCGCCTGCGGGTCTGTCCGCATATCGGAAACCCCTTGCGCGGCATCGTCTGACCTTAGCGAGCTTTAGCCCCAGTAACCGGGATCGCCATACGTATGCTTGAGAAAGTCGAGAAAGAGCCGCACCCGCAACGGCAAATGACGACGCTGCGGAAATACCGCATGGATGCCGATCGGCGGTGCGGCGAATTCGTCGAGCACGCTCACCAGCCGACCGGCTGCGATATCGGCGCCGACTTCCCACCACGAGCGCCACGCGAGGCCATACCCTTCCAGACACCACTCATGCAGCACCGCGCCGTCCGAGCATTCCATCGTGCCGGACACCTTGATCGAGACCACCTTGTCGCCTTGCTGGAACATCCAGCCGCGCTGCTGGTTGGCGCTCGCACCGAGCGCGAGGCAGTTGTGATGGGCGAGATCGGCCAGGGTATGCGGCGCACCGCGCCGGCTCAGATACGACGGCGAGGCGACGCACACGCGGCGGTTTTCGCCGAGCTTGAGCGACACCAGCGACGAATCCGGCAGCTCGCCGAGCCGCACGGCGCAATCGAAACCTTCGTTGACCAGATCGACCAGCCGGTCGGACAGATCGAGCGTGATCGACACATCCGGATGTGCGACAGTAAATGCCGGCACGAGCGGCGCGACGTGCCGGCGTCCGAAACCCGCCGGCGCCGACAGCCGCAAATGGCCGCTCGCCTTCACACCGCCCGCCGACACGCTGGCCTCGGCGTTCTGCATATCGTGAATGACGCGCTGGCAGTCTTCGAGAAACGCCGATCCTTCGAAGGTCAGCGTGATCTTGCGGGTGGTGCGCACCAGCAGCTTGACGCCGAGCCGCTCTTCGAGCGCGTCGATGCGGCGGCCGATGATCGCGGGTGCGACGCCCTCGGCCAGCGCCGCGGCGGACAGGCTGCCCTTGGAAGCGACGGCTACGAAGGTCTCGATCTGCTTGAAACGGTCCATGAGTGGGCGGAGCCGCAACGGCGCGGGAAAGTGGTCGGTGCGCGTCAGATTAGGTGCATGAAAGTAAAAGATCAAGTGATCTTTAGCCTCTTTTTTAGCACAGACCATCACTAATACAATCTGTCTCGACCTCTGATAGGAGCGCACGGCAATGTCGGCCACAACGACACTCTCCCCTCAAGCAGTGATTTTCGATGCATACGGCACGCTTTTCGACGTGCACTCGGTGATCGCTGCCGCCGAGCAGATGTTCCCCGGCCACGGCGACGCGCTCTCGCAGCTGTGGCGTCTCAAGCAGATCGAATACACGCAATTGCGCACGCTTGCCGACCCGGCCGGCGCACATTACCGGCCGTTCTGGGACATCACGATCGATGCGTTGCGCTTCGCCGCGAAGAAGCTTCAACTCGCACTCAATCGCGCCGCCGAAAAGCGTCTGATGGATGAATACGCGTGCCTGTCCGCGTTCCACGATGCCGTGCCCGTGCTGCGCCAGTTGCGCGAAGCGCCCTCCGCGCTTGCGGGCAGCAAACATGGCGCGCGGCCTGGTCTCGCGATCCTCTCGAACGGCAATCCGCAAATGCTCGATATCGCCGTGAAGAGCGCCGGCATGACGGGCCTGTTCGACCATGTTCTTTCCGTCGACGCAGTGCACGCCTACAAACCCTCGCCCGCCGCTTATGCGCTCGGCACGCAAGCGTTCGACGTAGGGCCGCGTGAGATCGTCTTCGTGTCGTCGAACGGCTGGGACGTGGCGGGCGCTACCTGGTTCGGCTTCACCACTTTCTGGCTTAACAGGCAAAACGCACCAGCCGAAGAACTGGGCGTCATGCCGCATGGCACGGGCGGGAGCATGAGCGACCTGCTCGCTTTTCTGAAGACCCTCGCGTCGCCCGAACGCGGTAGCAGCCGCACGCGCCACAGCCCTGGCGCCTGACGGCAATTCGCAACTGATTCATACGACGCATTTCAACCGCATTTTCTACATTTGCATTATTGCAATCTGACCGACCAAGGAGAAACCATGGCGAACACGCTTTCATCGTCGCAACTGCCGCAGGGCATGGAAATCACGGCTGAGATCAAGCCGGGCTTTGAAGCCATTCTCACGTGCGAAGCGCTCGAACTCGTCGCCTCGCTGCATCGTACGTTCGAACCGCGCCGTCAGCAGTTGCTGCAAGCACGTGTTGCGCGCACTAAGCGCCTCGATGCAGGCGAGCGTCCCGACTTCCTCGCTGAAACGAAGAGCGTGCGCGAAGGCAACTGGACGATCGCGCCGCTGCCGCAGGACCTGCAATGCCGTCGCGTGGAAATCACCGGTCCGGTGGAGCGCAAGATGATCATCAACGCGCTGAATTCCGGCGCGGATTCGTACATGACCGACTTCGAAGATTCGAATGCGCCGAGCTGGGATAACCAGATCACCGGCCATATCAATCTGAAGGACGCGGTGCGCCGCACGATTTCGCTCGAACAGAACGGCAAGTTGTACAAACTGAACGACAGGATCGCCACGCTGATCGTGCGTCCGCGCGGCTGGCACCTCGACGAGAAGCATGTGACGGTGGACGGCCAGCGCGTGTCGGGCGGCATTTTCGACTTTGCGCTGTTCATGGTTCACAACGCGAAGGAACAGGTGGCACGCGGCACGGCTCCTTACTTCTATCTGCCGAAGATGGAAAGCCATCTCGAAGCGCGTCTGTGGAACGACATCTTCGTCGCCGCGCAGGAAGCGGTCGGCGTGCCGCGCGGCACGATTCGCGCGACGGTGCTGATCGAAACGATTCTCGCTGCATTCGAAATGGACGAGATTCTGTACGAGCTGCGCGAGCATAGCTCGGGCCTGAATGCCGGCCGCTGGGACTACATCTTCTCTGCAATCAAGAAGTTCAAGAGCGACAAGGATTTCTGTCTCGCCGACCGCTCGCAGATCACCATGACCTCGCCGTTCATGCGCGCCTATGCGCTGCTGTTGCTGAAGACCTGCCACCGCCGCAACGCGCCGGCGATCGGCGGCATGAGCGCGCTGATTCCGATCAAGAACGATCCGGCGGCCAACGACCGCGCGATGGGCGGCGTGCGTTCGGACAAGGCGCGCGATGCCGGCGACGGTTACGACGGCGGCTGGGTCGCGCATCCGGGCCTCGTGCCGATCGCGATGGAAGAGTTCGTCAAGGTGCTCGGCGACAAGCCGAACCAGATCGGCAAGCAGCGCGGCGACGTGCTCGTTACGGCCGCCGATCTGATGGACTTCCGTCCCGAAGCGCCGATCACCGAAGCGGGTCTGCGCAACAACATCAACGTTGGCATTCACTACCTGGGTTCGTGGCTCGCGGGCAATGGTTGCGTGCCGATTCACAACCTGATGGAAGATGCCGCAACCGCTGAGATCTCGCGCTCGCAGGTGTGGCAATGGATTCGCTCGCCGAAGGGCAAACTCAACGACGGCCGCAAGGTCACGGCGGAACTCGTGCGCGAGCTGTCGGCACAGGAACTCGCCAACGTGAAGCAGGCGGTCGGCGGCGATACGAAGCCGTACGAGCGTGCCGCACAGATCTTCGAAGAGATGTCGACCTCGGAACAGTTCACCGACTTCCTGACACTGCCGCTGTACGAGGAAATCTGAGGCTTTTGAAAAGCCTCATGCATCAGCAACCAATGACGTCGTACCGGGCCCGCTTTCGCCAGCCACGCAAGATGTGAAAGCCGCCTGAGTCGCAAGGCTGACCGACCGGACGGCCCGACAGGCTTATGCTTGCCGGGCCGTTTTTTTTGCGTTCGGCTAGCGCGTGCTGCGATGCTCGACCCAGTCGCCCGAGCGGATTTCATGCTGGCCTTTCACGGCCTTAGGCGTCACCGGATAGAAACGGCAATTCACCGCGTTGCCGTCCACTTTTACCATGACTTCGCGCGCGAGAAAGAGACCCTCGACCCCGGGATACACCCGTTCGATTTCATCGAGTACCGCGACCAGTTCGTCGTCGATCTCGTACACGTCACCTTTGACGTCGACGCCCGCTTCGTCGACGACGAGGCCGGGATACGAGCCAAAATCGAACAGATGTCCGCGGACGGTGGCCGTGCCGAGCAGGTTCGGCGCAGCAACGTCGTGCCGCGCCGCGGCCTTGCTGATGTCGTTCACTTCACCGGCCCTCAACGTGCCATATACAAAAACGGTCTGCATCGTCGTTCGCTCTCCTTGATTGAGTGTTTCGCTTGCCTGCAATTCAGTTCAGCTCAGTTCAGCGCCGTGCGCGCTACCAGCACGCCGTCGATATCCGCATAGATCCATTCGCCGGGGTGTACCGTCGCGCCCGGCAATTGCACCGGCACGTCGCGCTCGCCGGTGCCGAGCTTCTGGCCGCGTCGCGGACACGTTGCCAACGCGGCCACGCCGACATTGGCTTCATTGAGCTCAAGCGTATCGCGCACACAGCCGTTCAGCACAATGCCCGCCCAGCCATTCTGCTCCGCGATCTTCGCGAGATTGCCGCCGACCAGCGCGCAGCGCAGACTCCCGCCGCCGTCGATCACCAGTACGCGGCCTGCCCCCTTTTCTTCGAGCGTGGCACGCACGAGCGCATTGTCTTCGAACACCTTCAACGTGACCGCTTCACCGCTGAAGCACTCGGTGCGGCTGAACAGATGAAAGACCGGCTCGAGCACGCGCAACGTACCAAGCGACAGTTGGTCCTCGTGCGCATCGCACAAATCCGCGGTTGTAAAGCTCATGGGGTTCTCCTTGGGATCAGTGCAATCGGGACATTATGCAACGTCGCCCCCCCACAACCTACAATGAGAAGCCCGCGCCGTTTTTGAGTTCTGCGCGCTTTCGAGTTCTGCGTTTTTGACTTCTGCCCAACTGGATCGATCTTCACCATGAATGTGTCCGCCGACTCCGACCAGTCGAGCTTCGTCCACTTTGCCGACATTCCGCCGGAATTCCAGCCGACGCTGACACACCCGATCCGCGTGCGCTCGCGGCCGATGCCTTCCGGCTGGCGTATCGCTCGTCACACGCACGAGTGGGCGCAGGTGGCGTACGCGTCGCGCGGCGTGCTGCGGGTCGCGACGACGGGCACGACGTGGATGGTGCCGCCATCGCGGGCGATCTGGATGCCGCCGCATGTGACACATGAAGTGGTCGCCGTCGAAGACGCGTTCCTGCGCACGCTATACATCACTGAAAGCACTGTGCCGCCAGGGCTCGATACACCACGCGTGGTCGAAGTATCGGATCTGCTGCGCGAGGTGATCGCTGCACTCGATACGCCCGGCATCTCAGCGACGCGCGAGCAACTGCTTGGCGCGCTCGCGCTCGACGAGTTGACCCGTTCGGAGCCACTGCCGCTATCGGTGCCGATGCCCAACGAGAAGCGCCTGCGCGCGCTGTGCGAGGCGGTGATCGCGGACCCGACTCACGGCGAATCGCTCGAGCAATGGGCGTCGAGCGTGGGCGCGAGTACGCGCACGATCGCGCGGCTGTTTCGTCAGGAGTTAGGCGTGAGCTTTTCGCAATGGCGTCAGCAGGCGATTCTGGCGCACGCGATTCCGCTCCTGAGCCAGGGACGGCCGCTATCGCATGTCGCACTGGAGTTGGGCTATCAAAGCCAGAGCGCGTTCTCGGCGATGTTCCGGCGAGCCTTTGGCGAAAGTCCACGGGCGTTCATCGAACGGGGCTCGGAACATCGTGCGGAAAATGACGAACGTGGCGATGAAGAGACGGACGACGAGGCGGCTCAAAACCGAACGGATGTATGAGCGATGCCGGCATCGTTAAGCTTCAAACGCGTCGTGCCAGATGCCGGATCGCGCCGAGTTGCGCGAGACGTGGCCCGGTCAGCTTATAGCCCTTGCGCTGATAAAGCCGCGCGGCGGGATTGTCGACGAAGACGCGCAATTGCAGCTCGCGCAGCCCGCGCTCACGCGCCCATTGATGCGATATATCCAGCAGATACGTACCGGCGCCGAGCCGCCGATGTCCCTCGGCAATCTGCACGTCACGGATATGCAGCGAATCGCCTTCTTGCGTGATACGCAGCACGCCGATCGGCGCACCATCCATTTCGAGGATGAAGTTCTCCGACTCGCGCCAGCTGCCAAGAAACAGATCGCCACGCCAGACCAGATGATGCCGGCGATAGTAGCCGCCCATATTGTTGCGAGTCAGCGCCTCGGCGAACTCGAAATCGTCCATGCTGGCCGTGCGCAGATGAAACGGTGACGGAGCTTCGGTTGGATCGAACATGACGGAACGACGAAGAAGAGTCGGCTCAACGGTAAAACAGGCCGCGCGTGCTGGCAATGGCTGTTTGTCCCGAGCATACCCAGACGATACCCAGGCAGACCCGCATGCGGAAATAAAAAAAGCCCACTTCTTTCGAAGTGGGCTTTCTAAAATCTGGCGGAGCGGACGGGACTCGAACCCGCGACCCCCGGCGTGACAGGCCGGTATTCTAACCAACTGAACTACCGCTCCAGATTTTTGCACCGTGGCTTGTGAGCCTGGCTCACTCACCAATTGCACCGCTCATACTGCTGACCGAACGACGCCGATGTCCTGGCGTCCCCTAGGGGATTCGAACCCCTGTACTCACCGTGAAAGGGTGATGTCCTAGGCCTCTAGACGAAGGGGACAACGTACGCTTACATCTTTAATGAAAAAGCCCGTTCAAGTTTTTATGAACGGGCTTTGTCTGGCGGAGTGGACGGGACTCGAACCCGCGACCCCCGGCGTGACAGGCCGGTATTCTAACCGACTGAACTACCACTCCAGTCTTTACACCCTAGCTTGCGAGCGTCGGTTATTTCTCTGCAAGCTGCACCGCTTTTACTGCTTCTTATCGAACACTAAAGCGACGCTGATGTTTGGCGTCCCCTAGGGGATTCGAACCCCTGTACTCACCGTGAAAGGGTGATGTCCTAGGCCTCTAGACGAAGGGGACATAATCTTTTCAGATCTGTCTTTAACTCGCCGTCAACTCACGCTAACTTGTCAGCTACTTCGTATCGTCAACGGCGAAGACCGCTATTTTAACTACGTTACAACTGTTTGTGAAGTCTTTTTTGCTACAAGCTTTTCAGACTTCTGACTCACTTCAGACACTTTTTTGCAACATCCCCCTACAGAAACCGCTTGCGGGACACGTTGCTGAATCGTCAGCAGCGAAGAACGCAATTATACGCATCCCTTTCGCTGTTCAGCAAGTATTTTCTGCGGGTCCTCACTCATCTGCGCCTTCAGCTTTCGACTTTCTTCTCGAACCAAGCCGCGCTCGCCTGGGCAAACAGACCCGGCAGGCGGCACAACAGCACAAGCTGTCGGCGCATGTTGCGGATGGCCTGCCCACTATTTCGCACGAGTTCGGAAATCGTTTTGAAGTTCGGTTGAAACGGGCGAGGAGCGGCCCTTAGGCGACGACGGACTGAATTGGCTGCGCTATGGCATCGGCTGGAAGGTATCGGGCGAGCTGAAGAACGTCTCCCTCTACCTGTCACGCAAAGTGGTAAAACATCAGACCGGCCAATTTTCAGCGGCCGGCCTGGGGGCAACGGGAAGTCAGGCCTGCGGTGCGGCGTTATCCGCATCCTGCTGCGTATTGCCTTCGTCCTCTTTCTTTTCTACGAGTGATTCGAGTGCGCCAGCGCCTTTAAATCCCGCCACCGCCGCGATTCCCTTCGTCAGCAGCGAAGCATCCGGATCGAGCTTGTCAGTTGCCTCAACCGCTGCAACTGCACCTGCGATCTCGCCTACAGTATCCAGAATTCCCATGACAATCACCGTATGTGTTAAGTGTGAACAGTTACTACTTCGCCAATATCAAAGAGTGCTGCAGCAGTCGCAACTGCAGCACTTCCCGATGGCGACACCATGGCTTGCGCTGATGGCGAGCCGCTGCTCGCCGTCGACAACACTATCATCGCGGGAACCGTCAAACTGTAAAGCATTGTCAGTTGCCACCGTTCCGGCGGCGGACCTGCCTTCCCGAACACGCATGCCACCGGTCGAAACTATTGCGCCGAGGTCAGCCTCAGTCCGGGTCGCAACATCTGGGTGTTCTCCTGTTGGCCTTTGCGTTGATCGGATACCTCCTCAATGCCCTTTCTTGTTACCTCTTCGAGAAAGGTCAAACGGGCCCGATAGTAATCCGCACGCAGTTGGGCATCCAGCACCTGTTGCTCAGCCCGAAACAGCTCCATACGCAACTCGTTTAGCGCGCGCTCAGCCTGTTTCTCCGGAGTTGGAGCGTACTGTGAAGCCCAATTTGCAATCCATCTCAGCATGATAAAGCCCGCCCCTCTTCAAGTGCTTTTCGATACTCGCCAAAGCATACTTTCGCGCTGTCACCGCATGCAGCGGGTGCCACCGCTCACTAATGCCGTGAGTCAGAAATTCTTCGAATTGTTCGGGCCGTTTTCTACCTTTCGTACAGACACGGCTAGCGGATGATGGCGCGGTAATACGTTAGTGCTTACGGCCGAAGCACGCCTGAGCAGCTTCGGCGGGCGACAGGCCAGCGTCGAAATAGTCCCGAAGACACTTTAGGGTCGCTGTGTCGGGATGATAGGGCGGGTGGATAAATTCTGCCTGGACGGCTTCGTCGTACCAGGCATGCGTCCACTGGTCCAGCCCCGGTTCGTGTGTTAGCGATATGTGTTTCGATTCGTCGAACATAACGATTCTCGATAGCTCTGTAGACGCGTGCGCCGTTAATGATCGCGCTGATACTGCAGCCGATCCGGCGGCCCAACGTTGCCTGATACCGCGCAACTTTGCCTGCGAATTTCCGGCTCTTCACACTAGCCGAACATAGGCTATCAAAATGCGTCGCGTACGATCGTTAACTAGTGTCAGCACTCAGCCTTGCCGAAAAAATAACGCATAACATTCATTCGCGGAGCTGGCCTTCCGGCGCTCCGACAGGATTTCCGCGACCAGATAGCCGAGCCAAAAAGCACGCGCACACGGCGAACCCGATATCTGGCCGGCTGCGCCATCCCTGTCGTGCGAGCGACCGACTGGGATCTGCGGCGACGGCGCCGGGTTGCAACGACCGACGCAAACGGCAGACGCCGCGGCACTCGCGGTTCGTCTGTGTCTCACCCGTGCGTCGCGCGAAAGACGCCGTTCAGCGCAGACGCCCGACATCCCTGCGGCGGGCACCGGCAACCGGCCGACACCGCCAGCGCTTAAGTCGGCCGACGCAGCCCACGCCCAAGAGAAGATACGATAATGCTGCGACGCAGCATCCGGTCTTTTTTTGGGCTATATTGATTACTTGAAACAAGATCGGAATCGCAGCGCCCTCCCTGCGACGAGATCGGTTCGCGATACAGATCGCAAGTGGAGATCCGGATGCTCGACGCTGAAATTGCCGTAACGCTGCTCAACCGGTGGTGGCGCGAGGTACCAGGACGCGCAGCACTCACGAGTCTCGAACTTCTTCGTGAGGGCGGGCTTACTTTTGTACACCAGCGCGGCCACATGCTGACGGAAGGGCCAGACGGTGACGCATGTGGCGTCGAGTCGCTGCTCTTCCCTGACGGGTCGCGCGCAATGCGGATCGGCACTCAAAATCCCCCTCCAAACTGGACAAAGTGGGCCGCGTTCGATCCGGTGCACGAACTCTCTTCGACGCTCTCAAATTCCAGCTAGTGCGTGGGCAACATCCGTCCGCGTGGAGGCAGTCAGCTCGCCAGTACGTATTTGAAAAAGCGCCATACCGCTGCATGGGTGGAGCTTGAAAAAATGATGCTGCCAGCTCATCCCTTTTCATCAGCAGACCACCACACGTCAAAGCGTCCGACAAACTTACCGACATGATGGAGAGCCGCCCCATGGCGTCCACTTCATGGGGCGCGACTCAAGCGGATGCGCGATTCGAGGCTATTTGGCGCCACACGCAAACCGTGTAGCACTGCAGAATCCAAGGGAACGCTACGGAGCGTAGAAAAAATAAAGCCCTGATAAATCAGGGCTTTATTTCGAACTGCTTTGACTGTCTGCGGACCATGTTTTGGTGGAGGTAAGCGGGATCGAACCGCTGACCTCTTGCATGCCATGCAAGCGCTCTCCCAGCTGAGCTATACCCCCTTGCAGAACAGAAACGAGATTCTAGAGGCCAAATCGCGCTTTGTAAATACCCTTTGAGCAATTGCATGCGACTTTTTTCGCAAGCCGCATGCAAACCATCTCATTGCACGCGCTCAGGCCAGCGCTTTTTCGATACGGCTCACGACGACATCGCGGCCGAACAGCATCAACACGCTATCGATCGACGGCGTGTGCGTCGTTCCCGCCACCAGCAGACGCACCGGCATCGCCAGTTGCGGCATCTTCAGCTTGTGCGCACCGAGCGTGGCCTTCAACGCAGCGGTGATCGCTTCCTTGGTCCACTCCGCGGTCTTCAGCGCAGCGGCCAGATCGGCCAGCGCCGGACGCACTGCATCGGTAATGTGCTGCGCCAGCGCATCCGCTTCAGGTGCCGGTGTGCGATAGAACATGGCGGCGTTCTCGGCGATTTCCTTCACTGTAGGTGCGCGATCCTTCAGCAAGCCCACCACCGCCGTCAGATCGGCACCTTGCGCGATTGCGGCTTCGTCGATACCCACCTCGGCGAAGAACGGCCGTGCGAGGTCTGCGAGGCGCGCGTTGTCGGCTTCCTTGATGTAGTGCGCGTTGAGCCAGTTCAGTTTGTCGTGGTCGTACTGAGCCGGCGATTTGCCGAGATGCTCCAGGTCGAACCATTCGACGAACTGCTCACGCGAGAAGATTTCCGCATCGCCATGCGACCAGCCCAGACGCGCCAGATAGTTGACCACGGCTTCCGGCAGATAACCGGCGTCGCGATAACCCATCACGCTCATCGCGCCATGACGCTTGCTCATTTTTTCGCCCTGCTCGTTCAGCACGGTCGGCAAATGCGCGTACACCGGCGGCTCGGCGCCGAGCGCGCGCAAGATGTTGATCTGACGTGGCGTGTTGTTGACGTGATCGTCGCCGCGAATGACGTGCGTGATGCGCATGTCGAGATCGTCCACGACCACGCAGAAGTTGTAGGTCGGCGTACCGTCCGGGCGCGCGATCACGAGGTCGTCGAGTTCTTCGTTCGAGATCTCGATGCGGCCCTTCACAGCGTCATCCCACGCAACCACGCCGGTAAGCGGGTTACGGAAGCGCAACACGGGCTCGACGCCCGCCGGTGGCTGCGGCAACGTCTTGCCGGGCTCCGGGCGCCAGGTGCCGTCATACCGCGGTTTTTCGCCGGCTTCACGTTGACGCTCGCGCAGCGCATCCAGTTCTTCTGTCGACATGTAGCACTGGTACACGAGCCCGGCGTCCTGCATCTGCTTGAGCACTTCACGATAACGATCCATGCGCTGCATCTGGTAGAACGGGCCTTCGTCGAAGTCGAGGCCCAGCCATGCCATGCCTTCGAGAATGGCGTCGACCGATTCAGAAGTGGAGCGCTCGACGTCGGTGTCCTCGATCCGCAGCACGAAGGTCCCTTTCATCTTGCGCGCGAACGCCCACGGATAGAGCGCGGAGCGAATGTTGCCGAGGTGGATGAAGCCGGTGGGACTCGGTGCGAAGCGGGTACGAACGGAGGTGGTCATAAGCGGTTACTCGGAAGACGGGCGCCGGCGCCTGGCAAAACCTCGCCAGAAAAGCGCGGCAGCGGACCGCGTCCATGCGGCAGGCAGCGCCGCGCACGAACACGAAGGAAAAAATACAAGAGCCGAATTATACCTTCCGAAGGCGCATCACCTGCCCTCGTCCGGACGGCCAATTGCAGCGCAGGAAGCGCGCCCGGCGGCGCCCGAGGGCTTGCTCTGCAACGTTTCATTACGGGCCCGCCGCGCACCTGAAGCTTTGATTTATGATGTGCGCGCGCTGCGAGTTGGAATAGAACCGCCGCGCACCATACGAACCGCGATCGCCGCCGGCGATCCCGTCCGTTTGACTATCCGCCCGATCGCGGTACACGGTTACGCTGATTGCGCCGCCTGTGCCGTTGCTGGAGAACTCGTTGAAACCGTCATCCCCCCGCCTCGCCCGCCGCCATTTCTCGCTTGCAGCCGCTTCGGCGATGCTCGCCGCCTGCACCACGACGGGCGGCAAAACCGATAGCGCGCCGGTCGCCGCCACACCCACGGCAAGCACGC
Organism: Paraburkholderia sp. IMGN_8; assembly: GCF_038050405.1. Taxonomy (NCBI): domain Bacteria; kingdom Pseudomonadati; phylum Pseudomonadota; class Betaproteobacteria; order Burkholderiales; family Burkholderiaceae; genus Paraburkholderia; species Paraburkholderia sp. IMGN_8. The sequence goes on along the minus strand of NZ_CP150900.1, from coordinate 1,659,144 downwards.
CGCCGCTCGACAAACCACAGCGGCCGATCCGCGTCGGCCTGGCGCTAGGCGGCGGCGCCGCGCGCGGCTTCGCGCACATCGGCGTCATCAAGGCGCTCGAGGCGCGCAACATCCAGGTCGACCTGGTGGCCGGCACCAGCGCCGGCTCGGTGGTCGGCGCGCTGTACGCGTCGGGGATGAACGGTTTTGCCCTGAACAAGCTCGCGCTGAGCATGGACGAAGCGTCGATCAGCGACTGGGCGATGCCGTTTCGCACGCGCGGTTTTCTGCAAGGCGTCGCGCTGCAAAACTACCTGAACACTACGCTCAACAACCGTCCGATCGAGAAGATGGCCAAGCCGCTAGGCATTGTCGCGACCGATCTGAAGACCGGCCAGCCGATCCTGTTCCAGCGCGGCAACACCGGCGTCGCTGTGCGCGCATCGTGCAGCGTGCCGTCGATTTTCGAGCCGGTGAAGATCGGCGGTCATGAATACGTCGACGGCGGCCTGGTGAGCCCGGTGCCCGCCTCGTTCGCGCGCAAAATGGGCGCGGACTTGGTGATCGCCGTCGATATCTCGCAGCGCCCTGAAAGCGGCCTGACGGCCAGCTCGTTCGACGTACTGATGCAGACCTTCACGATCATGGGCCAGACTATCAAGTCCTATGAGCTCGACAAGTACGCCGACATCGTGATCCGGCCGAATCTCGCCGCCATGAGCGGCAGCGATTTTTCGCAACGTAACGCGGCGATTCTGGCGGGCGAGGAAGCGGTGGCGAAGATGATGCCGGAGTTGCAACGCAAGCTGGCGGCGAGCCGCGCAGCGGTGTAACGCTCTTTGGCCGCCGCGCCCGCTACATCGGCCGGCGCGGCGGCGGCCAATGGCGGGATGCGCGCAACCAGGAGGTCCAACGCAAAAAGCCTGCTTCATTCGAAGCAGGCTTTTTTTCGCGCCGATATTGCCGGCGCGTCAGATCAGTTATTGCCGCCGATCGTAGCGTTCACGCGCTTCTTCAGATCCTCACCGTCCTGATAGGACGTCTCGATCCGGCGTGCACCGGTAAAGCGCTTTTCCCAGTAGCCGCTATCCATATCGTCGACGCGGATCGTGCTGCCCGTGGAAGGCGAATGCACGAACTTGTTGTCGCCGATGTAGATGCCGACGTGAGAGAACGTGCGACGCATCGTGTTGAAGAACACCAGATCGCCCGGCTTGAGGTCGCTGACGCGAACCTTCTCGCCGACGCGGCTCATTTCCTCGGCGCGGCGCGGCAGCGCCATACCGAGCGTGTCCTGGAACACGTAGCGAACGAAGCCGCTGCAATCGAGACCCGAATCGGGCGTATTGCCACCCCAACGGTAGCGAACGCCGATCATGTTCAGCGCGCCGACCACCACGTCGCCCGCTTTGCCGGCCATGCCGGACAGGAACGATTTGGCGCCGCCGTTGCTGTCAGGAGCGGGCGATTGCGGATTCTGGAAGGACAGGGAATTCGACCCGTTAGAGGTCGAATATGAGGCATTCTGATTAAAACTGCTTACTTCGTCGGCGAACGCGCCGGGAGCTGCTGCCATCAAGACGCCAATGAACATCCCGGCGACGACGCGCGTGCAAGCCTGGGTGAGATTTCTGTGCTGCATTGGTCGGTATTTTTTGCCTAAAAATCAGTGGGCTACGGAAAAAAGTTTGGTCGATACTAGCCAGTAAGTATTCGTGTGTCAAAACAAATAGAAAAATACAATCGAGACACGCACCCAATTGGTGAAAGGGGTGAAAAATCAATGGTCGAGCGCCGCTTTCAGCAGCTTTCGAGTGTAAGGGTGGGAAGGTGTCGCAAAAATCTGCTCAACCTCCCCGCTTTCAACGATCGAACCGTTTTGCATGACCGCCACTCGGTGCGCCATCGCCCCGATCACTGCCAGATCGTGGCTGATAAACACGAAGCCAAGGTTGTACTTGTGTTGCAACCCGGCGAGCAGCTTCAGCACTTGCTGCTGAATCGAAACGTCGAGCGCGCTGGTCGGCTCATCGAGGATCAGGATGCGCGGCTCCAGCACCAGCGCGCGCGCAATCGCGATCCGCTGCCGCTGGCCGCCGGAGAACTCATGCGGATAGCGGTACAGCACCGTGCGGTCGAGGCCGACCTCGCGCAGCACGGAAATCACCTTGTCGCGCCGCGCTTCCTGGGTCATCTGCGGCCGATGCAGCGCGAGCCCTTCGCCGACGATCCGCTCGATGGTCTGGCGTGGCGAAAGCGAACTGAATGGATCCTGAAAGACCACCTGCATGTTCGAGCGCAAAGCGGTCTGTTCGGCGCCGCGATAGGTGCCGAGCGCCTTGCCCTGAAACTCGATCTCGCCATGAGCGGTGCGTTGCAGACCGAGCAGCGCCATCGCGAGCGTAGATTTGCCCGAACCCGACTCGCCGACAATCCCGAGCGTCTCACCCTGGCGGACCGATACATTCGCATCCGCGACCGCGCGGAAGCGCCCCGCGCGAAACCAGCCGCTGAAACCCGGCAGTTTCGTTTTGAAATCGACCGAGACACCGCGGGCTTCGAGCAGCACCGGTGAAATCGGCAGCACCGGCACCACCGTGCGTTCAGGCCGGCTCGCCAGCAGCCGCTGCGTGTAGGGATGCTGCGGCGACTCGAACACCTGCTCGACCGGCCCGCTCTCGACTAGCGCGCCCCGTTCCATCACCGCGATCCGCTGTGCGAAGTGGCGCACAAGGTTCAGGTCGTGCGTGATCAACAGCACGGCCATGCCGCGCTTTTCCGCTTCGTCGCGTTGCAGTTCCAGTAGAAGGTCGACGATCTGCGCACGGATCGTCACGTCGAGCGCTGTGGTCGGCTCGTCGGCAAGCAACAGGCGTGGGCGGCACGCGAGCGCCATTGCGATCATCGCGCGCTGCCGCTGGCCGCCCGAGAGTTGATGCGGATAGCTGTTCACGCGCTTGCCCGGCTCGGTGATGCCGGTGCGTCCCAGCAGCGCCACCGCGCGCTTGCGCGCCTCGCCGGCGGCCACGCCGTCGTGCACGACGATGGTCTCCGCAATCTGGTCGCCGATCGTGTAGAGCGGATTGAGCGCCGTCATCGGTTCCTGGAAGATCATCGCAATGTCCGAGCCGCGCATGCCGCGCATTTCGCGCTCGCTTTTGGTGAGCAGATCTTCGCCGTCGAAACGGATCGATCCGCTCACCCGCGCGTCGCTCAACAGACGCAAAATCGACAATGCGGTCACGCTCTTGCCCGAACCCGATTCGCCGACCAGCGCGACCCGCTCGCCGCGTTCGATCGCGAGCGTGACGTCGCTCACCGCGACGGTGTCGCCGAACGTCACACGCAGACGATCGAGTTCCAGCAGCGGCGAGCTCACGCCTTGTTGCGTTTTCTGCTCCACAGCGGCGCTCACTGATTGCCTCCGGCACGCATGGCATCGGAGATTCGGGTGTCGAGCGCGTTGCGCAGCGCGTCGCCCATGAAGGTCAGCAGCAACAGCATCGCGACCAGCACGCCGAAGGTCGACAACGAGATCCACCACGCGTCGAGATTCGCTTTGCCTTGCGCGAGCAATTCACCAAGGCTCGGTGTCGGCGATGGGACGCCCAAGCCGAGAAAATCGAGGCTCGTCAGCGCGAGAATCGCACCGCTCATACGGAACGGCAGGAACGTGATGACCGGCGTCAGGCTGTTGGGCAACACGTGCCGCCACATGATCTGCCAGTTCGACAGCCCCATCGCCCGCGCGGCACGCACATAGTCCTGGTGACGATTGCGCAGAAACTCCGCGCGCACGTAGTCGGACAAACCGATCCAGCCGAACAGCGACAGGAGCACGATCAGCAGAATGAAACCCGGCTCGAAGATCGACGTGAAAATGATCAGCAGGTAGAGCTCCGGCAACGCGCTCCAGATTTCGATCAGCCGCTGCCCGACGATATCGATACGGCCTCCGAAGTACCCCTGCACGGCGCCCGCCGCAATCCCGAGCACGGTGCCGATCAGCGTCAATACCAGCGCGAACTCGACCGACACGCGAAAGCCATATAGCAGGCGTGCGAACAGGTCGCGGCCGCGGTCGTCGGTGCCGAGCCAGTTATCGCGCGACGGCGGCGCCGGGTTCGGCGCCTTTGAAAAGTAGTTCAGCGTGTCGTAGTAGTAGCGATTCGGCGGATACAGCGCGAAGTTGCCGGGCGTGTCGAATCGATGCTTGATATACGGGTCGAGGTAATCTGTCGGCGTCGGAAAGTCACCGCCGAAAGCAGTCTCCGCGTAAGTCTTGAACATCGGAAAATACAACTGCCCCTCGTAGCGCACCACCAGTGGCTTGTCGTTCGACCACAGCGGTCCGGCGAGGCTCGCCGCGAACGCGACCACGAACACAATCAGACTCCAGTAGCCCAGACGCTGCTGGCGAAAGCGCTGCCACACACGGCGCGCGGGCGAAGGCGACACGAATGCGCGAGCCGGTTCGGTACGCGGCGCCGCATCGGCTGGAAGGCGGGCTCGATTCATCAGCGCTCCAGTTGTTCGAATTGGATGCGGGGATCGACCCACACATAGCAAAGGTCGGAAATCAGCTTGGTGGCGAGGCCAATCAGCGTGAACAGATACAGCGTGCCGAGCACGACCGGATAGTCGCGCCGCACCACCGATTCGTACGACAGCAGGCCGAGGCCGTCGAGCGAAAAGAGCGTCTCGATCAGCAGGCTGCCGGTGAAAAACGCGCCGATAAACGCCGCCGGAAAGCCGACGATCAGCGGCAGCAACGCATTGCGAAACACGTGCTTCCACAACACGCGTTTCTCGGACAAGCCTTTCGCGCGCGCGGTCAGCACATACTGTTTGCGGATCTCGTCGAGGAAGGCGTTTTTCGTGAGCATCGTCACAACCGCGAAGCTGCCCACCACGGATGCCGTGATCGGCAACGTGATATGCCACAGGTAGTCGACGATCTTGCCGCCGAAGCTCAACTGCGCCCAATTGTCCGAGGTGAGATTGCGCAGCGGAAATAGTTGCAGGAAGGTGCCGCCGCCGAACAGCACGAGCAACAGCACGCCCAGCACGAAGCCCGGAATCGCGTAGCCGATCAGCACCACCAGACTCGTCGCGACATCGAAGCGCGAACCGTTGCGCACCGCTTTCGCGATGCCCAACGGCACCGATATCAGGTACGTGAGAAAGAAGGTCCATAAGCCGATACTGATCGACACCGGCAGCTTCGAGACGATCAACGACCACACGCTTTGATGGCGAAAATAGCTCTGGCCGAGGTCGAACGTAGCGAAACGCTTGAGCATCAAGCCGTAGCGTTCGAGCGGCGGTTTGTCGAAACCGTACAGCGCCTTCAGTTGCGCGATCTGCTGCGCGTCGACGCCGTTATGCGCGCGCAGGCCGAACGGCGAGCCGCCCTCCGCGCCTTTGCGCAGCTCGTGCTGCATCTGCTCGACCGGGCCACCCGGCACGAACTGGATCACGACGAAAGTCAGCGTCAGCACGCCGAGCAAGGTCGGGATCATCAACAGCAGGCGTTTAAGGATGTAGCTCCACATGGGCGGCGTTTCCGGTGCGAAGGCAGTGAGTGAATGGACGTTTTAGCGCGGCTGCGCATACCACCACGTCGACGTGATCCAGCCTTCCGCTGAATAGTACAAGGGTAGCGTCCGCGGCCATGCGAGACCGCGCTTGAACGCGACCCGGTGCGTCGCGCTGTACCAGTGCGGCACTACATAGTAGCCATGCATCAGCACACGGTCGAGCGCGTGCGTCGCGTCGACCAGTTGCTCGCGCGTCTGCGCATGCACGAGCGCATTCAGGATCGCATCGACGGCCGGCGATTTCAGGCCGACCATATTGTCCGAGCCGGTAGTGTCCGCGGACTTGCTGCCGAAGCGGTCGATCTGCTCCGAACCCGGCACCTGCACGTCCGGCATGCGGATCGTGGTTGTGTCGAAATCGTAAGCGTCGAGACGCTTCTGATAGACCGCGAAATCGGACACGCGAAAGGTCGCGGTGATGCCGAGCTTCTGCAGATTCCGGATGAAGGTTGCAACGATCGGCTCCATCGACGAGGACGAACCCGCATCGTCGAGAATCTCGAACTGGAACGGCTCGCCTTTGGCGTTACGCAACGCGCCGTCGCGATAGGTCCAGCCGGCTTGCTGCAACAATGCACGCGCTTGCAGCAGATTGGCGCGTAGCGAGCCGGGTGGATCGGTGTCCGGCTGTTTCGGCGGCGGACCGAACACGGCCGGATCGAGTTTCGCGCGCCACGGTTCGAGCAAGGCGAGTTCGCCTGGCGAAGGTAGCCCCTTCGCCTGCAAATCGGTGTTGGCAAAGAAGCTGTCGATTCGCGTGTACTGATTGAAGAACAACTGGCGGTTCAGCCACTGGAAGTCGAGCGCGAGATCGAGCGCCTTGCGCACGCGCACATCCTGAAACAACGGCCGCCGTGTGTTCAGCATGAAACCCTGCATGCCGGTGCCGTTATGTTGCGCAAACTCGCGTTTGATCAGCTCGCCGCTATCGAACTTCTTGCCGACGTCGCGCCGCACCCAATTGCGCGCGACATACTCGACAAGCGCGTCGTACTCGCCTGCCTTGAACGCCTCGAGCCGCGCCGTGCCATCCGAATACAGCTTGTAGACAATGCGCTCGAAGTTGTTCGTGCCCACGCGCACCGGCAATGCCGCGCCCCAATAATTCGGATCGCGCCGGTACGTGATCGTGCGGCCGTTGTCGTACTGTTCGATCAGATAGGGCCCGCTGCCGATCGGTTTTTCGAACGCCAGTTGATCGAACGCAATCCGGCTGCCGTCCGGCTTCATCCCCCACTTGCGCGAGAACACCGGCATGCCGCCCGCCAGCAACGGCAGCTCGCGATTGCGCTGATGAAACTCGAAGCGGATCGTCTGCGGATCGACCACCACCGCACGCGTAATTTCGCCGAAGATCGCCGCGAATTGCGGTGCGGCTTGCGGACTTTTCAATGTGTCGAGGGAAAACTTGACGTCGTCGGCGGTGACCGGATCGCCGTTCGAAAAGCGCGCGCGCGGATTGATATGGAAGGTGGTCGACAGGCCATCGGGCGCGATCTTGATGTCGTCGGCGAGCAGGCCGTAGGCGGAAGCCACTTCGTCGCTGCTGCCGGTCGTCAGGCTTTCGAACAGCAGACTGACACCCGGCGCGGCATTGCCGCGCAGCGTGAACGGATTAAATTTATCGAAGCTGGTGAGCCGGCTCGGATTGGCCAGCACCAACGTGCCGCCCTTCGGTGCGTCCGGATTGACGTAGTCGAAGTGTTTGAAACCGGCCGGATATTTCGGCTCGCCGTACTGGGCGATCGCATAGACCGCATGGGCCTGCGGCGCTGCGAGCAATGCCCACGCGCTGCACAGTGCGATGGCGAACCTCGCCCCGAATGAACGCGGCACAACCGGTAAATCGACACGCGAGAGCCTGTGAATCATGCTGCACCGAAATGCACGAGGCGTTTGAACCCATCGCGAGCCAGTTGTCATAGGGGCCTTGTTGGTCAGTGGGCGATTGCAATGTGAGAGAATTCTACCTAATTAAACTCGCATAATCCGCATACGCGCGTCTGCGACGTGCGCGGCGCACAGACCTTATTAGGAGAATTCATGGGCTTCCTCGCTGGTAAACGAATCTTGCTGACCGGCCTGCTGTCGAACCGTTCGATTGCATACGGCATTGCGCAAGCCTGCAAGCGCGAAGGCGCCGAGCTGGCGTTCACGTATGTCGGCGAGCGTTTCAAGGACCGCATCACCGAGTTCGCAACCGAATTCGGCAGCGACCTGGTGTTCCCGTGCGACGTCGCCGACGACGCGCAGATCGACGCCCTCTTCGCGTCGCTGAAAGAACACTGGGACGGCCTCGACGGCCTCGTCCATTCGATCGGCTTTGCGCCGCGCGAAGCAATTGCCGGCGACTTCCTCGACGGCATGACGCGCGAAAATTTCCGCATCGCGCACGACATCTCCGCGTACAGCTTCCCGGCCCTCGCCAAAGCCGCGCAATCGATGCTGACGCCGGATGCGTCGCTGCTCACGCTGAGCTACCTCGGCGCCGAACGCGCGATCCCGAACTACAACACGATGGGTCTCGCCAAGGCATCGCTCGAAGCGAGCGTGCGTTATCTGGCCGTGTCGCTCGGCGCGAAAGGCGTGCGCGTGAACGGCATTTCGGCGGGCCCGATCAAGACGCTGGCCGCAAGCGGCATCAAGGGCTTCGGCAAGATTCTGGAATTCGTTGAAGGCAACGCACCGCTCAAGCGCAACGTGACGATCGAACAGGTCGGCAACACGGCGGCGTTCCTGCTGTCGGATCTGGCGGGCGGCGTGACGGCGGAAATCGTGCACGTCGACAGCGGCTTTAACGCCGTGGTCGGCGGCATGGCAGCCGTGGCCGAATAAATGTGCTTGCGTTGACGCGAGTCGACGGCCCGGGGATTTTGCTCGGGCAATAAAAAAACCGCCCTTTTCCGGGCGGTCTTTTTTCGACTCGATTACCGCTACTGCGGCACCGGACTCGGCTTAGTGCCAGCCGCGGCGATTGTCGTAGTGGTCGCGACCGTAGTCATAGCGACCCGGCGGATGACGGCGATACCAGTCGTCACGCGCCCAGTAGCGGCGGCCATCCCAATAGCGGTCGCCGTGCCAGCCGATCACGACAGCCGGGCCGCCGTAGTACACCGGCGCCGGTTGATAGACGACGGGCGGCGGCGGGGGCGGCGGCGGTGCATAGACCGGAGCCGGAGCGACGTAGACCGGCGCAGGAATGCCGATGTTGACACCGATGTTGAGCCCACCGGCCAATGCAGCGCCTGACGCACCCAACGCGAAAACCCCGATCAGAAGTGGAACAAGACGAGCGGACTTCATTGATCACCCTTTTGGAGAATGAGTGTTGTTGGGCGAAATATAGCGCAAGGCCACGTTCCGCGTATTTCAAGGTTGTAATAACTGATGCACAAGATCGCACAGGTCACTGCGCGGTTACGTCTCGTTACAATAGGCAAGCGATGGTGAAGAAGGCGTGACGATCCAGGAGCGCCCGTTCGTCAGCAGGCGCACCGCACCGTCAGCCGGTGTTGCGCGGCAATTCAGTTCGCTCCTCTCTCGGGCGACAAGGAATCCAGGTGACTGCCTCTCGACCTGCGGCACATCGCCAACGGCATTTCCAGCCCCTCACAACCAGTAGGACATCGAAGTATTGTTGCAGCAGGCAACGTACGCTCGATAGTCGCCGGAATGTGCCTGCCTCATGCCCCCTCAATAGCACGCCGGTCACTCCCCGATCGGCGCGGCATGTGCCATAGGGCCACGTGTCGCCGTATAGCGCCTCCAAGCCCAGTCGATCATCTGGATTTTGTTCACGTGAAACGAACATTTGATGTTCGAAAGAACATTTACACAACATCCCGATGTGAGCAGTCATCAGACTTCTTTGTCTTCCCACATGACACAAATTGCCTGTTTCTACGACTATTTCAAGAAAATCATCGTGTTATTCCATGGTTTTCCCTGGTAGTCCAGCACCATCGAAGTGATACGATGACTGACACATAAACAGGTAAATGTTCGAATTCGCGCATATCTGCCTTTCCCACCGGACAGACGGCAGACACATTGGGTAGGAGACAAAGTTGAAAACAATCATCGGTTTGCGCTGGTGGATCATCGCGCTCGTGTGTGCTGGGACGATCGTCAACTATTTGTCGCGCAACGCACTCGGCGTGATGGCGCCCGAGTTGACGAAGCTCATGCACATGAGCACGCAGCAGTATTCATATGTGGTCGGCGCGTTTCAGGTCGGCTATACGCTGATGCAGCCCGTATGCGGCCTGATCATCGATCTGATCGGTTTGCGGCTCGGCTTTGCCCTGTTCGCCTGCCTATGGTCGATGACTGGCGTGCTACACGGTTTCGCGAGCGGTTGGCTGTCGCTGGCGGCATTGCGCGGGCTCATGGGTCTGAGCGAGGCCGTCGCCATTCCGGCAGGCATGAAGGTTGTCGCCGAATGGTTCCCCAATCGCGAGAAGTCCGTGGCGGTGGGCTACTTCAATGCGGGCACGTCGCTCGGTTCGCTGCTCGCTCCACCGCTCGTCGTCTTCCTGTCGTTGAGGTACGGCTGGCAGAGCGCGTTTGCCGTAACGGGGGCGCTCGGCTTCGTCTGGGCCGCCGCCTGGTATCTGCTGTACCGCTCGCCGAGAGAACACGCGCGCATCAGCAAAGTGGAACGCGAGACGATCATCAGTGGCCAAACCCCGCCCACACCGCAACGGCGCAGCATTCGCGAAGTACTCCGCACGCGCCGGTTCTGGGCTATCGCACAGGCGCGCTTCTTCGCGGAACCGGCGTGGCAAACGTTCAGCTTCTGGATTCCTCTCTACCTCGCGACCCAACGCCACATGGATCTGAAGCAGATCGCACTGTTCGCGTGGCTGCCGTTTCTCGCCGCCGACCTCGGCGGGCTGTTCGGCGGCTATCTGTCGCCGTTCCTGATGAAGCATTTGCGCGTGCCGCTGATCTGGTCGCGTATTGCGGGCGTCGTGCTCGGCGCCTTCATGATGATCGGACCGGCATGCATCGGACTGGTCGCCTCACCGTATCAGGCGATCGCGCTCTTCTGCGTGGGCGGCTTCGCGCATCAGATGATCTCGGCGCTCGTGAATACGCTGGCAGCCGACGTGTTCGACCCCAGTGAAGTCGGCACCGTGGCCGGCTTTGCGGGAATGTCCGCGTGGATCGGCGGCCTCGGTTTTTCGCTGCTCGTCGGCGCGCTGGCCGATTCGATCGGCTACACGCCGCTATTCGGCGCCCTCGGCGCTTTTGATCTGATCGGCGCCACGTTGCTGGTGATTCTGATGCGCGGCGTGTCACGCGACGCGCTACCGCGTCAAGTCGATAAGAGCACCAGCACTGCAGCTTGACCTCACTTCAAGACATATCATGAGTTCATTGAAGAATCTGAAAGATCGACCGCGCTTTTCGTTATCCGCTCGCACCGGCAACCACATCGTTCTGAGCGCGCAAGCCAACTGCAGGATCGAACTGTTCGTTCTCGCCGACGACATCATTCGCGTGCTCGTCTTGCCGGATGGCGAGCCGCACGGACCGCGGACCTGGGCCATCGCGCCGGGCGCGGACGACGTTCCGCTCGAAGGCCGCGAGCGCCGCGACATGAGCGGTTTCACCCCGCCTTCGTTCGACCTGTCGAGCGACGCAGGGCACGTTATCGTCGAGACGGCGCGCATCCGCCTGAGCGTCGCGCTCGATGGCGGGTTCTGCTCGTGGGACATCCTGCACGGCTCGACATGGCATCGCGTGATGAGCGATCGAAACACGCAGGCGTATAACTTCGGCTGGTGGGACGCGCGCGTGTATCACTACATCGAGCGCCGTCCCGGTGAGATGTATGTCGGCCTCGGCGAGCGTGCCGGTTCGCTGGATCGCGCGAATCAGAGCTATGAACTGCGCAACATCGATGCAATGGGCTATAGCGCACGCACGACAGATCCGCTCTACAAGCACATCCCGTTCTACGTGACGTGGCAACCGGACACATCGACGGGATTCGGTCTGTTCTACGACACGCTCGCCGACTGCCGCTTCGATATGGGCCGCGAGCTCGATAATTATCACGGGCACTACCGGCACTTTGTCGCCGAGCATGGCGATCTCGACTATTACTTCATCGCGTCGGCGGGCACGCCCTTGCATGCGGTGCGCCGTTTTACGTGGCTGACCGGGCGTCCGGCCTGGATGCCGAAGTGGGGGCTGGGCTATTCCGGCTCGACCATGAGCTACACCGACGCGCCCGATGCGCAGCAACGGATGGGCGAATTCATCGAGCGATGCAACGAGCACGACGTGCTGTGCGATTCATTCCATCTGTCGTCGGGCTATACGTCGATCGGTGCGAAGCGCTATGTGTTCAACTGGAACCACGAGAAGTTTCCGGATATCGACGGCTTCGTGCAGAGCTATCTCGAGCATGGCGTGCGTCTGTGCGCAAACATCAAGCCTTGCCTGCTGCAGGATCATCCGGCGTTCGACGAAGTGGCGCAAGCCGGCCTGCTGGTCGAGTCGCGTGACGGCAATCCGGCGTGGGTGCAGTTCTGGGACGAAGTCGGCGCGTATCTGGACTTCACGAATCCCCACACCATCGAATGGTGGAAAGCGCGCGTAAAAGACAGCCTGTTGAAACACGGTGTCGCGGCAACCTGGAACGACAACAACGAATTCGAGATCTGGTCGCCCGACGCCATGGCCCAAGGCTTCGGCCAACCGTATCCGGCGCATCAGGCAAAGGTGCTGCAAACCCAACTGATGATGCGCGCGTCGCGCGACGCGCAGCGTGAACACGCGCCCGAGCGTCGGCCGTTCCTCGTGTCCCGTTCGGGCGGCGTAGGGATGCACCGCTATGTACAGACGTGGTCCGGCGACAACTACACGTCGTGGGAAACGTTGCGTTTTAACCTGAAGATGGGTCTCGGGCTCGCAATGTCCGGTGTGTCGAACAGCGGGCACGATATCGGCGGATTTTCCGGACCTGCGCCAGGTCCGGAACTGTTCGCGCGCTGGGTCGCCTTCGGCATCTTCCTGCCGCGCTTCAGCATTCACTCATGGAACGACGACGGCACCGTCAACGAACCCTGGATGCATCCCGAAGTCACGCAACAGGTGGCCAGTCTGATCAAGCTGCGCTACCGGCTCATTCCCTACCTGTACGAATTGCTATGGCAATCGCACTGCGCCTACGAGCCGGTGTCGCGTCCGATGTTCGCGGAGTTTCCGCACGACCCGCGCTGTCTCGTCGACGGCGACGACATGATGCTCGGTTCGTCGATGCTGGTCGCACCGGTCGTCGAGGCGGGCCGGTCGACGCGCGACGTTTATCTGCCGACAGGCGCGCGTTGGGTGTCGTACTGGAGCGGTGAAGCGTTTGACGGCGGTCAGACGGTGAGCCTGCCCGCCCCCTTCGACCAGCCAGTGGTATTGCTGCGAGAAGGCAGCGTGATTCCGTTGAACATCGCTGAACAACATTTCGGCCGTCCAGCCGATGAGCGCGCGTTCATCGCCGTGCCATTCGCGAGTACCGGTACCGCTAGCGGCGGCTGCATCGAAGACGATGGCGAAAGCGAAGCCTGGCGCACAGGCGCGCAAGGCCGCTGGAATGTAACGATCACGAGCGATGCGAGCACCTTGCGCATTTCGGTCGAGCGCGAAGGCTGGATGCAGCAGCCGCAGCCGGAAATCCGGATCCTCGTGCCGGCGGACGAAGTGCGCTCAGCCGTCTGCGTTGGCCGTGCGCTGCTGGCCGACCACACTGCCGACGGCTGGCGATGCCTGACGATTTCCATGGCCCACTGAGAAACCATGCATAACTGACCTGAAGGGCAAAGGTCACACTTCTAATCCGGAGACCCGCAGACTATGAACCCATTGAAGCGCTCGCGTACGCGCACACTCGTCCTTTCATGCCTGCCGTTTGCGGGCGCGGTGCTGTCAACAGGCGCGTCGGCGCAAAGCAGCGTCACGTTATACGGCGTTGTCGATAACGCCTTCGCCTATGTCAGCAACCAGAAGGGACACTCCAACTTCTACATGAGCCAGGGCAACCTGCAGGCAAGCAAGTTCGGTCTGCTCGGCACGGAAGACATCGGCGGCGGCACGAAGGCAATTTTCCGGCTTGAAAGCGGCTTCAACTCGCTGACGGGCGCGCAAAGTAGCACAGGTTTCATTTTCAATCGACAGGCGTATGTCGGGCTGAGCAATGATAAATACGGGACGGTGACACTCGGCCGCCAGTACACCCCCTACTTCCAGATGGTCGGCGCACTCGGACCAACGGGCGTGCTAACGGGCGCGACAGGCGCGCACCCCGGAGACATCGACGCACTCGACACGACGCTGCGCCTCAACAATTCGGTGACCTACCTGTCGCCGAACATCGCGGGCTTGCAATTCAGCGCGCAATACGGTCTGGGCGGCGTGCCCGGCAGTGTGGCCAACGGCAGCCAGTTCAGCGCGGCGCTTCGCTACGACTACCAGCCGTTTGCGATCGCGGTGGGCTACGTGAAACTGAAAGACATCGCGACGAGCCAGGCGCTTGGCACCTACGCGGTCAACTCGCCGGTGAACAGCGGCTATGCGACGGCACGCAGCGCGCAACTGTTCGCCGCAGCGGCACGCTACACCCACCAGGACCTGATGGTCGGCGTGAACTATTCGAACGTGCAGTACACGCCGGGTTCCGGTTCGCTGTTCGCCAACGTGGGCGTGTTCAACACGTACGGCGTGATTTCCACGTACCGGATCACGCCGGCCTTGACTATCGGCGCAGGCTACAGCTACACGCAGGCAAGCAAAGCGAACGGCATCAGCGATGCTGCGCGTTATCAGCAGATTTCGCTCGAGCAGACGTACAACCTCTCTACCCGCACTACGTTGTACGCATTAGAGGCGTATCAGCATGCGCGGGGCAAGACGTTGGTTGCGGCGGGCAGCACCGGAACGAGCATTACTGACGCGGTGGCTGTCGTCGGCGACTCGCAGAATACGACGCCGTCGTCAGGGCCGTCGCAATTCGTCGGCATGGTGGGGCTGCGGCACGCGTTTTGATGCCGATAGCGGGTTGAATGACCGCTCCAGAATGGCCAGAAATGTGATGCGCGCTGCGGCTAAAGTCAGACGCATCCACGACGATCACGCAGGAGACCTGCCGAATCAATCAAGCCGGTCAGGCTGCTTTTCCGTCGCATAAATTGCGGGCCGATAAAACAATTGCGGGCCGATAAAACAAAACCCCGCAGAGCCTAGACTCTGCGGGGTTTGCCACCATTGCTGGCGGAGACGGAGGGATTGCGACGCTGGCGGCAAACCCGTGCTGGGTTTGACTCCCAACTATCAATCCTGTGACCACCCCTACTTCCACCCGCACTTCATCCGACAGTCGATCTATTTCACATTGTGGCATCGACTACACCCGTGCTAGCCATCTCCGGCCGGTTGATTCAAGGTACCCGAAAGCGTACGAGTCGGTCAGCCACGCCAGGCGCTCCATCAGCGAGTATATCGAGCTGTACAACCGGAAACGGCCCAATTCGAGCCTGTCGGATCAGACGCCGGATGAGGCATACTTCGCGACGCTGCCTGCGATCAAATTGGCAGCATGATTGCCCACTTAAAAATCTCAGAAGACTGTCCGAACGAGTGAGGCCACCTCAGTTGAACTCGACGGTCGAACCAGCCCAACGCCGCCTTCCGCGTTAGCTTCTGCGGCATCGCTTGATTCATCGCCCAGCCCCCATCTTGAGCGCCTACAGCAGGCGCGGGCCATGCCCAATGACGCGCTGACACGTCGGACGAGGGGTAGATTTGGTCACCCCTCATCCGACTTGGGATCACTGTCCCTTCGCGGCCCGTTCGATGAGCGCGGCGACTTCTTCGGGATGCGACACCGGCGACGCATGGCTGGACTGCAGCGTCACAGTCGTGGCATTCATGCGTTTGGCGAAGAAGGCTTCGGCCTGCGGTGGAACCATCAGATCGTTGGCCGAAATCGCGTAGTACGACGGCTTCAGATGCCAGGCGGCGATAGTGGCCTGGGCGCCAAAGGCCGCGCCGCTGATCGGCCGCTGTTTCGTGGCCAACTTCTCACCTTCTGCCGCCGGCACGTCGCCGACGAAGACATGCGGGAACGCGGCGGGGTCAACCGACAGGAAGCCGTTCGCGTCCGGACGAACTGCCTTCAGGCCTTCAGTCGGTGGGCCGTTGGACGACAGCGCCTGGACGCTTTCGCCCTTGTCCGGTGCGAAGGCCGCAACATAGACCAGCGACTTGACCTTCGGGCTGTCCCCGGCCTCGCCGATCACAACCCCGCCCCAGGAATGGCCGACCAGGACGGTCGCTCCCTTCTGGGCCTCCAATACCTTGCGGGTCTCGGCAACATCGGCATCAAGCGAACTCAGCGGAATATCGACCTCAGTGACCTTGAAGCCCTTTTCGCGCAGCAAGTGAGCCACCTGGTCCCAACTGGACTTGTCGGTGAAGGCGCCGGGCACGAGCACGACATTGTGGGCGGTTGAGGCGGATGCGGCGATGGGAGTGCCCGCCGCCAAAATGGCGGCGAGGGCGGCGCTGACAGCAAGAGTTTTCATCGGATTGGCCTTTCGACATGATGAGTGAATCGGCAGATCAGAACATTTCTGATCAAGCAACTTTATGCAAAATACGATTGTGATTTTCTACAAAAACACTTAGTCAGCAGCATCTTTGTGCATTTGTATGGTGCAATGATATATTCGAGGAGACGGACTCAGCCATGATCGAACTACCGAAAAACTTAACCATTCATCCGGAAATTGGCAGCCCTGTGTCACCCGATCTACTGTCCCACGTGTTGGCGCAAATCCGTCTCACGGGAGACCTCGTCTACTCCTGTACCCTCGCACCGGGGGAACGCCTGGAGTTGGAAACCGAGGCGGCGCATGTCTTCATCGTGACGCAGGGCGCCTTGCACATTGAGGGCGAAGAATACGGACCCATGGCCATCGATACGGGCGATCTGATGATGTTGCGGCGTGGCGCGGGCGACCTGAGATTGGGAGCCTACAGCGCCCCCGCGACTATCGTTCTTTGCCGCTTCCGGTTCGATCCCGACAGCCTTCGGGGCTTGGTGTCCGCTCTACCCAGACGCATCCACATTCGACGGGCAGAAAGCGCGGGGTGGCTTGAGGGGATCGTGCACTTTCTGATGATCGAGGCTGGCGATATGCAGCCGGGCGCTGCCTTGATGGTTTCCCGGCTCATCGATCTGGTGGTCATCCGCACATTGCGAAGCTGGATCCAGCAGGGTCCCACGTCCGGATGGCTGGGAGGACTTTCCGATGCGCGCATAGCAAATGCTCTGAAGGCCATTCATGAGCGGCCGACGCAGAAGTGGAGCATCGAAACCCTCGCGGCCATTGCCGGAATGTCCCGCTCCAGCTTTTGCGAGCGATTCGCCGCTCTGGTAGGCAGCTCCCCGCTGCGCTATCAGAATGAATGGCGTTTGACGCTTGCGAGGGACTTGCTGGCCAGGCGCGAAGCGCGGGTCGGCGAAATCGGGCTCAGCATTGGCTACGAGTCTGAGGCAGCCTTTAGCCGCGCGTATAAGGCACTGTTCGGTCACTCGCCGCGCGTCGATTACAGGCAGCGCGACGACGCCAACCGATAGACGTAGTCGCCTCGCCAGTCCGGCAACAGGGTTTTGTCCTCTTGCTAAACGCGCTCTGCGTCGACGGTGCGAAGTTCCAAGAGCGCGTCGGCCGGTATTCGCCTTCTCAACAAGAGCAGCACCGACTCATCTACTTCGTCCGCCAAGTTCCCAAAGAATCGTTCGATGTTGCAACTGAAGAGGCATCGGTGGGGAATATCGCGGCGGCGTCGGCGCTTAGGCTTACCCCACCCCGTCTCGGCCCATGGTCGAGCGAACAAGGCCCGCCTGGATTAGCGGCACCAACAATTGCCTGACACAAGTTGGATTGAAGTCGACTCCATCAGCCAACTGAACCGCCCCGGGAATCGTGGAGTAGACAGCGTTCCGTACGCGCCCCAGGCCTTCGCCTGCACCGGTCGCCTCGCAATACGCTCACGATTCTGAGGCGCGAGCTTCTCAATACGCTGATAGTCCTGCACGGGAACCGGCAGTCAGCACATTCTGGTTGCCGGCTCTCACCTCAGCAAGCAGAGAATGCCTCAAGCCTAGCCACGAAACCCACCATACGCCAAGGCTTCTAGCGCTCCCGTCTACGAAGGTCGCGCGTGCCCAAGCAAAGCCGGAATACCAGCGTATGGCGCAACTGATGACTGCGGGCGGAAAGCGGTTTCCTCGATAGAGTAATTTTGTATTCGTCATTGCTCACTCTTACGCGACCAGCCCGCCAACTTGACAGAATCGGTTGAAGGGTCGCTAAATCCGCACCAGACGCGAGTGGGCCATCACGCGCGAGACGCCACACGCTCATACCAGCAGGTCCCGCGTGCTCATTCGTCAGCCTTGCCGAGGCCACTCCATACAACCTTGACAGCCTTGCGGAAGGTATTCAGTTGCGACGGACTGTGCTCAGTCCAGCGAAGGAAAACAACCAGGCCCTGGCAACTGGACAGGATCAGTGCGCCACGCAATTCGCATTCTTCCATCGACAGTGCCGGATTGAGTTCGCCGACGAGATTCGAAAAGAGCCCCGTGAACTGTTTTTGTCTCTCTAAGACGACATCGCGCGCAAACGGTTCATGCAGCGCCAACCCCCAACTTTCAAAGATGGCTGCAGGCATCCCAGGTTTGACAAGTTCGGCGAAAGCGTCGTCGATGATCGCTTCGAGCCGCACCTGCGGAGAGCGGTTTCTGTTTTCAGCAATGCCGCGAAAGCGTTCGAAGTACCGCTTTGAGACCTCCTCGATCGTGGCACGCAACAACGCTTCACGGGTCGCAAAATAATGTTGCAAGGTGCTCAGGCGAATACCCGCATCATTGGCCACGCGGTTGATTGTGTACCCTGCGTAACCCGCCGCAATCAGCACGTTTATCGACACATCGATGATCTCAGGCACCCGGCTCTCCCGATTGCCGCGCCGTCTCGTGAGTATCGTGGTGCGTGGATCGAATATCGCTTCGGAGGTGAGGGTCAGCTTTTTCACGTGCACTCCGTTCTGAGGCGCCGACTGTCTCGCTGTCCGGCGCAAAGTTCGCATCTGGCAGCGGCCAGTGGAATCGCAGCTACCCTGCGCGACAACAATCAACGTTGCGGTTCTATGCTTTCCGGGGCATCCCGTTAGAGCGTGTTAGGAACTTTGAAGGACTGGCACCGCGTGAACAAGCATAAGCATCGCGAAGACCACAAAATGAAGCCCGGCGAGGGTTTCGGGTAGCCGTTCATAATCACGTGCGAGACGGCGGAAACGGTTGAGCCAGCCAAAGCTGCGCTCGACCACCCACCGCCGGGGCAGCAGTACAAATCCCTTTTTCGCTTCCTCCAGTTTGATCACCTGCAGTTCAATGCCTTCGTCGCGTGCGGCCTGCGCTGGCTCTTTGCCCGTGTATCCCTGATCCGCAAATGCCACCTTGACGGTATGTCCCGTTACTTGCTGAACCTGACGCGCAAGCTCTGCCACCTGTGCGCGCTCCTGTTCATTGGCTGGTGTCACGTGCACCGCCAGCAACTGTCCCAAGGTGTCCACAGCAATGTGCACCTTGCTGCCGCGTTTGCGCTTATAACCGTCATAGCCCGCGCGTGGACCACTCTCGCAGGTCGACTGTATCGTGCGACCGTCCAGAATCACGGCGCTGGGCTGGCCCTGCCGTCCCTGTGCCACGCGTATCACCGAGCGCAGGTCGCAGACCATGTGCTCAAAGCAGCCTGCCTGTAACCAGCGTTGAGTCTGCTGATACACCAGTTCCCAAGGTGGGAAATCATTGGGCAGCATCCTCCAGGGCGCGCCGGCCCGAGCCATCCAGCGTAACGCGTCAAACATGTCGCGCAGTTCGTATTTGCGCTGCGGCGCCGTGACGTCCATCAGCGTCAGATAGGCGGCCGCGAAGCTCCATTCTTCGTCGGACACGTCGGTCGGGTACCCTTTGCGGTCTGCTTTTTTCATCCCGCCAGGATACCAGGTCTCACACCAAGTGCCTAACACGCTCTAGCGAGTCGCGCCGCATCTGCGCGGCGGTCGCTTCGGAAAATGCTCAGATTAATAGGTTGCCTACCCGATTTAAGTATAGGTTAAAAAACCGGTTTTCCCAAGCAGCGCCACGTCAAATGTCCAATGAATCAGCGCATTTTCCGTCTATATCGTATACCCCTGCGCGTCAATTAAGAGATTGATTTATAGGTTTTACAACCTATAGTTGTAGGTAAGGTAACCGACAAGACGTTGCGATGTTCCAGCCACGAATTGGTGGGACACGATGGTGGCGCCGCGGCGAGAGGAGAGCGAGATGGGTTCCGGCAAGATGTGCTTGCGATCGCTGGTCGCAAAGTGGTTTGGGCACTCTGCGGTGGTGACGGTACGCGTGATGGAGTTCAGTCGCACACCATCGGATCGACGGCGCTACGTGCGCATCGGCGTGATGCACCCGGACGGAGGTTTGACCATCGTCTTCTTCCGGCACGATGACGGTTCGTGGAACGTGTTCCCGGCAAAGGCGAGCATGCCGGCGATGCGCGCTTACCCGCTTGCAGCATGAGCGACAGGGCGATAGTCGGGCGATCTCAGGAGAACGGAATGAACATCCTGGAATTGGCGGTGGATGCTGGAATGCTGGTCGTACTTGACGGCAGAATCGGTCGCACCGAGTACCGAAGCGTCCATGGAACGCTGGATGCGTTTCAGCGCTTTGTTCACGCGTTAGAATCGGCACTGGCGAATAACGAGGAGTCCGATGGATCTCGGTGTCGGGTCAGCCTGTGTGCGGAGTCTTCGTCATCTTGAAGAAATGGTGCCGGAGCGCCGCCATGGAGACCCTCAGGCTCACTTGGGAATGCGCATCTAGCCGCTGGCCATGAAACTGGAGCGGTTGCAGAACATGCTGGTGCCGGATCGAGTTTGCTCACACCGGGAAACAAGCTCGATTGGATGGAGAGACTGATGAAGATTTCCGCGATCCACGCCTGGGCGGCGGTGCTTATCGGTATCGCCGCGGGGCTCCCTCCGGTCTCGTCCTACGGCTACGCGCTCGATTCGCAACTCGACTGTAGATCGAATGCACATGCGTTCATCGCCCCGCTCCTGAAGGATCGGTATATCGATCCAAGTCCGATGCGCGTCGAGGCGAACTCGGTCAACGCATTTCGACCGGTGCACGGTAGCAACCTGACTGCATTTGGCTTTCGCGTCTACGCCGTCCTCGGGTATGAACACGACGATGCACTGTTCAAGCACGGAGATGGTCACCCAGTTACGGACTCAGCCTATGGCGTCGTAGTAATCGGCCCCACCGAGTCAGTAGAAGCGCACGCGCACCAGACCGGCAGCGGCGCTGTCATTCATCAAGTAGTCCCGCTCTTGCTAACGGCCATTTTCTGCGGCGGATCGTGACCCGCTCAGCGGCGCGGTGATCGTCCAGGCCAAACTCGCACAGGCGAAGAAGAGCCGTCCGTGACCGACGTCTGCTTTGTGGCATCCGAATTGACGTTTGCAATACCATTGAATAAGGTGGCGTTGAGTCGATAAATTTGCCTGCGGCCCTTTGCCCACATAACGATCGCCCTATGCCTCATTGGCTGGGGGGCAGTACGTTTCGACGACCTCGTACATCCCGGGCTCGAACCTAGCGAACGCGACAGCCTGCTCGAAGTAACGTAGAGGCGCGGGATTCTCGCGCATCGCCTGGTAGTCTTCGATACTTCGCCATTGTGCGTACATAGTCACCTTACTACCATCGATGCTGCGATGAAGGTTCGCCGAGACGAACCCCGGCTCAAAGCGCACGATTTCCGTTGCGCGGGCAAGCAAATCAAGGAGTTCCTGTTGGCGCGCCGGCTCGACGGTGAATACGTTGATTAGTGTAATAAGCTTGTCGTGCTTGGAGATTGTGGTCATGATGAGATTTCTACCGGCAATTGTGAACTGCGTACGGACCAAGTCGTCGTCCGCCCAGTGTCGCATTTTTCATTCTACCTGGATTCCCCGACGCCTCGTTGGACGGTTCGACCCAGCGCTCCGCGCGTGGTCGACCAGCCCGCGATTCAGCACTCAGGTCGGCATATCGAAGCCCCGATCGTCTTTAGCTGAATTCCGCAGTGGCTTTCATGGAGCAACCCTATATCGGAACTCAGGTCATGGCAGGCGTCGCCCTCCCGTCAACAGAAACCGCGGGTCGTTGGGCCGATGTGGACGCCAGGGGAGATATTCCGAATTCCCGCTTGAAAACGTTGGAAGAATGCGGGGCACTGACAAACCCGCAACTAAATGCGACTTCGTTCACCGGGCGGTTCATTTCAGTGAGCATCTGCGATGCAAGCTCAAGGCGCAATGACATCAAACAGCGCATTGGCGTTTGGCCGGTTGTTCTGAACGCACGTCCCAGATAGTTCAGCGTCATGTTGCGTCAAGGTACGCTTCATGCCCTGAGAGTGCGGGGCGAAGGCATCCCAAATTTGTTGAATAATCTCGCCAGGTAGGACGGCGATTCGATCCCTACGCTCATCGCCGCCGCAAGCACTGTCGTGCCGGGCACATTCAGCAGCGCGGCGGCCCGCACCACGCGTTGGCGCATCTGATAGTCGGTGATGCTTTCGCCGGCTTCCTCGCGAAAGACTCGCGTCAGATGACGCCGTGACATCCCGAACTCCAACGCGATCATATCAATATCGATGCGCTCCGCGAGCATCGCGTCGAGATATCCCTTGATCTCGCCGACCAACTCCTCGCGCGACAGTTCAGCATCAACACGGCCTTGCGCGCCGCCGCTCAACGCCGCCTCAACACACGCCGACGCAATCAGCCGATCAACCAGATCGTGTCGATAGCGCGGCAATTCATCGTCAACGGCCGTCGCCGCAGTTGCATCGGACTGACCTGATAACTGGCTTTGCAGATGCAGCGCCCCGAGCAGCGCGGGCGATGGGGCGCAATAGCGCGGCGCTTCGCCGCTCGCCATCGTGCCATTGGCCTTGCGCGCGCAAAACGACACGAAATCCCGCTGCACATACACCGCCGTATGGCAATGCTCCCCGCGAATGCTCGCGGTTTCGTGGAAACGCCTCGGCGGAACCACGGCGAGCACGCCGGCGCCGATACGTTGCGCGTGCTTCGAATGCTCCGAATTCAGCGTCAACGCGCCCCTCCGCGGCAGCAGAAACATGAACTCTTCATGCTCGTGCCACGACGTCGCGTAACCGGCCATCGTGATGCGGCAGGTCGCGGAAACGTGGTCAGCGGGAATGTGCGAAGTAGCGGTTTGATAAGACATAACGGGGTCCTGCGGCTCGGGTTCCGGGCGGCCGCGGACAACGAATGCACTGCCCACAAGCCGCGATGGCCCAATAGTGCGGGTGTTTCGGCCCAAATGGAAGCGAAGAAAAAAAAGCAATCGCGCATGCTGCGAAGCATGACCGGCCGGGCTTCGGGCCGGCTTCACGAAACGCAATGCACCGACGGGTGCGCCAGAATAAGGGAACGCGCGCATGCACAACGTACAACCGGTACAACTTGTACGGGTATTTTCCACAACCGACGACGGCGGTAATCCGGCCCCGGTTGCGCTCGACGCGAACGGTTGGTCCGACATGCAGATGAAGGACGTGGCACGCGCCTACGGTCATGAAAGCGCGTTCGTGATGCGCGCAGCCGATCCGCGTCACGACTTCCGTTTCCGCTTCTTCGTGCCCAATCACGAAATGGAGATGTGTGGACACGCGACGCTGGGCGCATTGTGGCTGCTGCGTCACGCCGGCGTGTGGTGCACGGATGCGGCGCGGATCGAGACGCTGAGCGGCATTGTCGAAGCGCGCTACGACGCGTCCGATGCCCGTATCGAAGTCAGCCAGCCTGCGGGGCGCGTCGAGCCGGTCGGCGACGCCGCGCTCATCGCTCAAACGCTCGATGCGTTGAACCTCGATGCGAACGATCTGCTGCCGCTTGGCATCGTCAACGCCACCACGAGCCGCACCAAAACGCTGGTGCCGATCCGCACGACCGCGCGGCTGAATGCAATCGCGCCGAAATTGGAGCGCATCGAATCCGTATGCGATGTGTTGTCGTCGACCGGCCTGTATCCGTTTTCGCTCGACGCCAATGCGCCGCATGTGTTCGAGGCGCGACAGTTTCCCCGCGCGTCCGGTTATCCGGAAGACGCGGCGACCGGCATCGCGGCCGCCGCGCTGCTGTTCGGCGCTCATCGCTACGGATTCGTTGCAGCGGGCGAGCGCGGCATCCTCGTGCGTCAGGGCGTTGCGATGGGACGTCCGTCCGCGATCGCCGTGAACTTCCGCGATCCGGCCGACGCGAGCCAGGGCTGCTGGCTCAGCGGCCCAGTTTGCATGATCGAGGAGGCCTGATCCCATGCTCCAGTCCACCAAGCTTTACAGCAACGCGCAGATCGCCGCCGTTCTGACCGGCAGCGACGCGCTCACGGCGATGCGCGGCGCGCACGAGGCGATGTATCGCGGTGACGCCGTGATACAGCCGCGCAGTCGCATCGCGCTGACCGACGCGAAGTTCAGCACGATGTCCGCGATGCTCGCCACCGAGCGCGTTGCCGCCGTGAAGATGTACACGACACTCGACGGCCAGTTCCGTTTCTACATTGCGCTGATGTCGCTCGACGATGGCCACCTGCTCGCGTTAATGGAAGGCGACGAACTCACGCGCTTCAGGACTGCCGCGACAACCGTGCTCGCGGCCACCCATCTGGCCCGCGCGAACAGCCGCCGGCTGGGCGTCGCCGGTTGCGGCGTGCAGGCGCGCGCGCACGTGGATCTGTTCATCGAGACGTTCGCACTCGAACAGGTCTCCGTGTATGCGCCGGATGCGGGCGAAGCACAAGCTTTCGCCGAATCGCTGCACGGACGCTACGGTATCCACGCGCATGCAACGAGCGCCGAACACGCCGCAAGCGCCGACATCGTCGTACTCGCGACGCGGGCATTCACACCGGTGATTCACGGCGCATCGCTGCAACCGGGCGCGTTCGTCGCGAGTATCGGCGCGACGCGTCCTGATCAGCGCGAGATGGACGACGCGTGCATCGAGCGAGCGACTGAAGTCGTGGTCGACTGGACCGGTCAGGCACTGGCCGAATCCGGCGACTTCCGGTTACTCGATCCCACGGTGCTCGCCCGTACGGCGGTTGACGAACTCGCCGACGTCGTCGGCAGCGGTCGCAAACGCGCATTCGACTGCGAAGGCATCGTCGTCTACAAGGCGGTCGGCAACGCGCTGCAGGATGCGGCGATCGCGGCACTGGCCTATGCCCGCTTGAGTTCGGGCTAACTATACCGTTTTCGCAGCGCACCTTGCGCGATCAGCGGCGTGCGCCCTTTTTGCCGCCGCTATATTGCGCTCACTGTCGCGGGACCGGTTTGCAGCGCAACGCGAAACGCGGATGGTTCCGACGAACTCCACTATCTCTTTGACCCATGTACCGAGGTAAGCAAAGCATGAAAACGATCAGAAGCATCATCGGCGCAATCGTTGCCGGAACCACCATCGTTGCGTGTCAATTGGCTGCCGCGCAGGACCTCGGTCCCACGCTCAACAAGATCAACTCGGCGGGCGTGATCGTCGTCGGCCATCGCGAGGCGTCGATTCCGTTCTCGTACTACGACGGCAATCAGAACGTAGTGGGCTTTTCGCAGGACCTGTGTCAGAAGGTCATCGATGCCGTCAAAACGAAGCTCGGCAAGCCGAACCTCACGGTGCGCCTCGTGCCGGTCAACTCGCAGAACCGCATCCCGCTGCTGCAAAACGGCACGATCGACATCGAATGCGGCGTGACGACGAACACGAATGCGCGCCACGCGCAGGTCGCTTTCTCGGACACGATCTTTCTCGCGTTGACGCGCCTGCTGGTGAACAAGGATTCGGGCATCAAGGACTTCGGTGACCTGGCGAACAAGACCGTCGTCACCAATGCCGGCACGACCGCGGAGTCGATCATCCGCCGGATGAATGTCGACAGGAAACTGAACATGAACATCATCTCGACGAAGGACTACGGCGAGTCGTTCCTGACGCTCGAAACGGGTCGCGCGAAGGCGTTCATGCTCGACGACGTGCTGCTGTCCGGCGCGCGCACCACGTCGCGCAAACCGGACGACTGGATCGTCACCGGCACGGCGCAATCGAAAGAGCCGTACGCGTTCATGCTGCGCAAGGATGACCCCGCGTTCAAGACGCTGGTGGACGGTACGTTGTCGAAGGTGATGACGTCGGGCGAAATCGACGCGATCTACGCGAAGTGGTTCCAGAAGCCGGTGCCGCCGAAGGAGATCAACTTCAACTTCGCGATGACGCCGCAACTGCGCGAGCTCTACGCGCATCCCGACGACCAGGCCGCGTACTGACGCAAAACCCCGCGCAGTTCGCCTGCGCGGCGCGAATTCCCATTCTCGAGGTAGAAAGCAATGGCACATGGCTTCACTCCTAGCCAGGCAACTGAACGTGTGAAGGTGGAACCCGGCGAACTGGACACGGCGGCGATTCGCGAAGCACGTATCGAACTCGCCGCGTGCTTCCGGATGGCGGCGAAACTCGGCATGCACGAAGGCGTATGCAATCACCTGTCGGCCGTATTACCGGGACGCGACGACCTGTTCCTCGTCAATCCATACGGCTACGCGTTCGAGGAAATCACCGCGTCCAGGCTGCTCGTTTGCGATATGAACGGCAATGTCGTGCAGGGCGACGGCGTGCCCGAAATCACCGCATTTTTCATTCACGCGCGTGTGCATTTGCGGCAACCGCGCATCAAGGTCGCG
Source organism: Paraburkholderia sp. IMGN_8 (assembly GCF_038050405.1). Classification (NCBI taxonomy): domain Bacteria; kingdom Pseudomonadati; phylum Pseudomonadota; class Betaproteobacteria; order Burkholderiales; family Burkholderiaceae; genus Paraburkholderia; species Paraburkholderia sp. IMGN_8. Next base: position 1,632,677 of record NZ_CP150900.1, on the reverse strand, counting down.
TTCCATACTCACATGCCGAATGCCACCGCGCTGGCCATGCTGGACGGACCCCCGCTGCTGTGGGCGGGGCAGACCGCGTTGAAGTTCTACGGCCGCACCGCCGTCGACGAAGACTTCAACGGCCTCGCGATGAACAGTTCCGAAGGTGACCGCATTGCCGCCGTGATCGGTGACGCGGACGTCGCGTTCCTGAAGAACCACGGCGTGATGGTGGTCGGCGCAACGATCGCCGAAGCATGGGACGACCTCTACTACCTCGAACGCGCATGCGAAGTGCAGCGGCTCGCGCTGTCGACCGGACAGCCGCTGAGGATCATCGATCCCGACATCGCCGCGAAGACCTACCGGCAGATGCGTGCAGGAGAACGAGACAGTGCACGCCAGCATCTCGCGAGCATTCGGCGACAGCTCGATCGCGACGAGCCCGATTATGCGCAGTAACAGGCTCAATAAACGCGCACTGATCGCGCATTGACCGCGAAGCGACACGGACGCGCTAGCGTCGCGTCCTCTATGGAATTCTGGATCGGCACATGCAATACCACTGGAACTGGAGTATCCTGCTCAGCCCGGTCTCAACGGGTGAGCCCACGACCTATCTCGGCTGGCTATTGTCCGGCCTCGCGACCACGGTGATCGTGTCGCTCGCCGCGTGGGTGATCGCGCTCATCGTCGGCACGGCTTTCGGCGTGCTGCGCACCATGGACGACAAACGACTCGCCTCGCTCGGCACCGCCTACGTCGCGCTATTTCGCAACGTACCGCTGATCGCGCAGTTCTTCATCTGGTATCTGGTGATTCCCGAACTGCTGCCTGCGCCGGCCGGCAATGCATTCAAGGCGTTGTCGCCTTCGGTGCAGTTTTTCTCGTCGTCGATCGTGTGTCTCGGCCTGTTCACCGGCGCACGGGTCTGCGAGCAGGTGCGCTCGGGTATCGCTGCGTTGCCACGCGGGCAACGCGCGGCTGCGTTCGCGCTCGGTCTGACGCAATCGCAAACCTATCGGTACGTGCTGCTGCCGGTCGCGTTCCGGACGATCCTGCCGCCGTTGACCTCGGAGTTCGTCAGCGTATTCAAGAACTCCGCGGTCGCCTCGACGATCGGTCTGCTCGATCTGTCCGCACAGGCGCGTCAGCTGGTAGATTACACCGCGCAAACCTACGAGTCGTTTATCGCAGTGACGCTCGCCTACTTCGCGATCAATATCGTCGTGCTCCAGGTGATGCGGCGTATCGAGGCGCGCACGCGGCTTGTCGGCTTTATCGGAGGCAAGTAATGCATCGTCTCGACTGGAGCGGCATTCCCGCCGCGTTGCCCACGTTGTGGCTCGGTGCGCTGATCACGCTGAAAATCATGGTGGTGGCGCTCGCCGCGGGTATGGCGTTGGGCACGGTGCTCGCGTTGATGCGCCTCTCTCCGCTTCGCCCCTTGCAGTGGCTCGCACGTGCCTACGTCACGACATTCCGTTCGATCCCGCTCGTGATGGTGCTGCTGTGGTTCTACCTGATCGTGCCGCAGGTGTTGCAGGCGGTGTTGGGTTTGTCCGGTGCGTTCGATACGCGGCTTGCGTCGGCACTGGTGGCGTTCTCGCTGTTCGAAGCCGCGTACTACGCGGAAATCATTCGCGCCGGAATTCAGGCGGTGCCGCGCGCGCAAGCCAACGCCGCGCTCGCGCTCGGTTTGCCGTACACGCAGACAATGCGCTACGTGATCTTGCCGCAAGCGTTTCGAGCGATGGTGCCGCTGCTGATGACGCAGGCGATCGTGCTGTTTCAGGACACATCGCTCGTCTACGTGATCAGCCTCGCGGACTTTTTCCGCACAGCGACGAATGTCGGCGATCGCGACGGCACCAGCATCGAAATGACACTGTTTGCGGGTGCGACGTATCTTGTGATCTGCGCGCTGGCGTCCGCATCGGTCAGATATTTTCAACGGCGAGTGGCAATATGATGTCCATCAACAACATCTCGAAGTGGTACGGTCAGTTTCAGGTATTGAGCAACTGCTCGACCTCTATTCAAAAGGGCGAAGTCGTCGTGGTGTGCGGACCGTCGGGTTCGGGCAAGTCCACGCTGATCAAAACCGTGAACGGCCTCGAGCCGTTCCAGAAAGGCGAGATCGTTATCGACGGACAGTCGCTCGGCGACAGGAAAACCAATCTGTCCAAGTTGCGTTCGAAAGTCGGGATGGTGTTCCAGCACTTCGAGCTGTTCCCGCATCTGTCGATTGCACAGAACCTCACGCTTGCGCAGATCAAGGTGCTCGGCCGCTCGAAAGACGAAGCCACGGTCAAAGGGCTGAAACTGCTCGATCGCGTCGGCCTGCGCGCGCACGCCGACAAGTTTCCGGGCCAATTATCCGGTGGTCAGCAGCAACGCGTGGCGATTGCCCGCGCGCTGTCGATGGACCCGATCGCGATGCTGTTCGACGAACCCACATCGGCGCTCGATCCGGAAATGATCAACGAAGTACTGGATGTGATGGTGGAACTCGCGCGGGAAGGTATGACGATGATGTGCGTCACGCACGAAATGGGCTTTGCGAAAAAGGTCGCGCATCGCGTGATCTTCATGGACAAGGGTTTGATCATCGAAGACGACCGCAAAGACGAATTCTTTGCGAATCCGAAGTCGGATCGCGCGCGCGACTTTCTCGCGAAGATTCTCCACTGACGCGGCCGGGCGTGACCAGATAGCGAGTGGCGCGGAGGGAGCATATGGAAGTTCAATAGATCGAGGACTTCGTCGCGGTAGCGCGGCATCACACGTTCTCGCGCGCTGCCGACGTTCGCAACGTCACGCAGTCGGGCCTTAGCCGCCGCATCAAATCGCTCGAACAGTGGGTCGGCGCGGAACTGATCGACCGCAGCACCTATCCTCCTACGCTAACTTCCGCGGGCCGCCCATTTCTTGAGGCGGGCGAAGACGTGCTGGCCGAACGGCTGACCAATCGGGTCGCAGGGATCGCCTGCATCCGGTTTGTCGGTGCGGCGGCGGTGGCGGCGCGGGAACAGCGGGAGCGGATGGAGGGTGCTGTGGGTCTGTTCGAGCGAGCGATGAGGCGACAACACGGACGGAAGCGAGCCTTGAAATGGCTGAGCAGCGCTTCACTCGCGCATTACGCCGCTTATCGACATTAAGAGTCAGTCGCGCCACGTAAGCGAATGACCGATCCCCTTCAAATTGTGGACGATGACCGGCACTCAAAGCTCGCATGCGATCGCCAACCTAAAGCACTGCCGCCGTCCACCCACGATCCAGCCTTGCCGTCATTGACCGAAATAAACCGGCTGCATGCCGTCATTGTCAAGATGATGGGCACTCTTGCGGACGCCAGCTGCCGACGAACCGTTGGCAGCCACACCGCCATAGGCGCTTGAGCCACCGTTTTGCGCTGCGACGCGCGCTTCGGCCGCCTGAATCTCGACCGGATAGTTTGCGTCGTCGCCGCGGGACTGGTCGTAGCCAGCCGCTTGCAGCTGGACGAGTTCTGCGCGCACCTGTGTGCGGGTCAGCGCAGGAGCGTCGGGGTCTGCAAAAGCGGGAGCGGCGATAGCGCTTGCAACGATAAGGGCGGCAAGAATGCGGATCTTCATGATTTTCTCCATCGAGGAAGAGAGTTTGGCGAGTGCGGCTGAAGCCTTCATGGCTTCAATTACCTAATATGTATTCGGGATCAATTTGGTGGGGTCGTTCACGTACGAACGACTCCCTATCCGGCTCAGAACGGCTTGGTCGGCAGATATTTTCCGTCGAGCGTGATCACCGCACGCGAGCCGCCTTCCGGATCGTCGACTTTCTTGATGTCGAGCTTGAAATTGATTGCGCTGATGATGCCGTCACCGAACTTCTCATGAACCAGCGCCTTTAGCGTCGAACCGTAGATCTGCACTATCTCGTAGAACCGGTAGATCGTCGGATCGGTCGGCACGCCGCCCGGGATGCTGCCGCGCACTGGAATCGTCTGCAGCAGGCGCACCGCGTCTTCGCCCATGTCCAGCTTGTCGGCCACGACCTTGGCGGCGTCCGCCGGCAGCGGATGCTGGCCGAGCAACGCGGCGGTGACGAACGCGAGGCTGAGGCCAGTGCCTTCGTTGATCTGCTCGAAGGTCAGGTTCTTGCGGACCTTCGCGTCGATGATCGCGTCGGTCAGGGCTTCACGGGAGGTCTGGCTATATTGAGATTGCGTCATGATCTTGCTCCTTGAATTGGAATGAAGTTGAAAAGCAGTGGTTCAGGCAGCGAGGTTGAGTCGAGCCGGGATTGCACAAACATGCGGATTTTCCGCGAGAGAAACAAAGCGGTTCGTCGTGCCGTCGAGCGTATCGATCGAGCCGGTTTCGATGTCGTACACCCAGCCGTGCAAGGCCAGATGTCCTTGTTCAAGCGCGAGCCGCACGGAGGGATGAGTCTTGATGTTGGCAAGCTGGGCGACCACGTTTTCGCGGACCATCGAGTCGACCCGGTCCCGTTCGCTCCTGTGCTCGCGCGCCTCGTTCACGACTTTCGCGGAATCTGCATAGCGCAGCCAATTGCGCACAGCCGGCATGTGGTCCATGCACTTGCAGGTGGCGATGGCCGTCATCGCACCGCAATCTGAGTGACCGCAGATCACCACATCGGTGACGCCGAGTGCGGCGACCGCGTATTCAACCGTGGCGGACACGCCGCCCGGTTCCGGGCCGTACGATGGCACGATGTTGCCGGCGTTGCGGATCACGAACAGGTCGCCCGGCTCGCGCTGCGTGACGAGTTCCGGTACGAGCCGGCTGTCCGAGCACGAGATGAACAAGGTGCGCGGGTGCTGGCTCGTGGCGAGCAGCTTGAAAAGCTCAGAGCGCTGCGGAAACGCGTCGCGCTGGAACTTCAGGAAGCCGTCAATGATTTCTTGCATGCTTCGCTCCATCGGGGTTAGTCACGGGGGTTATTGCGAACCGATGGACGAAGAATGCACCGCTCAAACTATAGTGTCCAAGACCAGTTTATTATTTTCCCTATAGGCAATACCAATAGTTTGAGGAGGTCCTATGCTGCTCCGGCACATCCGTTACTTTCTGGCAGTCGCGGAACATCGCAATTTCACGCGCGCGGCCGAGGCACTGCACGTGTCGCAGCCGACGTTGTCGCAACAGATCAGGCAGCTTGAGGACACGCTGCGCGTGCAGTTGCTCGACCGGTCCGGCCGGACGATCCAGCTGACCGACGCCGGCACGGCTTATGTGCGCTACGCGCAGCGCGCGCTGCAAGACCTGGAGGCGGGCATGCGGGCGATCCACGATGTGCAGGAATTGAGCCGCGGCTCGCTTCGCCTCGCGATGACCCCGACGTTCACCGCTTACCTGATCGGTCCGTTGCTGGAGAAGTACAACCGCAGCTATCCGAACATCACGCTGAACATCCTCGAAATGCCGCAGGACCGAATGGAGACGTTGTTGAACGAAGATGCGCTTGATGTCGGCATTGCGTTCGACGATACGCACTCCCCCGACGTCGAGACCCAGGTCCTTTTCGTCGAAGCCCTGGCGATGGTGGTCGGCAAGTCCCATCCGCATGCGAAGAAGCGCACTGCGTTGACGCTTTGCGAGTTCGAAAGTGAAGCGCTCGTGCTGCTCAACGAAGAGTTTGCTACCCGCCACTACATCGATCGATATTGCAAACAGAATGGCGTCGCGCCGCGCATTGCGATGGAGGTCAATTCGATCAGCGCGGCTATCGAGGTCGTGCAGCGTAGCGCGCTCGCAACGCTGCTACCGGCCGCGATTGCACGCGCGCACAGCGAACTGTGTCTGGTGGACATGGAACCGGCGCCGCCGCAGCGAACCGCTGCGTTGCTACTGCGCAAAGACGCATATCGAACCGCGGCAGCGCGAGCATTCATCGCGCTTGCGCTTGAGGAAAGCGCGGCTGAGCCGGGTGGCCGACGGGCGAGGCAGGCTTCGTAAAAGGCAAACCGTACGAACTGCCTCGAATGCTGACGGTTGAAGCCGCGCCGCTGTAATGCGTGCTGCTGCCGAATGAACCCGGAGAGGCTGCTATCGTGTTCGTCGCGCAGACGGTTCTGATCGTTACGTGCGGCAGGTCTATTCCTTTTAAGCTGACCGCCCGAACGTCAGATGGAGGTTGGCGGGCCTTCGTGCACGATTCACGTCAGTGGCGTCGTCGGCGATACGTACCCCTCGTGCCATTCGTGCTTTCTTGGCTCCCTCGAGCCGTTGGGCACATTCAGGCGCGACGGGTTGAGTGTTGCGTGCACGCTCACACACCGATACGAGCCTGTCCCCGACGACGTTTCGACTACTCCAGAGGGCGCGGCGATCTTCAGGCCGATCATGGCGTCCCGAACCTTGTCAGCGGCCGCACTGCATGCTTTCTCGACCGGATTCCGCCACACATGGACTCCAACGTACGTGGACACCATTAGATTGATCTTGTTTGTTTGCTTGCTCGCCTGCATGAAATTCTTCGCTGAGGCTAAGAATCGGCTCACCGGCGTACATCGGAATGCGCAGGAACAACTTGATCCCCATTTTGCCGGTCAAACGGGAAAGACGAAGGCAACGCTGCAAACGCACTACGACACGAAGTTGACAATCGCGCTGGCAAGCGCAGCCGGTTGCGAGAGAAATGCACAATGACTGCTGTTGATCTCCTGAACGATGGTCTTTCCGCCGATTCCCGATGCATCCATCGCAGCAATCATGTCGTCGGCAGCTGCGGGCACCACTGCTTCGTCTGCCGTGCATTTTATGTAGCCGCGTTTGAGGCTACCGTAGCCGGCTGCCGTCAGTGGAATCGCCGTTGCATAGAGGTCGGTGGGATCGTCTGGCACCAGCAGATTCAGCCACGCCAGAAAATCGTCTTCCGACACATCCGCGCAATAGGTTGCTTGTATTGCCGCTCGCACTGCAGGATCGGGCGTGTTGGAATCGATCCGCGCTGCCTGAACGTTTGGCCCCACCGCAATAGCACCAGCCAGACCTTGCACCACTCGTGAAGTGGCGAGGCTTGGACGAGCGATCGTATTGAGAAGCGACTGGTTGGGCAGTGGCAAGAGGGCCGACAGGTAAAGCACGCCTGCCAATTTCGCAGCACGACTCTCGGCGACCGCGTTGACCGTTGCACCACCAAGGCTATGCCCGAGCACGTATATCGGCCCTTGTCCGGCGGCATGCAGGGCATCTATAAGCGATCCAACGCTGTTGCTGTAGTCGGCCAACGTGGTGGCAGCTAGGGGTGAGACTTCGTCGGCGTAGGCTGTGGGATCAAAAGGCCTTGCGTACCACGATGCAGGGAAGCGCACATTCAAGCCGGTCCGTGGCAGATCGATAGGTAGCGGACGTACTCCCCGTGCAGTCAGTAACGGAAGTACTCGAGCCCAGCAAAAGGAGCTGTGCCAGGATCCATGAACCAGAATAACAATGGGAAGCCCTTGGGATGTCGCGCTTGCATTAGCGACTGCGCTCCCGCCGCAAGCCGACAGGGTCAGTGCGCTCAATCCGCCTGCCGCCAGTCCTGCCATAAAACCGCGTCGTTGCTGAAGATTTGCTTTCACGATTTTTGTCTTGTGAAAATTGAACATGCGCTTTCGAGTGGCTGTCGCCCAGACTAGAAGCAGAAGAGTCGGTTATTTATTCCTCACTGGCTTTCTTCATGCCCTAATCATCGGAATTAGTCTGGGTTCGGAATTGTCATGCCAAGCAACGCAGCACTGATCGATTTGCCATGCGCGTCTAGCGCAGGCGAACGGGTCATAGCCGAGTTGCGGATCCCTTCGCTTCGCTTGCTGGGCAATTGCAATAGTCTGCTCGGCAAGACATTCGGAGATCAGATAGTCGAGTTTGCCGTGCATCGCCAGTTCGACGGCCGGTTCGATACGATCGCCCGAGAAGCCGGCGCCGGCACCCAGCCGGACGCGTCGCCCGCTTTGAGTTTCTGTCGTTGCCATCACAGTCTGGTGAAAGTCACCACAAAATTTCGTTTCCTGCACATACGTTACCCTGGTGAGGCATCATTGGGAGACACGACTGCAACTGCCTGAATGTCTCCCGGCTGGTTCGTTAGAACTTGTGCCGAATGCCGAGGCGCACAACCGCCATGTGATCATTGCTCGATGGCGTGAGCAGGTTGACGGCAGCGACCGCAGTCACATCGCGCGAATCGACACCCGACGCCTTCTGATACAGCCCAATAATGTAAAGATCGGTTCTCTTCGAGAGGAAATAATCGGCACCTAGCGATACCTGATGGTAAGTGGCGCTTGGCTTTTTCCCCGTCGCGCTCAAAACGCTGCCACCGTTGGTATAGTTGTAGGCCGCGCCCAAAAGAAGCGCAGGCGTCAAGTGGTAGCTTGCATTCGCTTCGACGTTATTGAAAACTGCATTGCCCGAGTACCCGTGGGGATTAGCGCCTGTCGACAAATCGCCTAGATCAGCATAGCGAATATTCGAATAAGTCACCCCAAGCGTGGTGTTACCAAACGTATACGAGCCAGCGGCGGCGGCCACGCTATAGCTATGCGCAGAGACGAAGCCGGTCGTCACCGGAGAACTCAATGCAACGGTGGCCGGTGTTACGGCTGCCGAGCTACTGTTGCTGAAGAATCCCGCATTCGGTGTGCGGGCCTTCAGGTAAGCGGCGCCAAGACGGATTGGACCTCGCGCATAGTTAACTCCAAGCGCCCAGACCTGATTGCCGGTAAGCGAGCCGGCTACTCCGCCCAAGGCATACGTCCCGCTGAAGGAAAATCCCCCGTAGTTAACGCTCGTGTACTTGATCGCGTTGTTGGTTCGGATAGTATTGTTGAAGTTATCCAGGTCGCCCGGATGAGCGGTGATGTAGCCGCCCCACTGATCTCCCGCTGCAAAATCGCCCAGCGAGGTCACGACCGAATCGTACTGGCGGCCTAACGTCAACATACCGTAGCTGTTCGACGAAAGACCCACGAAAGCCTGTCTGCCGAACATACGGCCACCTTGACCGAGTGCCCCTGTATTAATGTCGAAGCCATTTTCCAGCACGAAAACGGCGGCATTGCCTCCGCCGAGGTCCTCCCTGCCCTTCAGGCCCCACCGGCTGCCTTGGATCACCCCGCTCGAAAGGTTGTAGAGCGCCTTCCCTCCCGCGTTGGATTGGTAATTGATGCCCTCGTCGATGACCCCATAGAGAGTGACGGACCCCTAGCCTGAGCGATTGCCGGGAGTGCGACGACCAATGCCATGATCAGACTTTTTTTGTTCAACTCGATCTCCAGTTTCATGAAAAAATTTAATGATTTTCTCGTCCCGCTACCAACCAACATATGTACTACTTATTAATATTCATTTAAAATGATGGAGGTAGCCGATTCCCGCGACTTAACGCGTGCATCACGTTTGAGGCTCAGCCGTCCGCGCCATCCTCGATGTGCGGCCGGATGATCAGTAGCGAAAAAGTAGACAGCACGAGACCGGCGGTGATCGCTATTGCGGGGGCGAACCGGCTCCCGGTGAAATCGGCAAGCCATAGGGCGGCAGGTTGCGTCAGGCCTCCGAAGACGGCCACAGCAAGGCTGTAGACCGTGCCGGTCGCCGTGACGCGGATGGACTTCGGAAACAACTCAGGGATCAAGGTGACGGAAGGCGCGCCCTGAATCGTGTAAGGCACGATCAGAATAACCATCACAATGAAAAGCCGCGTCACACTGGGCGCGCTGCTGAGCCACGCATAAGCGGGGTAAAGACTGGCAATCAATAGGACTCTGCCGGCGAGGATCGGGATGGTACGTCCCACCGCATCGGCGATTTTCCCGGCCAGCGGCGACAACACAGCCAGGAGGACACCGCTTGCGAGAGCGCACGCGTACGACCCCGCTTCACCAAGCTTCAATTCATGCACAGCATAGGTTGGGATAAAGAAGATCACCATGTATGCCGTGATGGTCCCGCCCATCAACAGCAGGATCCCGCCAAGCAGATTCCTGCCGTGTCCACGCAATAACGCACGCAACGGCCGATGCCCCTCGCCTCGCGCAGCGGCACGCGGGGAGCGTTCGAGCTCGCCGAGACGACGACGAATCAGAATGCCGGCAGGCAGGATCGCGGCCCCGCAGAGAAACGGAATCCGCCATCCCCAGGCGTACAGTGCTTCGTGAGACAGGACATAGGAGAGCAGCGTCGCGGAGGCCGCGCCAAGGGCAATGCCGATGCCCTGGCTCGCGAGCTGCCAGCTCGTGTACCAGGCGCGCGAGCCGGACGGCGCGTACTCCAGCAAAACAACTGTCGACGGTCCAACCTCTCCGCCTGCGGAGAAGCCCTGAATCAGTCGTGCCAGGATCATGATCAATGGAGCAGCAATGCCGACCTCAGCGTAGGTCGGTGCGAGGCCAGCCATGCAGGCGCCCAGTGCCATCAGTGACAGGGTGAGCGTCATCGCGGCGCGACGTCCGGCGCGATCGGCATAAATGCCGATCAGGACGCCGCCAAGCGGTCGGATCAAAAAGCCGACGCCGAAGGTTGTTGCCGACAACAACAACTGGCCTTGTGCATTCAGAGGAGAGAAAAAGTTTTTCCCTATGACGATCGCAAAGAAGCCGAACACTGTGAAGTCGAAGAACTCCAACGCATTGCCGATGGTCGTCGCAACCAGCAGACTCGTTCGCGACATGGCGCGTGGCTGGCAGGCCGATAGGTGTGTTAGTTCATTTCGCATTTCTGTCTCTTAGGTCGGAGTGACAAATCAGTCGTGTCAGTCCTTGTTAAACGCCTCTTGCGAGAAGCGGCCCAATTCATCGAGGAGTAAGGCCCATCCGCGAACTCCTTCGTCAATCGAGCGCACGCGAAAGAATTCGTTCGGCGCGTGGACATCCTCGTCAGGCAGGTTGTAGCCGAACATCAGCGTATCGACGCCCAGCATCTCCTTGAAGACGGCCGTTATCGGCACACTTGCCCCCAGACGCACGTGGATAGGCTTTTGGCCGAACTCGCTTTGCAGCACGACTTCCGCTGCACGCACGAGCGGATGAGCTTCGTCCAGGGTGGAGGCGGGGGCACCGTTGAACTGGCTGACTATCTCGAGCTCGACGCCATCTGGACATGTTCCAAGCAAATGCCGAACGACTGCCTGTAAAACCTCTTCCGAGGTCTGCCCCTCCACGATCCGCACCGTAAGCTTCGCACTTGCGGTATTCGGAATGATCGTCTTGCCGCCGAGCCCAGTGTAACCACCCCACATTCCGTTCACGTCGAGCGCGGGTCGAAGCGTGATCTGCTCGCGCACACTGTAGCCAGGCTCGCCATGATTGCGCCCGCCGATCTCGTCGAAGAAGGCGTCGGCGTCAAACGGAAACGCTGCCGTGTCTGCCTTCTGACGCGAGGTCGGTTCGCAAGCGCCCGCATAGAACCCGGGAACAGCCACCGTGCCATCCGGCCGGTGCAACGAGGCGACGAGTGCCGCCATTTCATGCAAGGCATTTCGCACACAGCCGCCATAGCGTCCAGAATGCAGATCCTTGCTCGCCGTGTGCACGCGAAATTCCAGTTGGCCGCTCCCGCGCGCTCCCGTGTTGATGGTGGGGACAGTCGCACTGGCGCGGCCGCCATCTGCCGATAGCACAGCATCGACACGCAGCAGTTCGCTGTGCCGCTCGATGATGGTTCTCAACGAAGGACTTCCGGTCTCCTCCTCGCCTTCGAGAAAAACCTTCACATTCACCGGACAACCTTCGGCAACCTTGAGGAACGCGGCAATGACTTCCAATGCGATAGTGGTCGAACCCTTAACGTCCGATGCGCCTCGCGCATAGATGCGGCCATCCTCGTGCGTGGGTTCGAATGGTGGTGTACGCCACAGCTCGAGAGGCTCCGCTGGCTGCACGTCGTAGTGGCCATATATCAGTACGGTTGCTTTACCTGGCGCGCCGAGCCATTCGCCGAATACCGCAGGCTCACCCCCGCCGTCCAACTCGCGGACATTCGCCAGGCCGATCTCGCACAAGCGTTGCCGAAGATACAGTCTGGCTTCTTGCATGTGAGGCGTGAAGGCCGGCTCAGTACTGACGCTGGGAATGCGTAGCAGGGTGTCGAGCCGGGACATGATCCCCGCGCGCTCAGTTATCAAATAGTCGATTACGTTCTGAATCATTGATCCATCCAATTTAGGGCACCGCGCGGACGTCAGACCCGTTCCTGCGGCAATGAGCCGGCTTCAATAGATCGGCGGAAACACACCCTTTCCCCACAGCGTGTTGCACTTGTGAGTCGCTTCGAAGGCGGTATTCGAAGCGGTGATCGTCGGGATCGTCAGCTCGACCATCGACCGGTCAGTTGGGCCCGCATAGCGCGGCCAGTTGGGCAAAGTGGGATCGGTGCCGTTGCCGTTCGGATTGCCGTACCACGCAAAGTTTGCGAGGTATTGCTTCATCTTCTGGCCGAGGGCCTGCATCGCGGGATTCGTGCTGGCTGTCGCGACATCCGTGGCGCCAAACCAGTACGTCGCATCGAGACCATGCGACGAGCCCATGTAGAAAGCAGTCGGATTGTTCGGGAACGACAGACTGGGGTCGGTGAATTCCCAGCCGTACACGGGAACCCAGGGCGACAGGTCGTCGCGGCGCGAACTGTTGCCGCATCCGTACATCGCATCCCCCATCGCGCGGGCGAAGCCCTGTGCAGGGACCGCATAGTTCGCCAGTGGATACGCAGCATCGATCTGTGTCATGTCGTAGCCGGGCGGAGCAAGTGAGGCCAGAGCAGGAAGATAGTATTGCGCTGGCAAGCTCGGCGGAACGAACAGGGTTCCCTCGTCGTAGACACCGCCGATCATCACCGGCACCCGGTTGAAGGTGCCCGCGGCAAACGCAAGCGACGGCACCTGCGTGACGACATGGCCATCCACGGTGGGGCGCCATTTGCCCGCGGCTTGCGCGGTGACGATATCGGTTGCGGTCTTCGAGCGCAGGCATGCCACGACGTCGGATGCGCCCGAGCATCCCACGGTTGCAATGAACGTGTCGGCCTGCGCGGTGGCAGCGGTCGGCGCCAGATTGGAGTATGGACCGCCACCGCCGCTCTCCATCACGGCTTTATTGAACAGTCCCTTCGACAACGGCGATTCGAGCAGCGTGAAGGTCGAGGTGGCGCCCGCCGAGAGTCCCCACACCGTCACGTTGTTCGGATCGCCGCCGAATGCCGCGATGTTGTCATGCACCCACTGAAGCGCGGCCTGTTGATCGAGGACGGCGAAATTGCCGAGATTGGGATCCTGAGTATTGGCCTGCAGCGCGGCGTTGGCGAGATAGCCTAGGGCACCCAGCCGGTAGTTGAACGACACGTACACCACGTTGCCTTTGCTCGCGATGGTGCTGCCGTCGACCTGCGCGCCGGAGCCGATCGTAAATGCGCCGCCATGGATATAGACGAGCACCGGCAGCTTGCTCGATGCCTTCGTCGACGCAGGCTCCTGCACGTTCAGATACAGGCAGTCTTCTGAAATCTGGTTGGCCGAAATGTCATTGTTCGCAGTCGACTGCGGACACGCATTGCCATACGCGGTAGCGGCGAGAAGGCTGCTGCGTTGGGCAGCCGGCTGCGGTGGACGCCAGCGCAAGGCGCCCACTGGTGGCTGCGCATACGGAATGCCCAGATAGGACATCACGTCCGCCTTCTGTACGCCAGTCACGAAGCCCTGATTCGTTTGTACCGCGGACGCCGGCGCACTCAATTTCGAACCGCCGCCACCGCACGCGAACAACGGGATCGATAGCAGCGTGGCGATGACCCATCTATAGCGACTGATTTTCACGTGTCCTCCTGTCATTGGAATTGAATTGACTTCACACCATGACCAAGAGGGTAAAAATCCGAAATTCACGTGTCCAATGCATTGTTTTTTTGATTATCATTACATTGTCTGATACATGACGACCGTAAAGGAGGATTCGGGGATGAACTTGCACCATCTCGTGCATTTTCTGGCGGTGGCGGACACGGGTTCGTTCAGCCGGGCGTCGGAGCTTTTGCATCTCACCCAGCCCGCGCTGAGTCGCAGCATCCAGATGCTGGAGCAGGATCTGGGGACACCGCTGATCGACCGGATCGGCAAGCGCAACGAACTCACGCCTTTCGGCGCAGCGGTCGCCGAGAAAGCGCGACGGATCGTTGCGGAAACCGTCGACATCAAGCGCATGGTCCAACTGTTGAGCCGCGGCGACGGTGGCGTGATCAACCTGGGCCTGGGGTACGCACCGAACGCAATGTTTGCGGGGCCGCTGCTTTCTTACATGCTGACCCATTACCCTCAGGTCTGTGTGCATCTGTCGACCACGAGCCCCGACTTGCAGCTCGCTGCGTTGCGGGAACGGGCGCTCGATGCGCTACTGGTCCATTCGCGCGCGGTGCGTCCGCAGGACGATCTTCAGATCGAGCTGATTGGCACGGCACAATCCGGGTTCATGTGCAGACGCGGGCACCCGCTGGTCCGGCAGCAGAAAGTACGGTTCGACGAGATCGTCCAATATCCCGTCGTCTCAACCATGCTGAGCGACGAGGCAACGCGCACGCTGGTTCAGCAATTCGGTCCGGCCGCCCACGCGTCCCAGCTGCTGCGCGCATCGTCGGATTCTGTCGCGGCATTGATCGATGCTGTCAGCGCGACCGACGCGGTGTTTCTCGGCGCATTGGGCACCGCCCGAAACTGGCTCGAAAAAGGCGAGTTGGTGTTGTTGGACCTCGACAGGCCACTCGACATTGACGCTCCCTATGCGTTCATCACGCTGGCGGCGCGAACTCAGGCGCCAGTGCTCGATACGGTTCGCCAGTTTTGCACGCAACTCGTCGCCCAGAAGGTGAAGGTCACAAGGTGATCTGGTTGGCCGGTGCGCGCCACTATGGACTAGGGCGGGCAGCCGTATCAATCAAGCGTGTCGACAAACGCAAGCTGTGGCGCTGCTCGACGACTTGAAATGCTGGTTCGAAGCTACGCTTGTCACGCTCTCCGCGAAATCCTATACGACCTGGGCGATCTGGTACGCGCTCAATCGCTGGCTGTCGCTGGGCTACTACTACGATGACGGCCTTGCGAAAATTGACAACCTGATCGCAGAACGGGCGCTGCGCGGAGTGGTCATTCGCATAACTACCTGTTCACCGGTGCCGACTCCCGCGGCGGACGCGCGGCCGGAATGTATAGCCAGATCGGGTCTGCGCGTCGTCGTTACCGCCCTCCGCGAACGCTGAACCCATACGCTAGAGCCGCTCACATATCCACTGTCAACAATCTAAGCTACGGCACTGGTCGGGTGCTTACGTTCTACCGGAGATGATGCAACTACCTCCGCATGCGTGTCGGTTACAAGGGCAACCGGAATGGGCCCAGCGGACGCCCCTTGCTGCTCGGCCAGATATGGCCATCGCCAGGTGACCAGCATGTTCGCGTTGATGCCATTTTCCCGAGCCAGCTTCGCGACTGATACGCCCAGGTCGCAAGCTGCTGCGACCAGTCGTTCACGGAGCTCCCGGAGGTAATTCGGGCGCCCCGTTCAGGTACCCGGCTTCTTCTCTTCAGACTGTGACAAAGGGGTGCCCATCAAACCAGAAATGAAAGGCATCACTTTGGTGTCTCGCACAGGTACCGTCTATAACAGTCGGCGCGAGCTCCCTACATTCGTCGCCGCACGCAAAAACTTCCTGTTTGCCAACGCTATTGCTAGTGCACCCGCTTGTGAGCGTCATTACTCGCTGGTCGAGTCAACAAAAAGCCAGCGGCATCGATCCGTCCCGATACCTCACCTGGCTGTTCCGACGTATCCCACTCGCACAGACCGTCGACGGCTACGCCGCGCTGCGTCCCTGGAGCATGCTATTCGAACTGCGCTAGGTCACCCGGCTTGAGCCACAACTCTGACCCGCATCCTTAATTGGCCGCATACGATGCTTTATGCGGTATAAAACCCGGCCATCAGGCCGAGATGCGCGTTTTCATACGTACGTCGCCCGGTTTGTGAAAACTCGCCGGCAGATGTCGAGCAATGCGACTAACAGGAAGGCCGCAGGGGCGCATAACGCGGTGTCATGCAGGTGTTGTGTGGCTAAACCACCGACCATAGCGCCAAGCGCAAAACTGAGGCTGATCGCGCCAAGCATGGCTGCATCGCGCAACCTTGCGGAGTCCCATCTCGGTATTGTCGATTCAAAGAAGAGTTGTGCGCAGCGCCGCAGATTGCCGGTGGTCATTACCGACGTGTAGGTCACCGTTCCAGACCGCACGAAGAACATCGTTTGTAGCGTCGCGACGAACGAGATGCCGGGTATTAACCAGAACTCGGGCAGCCCTTTCAGCGCTGCCGCCGCTAGAAATACGATTTCGAATATGAGTGCAGCGATGGCCGGCTGACGTACCCAGCGCGGCGACATCAATTGCAACAGATGCGCCGCCAGAATTCCGCATGCAAAGCCAACGAGCGGCGGAACATGCCTCGACGCCTGGTGCCAGTCACCGGTGGCCAGATTGACCGCCAGCAGCACGATGTTGCCGGTCATCGAGTTGGCGAAGACCTTGCCGTGTCCCAGAAAGGTAAACGCGTCGAGAAAGCCGCCCGACAGCGTCAACAATAGTGCTACATTCGAATGCGCCTTTGCAGCTTCAATGTCCATCGCCGTCTCCACTTGCCTGTGCTAGGCAACCAGCGATCGCTGGCATCCACCGCAGTGGGGAGGCATCGTGTCCCCGATGGAACCACTCGCCCTAGCGGTTTGTTCCTTGCTATTGATACCCGCGAGCCGTCTGCCTCTCAATCGGCCACGCCGGCCGCGCCTCTAGTCGGGAGAAGCGGCTTAGTGGCGCATTGCGGCAGCGACCATAAGATGGAACGGTAACGCGAGTAGAGCCGCTCCAGTGACTCCGAGCAACCACAATGCGACGAACCATAACAGGCTGTTGCGAAACGTTTTACTGGGCTCAAGGCTTTTTGGTGACACGGTATCCCTCCTATAAGTCAGTGACACTCACTTCTCCACTGCATGTCGGTTGGCGGCTGCAAGACACGCACCTCACAGCCTGATGGGTTTGTGACCTGCTGATGTGTTGAATTGCTTGCATTGTCGTCGGTGTGCGAAAGCCGTGCGCGATCAAGGGGCAGCGACGTTGTCATGGCGACTCTCTAGTCCATGTCTGCATCGAAAGGGCTGGCTTGGGGTCAGCCGCCGACAAGCGACATGCGAACTGTGGGGTAGACTTTTCCCGATCCCGACCTGTGTTGCGTTGAGCGAAGCTCGGAGTAGTGGTCGTCGCGATCGATCCACCGGCTGCGAATGGCCGTTGCCAGCTGCTCAACTGAGGCTGTGTCGGTGAGCCAGGGCCCCAAGTCCGTACCATGCGTGGCAAAAAGGCATGAATAAAATTTGCCGTCGGCCGAGACGCGGGCGCGCGAACACGAACCACAAAAGGGTTGCGATACGCTAGCAATGAATCCGACTTCGCCTGAGCCGTCGGCATGGCGATAGTTAACAGCGGTACCCCTTTGTTCGTGAACGACAATGGGGATCAAAGGGTACTCCGACTCGACGATGTGCCGCGTCTCGCGAGCCGTGACCACCTTCTTGTTCGACCATTCACCAGCGCCGCCGACGTCCATGTATTCGATAAAACGGACGGCTACGCCGGTGTTCCTGAACAACCGAACGAGCGGCAAGATCTGGTCCTCATTGACGCCTCGCTCGATCACCGCGTTGACCTTGATCGGTCCAAGTCCCACCGCACGCGCCGCCTCGATCCCGTCCAGTATCTGGGACACGTGCATGTCGACGTCACTTATCCGACGGAACACAGCGGCGTCCAAAGCATCGAGGCTCACTGTCACGCGGCCGAGGCCGGCGTCGCGCAGTGACCGCGCCTTCGCGGCGAGCAGAGAGCCGTTGGTCGTGAGCGCAAGTTCCATCGGTTTGCCGCCCTCAGTCGTCAGTTTCGCGAGCTGTTCGATAAGGGATTCGAGCCCCCGCCGCAAGAGCGGCTCGCCACCGGTGATGCGTATTTTCTCAACTCCGAGCGAAGCGAATGCTTCCGCGAGCTTGACGATCTGCGTAAACGATAGGCGCTCCGAAGACGGCAGGAACGCATAGTCTGCGCCGAAGGTGCCCCGCGGCATGCAATACGTACACCGGAAGTTGCATCGATCGATAACGGACAAACGTAAATCCCGCAGTGGACGATTGAGCTTGTCAAGCGTGGACGCGGTGCCGCCGGCGGATAAGCGATGGCGCAATGCCGTATCGGCCGGTATTTGTGGATGGTTGATGTTCACAATCTATCCGGAGGTGTGCGGAATGCGATAGAGGACGGAGCAATGGCGGTCATCGTCGTGATTAGAAGGCCAACTCGTGAATGACCCTCGGACGTGACGGTGTGTCAGCCCTAAGCACCGGACGTGCAGTCCGTGCCGAATTTCAAGAGTACAGTTTCTGGTGAGCACGATCATCGGATACGTCCATGGAGAAACCTTACGTCAGTTGATAAGGGCTCACCGGCTTGACCTCGGCGGGCAGTTCATTTCCACACAGTTCGAGAATCGATCGTTCGATGTTGCGGGTCATGGCGTCGAGCGCCAGCGCATTCGGCGCGGTAGTGAACGGCTCGGCGACTTCACTGGCAATCGCCTCCAGCGCAATGAGCGTATAAGAAATGAACACGCAAAGAAGAGGAGTGAAGAACTCTGTCGAATCGACGAGACCGAACGGCAGCAAAACGCAATAGGCGTAAACAGTGCGATGCAGCAACACACTGTAGGCAAAGGGGATAGGCGTGGATGCGATCCGCTCACATCCTCCTACCGTCCTTCCCAACTCGTTGATTTGCACATCGGCCATCCAGAGGGTCGTATCCGACATCAAGCCCCGAACTTGCAGATCGGCGAAGTCACGACGAACGTCATTGAGCAGCGCCGTCGGTTTGTAGCAGGTGTGCTGCAAGGCCTCGGTTCGCGTGCGTCCGAGAAAGTGCAGGAGATCAGGCGTCGGGTCGGTCCCGCGCAACTGGTGCTTCAGCGCGTACACACACGCAATCAGTGTATGGGCCACTTGAACGTTGTGATCGCCGCGTGGGACGTAACACAGCATTTGCGACGTCAGCGCGCGCGCCGAGATCAGGATGTTGCCCCAGAGATGGCGCGCCTCATTGAACCGCTCGTAACTTGCGTTATTGCGGAACGCAAGGAAGATCGCGAGCGCGAGGCCGAATAAGGTGAACGGCGCGGTATTCAGTGGAATCTTCTCGCCGAAAATGCGACCTTGCGTCAGGACAGCAACACTGCTAACAATCGCCATGAAGACCAGCTGCGGAATAATCGACTGCAACACGGAACCGTTCCAGACAAACAGCAATCGGAACCAGTTTTCCCCTGGTCTTACTATCATGATGTGCTCTTTTAGTAGTCTGATTGCGCCGTCACCTTCAGTGGTAGCCGACGTCCCCTTCCCGCACCTTGCCCCGGAATACGCGGTACTGCATGCCGTTGTAGACGAGGATGATCGGAAGCACAATCACGGTGCCGACCAGCGCGAACAACTGACTCGAGTGACTCGACGAGGCCTCCCAGATCGTCAGGGACGGCGGCACGATGTTCGGCCAGATGCTGATGAGCAAGCCACTGTAGCCGAGAAAGCACAGCGCGAGCGTGAGAAGGAACGGGATAGCTTCGTGCTTCAGCCGCAGCGACCGGAACACGCCCCATACACAGGCGATGACAAGAATCGGCACCGGCAGGAACCAGCCGAGATTGCCGCTCCCGAACCAGCGAAACGCTACCGCCGGCAAGCCGATCACGGTCCAGAGACTCACGGCGGCCACCACCCCAAGCAGGATGATCACGAGCGGCCGCATCACCTCGCGCATCTTGCGCTGCAGTTCACCATCGGTCTTCAGGATGAGCCAGCCGCAGCCGAGCGTCGCGTACGTGATGAGCACGCCGATCCCGCAGAACAGGCTGAACGGTGAGAGCCAATCGAACGGACCACCGGCGAAACGGCCATCGACGATCTTGATGCCTTGCAGCAGCGATCCCAGCACAATGCCCTGACACAGCGCCGCAAGCGCGGACCCGCCAATGAAAGCCATATCCCAGGCATGCTGGGTCCGGGTGGCCTTGGCACGCAACTCGAACGCCGCGCCGCGGAAAATCAGGCCCACGACCATCAGGATGAGCGGCAAATAGTTCGCAGGCAGGAGCGTCGAATAGACCACTGGGAACGCCCCGTAGAGCCCCGCGCCGCCGAGCACGAGGAACGTCTCGTTACCGTCCCAGACCGGCGCGATGGTGTTGAGCATCACTTGCCGGTCACCCTTCGCCTCGAAGAACGGAAACAGCAGACCGATGCCCAGATCGAAGCCGTCCAGCATCACGTAGATGAAAACCCCGAGTCCGATAATTGCCGCCCACGCGACAGGAAGATCGATTTGCATGGCGTTACTCTCCTTCCAGTGCGTGGAGTGGACGATTGCGCAAGACAGGATGCTTGCGGGACTCGCGGTGCTCTATGTGCTCTTCCGGTCCGCGTCTCATCATCTTCATCATGTAATAGACGCCCGTACCGAACACCAGGAAATACACCAGCACAAAGATCAGCAATGAAACGCCTGCTTGCTGCGAACTGATCGGCGACAGCGAGTCGGCGGTATGCAGGACGCCGTAGACCGTCCAGGGTTGGCGGCCGACCTCCGTCGTTATCCACCCAGCCAACAGCGCCACAATTCCAGAAGGCCCCATGCACAGCACGAAACGCTGATACCACCGAGTCTCGTAGAGATGACCGCGCACTCTGAGCAGCAGGCCAAGCAGCGCAGTCAACAGCATCAGCATGCCGAGACCTGCCATGATCCGGAAGGTCCAGAATATGATCGGCGAGTACGGGCGGTCCTGCGGCGGAAACTCCTTCAGGCCGCGGATTTCTCCGTTCCAGCTATGCGTCAGGATAAGGCTGCCCAAGTGTGGTATCTGGATCGCATATCGCGTCACCTCCGCGTCCATGTCGGGCAGGCCGACCAGATTGAGGGCGGTGCCACCGTGCTCGGTTTCCCACAGCCCTTCGATTGCAGCGATCTTGGCTGGCTGATATTCACGGGTGTTCAGGCCGTGCGCATCGCCAACGACGATCTGTATCGGCGCCAGGAAAAGCAGGATCCACAGCGCCATTGAGAAGCTACGCTTGACCGGTTTGTCGCGCCGGCCTTTCAACAGATGCCATGCGCCGCAAGCGGCAACGATGAACCCCGCGACGATGAACGCGGCGATGGTCATATGCGCGAGGCGATATGGGAACGACGGATTGAAGATGATTTTCATCCAGTCGACAGGCACGATACGGCCATTCTCGACGGCGAATCCTTGGGGCGTCTGCATGAAGCTATTCGACGCGAGAATCCAGAAAGTCGAAATAAGCGTACCCACCGCAACCATGAGCGTGGCGAAGAAGTGTGCGCGTGGACTGACGCGTTGCCACCCGAACAGCATGACGCCGAGAAAGCCGGCCTCGAGAAAGAACGCCGTCAGCACTTCATAGGTCAGCAAAGGCCCCGTGATGTTGCCAGCCACGCTCGAAAATCCGCTCCAGTTAGTGCCGAACTCATAGGCCATCACCACACCGGAGACGACGCCCATCCCGAAGCCGACCGCGAAGATCTTCGACCAGAAGAGAAACATGTCCTTGTAAGCTGTGTCGCCGGTCAGCAACCAGCGCCATTCCAGGACGGCGAGGAAACTCGCCAAACCAATGCTGATCGCGGGAAAAATGATATGAAACGAGACCGTGAACGCAAACTGCATCCTGGCAAGGTGGAATGCATCGAAGATTTCCATGATTGATCAATCACTCCAGGTGTTAGTGGTGTTTGCGTAAAGACGAGTGCCATGGGCGGCACAATAGCTACGCGGCCCACCGAGCACGACGACGCAAGCCCGGTTAAATCGATCTAATGGCAATTGAAGGTTTGTGCGGCAATCCCGGGCGCGAAATTGTCGTTGCATGTTCCCGGCAAAGACAGCGTTCGACCCCGGCCTCCCACATTTCGATCGACTGAACGCGCCCGCTCAGTCGACCGACCGTCAAGCTTGCCCGAAATCAAGTTCCGGCTGAGCGCAGAACATGCACCGGGATAGACTTGTACGAAGGCGTGCCGCTATCCTTGTCAATGTAGTCGAGTGGTACCAGCACGTTGGCTTCTGGGTAATAGGCCCCGACCGAGCCCTTCGCGATGCTGTACGCGATCGCAGTGATGTTCTTCAAGCGAAGCTGTCTGCCCGACGACGTAACCGTCTCGATGTCGACCAGATCACCGTGTTCAAGTCCCTGCTCGGCAAGATCGTCTTCGTTCATAAACAGCACATCGCGCCGGCCGAACACACCTCGGTAACGATCGTCCAAACCATAGATGGTGGTGTTGTACTGGTCGTGACTGCGCATCGTAATGAGGCGGAGCACGTTTTCAGCACCGTAGACGGCTGCGTCTTCCTTTACCCCCTCGTATATTGAAAACATCGCTTTTCCTGACGGTGTGGGCCACACACGTTCAGTCGGGGGAAGCGGCATACGGAATCCTCCCGGTACCCTGATCCGTTCATTGAAGGCGTCGAATCCCGGCACGGTTTGTTCGATCAAGTCCCGAATCCTGTCGTAGTCGGCAACCAGGTCCGACCATGCCACCTTGCTGTTCGGCAACGTTGCTCTCGCAATACCGGCGATGATCGCCGGCTCGGATAGCAGGTGTTCGGACGCGGGTGTCAGCTTGCCCGAAGAAGCGTGGACCATCGACATGGAATCCTCGACCGTAATGGATTGCCGGCCGGTCGCCTGGATATCCAGTTCCGTGCGGCCCACAACAGGCAGCACGTACGTTTCTTTTGCCACCAGCAGGTGCGAACGATTGAGCTTGGTGCCGAGATGGACGCTCAGATCGAGCTTGCCCATCGCGGGAAAGGACTGCCCTGAATCGGGTAACGCAGCAGCGAAGTTTCCGCCCAAACAAATCAGGGCCTTGGCCGAGCCGTCGATCATTGCCTGCATTGCTCTGACCGCGTCGTGCCCGTGCGCCTCGGGCGGCTTGAACCCGAACACGTCTTCGATTTGCTTGAGGAAGGCGCCGGACGGCTTTTCAGTGATGCCGACCGTCCGGTTCCCCTGCACGTTCGAATGCCCACGCAAAGGACAGATGCCTGCGCCGGGTTTGCCGATATTGCCGCGCAATAACAACAGATCCGCAATCAGACGGACACTGGCGGTCCCTCGAACACACTGGGTTACACCCATTCCATAGGTGACAATCGTCGCGTTCGATTTCGCGTAGGCAATGGCAACGTCCTCCAGCTCTTCGCGGCTGAGCCCTCCTGCCTTTTCGATATCGTCCCAAGACGTCGCTTCCAGATCGGCGGCTAACGCTTCAAAACCCTGGGTATGCGTGGCGATAAACTCATGGTCCAGGACGGTGTTGCCTTGCTCTGCGTCCATCGCCAGGAGCGCTTTCATAACTCCCTTGAGGACGGCCGCATCTCCTCCGGCGCTGAGCTGAAAATAGGTCGACGCGATTCGGGTCGACGCGAAGGTCGCCATTTCGAAAACGCTCTGCGGATCGGCGAAGCGTTCCAGCGCGCGCTCGCGAAGCGGATTGAACACAATGATCGGGACGTTGCGCCGCGAGCATTCGTGGAGCGTCCCCATCATGCGGGGATGATTCGTGCCGGGATTGTGGCCGATCGAGAGGATCAGTTCAGTCTTGTCGAAATCATCCAGCGATACCGTGCCTTTGCCGATCCCGATCGACTGGGGCAAGCCAACGCTGGTCGCCTCGTGGCACATGTTCGAGCAATCGGGGAAATTGTTGGTCCCGTACTCTCGCGCGAACAATTGAAAGAGGTACGCAGCCTCGTTCGACGCCCTGCCTGACGTATAGAACTCGGCCTCGTCGGGAGAGGACAACCCTCGCAGCACTTCACCGATGCGAGCGAATGCGTTCTCCCACTCAACAGCCACGAACTTGTCGGTAGCGCTGTCGTAAACGAGAGGATGCGTTAACCGGCCGAGGTCCTCCAGTTCGAAATCCGAGCGTTGCAGCAGCGATGACACCGTGTTGTTTGCGAAAAACTCCGGCGTCACCCGCTTGGTCGTCGCTTCCCACGTGACCGCTTTGGCGCCGTTTTCGCAGAACTGGAACGTCGACTTGTGCTCCTTGTCCGGCCACGCACAACCTGGACAATCGAAACCGTCGGGCTGATTCGTTCGTAGCAACGCAATAGGCGCCTTTATGCTTTCCATTTGCAGTCGCACAGCTTGCGCTGTAGCACGGAGCGCCCCCCACCCTCCAGCGGGTCCGTCATACGGTCGAATTCCTGGAACTTCCCGTCGCGTAGTCATATGAGACCTCCATGAACCGCCGGCAGAAGGCGGAAACTATATATTGCCTGGGGGGGCGACACCACGTCACGGCGTGAGCCAATATGCGGCTTCAGTCCAGACGCGCCCCACATTTGACGCTTGCCGTGTATTCAAACGGAAGTTAGGTCCGCCAGATATCAGGCGCTTTGATAGTGCCTAAATTTCGGGCATTCTGGCCGTTATCCAGTGTTAAAGGCCGTTAAGAACTGTTGCTGTTGCCGTTGCTTAACTGCGTATGGCTGACGTCGTTTTTTTGCTGCAAGTACAGCGAAGCAAAGAGGACAGCATTTGACGGCGGGCCCCGCTGTGCCGAACATAGCGTCGGCGATAGACTGTGGGACCCTGACATGTTGACGAGACCAGAGGCCTCTGCACAGCACGGAATCCGCGAGGCCGCGTTCGTCAGTTGGGTGAGGCGCAGCCTCGTTACGCGGTATGCCAACAACGATTATGCGTAACTCTACAAAATATCTGATTCGAGCCCGACGGCGAGACATCGGGGTCTACGGGATCAGCTTATCGCGACAAAAACTGCAACGACTTTAAGACAGGTGCAAATCACCACCTTGGAGCGGTAACGCGGCGTGGGTAATACTGCGCTCCGCAGAGAGCGTCGCCCATCAATTTGCTTTGATGACCACATGGTGTTCGTACACCTCGAACATGTAACAGACGAAAAGCTGAAGCTAGTAGCGTTAGCTACAGCGCCGTGTGTCAAGGCCTCGGGTTGCCTCTCGACCGGCATCCTCAAGGCTGCAATCGGGCGCCGGCAAATGCGACTAATGCACAACAATTGCGACTAGGCTACGGGCAAGCTGGCAGACATTGACAGGCTCTCGAATGGCTGCCATTTTGACCGCTAATCATTAGTCGAGAGTCAAATTGCAGAATCGATGCTGTAAAGAGCCTACGGCCGAACAGTCGGGAGGCACTGAATGAACACTGCGGCAACTCAGGTTATCGAACGCGCCGTCCCGTCAGAAGAGGATTCAGACCGTTTTGTTGACGCAAACTCCAGAGGTGACATCCCAAACTCCCGTCTAAAAACACTACAGAAATGGGAACTGCTGACAAACCCACAACTAAATGCGATTTCCTTCACACGAAGATTTCCTTCGGCGAGTAACTTAGACGCACGATCAAGGCGCAACGACATTAAATAACGCATCGGCGTTTGACCTGACGTCCTGAACACGCGAGTAAGGTAGTTCGGTGATACGTTCAATTCCCTTGCCATCCAAGACACGTCCAAATCAGGGTTTCGAGCAAGGCGTCCGATTACTTGTTTCGCGCGCAACACCAAAGTTATTGCGTTGCTACGTCTACGCCCAGATTTCGCTTCCTCTGCGAACACAACGTCCAAGACATCGAGACACTGATCCGTCATGCGTATTCCCAGGTCGTTGCTAATTGCCCCGTGTTGCCGCGCAAGCAACAGTATGAAGTCGCAAACGGCCCGGACGTCCGGCGAGCTCGCATCGCCCACATGTACATCACGAAAAGTATGGGGCATTCCGCGATCACGCAAAGCCACTTTCGGAATTCGCAGTACCGTGAACGATGACTGTTCACCAAAAATCTCACTGTAGCCGTGTAACGGGTCGACCGCGAGCACAGCGCGCTGGCCGAAGGTTCGCGAGCTTCCGTTCTGCTCGATCAATATGGAGCCGCGCGTAACCACCTTCAGAAACAGATGATCACCATTCCAGCAGGCGTCCTCCTTTAGAACTGGCGACACAAGCTGATGCGCCATATTGACGTCAAGAATTAAAAGCTCTCCTAGCTGCCAATCCCGGACCTGGCAATCCGCTGAACGAGAGTCGTGCAGATTGCTCCTCATTCCGTAGCGATGTAAAAGAGTGGACGTCCACCTATTTTTGTGAACGGGGTCGATTCTTTGGTCGCCGCTTAAGCTCGTAATATATTGGGACACAGTGGCTCCTGATTTCACATTTCTCAATCCCGTTCCAGCTTTGCGCTCAACACTTCGCTACAGGGTCGTGGGACCCCAGAGGCTGAACGTCCGCTCGCCGAATTGCTCGACAGCCGCCTTGGCGTCATCCGCACACGCGGCGGCACAATCGAAGAATTGACCTTCACCCCCAATCCAGATCGATCGCGATCCTTCGGGACCTGTAATGCGATGGAGCCAGCTGTTATCGCCACGCCGCAGTCCGACATATAGCCATTGCGTACTGGCACGCAGGCCATGATGCTCTCACACCGTTCTAACAATGCCGGCAGCTCCGCCTCGATTGCCTGCTGGATCACATACCGGGCTCCGTGCCGGACCGGTTCATCCAGCCCTGGACCGACTCGCGATAGATCGACGACTTCTTCTCCGTAAACATGTACAGGCTGAATAATCTGTTGTTTGGCGGTTTCCGACTTAGACAGTTGATGAAAGCATGTGTGCGCCTAATGCGAAATGACCATTCATGTACCAAATTTAACCAAAGTTGAAAGCGGTGCGACGTAAGCTGGGTAGTGCATGTCTCCTAGCCGAGATGTTCGTCACGCTCTGTAGCGATTCATGCGTGCTACGACCGGCCGTTGTCGAGCACAGTCTCACAACCGAAATCCTACTTGAAAGATCGGCTCGCCAGTTCAGCGGCCATCTGTTTCTCCAGAGCCGCTCGTCAAAATACCAAGCGGTGCCGTGTAGCAGCTCGACCGAGAATCCACTCCACTAGCCGAACGTTCGTACTTCCAATCTGTTCGATCAATACGGAACCGCGCGCGACTACCTCAGAAACAGATGACCGCCATTCCGGCAGATCTCCTCGAGAATCAGCGACGTAGTCTGCTCCTCTACTTATCTCGGTGTTTCACGAGTCAAATTCAGCCTCCCTGCTGTTGTCGAACCTTGGATGCAAGAAATACGATATAAATTTGCCCGTTACAGAACACAGCGTGCGGTATCGAGGACGATATCCTTAAAACGTCAGTGTTACCATCGACCACGCAGCACAGCCACGCTGCACGAGTTGGTAGACGGTACCACGGGACATAAGTGACAAGGCACACCGTCGATGCGCGGAAGTCGAAATCCGTCTCGTACATCGCAGGGGATCCTTACATATGAACCAAGCGCTAGCCTCAACTGTTTTTGACCTTCCCTTGTCGCTTGTGAGCAAGCTGCAGAACGAAGACGCACCCTCGCAGCTCTCCGGCCCGATGCTGAGCTCCGTTCCTTGGCGGTGTTCTCAACCGGGTTTCCACCAACGTCGATGAGTGATCAATTCAGTACGTAGGGAACTCAATCGCAAAAGTAATTCGAAGAGAAAACGCTCGCATTCAACTTCCTCTTTTCAGGGCTCTATGGCGCGATGGATGTGATCTCATTCGGACCATACCGGCTCCTTGCGGCTGAGCGCCTTCTACTTAGAGGCGAAGAGGCGGTCGACATCGGTTCTCGAGCGCTTGATGTCCTTATCGCCCTTGCAGAGGCCGACGGTGAGGTCGTAGACCAACGTGAATTGATGGCCCGTGCTTGGCCCAATGTCGTGGTGGGGAAAGGCAGCCTCAGGGTGGCGATCGCGGAACTGCGAAATGCCCTCGGAGACGGCACGAATGGGATCAGATATATCGCGAACGTGACGGGACGAGGATATTTTTTTGTCGAACGCGTTGTTCGCTCTGCTGCGCAGCCCTCGGAGTCGCTTTTGCATCCATTTGACGCGGCCCAAGTTTCAAAACATAAGCTTCCAGCGCGATTGGCCCGAATGCTCGGTCGCGAAGACACAGTCACAGTTCTGACGACGCTGCTTACTTCTCAACGCTTTGTCAGCGTGGTTGGGGCCGGCGGCATCGGTAAGACAGTTGTCGCGGTCGCCATCGCCCACGCCTTGCTCAGCGATTTCGGGGAAGCTGTTTATTTCATAGATCTCGGTGCGGTGATCGACCCGCCCCTTGTCCCAAACGCAGTAGCTACCGTGCTCGGTATTTTTACACACGGAACAGATCCTCTTTCCAGTCTTACGGCATTTCTGGCGGGCCGTCGGATTCTGCTGGTCCTTGACAACTGCGAGCACGTCATCGACGCCGCCGCTATGTTGGCGGAACGACTCTATTACGATGCGCCGCAGGTGCATATCCTCACGACAAGCCGTGAAGCACTGCGAGTAGAGGGCGAGCACGTCCACCTTTTAATGCCGTTGGAGTATCCGGTGATCGGGAACGCTTTGAATGCGGCCAAGGCCCTCTCCTTTCCTGCGGTTCAACTGTTCATGGAGCGCGCGTTCGCCAGCGGTTATACGCCAGACCTGACCGATGCCGATGCGCCTACTGTCGCAGCGATCTGCAACCGACTAGATGGCATCTCGCTGGCGATCGAACTGGCCGGTAGCCGTGTAGGCGCGTACGGGCTCCAGGGAACCGCCTATCTGCTGAACAATCGATTCAAGCTCCTCTGGCAGGGACGCCGCAGTGCGCTCCCGCGTCACCAAACCCTATATGCGATGCTGGACTGGAGCTTCAATCTTTTGTCCGATCGGGACCGACGCGTGCTCGTACGCCTTTCTGTCTTCGTTGGTGTGTTCACGCTCGAAGCCGCTCAGGCCGTAGCTATTGACGACCAGACTGACATGACGAAGGTCGCCGAGGCGATTTCCAGCTTAATTGACAAATCCCTCATCTGGGTAGCCCCCATCAACGGGATCGCATACCATCGGTTGCTCGACTCCACAGTGGCCTTTGCGGCCGAAAAGCTCGAACTATCTACCGATGCCACGGATGTCGCCAGACGACACGCCCTCTACTATGCGAAGTGGCGTCCGAGAAATCCCGTCGGATGCATTGCAGCCCCGAACGAGCACGCGGCGACCATCGGACATCACATGGGCAATATTCGTGCAGCGTTGGAGTGGTGCTTTACTGTCGCTGGCGAAACTGTGATCGGTGTGCAACTCGCCGCGGCATCGGCGCCGCTGTTCCTTGAGCTGTCGTTGCTCGTCGAATGCCATCGTTGGTGCGAGCAGGCCCTAGCTTCCTGGCCAGAAGGCTACGCGGACAGGACAGCCCAACTGGCACTTCAGGAAGCCATGGCTGCTTCGGCTATGTTTATCGGCGGGACCGACGAGGACTTCGGAAGGCAATTGAAGACAGGCTGAGATTGGTCGACTCGTTCTGCAGCTTGCGTCGTCAGTTGAATGTATTTGCCAGCCTAACCATTTTCCGATCCGCGTCGGCAATTTATAGGGCGCTATCGCAGCCGCCCAAAGTAGCATTGCGATTGCTGGCAACTACCAAACGCCGACCTTGATACTGCAGGTCAAATCCTGCTTGACCTAGCGGTGCTACGCCTCCATCGATACTGACAGCGGGCCGGTCAGCCGTGGCGGCTATCACGTCTTGACAGCGTTTAACGTTGCATAACGTGCCACATTTGCTCAACAGCGGCAATAATCGTGGAGGTAATGCAAGGATACGACATGGCTGACGTACCTGATTCGGGCAAGCAAGGATTTCCTGTTACGCGGCCGACTCCTACCGGAAAGGAGCGCAGAGGACTATTGCCATTCGTTGACGCTTACATACAAGCCACAAACCTTGGCGACCTCGACGCGTTGCTGGAAACATTCGTCGATGACGCCCTCGTCAATGATCAGTTTGTCGACTATTGGGGTAAAGACGCCATCGCCAATTGGGCGGCTCGCGACATTATCGGCGAGCGGCTGACGCTCGAGGTCGTCAAGGTGGTCGAGCACTACGGACATTCAATCCTAACTGCCCATATTGACGGAATATTTGACAAGCGTGGTCTCCCGAACCCTCTCGTCCTTACTTTCTATTTCTCGTTCTGCGGAAATAAGATTGTTCAACTCATCATTCTCCGAAACCAATCTGGCATCTAAACCAGACCCCGTGACATACGATCGCGACCCAAGGCGACGAGATACAGCAATTCGCGTCGAAACATGTAACACATGCGACTCACTGTGAGGAAGATCGGCCAGTAAATCACAACGAACACGCTTGAGAAGGTCGTCAACGACGATACAGGCATGACGCCCACCTCGCAAGTACATGCAGTCACGGACCCGGCACATTACCACCAGCGGTATTGAGAACATGCCGATCTTGCAATGTCAACAGGTCACGGCCTCTGTTCAGCTTTCTGCAATCCATAACGCCTCAAATATTTTGGAAATTAGACCAGCGCGTCGCCATTGAAGCCATTTGATGTAGCACGTCCGTGACGGCGGGTAGTTAGACGGTAACCTGTGCCACTTCTCCTTGTGGATGGTGACCCAAAGGATGGCATTCAATACGTCTCGCGGATCTCGAGCTGGGCGGCCAAACCGCCGCCTGGAATCTACGATCAGTAGATGGCTAACTCGCTGCCAATCCTCATCGGAAAGAGGAACGTCTATCACTTTGACACTCACCATTTTTAATGGATGGTCGGACAGTCACAAACAATTCGGCTGCTACATCAAGACAGTGTCAATGACACGCCCAGGGCCGCAGCGGGTACAGAATCTCGCGCAGGCAAAGTAATCGGGATCTTGGGCGTCGGACTTGTTCCACGGCAGGTCCAGCGTGAGGCCATCGCGTGACCGTTCGCGCCGCACGGTGGACCCGTCGGGTTCGGGATGTTACCTTTCAATCCGTTGCGTTCAGTGGACGCAGCCCCGCTACGAGTTCGTCGTCAGACAGTCTCGTAAGCTGTGGGTAGCTGAGCCCGGCGCGCTGCATGCGCCGAACGTATCGCCCGATGGCTGTAGGCGAGGCGCCGAGGTAGGGAATGCATGCGGCTCCCGACAAAGCGTCGAGCAGGCCACAGCTGACCCGTGTCCCTACCTCATGCGGAATCTGTCCAGCTTGGTGTGAAATACGCACCCAGCACAAGCAATCAAACTAGTTGCCAGCCTCGTGAACCTCGACGTTATTTGTGACGCTGGTCACGCCGGGGACGCTTGTTGCCGTCTTTCCGGCAAGCTCGATCTGATCTTTATTGGGTGCTTGACCCTCGAGCGTGACTTTGCCGCTTCGCGCGAGAATGGTGATGCTTGAGGAGTCGAGGTTCTTGGTCTTGGTCAACGCATGCCGTACTTTTGATTCGAGCTGGTGGTTTTGCCTGCGGATGGTCTTCCTACTTGCCGCACCAGCGGACGCAGTAGAATCGCTTTGGGCCTGAACCGTCGCTGCTCCAGCGAGAGCAGCCATAGCGAACAGGATAGTAACCAATTTCTTCAGTTCGGGCATCGCAGCGCTCCTTAAAAGACCTGCAGGTGAATTCAGGATTGAACTCGATTTTCATCACCGTATGATGCTACGCGAACACTCCGCCAACATGGTGGCGATCTCACACTGGCTGACACCACTTAACAAGTTTGTTGCGACGAGTTTTGAAATCAGTAATTCTCGATGAGGTTTGTGAGGTTCTGTCAGGTTGAAAGAAAGGTAGCGTTGACGTCCTCCCCGCCCTCAGCCTTCGGCTGCCGCGCTTAGCGCGGAAAGGACGGGGATTCCTTCTGCAAGACGGCGACGTCCCGCCGCGAGAATGGAATGTTCAGTGCTGCGTTGATGTCGCGATGATGATAGGCGCCACATTCGGGGCAGGCCCATTCTCTTATTCCGAGACCTTCCCGGCCCTTCGGGCCAGTGCGCCTGCTACAGCAACTGCAGGTCTGGGTTGAATATCGTTCATCGACCTCATCGAACCACACGCCGGCGCGATCGCCTTTGTACTGCAGCATGGTCCGGGAAAAGCTCCATCCCGCGTCGAGCACGGATTTCGCCATCCGTGTCTTCGCGAGCGCCGAAGCGTTCACGTTGCCGATGAAGATGGCGCCGTACTCCTTCACGAGCGCCGTCGAAAGCTTGTGCAACGGGTCTTTCCGGGAATTCTTGATCGTCGCATTTCTCCCTCCGAAGATCACGATATTCCTGCTGCGCCGTCTACACCCGCCTTTCATCCCCGGCGTGAAGGTCGAGGCTTTCAGGCCACGCTAGGGTAAATTGACTTGATGAAGACGACAGAATCGCTCTATCACAGCCACCGTGTCTCGAATGTGACGACGATGTCGCGTTCGGCAACAACTCGTTTCCTGCAACCGTCATCTGCCGCGTGTTCCGCTGGCATTTCCTGTCCAACCCGCGCTTGTGCAACATCGATTCGTTGCTATTGCAACGAGTTCGGCACTAGATTTTCGCCTGGCACGGTGCATCCTGCTCGCCGCGCGGCATCTGAGCGAGGCGTTCGTGATGCTATGCAGCGAGCCGCATCTATTGTGGCGAGAAGTCGGCGAGCGTGATATCAAAGTCGACGCGTTTGTGCAAAAGCGACGCGACAAGACCGCGGCAATACGCCTTCCGTGTTCTGACGCATTAACCCGGCTTGCTACGCTGGATGCGCGAGTCAGGACGTTTGATCCATGAAGCAAGATCTGAATCCTGTTTTGGAGAGAGCTCTCAAGTTCCTGCGGTATGCGCTGGCTTTCATCCAGCTATGTGCCCGCCGGTACGTGGCGTATCCATTGCTCTTGCGTCATCCTGAGCAGGCCACGGCCTAGCGCGGGATCGATGTCAATCATATAACGGTGGGCCGCTGGGCCATCAAGATGTTGCCGGCGCCGGACGAAACATTTCGGTGTCGCAAACGAGCCGTTGGCAGCTGGCGAATGAACGAAACTCACGCTAAAGTCGGGGGACCATGGAAATATCTGTATTGATCTGTCGACAAGGCGGCCAACTCTGTCGATTTCATGCAGCGAGCCGATCACACTAGCACAGCGGCCAAGCGCTATTTTGAGAAGTCGATGGATCAGAACGGGGTACCTGAGACCATTACCATTGACGAAAGCAGCGCCAATCATGCGGCGCCGGAGTCGACCAACACCGGCCTCAAGACACTGGGAAGGTTCAACGCACCTATTTTAAGCAGAGTCCGTCGAATCGGCGAGCTGGGCCACAACGGGCCGGCACAACTCCTGGACGATATAACGTTTCAAGAAGCCGCGGATTTCCTTGTTGGAGGACTATATCGCTCCGGGTAGCCGATCAGGTTAGCGGCGCAGCTGCCACGGCAACAAAATGGCGGTCCCGCCTGGTTACGGTTGATGAGCATCGAGGCCTCAGCACCAAGTCACGATTTTTTGCAATCCCGTACCTACGGTATGCGATCGACACCAGCAATAAGCCCTCCACCCACGATTCTTAACGATCTTTAACAATACGTAACGATACTCATACCCGTAATTTTGCCATCCTATCGATTGGAGGCGGAACCTTGGATTGTTATTGCACTGGCAAAGTTGATACGCCTTCAGCGAAATGGCTCCGGTGCCGTTAGGCTTGGGGAATCCATTGAAGTAGTCAGCCTGACGTATTAGAAGTTGGTGATGATCAAGCAGGTCGCTGCGAAGTTGGTATTCGATGGAGAGATTTTTTCCGGAGATCATCGATGGGTGTGTGCGCTGCTACCTTCGTTACAAGCTCGCCTTGCAATCTGATCGAGATGCCGGCCAAGCCGCGTTTTTTGCCACCCCCACCCGCCGCGGCGCTGCGCCGGATGAGCCGTTTTACACACCGGAGTTCGTGAAGCGTTCGAATTGGCTTTGCTTCAACCAAACCGGACATTGCATGTTGAGAAGACGTTCACTCGTTGGCGGCCTTCTTGAAGATCACGTCACGGTCGCAGCGAGGTAAATTTTTCCTGTCCCTGACCCAACGGTAATCTAGATAGAGGAATCAAAATGTCTGCGAGCTCATCCCTTCCTCCGTTCCCTCCGTTCAATCTTGAAACGGCAACCCTAAAAGTACGCGCGGGTGAGAACGGATGGAACTCACGTACCCCCGAAAAAGTGGCACTTGCCTATACGGTTGACAGTCGCTGGCGCAACCGTGCCGAATTCATCGCCGGCCGTGAGCAGATCGTTGCGTTCTTGCACCGAAAATGGGAACGCGAACTCGAGTACCGCCTAATCAAGGAGTTGTGGGCCTTCACGGGTGATCGCATTGCGGTCAGATTCGCCTACGAATGGCACGACGATTCGGGCCATTGGTTTCGGTCGTTCGGCAATGAGAACTGGCAGTTCGACGAAAATGGGCTCATGGCCGTTCGACACGCCAGTATTAACGATGTCCCGATCCAAGAAAGCGACCGCAAATTCTTCTGGCCACAAGGTCCTCGTCCTGAGGATCACCCCGGACTAAGCAGCTTCGGCTTCTGAGCATGGATCTTGATCGGCCCGGAGCAGTACAACGTCACCAGACAGCTGACATGGCGTTGCCTGGTACAAACGACGTGAAGGTGAATAGCAGATCGTCTTAGTTAGCTATGGCGATGAGAAAGCCTTCGTTTTTTTATCCTAGTCGATCGATGCACGCCCATTTGACAATGACCTGGCTCGGGGCCATCAGAGCAACGTGACTCATTTTGTGATCGAATGCGCACCTGAGCAGTTCAGCATATCTTTTTCCTCCGACCGACCCGTGCGCGCGTTGACGCAGCCCGCTCCATGGGCGTCGACGTGCTTAGTGAACATAGATCGGTTAGAAATGGAACAGAGGACCAGCAACGCGTTAACCATCTCAGCCCATCTAATCAACCATTTTCTTTGCGTATCCTTGACCGATAGTCCGAACGGCAACGATTCACCTATTTCAAGCAAGATGCAGTCGATGACCTCACCACTATGAAGGTACTTTTTGTTTCACATTCTTGTGGTAATTCTAACTAGACGCTAACCGCCGAAGTTAGTAATTTTCCGGGGGAGCGACTTCGTTCTCGCCGCCAGTAACCGGCCGGGATCGAGATCGCCCTGATGGGCTGTTGGCGACGACAGCATGTGTCGTCGACGGTCGCTCGTTTGTCGGCCATGGTCAACCCAAGAGAACGAAGTAACCGAAGTGCGCATTCGGGGAGCCGTCACTCGCAAGCGAGCAGCTAATCATCTGGTCTTGTCCCAGTAAGGCGCTCGCTGCGCACGAAATTGATTTGACACGAACTGCTCCAGAAAGCCCCGCTTGCGGGCAACGTGACACACGCGTCTAGTTGTCGAAGCCAGGTGTCTATGCCGTTTCGGCAGAATGAACATAGGATGGGCGGATCGAACCGGATCTCGAATGCTACATGCCGTAGCGCATCCGTGCTACGACCTTTGAAGTGAAATCAAACCATCTTTCCGTGAGCTCACGTCTCGCCAAATGTGGCTAGCCTCTCCCTTAAGCTGCCGGGCAACCGGCCCAGCAGATGGGAGGCAGAATTTGGACAGCGATGGCTGGGTGGCTCCATTCCCACCTTTCGATCTTGAATTTGTGCTTTCGGACGAATTGTCATGCTTTCTAGACTCAGCGGTATTTCGATAGGAAGAGCCTCTCTAGAATACAGCCGCTCATCAATGATTTTTCTACCTATGGGATTGACTAGATCCAGTGGCCGGACATCGCTGATGAGAAGTTCATAAGCCACCATCCACTCGTTTTAAAGGAACCTTATATGTCTATCTACCTCATCGCCCTTATCATAGGAATTGTCGCCGGACTACGCACTTTCATTGCGCCCGCCGCGATCAGCTGGCTAGCTTACACGAACCCCAGCCATTATCTGGGTACGTGGGCCTCGTTCATGTCCAGCGTATGGGCCGTCGGGATTTTCAGCATTCTTGTCATTGTGGAGTTCGTGACAGATCAGCTACCGAAGACGCCCAGCCGGAAGGTGCCGATGCAGTTCATTCCGAGATTGGTGAGTGGTGGATTTTGCGGAGCGGTACTCGGCGCCTCAAGCGGCAATCTGATTGGATGTGCCGTGACCGGTGTTGTCGGTGCCGCAATTGGTACGTTTAGCGGATTCGAATATCGTTCGCGTCTCGCAAAGCTATTCGGCGGAAGGGACCGTCCAGCCGCAGTTATCGAAGATCTGACAGCATTGGTCATCGCATATGTAGCAGTGTTTATTATTTAAGCCTAGACATAAGAAGCGGCGGTCTTACGTCGCCTCGGTAGAACGTCATGGCCGAGTCCGGCGCCCCCACAACATCGAGACACTACTTTTACTTGCGCTAACCAGTAGCGCCTCCAAGCCCGAACGTTATCAAGTAGCTATAGACGGTTTGCCCCACTTGGCGGACAGTCGAATTGTGCCTTGAATGCGCGACTGAAGGCCCCGACCGAGTTATATCCGGTTCGATGCGCCACCTCGGTAACCTTCAGCTGGCCTGCCTTTAGCAGGTCGGCCGCAAGAGTTAGCCGCCATCGAGCCAGATACCGTAACGGAGGCTCTCCGACTGCCGTCACAAACTTCTCGGCGAAAAGTGATCGCGACATAGCGGCGACATTGGCGAGCGCTGCAAGCGTCCAATCTCTTTGCGGATCGTCGTGCATAGCGCGGAGTACACGGCCAATTCGCTCCTCATTCAATCCAGCAAAACGGGCGAGATTTGTCGTGTGCGCGCCGGCCCAGGTGCGTAAGGCGCGAATCACAAGCAGATCAATAAGTCTCGATACCATCAATGACGAACCGGGACCTGCATCGTGCGCTTCCTCTAGCAGGAAATGGGTGATGCCCCTGAGCCACTCGGGGGCACTACCATCAACAGCCGGAATATGAATGACACCAGGCAGCACAGATAGGGCAGCTGTCAGCGGGTTTCCGTCGAAAAAAAACGATCCACCGATGAAGCTCACAGCACTTGCAGGATCGTTTCCACAGTGCTGAAAAAGCTTACGCGAGTCGAAATGCGCCGGACCCAGAGGTTCGACGCCTGCGTCATGGGAAGACGCGCTATCGATGATCGTATGCCCATCGCCTCGCGACAATAGTACCAAGTCTCCCTTCTGCATTCCCACCGGTTCCGACGATGCAGGAATGATCACCATCTTACCCTGACCGACGAAGTAAAAGTGAGCAGGCCCCGTAGGTAGTACGATTCCGGACGCCACCGTCAGTTCGCCGCGATACACGGTTTCCCCACGCAAACGGATCAACGTAAGGATCTGGGATAGCACATCCTGGCGTGATGATGTCCAGCGAAATGGGTGATCGCCCTCTCGAATGGGGACATGACGTTCGTAATCTTTATCCATCGCGTTGGCCATGCAGAACCCTCGCGCGATCAACGGAAGCTTCACGTCAAATGTCAAACAAGGAAACGGCTTGCGCGACTCCAACGGCTCGCTCGCGCATCTCTTCCGAGATGGATGTAACGGCGTCGACAAGCACCGAATTCTGTTGCGTCGTCAGGTCTATCGCCGCCATGGACTTCTCGATTTGCACCATCCCATGTCGTTGCTCGGAACACGCTTCCTTTATCTCTCGAATCAGGTTACTGACTACTGCTACGGCAGACTCCGTTTCTCGCATTCTCGCACCTGCTTTCTCCGCCACGCCGCGTCCCTCACGTGCCAGATTGAGGCTATTCGTGGCAAGGATACGAATTTCGTTAGCAGCCGCTGCGCTTCGTTGGGCGAGAGCCCGTACCTCGGACGCGACGACCGCGAAGCTGCGGCCGTCGGGCCCAGCGCGAGCCGCTTCGACCGCTGCATTCAGTGCGAGAATGTTTGTTTGAAACGCGATTCCGTCTATCTCGCCAATTATGTTCTCGCTCTTCGAACTTGACGCATCAACCTGGCGCATGATCTCGATGACGCGTTCGACTATCTCTCCTCCCGCGCGGGCCACAAGCGTCGATTCGCGCGCAAGTCGATCGGCTTCAGCGGCTGATTCCATGTTGTTAGAAATGGTCGCGTTAAGCTCCTCCACACTGGCAGCGGTATTTTGAATACTGCTGACCTGTTGATCGGTTCTTACCGACAAGTCCTGATTTCCACTAGAAAGCATTCCCGTCCCCGACGACAGATGTATCACACCATCACGCACATCGGCGACCGTGGTCCGCAAGTTCAGGATCGCCTGATTGAGCAAAAGCTGCACATCCCCTATTTCATCATCATGCGGTACGCCAGGTGCTATGTCCAATTGACCGGCGGCCAAACTAACAGCCACCCGGGTGATTTCCCGCAAAGGCCGATAAAACATGTTTACCAACAGTGAACCGGCAATGACGAAAATCAGAAGCAGGAAAACGCACACGATTTCGGGAGAGATACCCTTTGACGTTACGGTGCAAGCCACAAACGATGCTAGAAATAATCCGAGAACAATGCTTGCAATCTTCCAACGCAAGCTCACGCGCGCGATTCCAGGTAGATAACTGAACCATCTTTTCCTGGTGACTCTTCCGGCACGGATCGACCAGTCCGTGTTGGTGTCACCCATCATCTGGTACGCATGGGCCACTTCCGCTATTTCTGCGGGCTCAACGGGTTCAATAAGTGCAACCGCTCGCTTGCCGGACCGGCTGGGCATAATATTGGACCGGGCCCAGAAAATCTCCTCAGTCACAGTTCGATAAGGCAGAAATCCGATCCACGGGCGATTGCCTCTCACTGTCTTCTGAATGTCTAGCAAAACAGCCTTCGGTATGTCCGCGAGTAGCGACGATGCCGCCACGTCGAGCAAAGCGTCGCGGGACCAGCCGAGCGATTCCACGAACGCTTCGTTGACGTATTTCACCTGGCCATCAAGCGCCACCATTACGAGGGGGCGGCGTGCATTTGACGTCATAAGTCCAGCCTGTTTGTGCAAAGAGCACTTACCCAAAGCACACTAAGAAACGCGGCCGAAACGGCAGGAAGAGTCTCCCGCTGCACAGGCCCGCGCCGTCGCCATGGTTTCACTCGGATTGCATCGCTAACACATCGCCGCCGGCGGAAGGCGCCGCCATGGTCCGTGACATCATTATGTCGACCGCACGATCAGCAACGGCCATGACCGTCGCGTTCGTATTGGAACTGATGATCGACGGCATCATCGATGCGTCGAACACGCGCAAGCCGTTGACGCCCTTCACCTTGAGATCCGGAGTCAAGACCGACATAAAATCGTTGGGGTGTCCCATCCTGCACGTGCCAACCGGATGGTAGTTGGATTCCGTGGTTCGTCTGATGTAATCGGAGAGTTCATCGTCCGACTGCAGCTTGGTTCCCGGTCCAACCTCTTCTGTCACGATGGACGCAAACGGCTCGCGGGCCGCGATGCCTCTCAGATACCGTATCGCTTCGACGAGTCGCTTCGTATCTTCATCATCGGCGAGCCAGTTCGGACTGACGAGCGCGTCATCTGCAGGGTCTGCCGATATCAGCCGCACGGTTCCGCGAGACCGAGGCTGTACAAGGTTTGCCATCAGCGTCATCCCGTAGGTCGGCTTCGGAGCTAGGGGATCCGGCCACATGACGCCAATGCAATAAAGTTGCAGATCCGGTTCCCCACTCGGCACCCGAAGATTGACGAATGCCATGGTTTCCGCACCGTTCGATGCAATCGGGCCGTTGTGGAACGCAAGATATTGGAGTCCGTTCAACAGCGCACGACGCCCCCTGTCCTCGCCGAAGTATCCGTGTTGTCCGCGGGTGGTCATCGACACGACTGCGACGTTATGATCCTGCAGGTTTTCGCCGACACCGGGCGAATCGATGCGCACGTCCACCCCATGCTCGCGCAGATGCGCAGCGGGACCGATGCCGGACAGCATGAGCAGCTTGGGTGTCGCGAACGCGCCTGCACAAACAATTATTTCAGCCGACGCTCGTGCACGCACCAGCGCACCGCCCGCCATATATTCGACGCCGATAGCGCGATCCCCGTTGAACAGAATGCGTTGCACGTTGGCGTGGGTAATCAGCGACAGGCGCGGATCGGACATAACCGGAGCGAGAAACGCATCCGCTGCGCTACATCGTTGTCCCCCGTGCGTGGTGGTCTGCATGTAACCTACCCCGCGCAGCGTTCCGGCATTGAAGTCTGTGGCAAACGGCAAGCCCTGACGCTGCATCGCCCGCACGAACCGGTCCGCCACGTCGGCCCTGTACAACGGATCCGATACCTTTAACGGGCCGTCCGCACCGTGAGCTTCATTGTCGAGTCGCTGGTTGCCTTCCTGTTTGCGGAAATACGGAATCAGGCCGTCCCACGACCAGCCGGGATCGCCGGTTGCGGCGACCCAGCGATCGTAATCAGCGCGAGATCCTCTCGTATAGGCCATCGCATTCACTGAACTTCCGCCGCCAACCACGTTCCCCTGCGGAATGGAAACCGCGCGGTCGCCCAGCGATGACTGATGTGCCGTTGTGTAACGCTTGATATAAGGGCTACCGTTAAAGAGCATCTTGAACGTGCCGGCCGGCATGCGGATAAGCGCGCTGTTCGCCGGTGGTCCTGCCTCAAGCAGAAGCACCCGAGCCCCCCACTCGCGAACCAGGCGGCTCGCCGTCACGCAGCCAGCACTGCCAGCACCAATCACAATATAGTCGTAGTCCATCGCCTCACTCCTGCCGCACGCGCGGTGAACCAGCCGGAAGATAAATCGCCTGGTCTTCCAGGAACGCGCTCAAGCCCTCGGGACCGCCCTCTCTGCCGATCCCCGACTGCTTGAACCCCCCGAACGGTATGTTGGGCGCCATCTCGAGGCCGTTGACCGAGACGTTCCCGGTCCTGATCCGGCGCGCGGTCGCGTAGCCGCGCTCGACATCGCTAGTGAACACCGTGCCACTTAAACCGAAGTCAGTATCGTTCGCCAGTGCCACCGCCTGATCGACGTCGTCGTAGGCGATGATCGAAACGACAGGCCCGAATATTTCTTCCCGGGCAATCGTCATTTCGGACGTCACGCCGGCGAACACCGTAGGCTCGACAAAGAACCCTTGATCATATTTAGAACTCCTGCCACCTCCCGTCGTGATCCGCGCTCCTTCGTTGCTCCCCGTTTCGATGTATCTGATGACTCGATCGAGCTGGCGCTGACTCGCAACGGGCCCGATCTGCGTGGTCATGTCCCAGGGGTCCCCCACCTTGAGACCGCCAATAATCGCGCTATACGCTTCGATGAACTCTTTCTCGCGGCTGCGCGGAACCAGTATCCGTGTCTGCGCGAAGCAGATTTGCCCCGAGAACGGCATGGTGACCGGCGCCAGCGCAGCAAGGGTCGGGTTCAGCTCCGCGTCGTCGAGAACGATAGCGGCAGATTTCCCGCCCAATTCGAGCGTCACTCTCGCAAGCCGATCTGAGCAGGTCTTTGCAATCAGCTTTCCGGTCGCAGTACTGCCGGTGAAACTCACTTTGTCCACTTCCCGCTTCGCCACCAGATGTGCCCCCCGTTCCGCGTCGGCGGTGATCACGTTGAGCACACCGGGCGGCAGACCTGCCTCGTGCGCACATTCCGCCACGACCAGTGCGTCGAGCGGCGCTTCGGGCGGCGCTTTGACTACTACCGTACATCCCGCTGCCAACGCTGCACTGAGCTTGTACGAAAGAATCGGCAACTGCGCGTTCCAGGGCGCGATCAGCGCAGTCACGCCGACGGGGTGGCGGATAATCATGGCTTCGCCACCTCGCGTCGAGCGGCTTTCCTCGAAACCGAAAGTCGACGCCAGTTCGGCGTAGTAGTCAAACATTGCCCTCGCCGTAGGGACGAACATATTGGCGAACCAGAGAGGCGCACCGACTTCGGCGGTCCAGATACGCGACAGGAGGGTCATACGGGAAACGAGCGCCGCCGACATCCTTTGCAGGCAAGCGGCGCGTTCAGCACCGGACATGCTCGGCCAGGGACCCGTGTCGAAGGCTCTTCGCGCGGCATCGACGGCTTTGTCCACATCCGCGGTGTCCGCAAGCGGAACTGATGCGAATGCCTGCCCGGTCGACGGCGCGATGAGCGAGACGGATGCGTTGGAGCAAGGCTGCACCCACTGTCCGTCGATGTAAAACCCGGACAACACGTTGCCACTCAGTTCGGACTTCGGATCAAACGGAAAAGTAGACATGGACTCTCCTGATATTAGGGGTTCTTCGTTACGGGATCCGACATCCGGTCTCACCGGCAGCGATTCCCGGCCATACGACCTAGTTTCATGAGTTGAAAATTCATTACATTATTTGGCTCGTTGTTTGTCTTTCGCAGAGCGGGAACTGCTCGAACAACGATACGATTAGGCAACGCCTTTTCAGTGTTTTCGCCCAAAGCATGCTTCAGCCGCTTCCGCAGGCAACAGCCCGGCGTGGAAGTAGCCATGAAGGCGTTTTAGGGTCTCAGTGTCGGGGTGGTAGGGCGATCGGATAAAGTCCATTGCGACGGCTGCGTCGTACCAAGCACATGTCCACGCGTCCAGATCTTGCTCGTACTCACACGGTAGTTGACTTGATTCGTTGAACACAGCGAACCCCTTCTCAGTTGTAGACGCAACCGGCGTTCATTCACATGCGCAGATATCCCAATCGCGCCGCACATCAAAAAACACTCATCGCCGGACGTTCAGCATCAGCCGGGAACACATCCCAGGTACCGTCGACTTGACGGAATAAATAGATTGCAAACGTACCTGCCGATTGCAATGCCTCGACGCAGACATAGCGCCTCTGATTCGAGCGTGCGCGACTTCCTCGCGTCACCCGAACCGACACTAAAGGAGCCATCACCAGCCATTTTTCCACCATGAATCGCAAGGACC
The DNA here is from genome assembly GCF_038050405.1 of Paraburkholderia sp. IMGN_8. NCBI lineage: Bacteria > Pseudomonadati > Pseudomonadota > Betaproteobacteria > Burkholderiales > Burkholderiaceae > Paraburkholderia > Paraburkholderia sp. IMGN_8. The sequence goes on along the minus strand of NZ_CP150900.1, from coordinate 1,589,781 downwards.
TTTCCGCCTTTTCCATTTGCTTCTCCTTCAAACTCGCCTCTGCTTAAGGGTCGGCCGACGTTCCCTTTTCCACTTCGCAGGTAGTACCCAAGGAGTTCGGTCCCTTCGCACAATCCGTAAAGGGTTATCGCGACAACGTGTCCATGGTTACTAAGGCGTAGATTTTGTATGCGAATTTGTAACTCATGACACTAGAAGCTGTGCCCGTAACTGACGCCAAAAACCTCAGTTTTAGTTCTTTCGCTGAATCCGGTACTGACACCGTCACCGGTCACCGTGACAGGGAATCCATATTCAAATACTCCGCTCACTTCATCGGTCTTGTTGAAGCGGTACGTCGCGCCCGCCGAAATCGCCGTTGAGACCGGCATCGCCGAAAGAAGGTTCTGCGCAACCACTGACGGTCCGATCGGATGGTTCCCGCGCGAGAATCCCGTCCGCAAGGTCCACCGCGAGTTGACGTCCCATGCTGCACCGAGGCGGAAGAAATCCTGGTTTTGCCAGCCGAATCCCTGCGCCGAACCGATGACCGTGTTGGAAAACTCCATATGCAGCCAGTCCGCCGCGAGTGTGACGCTCGGTATGATCTTGTAGGCAATGCCGGCCCCGTATTGCGCGCCGATATCGATTCGCCCGCCGCCACCCGCCAGCAGGTCGTTTTCGTAGCCGGCCAGCTTACTCATCCGGATGCGGCTGGCATAACTCGCACCGAAGGTAAATGCCGGTGTCGGCTGCCAGATATAACCGACCCGTGCACCGTAGCCGAACGCGTTCGACACGCCGTGCGAAGGTAGTGGCTCGAGTGTCCCGTCGTTCGTGGGGACGATTGCGCCGTTCGCCGAGAAGCGCTCGTAGGCCAACGCGAGACTGATACCAATGATGTTGTGCTCTGTAATCCTATACGTTACTGTCGGCGCGGCAATCGCCGTCTGCAAGCTCGATTGTGCAACTCCCGCACCAGCGATCGGAAGCGCGGGTCGACCATAACTCGTGCCCACTCCGACCCCAAACAACGACACACCCAACGTCAGCCGCGGCGTGATCTGCCAGTTCGCGCCTCCATTGGGAACCGGATACACTTTCCCGGTATGCAGCTTGTTGGACTCGCTCCCGTAGTCGAAGTCGGTCAACGGTTCCAGAAACTGAACTCCGAAGTCAGTTCGCGAACCCACTAACCCCATTCCAGCAGGATTGTCGGCGGCGGCCGTAGTGTCCTGGGGAAATGCAATCGAGGTCCCACCCATACCGGCGGACATGACCCCGGTGCCGCTGAGCGCGATACCGTCGACTGCCAGCACGTTTTTCGCGGGAATTATTACGAGCACGCTTGCGGCTAACACGCGCGCACAGCCGGTCCTGCCAAATCGCTTCGACACTTCTTGTCTCCAGATATTTTTCTAATAGGGGTCCGCTTTTGACGGCGGCCCTTGGCTTATAGATCGATTACCAGCAACTTCGAACGCGAACGTGAGACACATACCGCCATGCAGTCTCCCCGTGCGTGCTCCTGCGCGGTGAGAAAATAGTCGCGGTGCTCGGGGCATCCTTCCAGTACGTTCACCACGCAGGTTCCACAAACCCCCTGCTCGCAGGAGGTCTCAATGTCCGTTCCATGCTCGCGGAGCACGTCGACAATCGTCTTGTCCGCCGGTATCGTGAAAGTCTTGTCCGAACGTGCGAGCTTCAGGTCGAATGACGTTTGAGGCTCAGTGTCCGACGACGCCCCAGCGGCGAAATATTCCAGATGAACCGCGTCATCGGGCCAGCCGTGACGTGCCGCGACCATGCGAACCGTGTCCATAAACGGCTTCGGTCCACACAGGTACAGATGACCACCGTCGCGCCGGTTGCGAAGCGCATCGTCCAACGCCGCCTCGACGGCATCGCGCTCCTGGCCAAACAGCAGCCGACACGAGCCCTTGAGCGGCCCGCTGTCCAGTTCGTCGCGGAATGCGGTGAGCGCTTCGGATCGAGTGAAATACAGCAACTCGAACGTATGGTCCCGATCATGGAACTGGCGCGCCATGCTGATAATCGGTGTAATGCCAATCCCACCGGCTACGAGTAGACTGTGGCCGGCTTGGGCACTCATCGTGAAATGATTGCGTGGCGCAGAGATGCTCAGTTCGCTACCGACTCGCAACGACTCGTGGACAAACTTCGAACCACCACGCGATTCAGCCTCCAGCTTGACGGCGACCTCATACGTCGATGTGTCGGTGTACGATCCACACAGCGAGTACTGTCGGGTGATTCCCTGTTCAAGATGCAAATCTATGTGCGAGCCAGGCTCCCAGGGCGGCAACATAGATCCGTCCTGGGGCGCCAGCTTCAGCAGACGGATCCCTTCTGCAATGGTTTCTGCGGCAACTACTCGAACGGGGATGGTATTCATGGCAGGATGCATCGGGAAAATTCGGGTAACACAAAGACGAAGTCATTGCGGCAGGGATTGCTCGCGTCCCGCCGGACGAACCGACGAGACGCGCGCGCGATGCGGCTATTGCGCGCGGTACGTTACGCCATGGGTTCTTGCAGCCTGAACAGGTCGGCGGTCTCGGTGTAACTCGCGCAATACGCTTCCTTCGACTCCCCGACACGGATCTCTCCGGTTATCACGACCATGTCCCGGAAATCGTTGTCTTCCTGCTGGCGGACCACGCCGCAAGGATCTTTGCCTTCGACGATGGCCTGTGCCGCCTCGTCGAGCATCCGGCGCGCACGCACGATGGCGATGTCAGATGACGAAAGATGCTCGCCGCTCTGTTCGTGGATCGTGCCTTGCGACTGGGTGATTGCGATGTCATGCACCGAAAAACATTCACCCAGGCCGAGGTATGCCTGACCCTTCATTGATTCGCGATCCTGCGAATACAGGTCATCCTTGGCGCGCCTCATTCGATCGCCTTCGGCCTTCTCCGATTCGTATTGCTTTTCGAGTGCGACTTTATCCAGCTTGCCGCTGCGATGAAAGATGAATTCCCAGCGGTAGTGATGCTCATCGTCGATTGGAACGTCCCACAACATGGTGACCCCGCCATCGCCCAGGTAGCCCTCGAAGCCGCCAACTGCACACGCGTTGGGCATCACAAAGTTGGTAATGCGAATCGACGAGCGATCGGTACCTTCGATCTTGCGCAGCGTATATAGCCGCACCCCGAAGCGCGTTTCTTCGACAGCCAGCTCGGGTCGAGCCTGATTCGAGAACACGCCCCAGCGGGCTTGCATGTCGGCACTAGACAGTTCCAACTGGTGCAGATAAGAGGTGTGAACCGGGTCGATATTGCCTTCGCTCGCTTGCATCCAGTTGCAGTCGCCAAACCAGCGAGTCGTGTAGCGATATTCGCTACCGCCGGCAAGCGCGGGATAATTCGGGAAGAGCGGCGGCTCGCCAGGACCCATATACGCCCAGAACGCCCCCCCTGCCTCATGGAGCGGATAGGACTTCATCCGGATACGATCTTTGGCGGTCGGCGAAGCTTCGGCAGGCTGATCAAGACAGCGGCCATTCACGTCGAACAGCCAGCCGTGATAGGGGCAACGGATACCACCAGCTTCAACACGACCCAGTGCAAGGTCAGTGCAACGGTGAGCACACTTCCGGTCGATCAGGCCGACGTTTCCATCGTCATCGCGGAATAACACCAGGTCCTCGCCCATGATGCGGATCGGCTGTGGCGCTGCACCAGGCGGCAGCGAGTCGATCAATGCCACCGGCTGCCAATAGCGTCGAAGCAGTTCACCTGCTGGCGTACCTGAATTGGTCTGTGTCAGGTATTGATAACGATCGGCTCCTCGCTGACGTGGCTTGATCGTGATCGGATGTGTGGAGGTGTCCATGATGTCTCCTGTGTTCTGTTCAAAGGGCAATTGAAGTAAAAGTCGGCGCACTCGGCTGGAACTGGCAGGATCTACGCGCCGTCGTCAGAGTTCCGCTGACGCGGGCCTCCAGACAGAAAAGGAAAAGCCAGCACGACCACCGCGGCGGCCCCGGCGTAGCCAACGATCAGGCGACGCAGCAATCCGTCCGGGCCTAGCGCGTCAAAATGTTGGTCAAATAACGCATTGAACAGCGTGCCCGCGAGGGAGGTCAGGAACGAACAAAAGAGGCCCATCCTGATGACGGTGCAACCGCGCCGCCATAATCTGACCAATCGCTGCAAATCCATTGCTAGTCCATTCGGTGTCAACGAGTGTTAAGATATATTGATATCTGATTTTAAAAAATCGTATTTTCAACATATCTGTTATGCACTTTCGGTAGGACTTGGCATATGGAAATCAAACAGCTCCAGCACTTCTCCCGCATCGCAGAGATTGGAAATCTGACACGGGCCGCCAGCGTCCTTGGCTTGACCCAGGCAGCCCTGAGCCGCCAGGTCGCGCAGCTTGAGGCAGAGCTCGGCACTGAGCTTTTCCGGCGCAACGGCCGCGGCCTCGTCCTGACCGAAGCGGGTCAGCGGCTCCTTGATCACGTACCAATTATTCTGCGTCAGATCGCACTTGCCGAACGCGCGGTCAGAGGGAGTATTGGACCGGCACAGGGCACCCTGGTGCTCGGCTTGCCACCTAGCCTTGCGCGCACGGTCGTTGTGCCGCTCATCGATGCATTCCGCGAGCAGTTGCCTGAAGTGACACTACGCACGGTTGACGGTCTATCGGCGAATCTGGTTGAACTGGTGGGTATCGGCAAGCTCGACTGCTCAGTGGTCTACAACCAGCCGCCTAGCGACGTCGCTGAATTGCGTCTGCTGGCCGATGAGGAGCTATACCTCGTCGCAGGGCCTATGATCCAACGCGCAGGAAAGGCGCTGCCGAGTTCGCTGACACTCGCCGACGTGGCTGCTCTGCCGCTGGTGACGGCGGGCACCACAAACGCCGTGCACGCGGCACTGGCGACCGCGATGGCCGCGCTCGGGCTGAAGCCGCAAGTCGTGCACGAGATCGAGAACCTCACCGCGATCCTCGATCTGGTCCGCAAGGGCTATGGAAGCGCCGTGATTCCGTTGAGCGGAGTACACCCGTGCATCGGGGACCCGAAGTTGAGACTGCATCGCATTACCAAGCCTGTTCTACGATGCAGCCTTTCAGTTGCGACGCCGGCGCGGGCGCTACACGACATGCTGATTGGGCAAGGCACATCGTTGGTACGCGAAGTCGTGCGACAGCAGCTCGTGCAATTCCATACAGACGTCGAGAGAGCCATAGACGCATGACTCGAAACGCCTCTTGCGTTTCGGGTGAAGCTAGGAGAGCCCAGGACAATATAGAGGCTATTGGCGAATAGCGATAGCTGATCGCCGCTCCCGCGTCGGGGGCAGCGGATGTGCATTCAAAAAAGATATAGATGAGAGCGCCTGGACCTTTCTCGGCACGACGGCTAAATGTTAGAAGCGTTGCTGAATACCGAATAGGACGCCAGTCTGTTTCGCGCCCGCCACCGTGTAATTGCCCGCACCAACTGAATATGACGCACGACTATTATTCTGCATGAAGCCGAGCATCGTGTAGATGGAAGTTCGTTTCGACAGAAAATACGTCGCACGCATCACGTAGTAGTTGGCGTTCTTTTGATCCGATGTGGCAATTCTTGATATCTCACCGTCCAGTTCAACATCTGGCTTAAGCATGTACGATGCACCGCCGTAATAAATGTTCGTCTGGTAATCCGTTGTCGTAGTCGTCATTCGATGGATTGCACCGCCTCGCAATGCAAAGTCCCCAAGTTGGAAGTAGCCGCTGACCATGTATCGAGTTGTCTTCGCACTTGAGCTCGAAAGTAACAGCGGCATAGACGGATCGTAAGAAACGCTACCGGGTAACAAGCCAGGGCCGCCCCGCAACTGATCGTAAACAAATTGCAGACCCAACTGCTGCCCCCAATACCCGGCCAGCGCAGTAATCTGCCGGCAGGCGGTAGAGTTTCCTGCAACGCCGCCAGGGCAATTCGTCGCGCCGGGATTGAACGCCGCCCCGCCATTCACGGCCGAGCTTCCCGCAGCGCTCGCCGCATCTCGACCTGTGCTATACGTGGCTCCCAACACGAAATGATGTAACTCACCGAAGTAACTTAGAGTGTTGTCGGAACGGCTATTGGGCAGGTATGGGTCGAGCGCCGCCAACGAATAGAGTGCTGGCCCCAGGACGGTCGACTTCATTAGCGCGATGTACGTCATGTTGATCTGACGTCCTGCGCGAACCGTGCCATACGGCGCTTCAAGTCCTACCCACGCTGACCGGCCAAAAAGACGATTACCGTTCTGAAGAGCGCCGGAATTCGGCGCAAAGCCGCTCTCCAATTCAAAAATGACATTCAGCCCTGAACCGAGGTCTTCCTTGCCACGCAACCCCCATCGCGACGGGAGCGCGCTGGAGAGCGACGTCATCCGGATGGCTGAACCAGACGCGCTGGTTTGCCCCGGTGCCTTGGCCGCCTGGCTCTCCCAATCCACACCGGTATCAATAATTCCGTACAGGGTCACGCTGCCTTGCGCACGCGCCTGAACAGATACCAGCAGCGCAGCTGCGACTACCGCGCCGGTCAGAACTCTTTTCATGTCTCCAATCCTTCAGAAAATAATTTTTATAGTTTCACGACTCGCGACTGATAAGTCGTGACCCACCTACACACGACAACAGATAAAGGACACGTCGGGAGAGTTGGGTAGCGCTGGCAACAGGTTTTTCACTACGACGGCCGCTATGAGCTCGGCACGCAGTGCCGATTCCGTGCCGCCCTTGAAGGTCCATGCGCCTGCCCGCAGCGTCTCCGTTTACTTGTACCTAGTTTTACTAAGATAGTGATTGTCGACGGTTCCGACGTGTCAAGAATTTCACGGTTGTCGCCTCGACTCTACCTGGCGTCATTCACCAGACCAACCAAGAATGCCAGGACGACGCAACCCCACATGTTCTCGGCTATCTTTATGTCATACTAACCATTGTGCCGAACCGACATGATTTACTGTATTCGAATAACGACGCACGATAAATATCTTGATTTGCATAGCTGCTATGCCTGCGCCGACACATCGCTGGTGGGCCACATCCGGCACGATCATTTAGCAGCGAGTTCAACCCAGTTGTCGCGCAAGCTTGTGCAATACCCGATAGCACGGAAGCACACTCGCCACGCTCGCGTTCGGTTCGCGGCCCTCGCGGATCGCGGTGAAGAATTCGTGGTCTTGGCGCGCTACTCCTCCCAATACGGGCTCGGGCAGATCAAGTTCAAGGCTCTCCCCCGTGCCGTTGGTCAACTCGTCATAGCGAGCGATATAGGTCAAGCCGTCGCCAATATATCGAAAGGTCGACCCAAACGGTCCGTCGTTATTGAAGCTCAGCGATAACGTGCACAACGCACCACCGCGGCTCTTGAGCTGGATAGACATGTCGAGCGCAATACCCAAGGTTGGATGGATCGGCCCTTGCAGCGCATTGGCCGCGATCACCTCTTCACCGGTCTGATATTGAAACAGGTCTACCGTATGGGCCGCGTGATGCCACAGCAGGTGATCAGTCCAGCTTCGTGGTTGGCCTAGGGCATTCAAGTTGAAGCGACGCAAAAAATGTGTCTGCACGTCGAGCTGACGTAACGAAAACTCGCCAGTCAGTATACGTTCGCGCAACCACTGGTGCCCTGCATTGAAACGTCGAGTATGCCCACACATTGCAATCAGGCCTGTGCGTTGCTGCCATAGCTCAACCGTTTCGGCGTCGTCGAGGGAATCTGCGAGAGGAATCTCTACTTGTACGTGCTTGCCAGCCTGCATGCAGGCAATAGCCTGTCCCGCGTGCAACGGAGTAGGCGTACACAAGATCACCGCTTCTATCTCGGGCTGTGCCAACACGTCGTCCAGTTCGACGCTGGCTTGCGGGATCCCATAGCGTCCTGCGACCTCACGTGTCTTTCGCAAGTCCCTCCCCACGAGGGACACCACTTCCGCCTCACCCAAGCTCGAGATAGCGTCCAGATGCTGAATACCGAACGCCCCGGCACCGACCACTGCGACCTTCAGCGGCTTTGTCACGCGTCCTCCAGCACCAACAGGCCATAGGCTGTGTTCGACGCAGGCACGTGGTAGAAACGATGAACCTGACGCACGGTTTCATTCAACGCGCCGCGCATGATAAGCCACATGATGATCTCAAGCCCCTCCGATCCCGCTTCACGCAACAGTTCGGTATGTCCGATCTTGGTTAGCGACAGAGGATCGCCTACCATGCCGTCGAGCCATTGATTGTCGTAAGGCGCGTTGATCAGTCCGGCACGCTCCCCTTGTAGTTGATGCGACATGCCACCAGTCCCAATCACCGCAATCTTGATGTCGGGTTCATACGAATCAATCGCCCGCCGGAGAGCCTGTCCGAGCTTGAAGCAGCGCAAGGCGGTCGGCTGGGGATACTGGATCACGTTGACACACAAGGGGATCACACGGCAGGGCCACTGATCTGGCTGACCAAACAACAGCGACAGCGGCACCGTCAGACCGTGATCTACCGACATCTCGCCGACCATCGTCACATCGAATTCGTCGTTCAATATCAGCGATTCAGTCAGGTGCCATGCCAACGCCGAGTCGCCGTGGCACGTCGGTACGGGACGAGGGCCGTATCCCTCGTCGTGCGGCGGAAACTGGTCGGCCACGCCAATTGCAAACGTGGGGGTCATGTCGAGCCCGAATCGGGACGCGTGATCGTTATAGACAACAATGACCACGTCGGGCTTGACCTCGTCGACCCATTCGCGAGCCGCCTTCACCCCATCGAATAGCGGCTTCCAATACGATTCTTGAGTTTTGCCGTGATCGATAGCTGCTCCAATAGACGGTACATGTGAGGTACCGACACCACCAACAAACCTAGCCATGAGACCACTCCTCAACGCTGCGGTTGCCCTTGATCGAGCGACCACCAGAAATCATCATCGCGCGGAATTCGTCCACTGACATTCTGTTTGCCGACATGGCCGCGCCCACGTGTTGCATTGTCAGACCGTCCAGAATGGCAAGCTTGAAGGTGTAGTAAATATTCCCGCCTAGCTGCAACATCATCAGCCAGTCGCGATCAAGCACGGCTCGGCGTTGATCGTCGCTCAGCTTAAACCCGTCGAGGTAACCCGGGGAGTCGGCTCGAAAGGCTGCCCGGTTGCTCTCCAGGTCCAGCGATTTACAGAACATGTTCAGCGCGTATCCCTTACGACAATGCTCTCCATCAAACACATAAGTGCCTGGGATCTGGCGATAGTCGCGTGCGGCAGTGGTATTCATCATTCCCCCCAATACAGGCGCATGGGATTATCGACCAGCAACTTGCGCTGGAGCTCGGGCGTAGTGGCGATAAGAGGGATAAAGTCCACAAGCAATCCATCGTCCGGCATGTGGCTCTTCAGGTTCGGATGAGGCCAGTCGGTGCCCCAAAGCGCCCGATCGGGGAACGTTTCGACCAGACGTCTGGCGAATGGCACCACGTCGTGATAGGCGTTTTGCTCCCCATCCAGCGCTGGTTTTCCGGATATGGAAAGTCGCTCAGGGCAACTAACCTTAGACCAGACGTTGGGATGCTCGCGCATGAATCTCATGAACAATTCAAACTCTTGCCCGTCTACGGGTTTGGAGACGTCAGGGCGCCCCATGTGGTCGATCACCAGAGCCGTCGGCAAACCGGTGAAGAAGTCCCACAGCTCGGGCAAATCTACAGCCTCGAAGTAGACAACAATATGCCAGTTCAGTTTGGCGATGCGGTGCGCAATCTCGATCAGCTCATCTCTAGGCGTAAAATCGACCAAACGCTTGACGAAATTGAATCGCACTCCACGTATGCCCGCGGCATGCAACTCCTGCAGTTCCTGATCGCTTACATCGCGTTTGACGGTCGCAACGCCGCGTGCCCTCCCCGCCGAACTAACGCAGGCGTCGACCAGCGCACGATTGTCTGCGCCGTGACAAGTGGCCTGCACGATCACGTTGCGCTCAAAGCCCAGATGATCGCGGAGCGCGAACAGTTGCTCCTTGCTCGCATCGCAGGGGGTGTACTTGCGCTCCGGCGCATAGGGAAAGCGCTCGCCAGGACCGAAAACATGGCAGTGGGCATCCACTGAACCGGGCGGCAGCTGGAAACGCGGTTTGGAAGGACCCTGATACCAGTCCAACCAACCGGGTGTCTTTTGGAAATGCTGGCTCATCTTCTCTCTCGTACCATCTCAGGTTATTCGTGGCCTAACTGCTGCAGGATCTTCAACGCCGATACATCAGTGCAGAGAAGCGCTACGCCTGGTCATCACACAATCAATGTCAGTCGATGTACCTGAGACCCGCCCGCTCCAGCGACTCGCGCATTGAGTACATGTCCAATCCAAGCACGCCTGCTGCCAGCTTCTGCCGTTTCTCTGCTTCATTGGCCTCCCGCGCGGCAGCAGCGTCGGCGACTTTCTGCGCGAGTGCGAGCGGGACCACGACGACACCGTCGTCGTCGGCAATCACTACGTCGCCCGGATTAACCAGAGCTCCGGCACACACCACAGGGACATTCACCGATCCGAGAGTCGCCTTGACCGTACCTTTTGCGCTGACCGCCTTCGAGAACACAGGAAACTTCATGGCCGTGAGGTCCTTGACATCGCGGCATCCGCCGTCAATCACAAGTCCTACTGCTCCTCGCGCACGGAAGCTGGTGGCCAGCAGGTCGCCAAAAAAGCCGTCGGTGGTGTCAGCCGTTACGGCAGCGACGACAACGTCACCTGGCTGAATCTGCTCGGCCACAACATGCATCATCCAGTTGTCGCCCGGATGCAGTAACACCGTCACTGCGGTGCCGCACGCGTAGGCGCCGGCATAAATTGGCCGCATGTAGTGCTTCATCAGCCCCATACGACCCATCGCTTCATGAACGGTCGCGACGCCAAAGCCCGAAAGCTGCTTGACCACAGCCGCGTCCGCGCGAACGATGTTGCGTTTGACAACGCCAAGCTGGCTGCCAAGATTGGTATCGGTCATCGTGTTCACAGTCCCTTCCGTTTCAGTGCTGCGTCGAGGCGCGGGTAAACTCGCCGGGCATTGCCTTCGTAAACCTTATGCCGGTCTTCCGGTGACAGATTGGCCGAGGCTTCGATGTATCGCCTGGTGTCATCAAAATAGAAGCCGGTCTCGGGGTCGATGCCACGTACGGCACCGATCATCTCGCTTGCAAAGAGGATGTTGTCGACCGGTATCACCTTGGTCAGCAGATCAACGCCGGGCTGGTGATAGACACATGTGTCAAAGAAGATGTTGTTGAGCAAATGCTCCTTCAACAACGGCTTTTTCAACTCCTGTGCAAGTCCGCGGAAGCGGCCCCAGTGGTACGGCACCGCGCCGCCGCCGTGTGGGATCACGAACTTCAACTCAGGGAAATCCTTGAACAGGTCTGAGGTCAGGCACTGCATGAACGCTGTGGTATCGGCGTTCAGGTAATGGGCGCCCGTGGTGTGGAAACAGGCATTGCAACTGGTCGAAACATGCACCATCGCCGGGATATCGTATTCGACCATCTTCTCGTAGATGGGATACCAGTGGCGATCCGACAGTGGCGGCGAGGTCCAATGACCGCCCGAAGGGTCAGGGTTCAGGTTGATTCCAACAAAGCCGTACTCCTTGACGCACCTCTCCAGTTCCGGAATACAGGTCTTCGGATCAACGCCCGGGGACTGCGGCAGCATGGCGGCACCGATAAAGTTCTCGGGGAACAGTTGCGAGACCCGATAGCAAAGCTCATTGCAAATCGCGGCCCAGGTCGCGCTGGTCTCAAAGTTACCGACGTGGTGCGCCATGAAACTGGCACGTGGAGAGAAAATCGTCAGGTCACTGCCACGCTCCTGCATTTTTTTCAACTGGTTAGCGGCAATAGATTCGCGAAGTTCGTCGTCGCTGATGTTCAGTTCAGCGACCCGTGGTTGCTGAGCCGGGTCTTTCAAAGCGGCAATCTGGCGGTTACGCCACTCTTCCAGTGCCTTGGGCGCCGTTGTGTAATGGCCATGGCAATCGATGATCACGTTGCATCTCCTTTCATAAATACGGAATCACTCACCATGACTTCGCCGCGCATGATCAATCGCGCGGTTCGCAGCAGCGCTGCACGCTGCACTGTCTGAGGATTGGCTGGATCGGTCTCCAGCTCGACGCTGAATTCGCCTGACGGATGTTCGACCGAGATCTGCTTGATTGCGCTGGGCGGCACCGATGCCAGACCCTGAGCGATACTGCCTTCGAGCACGCAGGCGGTGGCGACGGTAACCGCGGCCAGCACGCCAATCGCGTCATGGCACACATGCGGGATGAAGCAGCGTGTCGCCAGACTCCCCCCTGAAATTGGGGCGGCGATCAGACACATCTTCGGATAGGTTTTCGACGTTACGTCGCCAAGGCCCATCAACTCGCCACAACGCAGACGCAGCGCTTCGAGCATGGACTTCAGCTCAATATCCGCATTCAGTTCCCAGACCGACTCCTGGCCGGTACGACCAACTGCATCGGCACGCAGCAACACCATCGGCATGCCGTTGTCGATGCAGGTGACATCAATCGCGGAGGTCGCATCGAGCTGAACACGGTTACGGACCTGCCCCGTCGGCAACAGACCTGAACAAACCGAGCCCGCCGTATCGAGGAAGTTGATCGAGATCGGCGCCGCCGTGCCGGGCACGCCATCGATGCGTGCGTCTCCGTCGTAACGCAGCCGCCCATTCGGCGTTTGCACGCTGACATCGCATGCCATGTTGGTGTTAATTGTCAGGACACGTAACGTGGTGACGTCACCCTGCGCCGTCGCCAGACCGGTTTCCAGTGCGAACGGCACGACAGCCGCAAGCATGTTGCCGCAGTTGGGCGTCGTGTCGACCGTATCGCTGTCCGGCTGCAGTTGCGCGAACAGGAACTCCAGATCGATGCCGGGCCGGCTGCTACGACCCACGATTCCGACCTTGCTGGTGAGTGGGTGCGCCCCACCCAGGCCGTCGATCTGACGCGGGTCAGGGGACCCCATCACATTGAGCAGTACGCGGTCGCGCGCAACCACATTGACCGGAAGGTCGGCCGCGTCGAAGAATGGCCCACGCGACGTGCCGCCACGCATGAATAGGCAGGATATGGGGTGTTGCATGGAATTTATCGACCTGGCTCCGTTGATGTGCTTGTATTTTTTTACATTATCTGACATTCTGCAATGACATATCCGACATATTAGATATGCATAAAATGCAATTCCGGAGATTGTCATGGAGCTTCGACAACTTGAATCTTTCGTCCATGTCGCAGAGCTGGGAAGCTTTACCCGGGCTTCGAATTTCCTTTCCGTCGCGCAGCCGGTGCTCAGCCGGCAGGTGCGGGCGTTGGAAGTGGAATTTCGCCAGGCACTTTTGGAACGTAACGGTCGGGGGGTGACCTTGACCGAAGCTGGCAAGCGTTTTCTGGAGCACGGCCGTAGCGTTCTGGCACAAATCGAACGCGCCCAGCTCGACATGGAGGAAGGTCGAGGCGCCTCGACGGGACGCCTTGTTGTGGCGCTACCGCCAAGCGTGAGCCTTACTCTGACGGCTCCGCTGGTAAGGACCTTTCGCGACCGCTTCCCCAAGGCGACACTTTGCGTGCTTGAGGGGTTGTCCACTTACGTGCTGGAATGGCTGACAATCGGCCGCGCCGACTGCGCCGTGGTTTATACCGTCCCCACTTCTTCGGGGGTTGAGTTGGCCCCAGTACTCAACGAGCAGCTTTATCTGGTATCCGGCCGCGGAACCGATACATCGTCAGCCGATGCATCACTCCATGATGAAATCAGCCTGGCAGAAGTCGCTGAGCGAAATCTCGTGATGCCAAGCCGGCCGCACTCTATCCGCATGTTGGTCGAAGCGACGATGGCGCAGGCGTCGCTGAAACCACGCATCGCGCTCGAAATCGAAAGCATCCCGGCGATCCTGACTCTCGTCCGCGACGAAGGCGTACACGCGATACTGTCGCTCAAAGCGGTTCGCTCGAGCGGACACGAGAATGATTTCCACGTGCGTCCCATCCGCCAACCGACTCTGGAAACTACGCTATGGATAGCGACATCGGCGCAGCGTCCGGGCGGACCCTTGCTTAATCAGACCGTGCCCTTATTGCAAAATCTGTTGCGCAATCATTGGACGGCAGGTGTTGGAAACGGGATGGTCATTCGCTAAGTTGTATGACGAAGTTGCATACACATCCGTTTGAGTTGTGAAGAGCCTGCCAAGAGAAACGAGCGGCGATCACGCACCCGTTGTTGCGGATGCACGCTCCTGATCCAGCTTGCCCAGCATAGCCAAACTCTCGGCCAGTGTCTGGCGTGCGAGTGCCGCTCGAACCTGGGCGTCCACCTCGGCAGCAAGATTGCCAAAGAAAGCACTGAAGTTCGAACTAACGAGACACTGATGAGGAAAATCGCTGCGCGGTGGCCACAGTTCTTTCTCCCCCATCACCGCATCGTAGACGTCGCACAACGTGATCTCTTCAGACGGTCTTCCCAACGCCAAGCCGCCGGCGCGGCCCATGCTGGAAGTTACCAGTCCCGTTTCGATCAGCGGCACCAGCAGGCGCCGGACGAAGGTTGGATGTGACCCCACGCCCTCGGCGAGGCGCGTCGAACTGACGGGCTCAGCCCGGACGGATCTCGCCAAAGCGAGACTCAACATCAACTGCAGAGCGGTTGGAAACCGAACATCTATCACAAGCATTTCCTTTGCATCAAAATATGCGCCTTTCAAAGTTGCATTTACGACTCAAGCCATATATGCTTTTCATAAGCTCATTTTATAAGAGGATGGAATTCATGTCAGTGGACTACGACATCGCGAAGGTTTTGGCTCGTTACGTTCGTGCGGCCGATAGGCGAGACGGAACGGCGATGGCCGAGTTATTCCTTACGGAAGGCAAGGTAACGATGTTCTACAACGACGGGGGCACCCCGCAATCGCTTGGCGAACTCGTGGGACGCGAGGCGATTGCGAATGCAGTCACAAACATGATGAAACCGCACCCGCCAAGGGGTTGGAGCCACCACACCACGCACGACGCAATCATCAACGTCGAAGGCGACACTGCGACCCTCGATGCACAGTTCATCGTCTATAACGTTGTCGGCGACTTGAAGCCGGAGGGTGGGTGGCCGGCGGGTGCGTCGGGCGCACAGGGGACGGTGAAGCCGATTGAGTCCGGCTACTATCGCCCTACCCTAAAGCAGGTTGATGGTCGTTGGATGATTGAAACCCTCCAGATCATTCTTGATCTGCCCGTAGCGTTTTGAGGTGCGTCGGTGAAAGCAATCGTTTATGACCGATTTGGTGGACCCGAGGTGCTCGACTATCGTGAGGTCCCCGATCCCAAACTGAGCCAGAACAGCGTCCTGATTCGTGTTAAGGCTGCGGCGCTCAATCCCGCGGACATCGCGTTGCAGGCCGGACTTGGCGAAACCCATACGTCTGCGTGGTTTCCCGTTATACCTGGATGGGATGTCGCCGGAGTCATTGACGCCGTGGGTCCAGGCGTCAACGAGTTCGTCCCAGGTGACGAGGTGATCTCCTATATCCGCGAGGAAATTCTGCATCATGGCGGCTACGCCGAAATGGTCGCCGTGCCGGTCCACGCTGTGGTCCGAAAGCCCGTTAAGGCGTCATGGGAAGAATCTGCCGGTTTGCCGCTGGCGGGGCTCACCGCCTATCGCGCTATCGTTCAGACACTGGCGGTCACGCCGCAAGATGTCGTGCTGATTCACGGTGCGAGCGGTGGCGTTGGCTTGTTGGCAGCCCAACTCGCTCGAAATGCAGCCGCGCGTGTCATTGGCACTGCGGCCATGAGCAATCACGATTTGCTTCGAACATTGGGCGTCGAACCGGTCGAATATGGCGAAGGCCTAGTTGGACGGATCCGGCAAATCGTGCCGGAAGGCGTCACAGCTGTGCTCGACTGCGTCGGACACGGAACTCTGCGTGCGACAGCAACAGCGAATCGCGCGGACGCGCGCGTCTGCTCGGTGGCGGATGCGGGACCGGAGATCGTCACCGTGTTTGCGCGCCAGGAACCCGATGTTCTGAGGCGTCTCGCACAGCTTATCGACGACGGAAAACTCCGCGTGATCGTCGCACAAACGTTTCCGCTCCGCGAAGCTGCAAATGCCCAGCGCGCGCTCGCTAGCCGGCACAGCGGTGGTAAGGTTGTTCTCGTGCCGCCGGGGTAAAGATGGTAAGCGATGCATCCTGCGTAGCTGACCAGCTTGGCCATTTTGGTGCCCACCAAATCACATTGTGGGCACCAAAGTGGAACGCGTATTGAGAGGACGTGGCAATAGTGATCCGTACAAGCGGCCGAACTTCCCGATGGAGTTCAAGCGGCGGCTTGCGGGGCAATCCTTCCAGCCAAGCGTCGGTCGCGTTGATCGCCCGGCAGAACGAGATCAACGCCAATCTGCCGCCCAAGTAGCGCCGTCAATATCTCCACCGTGCCTTTGGTTTGCCAACGGTGCGACACACACGGCTCTCATATCGCAGCAGGAACCGCAAACACCGTTGCTGCCCGTAACGGTCATCGACGATGTTTCAAATCCGCGCTCCGTACCACCGACATCGGCTCCGGCGACTGATGGTGGGATCTGCCGAGTCGAGTTCGACCACGCGCGCCTGCGCATCAGTGGTGTGGTCTCCCCGTCGATATTGCGCCTAGTGGACTCCCACGTGATCTTGGAAGCAAAGTATTCACCGATAGCAATCTTGATTTTCTATCTGGGCGTGCTCGCCTTCGTCTATCCGTAGGTCACCGTCGTCGAGTTGAGCTTCAATTGTGCAAAGCGCGGCAAAGCGGCTATTGCCCAGTAGCGGTTCGAAGCCATCAGCCTTAACTGTTGAGATTGACTTCGAGGAGGCCGTCAACGACATCTTGGATACGGTCGGGCGCTCTGTTCATGCCGATACGTGCGGCTCCGGCTTCGAGGCAGAATGGCGTTGCCTGACTCAGCATATGCGCGACGCGTGCACTGCAAATCGGCACTTTTGCGGAATGTACGCAACATTGATCCACGAGCCGCCAACCATGCGCGTTCGATACGCATGCCATTGACTGAGGAAGGGGGATGAACAAGGTACGCGCGAATTCCTATCATAGGGGTCCCCGTGTTTTTGATGCCGTTTACCAGGATAGTGACCTCCAGGCACGACAAGGGTTGGCGGTCCGCTCCTGATATTATATTTATATAAATCAAAGAGTTGCTGTTTGCGCCTGGCTCGCAGCCGCATGATGCCGTGCTCCGGCGTCTGTCCGTTGCCTTGCGGCGGTTTTCCCGCTACGCTGACCAGCCCCTCTCCCGTTCCTCAGTGATTCCGATGGAGCACTGGCGGCAGGCATATCTGGGTATGCGCTCCATTCCGCATACCCAGAACCAATTCGAACCGGTGACGTTTTTCACGTTCTCCGCGAAGGAGCGCGCGTTGATCAATGCGCGTCGCAAGCGTCTGACCGCTTCGCGCTTGCGCTGCATATCGGCTTCGTGCGCATGACGGGGCGAACGCTCGATGCCTGCCAGTACGTACCGCGCAATCTCTGGCAACACCCGGGGGAGCAGATGGGTCTCGAGCCGCCCGATCTGGGCACGATGTACGCGCTGTACGACGGCCATACCGACACGCTCATCGAACACCAGTCCTGCGCGTACCGGGCACTCGGCTTCGGCCCCATGACTGAACATCAGCGTCGCTATGTCGTACGCTGGCTCAAAACCGTGATCATGGGCAGACAGGATCGCACTAGCCTGCTGCAGGATCTCAAACGCTGGCTGTACGAACACCGCATCCTGCTGCAGCGGGATCGTGCACTCCGGCAACTGGTCGTGTGCAGGTGGCCCGTGACGTGAAGGTAACGCTGACGGGCGAACTGACGCATGCCTGGACGTTCTTGGCCAACCGCTCACCAAAGTCCGCGTCACTGTTGCCTTGGGCCTGCAAGCTCTTCAGCAGCTGACCGCCCGTGCTATATGCGCCAATGCGATGTGAGCATTGCGTTACTTCTGCACACCGGCCGCTTCGAGGATCAGGTTCGCCACCTCGGTCGGATGCGACAGCAGCGACACGTGGCTCGACTTGAGCTCTTTTGATGCCGTTTACCAGGATAGTGACCTCCAGGCACGACAAGGGTTGGCGGTCCGCTCCTGATATTATATTTATATAAATCAAAGAGTTGCTGTTTGCGCCTGGCTCGCAGCCGCATGATGCCGTGCTCCGGCGTCTGTCCGTTGCCTTGCGGCGGTTTTCCCGCTACGCTGACCAGCCCCTCTCCCGTTCCTCAGTGATTCCGATGGAGCACTGGCGGCAGGCATATCTGGGTATGCGCTCCATTCCGCATACCCAGAACCAATTCGAACCGGTGACGTTTTTCACGTTCTCCGCGAAGGAGCGCGCGTTGATCAATGCGCGTCGCAAGCGTCTGACCGCTTCGCGCTTGCGCTGCATATCGGCTTCGTGCGCATGACGGGGCGAACGCTCGATGCCTGCCAGTACGTACCGCGCAATCTCTGGCAACACCCGGGGGAGCAGCTGGGTCTCGAGCCGCCCGATCTGGGCACGATGTACGCGCTGTACGACGGCCATACCGACACGCTCATCGAACACCAGTCCTGCGCGTACCGGGCACTCGGCTTCGGCCCCATGACTGAACATCAGCGTCGCTATGTCGTACGCTGGCTCAAAACCGTGATCATGGGCAGACAGGATCGCACTAGCCTGCTGCAGGATCTCAAACGCTGGCTGTACGAACACCGCATCCTGCTGCAGCGGGATCGTGCACTCCGGCAACTGGTCGTGTGCAGGTGGCCCGTGACGTGAAGGTAACGCTGACGGGCGAACTGACGCATGCCTGGACGTTCTTGGCCAACCGCTCACCAAAGTCCGCGTCACTGTTGCCTTGGGCCTGCAAGCTCTTCAGCAGCTGACCGCCCGTGCTATATGCGCCAATGCGATGTGAGCATTGCGTTACTTCTGCACACCGGCCGCTTCGAGGATCAGGTTCGCCACCTCGGTCGGATGCGACAGCAGCGACACGTGGCTCGACTTGAGCTCGATTGTATGCGCGTGCATGCGGTTCGCCATGAAGCGCTCGAGATCCGAATTGATGGTCCGGTCTTCAGTCGACACCGCGTACCAGGTCGGCCTGTCGTGCCACGCGGCGACTGTCGTCTTCGCCGTCGCGATCGACTTGCCAATCGGCTGCTGAACCGCATATAACGTTTCTGCTTCAGCCGTCGGTAGATCGCCGGCGAAGTCTTTCACAAATGCCTGCTCGGAGAGCTTGCCATAGCCGTCGGCCGACCACTGAAGTCCCGCCGATGCGGGCGCGGCCGGGAATTTCTTCGTCAGCGCCGGATAGTCCTCGCCTGCATCCGGCGCACGCGCGGCAATGTACACGAGACCGGCCACCTTCGGATCATCGCCAGTCTGGCTGATCACCATCCCGCCGTACGAGTGCGCGACCAGCAGCGTCGTGCCATCCTGTTGCGCAAGCGCGCGCTTGACCGCGTCCACGTCCGCGTCGAGCGAGGTCGTCGGATTCTGCACCGACGTCACGTGCAGGCCCTTCGCCTGCAGCAGCGGAATCACTTTTTGCCAACTCGAACCGTCCGCAAACAGCCCGTGAACCAGCACGACATTCTTGATCGGTACGGATGGGGTGGCGGTGCTGTCCTGCGCGAATGACGTCGTTGCGCTAAGCAGGGTGGCGCAGGCGAAACCCGCGAGGACAAGCGATTTCAACTTCATGAGACTTCTCCGAGATATGTGAAGGATGAGATTCGCGGATTTCACTCAGCCGTTGCGGCGAGTCGATAGACGAACCATACCCGGCCAATCATCCGGTCGATGCTTCCGACTCCAAGCGGACTCTGGATTCTGGTGTACGAAGGTGCAAACACAGTCTCGGGGCAAACATTCCATTCGCTGCAAAGTCTTTTTTATGGCGTCAACTATGTCGCAGCGCCAGGCTGTCGGTGTACTCCCAAGAAGGAGCCCGTTGCGATTCGCGGATACACGCTCGACACAAGGTTGTGTTAAGCATGCTACCTGCTGGCTGGGTCTCTCGGTTGCATTTCCTATTCCGAACCTACCGGATGCATCGTCTGACGAACTCAGATGGTTGTTTTTGGTCTGCAAGCAGCCATTGCATTTGGACCAGCGCGAACGCGCTGATGCGGGTCGGGAGTGTGAGTTCGCCGATGCAGGAAGCTGCCGTCCGGCTGCTCGACGTCGGCACCGTGAACGCGAACTGCACTCTCGAAAGGTCTAATGCGCTGAGGTTCATGGCTGGGGTTCCGGTGAACACGCACATCAAATATGCGTCACATCAACGTGCACTGCTGATCGTCAAACTCCACTGACTGCATCGGTCAAATGGCGCCGAGCATCGGTTTCAGGCAATCGTCCGATCGGTGCACACGTACCGACCGGACCATGGATGTTTGACTAAGCCTCGCCGCTGCTGACGAACCTCAGGTCGACAGGAACGCGAGCAAGTCCGCGTTCACCTGATCCGCGTGCGTCGTACACATGCCGTGCGGCGCGCCCGGGTAGATTTTGAGTGTTGCGTTCTTGATGATCTTCGCGGACTCGCGCCCCGAAATGTCGAGCGGCACGATCTGGTCGGCGTCGCCCTGGAGGATCAGCGTCGGCACATTAATCTTCGCCAGATCGGGGGTGTAGTCGACTTCGGAGAATTGCTTGATGCACTCGTATTGCCCGAGGATCGAACCCAACATGCCTTCGCGCCAGAACTCGTCGATAACGCCTTGCGAGATCTTCGCGTTCGGGCGGTTATAGCCGTAGAACGGCCCGGCGAGATCCCTGTAGAACTGTGAGCGATTGCCTGCGACGCCCGCGCGAATGCCGTCGAACACAGCTATTGGCAGCCCGTCTGGATTCGCGTCGGTCTTCAACATCAGCGGAGGCACGGCGCCGATCAGGACCATCTTTGCCACGCGCTTCGAGCCGTGCCGCCCGACATAGCGTGCAATTTCGCCACCGCCGGTCGAGTGCCCCACCAGCGTGATGTCCTTCAGGTCAAGCGTGTCAATGACGGTCGCGAGGTCGTCCGCGTAGGTGTCCATGTCGTTACCGTGACCAGGCTGATCCGAACGGCCGTTACCTCGGCGGTCATGAGCGATCACACGATAGCCCTTCTGCACGAGAAAGAGCATCTGGGGATCCCATGCGTCTGCATCCAGCGGCCAGCCGTGAGAAAAAACAACTGGACGCCCGCTACCCCAATCCTTGAAATAGATTTGCGTACCGTCTTTCGTCGTGACTGTGTTCATTGTATGCATGCCTTTTTGGTGAAGTGCATGTGCGTTGCGTGCCTTGGCACCCTCTCCCGTCGCTGCAAATACGGGCGTGCCGACAACTGCAGCGGCGGCACCCGCGCCAGCGCTGGCGAGCAACATCCGGCGACGGCCTGAGAAAACTGCGTCTTCAATCGAGTCGTTCATGAAACTCTCGTGCTGAACATGGTTGAAATACAAGCCTGTCTGGAACGCCATTGCACCTATTGGCGGCGGTGTATCAGGGAAAACAACTCGTGAAGATCGCACGACGCCCGAACGGTCCGCGGCCACCTACGGATCGCTCGCCTGCGCAGCGCGGCAGCGTCCCGATTCATTCAATTCGGCATTGCTGTGCAATCGGAGCCTCGTTAGCTGCGCTGTCGCGCGGCTTCCAAGATGAATTCGGTGATCTCGTCGGATGAGATATCTTAGAGTAGGGATACCGATACGGATGCCGCGCGTGCGTTCTGAAACAGGCACAACGATTTCCTGTTTCGTGCTTCCACAGCGTGCGTTAAGTTGTAGTGGTCAAGTTATTTCGGACAGGCGGAGAGGTTCTTTCGCTGTCGGTTTCGCCTCGTAGGCAGCGGGCTGCCATTGCTCGTACTGCGATTCGACCGTTCTCGTTGGCTCCGGTCGACGTGAACAAATGGTCAAAGACCTTCCCATGGACGGGAAGCCGCCTATTATTTGATGGTCGATTTGTAAGTCGCAGAAAACAAAACCCCGCAGAGCTTAGACTCTGCGGGGTTTGGCGCCATTGCTGGCGGAGACGGAGGGATTCGAACCCTCGATCCAGGTTTTGGCCCAGATGCTCCCTTAGCAGGGGAGTGCCTTCGACCTCTCGGCCACGTCTCCCAAACTTTCGGTCGCGCAGGGAGTCAGCGCGACGAAGCCAAGATAATAGCGGGCCGAACTGCAGAGGTCAATGTCTACCGCACACTTTTTGTGCCAGGTTTGTCATCAACGACGCAATTTGTTCACGCTGACCGCGCATAACGGACAAGACGCTCTTGTACGCCCTGTCGTTTACCGCAAATTACGCTTGATCCAGTTCGAACGCCTTATGCAGCGCGCGCACGGCGAGCTCCATATATTTCTCGTCGATCAGAACCGAAATCTTGATTTCGGAGGTCGAGATCATCTGGATATTGATGCCCTCTTCCGACAGCGTGCGGAACATCGTGCTCGCGATACCGACGTGCGAACGCATACCGACGCCGACCACCGACACCTTCGACACCTTCGGATCGCCCAGCACCTGTTCGGCCTGCACGTGACCCTTCACCTGGTTGGTGAGGATATCCATGGCGCGTTGATAATCGCCGCGGCCGACCGTGAACGTGAAGGCGGTTTTGCCTTCGACGCTCTGATTCTGGATGATCATGTCGACGTCGATATTCGCGTCCGCCACCGGGCCGAGAATCTGATACGCGATGCCCGGCTTGTCGGGCACACCCATCACGGCGATGCGAGCTTCGTCGCGCTGAAACGCGATGCCCGAGATGACTGCTTTTTCCATGGTCTCGTCTTCTTCAAAAGTAATCAGGGTGCCCGACTTCATTTCAGCGTCGAGCGGTATCAGCGGATCGGTCAGACTCGACAGCACGCGCGTCTTCACCTGATATTTGCCGGCGAATTCCACCGAGCGGATCTGCAGCACCTTCGAACCCAGGCTTGCCATTTCCAGCATTTCTTCGAACGTCACGCGATCGAGCCGGCGCGCTTCTTCCACCACGCGCGGGTCGGTCGTGTAGACGCCGTCGACGTCCGTGTAGATCAGGCACTCGTCCGCTTTCAGTGCCGCGGCGACCGCGACCGCCGATGTATCCGAACCGCCGCGGCCGAGCGTGGTGATGTGGCCGTCAGGATCGATGCCCTGGAAGCCGGTGATCACCACCACTTTGCCCGCGTCGAGATCGCGCAGCACGCGCTCGCCGTCGATTTCGTTAATGCGCGCTTTGGTGAACGCGCTATCGGTCCTGACCGGTACTTGCCAGCCGGCATAGCTGACGGCCTCGACGCCCGCTTCCTGCAGCGCAATCGCCAGCAGTCCCGAGCTGACCTGCTCGCCGGTGGCGGCGATCATATCGAGTTCGCGCGGGCTCGGCTGAGTCGTGATTTCTTTCGCGAGACCGAGCAAGCGGTTGGTTTCGCCGGACATCGCCGACGGCACGACGACCATCTTGTGGCCGGCCTTGTGCCATTTCGCGACGCGCTTGGCGACGTTCTTGATGCGCTCGACCGAGCCCATCGAGGTGCCGCCGTATTTATGTACGATGAGTGCCATTGTCGTTCTGAACTGGAGGAGAAACCGCGCTGGCGCGCTGGAGACGACCGCACAAAAGCACAAGAGCGCAACGTTTCTGGAACGACGGCAAAGTGTGTGGCGGCGTAGATGCAGCGCGCGTGCAGCACGCGCGGATTTGCCCGTGAATGATCGCTAACGGCTTACCGGAAACTACAGAACACGATCGGCAGCACGTCAAAAGCGACAGTAAAAGCGGGTCGGGCAAACAAGGTAACGTACCCGATCGAGCGCAAAAAGACAAGCCGAAATGGCCAGAATAAGGGCTGAAAAGGCTTATCCGGTGCGGTTTTACGCCCTATTTCGGGAATTCACTGGATAGATAACCCGAGTGTCCGACCGGCCGGTCAGGCGATCAGCAGATCCTCACGCCAGATGATCTTGACGCTCGATCCGGCCGGGTCCACATGCCCGGACAGCGCAGCGCGGTTCACGCCGAGCAAGGGCACGAACAGCAGTTCGTCGCCGACGTAAAGCAGCGGCACATCGCGCTTCCATGCGGGGATGCCGCGCTCCTGGAAGAGGTTCTTCAGCGTACGGCTTGGGCTCTTTTGCACAGCGCCGATGCGCATGCGTTCGCCGCCGCTGCGCGAACGCGCGCTCAGCAATGCGCGGCGTAGAGCGCTGACGGGAATGGCATCAGGATCGTCAGAAGCGGCATCGACATTAGCAAACACAAAGGTGCCGCGCCATTGCGGCAGACGCCAGATCGATTCGCCCTGCCATGCAAGTTCGCTAACAGCACGCGTGGCAAGCGCGGTTTCATCGGCGGGTTCGCTGCTATCGCCCGCTTCCCAGTAGATCAGGCCGCGATAGCTGCGCAGCGCCTGCCCCGCATGATCGACACGCAGACTATGTCCCTCGCCTGCTTCACCGACTTCGCGCAATTGGCGCAACGCATCGGTCAGACGCGCGGTCGATGCGGCGACAAGACCCAGCGAGCGCACCCAGTAGCGCATCAGATTGAGCGCGCGGGCGTCGTCGAGGGCGAGCAGCGCGTCATGCGATAGCGCTCGCCCTTCCTCGCGCGCTGCGATGCTCATGTCGATGCGCGCCAGCTCATCAAGAAGATGCTGCGCCGACGCTGCATGCGCCGCCGCGCGCGCGAGCGCGTCGCGAAAACCAGGAAAGTGGACCGCCAGCGCCGGCGTGACGTCGTGGCGCAGCGCATTGCGCGCGTAACGTGTATCCGCGTTCGATTCGTCTTCGATCCAGTACAGATCTCGGGCGATCGCATATTGCTCGAGTTGCGCACGCAGCAGGTGGAGTAACGGCCGCACACGCACGGCAGATGCGCCCGGCGGCAAGTACTCGGGCGCCATCGCTGCCAGTCCGGCGAGCCCGGCGCCGCGCAGCAGTTGTAACAGCACCGTCTCCGCCTGATCGTCCGCGTGTTGCGCGAGCCACAGCGTGTGCACGTCACGCGCCGCGCACAATGCGTCCAGCGCACGATAACGCGCGTCGCGTGCTGCAGCCTCGACGCTCACGCCCGCGTCGCGCGACACTTCGACACGCTGCGCCGCGAATTCCACACCACGTTCTCGCGCGAACGCTTCGCAGTGCGCGAGCCACTGATCGGCGAAGGCGCTCAGCCCGTGATGCACATGCAGCGCCACGCAGCGTGACGCTCCGGCAACGCGCACCGCTGCGTCGAGCAATACGCTCGAATCGACGCCGCCGCTAAACGCGATCGCAAAGCGCGCCGTCGCCGGCAGCGCGGACAACGCCAAGCCGACCGCCTCGAGAACGAGGCGGTCGGCGGGCGAGTCTGCGGGGGTGGTCACGTCGTTAGCGCCTTGAGCGCTGGATGACGAAAGAAAACGCGCGCGGGCTTACGCACCCGGCGTGGTTTCCTTGAACTTGCCGTACGACATCAGCCGTTCGAAGCGGCGTTGACGCAGGTCGTTGATGCTCATGCCCTGGAACTGGCGCAGCGAATCGGCAAGCGCACGGCGCAGCATCGCGGCCATGCCCTTCGGATCGCGATGCGCGCCGCCGAGCGGCTCGTTGACGATCTTGTCGATCAGGCCGAGCGCCTTCAGACGATGCGCGGTCAGGCCCAGCGCTTCCGCTGCTTCCGGCGCCTTGGCGGCGCTCTTCCACAGAATCGACGCGCAGCCTTCTGGCGAAATCACCGAATAGGTCGAGAATTGCAGCATCAGCACGCTGTCGCCGACAGCAATCGCCAGTGCGCCGCCCGAGCCGCCTTCACCGATGATCGTGGCGATCAGCGGTGTCTTCAATTCGGCCATCACGTACAGGTTGCGGCCGATCGCTTCCGACTGGCCGCGCTCTTCCGCGCCGATGCCCGGATAAGCGCCCGGCGTATCGATGAACGTGAAAATCGGCAAACCGAATTTCTCGGCGAGGCGCATCAGACGTTCAGCCTTGCGATAGCCTTCCGGGCGCGGCATGCCGAAGTTGCGCAGCGCGCGCTCCTTCGTATCGCGGCCTTTCTGATGACCGATCACCATGCAGGCCTGGCCGTTAAAACGCGCGAGGCCGCCGACGATCGACAGGTCGTCCGCATAATTGCGGTCGCCATGCAGTTCGTGGAAATCGGTGAACAGCTCGTTCACGTAATCGAACGTGTACGGGCGTTGCGGGTGACGGGCGATTTGCGAAACCTGCCACGGCGTGAGGTTCGCGTATAGATCTTTGGTGAGCTGTTGACTCTTCTTGGACAGCCGCTCGATCTCTTCCGAAATATCGACGGCCGAATCGTCCTGCACGAAGCGCAATTCTTCGATCTTCGCTTCGAGTTCAGCGATCGGCTGTTCGAAATCCAGAAAGGTGGTCTTCATTGGTTGTAATCCTTGGACTTACCGGCAGCGCGTATTCTAACCGCGCGCGCGGATGTCAAAACCATCTCGCAACTATCAATTGTTAACAGTTGATAGCTTTTAAAATAGCATCGCTTCTTGTTTTTCAGCAGTCGACCGGCAACGGATCGAGACTACGCCACATATACCAGGTGGCGACAGTGCGCCACGGCTCCCAGTTCGCCGCGACTTCACGCGCTTCGCTGCGCGTGACCGGTTCGCCGCTAAAGTAATTGACGCTGATGGCCCGGATCAGACCCAGGTCGTCGAGCGGCAGAACGTCCGGGCGCGACAGATTGAAGATCAGGAACATTTCCGCGGTCCAGCGGCCGATGCCGCGAATCTGCGTCAGCTCGGCGATCACCGCCTCGTCTTCCATCGAGGTCCACTTGCCGACGTGCAAGGCACCCGAGACGAAATGCTGCGCCAGATCGAGCACGTATTCGGCCTTGCGCCTGGACAGTCCGCACGCGGTCAGCTTCTCCTGACCGAGCTTGATGAACTGCTGCGGCACGAGCTTCGGACACGCCGTCTCGACTTTCGCCCAGACCGCTTGCGCGGACGCCACCGAAATCTGCTGCCCGACCACCGAACGCGCGAGCGTGACGAACGGATCGCCGCGGCTCAGCAAATGCACCGGACCGAACTTCGGGATCAGCTTCTTCAGAATCCGGTCGCGCTTGACGAGGTCGGCACACGCCTTGTCCCAATACGCCGGACGCGTGACCTCGGGCGTGAGCCCGCCGATCTGCACCGGCACCGCGACTTCGATATCGCTCGCCGCTTCGCCGCCTGCGTTGCCCGACGAGCGTGTCTTGCGCACGACTTCGCCCTCGTGCGCGTCGCGCGCGAGTCCCTGCACGTCACCGGCCAGTTCAGCCGGCAATGCGCCGTTGCCTTTTGCGCGCGACGGCCGCTGTGTTTTGGCCCGCTTCGAAGCGGGCGCGTGTGCCGACGCACCATTGAGCGCGCGTTTGACCACGGGCTTCTTCGTTGCACCCGTCGCTGCACTCGCGCCGGTCTTTGCCGCCACCAAGGTGGCTTTCGACGATGCTTTCTTTACCGCGACGCTGCCCGCGCGAGTCGACGTTCTGGTCGATTTTGCTGCGGCTGCTGCGTTTGTTTGAGACGCGGCTCGTTTAGCCGGCGTCTTCGTGGCCGTTGCCATCCTGCCTCCTGCCTGGCGAGTCGATCAAAGGGAAGTACGAGGTGCGCTCACACGCGCCGCCACTCGGTCAACCCGCCGGGTTTGTCTTCAAGTGCAACGCCGGCCTCGAGCAATTCGGCTCGAATCCGGTCCGCTGCCGCATAATCTTTCGCCTGCTTGGCGGCCACGCGCGCGGCGATCTTCGCTTCGATCGCGGCGGGCTCGAGCGCGCCTTCGACAGCGCTGCCCGCAGCCTGCTGCAGATACGCACGCGGCTCACGGCCGAGCAACCCGATCACCTGCGCGAGCGAGCGCAATTGACGGGCCAGCGCGGGGTCGCGCGTGCGGTTTACTTCAGTTGCCAACTCGAACAACACCGACACCGCGACCGGCGTGTTGAAGTCGTCGTTCATCGCTGCCTGAAAACGCTGCGCATGCGCTTCGTTCCAGTCGAGTTCCGCGCTGTCCGGCGTGACGTCCTTGAGCGCGGTGTACAAACGCGCAAGGGCATTGCGGGCGTCGTCGATATGCACGTCGCTGTAATTTAACGGCGAACGGTAATGAGCTCGCGCGATAAAAAAGCGCACGACCTCGGCATCGTACTGCGCCAATACTTCGCGGATCGTAAAGAAATTGTTCAACGACTTCGACATCTTCTCATTGTCGATCTGCACGTAGCCGTTGTGCATCCAGTAATTGACGAATGTTTGTCCGGTCGCAGCTTCACTCTGCGCGATCTCGTTTTCGTGGTGCGGAAACTGCAGGTCCTGACCGCCGCCATGAATGTCGAAATGATCGCCGAGCAACGTGCAGCCCATTGCCGAGCATTCGATATGCCAGCCAGGCCGGCCGCGCCCGTACTTCGACTCCCAGCCGGTGTCCGCCGGCTCCTCCGGCTTCGCCTGCTTCCACAGAACGAAGTCGAGCGGGTCCTGCTTCGCGTCGTTCGCCGCGACGCGTTCGCCCGCGCGCAGATCTTCGAGCGACTTGCCCGACAGCTTGCCGTAGCCCACGAACTTGCGCACGGCGTAGTTCACGTCGCCGTCGCTCGCCCGATACGCGTAGCCGTTCGTTTCGAGCTTCTCGATCATGCCGAGCATCTGCGCAATGAAATCGGTGGCGCGCGGCTCGATATCGGGTCGCTCGATGCCAAGCGCATCCGCGTCCTCATGCAACGCGGCGATGAAGCGATCGGTCAGCGATTTGATCGTCTCGCCGTTCTCCACCGCACGCCGGATGATCTTGTCGTCGATGTCGGTGATGTTGCGTACATAGGTCACGTCGTAGCCGAGCGTGCGCAACCACCGCTGCACGATATCGAACACGACCATCACCCGCGCGTGACCGACGTGACAATAGTCGTACACGGTCATCCCGCAGACGTACATCCGCACAACGCCTTCTTGCAGCGGCACGAAAGTTTGTTTGTCACGCGCGAGCGTGTTGTAGATGCGCAGTGATTCCATAGAGAACGGTGCGTGGGCCGAAAGAAATCCGCAATGTGTTAGTGCGTGCCGCACCCCGCTAGCAGACTGGCGGGTGCTTCACTTACAGCAGCAAACCGGCGCACCTGGTGCGGCGATCAGGCTGCGATCAAGGCGGAGACGACCACGAGTGGCGAAAAGACAGTCGGCGGTTCGACGGAACGCGCAGACCTTTTGTTAGAATGGCTCGGAGTATAACATCCAGACCTGAGCCTATGAAACCTTCCAGCGGCCGCGCGCGCAGCGCTGCGACCCTCGCCGCGACGGCCTTGTGCGCCGTTGCCCTCACGGTCTTGCCGGCCACTGCGGCGTACGCGCAGAAAGCCGCCGCGTTGCCGACAGGCCCCGCTGTGCGCGATAACACGCCGGAGATCGACGCGTCGATTGAGCAGAAGAACTGGGAAGCCTCGCTGAAGCAGCTCGACGCGCGAATCGCGTCGAATCCGCGCGACGCGCAGGCCAAATTCAAGCGCGGCACGGTGCTTGCCCATCTGAACCGCGACGACGATGCGATCGCCGCGTTCACCGAGCTGACGCAGCTGTATCCGGAGCTGCCCGAGCCGTATAACAACCTTGCGGCGCTTTATGCGAAACACGGCCGTTATGCCGAAGCACGCGCCGCGCTCGAAACGGCGACCAAGGTGAATCCGGGCTACGGTCTCGCGTATGAGAATCTCGGCGACCTGTATCTGCGCATGGCAGACGCAGCGTACCGCCGCGCGCAAGGCCTCGGCAAAGCGAGCGCCACGACCAACCAGCGCCTCGCGGACATCCAGAAGATCGTCTCGCCGCCCAAGACCAAAACGCCGCCCGTGAAAAAAGCCGCCGTCACGCCTGACGACGAATACACCAAACGCGCCACGTCGAACATGACGGAGACACCGAGCTTCCAGTTCGGCGGCGCGAACGGCTCGCTTGCCATGCCACCGTATATGGCGCCGTCGAACTAAGCCCGTCACAGTTTTCGCCAATACGTTTTTTCCAACCCTGAGGATCTTCATGAAATGGTTGATGTTGGCGCTCGGCAGCGCCGCCCTGATCGCAAACGCACCCGCATTTGCCCAGTCCGGTTCGCAGGCCGCGCATCCGTCCGTCCTGTTCAAAACATCGGAAGGCGACATCCGCGTCGAGTTGTATCCTGAGAAAGCGCCGAAGACCGTCGCCAACTTCCTCGACTACGTGAAGTCCGGCCAGTACAGCGGCACGATTTTCCATCGCGTGATTCGCGGCTTCATGATCCAGGGCGGCGGTTATACGCAGAGCTTTGCCGAGAAGCCGACGCGCGCGCCGATTCCGCTCGAAAGCCGTAACGGTCTGAAGAACACCGCCGGCACGCTCGCGATGGCGCGCACCAGCGATCCGAATTCGGCCACCGCGCAATTCTTCATCAACACGGTGGACAATGCCGGCCTCGACTATCCGAATCCGGACGGCAACGGCTACGCGGTGTTCGGCAAGGTCACGGGCGGCATGGACGTCGTCAAGAAGATCGAAGGCACGTCCACCACTACCCGCGGCCCGATGAGCGACGTGCCGCAAAAGCCGATCGTGATCGAGTCGGCTACGGTTGTCGGCAAGTAACTGCACAAAACAGGCAAGCGCTACATCTACGCCCCGGCGCGGCCCGTCGTCATCTCATGTGACGACTCGCCGCGCCTTTTACCCACCCCGTTCATCAAAGGATTCCATCATGGTTGAACTGCATACGAACCACGGCGTCATCAAACTCGAACTGGACGCTGAAAAGGCGCCGAAGTCGGTTGAGAACTTCCTCAACTACGTGAAGGCCGGTCACTACGACAACACGGTATTCCACCGCGTGATCGACGGCTTCATGATCCAGGGCGGCGGTTTCGAACCCGGCATGAAGCAGAAGCCGACGGCCGAGCCGATCACCAACGAAGCGAACAACGGCCTGAAGAACGTCAACGGCTCGGTCGCGATGGCGCGCACGAACGATCCGCATTCGGCCACCGCGCAATTCTTCATCAACGTGAACGACAACGACTTCCTGAACCACTCGTCGCCGACGCCGCAGGGCTGGGGCTACGCCGTGTTCGGCAAGGTGGTCGAAGGTCTCGACATCGTCGAGAAGATCAAGAAGGTGAAGACGGGTTCGAAGGGCTTCCATCAGGACGTGCCGGTCGACGACGTCGTGATCGAAAAAGCGGTGATCGTCGACTAAGGTTGGCTCGTTTGAACTGATATCAGGCACCTTCAATGCTGCAAGAAACGCCGCTGCGAAGCGTCGCCGCGGGCGTGCCTGGCGAGGGCAAACGCCCGCACGCCGCACGCCCGTTTTTTTTCCTCTCCGATATTCATCTGAGCGAGGCGATTCCGCGCACGGTCGTCGCGTTCGAACACTTTGTCCGCGTGACCGCCGAGCAGGCGGATTCGGTTTTTATTCTCGGCGATCTGTTCGAGTACTGGATCGGCGACGACATGCTCGTCGAGCCTTTCGTCGCGCGGATGGCGGCATTGCTGCACACGCTGTCGGAGCGCGGCATTGCGCTTTACATCATGCACGGCAATCGCGATTTTCTGCTGGGCAAACGCTTCATGAAAGCGGCCGGCGCAATCTGGCTGCCCGATCCGTTTGTGATCACCGCATTCGGCACCCGCATTGCGCTCGCGCATGGCGACAGGCTTTGCACGGCCGATCGCGGCTATCAGTGGTTCCGGCGCTTTGCGCGCAGCGGTGTCGCGCAGCTGCTGTTTCTCGCATGGCCGTTTCGCTGGCGCCAGGCGCTCGCGGAGCGTATGCGCTCGAGCAGCGACGAAGGCCGCGCGCGCCCGGTATCGCCGAAGTACGACGTGACGCCTAAAGGCGTGGCCGCCCTATTCAAATCGACGAAAACGGCAACGATCATCCACGGGCACACGCATCGTCCGGCGCGGCATCACGAGCCGGGCGGCACACGCTGGGTCCTGCCCGATTGGGATCTCGACCACGGCGAGCGCCGTGGCGGTTATCTGCGGATCGACGCGGAAGGAATTCGGGCGCTGCGGCTGGATTGAAGTGAGCCCGATGCAATTGTCTTAGCGGTCCGCCGCAGCCCCTTCCACTTTTCCCGCAATCGCGGCCGACAGACGCCGCAGATCGAGCAACGCCGCATCGGCGCCTTGCAGCCCTTCCAGACTCGTCCCCAATCGCTCGAGCGCAACGACGATTTCATCGATACGTTGTGCTTGCGTAGCCGCGTGATCGATCAGCCCGTGAATCGCCAGCGACACCGGATCGTCCGCGTTCGGCGTGATGCCGTACGCACAAAATGCCGAACGTTCCGGCGCGGTTCTCGAGTCACGCGCGGCGCCGTTCGCGGATGCGCTCGCCGCCGCGGCCGAAGCCGTGGCAGCGCCCGCCGGAACGATGATCCGCGCCGGATTGCCCACCGCCGTACCGCGTGCCGGTACTGGCTTGGTGACCACCGCGTTCGAGCCGATCTTCGCGTCCGCACCGATCGTAAAGCCGCCGAGCACCTT
Source organism: Paraburkholderia sp. IMGN_8 (assembly GCF_038050405.1). Lineage (NCBI taxonomy): Bacteria > Pseudomonadati > Pseudomonadota > Betaproteobacteria > Burkholderiales > Burkholderiaceae > Paraburkholderia > Paraburkholderia sp. IMGN_8. Next base: position 1,557,201 of record NZ_CP150900.1, on the reverse strand, counting down.
CGCCCCCGCCCCGACGATCACACCGCGCTCGAGCGTCGGATGCCGCTTCGCGCCACGCGTAAGCGAGGTGCCGCCGAGCGTCACGCCTTGATAGATCGTGCAGTCGTCGCCGATTTGCGCGGTTTCGCCGATCACAACGCCCATGCCGTGATCGATGAACACGCGGCGGCCCACCGTCGCGCCCGGATGAATCTCGATGCCGGTCATGAAACGCGCCATCTGCGAGACGAAACGCGCCAGCCAGCGGCGCCTCGCGCGCCAGCATGCATGCGCGAGCCGGTGCAGCACGAGTGCGTGCAGACCCGGGTAACACGTGAGGACTTCCCAGGCGCTGCGGGCGGCGGGATCGCGCTCGCGGATCGTGGCGATGTCTTCGCGAAGTCTCGTGAACATGGCAGGGGACGTGGTTGTGGGGGGAGAAAACCGTCGGCGCGAAAAACCCACGCACGACGGCTAGCTGTCGCATAGCAGATCGACAGCTTTGCTTAGAACGTTTCGAGCGATTGTAGGACGATTGCGGAAAACCTGCCGGAAGCCCACGCTGGCGGCAAGGTCGTCGCGAAGTTGTCGGCCAGGCGCTTTTATGGTGCGCCTGTAGTCTGGCTTATGGCCTGCCTTGTGGCCCAGTTAAGGCGCGTCGCCGTCCGGGCGTTTGGTCTTCAGCAGGATATGCTTGGCGATGCCGCGCACGATATTCACTTCCTCGCGCTCCAGCCCGGAACGCGCGAACAGGCGGCGCAGACGCGACATCAGCTTCTTCGGATTGGCGGGATCGAGAAAATCGAGCGCGACCAGCGCACTTTCCAGATGCGCGTACATGCTTTCGATTTCGTCGCTCGCCGCCCGCGCGCCAACCGGCTCGCCCGGCCCTCCGGGCGCTCGAGGCGCCGCAGGCACGGCGTCGTCCGCGGACAGGTAGATCGTTCGCAACTCATACGACAGCACCTGCACGGCCTGCGCCAGATTGAGCGAACTGTAGGCCGGATTGGCCGGAATATGCGCAAGCGCGCTGCAGCGCTCGACGTCCTCGTTCGACAAACCCGTGCGCTCGTTACCGAACACCAGCGCGATCTCGCCATGCACCGCCTGCTCGCGCGCGACGCCGGCCGCGGCACGCGGCGTCAGTTGTGGCGGCCCGTATTCGCGCAGCCGTGCGGTCAGCGCCATCGACCAATGCACGCCGTTCAACGCATCGGCAAGCGTCGGCACGATGTGGGCGGACGCCAGCACGTCGTCGGCGCCGCTTGCCATTGCGATGGCCTCCGGATCGCTCTGCACGTGCGGCACGCGCGGCGACACCAGCACCAGGCGCGAAAAGCCCATGGTTTTCAGCGCGCGCGCCGCAGCCCCGACGTTGCCGGGATGGCTCGGCTCGACAAGTACGAAGCGTGTTGATGTAAAACCGCCGCGCAGCTCGGCTACGGTGGGATCGGAAGAATGGTGGGTGTGGTCCACGATGGAATTCGACAAGCTAAAGAACGCGTATGGTAGCGCCAACCGGGGCCGGCGCCGAATTGCACATACAGTAGCGCGAACCCGGCCAGGAACGCGCCTATGCGGCGGCCGACGCAGCGCACGCTGCCGGAGCGCCCCGGACTCAGGTAAAATACCGCGATTCGCGCCGTCTTCGCACGAGCGCCTCGTTCTTATTCAATTTGTCTCCGTCGGCGGAATGCGCACCTGGTCCCGTATCGGACGTGCGTTCCGTGTTGTTTCCGCGCTTCGTTTGCGCACAATTACCGGTACGCAGCCGCGCTGCCCCGGCACAAGGATCCAGGCTCATGCATCCCATGCTCAATATCGCTGTGAAGGCCGCGCGCCGCGCAGCACAGATCATCAACCGCGCGTCGCTCGACCTCGATCTGCTCCAGGTCAGCAAGAAACAGCACAACGATTTCGTCACGGAGGTGGACAAAGCGTCCGAAGCGGCGATCATCGATACGCTGAAGACCGCCTACCCCGATCACGCGATTCTCGCCGAAGAATCCGGCAAGTCGGATAACGAATCCGAATTTCAGTGGATCATCGATCCGCTCGACGGCACGACCAACTTTATCCACGGCTTCCCGTACTACTGCGTGTCGATCGCGCTCGCGCACAAGGGCATCGTGACGCAGGCCGTGGTCTACGACCCAACCCGCAACGATCTCTTCACCGCCTCGCGCGGCCGTGGTGCGTTCCTGAACGATCGCCGCATCCGGGTGGCCAAGCGCGACCGTTTGGCCGACGGCCTGATCGGCACGGGCTTCCCGTTCCGCGAAAAGGACGGCATCGAAGCATACGGCCGCCAGTTCGCCGAAATGACCGAGGCCTGCGCCGGCCTGCGCCGTCCGGGTGCCGCCGCACTGGATCTGGCGAACGTCGCCGCGGGCCGCATGGACGGCTTCTTCGAGCAGGGTCTGAGTCCGTGGGACGTCGCCGCGGGCAGCCTGCTGATCACGGAAGCCGGCGGCCTGGTAGGCAACTACACGGGCGACTCGGACTTCCTGCACGTGGGTGAAGTCGTTGCCGGCAATCCGAAGGTGTATGCGCAGATGATCCCTATCCTGTCGCGCTTTAGCCGTACCCGCCAGCAGTCGGCTTAAGGTCATGTTAAGGCCTTTGTCCGGTGGATGGCGCGCCGGCAACAGATAGTACGAAAAAGCGGCTTCGGCCGCTTTTTCGTTGGCGAGCCTGCATCCGGCAGGCGTTCGTGCTACAAAGCGGGAAGCCGCGCCGGCGCGCCTCGACACGCCGGGTGTGTTTCGCGCGCTTTTTGTCGCGCCCTGCTTCGCGCGAGATTTCCGCGCAGCTTCCGATCCGCTTCATGAAAAAAGGCTTCTACACAATCATCGCGGCACAGTTCATTTCGTCGCTCGCGGACAATGCACTGCTGATCGCCGCCATCGCGTTGCTGTCGGTAATCCGCTCGGCCGCCTGGGTCACGCCGCTCCTGCAGATTTTCTTCACCGTCTCGTATGTATTGCTCGCACCGTTCGTCGGCGCTTTCGCCGATGCGATGCAGAAGCGGCACGTAATGTTCGTCTCGAACGCGCTGAAGGCAAGCGGTTGCCTGATGATGATCGCCGGCGTTCACCCGATGATCGCGTACGGCGTGGTCGGCTTCGGTGCGGCTGCCTATTCGCCGGCCAAGTACGGCATTCTCACGGAATTGCTGCCCGCGGAAACACTCGTCAAGGCGAACGCCTGGCTCGAATCGGCCACCGTGCTGTCGACCATCGTCGGCACCATGGTCGGCGGCGCGCTGATCAGCACCTTCGCGGACAAATTCGTCGCGCATGCGCATCTGCCGCTGATCCGCTCCGCCGCCGATCTGGCGATGTTCGCGGTGATGGTCACCTACGCGATCGCCGCCGCGGTCAACATCTTCATCCCCGACACCGGCGCGCGTTATCCGAACCGTCTGACGGAGCCGAAGAAGCTGGTCGGCGACTTTGTGAACTCTTTCAACGTGTTGTGGGCCGACAAGCTCGCGCAGATCGCGCTGTGGGTCACGACGCTAATGTGGGGCGGCGCGGTCACGCTGCAACTGCTGGTGCTCAAATGGGCCAATGTGAACCTCGGGCTGTCGCTGTCCAAAGCGGCGGTGATGCAAGGCGTCACGGGCCTGGGTATTGCAGTCGGCGCGGCAGCAGCGGCCGCGTGGATACCACTGCGTCACTCGCTGCGTGTGCTGCCGGTTGGCATCCTCACCGGCGCAGTCGCGATCGCGATCGCGTTCTACAACAAGGACCTGTTTCCTGCCGGCGCCGGCATCCGTATCGGCTCGTACGTCGCGCCCTTCTATATTTTGCTCGCCTATCCGCTGATGATCCTGCTCGGCGCGCTGTCCGGCTTTTTTATCGTGCCGATGAACGCGATTCTCCAGCACCGCGGCGCGACTCTGCTCTCCGCCGGGCATTCGATCGCGGTGCAGAATTTCAACCAGAATCTGGCCGTACTGCTGATGCTAGGCGCCTATGCGCTGCTGTTGACGGCGAAGATGCCGGCGCAGTGGATCATCGTCGTCTTCGGCAGCTTCGTCACCTTGATGATGTGGCTCGCGAAACGGCGCAGCGCGGCGAATGAACGCACGGTGGACATGCGGTCGCTGGTCGAAGAATGACGACGTGAGATTTCGCGCAGCGGCATGCGCTTTGCCGGGCGGATTAGCCGTTCGGTCAGGGTCCGCTCGCCGCGCCGGCAGGTTAAACTCACGCCCTGAACAGCTAACGCAAGAAGACACCGAGGATGGGCATTCAAACCGCAGCGGCCAACGACGTCGCACAACACACGCCGATGATGCAGCAGTATTTACGCATTAAAGCGGATCATCCGGGCACGCTCGTCTTCTACCGGATGGGCGACTTCTACGAACTCTTTTTCGAAGATGCGGAGAAAGCCGCGCGCCTGCTCGATTTAACACTTACGCAGCGCGGCGCGTCGGCGGGAAATCCGATCAAGATGGCAGGCGTGCCGCATCATGCGGTCGAACAGTACCTGGCGAAACTGGTCAAGCTCGGCGAATCCGTCGCGATTTGCGAACAGATCGGCGATCCGGCCACGTCGAAAGGCCCAGTGGAGCGCAAGGTGGTGCGCGTCGTCACGCCGGGCACACTGACGGACGCCGCGCTGCTGTCCGACAAAAGCGATGTCTACCTGCTGGCAATGTGCGTCGCGCACAACCGCCGCGGCGTCGCGACCAGCGTGGGGCTCGCGTGGCTGAATCTGGCGAGCGGCGCATTGCGTCTCGCGGAAGTCGCACCGGATCAGGTGGCCGCCGCACTCGAACGGATTCGTCCGGCGGAAATTCTGGTGGCCGATACGCCCGCGGATTCGGCGAGCTGGACGCCGCCCGTGAATGCCGGCGCCCTCACCCGCGTGCCGGTCTGGCACTTCGATATCGCGTCAGGCACGCAACGCCTGTGCGACCAGCTGGAAGTAGCGGGACTCGACGGCTTCGGCGCGCATTCGCTGACAAGCGCGTGCGGCGCGGCCGGCGCGTTGCTGCTGTATGCGGCGGCCACGCAAGGCCAGCAACTGCGCCATGTGCGCAGCCTGAAAGTCGAGTATGAATCCGAATATATCGGCCTCGACCCCGCCACGCGCCGCAACCTCGAACTCACCGAAACGCTGCGCGGCACTGAATCGCCGACGCTGTGTTCGCTACTCGACACCTGCTGCACGACAATGGGCAGCCGCCTGTTGCGTCACTGGCTGCATCATCCGCCACGCGAAGCCGCGATTGCGCAGGCGCGCCAGCAGGCGATCGGCGCGTTGCTCGATGCGCCGCCCGGCGCGAGTGTCGATTCGCTGCGCGGCGCGTTGCGGCAGATCTCCGACATCGAGCGGATTACCGGGCGTCTGGCGCTGCTGTCGGCGCGGCCCCGCGATCTGTCCAGCCTGCGCGACACGTTCATTGCGTTGCCCGAACTGCGCATGCAACTGGCGGCCGTTTCACCCAATGCGGATTCTTTGGCGCGCATCGACGCGTCGCTGGAACCGCCTCAAGCGTGTGTCGAACTGCTCAAGCGCGCGGTCGCGGAGGAACCTGCGGCGATGGTGCGCGACGGCGGCGTGATCGCGCGTGGCTACGACGCGGAACTCGATGAGTTACGAGATATTTCGGAGAACTGTGGGCAGTTCCTGATCGACCTCGAAACGCGCGAACGGGCGCGTACCGGTATCGGCAATCTGCGCGTCGAATACAACAAGGTGCACGGCTTCTATATCGAAGTCACGCGCGGCCAGACCGACAAGGTGCCGGACGATTACCGCCGGCGTCAGACGCTGAAGAATGCCGAGCGTTACATCACACCGGAACTGAAAACCTTCGAAGACAAAGCGCTGTCCGCACAGGAACGCGCGCTGGCCCGCGAACGCTCGCTGTACGACGCATTGCTGCAAGCGCTACTGCCGTTTATCGCGGACTGCCAGCGCGTCGCCGCGGCGCTCGCCGAACTTGATCTGCTGGCTGCATTCGCCGAACGCGCTCGCGCGCTCGATTGGGTGGCGCCGATGTTTTCGCCGACCGCCGGCATCGACATCGAACAAGGCCGGCACCCGGTGGTCGAGGCGCAGGTCGAGCAGTTCATCGCCAACGACTGCACGCTCACGCCGGAGCGCAAGCTGCTGCTGATCACCGGCCCGAACATGGGCGGTAAGTCGACCTTCATGCGACAGACCGCGTTGATCGCGCTGCTCGCGTATGTCGGCAGTTATGTGCCGGCACGGCGCGCCGCATTCGGGCCGATCGATCGCATTTTCACGCGCATCGGCGCAGCCGACGATCTGGCGGGTGGCCGCTCGACCTTCATGGTCGAGATGACGGAAGCCGCCGCGATCCTCAACGATGCGACGCCGCAGAGTCTCGTGCTGATGGATGAAATCGGCCGCGGCACCTCGACCTTCGACGGCCTCGCGCTGGCGTGGGCGATCGCTCGGCATCTGCTCGCGCACAACGGCTGCCATACGCTGTTCGCAACGCACTACTTCGAGTTGACGCAGTTGCCCGCCGAGTTTCCGCACGCGGCCAATGTGCACTTGTCGGCGGTCGAGCATGGGCACGGCATCGTGTTCCTGCACGCGGTCAGCGAAGGGCCGGCGAGTCAGAGTTACGGCCTGCAGGTTGCGCAACTGGCCGGCGTACCGGAGGCGGTGATTCGCGCGGCGCGCAAGCATCTCGCGCATCTCGAGCAGCAATCGGCGGCGCAGCCCGCGCCGCAACTCGATCTGTTCGCGGCGCCCATACCGATGCTGGTCGAAGATACCGATGACGAACGCGACGCCAGGCCGGAAACGGCAGCCGCTTCGCCCGCTATGCAAGCACTTGTCGAGCGTCTGCGCGCAATCGATCCAAACGAATTGCGGCCGCGCGAAGCACTCGATCTGCTGTACGAATTGCACGACCTGGCCGCCGCGCCGGATGCGGACCATTGACGCACACAGACCCTCGCAGCGCCCGCGCAAACTTTGCGCGGCGCTGACCTTTGTCCTCACGCTGACGCTCACTGGCGGCGGTATGCAGCTCGCGCACGCGGAAACGCCGCATTACGCGTTCGCGATCGTCGCCGGCACGATGCAAGGTCCAGCCGACGAAGCGCCGACACAGCGCCTGATCGATGCGATCGGCCGTGATCGCGAGATATCGTTCATCGTCTACGACGGCAACCTGAAAGGCGCGAAAGAAGCCTGCCGCGATGCGTTATACGAGCGGCGTCACGCGCTGCTCGAATCGGCGCGGCCCGCTCTCTTCTTCATTCCGGGCCAACACGACTGGACCAACTGCGGCACCGCTGAGGCGGGCGGCTTCGATCCGGTCGAACGGCTCGATCAGTTGCGCCAGACAATGTTCGCCGACGCGACGTCGATGGGTCAGAACCCGATCGCGTTGACGCGCGAAAGCGAAGTGCCGCGCTTTCGTCCGTTTCGCGAGAACGTGCGCTGGCAAGTCGGCGATACCGTGTTCGTCGGCCTGAACGCGCCGAGTCCGAACAATCACTATCTGACTGCGGGCGGCCGTAATGGCGAATTCGAAGATCGCGTGATCGCCAATGCGTTCTGGCTTGAACATGCCGCCGAATACGCGAAACGGCGCGACGCGCGCGCGATCGTCGTGTTCATTCAGGGAGACCCCGAACCGGAGCGTTACGAACGGCCCGACCGTTTCGCATGGCTGCGCTTTACACGCAACGCGCGCCGTGACGGCTTTCTGGAATTCAAACGCAGCCTTGTCAAACTCGCGCAGATTTTTCGCGGACCGGTGCTGGTGATTCATTGCGACGACGAGCGCACGAGCGCCGGCTTCGTGATCGATCAGCCGCTACGCAATGACAAGGGGATGCTGGTGACGAATCTCACGCGCGTCGCGCTTGCGCCGCATGATCGTCTTAACCAGTGGATTCGGATTGAAGCGGATCTCGGCAGGAAACCGCCGTTCCGCGTGAGTGTGCGCGACGTGCCCAAGCAGATGCCGATGCCCACGGTACAACCTGTGCCGCCGCGCGAGGAGTCGGCAGCGTCGATGCCGGCCGTGCCGGCGCTCGGTCCTGCTTCCGAATTGCCGCCGTTGTTGCAGATGCCGGGGCAGCCGGATCAACAGCAACTGAATCAGCAACAACACGCACCGGTGGACGAGAACGAGAATGCTCCCGCCTCGACCGCCCTGCCTCATGTACCAGGCGCACCAGGCGCCTCAGGCATTCCCGGCGCACCCGCGGGCTCAGTGCAGCGTGGGCCCTGATTTGTCGTCTTCGGCTTCGTCGTCGTCTTCGTCGAGGACTTCCAGCCCGTCCGCGCCATGCGCATGTTCGTGCTGGATTTCGTCTTCGGTTGCCGGACGCACGTCCTTGACCGTCAGCGCGAAACGCAACGCCATGCCGGCGAGCGGATGGTTGCCATCGAGCACGACTTTGTCTTCAGCAACGTCGGTCACCACGTAGACGAGCGAATCGAGATCCTCGTCCCCTTCTTCCGGCGTGCCTTCGAATTGCATGCCGACTTCGAGCGGTTCCGGGAAGCGATCGCGCGGCTCGATCTTCACGAGGTCCGGATCGTACTCACCGAACGCGTCTTGCGGCTCGAGCTGGATCTGGGTCTCGAAGCCGGCCTCGTGGCCGTCGAGCTCTTCCTCGATCTTGGGGAACGTGCCATCATAGCCGCCGTGCAGATAGACCATCGGCTCGTCGCTTTCTTCAATCAGATTGCCCTGCGCATCCGACAGCTTGTAAGCGACCGACACGACGGTGTTCTTTGCGATTTTCATTCGATTCTCCAGAATACAACTCACATTATACGATGCCCAAGCGGCCCACTGACCACCTGGCCGACGCAGCTTCGGCACGGAATTCTTCACCGGCGCCGACGCCGGTTCTCCCGCCCTCGCCTGACGCGCCGATGCCGCTGCTCGGCAATCTGACGCCGTCGCAATTCATGCGCCGCTACTGGCAGAAGAAGCCCCTGCTGATCCGCCAGGCCATTCCGAACGTAAGTGCGCCGCTGTCGCGCGACGAGTTTTTCGAATTGGCGGATAAGGATGAAGCGGAAGCGCGCCTGATCACGCACTTTCGCAACAAATGGCAACTGGAACACGGCCCGTTCGCGGCCGACGAATTGCCGCCACTGAAGCAGCGCGCGTGGACGCTGCTCGTGCAAGGCGTGGATCTTTACGACGACCGCGCGCGTGCGTTGCTCGACCGGTTCCGCTTCGTGCCGGACGCGCGGCTGGACGATCTGATGATTTCGTACGCGACCGATGGCGGTGGCGTAGGTCCCCACTTCGATTCCTACGATGTGTTTCTGTTGCAGGTTCAAGGCAAGCGCCGCTGGCGCATCGGCGCGCAGAAAGATCTGACACTGCAACCGGGACTGCCTTTGAAAGTTTTACAGCATTTCGAACCGGAAGAGGAATGGCTGCTCGAGCCCGGCGACATGCTATATCTGCCGCCGCATATCGCGCATGACGGTGTCGCGGAAGGCGAATGCATGACCTGCTCGATCGGTTTTCGCGCGCCGTCGGCGGGCGAACTGACCGCGCATTTTCTCTACCATCTGGCTGAGCGCGGCGAAGCCGCCGGACAACCCGGCGCGCTTTATCGCGATCCGCAGCAACCCGCCGTCGACCGTCCGGCGGAATTGCCCGCGGCGCTGGTCGATCGGGTTGGCGCGATCCTTGCGAGGGTCAACTGGGATGAGCAGGACATTGCGTCGTTTCTTGGTTCGTATCTCAGCGAACCGAAGCCGAGCGTCGTCTTCGATCCGCCGCAACGGCCCCTCAATGAGGCCCGTTTCATCGCACAGGCGTCGAAGTCCGGCGTGCGGCTGGATCGCAAGACTAATTTGTTGTACAACCGCCGTTTTTTCTTCCTAAATGGAGAGGAAACAGCGTTTGTTGGCGGGAAAAAGTGGTTGTTTGACCTCGCCGACCGGCGGTCTATGAGTGCGAAACGCTTTGTAACACTCTCATACGATTCGTCGGTGACAGCACTGCTGCACGAGTGGTATTGTGCGGGCTGGATACAAGTCGGCGAGCTTGCGTAACTCTGCCTGCTTGTACTACCGTACTGTGAAATTTTGTATGAGAAAGACAACGTATTGACCCCGGATTTATCGACTGTCAGTACGAAAGTGCATATAATTTCCGCCCAAGCCGTAGGGAAGATTCACGCTCGCCCAAAGAGCGTCTCCACCAGCGGCCCAGGTCGGTGTTGGAGCACACATTACCGGTATTATTTGCGCTGTTGCTTACCTTTAACCATAAAAGGACGTGATCATGAAGAAATCCCTCCTCGTAGCATCCCTGTTGGCAGCTGTGGCACTGGCTGCATGCAACAAGAGCAGCGACCAGGCAGCTACGACCGCAGCTAGCGACGCAACGGCTGCTGCCTCGGCAGCAACGGCTGCTGCTTCGGAAGTGACTGCAGCTGCTTCGGGCACTGCTGCTGCTGCGAGCGACGCTGCTGCTTCGGTTACGGCCGCCGCTTCGGAAGCTACTGCTGCCGCTTCGGCTGCTGTTGCTACTCCGGCTTCGGGCGCAAGCCAGTAAGCTGTCGCATAGGGTTCGCCTCTGGGCGAAAACTGCATCAGGGAAATCTCTTTGATTTCCCGGGCAGTAAAGCAAAACGCCACGGATTCACATCCGTGGCGTTTTGTCATTTAAGGGCCGTTTTTTAAAACGGCGCCCATTACATTGTTTACTGAGCCGGTGTCGCATTCTCTTCAAAGAACTCGCGAACGACGTCGATCTCGCGTGTGCGTTTGAATGGCGGCAGGCTCTGCCATATACGGCGCCCGTACGGTTTGTCGACGAGACGGGTATCGCAGATCATCAGCACGCCGCGATCCGTCTCAGCGCGAATCAGACGTCCTGCGCCCTGCTTCAGCGTAATCACAGCCTGCGGCAACTGATGAACGGCGAACGGGCTCAGCCCCTTCTTCGTCAGCGCATCGAGACGCGCCGACAACACCGGATCGTCAGGCGGCGCGAACGGCAGCTTGTCGATCACGACCAGCGACAACGCATCGCCGCGCACATCCACGCCTTCCCAGAAGCTCTGACTGCCCACCAGAATCGCATTGCCATACGAGCGGAAACGTTCGAGTAACTCCGTGCGGCTCGCGTCGCCCTGCACGAGCAACGGATAATTCCAGCCGCGTGCTTCGATCGTGTCGCGCAGCTTGGCCGAGATGCGGTCGACCGCGCGCAGCGTCGTGCACAACATGAACACACCACCGCCCGACGCCTCGATCGCGGGCAACGCGGCGTCGAACACCGCGTCGGTAAACATCGGCGACGAAGGCTGCGGCAAATTGCGCGGCACGTACAGAAGCCCTTGGGTCGGGTAGTCGAAGGGACTCGGCAGTGTCATCGAGCGTTTCGCATTCAGCCCCATTTGCGCCGCGTAGTGCGTGAAGTCGCCGCGCACCGACAACGTGGCCGACGTGAAGATCCATGCGCGCGGCACGCCGGCGCGCTGCTTCGCGAAGATCGGCGCGACCGACAGCGGCGTCTCGTGCAACTGCACGGTATGCGCGAAGACTTCGATCCAGCGGACCTTTTCATTCGGATCGGCGCGTTCAGCCCTGACATCCGACGCGGCGGCGTCAGCGGCTTCTCGTTCGGTTTCGGTGGGCGGCGTAGTCCAGCCCGCGAGCACACCTTGCAATTCGCGCGCGCGGCGCAAACACGCGCCGATGGATTCGGCGCGCTCGGCCTGGCCGGCCAATGCGCAAGCCAATGCATCGAGCTCGGTTTCGAGCGTTTCCAGTGCGGGGAAAAGCGGGTGGTCGTTGGGCAACTGGCCGATCGACAAACGCACCGAGTCTTCCTTGAAGGCGAGCCGCACGTCGCGCGCCGCGCGTTCGAGCGTCGCGCCGAGCTTCACCCAATCGACCGTTTCGCGAGCATGGCCGAGGCCTTCAGCCACCGAGTCGCGTGCGAGTTCGAGAAATTGCGCGGTCGAGAGCGTCTCGCCGAAAAACAGCGTCGCGGTCTCCGGCAATTGATGCGCTTCGTCGAAGATGATGGTGTTGGCCGTGGGCAGCAATTCAGCCATGCCGGTATCGCGCAACATGATGTCGGCGAAAAACAGATGGTGATTGACCACCACGATATCGGCCTGCTGCGCCTCGCGCCGCGCCTGCATCACGAAGCAGTCCTTGTAATGCGGGCACTCCTGACCGAGACAGTTCTCGCGCGTCGACGTCACCATCGACCACACCGCCGCCGTCTCGGGCACGCTCGCAAGCTCGGCCTTGTCGCCGGTGCGCGTAATTTTCGCGAAGCGGACGATGTCCTGCAGATACGAGGTTTCCTGACGCGACGGCAGGCGGCCGTTGTCCGCGGTGCGCTGCAGGTAGTAATGGCACAGGTAGTTCGCGCGCCCCTTGAGCATCGCGACCGACACCGGCACGGCCAGCGCATCGCGCACGGTTGGAATGTCGCGCTGAAAGAGCTGGTCCTGCAAGTGCTTGGTGCCGGTGGAGACGATCACCTTGCCGCCCCACAGCATGGCCGGCACCAGATACGCATAGGTCTTGCCGGTGCCCGTGCCCGCCTCGACGATCAGCGTGTTTTCGCTGCCGTCGAGACCATTCGCTTCGTCGGTTGCCCGAGCTTCAGCGGCTAGCGATGCATCGGCTGCACCCTGCGACGGCAACCGCCGCGCGGGACGCTTCTGCGCTTCGAACATCGCGGGCTCGGGCATGGCGCGGCCCGACGCTTCCATAGCCGCGGCCACGGCGCGCGCCATCTCGATCTGCGACGCGCGCGAGCGGTAGCCGTCGATCTGACGCGCAAGCAGCCCGTCGGCGGCGAAGATATCGTCGAGCTCGGCGACGCGGCGCGGGTTCAGCGTGGCGGCCAATGAGGGCGCAGCGGCGCGGGCCTGGGCAGTGCCGGCCATAGCGGCGGCGTCGTCCGGGCTCGTGCCTGATCGAGTTACAGGCGGAGTGACAAGCGGTGAATTCAAGGCAAGCGTTTCCTGCAAAGTCCGGCGCGCGCGGCGCGACCCGGCACCTGCCAGGCCGCGAACTCAGGCGCTCGCGTCCGGTTCGAGCTGCAATTGCAGCAAGATGATGGTGTCCTTGACTTTGAGTTTGCGCTTTTTCAGGCGCTGCAACTCGAAGTCGTCGATGCCGGGCTCATCCGACATTCGGTCGATCAGACGATCGAGCCCACTATGCTCCGATTCCAGTTGCAGGATACGGTCGCGAAGTGTGTTCGCGTCGATGACGTGATTGTTACCGCGCATGCTCGCCTCCTCTCGTCAGCGGCATGGGCTGGGTGGTGCAGCCCGATGCCTGAGGTTGCTGTCCGGCTTAAAACGCGTTACGGCGACTACTGCCCTGCTACAAAACTTTAGCCAGCTACAGCACGATTACTGTCCTTGTTGCTGTTGCTGCTTTTGCTGCTGTTCAAGTTGCTGCTGCTGTTTCAACTGGTCCTGGCGTTTCTGCTCGGCCTTCTCGGCCGCCTGCTTCTGACGCGCTTCGACGTCGGCCTTGTGCTGCGCCGCATCGGTCTGCTTTTTCTCGAAGCTCTGCTGCTTCTGCACGCGCTCCTGGGCCTTTTGCGCTGCCTGCCGATGCGCCTCGTCGAGCTTGCGCTGGAAGTCGGCCTGCTTCTGATCGTACGCCTGCTGGTTAGCCGCGGCCTGCGGCGTGCTGATACCGCGCTGCGCCTGATCGATCGCGTGCTGGCGCTGTTTGTCCTGATAGGCCTGAGCGTTGGCGCTGCGCTGCGGCGCTTCGGCGTTACGCTGGGCCTGATCGAGTTCGTGCTGACGCTGCTTGTCCTGGTAAGCCTGTGCGTTACGCGCGTCTTCCGCGGCGCGCTGCGGCGCGCTCGCTTCGTCCTGCGCGCGCTTGAGCGCTGCCTGTTCGTCGCGCTGACGGGCCCGCTCCGCCCGCTGCTCGCCGTCGAGCGCAAGCTGTTCCTTGCGAATGTCGGCCTGCACCACGCGCATCTTGTCGCGCGCCTTGCCTAGACAGTAATTGACGAGGAACTTGCTATAACAGTCGTGCTCGGCGACGGCGTAGCGGTAGTTGTTCTCCTCAGTGCGCTGATCCAGGACTTTTTGCCGCGCGTCGAAGCTGTTGCCGGCGGGCTCCGCGCTATCGGCGCCCAAATTGCCCGTTGTGCCCGTAGCACCCGAGGCGCCGGTGGGCAACGCCGCGCTGCTGCCGATCGGCGCTGCGCTCTGCTGCTGCGCCGAGGCGGGCGCACACACGGCAATCGAGGCGGCGATGGCGCACGACACAAAAGACGTCCCATTGGACAAGAACGCGAACTTGAACACGGACCGCGACGCCGACATAAGCGAAGTAAGTGGCGAAAGCGGCAAAAGTGACGGCAATTGTGACAAGCGAGAGACCAAGCGGGAGCCCAGGCGGTTGAGGGACAAGGAGATCGGCAACGTCGTAGATAGTCAACGGAACATGCCCGAAATTCTATCACCCTGCGGTTGAGCCCTTTGGCATTTATGGCAAAATGCCCCGCTTCAGCAACCTGGCCGCAGTGCGCACGCCCGGCGTGCCCCGGCGTGTCGTAGCGCGGCCTTTGATTGAGTCCGGCAGGAACACCAAGACCTTATGACGGAAACCGTAGCACTCAAGATCGTACAGCGCATCGCCGCCGAACTGTCCGTCCAGCCGCGCCAGGTCGCGGCCGCGGTGCAACTTCTCGACGAAGGGGCGACTGTTCCGTTCATCGCCCGCTACCGGAAGGAAGTGACCGACAATCTCGACGACACGCAACTGCGTAACCTCGAGGAACGCCTGCTGTATCTGCGCGAGCTGGAAGACCGGCGCGCCGCGATCGTCGCCAGCATCGACGAACAGGGCAAGCTCACCGACGAGCTGCGCGCCGCGATCGAAGGCGCCGAAAGCAAGCAGGTCCTAGAAGACCTGTATCTCCCGTATAAGCCGAAACGCCGCACGCGCGCGCAGATCGCCCGCGAAGCCGGCCTGCAGCCGCTTGCCGACGCGCTGCTGGCCAATCCCCTGCTCGACCCGCAAACCGAAGCCGCCGCCTACGTGGACGCCGAAAAAGGCGTCGCGGACGTCAAGGCCGCGCTCGACGGCGCGCGCGACATTCTTTCCGAACAATTCGGCGAAACCGCCGAACTGCTCGGCAAACTGCGCGAGTATCTGTTCAGCCAGGGCGTGGTCTCGTCGAAAGTGGTCGAAGGCAAGGAAAACGCGGAAGAAGAAAAATTCCGCGACTACTACGACTACGCGGAAACCATCAAAACCGTGCCGTCGCATCGCGCGCTGGCGCTGTTCCGCGGCCGCAACGCGGGCGTGCTGATGGTCAAGCTGGGGCTCGGCGAAGAGCTCGACGCGCAAGTGCCGCATCCGGGCGAAGCGCTGATCGCGCGGCACTTCGGCATTGCCAATCAGAACCGGCCGGCCGACAAGTGGCTCTCCGACGTGTGCCGCTGGTGCTGGCGCGTGAAGGTGCAGCCGCATATCGAGAACGAACTGCTGACCAATCTGCGCGACGAAGCCGAGCACGAAGCGATTCGCGTGTTCGCACGCAATCTGAAGGATCTGCTGCTGGCCGCGCCGGCGGGCCCGAAGGCCGTGATCGGCCTCGATCCGGGTCTGCGCACCGGCGTGAAGGTGGCGGTGGTCGATCGGACCGGCAAGGTGCTCGCCACCGACACGATCTATCCGCATGAGCCGCGCCGCGATTGGGACGGCTCGATCGCGAAGCTCGCGCGCATCTGCGCGCAGACCCAAGCTGAACTGATCAGCATCGGCAACGGTACGGCGTCGCGTGAGACGGACAAGCTCGCGAGCGAACTAATCGCGCGTCATCCTGAGTTCAAGCTGCAGAAGATCGTCGTGTCCGAAGCTGGCGCGTCGGTGTACTCGGCATCCGAACTCGCGGCGAAGGAATTCCCCGATATGGACGTGTCGCTGCGTGGCGCGGTGTCGATTGCGCGCCGTCTGCAGGATCCGCTCGCGGAACTCGTCAAGATCGAGCCGAAAGCGATCGGCGTCGGCCAGTATCAGCACGACGTGAATCAGCGCGAACTGGCGCGTTCGCTGGATGCGGTGGTCGAGGATTGCGTGAACGCGGTCGGCGTGGATGCGAATACGGCGTCGGTCGCCCTCCTCGCACGCGTGTCGGGTCTGAACGCGACGCTCGCGCGCAACATCGTCGATTACCGTGATGCGAACGGCCCGTTCCCGTCGCGCGAACATCTGCGCAAAGTGCCGCGTCTGGGCGACAAAACGTTCGAGCAGGCCGCCGGCTTCCTGCGTATCAACAACGGCGAAAATCCGCTCGACCGCTCATCGGTTCACCCGGAAGCGTATCCGGTCGTCGAACGGATGCTCGCGAAAATCAGCAAGCACGTCGGTGAAGTGCTCGGCAATCGCGACGCGCTGCGTGGCCTGTCGCCGGCGGAATTCGTCGACGAACGTTTCGGTCTGCCGACCGTGCGCGACATTCTGCTGGAACTCGAAAAACCGGGCCGCGATCCGCGCCCCGAGTTCAAGACCGCGACTTTCCGCGAGGGCGTCGAGAAGGTCAGCGATCTGACGCCGGGCATGGTGCTCGAAGGCGTCGTGACGAATGTGGCGGCCTTCGGTGCGTTCATCGATATCGGCGTGCATCAGGACGGTCTCGTGCACGTGTCGGCGATGTCGACGAAGTTCATCAAGGACCCGCACGAAGTCGTCAAAGCCGGTCAGATCGTCAAGGTGAAAGTGCTTGAAGTAGACGTCAAGCGCCAGCGTATTGCGCTGACGATGCGTCTCGCCGACGAGTTCGGCGCAGCGGCAGCACCGCGCAGCGGTGGCGGCGCCCAGCAGGATCGCGGCGGCTTTGGCCGTTCGGGCGGCGGCGGACGCGGCGCGCCGCAACAGCGCTCGCGCGAACCGGAAGCGGGCAGCGCAATGGCCGCTGCGTTCGCCAAGCTCAAGCAGAAGTAAGCTCGTGCGTTCAGCGCGTGATTCGCTCACGCGCTGAACGCACGATACGAAGCACCAAACAAAAAGCCCACGCATTCGCGTGGGCTTTTTTATCGCGCCTCAACATGCGAGGCACGAACCGAGGTCTGTCAGATCTCGATCTTCGTACCCAACTCCACTACCCGATTCGCTGGAATGCTGAAGAAGTCGGTCGGCTTCGCGGCGTTTTGATGCATCCACGCGAACACGCGCTCGCGCCACACCGACATGCCCGGCAATTGCGTCGGCACCACCGTTTCACGCGCGAGGAAGAACGATGTGTCCATCATCTCGAACGTCATATCGTGCGTGCGGCCTACATCGAGCAGCACGGCCTTCACGTCGGGCGTTTCATTGAAACCATACACCGCCTTGACGAGGTACAAGCCGCCCTGCAAATCCTTCACCGTGACGCGCTCCGCATCGTTCACGTACGGAATATCGCGCGTCACAAAGGTCAGGAAAATGGTGCGCTCATGCAGCACCTTGTTGTGCTTCAGATTGTGCAGCAGGCTCACCGGCACGAGCGAATCGCTGCCGGTCAGATAGATCGCCGTACCCGACACACGATGCGGCGGATGCGCGAGCAAGCCCTGCAGGAACGGCATCAGCGGAATACCGTCGGCGGCCGTGCGTTCCTTGACGATCATCCTGCCCTTGAACCATGTCATCAGCAGGAAGAACAGTAGCGCGCCTATGCAGAGCGGCAGCCAGCCACCTTCCGCGACCTTGAGCAGGTTGGCGCCGAAAAAGCCTAAGTCGACCGCCATGAACACACCGATGATCAGCGCCACGAGGAACTTGTTCCACTTCCACACGTTCACCATCACGACGCAGGCGAGGATCGTGGTGATCACCATCGTCGCGGTCACCGCGATACCGTACGCAGCGGCGAGGTTATCCGAACTCTTGAACGCGATCACGATGCACAGGATGATGAACAGCAGCATCCAGTTCACCACCGGCACATAGATCTGGCCGATCGCCAGTTCCGAGGTGTGCAGGATCTTCATACGCGGCACATAGCCGAGCTGGATAGCCTGGCTCGTCAGCGAATACGCGCCGGAAATTACCGCTTGCGACGCAATCACGGTCGCCACCGTAGACAGTACGACGAGCGGCAGCAACGCCCAATCGGGCGCGAGCAGGAAGAACGGATTTTCGATGGCCTTCGGGTCGTGCATCAGCAGCGCGCCCTGGCCGAAATAGTTCAGCACCAGCGAAGGCATCACCAGCACGTACCAGGCCATACGGATCGGCTTCGCGCCGAAGTGGCCCATGTCGGCGTACAGTGCTTCGGCGCCGGTCAGCACCAGCACGACCGAGCCGAGCACCACGTAGGCCTGCAGCACGTGCGCGGCCATAAAGGTGTAGGCGTAATACGGGTTCAGTGCGCGGATCACATTCGGCGACTGCAGGATGTGCCACAGACCCAGTGCGGCGAGCACCACGAACCACAGCACCATGATCGGCCCAAACAGGCGGCCGACGGTGGCAGTGCCGTGCCGCTGAATCCAGAACAGCAACACGAGGATCACCATCGTCAGCGGCAACACCAGATGCGACAGATTGGGTGCGGCGATCTCCAAACCTTCGACCGCCGAGATCACCGAGATGGCGGGCGTAATCACCGCGTCGCCATAGAACATGCAGGAGCCGAAGATACCGAGCATCATCAGCATGCCGGCCATCTTCGATTTTTGATCGACAGAGCGCAGCGCCAGCGCCATCAGCGCGAGGACACCGCCTTCGCCGTTGTTGTCGGCACGCATCACGAACAACACATACTTGATGCCGACCACGATCACGATTGCCCAGAACAGCAGCGAAATCACGCCAAGAATCGATTGATCGGTCAGCGGGATACCGTGCGCCGGGCTGAATGCTTCTTTCAGCGAGTACAACGGGCTCGTGCCGATATCGCCAAACACCACTCCGATCGCGGCAATCGCGAGGGAAGGCAGAGGCTGTTTGTGCACGTGATTGGTATCTGTCATAAACGCGAGGAAATCCGTTCCTTGAGCGGAAAAAAAACGAGCGCTATTCTAAACTGCCCGCTTAGCGCCGCCCGGCTTGTTGTGGATACACCACGTGGATGGTCCGCGCAGTGTAGCACTGCGCTCCAGGGGCGTCTGCTGCATTTGGGCTTTCGCCAGCACGGGTATCGCGACGCTTGCGAAGCGCCATTCGCACGCCGCGCACACAAAAAAACGGAGCCCAACTGGGCTCCGTTTTCTGGATACGAATCGATATGCACGAGATCGCGGCGCACATCACGCCCCCGACGACTCCTGCGCCTGCGCAGTGCCGCGCTTGATCCACGCGCCGAGGTTGTGCGGACGTACCGTGTCCCACTCCTCGAACGGCTGATGAATCCACGGGTTCGTGGGCAAATACTGCACGTGATAGTCGGGCTTCACTTTCGAGCAGCCCTTGTACCACAACACTGCCGAGCGCACCGACGTGATCGCCGGATAGCGTTCCTTCAAATGCTGCTGCACGCGCGCCAGTGTCACGCCCGAATCGACCAGGTCGTCGACCAGCAGCACGTTGCCCGACAGCTCGCCGCGCGTCATCGTGATGTATTGCGCGATGTCGAGATCACCCTGCTCCGTGCCGGCGGCTTCACGGTACGAACTGGTGGCCAGAATCGCCAGCGGAAGATCGTAGATGCGCGACAGCTGATCGCCGACGCGCAAGCCGCCGCGCGCGAGACAGAGGATTTTGTCGAACTTCCAGCCCGATTCATGCACGGCCAGCGCCAGCAGTTCGATCAGCCGGTGATACTCGTCC
Source organism: Paraburkholderia sp. IMGN_8 (assembly GCF_038050405.1). NCBI lineage: Bacteria > Pseudomonadati > Pseudomonadota > Betaproteobacteria > Burkholderiales > Burkholderiaceae > Paraburkholderia > Paraburkholderia sp. IMGN_8. Next base: position 1,537,470 of record NZ_CP150900.1, on the reverse strand, counting down.
CAGCCGACCCACAGGTTCTTGTCGTCGTTGCGCGGATCTTTCATCGCAATCATGGGTACACCCTGCACCATGGCTTAAACCTTGAACGGATGACGAAGCAGAATGGTCTCGTCGCGATCCGGACCGGTCGACACCATGTCGATCGGAATACCCGCAACTTCCTGCACGCGCGACAGGTAAGCACGCGCGCTGGCGGGCAGCTTGTCCCATTCCTTGATGCCGACGGTGCTTTCCTTCCAGCCCGCGAAGGTCTCGTACACCGGTACGCAACGCGCGACTTCCGATGCGCCACGCGGCAGCAGGTCGACATTCTTGCCGCCGACCGTATAGCCGACGCACAGCTTCACTTCGTCAAGGCCGTCGAGCACGTCGAGCTTGGTCATGCACAGACCCGACACGCCGTTGATCTGGATCGAGCGGCGCAGCGCGGCGGCATCGAGCCAGCCGGTGCGGCGCGGACGGCCGGTGACCGAGCCGAATTCCTTGCCGACGGTGGCGAGTTCGAGGCCGATCGCTTCCTGACGGGCAGCGTTATCCGCGTCGTACAGTTCGCTCGGGAAAGGGCCCGAACCGACGCGCGTGCAATACGCCTTGGTGATGCCGAGAATGTAGTTCAGCTTTTGCGGACCGACGCCCGCGCCCGCGGTGGCCGCACCGGCCACGCAGTTGCTCGACGTGACGAACGGATAGGTGCCGTGGTCGATGTCGAGCAGCGTGCCTTGCGCGCCTTCGAACAGCAGGTTGTTGCCGGCAGCGTTTTCGTCGTAGAGACGGCGCGACACGTCAGTCACCATCGGCTTCAGACGGTCGGCATAGCTCAGCATCGTGTCGAGCGTTTGCTGGAAGTCGACCGCGGCGACGCCCAGATATTGCGTGAGCACGAAGTTGTGATAGTCGAGGTTTTCACGCAGACGTTCGGCGAAGCTTTCCGGCTCGAACAGGTCCTGCACGCGCAAACCGCGGCGTGCCACCTTGTCTTCGTAGGCCGGTCCGATGCCGCGGCCGGTCGTGCCGATCTTGCTCGCGCCACGGCGCGCTTCGCGGCCCTGGTCGATGGCAATGTGGTACGGCAGGATCAGGGTGGTGGCTTCGGAAATGAAGAGGCGATTCTGAACATCGACCCCGGCGGCTTCGAGCTCGCCAATTTCCTTGAACAGCGCTTCCGGCGACAACACGACGCCATTGCCGATGTAGCACGCGACGCCGGGATGCATGATGCCCGACGGAATCAGACGCAAGATGGTTTTCTTGCCGCCGATGATAAGCGTGTGACCGGCATTGTGACCGCCCTGGAAGCGAACGACGCCTTGAGCGTGGTCCGTCAGCCAGTCGACGATCTTGCCCTTGCCTTCATCACCCCACTGGGTCCCCACGACGACGACGTTACGCCCGGGATTCACATTCACTGCGCTGGCAGACATGTTGTTTCGTAAGCTGGTTAAAAACGTATTCTACCTATGTTCGCGGAACCTTCCGAATTTTTCCGTTTCCGCTCAACGGCATGCACGTTATGTTGGGTATTTCGAAATAGCGCGGCCGATGGCCGCGCCGGTGTCGTGCGCCGGCGCCTTTTGAAATGCCTTTGGGATGGCCCTCGGGCGGTCTGGCGATACGCGCTCAGGGACGGGGTTCGACGACCCACGCGCCGTTGCGCTCGACCAACACGCGGTCGCAAGCGAACTCGTCCAGATCGTGTTCGTGGCCAGGCAGCGCCTGGATCACGACTTCACCGGCATTGCGCAGCGCGGCGACGCTCGCGCGCAGCGCTTCGTCGTGCTGCCACGGCGCGAGAATCGCACTGCTGCGCGCTTCGACCGGCGAGATGCGTGCGATTTCGCGCAGATCGAGCGAGAAGCCGGTTGCCGCGCGCGCCCGGCCGTAAGCCTGGCCGACGTGGTCATAACGGCCGCCGCGTGCAACCGCATTCGGCACGCCGTCGACATACGCCGAGAACATCACGCCGCTGTGGTACGCGTAGCCGCGCAGATCGGCGAGGTCGATCATCACTTCGGCGCCGTCCACCTGGCTCGCGAGGAACGCGAGATCGTCGAGCGCGCGGGCGATGGCCGGCGCGTTCGGCAAACGCGCGCGGGCTTCGTCAAGCACCGAAGCGTCGCCGTACAGCGTGGGCAGCGCGCGCAGTGCGTCGCGCGTGACCGGCGTAAGATCGGCGGTCAATTCGACCAGACGCGGCACGTCCTTGCCCGCGAGCGCATCGTAGAGCGACTGACCCAGTTCGGCCGCGGCGTGCTCGCCGTCGATCAGCGCGGCGAGCACGCCCGCGTGGCACAAATCGAGCCGCACTTTCGCGAGGCCGGCCAGACGCAGCGCATCGAGCATCAGTTGCTGGATTTCGAGATCCGCTTCGAGGCCCGCGTGACCGTAGATTTCCGCGCCGATCTGGATCTGCTCGCGCGTCGCGTGCAAGCCGCGCGGACGCGTATGCGCGACGTTGCCCGCATAGCAAAGGCGCGTCACGCCCTGACGGTTCAGCAAGTGCGCATCGATACGCGCGACCTGCGGCGTGATATCGGCGCGCAGACCGAGCGTGCGGCCGGACAGTTGATCGACGAGCTTGAAGGTGCGCAGATCCAGATCGTGCCCGCCGCCCGTGAGCAACGACTCGATGTACTCGATCAGCGGCGGCATCACCATCTCGTAGCCGTACGAGCGGAAACGGTCCAGCAAATGGCGCCGCAACTCTTCGATCTTGCGGGCTTCCGACGGCAGCACGTCGGCAATATTCTCGGGAAGTAACCAGGTCGACATCGATACAGTCCTACGACGTTGCACACGGCGGCTGGGTGCGCCGGTAAGTGAAAGTGAATGGCGGACGGCGACTCGATTCTGGCGGCTATCGCGGGGCATCTGGACTGCCCTCTGCCCGTCGCCGCCGGCCTCGGCCCGCGTCGCAACGCTCCCGCTGCTGTTACGCAATGGCGCGCGCTGTCAGGTCACAACGGGGGGCGCCCCGTCAGGTCACGATAAACAGCAGGATCAGCCCGAGCACCATCACGATCAGCCCGCCGATACGAATCTGATGCGATGGCCGTTCCGCTATTTTACGAAACGTGTCGCTCCATGCGCTCGGAAAAACGAACGGGAACATCCCCTCGATAATCAGCATCAATGCGATCGCGAGCAGTAACGAGCCGGCTATGTCCATGCGAGTGAAGGTGCCGCGATGCGGATGCCGCGGCGCTCCGGTTATCAGTGTTTGCGCGGTGCCGCGGCGGCGTCCGGGGCGGCACCGCCACCGGTCGGGCTACGCATGAAGCGGAAGAACTCATTGCTCGGGTCGACCACGATGACATCGCCCGGCTTGAAGGTGTTCTTGTACGCCTGCATGCTTTGATAGAACTGGTAGAACTGCGGATCGCGGCCGAACGCGTCGGCGGCGATTTCCGCGGCCTTGGCGTCGCCCTCGCCCTTGATGGTCTGCGCCTGACGGTAGCCGTCCGCGAGTATCGCCTGTTGCTGGCCGACTGCATCAACCTTGATCTGGTCGGCCTCGGCGGCGCCCTTTGCGCGCTCTTCGCTCGCGACCTGCTGGCGCGCCGCGATCATGCGCTTGTAGACCGAATCGGCCATTGCCGCCGGAAAATCGACGCGCGTCAATTGCACGTCGAGCACCGAGACGCCCAGCAAGGCGGCGGCCTTTTCCATCGTGCCGCGCGCTTCGTCAGCGATGTTCTGCTGCTTGGCAAGCGCGTCAGACAGCGTGTACTTGCCGAACGCGTCGCCGAGCGCGCTGCGCGACAGCAAGGCCAACCGGTCAGGCAGGCTTTGCACGTCGCCCCTGGTTTCGGCGAGCAGTTTCAGCGGATCGGTGACGCGATATTTGACAACCGGGTTGGCCAGCAGATCGGTTTTGTCGGACGTGACGTAGCGGTCTTCGTCCGGCGCGTCGAGCGTCTGGATGCGGTTATCGACCAGCGTGACCGTTTGCAGGGGCGGCGGCAGCTTCACGTGCAGACCGGGGCCGAGCAAGGTGGACGCGGTATCGCCATGCGACGACAGCACCGCCATATGCCGCTGATCGACGACGAACACCATCGACGCCGCGACAAACAGCACGATGACGATAGCAACGACGAGCGCAATGATCCTGTTCATGTTCTGCGCCCCTTATTGAACGTCGTCTTCGCGCATACGGCTGCGGAAGGAGTCGCGTGAACGCAGTGCGTCGCTGCTGGCGGCTGGCTGGCTGGCTGGCGTCGCGACCGCGGCTGGCGCGGAGGCAGCGGTGCCCGGCGTTGCGGCGGACGATGCGGCAGCGCCGCTCGCGGCCTGCGGCGCGGCAGCGGACGTAGCACCAATAGCTCCGGCGGCACCCGACGCGGCGGCAGCGGCGTCGGCGACACGCTGGCGAGTCTGATCGACCAGCTTGTCGAGCGGCAGATACAGCACGTTGTTGCCGCTCCTGCTGTCCACAAACACCTTGGCCGTATTCGAATAGATCTGCTGCATGGTTTCCAGGTACATGCGCTCGCGAATCACCGCGGGCGCCTTCGAGTACTGTGCGTAGACCTGCTTGAAGCGCTCGGCATCGCCTTGCGCCTGAGCGACCGTTTTGTCGCTATACGTTTTCGCTTCGTCGATCTGGCGCGCCACGTCGGCTTGCGCGCGCGGCAGCAGTTCCGCCGCATAAGCCTGCGCCTCGCGTTTGGCGCGCTCGTTATCCTGACGTGCTTTGGCGGCCTCGTCGAACGCGGCGCGCACCTGCTCGGGCGTCTGCACGCCCTGGATCGTCACACCCGTCACGGCTAGACCGGACTGGTATTCATCCAGGGATTGCTGGATCGCGGCCATCAGTTGCTGACGAATTGATTCGCGATCCTCAGAGAGGATGTCACTGGTGCTGCGCGCACCGACGATGCTGCGCACCGCCGCTTGCGCGGCCTGCATCACGCTCTGATCGGGATCGACGCTGCGGAACAGGTAGTCGGTCGGCTTCTTCACCTGGTATTGCACGGCAAAGCGCACGTCGACGATATCGGCGTCATGCGTGAGCATCGACGCGTCCTTCACGTTCGCGAGACGCACCACGTTGTTGCGGCCGATCTCAACCTGACGGATCTGGCCGACATTGACGAGCTCGTGCGCTTCGAACGGATACGGCAAACGCCAATGCACACCCTGCCCGGCGGTGTAGCGATACTGACCGAATTGCATGACGACGCCGGCCTGGCCATCCTGCACGACGAACACGCCGCTGCCGAGATAGATCGCGATCAGCACGCCGATCACGATCCCGACGCCGATGCGCGCACCGCGGCCGTTGTCCGGGCGTCCGCCACCGACGCCTCCGCTTTTGCGGCCGAACACGCGACTCAGGCGGCGATTGAAATCGCGCCACATTTCGTCGAGATCGGGCGGGCCTTCGCCGTCCTTGCCGTTCTGCGGACGCTTGGGTTCGTTGGGCCGTTGGCGATCGCCATTGCCGTCACCCCGCCCCCAGCGCGGATCGTTCAGTGAAAGCATGGTGCGCATGCGCAGCCAGATACTCCGCTCGTTGTAATCGTTCACCTGTGTTCGTTCACCAGAGTAGACAGCGGGTCAGTGCAATTGGAACGGGTCAGTGCCCGAGTTCTGAGACCTTGCGGTCCTCGCGTGGTGCCGCCGACCGGTCTTCTTCCGACAGATCGACCAGCATGTCGGGAAGAGGTTCGGCAGTAGCGATTTCAGCGATGGCAGCGCGCAATGCATCCAGCCCTTGCCCCGTGCGCGCGCTCAAAAAGACGCGCGAAATATTACCATACTCATCCCGCTCGACCGCGTCGCCACGGGCCGCCAGCTCCGGCACCGCATCGATCTTGTTGAACACCAGCACCTGGCGGATGGTGTCCGCACCGATTGCGTGCAGCACCTCGTTCACCTGGTCGATCTGATCGAGCCGCACCGCGCTCGATGCATCGACCACATGCAACAGCAGGTCCGCGTGGATGGTTTCCTCGAGCGTCGCGCGGAATGCCGCAACCAGTTGGTGGGGCAATTCGCGGATAAAACCGACCGTATCGGACACCACCACCTGCCCGGCTTCGTCGCCGAGATAGACGCGCCGCGACGTGGTATCCAGCGTGGCGAACAGCTGGTCGGCGGCGTACGCCTGGGCTTTGGTGAGCGCGTTGAAGAGCGTGGATTTGCCCGCGTTCGTGTAGCCGACCAGCGAGACGGACATCGTCTGGTTGCGACTGCGCGCGCGGCGCTGCGTGCCGTGCTGACGGCGCAGTTTTTCGAGCCGGGTTTTGAGCGCCTTGATGCGCTCGCCGATCAAACGGCGGTCGGTTTCGAGCTGCGTTTCGCCGGGGCCGCGCAAACCGATACCGCCTTTTTGCCGCTCCAGGTGTGTCCATGCGCGGATTAGCCGCGTCGATAGATACTGCAGCTGCGCGAGCTCCACCTGCAGCTTGCCTTCGTGGCTGCGGGCGCGTTGCGCAAAAATATCGAGGATGAGACTGGTGCGATCAATCACGCGGCGATTAAGCGCCTGCTCCAGATTGCGCTGCTGCGCAGGAGCTAGAGCGTGATTGAAAATGACGAGTTCGATGTCGTTCGCCTCACATGCAAGACGCAGTTCTTCGGCCTTGCCGCTGCCGACGAACATCTTCGCATCGGGACTGGCCCGGCGTCCGGTGAGGGTGACTAAGGGATTCGCACCCGCGCTTTGCGCGAGCAGGGAGAGTTCTTCGAGACTGGCTTCGAAATCGATCTTACCGAAGTCGATGCCGACAAGTGCTGCATTGATCAAATTGGAGGGTATCAAAATGAGGCGGCCGGGGGTAATCGCCAACGGGCGACGCTACGCCGGCCGCGACTGGGGTTAGGACTGTTCGGAATCCGGGTGGAAATTCACCGGACGGGCAGGCACGACCGTCGAAATTGCGTGCTTATAGACCATCTGGGTGACCGTATTCCGGAGCAACACGACGTACTGGTCGAACGATTCGATGTTCCCTTGAAGCTTGATGCCGTTGACCAAGTAGATCGACACCGGCACATGCTCTTTACGCAGTGCGTTCAAAAACGGGTCTTGTAACAATTGCCCTTTGTTGCTCATAGCAAACTCCGTATTTTTTTGCAGGTTGACTGAATTGACGACGAAGGAAAAAGAGATCCGCCGTCAACCGCTACACTATAGCCGATTTTCATTTTTGCGCGAGGGCCCCGGCCGCCGGGCCAAACCCAACACACACACGGGTTTCAGCCTTTGTCCGCGTAAGGGTTCGTCGATGATCTGAACTCTATGCGCAATGGAGTCCCAGTCAGCTTGAAAGTTTCCCGGAAGCGGTTTTCGAGGTAGCGTTTGTACGTTTCGGTGATCGCGTCGAGCGCGTTGCCGTGAATCACGATGATCGGCGGATTCTGTCCGCCTTGGTGCGCGTAACGCAGTTTCGGCCGTACCGGACCACGCCGGCGCGGCTGCTGGAATTCGACCGCGTCGATCAGCGCGCGCGTGAGCTTCGGCGTCGGCAGCTTGGCCATGGCCGCGGCGTAGGCGTCGTCGACCGAACGCATCAGCGGGCCAATGCCGGTTTTTTCCGCAGCGGAAATGAAATGGAATTTGGCGAAGTCGAGAAATTTTAATTTGCGTTCGAGGTCCGCCTTGGTGCGGTCGCGCACATGCGGATCGAGGCCGTCCCATTTGTTCACGCCCACTACCAGCGCACGGCCTTGCTCCACGACGAAACCGGCAATGTGCGCGTCCTGTTCCGAGATGTCCTGGCGCGCGTCGAGCAGCAGGATCACGACGTTCGCGTCCGAGATCGATTGCAGCGTCTTCACCACCGAGAATTTCTCGATCGCTTCGAACACTTTGCCGCGACGGCGCAAGCCGGCCGTGTCGATCAGCGTGTAGGGCTTGCCTTGCCGTTCGAAATCGACGTAGATCGAATCGCGCGTAGTACCCGGCATGTCGAATGCGATCACGCGCTCTTCGCCGACCAGTGCATTGATCAGCGTCGACTTGCCGACGTTCGGCCGGCCGACGATCGCGATCTTCACGCCGCGCGCTTCCTTCTCCTCGTCGCCCTCTTCCGGCTGACCCGCGTACGCGACGCCGAGCGCCTCGTTGATCATTTCCGTCACGCCGTCGCCGTGCGCCGCCGAAATGGCGCGCGGGTCGCCGAGACCGAGTTCGTAGAAATCGGCCGCGACCGTGCTGTACTTCATCCCCTCGGCTTTGTTGACGACGAGGAAGATCGGCCGGCCGGTCTTGCGCAGATAGTCGGCAATCGACTTATCTTGCGGCGCGAGACCGTTGCGGCCATCGACGATGAACACGACGATATCCGATTCTTCGACCGCCTGGCGGGTTTGACGCGCCATCTCGTGCAGGATGCCGTCTTTTGCGACCGGCTCGAAGCCGCCGGTATCGACGACCAGATACGGCCGCTCGCCGGCGCGCCCTTCGCCGTAATGGCGATCGCGGGTGAGACCGGGCAAGTCGGCAACCAGCGCATCACGCGTGCGCGTGAGACGGTTGAACAGCGTGGATTTCCCCACATTGGGGCGCCCAACCAGGGCAATAACGGGTTTCATCAGATGTTGTTCACGGTGAAACGCGGGATCGAAATCGACCGCCCGCGTAGCGACGCCATGCGGCCGCTACACGGCAGCGTTTGACGAAAATTATCACGAATTCGGCCAGCCCCGGATGCGCTGTCAATATGCGCACCCGAGCGGACGGGGGTTTGGCTGTATGGGCAGCGCCAATGGGCTGCCAGATTCAGTCTTTCTTGCTCGACGGCCCGCACGCCAGTTCATGCGATTCCCTGCAATTGCCGTCGAAGATGGCGCCGCAAGCAGCCACCGATGGCCACGTGGGCCGTTTCTGATCCGACTTGCCGGACCAGCCAGTCCGGCGGAATATTTTTCTCTATAAAACGCGCGCGGCCGGCAAAGCCGGCCTGCGCGCTCGACGGCGCCTGGCTACCGATGAGACTGCGAGATTATCGCGGGCGGTAGCCGTACAGATCGCCGTCGTGCGTCAACACTACCAGCGTGTCGCCCGCCAGCACCGGTGCCGCGGTGATCGCGCTGCCGTCGGTCTTCACGCGAGCCACGAGCGTGCCGTCGTCGCGCGACAGGAAGTGCACGTAGCCCTGATAGTCGCCCAGCACCGCGGCGTGGCCCAGCAGGAACGGCACGCTGACCTCGCGGTTCTTCAGCTTGTCGTTTTGCCACAGCGGCGCACCGGTGTTGACGTCGAACGCCGACACCACCGACCAGTCGTCGCCCGCCACCACGGCGCGATCATCCTGCGCCAGACCGCTCGTGCTCGAGAATGCCTTCTCCCACACCGCGCGCCCGGAATTCGCATCGAAGCAGCCAATCTGGCCCTGGAAAGTCACGGCGCAAGTTTGCGAACCGACCAGCGTGGGCGGCCCCGTCACGTCGTTGATCCGTTCGACTTCGGTCACGCCCTTCGGATATGACACCGGCGTCTGCCAGTAGTTGTCGCCGGTTTGCAGGTTGATCGCAGCGAACGCGCCGCCCGGGAAGCCGGCCAGCACCGCCGCGTCGCCCGCGAACGTCATGCCCGACGACACACGCAGATTCAGCGGCACCGCGCGATTGCGGTAATTCCACTTCTGCTCGCCGGTTTGCGCATTGAACGCCACGATCTGACCGTCGACCGTGCGCACGACCACGAGGCCGTTGCCAACCAGCGGCGGCGAAATGATTTCTCCAGGCGCCTTCGCGGTCCACAGTTGCTTGCCGTCGGCGCCCAGCACGTAGACATCGCCCTTCAGACCGCCGACCGCCGTCAACGTGCCGTCGCTGCCGACGCCTGCCGAGAGGTCATCGTGCAGCTTGACGCGCCAGATATCCTTTCCGGTTTGTGCGTCGATCTTCGCGACCGAGCCGTTCGTGCCGGCTGCGTACACCGCATTGCCGACCGCGACCGGCGAGAACAGGTAACGACCGGCCTTGCCCACGCTCGTCTTCCACGCCTGCTGCACGTCGAGCACGGGTTTGAACTCGGTGAGCGGCGTCGGCACGCGGCGCTCGTCTTTCGTGGATGAGCAAGCCGCCATGGTGAGGACAGTCATCGCACAGGCAACGGGCACAGCGTAACGTTTCAGCAGATTCATCGGTGGACGAAGCATTCAGGAAATTAATTAAAGGGGACCGGTTGGTCGTTGCACGCGGCGCACCGCCTGCAACGATTAGCCGCCCAACGCGTCCAGCTTGAACTGAATCAACTGGCGTGCCGAGCTATCGTTTTTCGACAGCGAATCGAGCGCGAGCTTGTAAGCCGTGCGCGCATCGTCACGCTTGCCTTGAGCGGCGAGCAAGTCACCGCGGCTGTTCGCCACAATGCCTTTGAACGCATCGGACTGCGGTTCGGCGAGCAGCGCGAGACCCTGATCGTAAGCTTTGTCGTCGAGCAGCAGCGAAGCGAGACGCAGCTTGGCGATCTGCTTGAACTCGTCGTCTTTTGCGTGATCGATGGTCCATTGCAGCTGGACCTTCGCAGCAGCTTCGTCGCCCGCGGCATACAGCGCCTTCGCGGCGCCCAGCGCGGTCATCTGCGCATACGCGGTGCTGCCGAACTTGTCTTCCATGTCGGTGGCGACGCGCGTGATCTTCGCCTTGTCGCCCGATGCAACGGCTTGCTGCACCTGGTCATACAGCACCGCGGCTTCCGCCGCCTGACGCCGCTGCCAGAAATTCCAGCCGTTCCAGCCGGCTGCGGCAACCAGCGCCACCAACACGATCCACGTGGTTGCATTGCCCCACTGCGTCCACCATGCTTTCAGACTTTCAATCGATTCTTGTTCGTCGTGGTAACTCATTGCCCGGCGATTTCCTCTTTCTTGATACGTGTGCGTGTCGAGCCGATGGGCTCGACGACATCGCGATCAGTCGTCGCCGTCTTCGGCGGTTGCAACCATCGCATTGATTAGAAATTCGGTCAAGTCTTGGGCGGGCACGTTATGTTGCTCGTTTTTACCACCGTTAGAACTTGTATCCCGCAGGGGCTTGACGCCGACCGTGCCGTTGGCGATCTCGTCTTCGCCGAGCACGACCGCGAATGCCGCACCGCTTGCGTCGGCACGTTTCATCTGCGATTTGAAGCTGGCGGTTTGACCGTCGGCGCTGCAATGCAGGATCACGTCGAGACCCGTATCGCGCAAACGCTCGGCGATAATGAAGGCCTGCTCGCGCGCCGCGTCGCCCTGATGGACCACGTACACGTCGCAGCCTTCATCTTCCGGCACGAGCTTGTCTTCTTTCAGCAATTCGAGGATACGTTCGACGCCCATCGCCCAGCCGCACGCGGCCGTCGGTTTACCGCCGAGTTGTTCGATCAGCGGATCGTAACGGCCGCCGGCCGCGACGGTGCCTTGTGCGCCGAGCTTGTCGGTGACCCATTCGAACACGGTCAGATTGTAATAATCGAGACCGCGCACGAGACGCGGATTGATCGTGAACGGAATGTTGTTCGCTTTCAGAATGCGCTGCAAACCCTCGAAATGCGCGCGCGATTCTTCGCCGAGAAAATCGATCAGCTTCGGCGCGTTCTGCGCGATTTCCTGCAACGCTGGATTCTTCGTATCCAGCACGCGCAGCGGGTTCGTGTAGAGACGGCGCTTCGCGTCTTCGTCGAGCACGTCCATGTGCTTTTCGAGGTACGCAATCAACTCGACGCGATGGGCCGCGCGCTCTTCAGCGAGACCCAGCGAATTGATTTCGAGCTTGATGCCCATCAAGCCGAGGTCGTCCCACAGACGCTGGCACATCATGATGATTTCAGCATCCGCGTCCGGGCCCGCAAAGCCCAATGCTTCGACGCCGACCTGATGGAACTGCCGGTAACGACCGCGTTGCGGACGCTCGTGGCGGAACATCGGGCCGATGTACCACAGGCGCTTCGGGCCGTCGTACAGCATGTTGTGTTCGATCGCCGCGCGCACGACAGCTGCGGTATTTTCCGGGCGCATCGTCAGATTTTCGCCATTCAACGCGTCGGTAAAGCTGTACATCTCTTTCTCGACGATGTCGGTCACTTCGCCGATACCACGCTTGAACAACTGCGTATGCTCGATGATCGGCGTACGAATATTCTGGTATCCGTACGAACGCAGCATCGACTTGGCGGTCGTTTCGAAAAATTCCCACAGCCCGGCTTCCTGCGGAAGGATATCGTTCATGCCCTTCACGCCGGACAACTTCTCGAGCTTTTTCTTCTGTTCAGTCATCTGTCTTCGATTGACGGTGTTTAGTTGAGTGCTTCGGCGCGACCATAGCGGCGCTCGACGTAGTCACTCACGATTTGCTGGAATTCTTGCGCGATATTATCGCCGCGCAACGTCTTGACCTTCTCGCCGTCGATGAACACCGGCGCGGCCGGATTTTCGCCCGAACCCGGCAAGCTGATACCGATGTTCGCCTGCTTCGATTCACCCGGACCGTTAACGATGCAGCCCATCACCGCGACGTGCATCTTCTCGACGCCCGGATATTGATCGCGCCACACCGGCATCTGCGTGCGCAGATAGGTCTGGATTTGCGAGGCCAGTTCCTGGAACAGCGTGCTGGTAGTACGGCCGCAACCGGGGCACGCGATCACCATCGGCGTGAACGAGCGCAGGCCCATGGTCTGCAGGATTTCCTGGCCAACGATCACTTCACCGGTGCGCGACGCGCCCGGTTCCGGCGTCAGCGAAATACGGATCGTGTCGCCGATGCCTTGCTGCAGCAACACGGACAACGCAGCCGTCGACGCAACGATGCCCTTCGACCCCATGCCCGCTTCGGTCAGGCCCAGATGCAGCGCGAATTCGCAACGGCGCGCCAGTTCGCGATACACCGCGATCAGATCCTGCACACCGCTGACCTTGCACGACAGAATGATCTTGTTGCGAGCCAAGCCGAGTTCGACCGCGCGCTCCGCCGAACCGATCGCCGACTGGATCAGCGCTTCGTACATCACGCTCTGCGCTTCCCACGGCGTGGAACGCGCGGCGTTTTCGTCCATCATTTTCGCGAGCAGATCCTGATCGAGACTGCCCCAGTTCACGCCGATACGAACCGGCTTGTCGTACTTCACCGCCGCTTCGATCATCTGCGCGAACTGCGTGTCGCGCTTCGCGCCGTGGCCGACGTTGCCCGGATTGATCCGGTACTTCGACAGCGACTCCGCGCACGCGGGGTAATCGCGCAGCAGCAAGTGACCGTTGTAGTGAAAATCGCCGACCAGCGGCACCGACACGCCCATGCGGTCGAGCTGCTCGCGCACGGCCGGCACGGCCGCCGCCGCCTCCGGCGTGTTGACCGTGATACGCACCAGTTCCGAACCGGCTTGCGCCAGTTCCTTGATCTGGATCGCGGTGCCGATCGCGTCCGCGGTATCGGTGTTGGTCATCGACTGGATGCGCACGGGCGCATCGCCACCGATCGTGACGAGCTGGCCGCCCCAACGGACGTCGACTGCGTGCGACACTCGCCGCGCAGCCTGGCCGCCGAACACCGGCTCGTTTGAAACAATCTTGCTACTGGATTGGGATTGAGCTTCGGATTGCATCGAAAAACCCATTTACGCCGCAGGCGCCACACAAAAGCCGTCGCGCCTGAATTGAGAAAGCGCCGCGGCCCGCTTGGCCGCGACGCATGCCATATCTATTAAGGCAGCGCGAAGCGTGCCACATTACCCTTGGCTGCCGAATATTTCGACGGATCGACCGGCTGGCCGTCGAGCGTAATCGACTCGAGACCGGCCTTGTTGCCAATCGTGACCTTGAAAGGGGCCGCGCCTGTTACTTCCTTCGTATCGCCTGCGTGCACGATGCCGGAGAACACCTCCTTGCCGTCCTTGCCGCGCACGCTGAACCAGCTGTCTTGTGTCACGCGCAGCGCGACGATCGCCTCGCCTGCGGTTGCCACCTGTTCCGCAGTTGCTCCGGCCGCGGCGCTCGCGCCTTGCGCGGCGACCTGGACCTGCGAACCAGCCTTCGGCGCCGCAGCGACCGCGGTCGCTGCCGTCACCGGCGGCGCAGACGACGGCGCCGTACCGGTCGCCAGCGGTGCGGGCATCGGCGTAGCCGGCGCTGCGTTGTCCACTGCGGCCTGCTTTGCCGGCGCGGACGCAGCTTCGGACGCAACCTCGACCGCCGCCTCGGAACCAGCCGCCGGCCCTTGCGCCACCGCGCCCGATGCTCCGGTCGCGCCGCCAGCCGCGCCGTTCGCGCTCGCCTTCAAACGCGCGAGCCACGCCGACGAATCACCGCCATTGGTATGCCACATACCCAGCGCGATCACCGCGACGATGACCGCTGCAATGCCCCACAGCCACGAGCGGCTTTTTTGTCCGCTGCCGCCGAGCGACAGCGACACCCGGCCGCGCGGCAAATCCTTGCCAGACGACGCCGGCATCGACAGATCCGGTGCTGGCACACCCTTCTCGCGGCGCAGCGCCTGCGTGAATGGCGTGGGATCCGCGCCGAGCATCTTCGCGTAGCTGCGCACCACGCCGAGCGCGAACGTCGTATCCGGCAGATGGCTGATATCGCCCGACTCGAGCGCGCGCAATTTTATCGCGGACACTTTCAGACGCGCCGACACGTCGTCGATCGTCCAGCCTTTCGATTCGCGCAATTGAGTCAAGCGCGCGCCCACTGCCGCCAACGAATCCAAGCCGGTCTGAGCAATAGGCTGCACCACCGCCCGAGCGACCGGCGCCGGCTGGTCTGCGTTCGTGTCTGCCTCATGCGGCTGCGGGTGCTGCGGCTCACTCATCCCAAATCCTTTCGCGTCGATTCTTTTTCACTTGTGCGACTGGGCCAGGCGAGCTGCCTCACGTCCGAATCGCAGACCGTTTATAACAAAATGTGCGGCCCTGTGCGCCGCTTCCGATCGCTTCTGCAAACTTTCTTTTCAATCGCCCGTGGTGCGGAGGGTTTTTGCATCTGCGCGGCGCTTTCCGCCGAACACCTGCGTCCTGCCGCCTCGTGCGATTACACGGCGCGAACCTCGATTATCTTCGCTGCCTTCCCGGTGCGCTCAGCGAGGCGCGTGCGGTCTTTCACCGCACCGGCCAGCTGACCGCAGGCAGCATCGATATCATCGCCGCGTGTTTTGCGCACCGTGGTGACGACGCCCGCGTCCATCAGCACTTGCGCAAACCGTTTGATCCGTTCCGGCTTCGAACGGATGAGGCCCGACTCGGGGAACGGATTGAACGGAATGAGGTTGAATTTGCACGGTACGTCGCGCGTGACGGCGAGCAATTCGCGCGCTTGCGCTTCGCTGTCGTTCACGCCGTCGAGCATGCAATATTCAAACGTAATGAAATCGCGCGGCGCGACTTTCAGATAGCGCTGGCAAGCCGCCATCAGTTCGCGAAGCGGATACTTCTTGTTCAGCGGCACCAGCATGTCGCGCAGCGGGTCGCTGGGCGCATGCAACGAGACCGCGAGCGCCACCGGCAGATCGGCGCCGAGCCGGTCCATCATCGGCACCACACCCGAGGTGGACAGCGTGACGCGCCGGCGCGAGAGGCCGTACGCGTTGTCGTCGAGCATCAGGCGCATGGCGGGCACCACCGCGTCGTAATTCAGCAGCGGCTCGCCCATGCCCATCATCACGACGTTCGTGACGACGCGCTCGCCCTTGCCTTCGCCACCGGTAGCACGGCCGCCGGCCGCGCCGAGCGACGCGCGCAGCGCAAACTCCGCCATACGCAGCTGGCCGATGATTTCGCCGGTGGTGAGATTGCGGGAGAAACCCTGTTTGCCGGTCGAACAGAAACGGCAGTTGACCGCGCACCCGGCCTGCGACGACACGCACAGCGTGCCGCGGGTTTCTTCGGGGATAAAAACGGTCTCGACCGCGTTGCTGTTACCGACGTCGATCAGCCACTTGCGTGTACCGTCGGTCGAAATATGGTCGCTGACGATGCCGGGCATCGTGATGGTTGCGCGCCCTTTGAGCTTTTCGCGCAAGGACTTCGCGAGATCGGTCATGCCGTCGAAGTCGGCGGCGTTGTACTGGTGAATCCAACGCTGCAATTGCTTGGCGCGAAACGGCTTCTCGCCCAGGCTGTCGCAGTAAGCGACAAGCCCTTGGGCGTCGAGGTCGAGAAGGTTGACGGAGGGACTGCTCGTCATATCGAATCCTGCCATTTCAGTGCGAGACTACGTTCATGCAACAAGCTGCATGAACGCAATGCCGTTCGCGCCCATTCCTGCTGCTTTACCTTACTACTTTGCCGGGCGATTCGTGCGATTAATCAAATCGGCTGCACGAATTGCACGAGGCCATTCAGGCATCAACGCGAGTAGACGTTCACTTGCGGGAAGAAGAACGCGATTTCGACAGCAGCCGTTTCAGCTGCGTCCGAACCGTGTACCGCATTAGCGTCGATGCTGTCGGCGAAATCTGCGCGGATCGTGCCCTTTTCTGCCTTCTTCGGGTCCGTGGCGCCCATCAGTTCGCGGTGCTTCAGGATCGCGTCTTCGCCTTCCAGCGCTTGCACGACCACCGGGCCCGAGATCATGAAATCGACCAGGTCCTTGAAGAACGGACGTGCAGCGTGCACGGCGTAGAACTTCTCTGCGTCAGCGCGCGACAGGTGAACCATGCGCGAAGCAACGATCTTCAGGCCAGCGTCTTCGAAGCGGGTGTAGATCTGACCGATCACGTTCTTGGCCACTGCGTCCGGCTTGATAATCGACAGGGTGCGCTCGATCGCCATAAAAACTCCAAAAAATTAAGAGGTTACAGATTTAAATGAATCCGCTATTGTAGCATGTTCCCGTGTATGATTGCGATTGAACCCTTACAGCACTGAAAGACTTCAAGCAGGACTTTCTGATTGCTGGTAGCGTAGGTCGTGTGGACATTTTCGGGGCATTGAAACTCCCTGCGTCCGCGCCAATCTTAGGAATGGACGCACCACGCGACTGGCGGCAAAAATCCCGGCCGGCGCTGCATAAACCACGACGCAACATGCTTCTGACGCAAGGAGAGACCATGAACGAACATCCGTATAGCTTTGGCCGCACTGGCGCGGTCAGCACGGTCGAAACACGCAACCGCGTGCTACGGAACACCTACTGGCTGCTCGCGCTGTCTATGATTCCGACAGTGCTCGGCGCGTGGGTGGGCGTAGCAACCGGTTTTTCGCTGTTCGCCGCCACCAGCCCCGGCATGAGCATGCTGGCGTTCTTCGCGATCGCCTTCGGCTTCATGTTCGCGATCCAGAGAACCAAAGACAGCGCCATCGGCGTCGTCGTACTGCTCGGCTTCACGTTCTTCATGGGCCTGATGCTGTCGCGCATCCTGAGCTTCGTGCTCGGTTTTTCGAACGGCCCGTCGCTGATCATGCTCGCCTTCGGTGGCACTGGTGTGATCTTCGCGTCGATGGCGACGATCGCCACGGTCAGCAAGCGCGATTTCTCGGGCCTCGGCAAGTGGCTGTTCATGGGCGTGATCGTGCTGCTACTGGCGTCGGTCGCGAACGTGTTCCTGCATCTGCCGGCCTTGATGCTGACGGTCTCGGTAATGGCGATCGCGATCTTCTCGGCCTACATGCTGTTCGACGTGCAGCGCGTGGTGAACGGCGGCGAGACGAATTACATCACCGCCACGCTAGCGATCTATCTGGATCTGTACAACGTGTTCGTTAACCTGCTCGCGCTGCTCGGCATCTTCGGCGGCAACCGCAACTAAGGTTTGACCTTGGGGCGCGGCGCTAAAAGGCGCCCGCCTCGAAAAAAATGCCCATGACGAGCAATCGTCATGGGCATTTTTTTGCACGGCGCCGCCGCGTCAGGCATCGATCACAGCGCCAGCAGCCCAAGCAGCGCTAAAGACTCAGCCACGCAAAGCCATCATCCTGCGAAGCCACTACCACCTCGGTCGGCGCTGAACCCAGCACAGCCGCCATCGCGGCCTGCGCCAGTTCCGGCAAGTTGTTCTGCTGGCTCAGATGCGCGGCGACCAGATGGCGCAAGCGCGAACGGTCGAGCGAAGCCAGAATTTCAGCCGCCGCCTCGTTGTTCAGATGCCCGTGATCGCCGCCGATGCGCGCCTTCAGCGACTGCGGGTAGCGACTGCCCGCCAGCATCCGCACATCGTGATTGCATTCGAGCACCAGCGCATCGCAACCGCTCAGCACGGCGCTGATGTGCGGCGTGGAGGTGCCGACATCGGTCAGCACGCCGAGGCGGCTCGCGCCGTTGGAGAGCACGTATTGCAGCGGCTCGCGGGCGTCATGGGGAACGGTATAAGGCAGGATGCTGAGGTCGCCGATCGCCACCGCTTCGTCGCCCCACAGCACCTGCAGGTCGATATCGGCCTCGTTGGCGCCCACCGCGCGCGCGGTGCCCCAGCTCATGTACAGCGGAATCGACCACTTGCGCGCCAGCGTCAACGCGCCGCCAATGTGGTCGCTGTGTTCATGCGTGATCAGAATGGCGTCGAGACCTTCGACGCCCGCGCCGAGCCGCGTCAGACGCCGCTCGACTTCTCTGGCCGAAAAACCACAGTCGAGCAGCACACGGGTGGTGGTCGTACCGCTTTGCGCCTCCACCAGCAAGGCATTGCCTTCACTGCCGCTGCCGAGACTGGCGAACCGCACCGTCCGCTTAGTTCAGTTGCGCGTGCAGCAGCGACACGATGCGCTGCGCGTCGGACGAGTTATCCACCTGCCCGTTCGCGTCCAGCACCGCCACCTGCGTCACTGTGTCGCCCTTCGAGCGCACGTTGACGAGGAATTCCTGACCCGGCTTCTTCGACGAATTGCCGCTATAGAACAGTTTGCCGAAGAGCCCTTCCTTCTTCAGTTCCGCCATCGAATCCGCGTAACGCACGTAGTAGATGCCCTTCGCGCGATCACGGTTGTCCACCGTGAAGTTGGTGCGATCGAGTGCCAGGCCCACACGCAGCCACGCACGGTCGAACGATTCCTGCAAGTCGAGCGTCGATGCACCCGCGCTCTGATCGATCGTGGCCGGCGCGGTAGCCGGGCGGGCCTCGGTCAACAACTGCTTCGATTGGGCTTCGGTCAGGCCGAACTTCTGCATTAGCTTGGTGAGGAACAGCGCTTCGAGTGCCGGATCGCGCGGACGCTCTTCCCAGCGCGACGACGTCTTGTCCTGGCCCGTCAGCATTTCTTCCATCGCGCTATGCGTGATCGAAATGTCAGTGGCGCCGGCCGGACCGCGCGACACGAGCGTGCGGAAGCTGTCGCGGGTACCCGACGAGTACGCGAAATCGATCACTTTGCCGACCGTGCGGCGGAACCAGTCGTCAGGAATGTTCGCGCGGTTTTCGGCCCAGTCGGTCGTCATGATGCCGGTGGCCGGGGCGTCGGTTTTCAGCGCGAAGCCGTTTTCCTGCCAGAACTCCTGCAACTGCGACCACAATTGTTCCGGCGAGCGGCCGTCGACCACCAGCCAACGGCGGTCGCCGTCGCGCTCGATGTGCATGCCGTACGGATCCTGCGCAGTCGGCTGGCCTTCGGTGGAATTGCCGGCAGCCGTCACCGCGCGTTGCTGCGCGCCGCCCAGCGCCAGATTGGCCGGCGGCGCGATGTAGCGCTGGTTGGTCGGGGTGGTTGTCAGATCGCCCGGAACGGCGAGCGGCGGTGCGCTGCCCGCACCCTTGTAGTTGACGCGGTCTGAAGCGAACCAGTCGTTCAGCGTGTCACAGCCGGCGAGCGTCGTGAGGGCAAGCGCCAACGCCGCCATGCGGGTTGCGTGGAGGGAAAGTGCGGAACGTTTCATGTGGTCCTTCGTGATGCTGGAACGCGGTGCCTGGTTCTGTGTGCCGGGAACGTGGGCTGGATCGACGTCGGTTAAGGGAGTGCCGTGGCGGGCCTGGTTTAGCGCTGGTGAGGGCTGCGGCTCGATCCGCTTAGCCCAGCAGGCCCGCTTCGCGCAGCGCGGCGCGCACCACTTCGTGGTATTGCGCGTCGAGCGGCGTGAGCGGCAGGCGGATCCCGCCCTGCACACGGCCGAGTTGCTGCAACGCCCATTTCGCCGGAATCGGGTTCGATTCGATGAACAGGTTCTTATGCAGTGACAGAAGCTTCAGATGAATCTCACGGGCGGTCTTGGCGTCCGCGGCGAGCGCGGCCTTGCATAGCTCGCTCATTGCGCGCGGCGCAACGTTCGCGGTGACCGAAATGTTGCCGTGGCCGCCGAGCAGCATCAGCGCGATCGCGGTAGGATCGTCGCCGCTGTAGATGCCGAAATGCGCGGGCGCCGACTTGATCAGATGTGCGGCGCGATCGATGTTGCCGGTGGCTTCTTTCACACCGATGATGCCCGGCACCTGCGCGCAACGCAGGATCGTTTCGTTGCTCATGTCCGCGACGGTGCGGCCCGGCACGTTGTACAGGATCACCGGCAGATCGACGGTTTCGGCGATCTTCGCGAAGTGGCGATAGATGCCTTCCTGAGTCGGCTTGTTGTAATACGGCACGACCTGCAGCGTGGCGTCCGCGCCGACCGCTTTGGCCTGCTGCGTGAGCTCGATCGCCTCGGTGGTGGAGTTGCCGCCCGAGCCCGCGATCACCGGAATCCGGCCCGCCGTGTGCTCGACCGCGGTCTTGACCATCAACACGTGTTCTTCGACCGACAACGTGGCCGACTCGCCGCTCGTGCCGACCACGACCAGTGCGTTCGTGCCCTCTGCAACGTGCCAGTCGATCAGTTTGCGAAACGCCGGCAGATCGAGGCTGCCGTCTTCAAGCATCGGGGTGATGATGGCAGGAATGCTGCCGCGAATCTGGACGCCGTCGTTGCTGTTGCGAATGCCGCTTTGGTTGCCGTTAGTCATGAAACGCCATGAATTTGATCAGGTAAACCGCGATTGTAGCGGATTAGCCAGCCAACTCGTAACAAGGCGGGGATGCCGCCTCTGCAAGGCCGGCTGAGCGCTCCGCCTCCAGAATTGCGCAAATCCGCTGGACGTAAGCCGGGCGCGGCTGCGCGAGAAAACCGTCCTGAAACGCGACCACGCGAAGGTGGCCGCGCACGACGTCGAGCAACTCGCCGGGCGCCAGCAAAAACACCGGATTCGACGGCTTGCCGACCCTTTCATTGCCTTGCGCGAAAGTCTCGTAAATCAGCACGCCACCCAGCGCGAGCGAGCGCAAAAGCTGCGGGAAAAGCGGCCGATGCAGGTAGTTCGTGACCACGACGGCGGCGAATTTCGCGTCGTCAGGCAAAGGCCACGCTGTGCCTTCGATGTCAGCCGCGAGTGTCGTGATGAGCGGCTCGTCGCGCATCGCGGCAAGCGCTGCCGCATCGCGGTCGAGAGCGGTCACCGGATGACCCAGCGACGCAAAGAAACGCGCGTGCCGCCCTGCTCCCGACGCGACGTCGAGCACCGCGCCGCCCGCCGCGACCAGATGCGCCCAATGGCTCACCCAGCGCGACGGTTCGCCGTTTCCGTACGATGCAATGCCGGGAGTGCTCATCACGCAAGCGTGCGCGTCAGTTATACGACAGGCCCATCGCCTCACGCACGTCGCGCATCGTTTCCGTGGCGAACTTGCGGGCCTTGTCGCAGCCGTCGGCGACGATCGCGCGCAACAGCGACGGATCGTCCATATACTTCTGCGCGCGCTCGAGCATCGGCTGCTGCTCACGCAGGATGCCTTCGATCACCGGCTGCTTGCACTCGAGGCAACCGATCCCCGCCGAACGGCAGCCCTTCTGCACCCACTCGTGCGTGGCTTCGTCGGTGTAGACCTGGTGCAGCTGCCACACCGGGCACTTGTCCGGATCGCCCGGATCGGTGCGGCGCACGCGCGCCGGGTCGGTCGGCATGGTGCGGACTTTCTTTGTGATCGTTTCCGCGTCTTCGCGCAGGCCGATCGTGTTGCCGTACGACTTCGACATCTTCTGGCCATCCAGACCCGGCATGCGCGACGCTTCCGTCAGCATGGCCTGCGGCTCGACCAGAATGATCTTGCGCGAACCTTCGAGGTAGCCGAACAGCCGCTCGCGATCGTTCATCGACAGGCTCTGCGACTCCTGCAACATCGCGCGTGCCTGTTCGAGCGCTTCGTCGTCGCCTTCCTGCTGATAGGCGTTGCGCAGTTCGTGATAGAGCTTGGCACGCTTGCCGCCGAGTTTCTTCGCCGCCTCATTGGCCTTCTCTTCGAAGCCCGGCTCGCGGCCGTACAGATAGTTGAAACGGCGCGCGATTTCACGCGTCATCTCGACGTGCGGCACCTGATCTTCGCCGACCGGCACGAGCGAGCCGCGATACAGCAGAATGTCCGCCGCCATCAGCACCGGATAGCCGAGGAAACCGTAAGTGGACAGGTCCTTGTCTTTGAGCTTCTCCTGCTGCTCCTTGTAGGTCGGCACGCGTTCGAGCCAGCCGAGCGGCGTGCTCATGCCGAGCAGCAGCGCGAGTTCGGCATGCTCGGGCACCTTGCTCTGGATGAACAGCGTCGCCTGTGCCGGATCGATACCGGAAGCGAGCCAGTCGATCAGCACGTCCCACACGTTCTTTTCGATCACTTCGGGCGTTTCGTAGTGCGTCGTCAGCGCGTGCCAATCGACCACACAGAAGAAGCATGGGTATTCGGACTGCAGCCGCACCCAGTTTTTCAGCACGCCGTGGTAGTGGCCGAGGTGCAGCGACCCGGTGGGCCGCATGCCGGAGAAGATACGGTCTGGGAACATGGTTATTTAGAATAGCGAAACAAGTGGAGTCAGAATTGCGGTGATCGCACCGTAGCCGAGCGTGACGAGCGGGCTCAACCAATAACGCGTCAGCGTGCCCGTCATCACCAGCGCCATGACGATGAAAAAGCCGTACGGTTCGAGGCGCGACAGCGCGATCGACTGCCGCGGCGGCAACAGCGCCATCAGCACGCGGCCGCCGTCGAGCGGCGGCAACGGAAACAGGTTGAGCACGCCGAGCACGAGGTTCACGCCGACACCGGCTGCGGCCATACGCGTGAAGAACGGCTCATCGACGCGCAGCACCGCGAGCGCGACGCCGATCAAGCCCCACACCAGCGCCTGTACGAAATTGCACAGCGGGCCCGCCGCCGCGACCCACAGGCTGCCCCAGCGCGGATTGCGCAGATTGCCGAAGGCGACCGGCACCGGCTTCGCGTAACCGAACATGAACGCGCCGCTGGTCGCGAAGTACAGCAGCAAGGGGATCGCGATCGTGCCGAGCGGATCGATGTGCCGCATCGGATTGATGGAGACACGGCCGAGCACGTACGCGGTATTGTCGCCGAGCCAGCGCGCGACGTAGCCATGCGCGGCTTCGTGCAGCGTGATCGCGAAAATCACCGGCAACGCGTACACCGCAATGGTTTGTATCAGGGAAGAATCCATATCTCTCTATTGTAACAACGTGGTTGCGTGCGTCTGTCCGCTTTCGCTCATGCCGTCTCTTCGAGACCGAATGGCGCGAGCGAACCGCGCCCTGCCCGCACCAGCACCGGCTCGGCGCCGGTCAGATCGATCACGGTCGACGGCTCGCACACGCAGGGGCCGCCGTCGATCACCAGATCGAGCTGCTTTTCGAGGCGCACGCGGATTTCTTCCGGATCGTTCAGCGGCTGGGTTTCGCCCGGCATGATCAGTGTCGAGCCGAGCAGCGGCTGACCGAGCTCTTCGAGAATCGCCAGCGTGATCGCGTGATCGGGCACCCGCAAGCCGATCGTTTTACGCGACGGATGCGACAGGCGCCGCGGCACTTCCCTGGTCGCCTGCAACACGAACACGTAAGGCCCGGGTGTCACCGATTTGATCAGCCGGTACTGGCGGTTATCGACCATCGCGAAGTTCGCCAGCTCCGACAGATCGCGCACCAGCAGCGACAGTAATTGCTTCTCGTCGAGCCCGCGAATCCGCCGCAAACGCTCGACCGCGTCCTTGTCGTCGAGATGACAGGCGATCGCGTAGCTCGAATCGGTCGGCAACGCGACGACGCCACCGTCGTTGATGATCTGTACCGCCTGTTTGACGAGGCGCGGCTGCGGATTATCCGGGTGAAGCCGAAAGTATTGGGACATATGATGACTAACGGTCACTTCAGGGGAGGAATCGGGCGGGCGCACGCGCCCGGGATGACGGCTGCTTCACGTGTCGTGCCGCCGTGGCACGGCGCGCGATCACAGCCAACGTTCCCAGACGGGCTTGAGATCGGAGGGCAGCGGCGGCAGCATGCCGAGTTCGATACGGCCCTCACCGGGCCCGTGAAAATCGGAACCGCGCGACGCCTCGAAGCCGAAACGGCGTGCGACGTCCGCGTATTCGCGATACTGATCCGGCGTGTGGCTGCCCGTCACCACTTCGATCGCCTTGCCGCCCAGATCGATGAATTCGGCGAAAAACGCGTCGAATTCGACTGGCGTGTACGCATACCGGCCCGGGTGCGCGACGATCGCTTCGCCGCCGGCTGCCTTAATCCAGCCGACCGCGTCGGCCAGTTTGGCCCAGCGATGCGGCACGTAGCCGGGCTTGCCATCGCCGAGAAAGCGGGTAAAAACGTCTTGCGTCGAGCTGGCGTAGCCGCTTTCGACCATGAAGCGCGCGAAGTGCGTGCGCGAAATCATGTCCGGGTTGGAAACGTACTTCAGCGCGCCTTGATAGGCATCCGGAATGCCGAGCGTGGCCAGTTGTTCGCCAATCGCTTCGGCCCGCGCGGCGCGGCCGTTGCGCGTGCGCGCGAGGCCGTCGATCAGGATCGCGCTGGTCGGATCGATGCCGAGCCCAACGATGTGCACCGTGCGCGAGGCCCACGTCACCGAAATCTCCACGCCGCTCAGGTAATCCATGCCCAGCGCTTGCGCGGCGCTACGCGCCTCCTGCTGGCCGCCGATTTCATCGTGGTCGGTCAATGCCCACAGCGTCACGCCGCCCGCGTGCGCGCGGCGCGCGACATCGGCCGGCGCGAACTGGCCGTCGGAAACGGTGGAGTGGCAGTGGAGGTCAGCGTTCATCGGTGTTTTGAAAAGGTTCTGAGGCCATTTTACTGCAACGCAGTAAGTGGCCGCAGCGCTATCTCTCGGAGCCGACCTTCTTCCTTAAACTTTTTGTAAAAAACTCAGGCACAAAACCCTTCGATCAAGGCTGCGACCTGCTCCGGCTGGTCGTGGTGCACCATGTGCCCCGCTTCGTCGATGATTTTTTCGCGCCAGTTCGGAAACGCCTGAAAGCGTGCCTTGAATTCGTCGAGCGGAATTTCACCGGCGATCTGCGCGAGCGTCGGCGAATTGGCCGCCTCGACGTGCAACACTTTCGCGCTCACTTTGCGCCATACGGCCATCACTTCGTCGATCCGGTATAGCGTCGGCCCGCGCAGCTTGTGCGCCGGATCGGCGAGCAACATGAAGCGCCCTTCTTCGTCCGGCTTCGACCAATGCTGGGCGAGGAACTGCGCGCGCTGCGGCGCAAGGCGCGGATTGGTCTTGATCAGACGGCCGGCGACCTCGTCGAGCGACGCGTAGCGCTTCAGTTGCGGTGGGTCGCGCAATTCGTCGAGCCAGTTGCGCAGGCGCCTGGGCGCTTGCGCCGAGTGCGACGGCGCGAGACCAAAGCCTTCCAGGTCGACCACGCGCCGCACCCGCTCCGGCCGCACGCCCGCATACAGGCAGACGATGTTCGCGCCCATGCTGTGGCCCACCAGATTGACTTCGCCGGTCGGCGCGTAGTGGTCGAGCAGCGCGTCGAGATCGCCGAGATAGTCCGGAATCCAGTAGTTGCCTCCACCACGCTCGGCCACCGGCCAGTCGGACAAGCCGAAGCCGCGCATGTCAGGCGCAATCACCTGCCAGTCGCCGCCCAACGCATCGACGACGAACTGGAACGACGCCGCCACATCCATCCAGCCGTGCAGCATGAACAACTTCGGCGCGTCCGGATTGCCCCAGCGTCGCACGTGAAGACGGACGCCGCGCACGGCGATGAACTCAGACTGAGAGGTATTCATGAACGACGCGCCTGAAAAAAGAATGGTCGTTCGATTATAACGAGATAGCCGGACGACGCGCTTGGGTGATGTCTGGAAGAACGCCTCAGTCCGCGGTGGGCCGAGCTTGATCCAATCCCGCCAGAGCGACCAGCGCGGCTAACTCGGTTTCGTCGAAACCGGCGTCGCGGCGCGCTTCGAAATTGAACGGACCACGTAATTTCGGTGCGTGATACTGCTCGGCAAGACGCGTGTAGGTCACGTGCGGATCGAGACCACCCTGCTCGCACAGATAGCGAAACCAGCGATTGCCGATCAGCACGTGGCCGATCTCGTCACGCAGGATCACGTCGAGAATCGCCGCGGACGCGTGGTCGCCGGCCTGTTGCAAGCGTGCGCGGATCGGCGGCGAGGCGTCGAGACCGCGCGCTTCGAGCGTGCGCGGCACCAGCGCCATGCGCGCGAGCACGTCGTCTCGAGTGCGCTCGCACATGTCCCAAAGACCGTCGTGTGCGGGGAAATCGCCGTAGGTATGGCCGAATTCCGCAAGCCGCGCGACCAGCAGCGAGAAATGATGCGCCTCTTCGGCCGCGACTTTGAGCCAATCGACGTAGAACGCAGCAGGCATACCGGCAAAGCGCCAGACGGCGTCGAGCGCAAGGTTGATCGCGTTGAATTCGATGTGCGCGAGCGCGTGCAGCAAGACGGCGCGCCCTTCTGGCGATTGCATGCTGCGCCGCCCCAGCTTGCGCGGCTCGACCAACTCGGGCCGCGCGGGACGGCCGGGCAAACCGGATGGCTCTTCGAGTTCGAGGTTTTCAGCGCATCCCAGGCTGCCGTCGAGCACTGCAACATACAGAGCGCGGGCCGCGGCAGCCTTGCTTGCCGGGTCGACTTCGCGCAACGCGACAAGAGCGCCTGTACGCACGCAGTTCGACAGGGACGGTACAAAGGCAACGGACGGAGCAGCGGAAATCATGGCAGGCAGATCGGCAATTGGCACGGCAAAGTGTGCGCTAAGGAAACGGCGAGGACACGGCGGGCACGGCAGCGCGTCGGACAGCCCCGCGGCAACGCCGAGCGACCCAACCACACAAACGTTTACAATACTCGATTCGACTTTCGCGCGCGCCTGTTGTGCCGGCTCGGCAGGCAACCGGCCCCGATTGGACGTTTCCGGTGGCCTCCAGCCCCAGCCAGCGCTCGCGGCGACCGATCAACAGGAGACACTGTGACAATCTACAAGCTTGGCGAAGCCGCCCCGACCATCCATGAAAGCGTGTTCGTCGCGGATTCGGCGAACATTATCGGCAATGTGACGCTCGAGGAAAATTCGAGCGTCTGGTTCGGCGCGACGATTCGTGGCGACAACGAGCCGATTACCATCGGCGCCGGCAGCAACGTCCAGGAAAACGCGGTGCTGCACACCGACCCTGGCTTTCCGCTGACGGTCGAGCCGAACGTGACAATCGGCCACCAGGTCATGCTGCATGGCTGCACCATCAAGGAAGGCTCGCTGATCGGAATTCAGGCGGTGGTCTTGAATGGTGCGGTAGTCGGCCGCAACTGTCTGGTCGGAGCGGGCGCCATCGTCACAGAAGGCAAAGTGTTTCCCGACAATTCGCTGATTCTCGGCGCGCCCGCCAAAGTGGTGCGCGAACTGACCGGGACGGACATCGCCAATATGCAGCGCGGCACGGCGAGCTACGCCGAGCGCCGCGAATATTTCAAGGCGCAGCTTGTGCGCATCGGCTAACCAGCCGTAGCGCACGGCGCGCAAGACGCAGCATCAGGCTGCGTCATTCGACCGAGGAAAAGTTGTGAGCGACCAGTTGCAAAAATTCATGTTCAGCGCGGCGCCGGTGCGCGGAGAAATCGTTTCGCTGCGCAATACGTGGCAGGAAGTGCTGACGCGCCGCGATTACCCCGCGCCCGTGCGGACGATTCTCGGCGAGATGATGGCGGCGTGCGCGCTGCTGTCGGCGAACCTCAAGTTCAACGGCACGCTCATCATGCAGATCTTCGGCGACGGCCCGGCCAAAATGCTGGTGGTGCAGTGCAGTTCCGACCTGTCGATGCGCGCGACCGCCAAGTTTTCCGGCGAAGCGCACAACACGATCGGCGACGACGCCACCATGATCGAACTGGTCAACGCGAGCGGTCACGGCCGTTGCGTGATCACGCTCGATCCGCAGGACAAGCAGCCCGGTCAGCAGCCGTATCAAAGTATCGTGCCGCTGTCAGGCGTGGACGGCCCGCTCAAATCGATGGCCGAAGTGCTCGAGCACTATATGCATCACTCGGAGCAGCTCGACACGCGTTTGTGGCTTGCTGCGAATACCGAGCGCGCGGTCGGCATGCTGCTGCAAAAGCTTCCCGGCGACGGCGGCATCGTCCCGCATCCGGGCGACCTGGACGCGGATACGTGGGAGCGCGTCTGCACGCTCGGCGGCACGCTGTCGCAAGACGAACTGCTGAAGGAGGAGCCCGAAACGGTGTTCCGGCGCCTCTTCTGGCAGGAAAACGTCCAGCACTTCGAACCGGCCAAGGCGCGCTTCGAATGCACCTGTTCGCGTGAAAAAGTCGGCGCCATGCTGAAGATGCTGGGCCGCGACGAAGTGGACGGCGTGATCGAAGAACGCGGTCACGTGGAGATCCATTGCGAATACTGTAACCAACGGTATGAATTCGATCCGGTCGACGTGGCGCAACTTTTTGTCGCCAGCGCGCTCTCACAAGGCGTGACGCCTGCTGCCGACCAGCGGCACTGACCCGCTCAGCGACGCTGGCTCATGACGCCGGTGTTACGGCAGTAAAATACCGCGCCGCCCACTACCTTTTCATGGGCCGGGCGGCGCGGTATCTTTGATCATTGCGTTGGATCATTGGCGATGCGCGCCGCGCATGGTTTGCTTAGGCGTCCGACCGATGGAGATCGAAAATGAACATCCCTACTTCGTTGAAACATTACGCACGCACGTTAGCCGTACTGTCCGCCATCGCAGGCAGCGCCGCGCTGACCGGTTGCGTGATGGACCCACCGGGCCCGTCACCGATTTATAGCCGCCTGCCGGCTGACCAGTCGGGTATCGCCAGCACGGGCCGTCCGCTGACGCCTGAAGAGCGCCAGCGCTATGACGCAATCGATCAGCAAGTATTGTCCGAACAGAATCAGGCAATTGCCGCTGAGAACGCCGCGCAAACGTGGTCGCGTTATTACGCGCCGCCCGTCAGCATGTACGGCAGTTATTACGGCGGCGGTTGGGGACACGGCTGGGGCACCGGGGTCGGCGTCGGTTACGGACCGTACTGGGGCTGGTAACTCGAAGCGGACATATGCGGAGATATATGCCGATACGGCAAGGGGCTGACATACTGGCATGACGGCCCAAACAAAAAGGCGCGGTTTTCACCGCGCCTTTTTTGCGCCCTGAACCCGGCGTACGTAGCAAGGTTTAGTGTGCCGCCTTCTTGTCTTTCGCCACCTTACCGCCGTGCTTGCGATCCGCCTTCGCACGCGACTCTGGATTCGGCACCACGTGAAGCGGCGCGGCCGACATCTCACCGCGCGTCGACGTGGTGACCGAGGGCATATTCGCAGTCGGCAACGGCGCGTTCGGCGACACGAATTGCACGAACACTTCGCTGTCCTTCACCATGCCCATTTCGTAGCGCGCCCGTTCTTCGACAGCGGCCGTGCCGTTCTGCAAATCCTGCACTTCACCTTGGATACGCTCGTTGCGCAGCTTCGCATCGACGTTCTTCTGTTGTTGCTGCGCCAGTTGCTGCTGCAACTCGTGCACGCGCAACCATCCGCCGTGCCCCCACCAGAGCGGGTACTGGATCAGCGCCAGCAGAACGATCAGGACAGCAGTGACAAGCCGCATGAAGTAAGCACAATAAATACACGCCGCCCTGCGCTATACGCAGGGCGGCGAGGTCAATCAGAAACGAAGGTGAACCGGGTCATCGGTCAGCGCTAACAAACCGGCCATTTAGCGCAGATTGTAGAACGCCGACTTGCCCGGGTAGCTGGCGATATCGCCGAGGTCTTCTTCGATACGCAGCAACTGGTTGTACTTCGAGATGCGGTCCGAACGCGACAGCGAACCCGTCTTGATCTGACCGGCGTTCAGGCCGACTGCGATATCCGCAATCGTCGAATCTTCGGTTTCGCCCGAGCGGTGCGAGATCACCGCCGTGTAGCCGGCGCGCTTGGCCATTTCGATCGCGGCGAAGGTTTCCGTCAGCGTGCCGATCTGGTTGATCTTGATCAGGATCGAGTTGGCGATGCCCTTCTCGATGCCTTCCTTCAGAATGCGCGTGTTGGTGACGAACAGGTCGTCGCCCACCAGCTGGACCTTCTTGCCGAGCTTGTCAGTCAGCGTCTTCCAGCCCGCCCAGTCGCTTTCATGCATACCGTCTTCGATCGAGACGATCGGGAACTTGTCTGCCAGGTTCGCCAGGTAGTCTGCGAATTCCGTCGACGACAGTTGCAGGCCTTCGCCTGCCAACTGGTACTTGCCGTCGTGGTAGAACTCGCTCGCTGCGCAGTCGAGCGCCAGCAGCACGTCTTCACCAGCGCGGTAGCCCGCTTTTTCGATGGCTTGCAGGATGGTCGACAGGCATTCGTCGTTGCTGCCGAAGTTCGGTGCGAAGCCGCCTTCGTCGCCCACTGCCGTGCTCATGCCGCGGTCGGAGAGGATCTTCTTCAGCGCGTGGAACACTTCCGCGCCGCAGCGTAGTGCTTCGCGGAAGGTCGGCTGGCTGACCGGCACAATCATGAATTCCTGGATGTCCAGGCTGTTGTTCGCGTGGGCACCGCCGTTGACGATGTTCATCATCGGCACCGGCAGTTGCATCGCGCCCGAGCCGCCGAAGTAGCGGTACAGCGGCAGGCCGGCTTCTTCAGCAGCGGCCTTCGCGACGGCCATCGAAACAGCCAGCATCGCGTTGGCGCCGAGGCGCGACTTGTTGTCCGTGCCGTCGAGTTCCAGCAGGGTCTTGTCGAGGAACGCCTGCTCGGAAGCGTCGAGGCCCATGATCGCTTCGGAGATTTCGGTGTTGATGTGCTCGACGGCCTTCAGCACGCCCTTGCCGCCGTAACGGCCGGTTTCGCCGTCGCGCAGTTCGATCGCTTCGCGCGAACCCGTCGATGCGCCCGACGGCACCGCTGCGCGGCCCATCGTGCCCGACTCGAGCAGCACGTCGCATTCGACGGTGGGGTTGCCTCGCGAATCGAGAATCTCTCGACCGATGATATCTACGATAGCACTCATGGTTTCCTCAAGAAATGACGTTGAATTCTTTACTGTGAAACGGCACCCGGCGCATGTGTCGATCCGGAGTTAGTGCTGCAGCGCTTACTCCGGTCCCATGCAGAGCAGCGGTCTCCCCAGCAGACTACTCGCGCCTTGATGCTTTCGACGGCCATTGCGTGCATTCGCCGCGTGTCGATGATACCGATCGTGCCGATTATGCAAGCCATTCGTGGCCCGGCCTATCGTGACACGCCGCGAACGCCTGAATCAATTGAAATCGCTTTCGAGGAACGGCGCGCGCTTGACGGCCTGATCGAGCGTAACAAGCGTTTCGAGCAGATCGGCCATGCGATGCAGCGGCACCGCGTTCGGGCCGTCCGATTTGGCTTCCGCGGGCTTCGGATGGGTTTCCATGAAGAGACCCGCCACGCCCGTTGCCACGGCCGCGCGTGCCAGCACCGGCACGAATTCGCGCTGACCGCCCGAGCTCGTGCCCTGCCCGCCCGGCAACTGCACCGAGTGGGTCGCGTCGAACACGACCGGCGCGTTGGTTTCGCGCATGATCGCGAGCGAACGCATGTCCGACACGAGGTTGTTATAGCCGAACGACACGCCGCGTTCGCACGCCATGAAGCGGTCTTCCGACAGACCGGCTTCGCGCGCAGCGTCGCGCGCCTTGTCGATCACGTTCTTCATGTCGTGCGGCGCGAGAAACTGGCCTTTCTTGATGTTGACCGGTTTGCCCGAACGCGCACAAGCGTGGATGAAATCCGTTTGACGGCACAGGAAAGCCGGCGTTTGCAGGACGTCGACCACTGACGCGACCTGCTCGATCTCGTGCTCGGCGTGCACGTCGGTGAGCACCGGCAAGCCGAGCTGGCGCTTCACTTCCGACAGGATACGCAAACCTTCGTCCATGCCCAGACCACGAAACGACTTGCCGCTGCTGCGATTGGCCTTGTCGTACGAAGATTTGTAGATGAACGGAATGTTCAGCTTCGCGCAGATTTCCTTGAGCCGGCCGGCCGTGTCGATCGTCATCTGTTCGGATTCGACGACACAGGTGCCTGCGATCAGGAAAAACGGCTTGTCGAGCCCGATTTCGAAATCGCCCAGTTTCATGCTTTCTCCTCGACGCGCGACTGCTGATGCGCGAGCGCCGCTTCGACGAACGACTTGAACAGCGGATGGCCGTCACGCGGCGTGGACGTGAATTCCGGGTGGAACTGCACGCCGACGAACCACGGGTGCATGCTGCGCGGCAATTCCATCATTTCCGGCAGATCTTCACTCGGGGTACGGGCGCTGATGATAAGGCCGCCGGCTTCGAGCTGGGGCACGAAGCGGTTATTGACTTCATAACGGTGACGGTGGCGTTCGTTCACGTCCTTGCCATAGATCTCTTCGGCCATCGTGCCGGGCTTGATCGGGCAGCGTTGCGAACCGAGGCGCATCGTGCCGCCCAGATCCGATTCTTCAGTGCGCTTCTCGACACGGCCTTCGCGGTCGTACCACTCGGTGATCAGCGCGACCACGCGGTTTTCGGTTTCCTGATCGAACTCGGTGCTGTTCGCACCCTTCAGGCCAACCACGTCGCGGGCGAATTCGATCACGGCCAGCTGCATGCCAAGACAGATGCCGAGATACGGCACGTTCGCTTCGCGTGCATAGCGGATCGCGGCGATCTTGCCTTCGGTGCCGCGACGGCCGAAGCCACCCGGCACGAGCACCGCATCCAGATGCTTGAGGCTCTCGACGCCTTGCGTCTCGACCTCTTCCGAATCGATGTATTCGATGTTGACACGGGTCGCCGTGTGCATCGACGCATGGCGCAACGCTTCGATCAGCGACTTGTACGATTCCGTCAGATCCACATACTTGCCGACCATGCCGATCGTGACTTCGTGTTGCGGATTCTCGAGCTTTTCGACGAGGTTCGACCACATCGACAAATCGGCCGCCTTCGGCGTGAGCTTGAGTTCTTCGCAGATGATCGCGTCGAGCCCCTGGTCGTGCAGCATCTGCGGAATCTTGTAGATGCTGTCCGCGTCCCACACGGAAATCACTGCGTCTTCCGGGACGTTCGAGAACATTGAGATCTTCGCGCGTTCGTCGTCCGGAATGCGGCGGTCGGCACGGCACAGCAGCACGTGCGGCGAGATGCCGATTTCACGCAGCTTCTGCACGCTATGCTGGGTAGGCTTGGTTTTCAGTTCGCCGGCGGTGGCGACCCACGGCACCAGCGTGAGGTGCACGAAACATGCGCTGTTGCGGCCCATGCGCAGGCTCATCTGACGCGCGGCTTCGAGGAACGGCAGCGATTCGATGTCGCCCACCGTGCCGCCCACCTCGACGATCGCGACGTCCGGCTCACCGCATGTCGCCGACGCTGCGCCGCGCTCGATGAATGCCTGGATTTCGTTCGTGATGTGCGGGATGACCTGCACCGTCTTGCCGAGATAGTCGCCGCGGCGTTCCTTGCGGATCACCGATTCGTAAATCTGGCCCGTGGTGAAGTTGTTGGCCTTGCGCATCTTCGTGCTGATGAAGCGCTCATAGTGGCCGAGGTCGAGGTCAGTCTCCGCCCCGTCTTCCGTCACGAACACTTCGCCGTGTTGAAACGGGCTCATCGTGCCGGGGTCGACGTTGATGTAGGGATCGAGCTTGAGGAGGGTGACTTTAAGACCGCGCGATTCGAGGATCGCGGCGAGGGAAGCGGCGGCAATACCCTTGCCGAGGGAAGATACTACGCCGCCGGTGACGAAAACATATTTGGTCATCGCTGGATGCTCGCGGGAAAAACGGATTATACCGTAAAGCAGGGTCTCGACCCAGCAAAATACGAGCGACATGCGCACGAATGCATGCCGCTGCGGCGGCGCTCGCCGCGAGCGCATCACGCACCGTTTTTGCGGCAGGACCTGGCGAGCCGCGCCGCCAGCGCCATCGCAGCGGCGCCCCTTATGTGCCAGCGACCGCGCCGTCGAACTGATGCGTGGCGTTAGGCGTGGCGCTCCAACTCGCGCAACATCCGCTGCACCGCGCGCGCGGTTTCGAGCGGCTTTTCCATCGGATACAGATGGCTGCCTTCGATCCATTCCACATGACCGCCGGTCGCGCGGCGGGTTGCGTCGAGTCCGGCCTGGCGGATTTCCTTCGAATGCGTGCCGGCAATAAAACCGACCGGTACCGGCGCGCCACGCGCAAGGCGCGAGCCGAGCGTATGCGGCAAGGTCTTATAGATCTGGTATTCGGTACGCCGGTCGAAGGCCAAAGAACGCGAACCGTCGGGTGAAGTCTGCGGAATGCCGAAGTCGATGTAATCGGACAACATCCGCTCATCCCAGCGAGCAAACGCCGGCTTCGAATGAAAATGCCGCCACGCCTCGTCGCGGCTTGCCCAGTGGGTACGGCGCGCACGCGTAGCCGCCGCCGGCGAGAGCCGCTCGTCGAGTCCGGTCCATTGCGACACGCGCAGCATGCTGCTGCGCCAGCCGGCGATCACCGGCGAATCCAGCATCACCACGCCCCTCACCCACTGCGGCTTTTTCAGCGCGGCCATCAACGACAGGTAACCACCGAGCGAATGGCCGACCAGCCACACCGGCTGCTCGTACGAACGGCCGACGTCGTCGAGCAACTGCTCGACCAGATGCGGCCAGTCCTGGGTGACCGGATACCGCGCGTCGTGACCGATGCGCTCGATGGAACGCAGTTCGTAGTCGTCCGCGAGTTCGGCGAAGATGGTCCGGTACGTCGACGCGGGAAAACCGTTCGCATGCGAGAAGTGGATGATGTTTTTCAACTGCGGCTATCTCCATTCTGATTTGCGTGCAGGCTGCCGGCCCGGCGGCGCGCTTTTTACCTGCTTCTTATTTGTCTCTTGTCTATCCGCTCAACAATCCTGGACAACCCTCGGCAGTCCGTCAGCGATCCATCCAGTAGCGGCGCTGCGTGTCGCGATAGCGCTCGAGCGTGAGCGCAGCCCCATTCAGGTCCGGGGCGGCGTCCGGGTTGACGTCAACCCGCACCGCGCCGTCCGTATCGCTACGCGCGAGTTCGATATGCCGCGCCGTGTAACGCTCGAACACCCCCGCGTTCGGATGATGAAAACGGTTGCGATAGCCTACCTGAAATAGCGCGACCAGCGGGTCGATAGAGTCGAGGAACGGTTCGGTCGACGAGGTCTTGCTGCCGTGATGCGGCACAACGAGCACCTGCGCGCGCAACGCGGCGCGATCGCGCGCAAGCAGCGTGCGTTCGGCCGGCGCTTCAATGTCCGCCGTCAGCAAGGCGCTCATGCGGGGTGCATCTGCTCGAACATCCGCGGCTGACGCAAGCGCGGCGGGCGGCAAGGTGCTCACGCGCAATACGCAGCAATGCGCGTTCGGTTTGCCTTGCAGCGGCCCGGCATCCGGCCAGAGCATCTCGAACCCGACGCCGTCCCACTGCCAGCGCTGCCCCGCCGCGCAGGGCAGCGTATCCGCACCGCGTTGCCTTGCACTACGCCATAACGCGTTCGCCGGCGCCAATGCCGCCACCATTTGACGTACCTCGATCGCGTCCAGCACCGCGGGCGCGCCGCCCGAATGGTCGGAATCGGCGTGGCTAATAATGAGCGTATCGAGTGCCGTGACGCCGTGCGCCTGTAAAAACGGCACGACGACGCGCTCGCCCGCATGCGTCGATTCCGGGCCCGGTCCTGCATCGAACAGCAGCGCGTGATGCGCCGTCTCGACCAGCACCGACGTGCCCTGGCCGACATCCAGCGCGGTCAGCCGGAAACTGCCGTGCGGCGGCCCGGGCGGCGCCGGCATCAGCAAAGGCAGCCAGGTCAGCGGCGCGGCCCAGCGCAGCGGCCAGCCGCGCGGCGCGAGACACCAGAGCACACCGACCACCGCCGCGGCGAGCGCCCACGCATGCGGCTGCGGCAAACGCCAGAGCGTCCATGCGGGACCCGAGAGCATCCGCAAGCCCGCGGCCAGCAGTTCGAGCAAGGCATGCGCTGTCTGGAACGCGTAGGCATCGAACGGCGCGGGCAGCGCGACGCCGGCCAACACGGCCGGCGTGACCAGCAGGCTCACCCATGGAATCGCGAAGGCGTTGGCGAGCGGACCGATCAGCGGAATCTGCGCGAACCAGTAGACGGTGAGCGGCGCGAGCGCGATCGTCACCGCGAACTGCACGTGCGCGGCACTGCGCAAGCGTTCGACAAAGGCGCGTACACGACGGCGCAAAGCGGACCGCAGGCGCATGAAGCGGGACGACTCGCCGTCCTCGCCGTCTTCCTCGCGATGCTGTGCATGGTCCTGCACGCGGGGCCGTCCTGACATCGCGAACAGAATCGCCGCCACCGCGCAGAACGACAGCCAGAATCCCGCCGACACGACCGCCCAGGGATCGATCAGCAATACGAGCCCCAGCGCCC
Source organism: Paraburkholderia sp. IMGN_8 (assembly GCF_038050405.1). Lineage (NCBI taxonomy): Bacteria > Pseudomonadati > Pseudomonadota > Betaproteobacteria > Burkholderiales > Burkholderiaceae > Paraburkholderia > Paraburkholderia sp. IMGN_8. The sequence continues at coordinate 1,500,876 of NZ_CP150900.1, read as the reverse complement.
ACGCAAGCACGGCGGATCGCGCGATATTGCGCCCGCTGATAAACGCAAGCGCGACCACACCCGCCATCCACAGCGCCCTCTGCGCCGGCACGTTGAAACCGGCCAGCGCAGCGTGCACGCCGGCAAACAACGCGCCGCCCGTCACCGCAACGACCTGCGCGGGCAACCGCAACGGCCAGTTGCTGCCGAAGAACCCGGAGCGCCGCCACACTGCCCCGGCGAGCCAACCCGCAAGTCCCGCGACAAAGCCGATATGCAACCCCGAAATCGCCACCAGATGACTCGTGCCCGTGCCGCGCATCAGCAGCCAGTCCGCCGCGCTGACTTCATCCTGCGCGCCGATCGCCAGCGCCACTACGATCCCGCGATGCGGCGCGTCGGCGAGCACCCTGTCGATGCGTGCGCGCAGCGCGGCGCGCCAGCGATCGAAGACGACGCCCACGCCGCGCGCGTTGCCCGGCAAGCGCACTGCCGTAGCGGGCGCGCTGACATAACCGGTGGCGCGTACATTGCGCGCGAGCAGGCTTGCTTCGGCATCGCGGACGCCGAAGTTCGCATTGCCGTGCGGCCGCTTGAGCCGCACCGTCAATTGCCAGCGAGCGCCAGGCTCCAACAACGGCGCCGGCGCATCCCGGGCAATCCACGACAGTTGAATCACACGCGGAAAGGCGGCTATCGGCGCGTCGGCCGACTCGACCTCGAACAGAAAACGCGCGCCCTTATCGTCGCGCGCCGGCAGGCCCTTGATGCTGCCGACGACGTCGATATCGCGCCCCTCCCATGCGCTCGGCATGCTCACGGCGAGCCGCGCTTCCGCGCGCCAGGCCGCGTAGCCGAAACCCGCGCAAATGGCCGCAATCCACACCGCGCTCCAGCCGATCCGTGAGCGCGTATGCGCGCTGAAAGTTGCGCTGAGCCAGACCCAACGATCGAGCCAATCCGGAATCGAGCCGCCGCCCGCCGTCACGGAACGAGCACCGCGCAACGCCCACACCGCCGCACCGCCCGCCATGCATGCGAGCAGAACCAACGCGCTCCAGCCGCCCCAACCCGGCAATGCCGCCTGCCGCTGCAAACCGACCACACCCAACGCAAACCCACACCACCATGCCCGCATTCGCCCTCCGCCCGACCGGCGCCGGACGACGCAACGCTCACCGCGCAGGCAGCCGCAAGCCCGCCGGGCGCGTGTTCCGCCCGACGCGAACCACTTGAACCATCAAGCCTGATTATGCAGAGGAAAGAGCGAGCCGCGGCAGCGCGGCGAGCGCGTTAGCCGTTGTGCCTAGGGCGGCTTCTTCCGCGGCGATGCCGCGCAGTTGTGCGAGGCCCGCGCCGATGGCCGGAATCTGATCCGGCGTGTTGCGCTGCCTGTACATCCAGGAAGGCGCGATATCCGGAGCGTCGGTCTCGACGACCAGCGCGTCGAACGGCAATTGCTCGGCGAGGCGCCGGATTTGCCGCGCCCGTTCGAAGGTCAGATTGCCGCCGAAGCCCAGATGCATGCCCTGATCGATATACGCCTGAGCTTGCTGAAAGCTGCCGTTGAATGCGTGCGCGATGCCACGATGAATCTGGTGCCGGCGCAGCCCCTTGATCACCTGATCCTGCGATTTGCGCACGTGGCAAATCACCGGCAGATCGAATTCGCGAGCGAGTTGCAGCTGACCGTTATAGAAGAACTGCTGACGCGCATCGTCGAGACCTTGCACGAAGTAATCCAGCCCGATCTCGCCAATGCCGACGAACAGCGGATCGTCGAGGCTCGCCTCGATCTCCATGCGCAGCAGTTCAAGATCGCTCTCCTGCGCGCCCGGCGTGTAGAGCGGGTGGATGCCGAGCGCATACGCACCGCCGTCGGTCCGGTGCGCCAGTTCACGCACCGCCGTGAAGTTCTCACGACCGATCGCGGGAATCACGATGCGCCCCACTCCCGCGCGACGCGCCGCCGCCGCAACCGCGTCGCGGTCGGCGTCGAATTCCGCAGCGTCGAGATGGCAGTGCGTATCGATCCACATGGCGCGCCTTGTTAGCGGCAGGGTTTCGCTTGGGGTGTCGTTTGAGTTTCGCGCGGCGATTACACCGGCACCGGCGGCTCTTCGTGAAGCACGCCGTCGCGCAACCGCATGATGCGGTCGCAGCGGCCGGCCAGTTCCGGATCGTGCGTGACGATCACGAAGCTGGTTTCAAGCGTATGCGACAGTTCGAGCATCAGGTTGAACACGGTGTCGGCGGTGCCGCCGTCGAGGTTGCCGGTCGGTTCGTCGGCCAGCACGCAAGCCGGTTTCGTGACGAGTGCCCGGGCGATCGCCACACGCTGACGTTCGCCGCCGGACAACTCACCGGGACGATGCTTCGCCCGATGCCCCATGCCAACGCGCTCCAACACCTCGAGCGCCTGGCGCCGCGCGGCTTCGGTCGTCATGCGGCGAATCCGCAGCGGCATCGCGACGTTGTCGAGCGCGGAAAACTCCGGCAGCAGATGGTGGAACTGATACACGAAACCGAGCGCGCGATTGCGCAAATCGTTGCGCTCGCGCTCGGAGAGCTTCGTAAAGGGCTTGCCCATCACGGATACCTGGCCCGCGCTCGGATCGTCGAGGCCGCCGAGCACGTGCAGCAGCGTGCTCTTGCCGGAACCCGACGCGCCGACGATCGCCAGCTTTTCCCCGCGCCGCACGCTCAGTTGCGTGTTGTTGAGCACCTGCACATTGAGGCCGCCCTGCACGAACGACTTCGAAATGCCGGTCGCTTCCAGCACGTAGGGATGCAGCGTCGTCTCGTTGGACATATTCAAGGTAGCGGAACGGTCATTCATAGCGCAGCGCCTCCGCAGGGCGGACCTTCGCACCGCGCCAGCTCGGATACAGCGTCGCAAGAGCCGACATCGCGAACGCGATGACGCCGATTCGCACGACGTCCGAGGGAACCAGTTCGGACGGCAGTTCGCTGATGAAATACACCGACGGCGGCAGGAACTGCACACCGAGCAGATGCTCGATCATCGGCACGAGCCACGGAATGCTCCACGCGATCAGGCAGCCGAGCGCGACGCCGGTCGCCGTGCCGATAAAGCCGATCGTCACGCCCTGCACGACGAAAATCTTCATGATCGAGCCAGGCTGCGCGCCGAGCGTGCGCAGAATCGCGATATCGGCCTGCTTGTTGGTCACCGTCATCACCAGCGACGAGACCAGATTGAACGCCGCCACCGCAATGATCAGCGTCAGGATGATGAACATCATGCGTTTTTCGATCTGCACCGCCGAGAACCAGGTCTTGTTCTGCTGGGTCCAGTCGCGGATATACAAATCGCCGGACAAGCTACGCGCCAGCTGATGCGCCACCTCCGGCGCCCGCTGCATGTCCGTCAGGCGCAAGCGCACGCCGGTCGGCGCGGGCAGCCGGAACAGCGCCTGCGCGTCCTTGATGTTGATCAGCGCAAGCGTGCTGTCGTACTCGTAATGCCCCGACTCGAAGACGCCCACCACGGTGAACTGCTTCAGCCGCGGCAGCATGCCGGCCGGCGTGATGGTGCCCTCGGGCGCGACGAGCGTGATCTTGTCGCTGACTGTCACGCCGAGGTTGGTGGCGAGGTCCGCGCCGAGCACGATGCCGAACTCGCCCGGCACGAGGTCGGTCAGCTTGCCGCCCTTCATTTCGCGACCGATGTCGGACACCTGTGGCTCGAGCGTCGGCTCGACGCCGCGCAGCGCCACGCCGCTCACGGCGTCCTGGCGCGTGAGCAACGCCTGCGCTTCGACATACGGCGCCGCACCGATCACTTCCTTGTTCTGGCGGGCTTCCTGGGCCGTCAACTGCCAGTTGGGCATCGAACCGGTCGGCGAAAACACTTCGACGTGCGCCAGCACCGACAGCATCCGATCACGCACCTCTTTCTGGAAGCCGTTCATCACCGACAACACGACGATCAGCGCCGCGACGCCGAGCGCGATGCCCGACATCGACACCAACGCGATGAACGAAATGAAGCCGTTGCCGGTCGTGCGTTTGCCGGCGCGGGTGTAGCGCCAGCCTATCTGCCATTCGTAGGGAAATTTCAAGCGAATCCTTTTCTGCGTTCTTCGGCTTCGTGCTGCACATGGAAGCGGCTGGCCGCATAAGCGGCATCGGTCATGCGGCCCGAGCGTCGTGATCGTTGGTGTCGCGGCGGCGCCGATGGTTCCGGCATGACGTTCCGGCGCCCTCAGCAAAGCCCGCGCCACTGATGCAGCCGCCCCACCGGCGCTGCCGCCGTCAATCAAGCGCGAAGTTTGCCATACAATGCCGCGGACTCGCGCAAAGGCCTTTCGTGCGGGGCTCGCAGCGGCACCGGAGACGCCCGGCGGACGGACCGGCGGACGCTCCCGCTTAACGCAGGTTATAGCGGCTGCGCAGATCGTTGATGATGCGCGCCGCCGCGCTGGTGGCGGCTTCGCGCACGTCTGCGTCTTTGCGGTCGCGATGCAGGTGGGTGATATCCCAATTGCAGCCTTCCTCGTCTTCGACGGTCTCGTGGAACCCGGTCGGAATCCAGCCGGCGGTCTCCGGGTTGGCGTCGAGCGCTTTCACGACAAGCGCAAGCAGTTCCTGCTCGGTTTTCAGTTCACGCGGCATGTCGGATGTCTCCATCGTCATGTGCGCGGTGCCGCCGCGCGCGGCTCTTGCTGCTATCGGCGGGGCTGGGTGCGGTGCCCCGGAATCCGTCGATATGGTCGGAATACTCGCACTCTTTGCCCTACAATGCGCAGCATCATGCACGTCAACCGCCTTCATCTTCTTCTACCCTTCGCGCTGCCCGCCGCAGCCGACGCCTCCACCGCACTGCACGACATCCAGAGTCCGGCCCTCGACCGGCTGATCGCCCGCGCGACGCTGGTCGAACGGGTGGTCGGCGAGGATTTTCAGCGCACGCTGCCGCACGAACGCTGGGTGGCGCGCCAGTTCGGCACGCTGCCGGGCGGCGCCGCGGCCGCCGACGAAGCCCCGCTCGCTCCGTACATGCTGCGCGCGGACGGCGGCGAACCCGGCAACGCGACGTGGGCCTGCGTGCAGCCGGTGCATGTGCGCATTGCGCATGACCATCTGGTGCTGATCGATCCGGCCTCGCTCGAATTATCGGACGACGAGGCCGCCGCGCTGCTGGCGGTCGCCCGGCCGTTGATCGAGGAACTCGGCGTGCGCATCGAAGCGCCCAAGCCCGCGCGCTGGTACTTGTCGGGCGAAGGCTTCGGCACGCTGGCGGGCGCCTCGCCGCTGCGCGCGAGCGGCCGCAACATCGAAATCTGGCTGCCGCACGAAGCGCATTCCGGCGAGCGTTCGCGCGCATGGATGAAGCTGCAAAACGAAGTGCAAATGGCGTGGTTCGAGCATCCGGTCAACGAAGCGCGCGAGGCGCGCGGCTTGCCGGCGGTCAACTCGATCTGGTTTCACGCCCAAGGCGCGGCGCAACCGGTGACGAGCCCGTTCGCCCGGGTGTTCTCCGACGCGGCGGCCACGCGCGGCCTCGCGCTGACTGCAGGCGTCGAGACCGGCGCGCCGCCTGCATCGTTCGGGGCACTGCCTGCCGCTTCTGACGGCGCGAACGCACACGCAAATAGAAGCGCCGGCGGCGTCACGCTGGTCGAACTCGATCCGTTCTCCGCGCCCTACATCGAGCAGGACTGGGCGCGCTGGAACGACGCCTTCGCCGCGTTGCAAACGGACTGGTTCGAACCGGCACTGGAAGCGTTGCAAGCGGGCCGGCTCGGCGAACTCGGCCTGACGCTGTGCGGCGACACCGGCTCGGTGACGCTGTCGGTCACGCGCGGCGATCTGCGTAAATTCTGGCGGCGGCGCGTGCTCGCCTCGCTTTTCATCGAATGATTTACCGCCTGTTCAACGGCCTTTCCGAATGACTCGAATCGTTACGCGCGCCTGCTCTCCGGTCGACGCCGAAGTCCTCACCCGCCACGGCCTGCATCCGGTGCTCGCGCGTCTGTACGCATCACGCGGCGTGTGCATGCCCGATGAAATCGAAACCGGCCTCGCCCGGCTCGTGCCGCCCGCCGGGCTCAAAGGCTGCGAAGACGCCGCCGCGCTGCTCGCCGACGCGATTCAGGGCAAGCGCCGCATGCTGGTCGTGGCCGACTACGACTGCGACGGCGCCACCGCCTGCGCGGTCGCGGTGCGCGGCCTGCGGATGTTCGGCGCACAGATCGAGTACCTCGTGCCGAACCGCTTCGAGTACGGCTATGGTTTGACACCCGAGATCGTCGCGCTGGCCGCGCGCAGTGCGTCCAGCAAGCCGGAACTGCTGATCACGGTGGATAACGGCATCGCCAGCGTCGACGGTGTGGAAGCGGCCAACGCGCTCGGCATCGACGTGCTGGTGACCGATCACCACTTGCCCGGCGACGAGCTCCCCGCCGCCCGTGCGATCGTCAACCCGAATCAGCCGGGCTGCACGTTTCCGAGCAAATGCATCGCGGGCGTCGGCGTGATGTTTTATGTGCTGCTGGCGTTGCGCGCGGAATTGCGCCGCCGCGGCGCCTTCAACGACGCATTTCCCGAACCGCGCCTCGACGGCCTGCTCGATCTGGTCGCGCTCGGCACGGTCGCCGATGTGGTCAAGCTCGACGGCAACAATCGCGTGCTGGTTGCGCAAGGCTTGCAGCGGATTCGCAAAGGCAAGATGCAGCCGGGCATCGCCGCCCTCTTTCGCGCTGCTGCGCGCGACGCGCGCAGCGCGTCGGGCTTCGACCTCGGTTTTGCGCTCGGCCCGCGGCTCAATGCGGCTGGGCGCCTGTCGGACATGTCGCTCGGCATCGAATGCCTGACCACCGACGACATCGGCCGCGCGTGGGAACTCGCGCAGCAACTCGACACGATGAACCGTGAGCGCCGCGAGATCGAAGCCGGCATGCAGCAGCAGGCGCTCGAGGACCTCTCGGCGATCAATCCCGACGGCGCGACCACCATTACGCTGTTCAATCCGGGCTGGCACCAGGGCGTGATCGGCATCGTCGCCGGACGGCTGAAGGAAAAATTCCACCGGCCGTCGTTCACCTTCGCGCTCGCCGACGACAGCGGCCAGTTGGTCAAAGGCTCGGGCCGCTCGATCGCAGGCTTCCATCTGCGCGACGCGCTCGACCTGATTTCCAAACGTGAGCCTGGGCTGATCGTCAAATTCGGCGGCCACGCGATGGCGGCGGGCCTCACCATCGCCGCCGCCGACGTGCCGCGCTTTACTGCCGCGTTCGAAGCGGTCGGCCGCGAATGGCTCTCTGACGACGCGCTCGCGCGCACCGTCGAAACGGACGGCGAACTCGAAGACGCGTACTTCACACCGCAATTCGTCGAAATGCTCGACGCCGCCGTCTGGGGCCAGGGCTTCCCGGCGCCGGTATTTTCCGGCGAATTCGATATCGCGTCACAGGCGCTGGTCAAGGACAAGCATCTGAAGCTGCAACTGGTGCGCGGCCGACAGCGCTTCAACGCGATCTGGTTCAACCATACCGACACGCTGCCCGCACGCACCACCGTCGCTTACCGGCTCGCGAGCGACACGTGGAACGGCGTGTCGCGAGTGCAATTGATCGTAGAACACGCGGTGGGCTAGACGCCGTTCAAGACGCTCAAAAGCGTCGAAAATCACCGCAAAATCAGTCCTGAACACGCGCCGGATCGCTCACAAGACTCCGGCGCGGCGCGCCGATCGGCTATAATTTCCCCTTTTTACGAAGCTATAAAAGATCGACATGGAAGCGGAACGTCTCAACGCGATCGAAGCCTCTCTGGCGGACCTGCGCACGCGCGCGGCCGACCTACGGGGGTATCTTTGACTACGACGACAAAGCACTGCGTCTAATCGAAGTCAACCGGGAACTCGAAGACCCGGACGTCTGGAACGACTCGAAGCACGCCCAGGCCCTCGGCCGGGAAAAAAAGCTGCTCGACGACGTCGTCGGCAAACTCACGGCGCTCGATAACGACCTGCGTGACGCGCAGGATCTGTTCGAAATGGCTCGCGAAGAAGAAGACGAGGAAACGCTCGTCGCCTGCGAGGCGGATGCACAAGGCCTCGAACAGCGCGTCGCCGATATGGAATTCCGCCGGATGTTCGCGAACCCGGCCGACCCGAACAACGCCTTCCTCGACATTCAAGCCGGCGCCGGCGGCACCGAAGCGTGCGACTGGGCCTCGATGCTGCTGCGCCAGTACCTGCGCTACTGCGAACGCAAGGGCTTCAAGACCGAAGTGCTGGAACAGACCGAAGGCGACGTCGCCGGCATCAAGAACGCAACGATCAAAATCGAGGGCGAATACGCCTACGGATTCCTGCGCACTGAAACCGGCGTGCACCGCCTCGTGCGCAAATCGCCGTTCGATTCGTCAGGCGGCCGTCATACATCGTTCTCGTCGGTGTTCGTGTATCCGGAAATCGACGATTCGATCGAAGTCGACATCAACCCGGCCGATCTGCGCATCGACACGTACCGCGCGTCCGGCGCGGGCGGTCAGCACATCAACAAGACCGACTCCGCGGTGCGGATCACGCACATGCCGTCGGGCATCGTGGTGCAGTGCCAGAACGACCGCTCGCAGCACCGTAACCGTGCCGAAGCCATGGCCATGCTGAAGTCGCGCCTGTACGAAGCGGAAATCCGCAAGCGTCAGGCCGAGCAGGACAAGCTCGAAGCCGGCAAGACCGATGTGGGCTGGGGTCATCAGATCCGCTCGTACGTGCTGGACAACAGCCGTATCAAGGATCTGCGCACTAATGTCGAAATCAGCAATACCAAGAGCGTGCTCGACGGCGACCTCGATCCGTTCATCAGCGCCAGCCTGAAACAGGGCGTCTAAGCGCGACCGGCGCGGCATGCAGTGCATCGCCGCGCCGCATCTTTGTTATAGCGCCTGTGGTTGACCTACTCGCAGGCCACCCGAATGCAAGCCACCGCATGCGGACCACCGAATACAAACCATCATGAACGAACAGATCCAGCCGAATGTCGTGCCCGAGGTGGACGACAACAAGATCATCGCCGAGCGCCGCGAAAAGCTGCGCGAGCTGCGTGAGCAAGGCATCGCCTATCCGAACGATTTCCGCCCCACGCACCACGCCGAAGATCTGCAAGCGCAATACGAGCATACCGACAAGGAAGCGCTCGAAGCCACGCCGCTCGAAGTTGCGATTGCCGGCCGCATGATGCTCAAGCGCGTGATGGGCAAAGCAAGCTTCGCGACCGTGCGCGACGGTTCGGGTCAGATCCAGTTCTTCATCACGCCGGCCGACGTCGGCCAGCCCACGTACGACGCGTTCAAGAAGTGGGACATGGGCGACATCGTCGCGGCGCGCGGCGTGCTGTTCCGCACCAACAAGGGCGAGCTGTCGGTGCGTTGTATCGAACTGCGTTTGCTGTCGAAGTCGCTGCGTCCGCTGCCGGACAAGTTCCACGGTCTGTCTGACCAGGAAATGAAGTATCGCCAGCGCTATGTCGATCTGATCGTCACGCCGGAAACGCGCAAGACTTTCGTCGCGCGCACCAAGGCGATCTCGTCGATCCGCAAGTTCATGGCGGACGCGGACTTCATGGAAGTCGAAACGCCGATGCTGCACCCGATCCCCGGCGGCGCCGCGGCCAAGCCGTTCACCACGCACCACAATGCGCTCGACATGCAAATGTTCCTGCGGATCGCGCCGGAACTGTATCTGAAGCGGCTAGTGGTCGGCGGCTTCGAGCGCGTGTTCGAGATCAACCGGAATTTCCGCAATGAGGGCGTGTCGGTGCGCCACAATCCGGAATTCACGATGATCGAGTTCTACGCGGCCTACACCGATTACAAGTGGATCATGGACTTCACCGAGCAGCTCATCCGCCAGGCGGCGGTCGATGCGCTCGGCAGCGCGACGATCAGCTACCAGGGCCGGGAACTGGATCTGGCCAAGCCCTTCCATCGCTTGACGATCAGCCAGGCGATCCAGAAGTACGCGCCGCAGTACACAGACGCACAACTCGGCGACGACGCATTCCTCCGCACGGAATTGAAGAAGTTCGGCGTCGATGCGTCGCAGCCGCAGTTCCTGAACGCGGGCATCGGCGCCTTGCAACTAGCGCTGTTCGAAGAAACCGCCGAGTCGCAGTTGTGGGAGCCGACTTTCATCATCGACTACCCGATCGAAGTGTCGCCGCTCGCGCGCGCATCGGACAAGTTCGATGGGATCACCGAGCGTTTCGAGCTGTTCATTACTGGCCGCGAAATCGCCAACGGCTTCTCTGAACTGAACGATCCGGAAGACCAGGCCGCGCGCTTCAAGAAGCAGGTCGACCAGAAAGACGCCGGCGACGAAGAAGCAATGTTCTACGACGCCGACTACATCCGCGCTTTGGAATACGGCATGCCGCCGGCGGGCGGTTGCGGGATCGGCATCGACCGTCTGGTGATGATGCTGACCGACAGCCCGAGCATCCGCGACGTGATTCTGTTTCCGCATCTGCGCCGCGAAGACTGATTGGCTCGCTGCGTTAACCTGCAGAAAACACCCGAAAGCGCCCGGATCGATACCGGGCGTTTTTCATTTTCAGGCGGGAAAACTGGGCGACCCGAAGCTGACAGTTTGTAACCATCGGTAAAAGGTGCACATCATCGTCGGCGACGGCCCTTTTCGCTCCCCGCTGGGCGCTACGCGAACCAAGGGCTTCCACAGTCCGCGGGCCCTTCGACGCCTCTCGTGCAACATGATTGCCCGGAAATGGTTACAAATTGAAACCTCCCGGAGATCAATTTGCCCGACACTTTGTCTCAATAAAGTCGACTCTGCTTCAGACGGAGGCCAATATGGACAACCCGGATACCAAGCCCACGGAACAACGCCGTCTCCACCCGCTCGTAGCGACCGCTGCGGGCGCCCTCATCATCGCCAGCCTTGCCGCGACGGCGGCGATCACAGGCCTGTTCCCGAAGGCCTCGAGCAACGGCGTGCAAACCGACCAGACCCAGGCCGCGCAAGTGACTACGCAACCGGCGGTGGTCGATTCCGCCGCTCCGGCGAACCTGGCGGCGCAACAGGCCGCCCAACAAGCAGCGGAGCAACAGGCGCAACAGGCCGCCCAACAGCAGGCTCAGCAACCGGTTCAACGCCAGCCAGCCCCGGCGCCTGTGCAACAACCGCAATACGCCCAGCAGCAACAAGCGCAGCCGGCCCCGCAATATGCGCAGCAGCAACCTTCGCAACCGGCTTACTGCTCGACTTGCGGCACGGTGGTCAGCATCTCGGCGGTGAAGCAGGAAGGTCATGGCACTGGCATCGGCGCGGTCGGCGGTGCAGTGGCCGGCGGCGTGGTCGGCAACCAGTTCGGTAGCGGCAACGGCCGTACCGCAATGACGATTCTCGGCGCGCTCGGCGGTGGTCTCGCCGGCAACTCGGTCGAAAAACATCTGCGCAGCAGCACGTCGTATTCGGTGCGCGTGCGCATGGAAAACGGCAAGATGCGCTACTTCACATACCATGAAGCGCCGCCGTTCCAGCAAGGTCAGCGCGTGCGGGTCGAAAACGGCACGCTGGTGGCAAGCTGACCGATGCCAGCCTGAAGATTCTCACAGGCGTTAAAAAAGGCGATTCCATTGGAATCGCCTTTTTCTTTGTCGCAACAGAAACGAATCGCGCGCCGCGGGCACAAAACTCAATAATCCGCGTCTTCGATCCAGGCAGCCTGAATCGCCTCGAGGATCTTCTCGTTCGACCGGTTAGGGTCGTCGTCGAAACCTTCCAGCTCGGTAACCCAGCGGTGCAAATCAGTGAAGCGCACCTGCTGCGGATCGATGTCCTGGTGCTTGTCGGTCAGGGCCATCGCGATGTCTTGCGTATCGGTCCACTTCATGGCTGCATCCTCCTGTTAGTGGTTTTCCTTCGCGTGATTGATCGAGTAACGCGGGATTTCGACGACCAGATCCTGCTCCGCCGGCACCATCGCCTGGCACGACAAACGCGAGGCCGGTTCCAGCCCCCACGCTTTGTCCAGCAGATCGTCCTCGTCTTCCTCGGACGGCGTCAAGGCGGCGAAACCCTCACGCACGATCACGTGGCAGGTCGTGCACGCGCAGGACTTCTCGCACGCGTGCTCGATTTCGATGCCGTGATCGAGCAGACTGTCGCAGATGCTCTTGCCGGGCACGGCATCGATCACCGCGCCTTCCGGGCACAGTTCAATGTGAGGCAGCACAACGATTTGAGGCATACATTTTCCGTTTCGGTCTGAGGCACGGCTGCCGCAGTCCGGCTCCGTACCATTTTACTAACGCCGCGTGCCGTTTTTAAGACGCGCGGCGCGTATTCGTTTGTTGCGGGCGACCGGCTGCGGGCGACCGGCTGCGGGCGTACCGGCTCGCATGCCGCTACCGCAAGGCTCAGATCTCGTCGAGCTTGCGGCCGGCCAGCGCGCGGCGAATGCCCTTGTTCATGCGGCGGGCAGCGAATTCGTCGGTGCCTTCGGCGAGCGTTTTGGTCGCGGCTTCGATCGCGTCGACGTCGTCGCTTTGCGCAATATTGCGCAAAGCGGCAAGCAGCGCGTCGAGTTCGGCGCGTTCGCTGTCGTCGAGCAATTCGGCGTCAGCGGCAAGCGCGGCGTCGGTCGCTTCGACGAGGCGCCGCGCTTCGACTTGCGCTTCACGCAGCGCACGGGCGCGCATGTCGACTTCGGCGGTCGAGAAGCTGTCTTCGAGCATCCTGGCAATGTCGTCGTCGGCGAGACCGTACGACGGCTTGACCACCACCGACGCCTCGACGCCCGAACCCTGCTCACGCGCGAACACGGACAGCAAACCGTCCGCGTCGACCTGATACGTAACGCGAATCCGCGCGGCGCCGGCGGCCATCGGCGGAATGCCGCGCAGCTCGAAACGCGCGAGCGAGCGGCAATCACTGACGAGCTCGCGCTCGCCTTGCACGACGTGGATCGCCATCGCTGTCTGGCCGTCCTTGAAGGTCGTGAAATCCTGCGCGCGCGCGACCGGAATCGTCGAATTGCGCGGGATGATTTTCTCGGTCAGGCCGCCCATCGTTTCGACGCCGAGCGACAGCGGAATCACGTCGAGCAGCAGCCAGTCGTCGCCGTCGGCGCCGCGATTGCCCGCGAGCAGATCGGCCTGGATCGCCGCGCCGAGCGCGACGACCTGATCCGGATCCAGATTGGTGAGCGGCGGCTGGCCGAAGAACGACTCGACCGCGCGGCGGATCACCGGCATGCGCGTCGCGCCGCCGACCAGCACCACGCCTTTGATGTCCTTCGTGGCGACCTTGGCGTCGCGCAGTGCTTTCTTCGTCGGACCGAGCGTGCGCTGAACGAGCGCCTGGGTGATCGTTTCGAAAGTGGCTTCGTCGATCGTCAGATCGATCGCAGTGCCGTTCGAGAGCGTTGCCTGCAACTTCGCACGTGGCACGTCCGACAAAGCTTCCTTGGTCGCGCGCACGCTGTCCAGCAGCAGGCGCACATCTTCCGGAACAAGCGTCTGCGGCGCGATGCCGGCTTGTTCGAGCACATGGCGATATAGCGCGTGGTCGAAATCGTCGCCGCCGAGCGCGGAATCGCCGCCCGCCGCGAGCACTTCGAAAACGCCCCTGGTGAGCTTGAGAATCGACAGATCGAAGGTGCCGCCGCCGAGGTCGTACACCGCGTACAGACCCTCGGAACCGTTATCGAGACCGTAGGCGATCGCCGCCGCGGTCGGCTCGTTCAACAGGCGCAGCACATTCAGACCGGCCAGACGCGCGGCGTCTTTGGTCGCCTGGCGCTGCGCTTCGTCGAAATACGCGGGCACGGTGATAACCGCGCCGACCAGCTCGTCGCCGAGCGAGTCTTCCGCGCGCTGGCGCAGCGTGGCGAGAATTTCCGCCGACACTTCGACCGGGCTCTTCACGCCGTCGACGGTACGGATCTGCACCATGCCAGGCGCGTCGACGAAATCGTACGGCGCGTTTTCGGCGCCTTCGACTTCCGCCTTGCCGCGGCCCATGAAGCGCTTGACCGACACGATCGTGTTCCGCGGATCAGTCGCGGCTTCTGCCTTGGCGGCGCGGCCGATACGGCGGCCGCCCTTTTCGAGGTAACGCACCACCGACGGCAGCAGCGCATGGCCGTCCTCATCGGGCAGCACGTCGGGCACGCCGCTGCGCACGGCGGCGACGAGGGAGTTGGTGGTGCCGAGATCGATACCGACCGCGAGACGCCGCTGATGAGGCGCCGGCGCCATGCCGGGTTCGGAGATTTGCAGTAAGGCCATCTGGATCTTCTCGGGGCCGCATGGCCCCGTCCTGAAATTTCGCGTTGCTGGATGTTAATGCTACGGCTGCGTTTGTGTATCGTCGTGCGTCGGTAGCACTGCGCGCGGTGCTAGTTTTCGAGCCGCTCGATCTGCGTGCCGATTTCCGACGCCACCCGCTCGATGAACATCAACTGCCGCACCGCCTCGCCCGCCGCCTGATTCGCGCCGCTGTCGAGCAAGGCGCGGAGTTTGTCGAAACGCATGCGCTCTTCGTCGCACAGTTCCGTGAGCAGGGCGTCGAGCGCATCGACGTTCTTCGCCGCGGCCGCGTCTTCAATACCTTCGCGCCACTCCATCTGCTGCATCAGGAACGCCGGCTCCATCGCCGTATTGTTCTCCGCGCCGACGTCGATGCCGCGCAGATGCAGCAGATAGGTCGCGCGTTTCAGCGGATCGCGCAGCGTCTGATACGCCTCGTTGGTGCGCGTCGCCCATTGCATCGCAATGCGTTTTTGCGCGTCGCCGGCCGCCGCGAAGCGGTCCGGGTGCACTTGCGCCTGCACCGTGCGGTACGCGTGGTCGAGCGCGGACGCGTCGAGCGCGAATTGCGCGGGCAGATCGAACAAGTCGAAGTGGCTGTCGTTCAGCGAGGCCATCGGATAGAAGGAGTCCGTTCAGGAAGCGCACCGGAGTGCAGTCAAAAAGCGCAGATCAATGCAGATCAAATAGGCGCGGATGAAACTAAAAAGGCGGCCCGCGCCGCCTTTTTTCCGCTGCACGCGGAAGTGAACCTATTTACACGCGGAACGACTCGCCGCAACCGCACTCGTCCTTCACGTTCGGGTTGTTGAACTTGAAGCCTTCGTTCAACCCTTCACGTGCGAAGTCGAGTTCGGTGCCGTCGATATAGGCGAGGCTCTTCGGGTCGACAATGATCTTCACGCCGTTGCATTCGAACACTTCGTCTTCGGGCGCGAGTTCATCCACGTACTCGAGTTTGTAGGCCAAACCCGAGCAACCGGTCGTGCGCACGCCAAGCCGCAGCCCGACACCCTTGCCGCGACGAATCAGATACTTCTGGACGTGCTGTGCTGCCTTTTCGGTCAACGTAATTGCCATAGCGTTTCTCATTGCGCAGTGCGTGTTCGTCACTCGTGTGCTTATCACCGGTGTGATGACTTCCGCGCTGCTACCCTGCCTGCTTCAAATATCGCTCATGCCGGACGGTGCGTTGTTGCGCTGCGCCGTCCGCTTCGATTCACACTCAACGGCGCGCTTAAGCGTGCTGCTTGTCAGCTTCGACGACAGCTTCGCCGTGGCGTTGCTTGTAGTCGGCGACCGCTGCCTTGATCGCGTCTTCCGCGAGAATCGAGCAGTGGATCTTCACCGGCGGCAGCGCCAGTTCTTCGGCGATCTGCGTGTTTTTGATCGACATGGCCTGGTCGAGGGTCTTGCCCTTCACCCATTCAGTGACGAGCGAGCTCGACGCGATGGCCGAACCGCAGCCGTACGTCTTGAACTTCGCGTCTTCAATGATGCCGTCCGCGCCCACGCGGATCTGCAGCTTCATCACGTCGCCGCACGCCGGCGCGCCAACCATGCCGGTGCCGACCGCATCGTCGTCCTTCGCGAAGGAACCGACGTTGCGCGGGTTTTCGTAGTGGTCCAGAACCTTGTCGCTATAAGCCATGATTACACTCCTTGATTCGTTTCAATCTGCATTCGATGAATTCGACGTCCACAAACTGGCGCGTCAGTGCGCTGCCCACTGGATGGTCGAAATATCGATCCCGTCCTTGTGCATTTCCCACAGCGGCGACAAGTCGCGCAGCTTCGAAATCTTGGTCTTCAGCAGGTTGATCACGTAATCGACATCCTGCTCGGCCGTGAAGCGGCCCACCGTGAAGCGGATCGAACTGTGCGCCAGTTCGTCGTTACGACCCAATGCGCGCAGCACATACGACGGCTCCAGCGACGCCGACGTGCAAGCCGACCCCGACGACACCGCCACGTCCTTCACCGCCATGATCAGCGATTCGCCTTCGACGAAATTGAAGCTGATGTTCAGGTTGTGCGGCACGCGCTTTTCCATGTCGCCGTTCACATACACTTCTTCCATTTCCGACAGGCCGCGCAGCAGGCGGTCGCGCAGCATGCGGACGCGCTCATTTTCCGTCGCCATTTCTTCGCGTGCGATACGGAACGCTTCGCCCATGCCGACGATCTGGTGCGTGGCCAGCGTGCCCGAACGCATGCCGCGCTCGTGACCGCCGCCATGCATCTGCGCCTCGATACGGATACGCGGCTTGCGACGCACGTACAGCGCGCCGATACCCTTCGGACCGTACGTCTTGTGCGCCGAGAACGACATCAGGTCGACCTTCAGCTTTTGCAGATCGATCTCGATCTTGCCGGTGGCTTGCGCCGCGTCGACGTGGAAAATGATGCCCTTTTCACGGGTGATTTCGCCAATCGCCTCGATGTCCTGGATCACGCCGATCTCGTTGTTCACCGACATCACCGAGACAAGGATCGTGTCCGGACGCAGCGCGGCCTTGAACACGTCGAGGTCGATCAGGCCGTCGTCCTTCACATCCAGATAGGTGACTTCGAAACCTTCGCGCTCGAGTTCGCGGCAAGTGTCGAGCACAGCCTTGTGCTCGGTCTTCACCGTGACGATGTGCTTGCCCTTGCTTTTGTAGAAGTGCGCGGCACCCTTGATCGCGAGGTTGTCCGATTCAGTTGCACCCGAGGTCCAGATGATTTCGCGCGGATCGGCATTCACCAGCGCAGCGACATTCTCGCGCGCTTCTTCGACCGCACGCTCCGCGTCCCAGCCATACGAGTGGCTACGCGATGCGGGGTTGCCGAACTGCTCGCGCAAGTACGGAATCATTTTGTCCACCACGCGCGGATCGACCGGGGTCGTGGCGCTGTAGTCCATGTAAATGGGCAGGTGGGGAATGTCGTTGTTCATCTATCGCTCCGGGGACGTCATGTGCTCTGGCTTCTGGATTCTTGATCAGGCTGCGGCGAGGTCGCAAGTAATCGACTCGCCGCGCCCTAGGAACCGGCCATGTTGAAAACGGAATTGGGCCCTTTCGGCACCACGCGCGCGGGTTCGACCGCCGGCGCCTCGTTGCGCCGGTCGCGCAACACCGCCGGGGAGCCTTCGCGCGAACGCTGCTGATCGACCAGATCTTTCAGGGAGACCGAATCCAGGTACTCGACCATTTTCTGGTTCAGCGTCGACCACAATTCGTGCGTCATGCAGTGGCCGTCATGCTGTTTGGTGCCCTCGCACGAGCCCTTACCGCCGCATTGGGTGGCATCGAGCGGCTCGTCGACAGCGATGATGATGTCGGCCACAGTCACGTCTTCAGCGCGGCGGGCCAGATTGTAGCCACCGCCCGGTCCGCGCACGGACTCGACGATTTCGTGACGACGCAGCTTGCCAAACAGCTGCTCGAGATACGACAGGGAGATATGTTGGCGCTGGCTGATACCCGCAAGCGTCACCGGGCCCTGCTCCTGGCGCAGTGCCAGGTCAATCATCGCCGTGACGGCGAAACGGCCTTTCGTGGTGAGTCTCATATGGTGTGGGAACCGCAATTCTCGACAAGTTTGGTCAAGTATAAATACATGAGCGATTTAGTCAAGTATCCCTATTGCAATTTGGGTCATTTGCTTAATTACCAGATACGCCCAACGAAGCCTTGGTGCGCTTTCAGGGCACCAACTGGGGACGGAGCGCTGCGATCAAACCACGGCAGGCTGCTTCGCATTGATCGAGCACTTGCTCGAAGCCTTCCGCGCCGCCGAAATACGGATCGACGACTTCGCGGGCACCACCCCAGCGGCTGTCCGTTTCCGGCACAAATTCCATCAGCAGACGGATTTTGTCCCGCAGCGCCGGCGGGCAGATTTGGCTTAGCGCGGCGACGTTTTTGTCGTCCATCGCGATCAGCAGATCGAAGCGCTCGAAATCAGCCGCGGCGATCTGGCGCCCGCGTAAGCCGGCCAGTTGGTAGCCGCGCTGGCCGGCGGCATGCTGCGCGCGGTCGTCCGGTGGCTGGCCGATGTGCCAGTCGCCCGTACCGGCGGAATCGATCAAAATGCGCTCCGCGAGATTCGCCTCGGCCACCAGATGCCGCATCACGCCTTCCGCGGTCGGCGAACGGCAGATGTTCCCGAGGCAGACGAAGCAGATAGACACGGTTTTCATCAGGGGCTTTCTGGCGCGACGCTCGCGCGGATCGACAGGTTAGGAAACGGTGCCGCGATTATACAAAGCTGGGCCGGATCGCGCCGGGCGCTGCGCAGCATCCCGCTCAGCCCGCCGCGATGCGTGTGCGGCACCCGATAATGCAACGCCGGCGCGCTTACGACGCTTGCGCAAGGGGCAGCGACGTGACTGCACGCACGGGTTTGGCCGGCAGCGTCGCGGCGTCGCCAACCATCCCGTACGAGACGGCGCGCGCGAGTTCAGCAGTCAATTGATCCGCAGCGAGCGGAGCTTGCGGCGCGCGCGAGGCGGCATCGCCACAAATGTGCAGGTAAGCTGCCGCAGCAAGCGGCACAACGATGGCGAATGGCCAGTACACCGATATTGTCTTTTTCATGATGTCGTTTCTTCCGATTAGGGGCTCATGAGCTCGTGACCCACTATGCCCAGTCGAAATTCTATAGAAAGAAACAATCGTGAAAAACCCACTGGCGCGAGATACAGCGTTGCGCTGGGAGGAACAGTCCTTTGACTGTTTCGCGGCGCATCTCGTTGACATGCGTCGTGGCACAGAAAATAAATCCTTACAAACACATACAAAGCTGATGCGACGGTTGGCGATAATAATTGTCTTATAGTCACGCACTTTCGCAAGTGATCCACAAAATGAAACGCATTGCTCCCCTCGTCGGTCTCGCCGTCGCTGCCTTGCTCGGCGGCTGTGCCGTCTATCCGGACGGCACGCCGATGTATGGCAACGGTTATGGCGGCGGTTACAACGGCTATGACGGCTATGACGGTTACGACGGCTATGCCAACGGGGTGCCCGTCGTGCCGCAAACCAATGTCTACATGGGCTATGGCAACTACTGGGGTCCGGGCTACTACGACGGCCCGGACCGCTACTATGGGCCGGGTCCGGGCTATCGAGGTTATCCGGGATATTGGGACCGGGATCGGGATCGGCCGGATAACGGCAACCACGGGAACCGTGGCGATAACGGCGGCTGGCATGGTCAGCCGAATGGCGGCGGCCAGCGCGGCGGTCCTCCGCCGCAAGGTGCTGCCGGAGGTCCCGGGGGGCCTGGCGGGTCGAATGCGGGACGCCCGGGCCCGAGCAGCCCGCCGCCGCAACAAGCAGGCAACGGCGGTGGACGCGGTAACGGCGGCAGCACGGATGCAAGGCGAGGCGTTCCCGGCCGTCAGTCAGGGGGGATGACGGACCATTGATCCGTCACATTGCATGGTGCCGTGGCGCGCAAGCCCGCGGCACCACTGCCGGACGGGCATCGCGATAGAAGCATCACCAGTACGGCGCAATGCCTCGCACTCCAGTGACGCCGCGCGCCACTCGGCTCGCGCACGGCAACAGAGCCGCTGACTCACCCAATATGGCTGCGCTGCGCCGCATAAAGCTCACGGAACGTGCGCCCTACCGGTGCAGGCATATCGCGCGTGTTAGTCCAGCCCGCGCCACCCAGCGGCAACTTCGAAATCGAACGATTGCGCCCGCCCATCTGCTCCAGCACGCGCACGGCGAGCTTCGTGAAGAGCGCATACACATCCGGATGCAACGCGAGGAAGCCCCAGACAGCCAACCCCACCCGCTCTCGCCAAGGCCGCAGCCGCCGCTCCACCTGCTTCTCGCGCAACTTGCGCAACAGATCGGATAACGGAATCCCCACCGGGCAAACGCTATTGCACTCGCCGCACAAGGTCGCGGCCTGTGGCAGATCCAGCGCCTTGTCGAGTCCGACATAACTCGGCGTCAACACCGATCCCATTGGCCCCGGATAGACCCAGCCGTACGTGTGGCCGCCCACCTTCTGATACACCGGACAGTGGTTCATACACGCACCGCAACGGATACAGCGCAGCATCTCCTGGAAGTCACCGCCGATCAGTCCAGTACGCCCTCCGTCGACCAGCACCACGTACATGTGCTCGGGGCCGTCCTGATCGCCCGGACCGCGCGGCCCGGTCAGAACGGAAAAATAGTTCGATGTCGCCTGACCGGTTGCCGAGCGCGGCAACAGACGCATTGCGGTGGCCAGATCCTCCAGCGTAGGCAGCACTTTCTCAATACCGGTGACCGCGACATGCACGCGCGGCATCACCGTACACATGCCCTCGTTACCCTCGTTCGTGACCAGCACCACCGAACCGGTTTCCGCTACCACGAAGTTGCCACCCGTCACGCCCATATCTGCGGTCATGAAGTGCGGACGCAGCATCTCGCGCGCTTCGCGAGTCATGTCGGTGATCTCGGTCAGACGCGGCCGATCGTGCGTCTTCGCGAACAGGTCGGCGATCTCGTCCTTATCTTTATGGACGACCGGCGCGATGATGTGGCTTGGCGGCTCGTTGCCGTTGATCTGCAGAATATATTCGCCCAGGTCAGTTTCGATCGACTGCACGCCCATCTGCCCGAGCACTTCGTTCAGGCGCATTTCCTCGGTGACCATCGACTTGGTCTTGATCACCTTTTTTACATCGTGCCGGCGCGCAATGTCGCCGACCAGACGCGCCGCTTCCTGGGTCGTTTCGGCAAACAGCACCGTGACGCCACGCCGGGCAGCTTCGCGTTCGAAGGTTTCGAGCCAGACATCGAGATTGTCCAGCGCGCGATCGCGGCGCTCCTTCAAAGCCGCGCGGGTGGCGGGAAAATTGATCGCGGTAATGGCCGCGGCGCGGGCCGATACGAATTTGGTCGACAGCTTGGTGAGGTTCTGCTGCAGACGCTGATCAGCGAGTTTCTGACCCGCGCGGGCCTTGAATTGCATCGATTGGACTTGCATGGCGGCCTTGTGCTTATTCGAGATGTGCGCGAAACGAAATGCGGCGAGCGCCTTCAGGCGTCGCCGGCCAGCACCTGGGCGATGTGCAGCACGCGCGTGGCAGTATCGCCGGTGCGCCGCAAGCGGCCTTCGATGTTGAGCATGCAGCCGAGGTCGCCGAGCACGACCGTGCCAGCACCGCTCGCACTGATATTCGCGCATTTTTCGTCGACGATCGCCGTCGAGATGTCGCCGTACTTGACCGCGAACGTGCCGCCAAAGCCGCAGCAGTGCTCGCAATCCTTCATTTCGGTCACCGCCACGCCAACCTGCGCAAGCAGCGCGCGCGGTTGAGTTTTGACGCCGAGTTCGCGCAGCCCGGAGCAGGAATCGTGGTACGTCACCTGCCCCGCGAACTCGCCCGGCTGCAATTGCACCTTGGCGACGTTGACGAGGAAATCGGTCAACTCGAACACCTTGGGCCGCAGCCGGCCGAAGCGGCCCATCAACTCCGGATCGTCGGCGAACAGGTCGCCGTAGTGCTCGCGAATCATGCCGCCGCACGAGCCGGACGGCACGACCACATAGTCGAACTGTTCGAATTCGCGCAGGGTCTTTTCGGCCAGATCGCGCGCAATGCGCCGTTCGCCCGAGTTGTACGCGGGCTGCCCGCAACAGGTTTGCGCGGGCGGCACCACCACCTCGAATCCGGCGCCCTCGATCAGCTTGATAACCGAAAAGCCGATCTCCGGACGCATCAGGTCGATCAGGCAGGTGACGAACAATCCGACTCGCATGGGCCCTCCTTCGGGAAAACGTCCCTGATTATCCGCTGTTTGCCGCACAATACCAACGGCCGGAGGGCATAAGACGAACGCTACGTTAAATTGGAACGGACCTTCCAACGGCGTTCGCTTTTTTCACGATACGAGATACAATCAATTTCCGCTGTTTGACGCGTCAACCGATTCCTCCCATGAGCGATACGAACCCGGATCCCAAAACTTCGATCCAGGTGATCGAACGCATGATGCGCTTGCTCGACGCACTTGCTGCGCATAGCGACCCGGTCAGCCTGAAAGAACTCGCCATCCGCACGGAGCTGCATCCGTCCACCGCGCACCGCATCCTGAACGACATGGTGATGTGCCGGCTGGTCGACCGGTCGGACCCCGGCACCTACCGCCTCGGCATGCGCCTGCTCGAACTGGGCAACCTGGTGAAGGCGCGGCTCTCTGTGCGCGACGCGGCGCTCACGCCGATGCGCGAGCTGCATCGTCAAACTGGCCAGACGGTCAATCTGTCGGTACGCCAGGGCGACGAGATCGTCTATATAGAACGCGCCTATTCCGAACGCTCCGGCATGCAGGTGGTGCGGGCCATCGGTGGCCGGGCGCCGCTGCATCTGACCTCAGTGGGCAAGCTGTTCCTCGCCGCCGACGAATCGACCCGCGTGCGGGCCTACGCCACCCGCACCGGGCTGTCGGGTCACACGCAAAACAGCATCACCGATCTGACCAAACTGGAGCGCGAACTGTCGCATGTGCGCCAGCAAGCCTGCGCGCGCGACAACGAAGAACTGGAACTCGGCGTGCGCTGCATCGCGGCCGGCATTTATGACGACACCGGCAAGCTGGTTGCGGGTCTGTCGCTGTCCGCCCCGGCGGATCGTTTGCAGGATTCGTGGCTCGGGCAGCTCAGCCAGACGGCGCTGATGATTTCCGAGTCGCTCGGTTATCGGCCGCAAACACCGCAAGAGCAGCCGCACTCGCAGCACGCATGAGCCGGACGTTCCGATCAATAAAAAAGCCTCGCATCTGCGAGGCTTTTTTGTTTCCCTGATTGTGGCGCTGAGCGCCGATCCGAAAATCGGCTGCCGAGGTGCTTCAGGTGCCCGCGCCGCCGGCATCCGCGCTGGTAATGCGCGGCTGGTCGCCGCCGTTATCGAGCCACGTCCGCAGACGCGTTGCGTCCGCAAAGCGCGAGTACTTACCGAACGAGTCGAGCAGGACAATGATCATCGGACGGCCATGAATGGTCGTCTGCATGACGAGGCACTCGCCCGCTTCGTTGATGAAACCGGTCTTTTGCAGGCCGATGTCCCACGTCGGATTACGCACCAGTGCATTGGTGCTGTTATACGCCAGCGAACGCTTGCCGGTGTACACCTCGTAGCTATGGTCGGTCGAGAACTTGCGGATTATCGGATATTGATACGCCGCGTTGACCATCTTCACGAGGTCGCGAGCGCTCGACACGTTCTGGCTCGTCAGGCCCGTCGGGTTTTCGAAGTGCGTGTCGGTCATGCCAAGTTGTTTGGCCTTGGCGTTCATCGCCGCGAGGAACGCCGGGCGACCGCCCGGGAAATAACGCGACAAAGACGCCGCCGCGCGGTTTTCCGACGCCATCAGCGCGATGTGGAGCATGTCTTCGCGCGAGAGCACCGAGCCCACCGACAGACGCGAGCCGGTGTTCTTCTCATAGTCGCGGTCTTCGTCCGTGACTTCGATCTGGTCGGTCATCGGCTCTTTCGAGTCGAGCACCACCATCGCCGTCATCAGCTTGGTGATCGACGCGATCGGCACCACGGCGCGCGAGTTCTTGTCGAAGAGCGACTCGCCCGTGTTCTGATCGATCACGTAAGCCACGCTCGAGCGCAACATCAGCGCGTCGGGCGTGTCGTGCAGACCGAAAGCCTGGCCGACGGTCGGTTGACGCGGTTCGTACGCGACGCGGCGCATCACCGAGTGGTGGCGTCCGTTCGACGAGTAAGTCACGCGTTTGCGCTTGACGCTTGCGCGCGGCGCGTCGTCACCAGCGGCGGCGGCAGCGGTGACCTTCGCCGACTGGCTCGACACCTTGGCGGTGGCCGCTGCCGGCTTCTTGGCCGCTTTCGCGTGTTTAGGGGATTTTGCAGTTGCGGCGGGCGTTGCGGCAAAAGCGGTGACAGGCGTGGCGAACGCCGCTGCGATGACCATGGAGATGGCCACCGACAGAGCGGTGCTGCGGGCCGCGCCGTGGATCACTTTAAGCGACGAAAACATGTCGGTTTTCATTGGTGTTCGTTAGTGAGCGGCGAGAGGTTTCCGCAAGTGTAGTAAAACAACGAAAAATTAGCAATATTAAGCACTTATACGCGCTCCTTAAACCGGCTTGTAAGCTCCGATCGCAAAAACACGAATAAGTGCCGCGCATCGATCGAAAAAAACGATCGCCGCGCATCTGGTCTCGCCGCTGCCGCCATACGCCGGAATCGACATGATCCTTTCAGCATAACGGCAATTTCGAGACAACCTTGATCAGGGGAAATACGGTCGGCGCGCTGAAATGCAAAGCGTTACCGGCGCAACGGGACGGCGCCGGGGACTCGCCGCAGGCTGTTAAATACCTGCTGGGGACCAACCGACGCGCATTCGACCGGCATAGAGCACTAACGTTCCGTGACACTTTCCGGTTTACATCGAATGTGCAACAGCGTGAATTTTTGTCAGCCTCACAAGACGCTACACCCTGCTCTCCTTCCCGTGAGCACCGGCCAGAATCTGCCCCTTATTCGGAAAAAAATGCGGTTTCCTTGCGCACCAGTGCGGTGCGGCAGTCAAATTGACTTGCGTCATATGGATGTCATGCGCGCCGCATAACGTCCTGTTTTATAAGCAATTTTTTAATATTGTGCAACGCACAAAAAGCGCTTGACATTCCCCGCTAGCATTCTAAAATGGGAACCATTGCTGCGATGCACAAACATCGCGGCCCGGAGGAGACGATCTAACGCGTCTCGCCATCAACCCAATGCGGTCCGCACAGACAGACCGTAATCCAGGAGCGTAAACCATGACTCTGCTGACCCCTGAGCAATTCGCCGCAGCCCAGAAAGCCAACTTTGAAACGTTGTTCGGCCTGACGACCAAAGCATTTGAAGGCGTCGAAAAGCTGGTTGAGCTTAACCTGCAAGTCGTGAAGTCAACGCTCGCGGAAAGCCAGGAAAATGCACAACGTGCACTGTCGGTAAAGGACGCGCAGGAACTGCTGGCGCTGCAAGCCAGCCTCGCACAGCCGGTGGCTGAAAAGGCGCTGTCGTACGGCCGTCACGTGTATGAGATCGTTTCGGCTACGCAAGGTGAATTCACCCGCGTCGCGGAAGCGCAATTCGAAGAGCAGAACCGCAAGATCCAATCGCTCGTCGAAAACGTTGCGAAGAACGCACCGGCCGGCTCGGAAACCGCCGTCGCCGTGATGAAGTCGGCTATTACCGCCGCCAACACCACGTACGAAACGGTTCACAAGGCGACCAAGCAAGCTGTCGAAATTGCTGAAAGCAACTTCAATGCAGCTGCTACAGCCGCATCGAAGGCAGCTTCGCAAGCCGCTGCGCAAGCATCGCGCTCGGCCAAGAAGACGGTTTAAGTTTCAACAACGAGCCGGCCTGGCGCGAGCGAGGCCGGCCCGTATCGAAAGCAGCAGCGTCGGGCGGTGGCCGCGTGGTCTTACGCGGCGCTGCACGGCCGAACGCTCCGATACGTTGAACAGCGTATCGTTTGCCCGGCGCAAGGCCGGGATTTTTTTTCCCGCGGCTTGATTGATGTGTGTTTTACGTCCTGGCCGGCGAACGCTCTGCTCTGCTGCTGCGATAGAAAGAAAAACGGCGCATCCCTTTACAGGATGCGCCGTTTTTTATTGCGTTCGCTTGAGCGTTGCCCGTCCAGATTCGAACGGGTTCTTTCTTTAGCGTTACTTCTTTTTCTGCGGCGGCAAGTCGGTGCAGACGCCTTCGTACAACTCTGCGGCCATACCGATCGATTCGCCGAGCGTCGGATGCGGGTGAATCGTCTTACCGATATCCGTTGCGTCCGCACCCATTTCGATCGCGAGACAGATTTCGCTGATCAGGTCGCCCGCATTCAGACCGACGATCCCGCCGCCGATCACGCGATGCGTTTCTTCGTCGAAGATCAGCTTGGTGAAGCCTTCGTCGCGGCCGTTGGCGATCGCGCGGCCTGACGCGGCCCACGGGAACACTGCCTTGCCGTACTTGATGCCTTCCGCCTTCAACTGGTCTTCCGTCTTGCCGGCCCACGCCACTTCCGGATCGGTGTAGGCGACCGACGGAATCTGCAGCGCGTCGAAGTACGCCTTTTCGCCGTGTGCGACTTCAGCGGCGACGTGCGCTTCATGCACGGCTTTGTGCGCGAGCATCGGCTGACCGACGATATCGCCGATTGCGAAGATGTGCGGCACGTTGGTGCGCATCTGCTTGTCGACGTCGATGAAGCCGCGATCCGTTACCGCGACGCCGGCCTTGTCCGCGCCGATCCTCTTGCCGTTCGGCGTACGGCCGACGGAGACCAGCACGAGGTCATAGCGTTGCGCTTCGGGCGGAGCCTTTTCGCCTTCGAACGACACGTAGATGCCGTCGTCTTTCGCTTGCGCCGCGGTGGTTTTGGTCTTCAGCATGACGTTGGCAAAACGCTTGCTGTTGTACTTCTCCCAGACCTTGACCAGATCGCGATCCGCACCGTTCATCAGACCGTCGAGCATTTCGACCACGTCGATCTGCGCGCCAAGCGTCGCATACACCGTCGCCATTTCGAGACCGATGATGCCGCCGCCGATCACCAGCATGCGCTGCGGGATCTGACGCAATTCGAGCGCGCCGGTCGAGTCGACCACACGCGGATCTTCCGGAATGAACGGCAGCTTCACCGATTCCGAGCCCGCGGCGATGATCGCCTGCTTGAACTTGACGACTTTCTTGCCGCCGTCGGTCTGAACCTCCATGTGATGCGGATCGACGAACGTGCCGGTGCCCGTCACGACTTCGACCTTGCGCATCTTCGCCATGCCGGCGAGACCGCCGGTGAGCTTCTTGACGACGCTCGACTTGAAGTCGCGCAGCTTGTCGAGATCGATTTGCGGCTTGGCGAATGTGATGCCGTGAGCGCCAAGCGCTTCGGCTTCGTCGATGACGAGAGCAGTGTGCAGCAGCGCCTTCGACGGGATACAACCGACGTTCAGACAGACGCCGCCAAGCGTTGCATAACGTTCGACGAGCACCGTCTTCATGCCGAGGTCGGCCGAGCGGAACGCGGCCGAATAACCGCCGGGACCCGAACCGAGCACGAGCATGTCGCACTCGATGTCCGCGCTGCCGGAGAAACTACCGGCTTGCGGAGCAGGACCTGCCGCCTTGGGTGCAGGTGCAGCCTGTGGTTTTGCTTCCACTTGAGCGGGCGCTTTCTCAGGCTCTTTAGCCGGAGCTGCGCTCGCTGACGTTTCGACCAGCGCGATGACCGTGCCTTGCGAGACTTTGTCGCCGGCTTTGACGCGGACTTCCTTGACGGTGCCGGCGGTATCGCTCGGCACTTCGATGGAAGCCTTATCGGACTCGAGCGTCATCAGCGCCTGTTCGTTCTCGATGACGTCGCCCGCTTTGATATTGACTTCGATGACATCGACGTCTTTGAAGTCACCGATATCCGGCACTTTTACTTCGACGAGACTCATAGTGTCCCCTTCTCTTATTGATCGTTGATGAGGCGAAGAACCGGAAAAATACAGCCTAAAAGGTGGTAGCGCTCTGGACAGAATCAGCCTTTGCTGTCCGCCCAAGGACGCGCCTTTCTTTTGCCTACTTTTCTTTGGCAAGGCAAAGAAAAGTAGGTGCCGCCCCGCACAGGGGCGACGCTAATAGACCGATAAGAAAGCAGGTTCAACGAAGAGACGCGGATAACAGACAAAAAAATCCGCGCCGCAGGCAATCATCAAAAGATCAAAGAATCACACGCCGAAAATCGGCAAGAATCGAACTCAGATAAGCATTGAACCGCGCGGCCGCAGCGCCATCGATCACCCGATGGTCATACGACAACGACAACGGCAGGATCAGACGCGGAACAAACTGCTTGCCATCCCAAACCGGCTTCATCGCGCCACGCGACAACCCGAGAATGGCGACTTCAGGCGCATTGATGATCGGCGTAAAGTTCGTGCCGCCAATCCCACCCAACGACGAAATCGAGAAGCACCCACCTTGCATCTGATCCGGCTTCAGCTTGCCATCCCGCGCAGCCTTGGAAAGCTCGGTCATTTCCTTCGCGATATCGATCAAACCCTTCTTGTCCGCATCGCGAATCACCGGAACGACCAGACCATTCGGCGTATCGGCAGCAAACCCAATGTGGAAGTACTGCTTGAACACGAGGTTATCGCCGTCGAGGCTGGCATTGAACGTCGGGAACTGTTTCAAGGCTGAGACGACAGCCTTGATCACGAACGCCAGCATCGTGATCTTCACGCCGGCTTTTTCGTGTTCCTTGTTCAACTGCACGCGCAGCGCTTCGAGTTCGGTGATGTCCGCTTCGTCGTTGTTCGTGACGTGCGGAATCATGACCCAGTTGCGATGCAGGTTCGCGCCCGAAATCTTCTTGATGCGCGACAACGGCTTCGGATCGACCGGACCGAACTTGGTGAAGTCGACCTTCGGCCACGGCAGCAGGTTCAACTCGCCGCCACCTGCCGCAGCCGGCGCAACGCCCGCGGGTGCCGCACGTTGGCCCGTCATCACACCCTTGATGAAGGCCGTCACGTCTGCTTGCGTAATACGGCCCTTCGGACCCGTGCCCTGCACTTGCGTCACATCGACGCCGAGTTCGCGCGCAAACTTGCGCACGGACGGCGACGCATGGCTTGCATGCCGTGTCCCCCCCTCGCCGGCCGGAATCAGCGGCGCTTGCGCAAGCGCTGACGGCGACGCCGGAGCGGGCGACGGTGCAGCCGGCGCATCCGACGGCTTCTCAAGTGCTTCCTGCTTCGGCGCGGCAGCCGGTGCAGCGGCACCACCGTCAGCTTCCACCACGACGATCACCGAGCCTTCCGACACGGTATCGCCCACCTTGACCTTCAGTTCCTTGACGACGCCGGCGGCCGAGCTCGGCACGTCCATGGTCGCCTTGTCGGATTCGAGCGTCACCAGCGACTGCTCTTTCTCGACGCGATCGCCGACCTTCACGGAGACTTCGATCACGGGAATGTCTTTGTAATCGCCGATATCCGGCACTTTGACTTCTTGCAGACCGCCACCGCTTGCAGCCGGTGCTGGAGCTGCAGCCGGGGCCGGCGCGGGAGCTGGTGTGGCGGCAGGCGCCGGCGCGGGCGAAGCAGCGGCACCGCCTGCCGCCCCATCCAGCACGACGATCAACGAGCCTTCCGACACGTTGTCGCCAACCTTGACCTTCACTTCCTTGACGACGCCGGCCGCCGAACTCGGCACATCCATGGTCGCCTTGTCGGACTCCAGCGTAACGAGCGACTGCTCTTTCTCGACGGTATCACCCGCCTTCACCAGCACCTCGATCACAGGGATGTCCTTGTAATCGCCGATGTCCGGCACCTTGACTTCGATCGCTTGACTCATTGTTAGTGTCTCCTGGGCCGCGCACGCAACCTGCCCCTGTCGATCAGGGGCAGGCGCGCACGCCGTGGCACACGGGGAATGATGCCTTAGACGGTCATCGGGTTGGGTTTGGCGGGATCAAGGTTGTACTTCTTGAGCGCCTCGGCGACGACCTTGCGTTCGATCGTGCCTTCATCTGCCAGTGCATTCAACGCGGCAACCGTGACCCAGTAGCGGTCGACTTCGAAGAAGTGGCGCAGCTTTTCACGCGTGTCCGAACGGCCGTAGCCGTCCGTGCCCAGCACGACGAACTTCTGCGGCACGAACGCGCGGATCTGCTCGGTCAGCGCGCGGACGTAGTCGGTCGATGCGATGACCGGACCTTGTGCGTCCTTCAAGAGCTTCTCGACGTGCGAGAGCTTCTTCTCTTCGGTCGGGTGCAGCAGGTTCCAGCGCTGCACTTCGTGGCCTTCGCGCGCGAGTTCGGTGAAGCTCGGCACGCTCCACAGATCGGCCGCAACGCCCCAGTCGTTCTTCAGCAGGTCGGCAGCGGCGATCACTTCGTTGAAGATCGTGCCCGCGCCCATCAGTTGCACGCGCGGCGCCTTCGTGTCGGCTTCGGCCTTCCTGAAGGCGTACATACCCTTGATGATGTCGGCCGCTACAGCATCGCCCTGCGGAATCGCCGGGTGCTCGTAGTTTTCGTTCATCACCGTGATGTAGTAGTACACGTCTTCCTGATCCTGCACCATGCGGCGCAGACCGTCTTGCATGATGACCGCGAGTTCGTAACCGAAGGTCGGGTCATAGCTGATGCAGTTCGGCACCGAAGCGGCCCACAGCAGCGAGTGGCCGTCTTCGTGTTGCAGACCTTCGCCGTTCAGCGTCGTGCGGCCCGCGGTGCCGCCCAGCAGGAAGCCGCGTGAGCGCATGTCGCCCGCCGCCCATGCCAGATCGCCGATACGCTGGAAGCCGAACATCGAGTAGAAGATGTAGAACGGGATCATGATCTCGCCGTGCGTCGAGTACGACGTCGCGGCTGCGATCCAGTCAGACATACCACCGGCTTCGTTGATGCCTTCCTGCAGGATCTGACCGGTTTCCGATTCGCGGTAGAACATCAGCTGATCGGAATCTTCCGGCACGTACTTCTGGCCTTCCTGATTCCAGATACCGATCTGACGGAACAGACCTTCCATACCGAAGGTACGCGATTCGTCCGGCACGATCGGCACGACGCGCTTACCGAGCGCCTTGTCTTTCAGCAGGATGTTCAGGATCCGCACGAACGCCATCGTCGTGGAGATCTCGCGGCCTTCGCCCGTGCCCTTGAGCAGCGGCTCGAATGCAGCCAGATCCGGCACCGGCAGCGACTCGGCCTTCTGACGGCGCGCCGGCAGATAGCCGCCGAGGTCCTGACGGCGAGCGCGCATGTACTCGAGTTCCTTCGAACCTTCTTCGAACTTGAGGTACGGCACGTTGACGAGGTCTTCGTCGGCGATCGGCAGACGGAACTGGTCGCGGAATTTCTTCAGCTGCTCCACCTGCATCTTCTTCTGCTGGTGGGTGATGTTCATCGCCTGGCCGGCTTCGCCCATGCCGTAGCCCTTGATCGTCTTCGCGAGAATGACGGTCGGCTGGCCCTTGGCTTGCGTGGCTTCGGTGAACGCTGCGTAGATCTTGTGCGGGTCGTGGCCGCCGCGATTCAGGTTCCACACGTCGTCGTCGGACCAGTCGGCGACCAGCGCCTTCAGTTCCGGCGTATTGAAGAAGTGCTCGCGCACGTACGCGCCGGATTCCGACTTGTACGTCTGATATTCGCCGTCCACGACTTCCATCATCCGGCGCATCAGCGCGCCCGACTTGTCGCGCTGGAACAGCGCATCCCAGCGGCTGCCCCAGATCACCTTGATGACGTTCCAGCCGGCGCCGCGGAATTCGCTTTCGAGTTCCTGGATGATCTTGCCGTTACCGCGCACCGGACCGTCGAGGCGCTGCAGGTTACAGTTGATCACGAACACCAGGTTGTCGAGACGTTCCCGGCCGGCCATGCCGATTGCACCGAGCGATTCCGGCTCATCCGTTTCGCCGTCGCCAAGGAAGGCCCAGACCTTGCGGCCTTCGGTCTTCGTGATGCCGCGCGCCTGTATGTACTTCATGAAGCGGGCTTGATAGATCGCCATGATCGGGCCGAGGCCCATCGAGACCGTCGGGAATTGCCAGAAGTCCGGCATCAGCCACGGGTGCGGATACGACGAGATGCCCTCGCCGCCCACTTCCTGACGGAAGTTGTCGAGCTGGTTCTCGGTCAGACGGCCGAGCAGGAACGCGCGCGAGTAGACACCCGGCGACGAGTGGCCCTGCACGAACACGAGGTCGCCGCCATGCTTGTCCGAGGCTGCGTGCCAGAAGTGGTTGTAGCCGACGTCATACAGCGTGGCGCCCGACGCGAACGAGGCGATGTGGCCGCCGACGTTGGTGTCCTTGCCCGCACGCAGCACCATGGCGATGGCGTTCCAGCGCGTGTACGAGCGGATGCGGTGTTCGAGGTCCTGGTCGCCGGGGATCGGCGCCTGACGCGACACGGGAATCGTATTGATGTACGGAGTGTTGGCAGAGAACGGCAGGTGTTCGCCGTGCACGCGGGCGAATTCGATCTGTTTCTCGATGAGGTAGTGAGCGCGGTCAGGGCCCACAGCAGAAATCACGCCATCCAGCGCTTCCAGCCATTCGCCGGTTTCCTGGGGATCGTCGTCTTTTTCAGCGGCGACATATTTCATGACTTCGTCGGGTACAGCGGACATGCTCGTCTCCTGGATGTAGAGGAACGCTCTTTGGACAGACGACGCGGACGAAGCACGGCCGCGGCAGCTTTCGGCCGATTGTAATAAGGGTCCCGACGTCCGTGCAACATAATTTTCAAATTACGAGATCACTTCTCATAATGCGGAAAATTGTTGCGGCGCACCCTGATCTGACTGCCTAGCGACGGATACGTCGGCTAGTTTGCGCCGATTAACGCTACTTTCAGCGCTTTTTTGCGCCATTTTCTAGTGACACGCTGCGCTACAATGCCACGCATGTTGACCGAACGGCTTTTCGCACGCTCGGCGCGCACCGCCGGTTCGCCGGCGGATTCGACGCCGTCCTCCCGCTGGCACCATGGACCATGGTGGTCGAACTCGTATTTGCTGACGCCGCTCCTGTCGATCCTGGTTTTTCTGGTCGTCATGAGCCTGATTCTGTGGAGCTTGAACCGGCGCGAACAGCAGCAGCAGGAAGACACGCTCTACCGCAACGTCGCGTGGGCGCAGCAGCAGATCCGCCTGTCCATGACGGGCGCGCAGGAACAGATCCAGGCGCTCGCCCGCGACCTCGCCGCCGGCCACGCCGATCCGCATTCGTTTCAGGTGTCCACCACGGACATCATGCAGGGGCATCCCGAGATCCTCTACATGAACTGGTACACGAGCCAGCAGCTGCCGCGCTGGCCCAATACCGCGCTGCCGGTGTTCGGCCAGCGGCTCGCCAAACCGAACGACTCGCAAATGGACGAGGCCGTCAAAGCCGCGTTCGCCGAGGCGCGCAACACGCGCCGCCAGGTGTACTCCCCGCTCATTTACGACGACCTCCACAACGGCTATATCACGCTGCAGACGCCGGTGTACCGCGACCGCGACTTCCTCGGCACGATTGCCGCCGTGTTCTCGGTAGAAGGAATCCTGAAGCACGACATTCCGCCCGAGTTGTCGGCCAAATACAAAATCTCGATCATCGACGTGAACAACCGCGAGTTGACCACCACGTCGACCCGCCCGCGCCTGCCGCGCGACATGTTCTACGACCTGCCGTTGGACCCGCCGGGCCAGGGCGTCTCGGTGCGCGTCTACGCGTTCCCGCAGATGACCAACTTCACGAACAACACGCTGGTCTGGCTGGTGGCCGGCTTGTCGTGCTTCGTGTTGTGGAGTCTGTGGAGCTTGTGGAAACACACCCGGCAACGTTTCGAAGCGCAGCAGGCGCTGTACGCCGAAGCGTTCTTCCGGCGCGCCATGGAAAACTCGGTGCTGATCGGTATGCGCGTGCTCGACATGCACGGCCGCATTACCCACGTCAATCCGGCGTTCTGCCGCATGACCGGCTGGGACGAAAGCGATCTGGTGGGCAAGAACGCGCCGTTCGCCTACTGGCCGCGCGACGCTTACCCTGAGATGCAACGCCAGCTCGACATGACGCTGCGCGGCAAGGCGCCCTCCTCGGGCTTCGAACTGCGAGTGCGCCGCAAAGACGGTTCGCTGTTCCACGCGCGTCTGTACGTGTCGCCGCTGATCGACAGCTCGGGCCGCCAGACCGGCTGGATGTCGTCGATGACTGACATCACCGAGCCGAAACGCGCGCGCGAGGAACTCGCGGCCGCGCACGAGCGCTTCACCACCGTGCTCGAAAGTCTCGACGCCGCCGTCTCGGTGCTGGCCGCCGACGAGGCCGAACTGCTGTTCGCCAACCGCTATTACCGCCACCTGTTCGGCATCCGCCCGGACGGTCACCTGGAGTTGGCGGGCGGCGGGTTCGATAGCGCACAGGCGTCGTCCGATTCGATCGATATGGTGGATACATACGCAGGCCTGCCCGCCGCCGCGTTGACCGAAAGCACCGCCGACGCGCAGGAAATCTACGTGCAAAGCATCCAGAAATGGTTCGAAGTGCGCCGCCAGTACATTCAGTGGGTGGACGGCCACCTCGCGCAGATGCAGATCGCGACCGACATCACCACGCGCAAGCGGGCTCAGGAACTCTCGCGTCAGCAGGACGAAAAGCTGCAGTTCACCAGCCGTCTGATGACGATGGGCGAAATGGCCTCATCGCTCGCGCACGAACTGAACCAGCCGCTCGCCGCGATCAATAACTATTGCTCCGGAACCGTAGCACTGGTTAAATCCGGTCGAACGACCCCGGACAACCTGCTGCCCGTGCTCGAAAAAACCGCTCAGCAGGCAGTGCGGGCCGGCATGATCATCAAGCGCATTCGCGAGTTCGTCAAACGCAGCGAGCCGAAACGGCAGGCGACGCGCGTGGCCGATATCGTCGCGGACGCGGTGGGTCTCGCCGAACTCGAAGCGCGCAAGCGGCGCATTCGCATCGTCACCGATCTGCGCTCGCGCCTGCCGGTGATCTATGTCGATCCGGTGCTGATCGAGCAGGTGCTGGTCAACCTGCTGAAGAACGGCGCCGAGGCCATGCACGAGGCGCGCCCGAATGCGGTCGATCCCGTGATTCGCGTGGTCGTACGGCTGGAAGGCGGGTTTGTTTGCATCAGCGTCGTCGACCAGGGACCGGGCGTCGACGAAGCGACAGCCGAGCGGCTGTTCGAACCGTTTTACAGCACCAAGTCCGATGGTATGGGCATGGGGTTGAACATCTGCCGTTCGATTATCGAATCGCACCGCGGTCGCTTGTGGGTGGTCAACAACGTCGAATCTGACGGCCACGTCATAGGCGCCACGTTCCATTGCAGTCTGCCTATTGGAGAGCCTGACGGCCCGAGCAACGGCGGGTCAGAGGCGCCGACACCACAAACCGTTACGGGAGAGCTATGAACAGCCCAGTCACCACACAGGAAACAGTCTTTGTCGTCGACGACGACGAGGCCGTGCGAGATTCGCTGCGCTGGCTGCTGGAGGCGAACGGCTACCGCGTGCAATGCTTCTCCAGCGCCGAGCAGTTCATCGACGCATGGCAGCCGCATCAGCATCCGGGCCAGATCGCGTGTCTGATTCTCGATGTGCGGATGTCCGGCATGAGCGGGCTCGAGTTGCAGGAACGCCTGATCGCCGACAACGCGTCGCTGCCGATCATCTTCGTGACGGGTCACGGCGACGTGCCGATGGCCGTGTCGACGATGAAAAAAGGTGCGATGGACTTCATCGAAAAGCCGTTCGACGAAGCCGAGTTGCGCAAGCTGGTCGAGCGCATGCTCGACAAGGCGCGCAGCGAAAGCAGCAGCGTGCAGCAACAGCGCGCTGCCGCCGAGCGACTGGGCAAGCTGACCGCGCGTGAGCATCAGGTGCTCGAGCGCATCATCGCCGGCCGCCTGAACAAGCAGATTGCCGACGATCTCGGCATCAGCATCAAGACGGTCGAAGCACACCGCGCGAACATTATGGAAAAGCTCAACGTCAACACGGTCGCCGATCTGCTGCGCCTCGCGTTGTCGAACAAGCCACAGCAAGCGCAATAAAGGCGATGCGTGCAACAGGCGTTGTACGCACCTGATCGTCTTTGAGGCGTAGCGCGGCCGGACTATCGAAAGTCCGGCCCTCCCGCATTCCTTCCGCCATCTCCCTCCGCTTTCTGCTCTTTCTCCCGCAATGCAAGGCGCGCGCGGCGCGCGAGGGCCGCGCCGGTATAATGTTGGACTTCGCAGCGGCGCGCGTCTTTCCGATTCGCGCCGCGCGCTTTTCCCAAACCGACAGGTTCGCGGAAAAGCGCCACCGGGCGTGCCGCGCGCCAGCGTCGTCCCGCTTTCCAAACCGCCCATCTCGACCGACCATGACTGCCAAACTGATCGACGGCCTAGCCCTTTCCAAGACCCTGCGCGCCGAAGTCGCCACGCGCGCCGCCGCCCTCACCGCCCGCGGGCATCAGCCTGGCCTCGCCGTGGTGCTGGTCGGCGATAATCCGGCCAGCGAAGTGTATGTGCGCAACAAGGTCAAGGCGTGTAACGACAACGGCCTCGGCTCGTCGTTCGACCGCTATCCGGCCGATTTGCCGGAAGCCGATCTGCTCGCGCGCATCGACGAACTGAACCGCGATCCGCGGATCCACGGCATTCTGGTGCAACTGCCGTTGCCGCCGCATATCGACAGCCACAAGGTGATCGAGGCGATCGCCCCGGAAAAGGATGTCGACGGTTTTCACGTCGCCAATGCCGGCGCGCTGATGACCGGCCAGCCGCTGTTCCGTCCGTGCACGCCGTACGGCGTGATGAAGATGCTGGCCGCCTACGAAATTCCGCTGAAAGGCGCGAATGCGGTGGTGATCGGCCGCTCGAACATTGTCGGCAAGCCGATGGCGCTGCTGCTGCTCGAAGCCGGTGCGACCGTCACGATCTGCCATAGCAAGACGCGCGATCTGGCCGCCCATACGCGTCACGCCGACGTGGTGGTCGCCGCCACCGGCTTGCGCAACATTCTCACGGCGGACATGGTGAAACCGGGCGCGGCCGTGATCGACGTCGGCATGAATCGCGACGAGGCCGGCAAGCTGTGCGGCGACGTCGATTTCGCGGGCGTCAAGGAAGTAGCCGGCTACATCACGCCGGTGCCGGGCGGTGTCGGTCCGATGACCATCACGATGCTGCTCGTCAACACGATCGAAGCCGCCGAACGCGAAGCCGCGAAAGCTTAAACGCTGCAAAGATAGCGCAAAGCCGGCGAAACGCTTTTCGCCGGCTTTTAAGGCGGTTTTTTTAGGCCTTATCCATCGACATCGAATCATGCCGGTCAACAACGCCTCCGACACGCTCAACGCGCGACGTGATCACGTGGAGAGATGCCCGCGGCGCTCGGCGCGTCTGAACGCGCGAGACGCCGCCGGCACCACTTCAGCACCGGCCGTTCCACGAAGTGCCAGGACAGCGCCGCGCACAGCAAGATAAACGGCGCGGCAATCAGCACGGCCGTCACATGGCTCAAGTGCGGCGCGATACTCGCGACGCATTGCTGCATCATGAAGCCATACAGATAGATCCCATACGAGTAATCGTGGCGCGGCACGAAGCGGCGCAGGAGCGGCGTCGTGCCCACCCACAGCACGCCGTACACAAAGGCCAGATAGAACAGCGGCTGTGCGCCGGCCGTATCGCGGAAGACGAGAAAGACCATCAGCAGCGCGAAGGCCATCAGCCCATTAATGTCGATCCGCTCACGCCAGCCATACAGCAGCATCCCGACCATGAAAAACGGCTCCGGCCAGAACGAATAGCCGCCGGGCGTTTCACTGAAATCACGCAACCCGACCTGCAAATGCGGCGCATGCACACGCAGGACGAACGCGGCGCAACCGAGCGCCACTGCCAGCACGACGCCGCGCGGGCTCGACAGCAACCCCAGCATGCCGGTCACGAGCACGATCAGATAGCAGCGCACTTCGAGCGGCAGCGTCCACAGCGGCGCGCAGACGTCGAAAACAAACCGGTTGTGCTCGAATACGCCGGGCAGCACCCAGCCTGTTTTCAGCACGATGGTCGAGAAGTTGTCCAGGTTGGCCCACGTCACGCTGGAGGCGAAATAGTCGCGCAGCGGCAGCGTTGTAAAGAGTGGCCCAATCAGGAGCACCGTCACCAGTGAGCCGCCCGCCACCGCCGGCCACAGACGCGCGATGCGCAACGCGACGAAGCGCGGCACCGAGCGTTGCCGGTCGAAGCTGGCGGTCACCAGCATGCCGCTCAGTAGAAAGAACGCGTAGACGCCGAGCGCCCCGAAACCGTCGAAGCCGAGCGCGTTCTGGACCCAATCGGTCGTGCCGTCGGGCGCTTGCAGCAGATACGAATGGCCATACACCACGGCGACGGCGGCAAGCAGCCGCACGAGGTCGAAATTGTTGCCGTTGCGCGATAGAGCATGCGAAAGCGGATTCATCGATACCTCTTGCAGAGAGTGCTGCTGGCGGACGGCGACTCTCCACAATGCGGCGCGGCAGCAATTTTCACCGTTCGTTTTCGCACAAAGTGAAGCGGCCAAGTCCGCACGCCTAAACGACACACACGCGACACCCAAGCGACGCGCAAGCACCCGCGCGACACCTCGCGCCCGCGCACAGCGCCGCGACATCTGATAATTTGTCTGTCGACGGATTGGAATCGGCGCGCCCCGCCCCAATAATGGCTATATCGGGCGTGCTTGGGTTGTCAGCGCGCCCGCCGATTCACTGCGTCGATTCACCGAGATTACCCGTTCACCCGCGTCAGACAGGAAGCCTTATGTCCACCACCCCCTCGACACACGACAATCCGCTCCTCGATTTCTCCGACCTGCCGCGCTTTGGCGAGATCCGCCCCGAACACGTCACGCCCGCCCTCGACGTGCTGCTTGCCGATGCGAGCGCCGCCGTCGAACGCGCCGCCCAGCCCATTACGCCCGCCTCATGGGCCGACGTGGTCGAGCCGGTCGAGCGCGCCACCGAGCCGCTCTCGCGCGCCTGGAGCGTGGTCGGCCATTTGAACGCAGTTGCCGATACGCCGGAGCTGCGTGCCGTGTACGGCGAAAATCTGCCGCGCGTGACCGAATTCTGGTCGAGCGTCGGACAAAATCTCGCGCTGTACGAGAAGTACAAGGCGCTCAACGCGAGCGGCGATTTTGCATCGCTGACCGGCGAGCGCAAGAAAATCCTTAGCAATGCGCTGCGCGACTTCCGTTTGTCCGGCGCGGAATTGCCGGAAGACCAGAAACCGCATTTCGCCGAATTGCAGGAGCGCCAGGCAGCCTTGTCGAAGGCGTTTTCGGATCACGTGCTCGATGCGACCAACGCCTACGCGTACCTCGTCGGAGCCGGCAATGAGGCCGAACTGGCCGGCCTGCCCGAAGACGTGATCGAAGCCGCGAAAGAAGCCGCCGGACGCGACGGCAAGACCGGCTATAAATTCACGCTGCACTTCCCCTCGTATTTTCCGGTCATGCAGTACTCGGAAAATCGTCCGATGCGCGAAGCGATGTACCGCGCCTATGTGACGCGCGCATCCGAACTCGGCCCGCAATACGGCAACGGCAAACCCGAATGGGACAACACGGCGGTCCTCGCCGAACAGCTGAAGCTGCGCGCCGAAGAGGCGCACATGCTCGGCTTCAACAACTTCGCCGAAGTGTCGCTCGCGCCGAAGATGGCCGAGTCGCCCGCGCAAGTGATGGCCTTCCTCGAAGACCTCGCCACGCGCGCGCGTCCGCATGCCGAACAGGACTGGAAGGAACTGCGCGAATTCGCGGCTAACGAACTGGGCATGACCGAGCTGCAACCGTGGGACATGACGTTCGCCGCCGAACGTCTGCGTCAGAAGCGCTATTCGTTCTCCGAGAACGAAGTCAAACAATACTTCCCGGAAGACGCGGTGTTCAAGGGCCTCTTCAAGGTGACCGAGACGCTGTTCGGCGTGCGCATCCGTCGCGACGAAGCGGCCGTATGGCATCCGGACGTGCGCTTTTTCCGCGTCGAGAATCAGGACGGCGGCCTCGTCGCGCAGTTCTATCTCGACCTGTATGCACGCGAAGGCAAACGCGGCGGCGCCTGGATGGACGATGCGCGCGGCCGTCACAAGCACACGCATGGCGGCGTACAATCGCCGGTCGCGTATCTGACCTGTAACTTCTCGGCGCCGGTTGGCGGTAAGCCCGCCTGCTTCACGCATGACGAAGTGATCACACTGTTCCACGAGTTCGGCCACGGTCTGCATCACATGCTCACGCGTGTCGACGAACTGGGCGTGTCGGGCATCAACGGCGTCGAGTGGGACGCGGTCGAGTTGCCGTCGCAATTCATGGAAAACTTCTGCTGGGAGTGGGACGTGTTGAGCGACATGACGTCACACGTCGAAACCGCCAGGCCGCTGCCGCGCGATCTGTTCGACAAGATGCTGGCGGCGAAGAACTTCCAGAGCGGTCTCGGCACGCTGCGGCAGATCGTGTTCTCGATGTTCGACATGCAACTGCACGTCGATTTCGATACTTCAGGTACAAAGAACGCCACCGATCTGGCGCGCGAGATCAACGAGCGCTTCCATGTGGTGCCGCAAGCCGAGTTTTCGCGTTGGCCGAATACGTTCAGCCATATTTTCGCGGGCGGTTATGCGGCCGGCTACTACAGCTACAAGTGGGCCGAAGTCTTGTCCGCCGATGCGTATGCCGCGTTCGAAGAAGCGGCGCAAGCGGCCAGCGGCAGCGTGCTCGATGCGGCAACCGGCATGCGTTATCGCAAGGAGATTCTGGAAGTGGGCGGCAGCCGCCCGGCGATGGAATCGTTCAAGGCGTTCCGCGGCCGCGAGCCGAACATCGACGCGCTGTTGCGGCACAACGGCATGACGCCGGCGGCGCATTGATGAGTTGAAATATCGGCGGGATGGGTCTCGGGTTTGGTCTCGAGTTTGGTCTGTTAGTTAGCGCCGATAAAAAAGCCGGTGACTTGCGCGAGCAAGCACCGGCTTTTTTTATTCGAGTCGAGCGCTCGGCGCTGCGGCTAACCGCGGTGCAGTTTGAAGTCCACCTGCGACGGACGCCCTTCGAGCGACAGCGCCGCGCGTGCAGCAGGCGCGCGGCTCACCACTTTGCCACGACTCACCACGGCGAGCCGTGCGGCGCGCAAGCGAATCGCTTCGACCGGATCGCGTGCATCGAGCAGCACGAGATTCGCCGCGCAGCCCGGCGCGACGCCGTAGCCTTCAAGGCCGAGAATGCGCGCGGCGTTCACCGTGACCGCATCGAAACACGCATGCATGCCCTCGACACCCGTCATCTGCGCCACGTGCAAGCCCATGTGCGCGACTTCGAGCATGTCGCCGGAGCCAAGGCTGTACCACGGGTCCATCACGCAATCGTGACCGAACGCGACGTTGATGCCGGCCGCCATCATCTCGGGCACGCGCGTCATGCCGCGCCGTTTCGGATACGTGTCGCTGCGGCCCTGCAACGTGATGTTGATCAGCGGATTGGCGATCGCGGCGACGCCCGACTCGCGCATCAGCGGCAATAGCTTGCTGACGTAGTAGTTGTCCATTGAATGCATCGAGGTCAGATGCGAGCCGGTCACGCGCCCGTGCAAACCGAGCCGATGGGTTTCGGCCGCGAGCGTTTCGATATGGCGCGACATCGGATCGTCCGACTCATCGCAATGCATGTCGACGCGCAAGCCTTGCTCCGCCGCGTATTCACACAACAGGCGCACGGACTGAGCGCCGTCGGCCATCGTGCGCTCGAAATGCGGAATCCCGCCGACCACGTCGACACCCATCGCAATCGCACGCTTGAGATTCTCGAATGCGCCGGCACTGCGCAAGAGGCCATCTTGCGGAAACGCGACCAGTTGCAAGTCGAGATACGGCGCGACGCGGCGCTTCACTTCGACCAGCGCCTCGACCGCGAGCAA
This sequence comes from Paraburkholderia sp. IMGN_8, assembly GCF_038050405.1. Taxonomy (NCBI): domain Bacteria; kingdom Pseudomonadati; phylum Pseudomonadota; class Betaproteobacteria; order Burkholderiales; family Burkholderiaceae; genus Paraburkholderia; species Paraburkholderia sp. IMGN_8. The sequence continues at coordinate 1,459,109 of NZ_CP150900.1, read as the reverse complement.
ACGCGGATCGCACACATCCACATGACTGCGGATCGCCAGCAAACCGCGCGCGACTGCCCAGTCGCAGTACTGCAACGCGCGCTCGATCAGTGCTTCCTGCGTCAGGTCCGGTTTGAGCTCACCCCACAGCGCGATGCCTTCCAGTAACGTACCGGACGCGTTCACGCGCGGCAGTCCGTACGACAGCGTCGCGTCCATGTGGAAATGCGGATCGACGAACGGCGGCGTGACGAGCAAGCCGGCCGCGTCGATTTCTTCGCGCGCGGCCGCTACCAGATTCGACTCGACAGCGACGATGCGGTCCGCTTCGATGCCGATGTCGACCGGCTGCTTTTGCTGCAGTGCGGCGCCAGGCGGCAGCATTGCGCGGCGGATGATCAGATCCATGTATCGCTCCCTTTAAGCTTCTTCGACCCTCTTTGACTGATATCGATTCTATCGGCGTCAGAATGCGCGTGCCGGCGTTTTATCAAGGCGCCGTACCGGCGCGCAGCTGCAAATCCGTACCGGCTGCGCACCCTGCCGCCCGCCTATACTCGGCCTTCGACTTCGACGCGCAACGGCGCACATCATCGAACAGCGGAGCAAGCGGATGAAAACGATCGGCGTGATCGGCGGGATGAGTTGGGAATCGTCCACCGAGTATTACCGGCTCATGAATCGCCACGCGAAGGCGCGGCTTGGCGGCCACCACAACGCACGCAGCCTGATGCTGACGGTCGACTTCGCGTCGATCGAAGCGAACCAGCGCGCCGGCAACTGGGCCGCGCTCGGCGAACAGATGGCCGATGCCGCGCGGCACCTTGAACGAGGCGGCGCCGATCTCGTGATGCTGGCGACCAACACGATGCACCGCGTGTATGAAGCGATCGAACAGGCGATCAAGGTACCGTTTCTGCATATCGCCGATCCGACCGGCACGGCGCTGCGGGCCGCCGGCATCGAGCGAGTGGGCTTGCTCGGCACGCGCTATACGATGGAGCAGACGTTTTACACGGGGCGCCTGCGCGAGCGCTATGGCCTCGACACGCTGATTCCCGATGAAGCCGAGCGCGCGGACGTGCACCGCATCATTTACGACGAGCTATGTCACGGCAACGTGAATGGCGGCTCGCGTGCGGTGTATCAACGTGTGATCGAAGGGCTTGCCGCGCGTGGCGCGCAGGCGGTGATTCTCGGCTGCACCGAAATCACGTTGCTGATCAAGCCGGAGGATTCGGCGCTGCCAGTGTTCGATACGACCGCGTTGCATGCGCAAGCGGCGGTGCAATGGGCGATCGATTCCGAGTGAGCGACACGACAACGTGAGCGATGCCAGAAGTTAAAAAGCCCGCGTGGCTTACGCCAGCGGGCTTTCAACAATGCTTGGTTGCGGGGGTAGGATTTGAACCTACGACCTTCGGGTTATGAGCCCGACGAGCTGCCAGACTGCTCCACCCCGCGTCAGAGAAACCGGATTGTATAGAGATGTTCGCGAAGCGTCAAACAATCGTGCGAAATTATTTCGAACGACACAGACAGTGCGCCTGCGCGCTTAAAGATCGGAGACTGTTGCGCCTTCCACTTTGCCGTCGATGATATCCGCGCCGTACTGGCTTGCGCTGCGTTTGGCGACGCCGAAATCGGAGAACGTAGCCGGCAACACAAGCCGGAACACACGGCTTGCCTTCGAACCGCTGATTGCGCCCGGACGGCAGACACGCACCGCGACGTCGTAACCTTCGGCGTAACGCTTGTGGCCGTCGAACTTGTCGAACTCCCGCGAAAACACCAACGGATGCACTTCGAAGTCCTTATAAAGGGCTGGATAAAATTCGGCCATGATGCTTCCCCGATGCGCGTGAGTGTGGTCCCACTATACGCTGCGGCAAGTGGCGGACGCGTAAATATTTTGGGGCTGTCGGGGACGCCGGATTAGCGGTTTTGCTGCACTGCGCTGGACCTGAATTTGCAAACCGGTGCATGATAGCGGCGATTGCAGCGCTGAAGCCGGCTAACCGGCACCCTCTCGCCGCCTGGCGAACACAATTTACCGAACGACATGCGAATCGCCACCTGGAACGTCAATTCCCTCAAAGTCCGCCAGCAGCACGTGATCGACTGGCTCGAAACCAGTCACACCGACGTCCTGTGTCTACAGGAACTGAAGCTGACCGACGATAAATTCCCGCGCGCCGAGCTCAAGGCGAAAGGCTATCGGAGCTGGTACGCGGGCCAGAAGACGTATAACGGCGTCGGCATCCTGGTGCGCGAAGGCCTGAACGTCGACGAAACCAGCGTCGTGCGCAATATTCCTGGCTTCGAAGACCCGCAGCAACGTGTGATCGCCGCGACCGTCGAAGGCGTGCGCATCATCTCCGCGTACTTCCCGAACGGCCAGGCGCCGGGCACCGATAAATTCGCGTACAAGCTGCGCTGGCTGGCCGCGCTGCACGACTGGATCGCGAGCGAAATGGCGTTGTCTCCGAAACTCGCATTACTCGGCGACTACAACATCGCGCCCGAAGATCGCGACGTGCACGATCCGAAAGCATGGGAAGGCCAGAATCTGGTGTCGCCTGAAGAGCGTGCCGAGTTCGTGCGGCTGATCGATCTCGGTCTTGCCGATGCGTTCCGTCTGTTCGACCAGCCGGAAAAGATCTACTCGTGGTGGGACTACCGGATGATGGCGTTTCGCCGCAACGCCGGGTTGCGGATCGACCACATTCTGCTGTCGAAAGCGCTTGCGCAAGCCTGCTCGCTTTGCGAAGTCGACAAGACGCCGCGCAAGTGGGAGCAGCCGTCGGACCATGCGCCGGTCGTGGCGCAGATCGACTGATCCAGCCGAGTCTGCCCATACCCGGCCGGACACAAGGGCTGAGCCTTATCAGGCGGCCGGGCCGCTCAAACAGCGCCACAAGAATTCGAACACCATCGCATCATGCCCGGCCTGCTCCAGTTCATCGGAGCCGCCGTGCCCGCCTTCCGTGTTCTCCCGATACCAAACCTTGTCGGCGCCGAGCGCCTGCATCCGCGCGGCCATCTTGCGCGCATGGCCCGGATGCACGCGGTCGTCGGCAGTCGATGTCGTGAACAGCACCGGCGGATACGCCACATCGGAAGCGACGCGATGATAGGGCGAATAGGCGGCCAGCACGCGCGCTTCGTCGGGCTCGTCCGGATCGCCGTATTCGTCGATCCAAGACGCGCCCGCGTGCAGCAGGTGATAGCGGCTCATATCGAGCAGCGGCACTTCGCAGACCACCGCGCCGAACAACTCGGGCCGCTGCACCATACACGCCGCCACCAGCAAGCCGCCGTTGCTGCCGCCCTGAATGCCGAGTTGCGCGGCGCTCGTCACGCCGCTGTCGATCAGCGCCTCGGCGACTGCGATGAAGTCGTCGAACGCGCGTTGACGATGCTCGCCTTGCGCCGCCGTGTGCCACTGCGTGCCGAACTCGCCACCGCCGCGAATATGCGCGACCACATACACGCCGCCCCGCTCCAGCCAGCCGATGCCCGGCCCGGCCAGATAGTTCGGTGTCAGCGGAATCGCGAAGCCACCGTAGCCGTTGAGCAGGCAAGGCCGCGTGTGCTGTTGCATATGGGGTTGCGCCGCACGTGGCGCGATCACGGTGTACGGCACCCGCGTGCCGTCGGCGGACACCGCATGGCCGCGCGTCACGGCGAACGGCGCCGCGTCGAACTGAGTCGGCCAGCGGTCGAGCAATTCCCAGTCGGTCAGATCGTCACGGGCGAGATCGGCGAGCCAGTACGCGGGCGGTTGCAGGTAATCGTCGGTATCGACGAACACTTCGTCGTTCAACGTCGGTTCGACCGGCGAGACGTCGGCTTGCTCGTCGCCGCGCGACGGAAAGAGGCGCTGAGTCCATTGCCACGTTTCATCGGCGGATTGTGACGGGGCCCACAAGACGGTCCTGCTCTGCACGTCCTCAAGGTATGAAACGATCAGATGGCGACGCGTATGGGTCCACTCGCAGGCGGACGTTTGCGGCGTCGGCGTGAAGAGCGGCACCATCTCGCGCTCGCCGCGCAAAAAGGCGGCTTCGCGGATCGCCAGCAACGCGCCGCCGGAAAAGCGCACGCCATTGCAATCCCAATCGAACCGGGGCTCCAGCAGCAACCAGCCCTGCCAGCCGCCGACCGCCACGTGCGACGGCACGTCGTACTGCCGCCAGACATCGACAGCATCGGCGGCGGCGAGGTAATACGTATGCGAATCGAAGAAATCGACGCTGCTCACCACCGTGTGGCGCTGCTCGACCGGATCGTAGTGCGCTTCGACGCCGATATCGTCGAACGTGCCTTTGAACACGACCGGCGCCGCAGCCAGCGCACTGCCCCGCGTCCAGCGCCGCACGTCGCGCGGATAGCCGGAGCGCGTCAGCGTCTTGCGGCCATTGTCCCAACCGACGTAAAGCGTATTGCGATCGATCCATGAAGCCGTATGCTTGCCGGCCTTCCCGATGACGAAACCATCGTCGACAAACCGCTGGGCATCGATGTCGAACTCGCGCACCACCAGCGCATCCGAGCCGCCCGGCGACAGCGTGATCAGCGCACGATCGCCGTCCGGATAAAGAATATCGAGTTCGACGCAAACCCATGGCATGCCTTCCGCGGCGCCGAGCGCGTCGAAGTCGAGCAGGTTCTGCCAGACGGGTACGCCGCTACGCCAGGCGGCCCACGGCGTGCGCCGCCAGATACCTTTCGGATTGCGCTCGTCCTGCCATAGATCGTAGGCCCAATCCATCCAGCGATCGGGGATGACCGGGCGCTCGCGCGGCAGATAGGCATCCGCGAGCTTTTGCTTGAGCGTGTCGAACGCCGCGCTGCCGCACCATGCCGCGCGCGTGCGGGCATTCTGCGCTTCGACCCACGCAAGCGCGTCAGGGTCGTCGAGCGCCTCGAGCGACAAAAAGGGATCGGGGGAAAGCGGCCAGGAAAAGGGAACCGGAGAAGCAGGCATCGCGAACTGTCGAATGAAAACAGCGTCGATTATGCCTTGCGGGAGCCCAAAGGCTTTTTGACGAGCAGCCGGGGCGACATTCGAGCCGCCCCGGCCGGCGATACAAACCTCAAGGCTCGAGGTTGAGTTCCTGAATCTTGCGGGTAATCGTATTGCGGCCGATGCCGAGCCGTTCCGCCGCTTCGACCTTGCGCCCACGCGTGAAATCCAGCGCTTCGCGAATCACCGCGGCTTCGAAACGGCGCGCGAGTTCGTCCATCACATCCGCAGCGTTCTCACGCAACATCCGCGCGACTTCGGTACGCAAGCCGCCTTCCCAGGCGCTGACGGGTGTCGTGACCGGCATGCCGCCTGCCGTGGCCGGCAGTGTCGACGCGCTGGTCCCGTTGACCGGAGCGCCGCCGGCAAGGCCGGCTTCGCCGGTGCCGAGCACGCCGCCGCCACCCGCGAGGTCGGTCACGCCCGCTTGCGCCGGCCCGAGGTCCGGCGGCAAATCCTTGATCTCGATGGTCTGCGCCGGCGCCATCACCGTCAGCCAGTTGGCGAGATTCTCCAGTTGCCGCACGTTGCCCGGAAACGGCAACGACGCCAGATACGCGAGCGCTTCCTCCGACACACGTTTCGGTTCGACGCCCAGATCGCGCGCACTCTTTTGCAGGAAGTGGCGCGTGAGCAGCGGAATGTCTTCGCTGCGCTCGCGCAAGGCGGGCAAACGCAAGCGGATCACATTGAGCCGGTGATACAAGTCCTCGCGGAACAGCCCCTGGCGCACGCGCGATTCGAGATTCTGGTGCGTCGCCGCGATCACGCGCACATTGGCGCGTAACGGATTGTGGCCGCCGACGCGATAGAACTGCCCATCCGACAGCACGCGCAACAGGCGTGTCTGCAAATCGAACGGCATATCGCCGATTTCGTCGAGAAACAGCGTGCCGTTCTCGGCCTGTTCGAAGCGCCCCTGGCGCATGGCCTGCGCGCCCGTAAATGCGCCGCGCTCATGACCGAACAGTTCGGATTCCAACAGATCCTTCGGAATCGCCGCCGTGTTCAAAGCGATGAAGGGACCGTTCGCGCGTGGGCTATGTCGGTGCAACGCACGCGCGACCAGTTCCTTCCCGGTGCCTGATTCGCCGGTAATGAGCACGGTGGCAGCCGAATGCGACAGGCGGCCGATCGCGCGAAACATATCCTGCATCGCCGGCGCCTGGCCGAGCATTTCCGGTGCATCGGCGACGCGGTCGTCCCACGTCTGTTCGCCGCGCATGCTTTCGTCGACGGCGCGGCGGATCAATTCGACCGCCTTGTCGACGTCGAACGGTTTGGCGAGATACTCGAACGCACCGCCCTGGAACGCGGCGACCGCGCTATCCAGGTCCGAGAACGCCGTCATGATGATGACCGGCAAGCCGGGAACCTTGTCACGCACGGTTTGCAGCAATTCGAGGCCGGAGCCTCCAGGCATCCTGATGTCGGACACCAGCACTTGTGGGCTGTCGTGATCGAGCGCGGCCGATGCCTCGCGCACATTCGCGAAGCTGCGCGTCGCGAAGTTTTCGCGGGCGAGCGCTTTTTCGAGCACCCAGCGAATCGATTGATCGTCGTCTACTATCCAGATCGGCTTCATATAGTTCGGTCAGAAGTCTTGAGGTGCGTTTGGTGTTAGCAGTCGAGCGGCAGCAGAATCTGAAACTCGGTATGGCCCGGCCGGCTATCCACTTCGATCAGGCCGTCGTGTTGTTGCACGAAGGTCTGCGCAAGCGTCAGACCGAGACCGCTGCCGTCCTCGCGCCCCGACACGAGCGGATAGAAAATGCGGTCACGGATTTCCTCGGGAATGCCTGGGCCGTTATCAATGATATGCAAGTCCAGTGCCAGCTTACATAAGCGTTTCGACACCGTGATCTTGCGGGCAACGCGGGTGCGCAATTCGATGCGCGCGTCGCCTTGCGAAATACGTTCGCGCAACGCTTCGGCCGCATTGCGCACGATGTTCAGGAGCGCCTGGATCAGTTGCTCCTTGTCGCCGCGCAAATCCGGCACGCTCACGTCGTAATCGCGTTCGATCGTCAGACCGCGCGGAAACTCCGCGAGAATCACCTGGCGCACGCGCTCGCACACCTCGTGAATATTCACGTCGCCGACGATATGCGGATGACGGTGCGGCTCGAGCAAGCGGTCGACCAAGGTTTGCAGCCGGTCCGATTCCTTGATGATGACCTGCGTGTACTCGCGCAACTCGTCGCGCTGGCGCTCGCCGAGTTCGAATTCGAGCAATTGCGCCGCGCCGCGAATCCCGCCAAGCGGATTCTTGATCTCGTGCGCGAGATTGCGGATCAGTTGTTTGTTGACCGCCGTGAGGTCGTTGATGCGCTCCTCGCGGTCGGTGCGTAAATGCCGCTCGTTCTCGAACAGTTCGAGCAGCACATAGTCTTGCGCGCTTTCCAGAAAACCGACGATCGCATGCACATGCAGCGGCTCGTGGCCCGGACGCTCGAGCACGGCGTCCAGATGCGTCGCGTGAAAACGGTGCGCGGCGATCGCGGAAATGGTCGCGAGCAGTTCGTCCGCATTCGTGAAGATGTCCGGCCACGCCATCTGCGTCAGTTGCCGGCGCGAGAGCTCCAGCATCGACTCCGCCGACGGGTTCGCGAACACGACGCGCAGCGTGCGCTTTTCGAGCACCAGCACGACCGTCGGCAACGCCTCTAAGCCGGGCAGCAAACCGGAGCTGACAAGCTGAGCGTCATCCGACAACGTCTGCTCGTGCCCTTTCCTTGCCTTGATCAGATTCTTGAGAACCATCTTGCAGTCTGGCCGATAGGAGATGGTGATAAATCAGATGTACCGTTTGTTGCCTTGCTCGACGCCCGCACGCCGCCAACATTGCGAGTCGACTCATTCGGGTTCAACAAAAAAGGGACGGCGCCGCCGTCCCTTCGTGACCGATCGCGAGCGTCGGGCAAGCGCTTCGCCGTTTGAAGGGCGAAGCGTCATTGCCGTTTACAGCGAGTAGTACATTTCGAACTCGATCGGGTGCACCGACTGACGATAGCGTTGCAGCTCGCCCGTCTTCAGTTCGATGTACGCGTCGAGCATCGCATCCGTGAACACGCCGCCGCGCGTCAGGAATTCGCGATCCGCGTCCAGCGCGTCCAGCGCCTGGTCGAGGCCGGCACACACGGTCGGGATCTTTGCATCCTCTTCCGGCGGCAGGTCGTACAGGTTCTTGTCGGCAGCTTCGCCCGGGTGAATCTTGTTCTGCACGCCGTCCAGACCCGCCATCATCAGCGCGGAGAAGCACAGGTACGGATTCGCCATCGGATCCGGGAAACGCGTTTCGATACGGCGGCCCTTCGGGTTCGACACGTGCGGAATGCGGATCGATGCCGAACGGTTGCGTGCCGAGTAAGCCAGCTTCACCGGTGCTTCGAAGTGCGGCACAAGGCGCTTGTACGAGTTCGTCGACGGGTTCGTGATCGCGTTCAGCGCGCGAGCATGCTTGATGATGCCGCCGATGTAGAACAGCGCGAATTCCGACAGACCTGCGTAACCGTTGCCTGCGAACAGGTTCTGGCCGTCCTTCCAGATCGACTGGTGAACGTGCATGCCCGAACCGTTATCGCCGACCACCGGCTTCGGCATGAACGTTGCCGTCTTGCCGTACGTGTGCGCGACGTTGTGGACAATGTACTTCAGTTGCTGCAGCCAGTCGGCGCGTTGCACCAGCGTCGAGAACTTCGTGCCGATTTCGTTCTGGCCCTGGCCCGCGACTTCGTGGTGGTGCACTTCGACCGGGATGCCGATCTGTTCGAGCAACAGGCACATTTCCGAACGGATGTCCTGGAACGTGTCGACCGGAGCGACCGGGAAGTAGCCGCCCTTCGTGCCCGGACGGTGGCCGGTGTTGCCGCCTTCGAATTCCTTCGCCGACGACCACGGTGCTTCTTCCGAACCGATCTTGATGAAGCAGCCCGACTGATCCGTGTTCCACTGGACCGAGTCGAAAATGAAGAATTCCGGTTCCGGACCGAAGTAGGCCGTGTCGCCGAGGCCGGTGCTCTTCAGATACGCTTCAGCGCGCTTTGCCAGCGAACGCGGGTCGCGTTCATAGCCCTTGCCGTCAGCCGGTTCGACGACGTCGCAGGTCAGGACGAGGGTCGACTCTTCGTAGAACGGGTCGATGAAGGCCGTGTTCGCGTCCGGGACCAGCAACATATCCGATGCTTCGATGCCCTTCCAGCCGGCAATCGACGAACCGTCAAACGCATGGCCGCTTTCGAACTTGTCTTCATCGAATGCCGACACCGGCACCGAAACGTGTTGCTCCTTGCCGCGCGTGTCGGTGAAACGGAAGTCGACAAACTTGACGTCTTCGTCTTTGACGAGTTGAACGACGTCGGCCACGGATTTACTCATAACCTATCTCCTGATTAACGAATTCGGCGGGTTCAGCCGCCGCCCAATCTAGCTGACCCGTCCCGGCGCGTCCACCCCGGATCGTTGAAGGGGGCATAAAGATTTTGCTGGGACAAGTCGATCGGGACCAATAAAGCAGCTTCTGTGCCACGTATGCGCCAAGCAGGCGCAGAACTATATTGTGCGCGCGTTTGCGGGGAATGCACGCACCGAATGGCATGCAGCCCCGATATCTTTGAACGGAACAATGCACCAAATAAGTGCCATCGCAAATGCGAAGGCCGAGTTAATCTTTATTTTGGTGCATTTTCAATGATTTGCACCAGTTCAGGGCATTTTATGGGCAGCCGTGTGCGCATCCCTGACTCTGACTGTGGGCGGCATCCGCGCCGCACGCCGCGCGCTAGAATGGTCATTTGGACGGAAGGAGATTTGCGCTCATGAGCACGCTCGAACAGTTGTACGCCCAGGCGGAAAAACGCCGCACCGAGAACCAGTTGCCCTATGCGGGCGCGGTGTCGCCAGCGGAGGCGTTCGAACTGCTGCAACTCGACCCGCGCACGCGTCTCGTCGACGTGCGCACCCGCGCCGAACTCGATTGGGTTGGCCGGCCGGTAATTGGCGACGGTCAATACGTGCATATCGAATGGACTCGCTACCCGGGTGCCGTGCCGAACCAGGAATTCCTCGAACAACTGAGCCAGGCTGCCTCGCCCGATACGCCGGTGCTGTTTCTGTGCCGCAGCGCCGCGCGCTCCAAGCTCGCCGCGATCGCCGCCACCCAGGTTGGCTTCACGAAGGCGTACGACCTGCTGGAAGGCTTCGAGGGCGACAAGGACGGCCAGGGGCATCGGAAGACGGTGTCGGGCTGGTGTTTTCGCGGCTTGCCGTGGATTGGCGCCTAAAGAAGATTCGCGTCCGTCAGAATCGCTTTTGACGGCGCGTGGTTCGCGCGGTGTAAGTACGCATCGTCGGCGCTGGATGTGACAGGCCGATGATGCGTCGAGTCTTGCGTCTGAGCCTTTGGTCAGGCGTGGGCGCGAGCGCGCCCGAGGTTTGGCGCGCGGCGCAGATGGCTTGCGTGGCGTGGATCAACCGCGCGCTTTAGCCGCAACCGCAGCTGCAGCTGCAGCCTCCGGCTCGACGATATCGCCGCCCAGCAGATGCACGCCCTCGCGCAGTTTGACGAACGCCGCCGCCACCGCTTCGGGTTCACCCTTCACGCCCAAATCGATGTGATGCCGCGCATACACGCCACCGCGCTCGGCATCGCCGACGCTCGGCAAGCTGAATACCCGCACGCCCGGAAAGTCGTGCTCGATCTTTTCCATCAACGGCGTGAGGCGTGACTCCGGCAACTCGAACACCAGCAGCGACTTTTCCGCATGCGGCATTGCGTGATGCAGGTGCGCGTACTGAGTGTCCAGCACCCACTCGATCATCGGCCACGCCATCACCGGGAAGCCTGGCACGAAGTAGTGCTCCTTGATCGAGAATCCCGGAATCTTGTTGTAGCCGTTCGGAATGATCGACGCGCCCTGCGGATACGTGCCCATGTTCAGACGATGGCGGTTTTCCGCCGAATCGAGATCGAGCGGCGTGGCCGAGTTAGCCGGATGCATGTCGCGGATGCGCTCCTGAATCAATCTGGCGGCTTCCGGATGCAGCTCGAGCGGCACGCCTAACGCGGCCGACGCGCATTGGCGCGTGTGGTCGTCCGGCGTGGCGCCGATGCCGCCCGTCGAAAACACGATGTCACCCGACGCGAACGTGCGGCGCAGCGTCGCCGTGATGCGCTCCGGATCGTCGCCGATGTACTCCGCCCAGCCGAGCGAGAGCCCACGCGCGCCCAGCAATTCGATGACCTTCGGCAGATGCTTGTCGATACGTCTGCCCGACAGGATTTCATCGCCGATGATGATGACGCCAAATGCCATTGTCGCCTCTTCCGTTTAATCAGTAAGGAACCGGCGCCGCGTGCCGCGCGCCGTGCTCTTCCGCGCGCATGCGCTGGAGCGCGCGCAGACAGTAGTAGCCGAACCACAGGGCCGAAAACACGAGGATGAACGCGTAGATCCAGATCGTCACCGCGGTGATCACCGGGAACAGCACGATCAGCCATACCGACGACGCCCACAGCAGCGTCGGTAGCGAACCCAGCAGACCGCTGGCGATGCCGATCAGCAGTAGCGGCAGCCGGAAACGCCGCACCAGCTCACGCCGTTCGTCGCGCGTCGCGTGCAACGCGAGCGCGTCGTAGCTCATCACGCGATAGGTCAGCCAGCCCCACAGCAGCGGCGGAATCAGCGCAAAAAACGGCGGCACCAGCCAGAGCGGCAACGTGACGATCAGCAGCACCAGACACACCAGCGTGGTCCACAGCGCCTGGCCGAGACTACCGTACCACGTTCCGCCACGGCGCATTTCAAGGCTCGCGAATTGCCGTGCCGACAGAAAGCGGATCACCGCCGGCATCGACACTGTGGCGATCAGCAGCAGCACGCTGACGACGATCAGCGGAATCGCCATCGCAATCACAATAAAAGGCGCGATTGCCGTGTGCAGCGCCGAAAAGCCGAGCCAGTCGAACAGATGATAAAGCGTGACGGTAAACGACCAGCTTTCGAGCCACGTGCGGGTCGCGCCGATCAGCGTCTGCCAGGAAAACCAGAGAATCACGCCCCACCCGACCGTTGCCGCGAGAAACGGCATGAAGGTCAGCCAGAGCATGCGCGGGTGGAGCGCGCTTGTGAGCGCGCGTCCGAACGAGCGCAACAAATCATTCATGCGAGCCAGTGCCGGTGAACAAAACAATGGGACAAGGGGAACCGAACAGCGAAACGAACCGGAATGCGGACCAGGACACGGTCCAACAAGCGCACCAGGAACGCACGCGAAAACGTGGACAGGATAAACCACGCGACGCGCCGCCGGGGAAACCGGCGGCGCGGGAGGAAGAATACTCAGACTGCAGCGGAGCCGCTGCCTTCGACGCGGCGCTTCGACGAGAGCCGCCCGGCGATCCGCACAAAAGCGAGCCAATGCTGCGCCCAGAAACCGTCGCCATAGCGGCGGCCTTCGAGTTGATCGCGGATGCCGGTGGGCTCCATTTCGCGGCTCCACGACACACTGCGAAACAGCATGTCCCACCACGGGAACAGCACTCCAAAGTTGCAACCGTACTTCAGCCCTTCGTGGCCGTAGCCGATCGCATGATGCCGGCGATGGAAGGTCGGGCTGACCAGCAGACGCTCGCCGAGCCAGCCGAAGTACAGGCGGATGTTCGCGTGCTGCACGCTCTGCGCGAGATTCGTGATCGCCACCAGCACGACGAATTGTGACGGCGGCACGCCGATCACCAGCGCGATCGCCGCGAAAAACGACGCCTGCAACAAATCGTCGAGCAGATGGTTGCGGTCGTCCGACCATAGCGACATCTGTTGCTGGCTGTGATGCACCGCGTGCAGCTCCCACCACACGCCGAACCGATGTTCCCAGCGGTGATACCAGTAACCGGCGAAATCGAGCACCAGCAGATACATCACGAACGTGACGAGTGGCTGCGTGGTGACGCCCGGCCACAGATTGTCGAAGTCGATATTCGCGATGTCGTGCAGCCGCAGCCAGGCCTGCACGTTGTCGAAGAACGGCTGCAGCGCGAAAAAGAAGAACAGGTTGAGGATGCCGAGCTTGGCGATCCAGGTGTAGATCACGTCGACCCGTACCGCCTTGCGGTTTTCCCACTGCTCAACCGGGCGCAGCGCCTCGAGCGGGCGCAGCACCGCGTACATCGCCAGCACCTCGAAGACGCCGACGAGCACCCAATACAGGCTGTCGAAAGTGTCTTCGTCGTAATCCATCAGGTCGAAGCGGAACAGCAGCGGCTGCACCACGTCGACGTACAGCAGCGTCTGCACGGCTGAGACGAAGCTGTCGAGGGAAGAAAAAATCAGATGGAACATGGTGCTAGCCTGGTTATTTCATTCGTGACGGCCCGTTGATGTACTGCCTCGCTGCTGCATTACGCGCCGTTCGGCGCCGTCACCGGCGCGCGATTGAAGAAATAGATACCGTGTGGCGAACGGCCGACGGCAATCGTCTGGATCAGCTTGCGCGAATTCAGGTCGATGATGCCCACGTGCTTCGCGAAGCGGAAGGTAACCCACAGATAGCGTTTGTCGGCGGAAAGTTCCATGTCGTCCGGCCCCGGCATCAAACCGGTGATGTCGCCGACGTTGGTGAGCGTGTCTTCGTCGATGATGCTGATCGTGCTCGCAACGCGGTTCGACACCGCGACGTGCTTGCCGTCAGCCAGCGAGCGGAAGTTGTGCGCCCCCTTGCCTGTCTGGATCGTCTTGACGATCTTCTGATTGCGCCAGTCGACCACAGCGACGTAATCCGCGCCGGTCATGCCGATCAGCAGGTACTTTTCGCCGGGCGTCATCCACAGGCCGGCCGGCACCTTGCCGACCTTCATCTTCCATTTGACGGTTTGCGTGGCCAGATCGATCGCGGCCAGCTCACCCGAAACCTGCAGTGTGACGAACACCGTCTTGCTGTCGTTGGTGAACGCCATGTGGCTCGGCATGACCGCGAGCGGCAGGCGCGAGGCCAGCGTCATGTTGTTCTGGGCGTCATAGTGATAGATGTCGAGGCGGTCCAGACGCAGACCGGTGGTGACGACCCACTTGCGGTCAGGCGAAAAGCCGATCTGGTACGGATCCTCGATATTCTCGACCCAGCGCTGCACCTTGCCCGACTTCGGATCGACGAACATCAGGTTGTTCGACACCGAATTCGCGACGATCAGCGACGAATTGTCCGGCGTGGCCATCAGGTGATGCGGTTCCTTGCCCGTCGGCACCGTGCCGACGACCTGGCGAGTCGTCTCGTCGATCAGGCTCAGCGTGGCTTCGCCGGAATTGAGCACGATCACGCTGTTGGCGTGGGCGGCCGGAGAAAAAAAGCCTGCGGCGGCGACCAGCGCAGCGCCTGCGGCGAACGTGGCAGTCACGCCGGGAAGAAGAAATTTACGCATGAAAACTCACTTCGGAGAACGGCCGTCATTGTAGAACGTTTGCCGGGGGCAGCGGTTGACGTGGATGCGGGTGTGGTACGCGGAAAAACGGGGATGCGCGGCGCCCCGCCCCACGCGCCGCTCAGCGCTGCATCGATTCCCACACCTTGTAGAGACGCTTCACCGATACCGGCATCGGCGTACGCAACTCCTGCACGAATAGCGAAATCCGCAACTCCTCCAACAGCCAGCGGAATTCAGACAAGCGCGGATCCAGCACGCCGCCGCGTTGCGCCAGCGCGCGCTGGTAGTTCTGCAACAGCGGCTGGAATTCGGCGAACTGCCTTGCGTCGCGGGCGGAATCCGCCTTGAGCTTGTCGATGCGCAGCGCGATACCCTTCAGATAGCGCGGAAAATGCGCCAGCTGAGAATACGGTGTGTCGACCACGAAGCGCTTGCCGATCAGTCCATCGAACTGGTTCTGCATGTCCGCATGCGCCGCCGTGAACGACTTTGCCTGCACCAGCTTCTTCGTCACGGTCGCGTACTCAGTGAGTATCTGACCGACCAGCCGGGCGATTTCCTGGGCCAACAAAGTCAGGCGGCTACGGCCTTCGTCGCGGCGCGTGTGGAAGCTGACGTCGTCGGCAGGCAGCGGGTCTTGCAGGCACGCGCGGTCGAGCGCGGTGTCGATGAGTTGATCGCGCAGTTCTTCCTGGGTGCCGCGCGGCATGAACTGCATCGCCATTTCGCGCAGGCCCGGCAGATTCTTTTCCAGGTACTTGATCGGCTCCTTCAACTGCAACGCGAAGAGGCGCCGCAGTCCCGCGCGATGAATGCGCGCGGCTTCGTCCGGCGAATCGAACACTTCGACGTCACAGTGCGTGCCGCGATCCACCAGCGCCGGATAACCGAACAGCGTCTGCCCGCCGCGGCGAATTTCGAGCAAGTCGGGAAGCTTGCCGAAATTCCAGGTGGTGAGCTTCTCGTACAGCGCAGTGGCCGGCGCACCATCTTGCGGCGCGGTTTGCGGACCGGGTGCCGCGCCCTTGCCTCTCGGCGCAGCGCCTGCTGCCGCGGCCGCGACACTGCCGCCACCCGCATCCGCCAACGCCGCCCCAGCCGCACTGGAGGCGATCTTCTGAAAATGCTGTTGCGCCTGCCCGCCGAGTTCGGCGCGCAGTTGCGACAGGTTGCGGCCCATCGCGAGCTGCCGCCCATGCTCGTCGACGACCTTGAAATTCATGAACAGATGCGGCGTCAGCGTCTCGAGCTTGAAGTCCGATTGCTTCATCGCGACCTGGGTCTGCTCGCGAATGTCGGCGATCAGCGACTCGAGCACGCCGCCCGCGCCGAAACGCGGACCGCTATGCCGGTCGACAAAGCCTGCCGCGTACTCGGGCAGCGGCACGCAATGACGCCGCAGCTTCTGCGGCAGCGACTTCAGCAGCAGTTGCGTCTTCTCTTTCAGCATGCCGGGCACAAGCCACTCACAGCGCCGCGCATCGACCTGATTGAGGGCATAGAGCGGCACCGCGAGCGTCACGCCGTCGCGCGGCGAACCGGGTTCGAAGTGATAGGTGAGCGCCATCTCGACACCCGCCATGGTCATCCGCTTCGGAAACAGATCGGTCGTCACGCCGGCTGCTTCGTGCCGCATCAGATCGTCGCGCGACAGATACAACAGGCGCAGTTTGTCCTCTGGCTGGCCGCTCTTTTTCACCTCGTCGCGATACCAGCGCTCGAACGACGCGCCGGTGTAAATGCCCTGCGGCAACGCCTGATCGTAGAAGCCGAAGATCAGTTCGTCGTCGACCAGCACGTCCTGGCGGCGCGACTTATGTTCCAGTTGCTCGATATCGGCGAGCAGCTTGCGGTTATGCGCGAAGAACGCGAGCTTCGTATCGAATTCGCCTTCGACCAGTGCGCCGCGAATGAACAACTCGCGCGCGCGCGCCGGATCCTGTTTGCCGAAGCTCACGCGCCGCCGGTGATAGATCGGCAGGCCGTACAGCATCGCGCGCTCGAACGCCGACACCTGCGCCGCGCGCTTCTCCCAATGGGGTTCGGAGAGCGACTTTTTCAGCAAGTGCGCACCGATCCGCTCGATCCATTCCGGCTCGATCTTCGCGATACAACGCGCGTACAGACGGCTCGTCTCGACCAGTTCGGCGGCGATCACCCACTTACCCGCCTTCTTCACCAGCGCGGAACCCGGCCACAGATAGAACTTGATGCCCCGTGCGCCGAGGTAATACGGTTCGTCGTCGGCCTTCAGGCCGATGTTGCCGAGCAAGCCGGTCAACAACGCAAGGTGAATCTGCTCGAAGGTCGCTTCGGTCTCGTTCAGACGCCAGCCGTGCTCGCGCACTACCGTCAGCAGCTGCGAATGCACGTCGCGCCATTCACGCAGCCGCAGTTGCGACAGAAAATTCTTGCGGCACTCGTCCTGCAACTGCCTGTTCGACTTCTTGTGCGCGATCGCTTCTTCGAACCAGTTCCAGATTTTCAGCCACTGGAGGAATTCGGAACGCTCGTCGGCGAAGCGGCGATGCGCCTGATCGGCCTGCTCCTGCGCTTCGATCGGCCGGTCGCGTGGGTCTTGCACCGACAGCGCGCTGGCGATGATCAGCACTTCCTTCAATGCCTGCTGATCGCGCGCGGCGAGAATCATCCGGCCGACCCGCGGATCGAGCGGCAAGCGCGCGAGTTCACGGCCAAGCGGCGTGAGCTGGTTGTCGTCGTCGACCGCGCCGAGTTCGTTGAGCAGTTGATAGCCGTCGGCGATCGCACGGCCCGGCGGCGGCTCGATGAACGGGAACGTTTCGATCGCGGTCAGGTGCAGCGACTTCATCCGCAGAATCACCGACGCCAGCGACGAGCGCAAGATTTCCGGATCGGTGAAACGCACGCGGCCCTGATAGTCGCTTTCTTCATACAGACGAATGCACACGCCATCGGCGACGCGGCCGCAACGCCCCGCCCGCTGATTGGCGGCAGCCTGCGAAATCGACTCGACCTGCAGTTGCTCGACCTTGTTGCGATACGAGTAACGCTTCACGCGCGCGAGCCCGGTATCGACCACATAGCGAATCCCCGGCACCGTCAGCGAGGTTTCGGCGACGTTGGTCGCCAGCACGATGCGGCGCGCGTTCGAGGTGCGGAACACGCGCTCCTGTTCGGCAGCGGAAAGGCGCGCGAACAGCGGCAGAATTTCCGTATGCGGCGGATGGTGCTTGCGCAGCGCCTCGGCGGCGTCGCGAATCTCGCGCTCGCCGGGCAGGAAGACGAGCACATCGCCCGGACCTTCGCGGCACAGTTCGTCGACAGCGTCGACGATTGCTTCCATCAGATCACGGTCAGTCTCGCGCTGGGTTTTCGGCCTTTCACGCGACGATGCGGAAGAACCTTCCGCCGCCTTCACCGCCGGGCTGTCCTCCGCCACCGGCCGGTAACGCACTTCGACCGGATAGAGACGCCCGCTCACTTCGATCACCGGCGCGGGTTTCTCCTCGCTGCCGAAATGGCGCGCGAAGCGGTCCGCGTCGATCGTCGCCGAGGTCACGATCAGCTTCAGATCGGGACGCTTGACGAGAATTTCCTTCAGATAGCCGAGCAGAAAATCGATGTTCAGGCTGCGCTCGTGCGCTTCGTCGATGATCAGCGTGTCATAGGCTTTCAGCAGCGGATCGGTCTGCGTTTCGGCGAGCAGAATACCGTCGGTCATCAGCTTGACCGACGCGCCCGGCGACAGATTGTCGGTAAAGCGCACCTTGTAGCCGACCACTTCGCCGAACGGCGTGCCGAGTTCTTCGGCGATGCGGCGGCCCGTCGCCGACGCGGCGATCCGGCGCGGCTGCGTATGGCCGATCAGACCGGCGCCGCCGGCGCCGAGGCCGCGCCCCAAAGCGAGGCAGATTTTCGGCAACTGCGTCGTCTTGCCGGAGCCGGTCTCGCCGCAGACGATCACCACCTGATTCTGCGCGATGGCGCGCGCGATCTCGTCGCGGCGGCCGGAGACCGGCAGCGCTTCGGGGAACGTGATCGGCGGGATCGGGTTCGGTTCGACGGCGCGCGGAACGCGCGGCGGGCGCGGCGGATTTTTTTTCTGCGCAGACGCCTGTGTGCCCTGCGCGGCACGCCGCTCTTCACGCGCCGCCGGCGGCGTGTTGTGGGTAGCGTCCTGCACGATACGGCGCGCGGCGTCGCCGGCGTTCACCTGATCGGCGGCCGGCACGACATTCTCGTTCGCCGTAGCGGGACTTTTGGGTACATTCGACATGGGGGCGCATTATAATCCCCGGCATGAATTCCCAAACCGACCTCGTCCCCGCGCCCGCGAGCGCTCCGGCCCCCGCCGGAGCAACGGAAGACCTCGCACAGCACGCGCAATTTGTCGACTGGATGCGCTCAGTCGCCCCTTACATCCATGCGTTCCGCAACAAGACGTTCGTCGTCGGGTTCGGCGGCGAGGTGGTGCATCAGGGGCTCCTGAATGCGCTCGTGTCGGATATCGCGCTGTTGCAGGCCATGGGCATCCAGATCGTTCTGGTGCACGGCTCGCGACCGCAGGTCGAAGAGCAGATGAGCCTGCACGGCGTGGAATCCGAGTTTTCGCACGGCATGCGTATTACGGATGCGCGCGCGCTGGAGTCCGCGAAAGAAGCGGCCGGCGAGGTGCGTCTGGACATCGAGGCCGCGATCAGCCAGGGCCTGCCGAACACGCCGATGGCGCACGCGCACATCAGCGTGGTGTCGGGCAACTTCGTGACGGCACGGCCGGTCGGCATTCTGGACGGCGTCGATTTCGCCCACACCGGCGTGGTGCGCAAGATCGACGCGGATTCGATCCGTCATTCGCTCGCGAGCCGCAAGCTGGTGCTGCTGTCGCCGCTCGGCTTCTCGCCCACCGGCGAAGCATTCAATCTGTCGATGGAAGACGTCGCCTCGGCTGCCGCGATCGCGCTGCGCGCCGACAAGATCGTGTTCCTGACCGAAACGCCGGGCCTGATGGAAGCCGGCGAAAACGGTCCGGAGTTGATCCGCGAACTGTCGCTCGACGATGCGTACAAACTGCATGAAAGCGGCGAAGTCACCGGCGACGCCGGTTTCTACCTGAAACATTCGATCCGCGCCTGCCGCGGCGGCGTGGCGCGGGCGCACATCATCCCTTATGCGCTCGACGGCAGCCTGCTGCTCGAACTGTTCCTGCACGACGGCGTCGGCACGATGATCTCGTACGAGAACCTCGAAAGCCTGCGCGAAGCCACGCCGGACGACGTCGGCGGCATTCTCGCGCTGATCGAGCCGCTCGAATCCGACGGCACGCTGGTGCGGCGAGGCCGCCACCAGATCGAACGCGACATCGACCATTTCTCGGTGATCGAGCACGACGGCGTGCTGTTCGGCTGCGCGGCGCTGTATCCGTACACGCAGGAGCGCATCGGCGAAATGGCGTGTCTGACGGTCGCCCCTGAAGCGCAAGGCACAGGCGACGGTGAGCGCCTGCTCAAGCGCATCGAACAACGCGCGCGGGCACGCGGCCTCACGCGGATTTTCGTGCTCACCACGCGCACCGAACACTGGTTCCTCAAGCGCGGCTTCGTCAAGGTCACGGTCGACGACCTGCCGGAAGACCGCCGCCGGCTCTATAACTGGCAGCGTAAGTCGCTCGTGCTGATGAAACAGCTCTAAGCGCTCCAATATAAGCGCCTGCCCGCCCCCACATCGATTACAGGAAGGAGAAGCACAGCATGACTCGGATGGTTCAATGCGCGAAGCTCGGCAAGGAAGCCGAAGGTCTCGATTTTCCGCCGCTGCCGGGCGAACTCGGCAAGCGGATCTACGAAAGCATTTCGAAGGAAGCCTGGCAGGCCTGGTTGAAGCAGCAAACCATGCTGATCAACGAAAACCGCCTGAACATGGCCGATCCGCGCGCACGCCAATACCTGATGAAGCAAACCGAAAAGTTCTTCTTCGGCGAAGGCGCGGACACGGCGCAGGGTTACGTGCCGCCGACGGCTGAATAAGCGCTTTAGGCCGCAAGCCGACCAGACAAAAATCCGCGCCGCGTGCGCGGATTTTTTTCGTCCCTCCCTTCCGTTCCGATCCTGCCACCGACTCGCCGAACGGTACGTTTCGAGCCGCCTCCACATACCGCCGCAATCGGCGCAATCCCCCGCCCCGCAAGGGATTGAGCGCTCGCCGCCGGCCCCTTGCAAAATACCATATTTGCACGATCCTCCGTCATCGTGCTACTATGTGCGCCGTTCCAACAGTAATTCACCTTCATTCGCGTTCAGTTCATTGTGTCGCGCCGTGCGTACGGCCCACTGGATCGAACAGTTTTTATACAAGAAGGCTTGTCGGTCGTTTCACCGCTTGATCTCGCTACATAAGCCGCGATCCAGCACCGGCCTTTTTCGTTTCGAGCCTTCCAGCGGCGCGTGGGCCAGCTTTCAGCCACCCCAGCGTCCTCATGCATCTGCCCCCCTTCCACGGCCACGCAGATGCAACAGTCAGCACAATCTAGACGAGTGTTTTTTCGCGAATCGTTCGCGAGGCACGGGCGTTCTGTTTTCTTTTTTGCGCCCTGATTTTTTGCCATCGGTATTGGGCAAAAAATGCGCCATCGCCCTGCTCGCGACACTGCACTTCCCCAGCACCCGTGGCGGAACGTTCATGCGCATTCATGAGTTTCGTCGCAGTCATTGGAGTTTTCACCTTGACCGCTTCCAGCAACGGCTTCTGGCGACACCACAAAGAAGAACAACGCCTCTCTCCCGACGACATCACGATCGTCGACAAATCTCTCCTCAAGCGGGCCGTCGGCGCGATGGCGCTCGGCAACGCAATGGAATGGTTCGATTTCGGCGTGTACAGCTACATCGCTGTCACGCTCGGCAAAGTGTTCTTCCCCTCGTCGAGCCCGTCCGCCCAGCTGATCGCCACCTTCGGCACGTTTGCCGCGGCGTTCCTCGTGCGGCCGATCGGCGGCATGGTGTTCGGGCCGCTGGGCGATCGCATCGGCCGTCAGCGGGTGCTGGCGATGACCATGATCATGATGGCAATCGGCACCTTCGCGATCGGCCTGATTCCAAGCTACGCAACGATCGGCATTTTCGCGCCGGTGCTGCTGCTGGTCGCGCGTCTGGTTCAAGGCTTCTCGACCGGGGGTGAATACGGCGGCGCCGCCACCTTCATCGCTGAATTCTCGACGGATAAGCGCCGCGGCTTCATGGGCAGCTTCCTCGAGTTCGGCACGCTGATCGGCTACGTGCTCGGCGCCGGTACGGTCGCGCTGCTGACCGCCACGCTGTCGCACGACGCGCTGCTGTCGTGGGGCTGGCGCGTACCGTTCCTGATCGCGGGTCCGCTGGGTCTGGTGGGTCTGTACATCCGGATGAAGCTCGAAGAAACGCCTGCGTTCAGGAAGCAGGCCGAACAACGCGAAGCCGAAGACAAAGCGCTGCCGAAGCAATCGTTCCGCCAGTTGCTCGTGCAACAGTGGAAGCCGCTCTTGCTATGCGTCGGCCTCGTGCTGATCTTCAACGTCACCGATTACATGGCGCTGTCGTATCTGCCGAGCTATCTGTCGGCCACGCTGCACTTCAACGAAACGCACGGCCTGTTCCTCGTGCTGCTCGTGATGGTGCTGATGATGCCGATGACCCTGGCGGCGGGCCACCTGTCCGACACGATCGGCCGCAAGCCGGTGATGCTGTTCGGTTGTGTGGGTCTGTTCGTGCTGTCGATTCCGGCCTTGCTGCTGATCCGCACGGGTGAAATGCTGCCGGTGTTCGGCGGTCTGATGATTCTCGGCACGCTGCTGTCGTGCTTTACCGGCGTGATGCCGTCGGCGCTGCCGGCATTGTTCCCGACCAGGATCCGCTACGGCGCGCTCGCGATCGGCTTCAACATTTCCGTGTCGCTGTTCGGTGGCACGACGCCGCTCGTCACGGCATGGCTGGTGGACAGCACAGGCAATCTGATGATGCCCGCGTACTACCTGATGGGTGCGTCGCTGATCGGCATCGTGTCGGTATTCGCGCTGCACGAAACGGCGAAGAAACCCCTGCTCGGCTCCGGTCCGTGTGTGGCGACGCGCGCAGAAGCGCACGCTGTGCTGCGCGGCGAACGTGAAGCGGCGGAGATGGATGAGCGTTACGCCGCGGCAGCAACCGCGCGCGCTTGATCCTGTATTGATCCTGTACTGCGCAACGGAGTCGCCAAGCTAGAAAACGGGCCGGCCTATTTGCCGGCCCGTTTTTTTATGTCAGCAGCGGTTCAAGCGTAGCCGTTGCGTGCGCGCCTTCGACGA
This sequence comes from Paraburkholderia sp. IMGN_8, assembly GCF_038050405.1. Lineage (NCBI taxonomy): Bacteria > Pseudomonadati > Pseudomonadota > Betaproteobacteria > Burkholderiales > Burkholderiaceae > Paraburkholderia > Paraburkholderia sp. IMGN_8. The sequence continues at coordinate 1,436,387 of NZ_CP150900.1, read as the reverse complement.
CCAGCATGCCCGCCGAAACCGGCAATTTGAAACGCCGCGGTCCGGCACTGCCTGGATTGACGAACAGTACGCCGTCGCGCTCGGCAATCGACGGTTTGTGCGAGTGGCCTGTGACCACGACGCCGATGCCTTCGCTGCGCGGATCGTTGGTGAAGCCACCGACGTCGGCGATATCGTGCACGACGAGGATCGTCACCTGTTGGACGGTCAGCCTGGCGTGGGCCGGCAAGGCGGCGGCCCATTCGCCGGTGTCGTTATTGCCGCGCACGGCCGTGACCGGTGCGATCTGCGCGAGTGCATCGAGCACCGGCTGATTGCAGATATCGCCGGCGTGAATGATCGCATCGCAGCCCGCGAGAAATTGCAGCGCCTCCGGACGCACAAGGTTATGCGTGTCGGAGATCAAACCGATGCGGGTGGTTCTCGCGTGCGAAGTCATGGTGGCAGTATCCACTGAATCAACTGAGCGCGTTCAATCCGCTTGCGGCTGCTCGGCCAGCTCGCGCCGCAGTGCCCGCACCGGCCGCTTCGCACCGAGCATCCGTTTGGTCGCGCCTTGCACGACCATCGACACCGCCGACGCACACGCGAAGCTCAGCAATATGCTGTCATGCGGCAGCATCATTGCGGTCACGGCGAAGAATGCGGCGAACGAACCGCGGCCGATCACCATGCCGCGCATCAGCAACGCCACGAAGTCCGCGCCGTGCGCACGCTGTGCCGAGACTGCGAGCACGATGCCGAGCAAAGGAAACACCGACAGCAGCCCGCTCCAGGTTGCGCCCATCGACGCGGACAACGTCGTCACCGCGACGGTCAGCAGCGCACCGGCAAGCATGCGCAATGCGAGATCGCCGAGGCCGAGCCGCGTCGCCGGCACGTGCCCCGCGATACGCGGCAAGCCGCTTTGCGAAATGGCGACGGCCACACCGGCCACCGCGACCGCCCACATGAGTCCACCGCGCAGATACGTGAGCCGCATTGCGACGCCGACCCACCCCGCCAACCCGGCGACCAGAGCAAGCGGCCACGCAAAGCGCCGGCAACTCCACGCGTAAGCAAAATTAAACGCTTCCGATGCGGCAATTGCCGCGATCGACGCCGCCGACACCTGTGCCGCGAACGCCGGGCCGCGCTCCAGCGCGAGCAGCAACACGATCGGCCCAGCGACCACTGGCAGTCCCGCCAGCCACCCCGCCACCGACGGCCCCCATATGCGCCCCGCCATCGTCAATGCAGCGAGAAACGCGGGCACCAGCGCCAGCTTGAGCGCGAGCAGCATGCTTATGCCTCGATCAGGTGTTCGATGCGCCGGTCCGGCACGAGCCACCACGCGGCGGCCAACGTATAAAGCGCCACCGAAACCCACGCCGCGACGAACGCCAATACGATGCCCGCGAGGTAGATCACGACCGAGACCTTGCCCTTGAAGTCGTTGCCGACCGCTTTGGCGAGCGTCGAATCCTTGCCGTGGTGACGGATCAGCACCTGGGTCAGAATGAAATACGCGATCGCCGCCATGAACAGCACGACGCCGTACATCGCAGTCGGCCACGAGGCCAGATGGTTTTTGCCGACCCAATGCGTGACCGCCGGCAGCAACGACAACCAGAACAGCAGATGGAGATTGGCCCACAGCACCGCGCCGCTGACCTTCTGCACGGTGTGGAACAAGTGGTGATGATTGTTCCAGTAGATGCCGACGTAGATAAAGCTCAGCACGTAGGCGAGAAACACCGGAATCAACGGCCGCAGCGCGGCGAGATCGAAGCCTTCCGGCACCTTCAATTCGAGCACCATGATCGTGATGATGATGGCGATCACGCCATCGCTGAAGGCTTCGACGCGTCCTTTGCCCATCGCTCGGTTTCCTGATGATGAATGTGGTTAGGCGCGCGGCTCGCCGCTATCCGCTATTGTTATCCCGCCGACGGCCCGCGCCGCTGCCGATTATCGGCGATGGCGCGGCGCTTTGTCGATGCTGGCCGATGCCGGGATGGTCAACTCGCGCCGCCCGGGTAATGCACCGCGAGCCACACGCTCGGCTCCGCCTCGCTCGTCCATGCCACGCGATGACGGCAATGCGCTTCGATCAGCACGTGATCGCCGGGCTTCATCGGATGCAACTGCGGGTCGCCTTCGAATTCGAGCGCCGCGGCGCCGCTCAGCAGCACGACCCATTCCGCGCGCGGACTGTCGTACCAGAAGCCGGGCGCACTCGCCTGGCCCGTCGAGACGATTCGCTCGATGGTGACGCCGGCCCGTTGCACTAGCGTATCGACCTGCTCGCCGGGACCTGTCGGTTTGCCGATGTCGAACAGATTGCCGCTGCTGATTGCGCGCTTCATCGCCGGGCTCGTCACTTATGGTTGTTACTCGAGCTCGCCGTTCACTTCATCGGCTTCAGTCCATCGAGCAGGGTCGGTACCAGTTCGCCGATGGTCGGATGGATATGCATGGCGTACTGCAGCGTCGGATACGGCGCGCCGGCCGTCATGATGTCGATGAATGTATGTATCGCTTCGTCGCCCTCGATTCCGTGGATCGCCGCGCCGAGAATCTGCTTGCTCCTGGCGTCGACCAGCACCTTCATGAAGCCGTCGGTCTCGCCGCGTTCACGTGCGCGGCCCACGCGCGTCATCGGCATGGTGGAGATCAACGCGTCACGACCGGACTTGCGCACGTCGTCTTCCGAGAGCCCGACGCGTGCCAGTGGTGGATCGACGAACACCGCATACGCCATGATTCGCGTATCGACGCTGCGCGTGCCGCCGTCGAGCAGATTGGCCGCGACGATCTGGAAGTCATCGTATGAAGTGTGGGTAAAAGCGCCACGGCCGTTGATGTCGCCGATTGCCCAGATGCCCGGCACATTGGTGCGCAACTGGCCGTCGACGTGGATCAAACCGTGCCTGTCTGCAGCGATACCGGCGGCCGCGAGGCCGAGAGAGTCGGTATTCGGCACGCGGCCGGTGGCGAACAGCAGGTGCGATGCTTCGAGAACTGGGATGTTCTGCTCGAAGCCGATGCACACTTCGCCCTCGCGTTGCGGATGCGGTTCTACTCGCGACGGCTGGACGCCGAAGCGGAACTCGACGCCCTCGCGCGTCAGCACTTTTTCGACGGACTGCGCGAAATCGGCATCTTCGCGGGTCAGCACGCGTTCGCCGCGTACCAGCACCGTTACGCGACTGCCGAAGCGGCGAAAGATCTGCGCGAATTCGAGCGCGATATAACTGCCGCCGACAATCACCAGATGCGCCGGCAATTCGGTGAGTTCGAGCAGGGAGGAATTCGTGTAATAGCGAATCCGCTCGAGGCCTTCGAGCGGCGGCACGACTGCGCGCGTGCCGGTATTGAGGAAGATTTCGTCGGCGCTCAGTTCGGCGAGCACCGAACCGCCCGGCCTGCCGATGGACAGCGTATGCGCGCCGGTAAAGTGTGCGTGGCCGTTGAACACGGTGACGTTATCCGTGCCGCGCAGCCATTTCTCGACGCCGTCGCGCGATTGGCCGATGATCCGGTCCTTGCGCGCCTTTACGGCGGCCAGATCGACGCCGATTGCCCCGCTCACCTGCACGCCCAGCGCCGCAGCGTGGCGCGCCACGTGCGCCGCGCGGGCACTTGCCACATATGACTTGGTCGGCGTGCAGCCGACGTTCACGCAGGTGCCGCCAAACGCAGCGCGTTCGATGACGGCGGTTTTACGGCCGCTTTGACCGAGACGAACCGCGAGCGGCGAGCCGCCTTGTCCGGTGCCGATCACAACTGCGTCGAAGTGCTGTGGCATGGCAAATCTCCCGAGGCGTGGGGGCAGGTCGTAGCATCTTACCCTTACGTCTCGTGTTGCCCTTATCGGCGCCTTGATCGGTGCCCTTCTTGTCGCGCGCCGGTACCTCCGCCGTGTGCCGGCTTGTGATCTGTTTTTGCCCCGTCGGGAGCGGTGCTGTCTGGTTGCTTCTGATTGTCCTTGGTTGCGCTCAGGCGTGGCAGTGCGCTGCGCAGATCAGCTCGCGCGAGCGTTGCAGTGCGGCCTGCGCGCCGCGCGTCGCGACTACCCAGCCGACCTGGCCGAGATTGAAGTCCTGCGACACCATCACTTGCATGAGGGCGACCATCGGCAGGACCACCGATGGTCGATAAAGCTGGTTCCTGATCAAGGCTGGCATGGCCGCTCCTGTTGCACGACGCCGCTTCGGCGCAGCGCTGAAAAATACGTTTCGATGGAGGGATTTTAGGGAGGCGGCGGCCATGGATAAATACTGCGAACGCGAAGTCACTTGTTTGCCAGCGCGAACAATCGGGTTGACGCCCGGTGGGCGGGGGTTGTGGGCCTGCGGTGTGGGGATTTTATTGGGGGTTTTTGCCTGCACGGCGCTTATTGTCTGTGTGCCTGCGGCGGTGGGTTTTCCTTCTGTGTGCCCACGGCGGTGGGTTTTCCTTCTGTGTGCCTGCGGCGGTGGGTTTTTCTTTTTCTATTGGTTTATTAGCGTTCCCCCTGTGCGGGGGGGCACCTACTTTTCTTTGCCGGCCGCAAAGAAAAGTAGGCAAAAGAAAGCGGCTCAAACCGCCAGCTCTTAAGCGGGTCCCCTGGCTTGGAGGAGGTAGTGGAGCATCTGGAATCTGTGCCCTCGCACATTCGGCGTAAGTGACAAGGCAGTCATACTTCCGGCGGCGCTGCGCGCGCCGTAGCGGTACTTCACGACACCGATGGGGCGTATGCGTTTCCGGCATCATTCCTCCCGCTCCGCACTGCGTGCGTCGCGGACGGGTCTGTCTGGGAAACCAGAGGCTTCGTTTGCGGGCGGCGGGGGCCGTCGGCTTCGCCTCGGCGAAGCGCTGAATTGTGGAAATGCGGGCCACTTCGATGAACAAAACGCAGGCGCGAATTACAAACCACTTCGCCAAACGAAACGCGGCCACGAGTTACCCTAGCGCAGCAACGGCAAGCCGTTACGCTTGAACGACCGTGGGCGCCGGAAGCGCCCGACGGTTTTGTGAAGCACCGCGTCGGCGCGCGCAGCGCCGCCGGAAGTATGACTGCCTTGTCACCAGCGCGGAGTGCGCGAGAACACCGATTCCAGATGCTCCACTACCTCCTCCAAGCCAGGGGACCCGCTTCAGAATTAGCGGTGTGAAGCCGCTTTCTTTGCTTACTTTCTTTGCGGCGGCAAAGAAAGTAAGTGCCGCCCCGCACAGGGGCGACGCTAATAAACCAATATCAAATCAAGGAAAGGCCAACACCGCAGACATACAGAAGGAAAACCCAACGCCGTAGGCACCCAGAGCAAGGAAAAACCAAAAAAACATACCTTGCGGAGCAACAACCCATAAGGATTAGAATTTTCCCTCGGAAGGAGGGCCCAATTAGCGGTGTATTGTTTCGTCCGCATCCAACGCCAATACTTCCACGGTCCTCTGCATGTCCTATCAACACTTACTGGCCGAACTCGATCTCGGCTTCACTCGCCTCTCCAACCGCGTGGTGATGGGTTCGATGCATACCGGCATGGAGGACCGTTTCTGGAATTACCCGAAACTGGCCGCCTATTTCCGCGAGCGCGCGAAAGGAGGCGTCGGGCTGATCGTGACCGGTGGAATCTCGCCGAACCGGCAAGGCTGGCTGCTGCCGTTCGGCGGCACGCTGAATTCCGTGTTCGACCTGCGCAATCATCGGCTGCTGACCGAGGCCGTGCACGCAGAAGGCGGCAAAATCGCGTTGCAGATTTTGCATGCCGGACGCTATGGCTACCAGCCGTTCGTGGTGTCGGCGTCGGCGCTCAAATCACCGATCTCGAGGTTCAAACCACGTGCGCTCAGCGAGGCCGGTATTGCAAAGACTGTGCGCGACTACGCACGTTGCGCACGGCTCGCACAGCGTGCCGGTTACGACGGCATCGAGATCATGGGCAGCGAAGGCTATCTGCTGAATCAGTTCCTGTGCCCGCGCACCAACCGGCGCACCGACCGCTATGGCGGCAGCATCGAAAACCGCATGCGGCTCGCGCGCGAAATCGTCGAGCAGGTGCGCGCGGCATGTGGCGAGCGCTTCATCGTGGTCTACCGCCTCTCGCTGATCGATCTGGTCGAAGGCGGCAACACATGGGACGAAACCGTGCAGGTCGCACAAGCGCTCGAAGCCGCCGGCGTGACGATGTTCAACACCGGGATCGGCTGGCACGAGGCGCGTGTGCCGACCATCGTGACCTCGGTGCCGCGCGCGGCCTTCGCATCGCTGAGCGCGCGGCTGAAGGCGGCCGTCAAGGTGCCGGTGATCGTGTCGAACCGGATCAACACGCCCGAGGTCGCGGAAGAACTGCTTGCGCAAGGCGCGGGAGACCTGGTTTCGATGGCAAGGCCCCTGCTTGCCGACCCCGAGTTCGTGCTGAGGACCGCCGAGAACCGCGTGCACGAAATCAACACCTGTATCGCCTGCAATCAGGCCTGCCTCGATCACACGTTCAAGAACCAGCGCGCAAGCTGTCTGGTGAATCCACGCGCGGGACGTGAGACCGAGTTGGTCTATCGGCCGGTCTCCGGCCCGCAGGCAGCGCGTTCGGTGGCGGTGGTCGGCGCGGGGCCGGCAGGCTTGTCGGCGGCGACGGTCGCGGCTTCCCGCGGGCATCGCGTGACGCTGTTCGATGCGAGCGCAACGATCGGCGGCCAGTTCAATCTGGCGATGCGCGTGCCGGGCAAGGAAGAGTTCAGCGAAACGATCCGCTATTTTCAGAGCCAGTTGCAACGGCATCGCGTCGACGTGCGGCTCGGCACGCGCGTCGATCCGGCGCTGCTCGCGGCAGGCGCTTACGACGATGTGATCATCGCGACAGGCATCGTGCCGCGACGGCCGGCGATCGCCGGCATCGACGGGCCGAACGTACTCTCGTACGTGGACGTGCTGCGCGGTGCGCCGGTGGGACGCCGCGTCGCCGTGATCGGCGCGGGCGGGATCGGCTTCGATGTCAGCGAGTTCCTGTTGCATCGGCCGGGCGAACCGCTGCCGATATCACGCGATGCGTGGCTCGATGAATGGGGCGTCGACCTCGCGGTGCGGGAGCGCGGCGGCTTGAAGCCGCCTGCGCCGGTCCAGCCGGTCCGCGAGATCTGGCTGTTGCAGCGCAAGGCGGGCAAGCTCGGCATGGGGCTCGGCAAGACCTCAGGCTGGGTGCATCGCGCGACGCTGGCGCGAAACGGCGTAAAGATGCTTGGCGGCGTGTCGTATCTGGAGATCAGCGAGCGCGGCTTGAAGATTGCGCGTGAAGGCGTCGAAGAATGGCTGCTGGTGGACACGATCGTCGTGTGCGCGGGGCAGGAATCGTTGCGCGACCTGCTTCCGGTCACGGCGCAAAAGAATGCCGCCAAAACGGCGAACGCGACCAACGTGAACAACGCAACAAAGGGTCCGCGCTATCACGTGATCGGCGGCGCCAAGGTCGCAACCGAACTGGATGCGAAACGCGCGATTCGCGAAGGCGCGGAAGTCGCGGCGGCGCTCTAGCGCCCGCCTCAAGCGAGACTCAAGCGGGACTCTTCTTCCGGTAATCGAACCAGAAAGACAGGCCGACGCTTGCCAGAATCACCACGGTGGCGATCACCGTCGAATGCGTGACCGGCTCGCCGAGCAGCAGCGCGCCGAGCGCCACCGCGACCACCGGATTCACGTACATGCAGCTGCTGGCGATGATCGGACTGGTATGCCGGATCAGAAAGCCATAGGCGACATACGCGGTCATCGTCCCGATCAGCATGAGGTAGATGAACGCCAGCACCGGCAGAAAATGCACCTCGAGCATCCGTTCGCCCGATACCCACGCGACTATAGTCGACATCGCACCGCCGAGGCCGATCTGCAACGACGTCGATAGAAACAGATCCGACGGCATCTTCAACCGCCCGGCCAGATGCGCGCCGCCGGCCCAGAACAGTGCGCCGCACAGAATCGCGAGGCTGCCGCCCGCCGAGCCCGGCGCGTTGTCGCCATGACTCAGGATCGCGATGCCAACCAGCCCAAGACCGATCGCGAACCACTCACCCCTGGCGATCTGCCGCCCCGCCACCGCCGCGATCACCGTCGCGAATAACGGCACGGTGGCGACCATCACCGCGGCGGTGCCGGTGCCCACGGTACGCATCCCGTAGGCCAGCATGCCGCTCGACAAGCCGACCAGCATCGTGCCGACGATGCCCGCGTTGCGGATTTCAGCGAAACTCGGCCAGACCGGGTCGCGGCGCGCCGCAAAGATGAACAGCCCTATCCCGGCAAACAGGTTGCGCAAGCCGGAGAGCAACAACGGAGGAAACGACCCGAGCGCCACGTGCACGGCAAGATAAGTCGAGCCCCACACGAGATAGACGACGGCGAGCGCGAGCGCGATCTGTCCGTTGCGGGACTGCGGCAAACGGATGCCAAAACCACGCGGGAGGCGTAGGGAAATACGCGAGAGGAGACTGGGAAATTGCAGCGACATGCGTTCAGCCCGCCAATGCCGCTCGAGGCGCTGCGCCTCCGCTGAAGACCCTGTGGCGGGATGGCGGACGCCGCATCGGCGATGCGGTCTGACGGGCGAGGCTGGCGGACATGTCGGTGGAACGGAAGGACGAAAGATGGCCAATGGGGCCACAACGCCGCGGCGCTCGACAGGAATCGATCCACGGCTGACCCGCGCCAAACGTCTGGCGCGACGTCGCATTATGCAGTAAGCGCACACCGCGCTGCTTGAAAGAATCGTAACTTTTTGGCGTACTTGCAACAAAAAACCGGGGACGTCTCCCCGGCTTTTACGTGCTGCCACTTGCTGCGTTCGCGCTATGCGATCAGCATCGCGCGATGCCTCAATTGCCCATGGCGCCCGACGCTTCGTGTTTCATCGCGTCGCTACCTTTTTTCATCTTGTCGTGCTTCATCGTGCCCTTCTTCATGTTGTCCTTCGACATGCTGTCTTTGGACATCGTGTCTTTCGACATCGAATCGTTGGACATCGCGCCGCTTGCCTGCGCGAACGCGGCGCCGCCGCTGGTCAGGAGGGCGACGGCCATTGCTGCGATTGCGAATTTTTTCATGGGGTAACTCCGTTTGTTGTGGATGTATCAGAACCGGCCTGGGCCGGCATGTTTCCGAAGCGTCTGCCGCTCGGGGTCGCGCATTTGACTCCGTATGCCCGACCCGCGCGCGTCAGGAGCCTCCGAACCAGTTGTAGCCCTGGTCGACCCAATAGCCGCCGGGATACGTGTTAGTGACGAACATCTCGACGATGTGCTTCGGATTCTTGTAGCCGAGCTTGGTCGGCATGCGCAGCTTCATTGGAAAACCGTATTTCGCGGGCAGACGCTCGCCGTCGTACGAGAATGTGAGCAGCGTTTGCGGATGCAGCGCGGTCGGCATGTCGATGCTTTCGTAGTAATCGTCGGCGCATTTGAAGCCGACATACTTCGCGCTGGTGTCCGCACCGATGCGCCGCAAAAAGTCGGCGAACGGCGTGCCGCCCCAGCGGCCGATCGCGCTCCAGCCTTCCACGCAGATATGCCGTGTGATCTGCTCCGCGTGCGGCAGCGCGTACAACTCCGGCAAGGTCCAGACGCGCTGGCCGGTCACGAGGCCGCTGATCTTCAGCTTGTAGTCCGAAGCGTCGACGTCGGGTACTTCGTCGATGCTGTAGAACGCGTTGAACGGAAACGGCCGCGTGATCTGCGCTTCGGTGTAGGTCGGCGCGAGTTGCTTCGGATCGAACAGCGCGGCTTGCGCGCGGTCGTTCAGGCGCGACACCATCATCAGAAATTTGTTGACCGATTCGTCGTCGGTCAGCGAGCAGCCGGTCAGTAGCGACAGACCGCCGAGTGTCAGCAGCCGTTTGCCGAACAGTCGCCGCGACGGCATCGCGAGTTCGCGTCGCGCGTCGATCAGGATTGAGTCGCGGTCGAGTTTGGTAGCGGGTTTCATGATTGGATGTCCTTAAGCTTTGCTTAGCGTCCGCGCAACATTGCGAGAAGCGAGCGCGGCACGAGCGCCACCATCGCCAGATGCACGACGATGAAAGCTGCCATCAGCGACATCGCGCAGAAGTGCACGATGCGCGCGTTGTCGTAGCCGCCCATCAATTCGCGCAGTAGCGGGAACTGCACCGACTTCCAGATCGCGAGGCCCGACAGCACCAGCACGATCAGATCGCAGACAACAAACAGGTAGGCGAATTTCTGCACCGCGTTGTAGACGCGCAGATCCGCGTGCGAGAGCTTGCCGGTCAGCGCGGCGACGAAGTCGTGCAGGATGGCGCGCGGTGAAATCGGTAGGAACTTGCGCACGAGGCGTCCGCTTATCAGGTTCAGCGCGAGGTACAGCAGGCCGTTGAAGACCAGCAGCCACATTGCAGCGAAATGCCATTGCAGCGCGCCGCCGAGCCAGCCACCGAGGGTGATCGCCGGCGGAAAGGTGAAGCCTGGAAAGATCGGCGAGGCATCGTAGATGCGCCAGCCTGACAGCATCATCACGATGGCCGCCAAGGCGTTGAGCCAATGCGTGACACGCACCCACACCGGATGAATCGTGCTGCTGAGCGGCGCCGCGGGCGGCGCGGTTTTGCTTGGTGTGTGAGGGGTTGCCATGAGAATCTCCCTTGAATAGAGGCGCGGCAGCCGCAACGCGATCAATGGCAGGCGGCCAGTTCGGCCACTTGCAATACGTCGCCGGTCGCGGCGTTTTCGACGAAGGCGACGACGCCGAAGCGGTCAGCCGATGCGGTGGTGCTGACGTCTGCGTCGTCGATACGGATGTCGCGGTGGATTTGCGCGGTTCCGGCTACCAGCGGCACTGGGCCGATCCATTGCCGTACCACTCTTTCGTGATGCAGGGTTACGCCGCTGTTTTCGCCGGCGCGCACTTGTGAGGTCAACGCGTTTTCATAGACTGCTATGTAGGCGTTTAGCGTGTCCGCAGGTTTGGTCGCGGAGTTAGCCCCTTTGGCGGTGAATTGTGCGTTGACGTTGAATGCGCCTGTCGCTTGTGGTTTCAGTTCCAGGGCGACGTTGGCCTGTGCCGGTTCGGCTATGACCTTCTCGATTCGGTTCTGGAAACTGGCCTGTTGCGGCCAGCTGCGTAGCTCACGGCCTGATACGAAGATTTCGGGCGTGTAGATCGTGTGGCCGCCGGCCAGGTCAGTCAGGGTTTGCTGACGTTCGGTGAAACGATGCTGCGAGAAGCGGTCGGTCCAGCCCAGGCTATTCCAGTAGTCGACGTGTAGTGCCAAGGGCACGATGCTTTGGGTGGCGCCGCTGTTTTTCCATTGGCTCAGCCAGTTGTCGGCTGGAGGGCAACTGCTGCAGCCTTCACTGCTGTAAAGCTCCACTAGCGCTACGCGGTGAGATGGGCTGTGGGATGTGCACATTGCGGTGGCTGCTTGTGCCATGCCGCCGCTGGCGGCGAGTGTTGCCAACGCGATTGTTAGCGCGATCGCTCGCGTGAAGGGCCGATTGGCTCGGCGGGTCGATGCGGTTTGCATGGCGTGCTCCATCTGGATCTGCACGTTTGTCGAAGGTGGGGGCCGGTTATGACAACCGGTTGGATAATATTTTTGTTTTTTTCTTTCGGTGCGGTGCGGGAGGGGGTTTCTTTGTGCTCGTTGCACGGGGTGGTTGGCAAGCGCCTGAGCTTTGGTGTTTTTGCCACCTTCCGTGGCTGGTGTTGTTTATTGTGCGCCTTGTGGGGTTTGGTTTTGTTTTTTTGTCTTTGGCGACGGCATTCTTCTGTGCTTTTTCGGCGGTGACCTTTTCTCGGTTTCTTCTGCCCGTGCGGCGGTTTCTGTCTGTACGCCTGCGGCGGTGGCTTTTTCTTTTCTTATTGGTTTATTAGCGTTCCCCCTGTGCGGGGGGGCACCTACTTTTCTTTGCCGCCGCAAAGAAAAGTAGGCAAAAGAAAGCGGCTCAAACCGCCAATTCTTAAGCGGGTCCCCTGGCTTGGAGCTCAGGATTACCCACATCTCGTGATGTGAATCACCCGTCCTGGCTAAAGATCCGGTACATCTCGGTGATTTCGTGAAGGACCAGGAACCCTCGCCACATGACGGTGGGCCCGGGCGGGTGATCATGCTTACGGTTCAGATAACCGCCGAGTTTGGCGATCCACAGTACGACTTCGCCTAGCGAAGGCGTTGCCACCGGTGGTTTTGAGGTGCGGTTGGCGCGGCAGTAAAGCGCGCGCCATTCGTCGGGCTGAAGTAGCACTTCACACGACAGATCCGGGTCGGCCCGACCCAGCAGCGTGGCGTACATGATTCGCCAGCTGATCACTGCAAATAGCGCGGTCGCGCGGACGAACCGTTCAAGATTGCCGAACTGGCGCGCCTCGATCCGACAGCCGCTTTTGAGCACACGATGCCACGATTCGATCGTCCAGCGACGTGCATACCATTCGAGTCGTTCAAGTGCATCGCTCAGCGTGAGCGTGGGCACAGAGCTGAGCAGCATCCACTCGAGCGGCTCGACGCCCGCTGGCGGATCGGTTTCAAGTGCGTGGATTGCAAACACCTCCACCGGGGTGAGCCGGGCGCGCCCGGTGCCTTTGGTCGACGCTCTGGGTGGTGCAATCAGGCTGACCTGCGTGCAACGCAGCGTCAGACGCGCAATGCGCCGGGCCATGTTGCGGTGTGCCGGCAACTCCAGCTCGATTTCGCCCAAGGGGGCGCTCGCCGTCACCGTGTCCCAGAGATAACGCTCGGGGTGCGCCGTCCGACGGTCCCATGCCGCACGAATGAGCCAGTCTACGCCAGCAGGCCGCTCGGCCACGAACACTTCATAGACGTCGCTTTCGCGGTCGCCCACGCCCACCATGCGCGTATCGGGACATCGGGTCTTAAGGGCTGCCAGATGGTTCAGACCCTCAACCCATTTAACGCTTTCCTTGTCATTGAAGTCGCGCTTTGAGCGTTGACGCCTGCGGCCCAGATCTGCGTCATCGCGCACCCACGTCTTCATGCCCAGCACGCCGAGCGGCAGGCCTTCCGGTGTCACGGCCAGCAGGCTGTGCAGCATGAAGCCGCGCGACTGGTTGCCCGTGCCGTAGCCCAGGCCTTCGGTCGCGCCCAGATGCGTCAGGTTGAATTCGGTTGTGTCCTGCACCGCGAGCACGACTGGCACCTGGGTCATGCGCTTGAGCGTCTGGTCTACGTGAGGTGCAAGCACACCGTCCGTATCGACCTGGTCGTTATCGAAGAAGCGATAGGCCGCCTTGAGTTCGGCGGCATCCATGGAGCGTGGAAACGAGCAGTCCGGTGTGCTGGCAAGCCGGCGTGCCAGTGCAACGAGCCGATTCGTCAAACGGGCATCGCCCAGATTTGCCGCACCGAATTCGATGTCGGCCCAGTCGTCCTGGTCATCCTGATTCTCGGTCGAAGGCAATTGCGTCTGGTTCCTGTGGCGGTGCCTCAAGTTAACACCACCTCAAGCTGTTTACAAGCGCTATCCCGGCACAGATGTGGGTAATCCTGAGGGCTTGGAGGAGGCAGTGGAGCATCTGGAATCTGTGTTCTCGCACATTCAGCGTGAGTGACAAGGCAGTCATACTTCCGGCGGCGCTGCGCGCGCCGTAGCGGTACTTCTCAAAACCAATTGGACGTACGCGCTTCCCGCCTCGCACTGCGTGCTCGCAGGAACGGTCTGCAAGGGACACAAGTGGTTTCGTCTGTGCGCGGTGTGGGCCATCGGCTTCGCCTCGGCAAGGCGCCGAAATGGTTTGCGGTTTGCGGCAAAAATAGCGCCCGGCGGCTAATTCAGCGAGACGCAGAATACTGCTTCGGATGGTGCGACTGCGAGCCACCGCACCAAGCGAAACGCCGGCGCTAAAAACCGGCGGGCGGTTTGGTGAAGTACCGCCACGGCGCGCGCAGCGCCGCCGGAAGTATGACTGCCTTGTCACCAGCGCGGAGTGTGCGAGAACACCGATTCCAGATGCTCCACTACCTCCTCCAAGTCAGGGGATCCGCTTAAGAATTAGCGGTGTGAAGCCGCTTTCTTTGCTTACTTTCTTTGCGGCGGCAAAGAAAGTAAGTGCCTGCCCCGCACAGGGGCGACGCTAATAGACCAATAACAAATCAAGGAAAGGCCACCACCGCAGGCACACCAACAATACCGCCGCCAAAGGCAAAAAGAACAAGCAAAGACCACCGCCGCAGGCAATCAATCGTAGCTAACAACCACAATCACCCGCGTCTCCGCATCCACCCCATTCCCCTTCTTAGCAGAAAGCGACAGCACCCCACCATCGCGGTCGACCCGATAATGCCCATCCCGCGCAGCGGCAAAAACACGTCCAGCGCGATCGACAAACCGCGCAGCAATCGCATCGTCACGCGCCGCCGCGCCGCCGTTCACCTGCAACGCAACATCAGCACCACTCGCCACCCCCGGCGGCGCATTGAAAGTCAGCGTCACTGCCGACGCCCCATGCTTAACCTGCGCACCAGCCAAGCCAACGCCCGCGGCCGACGCGGCAGAAATCTCAAGCTGCGGCGCCACAATCGCCCCCGAAACGGCAATCGTCCCACCGCTCGAAGCCGTCGCCACAGTCGGTCCGGCAAACATTGCGGCCATCACCGCCACCGTGGTCAGCGCTCCAAACCGCCATGCTCTCGTTTTCATCAGCACCCCCTTACGCCGTCTCAAAACGGCATCGCGCCAATCAATGCCACCCATCGCGCTACCGGGTGGCGACCCCCCCTACCAGCGGGATAACGGCACAGGCCGCGGCGCCCTTGAACGCGCAGCAGTGAGAAACACCTCTACCGCCCCGCCCGCGCCCAGCACCGAACAAAGAGACGTCCCAGCTCGTGCTAGCATTCACCTTTCGAAGGCGCCGATTTCGCTTACATCCGGCGCTCACCCGAACTTCCTTCTTTATTCGCCGTTCCCGATGCGTTCTCCGATCTCCCGTGTCTTCACCCGCTTGCGCCTGTGCCGTGCAACCGGTTGCGCACGCGCGGACGTATCACCGCATCACCACGGCCAGCCGACCCGAACGCTCCCGCTTCCCGCCGCCCGGCGCCCGATCTGAACGCTGCTCCCCCTTCACCAGAGCCTCGTCGTCGGGCTCCGGGCCGATCTCATCCGCACGCTGTCCCCTACATGCAGATCGACTTGGAGAACCCGTCATGAAAAAGACGAAAACCTGTTACCTCACCGAACTCGACGTCGCCCGCCTTGAAAAGCACGCGGCCGCGCCCGGCGCCGACGCCAAGTTGCAAGGCATGCTCGACGACGTCCTGGAACGCGCCGTCATCGTCGACTCGCGCGACATTCCGGCGAATGTCGTCACGATGAATTCGCAGGCCACGCTAGTCGACGAAACCAGCGGCGAGCACATGACCTGGACGGTCGTCTATCCGCCCAACGCGGATTTCGCGCAGGGCCGCCTGAACGTGTTTTCGCCGGTCGGCCTCGCCTTGCTCGGCGCCAAACGCGGCGAACGCATCCGCTTCACGCCGCCAAGCGGTACGGAAAAAGTGCTGAAACTCGAACAGATCCTGTTTCAACCCGAAGCCGCTGACGATTTCACGCTGTAAGCAACCAACACAGACAAACACGAACGCGCTTTCGCGGCGCGCCGTTGTTGCATCGCCGCTGTTGCATCGCATCAACCCTGGCAGCCCAATCAACATAAGAATAGTCCACAGCCTGCCGGTGTGTTAGTTATATCCTCCATTCATAATTTCAAGACAGGTTGCCAAGCAGCGTCCGGCCGGTGTATCGTGTGCGCTGCTAACGCGGGGGTCCTGCGTCGCACGGAGGTTGGAGGTCCGTGTTGCGTGGGTGAGAAATACCCTTTGAACCTGATCTGGATAATGCCAGCGCAGGGAAGCGTACGGATTTCGCACCCAGGTCTACCGTTTCATCCATCGCGAATCCGACAACTTCCATCTCGTCTCCTGCTTAGCGGCCCCACATTGCTTTGGGACCAGAGTAAGTGCTTTGCATCAACTCGGGTCGACTGCAATAAATTGCATGGGACCCGAGTAAGCCGCTAAAGCGTCAACTCGGGTCGACACAGGAGATATGCATGAACGCCAATCCGAAGTTTCTTTCCGCCGACGCTCACGTCGATGAAGCCGCTGTCGCCCCCCTGCCGAATTCCCGCAAGGTCTACGTGAGCGGCTCGCGCCCCGATATCCGCGTGCCGATGCGCGAAATCTCCCAGGCCGATACGCCGGATAGCTTCGGCGGCGAAAAGAATCCGCCGGTCTTCGTCTACGATACGTCGGGCCCCTACTCCGATCCGGACGCAAAAATCGACATTCGCGCGGGTCTGCCGGCACTGCGTCAGCGCTGGATCGAAGAACGCGGCGACACCGAAGCGCTAACCGGCCTCTCCAGCGACTTCAGCCGCGAACGCGCCGCCGATATCGCCACCGCCGATCTGCGCTTCCAGGGCCTGCACCGCACGCCGCGCCGCGCCATCGCCGGCAAGAACGTGTCGCAGATGCACTACGCGCGTCGCGGCATCATCACGCCGGAAATGGAATACATCGCGATCCGCGAGAACCAGCAGCGCGCCGCGTATCTGGAAAGCCTGAAGACAAGCGGCCCGAACGGCGAAAAACTCGCGGCGATGATGGGCCGCCAGCATCCGGGCCAGGCGTTCGGCGCGAGCGCGTTCGGTCCGAACGGCCTCACGGAAATCACGCCTGAATTCGTGCGCGAAGAAGTCGCGCGCGGCCGCGCGATCATCCCGAACAACATCAACCACCCGGAAAGCGAGCCGATGATCATCGGCCGCAACTTCCTCGTGAAGGTGAATGCGAACATCGGCAACTCGGCGGTGACTTCGTCGATTGGCGAAGAAGTCGACAAGATGACCTGGGCGATCCGCTGGGGCGGCGACACGGTGATGGATCTCTCGACCGGCAAGCACATCCACGAAACGCGCGAATGGATCATCCGCAACAGCCCGGTGCCGATCGGCACGGTGCCGATCTATCAGGCGCTCGAAAAGGTCAACGGCAAGGCGGAAGATCTGACGTGGGAAATCTTCCGCGACACGCTGATCGAACAGGCCGAACAAGGCGTCGACTACTTCACGATCCACGCGGGCGTGCGTCTGCAATACGTGCCGCTGACGGCTAAGCGCATGACCGGCATCGTCTCGCGCGGCGGCTCGATCATGGCCAAGTGGTGCCTCGCGCACCACAAGGAAAGCTTCCTGTACGAGCACTTCGAAGACATCTGCGAAATCATGAAGGCGTATGACGTGGCCTTCTCGCTCGGCGACGGTCTGCGTCCCGGCTCGATCTACGATGCGAACGACGAAGCGCAGCTCGGCGAGCTGAAGACGCTCGGCGAACTGACGCAGATCGCGTGGAAGCACGACGTGCAGACAATGATCGAAGGCCCGGGCCACGTGCCGATGCAGCTCATCAAGGAAAACATGGACCTGCAACTGGAATGGTGCGACGAAGCGCCGTTCTACACGCTGGGACCGTTGACCACCGATATCGCCCCCGGCTACGACCACATCACGTCGGGCATCGGCGCGGCGATGATCGGCTGGTTCGGTACGGCGATGCTT
Source organism: Paraburkholderia sp. IMGN_8 (assembly GCF_038050405.1). NCBI lineage: Bacteria > Pseudomonadati > Pseudomonadota > Betaproteobacteria > Burkholderiales > Burkholderiaceae > Paraburkholderia > Paraburkholderia sp. IMGN_8. The sequence continues at coordinate 1,418,842 of NZ_CP150900.1, read as the reverse complement.
TGTTACGTCACGCCGAAGGAACACCTTGGGCTTCCGAACAAGGACGACGTCAAGACCGGCATCATCACGTACAAGCTCGCCGCGCACGCGGCCGATCTGGCAAAGGGCCATCCGGGCGCGCAGGTGCGTGACAATGCGTTGTCGAAGGCGCGTTTCGAATTCCGTTGGGAAGACCAGTTCAATCTCGGTCTCGACCCGGACAAGGCACGCGAATTCCACGACGAAACGCTGCCGAAGGATTCGGCGAAGGTCGCCCACTTCTGTTCGATGTGCGGGCCGCACTTCTGCTCGATGAAGATCACCCAGGACGTGCGCGAGTTCGCCGCGCAACAGGGTGTCACCGACGACGAAGCGCTGCGCAAAGGCATGGAAGTGAAGTCGATCGAGTTCATGAAGAAAGGCGCCGAGATTTATCAGCGGCAGTAAGGGTCGGAAAGGCGGGCGCAGTTTCGCGCGACCGCTGCTGAACCGCCCAAATCACCTGAACCACCTGAACCGCTGCGTTGCAGCGTCGAAGCCCGCCACCGGCGGGCTTTTGCGTTTCTGCAAGAGCGGGCACGGCGCATGCTGCTCCATGGGAAACATTTGATTACGAAACCGACAGTCTGCTGACAAGCGCACACATCTGGATACGGGCTGCGGCGATAAGATCAAATAAAGGACGGCGAGAGCCTGTCCTGTTCTGAATAACCACTGGAGTAGGGATCATGAAATCGATTCGTCAGATCGGTACCTTCGCGGCTATCGTCGCGGTTGTCGCGAGTCTTTCGGCGTGTGACGGCATGACCACACGGCAGCGCGATACGGCAATCGGCGCAGGCATCGGCGGCGTGGCGGGTGCGGCGATCGGCGGCAACGCGCTTTCGACTCTCGGCGGTGCAGCGGCAGGCGGCATTATCGGCAATCAGGTCGGCAAGTAAATAACGCGAAGCGAGCCGCGCTCGTGGTTGCGGCTCGCGAACGGCTGCAAGCGCCGCGACTACTGGCGAGAGCATGACGCCGGCCGCTTCAAACACGCTGTGCAATGACGTGAAATAAGCCGTTACGGTTCTGCAATCCTGCGCGGGCGACCGCGGCGTAAGCTCATGGCATGGCGCCCAGACAGCGGCGTCCGATGCAAACAGGAGCGCGTCATGAAGTCCCGCGTCATCAATACCCTCAGCGCGATGAGCCAGCGGCTGCCCCGCCGCACACCACGTCTTTCACAGATGGGCATTGCGCTTACCGGCGCGGTCTGCGTTTTGACCTTGTCCGGCTGCTATTACCCATACGGCTATTACCCGTACGGCTACTACCCTTACTACGCTACCGTCCCCGCCGCTGCGGCACAACGCGAAGTGCCAGTGGGAACTAACGGCACGACAGCGGAAGCCGATGCGCAATACTGGCCGCCGGCCTATGTGGTCGCGCAACCGCCGCCCGTCTACGTTGCGCCGGTCTACCCCGCTTACTATCCGCCGCCCGTGTATCCGGCTTACTACGGCTATCCCGGCTGGTATGGACCGTCCCTGTCGATCGGCTTCGGCTGGTGGGGCGGCCACGGGGGCGGGCACGGCCGCCATCACTGAAGCGCGTTTCGCCCGTAGTTTCCCTTCTTGACGCGCCGCGCCCGGGCTCTATGCTTGGGGTTGCCACACGCAGTATTCGTTTAAATAAGCGCCCCGGCGCGCCTTTCACACGTGCCGCCGACGCTCATCCGTCAGACCAGAGCGACGCGCCCGGTAGTGCGTAGTCCCGCGTCGAGATCGAATAACAACGAAGGAGACGCGATGTTTCACCAACTACTCACGCCCGTCGGCAATTCGCCATTGCCATCGTTCCTCGTCGCCGCACTGCCGATCGTCGTCGTGCTGCTGTTGCTCGGCTGGGCGCGCCGGCCGGCGTGGCAGGCTTCGCTCGCAGGTCTGATCGTCGGGTTGATCGTCGCGATCTTCGTCTGGCAGTTCCCGGTGAAGCTCGCGGTCGATTCGGTGGTCGCGGGGGCGGTGTTCGCCTGCTGGCCGGTCATGTGGATCGTGTTCGCGGCGATCCTGCTCTACAACATCTCGCAGCGCTCAGGCCGCTTCGCGGCATTCCGCATGTGGATGATCGACAACCTGCCGAACGACCGGCGCGTCGTGCTGGTGGTGATCGGCTTCTCGTTCGGTGCGCTGCTCGAAGGAATCTCAGGCTTCGGCACGCCGGTCGCGATCACCAGTTCGCTGCTGATCCTGCTCGGCTTTCCGACGCTCGAGGCGCTCACCTTCACGCTGATCTTCAACACGGCGCCGGTCGCGTTCGGCGCGCTGGGCGTGCCGATCACGGTGCTCGGCGCGGTCACGCACCTGCCGGCCGACTCGCTCGCCAAGATGGTCGGCCGCCAGTTGCCGTTCTTTGCCCTCCTGCTGCCGTTCTATGTGATCGGCATATATGCGGGCATTCGCAACATGCTGCGCGTGTGGCCAGTGCTGCTGGTGTCGGGCGCGAGCTTCGCGCTGACGCAGTTCGTCGCGTCGAATTACGTGAACTACAGCCTGACCGATGTGTTGTCGTCACTGGTGTCGCTGGTCCTGACGATCGCGTTCCTGCGCGTCTGGAAACCCGCCGCCGATCCGACATTCGCCATCAACATCGACCGCGTCGGCGAGGTGCGCGGCAAGATCAGCGGCGGCCAGGGCTGGTATCCGTGGATCATCGTCTCGGTGGTGGTGATCGTCTGGACCGTCACCAAGATCTTCCTGATCGGCGACGTCAAGGTGCCGTGGCCGGGGCTCGACAAAGCCGTCTTCATTACGCTGTACAACACGCCGTACAGCGCGGTGTGGGACTTCCAGCCGCTTGGCACCGGCACGGCGATTCTGGTGGCCGCCATCATCACGTCGCTGGCGGTGGGATCGGGCGTGCGCGAATTCGGCGCGGCGATCGTCGATACCTGGGTTCAGACGCGCATCGCCATTCTTACGGTGGCGACGATCGTCGGGCTCGCGTATCTGATGAACTACTCGGGCCTCAACTACACACTCGGTCTCGGTGTCGCGTCGGTTGGACCGTTCTTTCCGCTGGTGTCCGCCTTCCTCGGCTGGGTCGCCGTGTTCCTGTCCGGCAGCGATACGTCGGGCAACGCGCTGTTCGGCAACCTGCAAGTGGTGGCCGCTAACCAGTTGAACCTCAACCCGATTTTGATGGCGGCGACCAACTCGTCCGGCGGCGTGATGGGCAAGATGATCTCACCGCAAAACATCTCGACAGGGGTGGCGACCACGGACCTCAAAGGCAAGGAAGGCGTCGTGTTCGCGAAGACCTTCAAGCATTCGATTCTGTTGACGGTGATACTCGGCCTGCTCGTCTGGCTGCAGCAGAACGTCTTGCAGGGGATGATTCCGCACTGAATGCTGCATGTGTTCATCGGCGGGCGGGCTTTTCGGATGGCGCGCCCGGTTTGTTTTGGGCCGTATGTTTGTCTCGCCCGGAAGGTTTGCGCAAGCGGTGCGCTGCCGCAATAAAATTCATGCGCACCCAGCGCCCACCCCATCACGCCTGCCTTGCCCGCCGCTCCGCCTCACGTTCATCGCAATTTTTCTCACATCAGCGTGAGAATTACTCGCTTTGCGCGCGCCCCGACCGCGCTTACGATCACACCACCAGACGCCTTTCATCTCCCGAATCTTGCCGTTTCATTCCAGCCTGAAACGTTTCGTGCGATTGCGCTGCTACGATGCGCTGGCGTCTCGACTCAACCGCGCGCGGCGCCACCACAATGAATACTAGAAACCTGTTGCAGTTGCTGATCCTTGCCGCCCTATGGGGCGCGTCGTTTCTGTTTATCCGCGTCGGCGTGACCGACTTCGGTGTCGCGCCGCTGATGGCGCTGCGTGTCGGCATCGGCGCGGCCTTCCTTGCGATCGTGCTGATCGCGCGACGGCCGCTGCGCGAGTCCGCAACGACGCTGCGCACGCGGGCCTTTCCGCTGCTGGTAGTCGGCATCCTGAATTCGGCGGCGCCCTTCTGTTTCTTCGCGTATGCGGAGTTGACGCTGTCGGCGGGCGTCACGTCGGTGATCAATGCAACCACGCCGCTGTGGGGCGCGCTCGTCGCGTTTCTATGGCTGCGCGATCGCCTGAGCGCGCTGCGCACGCTCGGTCTCGTGATCGGCTTTCTCGGCGTATTGATGCTGGTGTGGGATCAGATCGCCGCGCCGAACGGCTCGGCCGCCACGCCGCTGACGACCGCGCTCGCGGCCGGCGCCGCGCTCGGCGCCACGCTGCTGTATGGAGTCGCCGCCAGTTACACGAAGCGGCATCTGACCGGCGTCGACGCATTGACCGTCGCAACCGGCACGATGACCGGCGCTACCATCGTTTTGCTGCCGCTCGCCGTGATCTACTGGCCGGCCGCGCCGATCTCGCTGCATGCATGGGGAGCGGTGATCGCGCTGGGTGTCGCGTGTACCGGCGTCGCGTACATGCTGTTCTTCCACCTGATCGCTGTGGCCGGACCGGCACGTGCAATCACGGTGACCTTCGTGATCCCGATCTTCGGCATTCTGTGGGGCGCGCTGTTCCTCAACGAAAGCGTGTCGCCCGGCATGCTGGAAGGCTGCGGCGTGATTCTGGTCGGCACCGCGCTCGCTACCGGCGTGGTCAAACGGCTGCCGTGGGTCGGACCGCGCCGCGCCGACACCTGAACTCCCGCCTCGGCGACGTCCTCAGCGTCGCCCCATCTGCTGATCGCATCAATTCCCGCGTCCCAAAAAAATAGCCCGCACTCCAATGGAGTGCGGGCAAAACCGTCGCCCTACGAGGATAGGCGACGGGGCCACCGAGGCCGCGCGCCACGCGCGCAGGCCGTCATCGGGCTAAGCACCGGCTCGTCGGCCGGTGCTGGAATGGTCTGGGAACCGCCGGGCTGAGACTCGCCACAAAGCTCACGTCGGGCATGCTCATCCGGCCCCATGAGCTTTAGTAAGCAGCTTGCGTGCCAACTGTGGAACACCACGAGAAATGGTTCGCAAGGCATTGATTATTATTAGAATTCCCTGCGACCCGAGAGTTTGGCGAGGAGCGATGGAAGGCGCTTCGAGCGCTTGGAGAGTTACGTCACCGGCGTAACGTCACGTTACATGCGGCCACACGCAGCGGCCGCGAGGCGCTGCTTTAAGCGCTTGTGAACCGCTTTGATTTCAAGGCGCCGGTCATTTCGTACGCTGCGCCGGAGGCCGCATCCGCAGGCCGTTCGGCCGCCGCGGTTCAGGCGGCGCCAGTGCTGCGCCGCACACGATTGCCAGGGCGAGCAAGCTCGCCACCCACATCCAGTAAGGAATCACGTCAAACATGGCCACCCCCCGTTGATAAGCCGGTTTGTAACGGCATGCCCGCACGGAAGCAAAACGCGTGCGCAGCAAGGCACACGTCTACGGCCGATGGCGCGAAGCATAAAAAAACCCGCCCGGTTTGCATTCCGGGCGGGTTTTCAGACAGCGCCTTTGCGTACTACGGCTTCGTTCAGCGCAACTGGTCGACCATCAGACTCATGATCTGCTTGGCCGGCGCGCTCTGATCAATCTGTCCCTTGTCGTCGACCACTGCCACACGGGTCTGGTTCGGCGTCACCGCGCGCACGTTCACGCGATACTGCTTGGCGACCTTTTCCTTCTTGCCGTGGAACACCTGGCTCCAGAAGCCTTGCTCCGCCGAGGTCATATCCTTCGGATCGACGTAGCGCACGAAGTACAGCCCGCGGTTGAGATCGCGATCGTCGACGGTGAAGTTGCTGCGATCGAGCGCGAGGCCCACGCGCAGCCAGGCACGGTCATACGGCTCGCCGAGCGTCAACTCGGTGGACGAGAACTGCGCCGCGGTATTCGCCGAGTCTGCGTCAGGCATTGGCTGCTGCGCCGACAGCGCGACGTTTTGCGCCGCTGTGGCCGCAGCCGCCGACTTCGCCCCCGCCGTGGCGGCATTCGGCGCCGTTTGCGCGCCGGCCGGCGACAGGTCGGCCAGCGTATCGCCCGACTTGGCCCGCGAATCGGCGAGCGCCAGCGAAGCCATCAGGCGCTTCAGATATTCCGTTTCGAGGCCGGGATCGTTCGGCTTCGGTTCCCACTTGCTCGAATCGTTGTTCGGGCCGGTAAGCGCCTCGCGCATGCCTTTCTGGCTGATGAACACATAGGTGCCGCCGTTGGGCGCCACTTCGAGACGCGTGCGATATTTGTTGCGCTCCGAGGTCACATAGCTGTTGCCCATCGCCTTCGACAGCGTGCTGCGGATCAGGCCCTCGTTGATTTGCGCGTGAGTTTCGTTCCAGTCGGTTTCCATCACACCCTTGTCGCGCTGGTCGACCACCAGCAGGAAGCCCTGTTCCTGCCAGAAGCGGCGGATTTGCGCCCACGCCTGGTCGGGCGCCTTGTTGTCGATCACCAGCCAGCTTTCGGTGCCGTCGCGCTGGATATGCATGCCGGTAACGGCCGGCACGACGGCCAGGGTGTTCGCGGCCGGCGCTTGTGCCTGCACCTGCTTGAGCGTGGACAGCGAGGTTTCGCCGCCTTGCGGGGGCAACGAACGCTGATCGGCCGTCTCATCGATCATGTTCGGCGGTACGGCAAGTGACACTTGCTTCGATTTCGAGTCGCTCTTGTAGTCGATTTTGGTCGGCGACGAGGTACCGCAGCCGGCGACCAGCCCGCCTGCCATCAGCATTACTGCAAACCGCTTGGTAAGACGAAGATCAGTCATGTTCGGGGAATCCTTCCGCTACGCCACGGCAAGTTTCCGTGGATCAACCCAACATTTTACCGATCCCGGCGGCACATGTGCAAAAAGTGGGGTTTGCCGGCGAATTGGACTGCGCGAGGCGGGCGAAACACACGGGGTGATGGCGTTCGAGCAAGCCGTCGAGTCGCCGTGTCCGGCGACCTTGCCGGCATCCCAAAACGGTCCGATGCCGAGCTCGCCGGTTACCTCGGTCGCTTCATCGAGCGGCGAAATTTAACAGTTCACAACACTTCCTTTTAGCATGTCAGCCCCCCCCCTACATCGTCGTCAGAGCCTTATTTTAAAAGACGCTTCCCGGTCTCGCCGCCCGCCGATTTTGAGATTACGGAAAGCGACGCATGCTCCGCCCTACAAAGGTCAGGAACCCTGGGTGTTATCTTGAATTGGCCATCTTGATAAAAATTCGCGGACCGCCTGCGAAGCACACTGCCATGCCAAACCCTTCTTTCCGACCGACCGTCAACGCCTGTGTGACGGTGCTCATTCTGCTGCTAGGCAACGCCGACGCGCGCGCCGAACTGGGCGGGACGATGCCCAACGAGGCAGATCCGGCGGTTGCCGGGGCCTCGCCGCAAACCCTGCTGAACGGCGCACTGCGCATGCGCACGCTGACCGATGCGGGCAATACCACCCTCAACGAATACGCGTCGAGCACGGGCCAGATCATCGCTTACACGTGGCAGGGCCCGACGATGCCCGATCTGCGCGCGCTGCTAGGAAAGTACGTCGATTCCTACCGGGCGGGCGCTGCCGCTTTGACGGCGGGCGGCAATCTGCACACTTCGCGGGTGGTCCGGCCGGACGTGATCGTTGAATCCGGCGGGCCGATGCGCGGCTATGCCGGGCGCGCGTGGCTGCCGGCGGCCCTGCCGCCCGGCATCACGTCCAACGACTTCCGCTGATTGGCCGGCTCCGTCAAGGGACACTATAAAAAACCATGAAGACACCCTTTCATTTCCACACCCTGCTCCTGATCTGCGCTGCACTTGCGGGTTGCGGCGGTGGCGGCAGCAGCAGCTCCTCGGCTACCCCAACCCTGGCCAGTGCCGCGAGCGTGCCAGCGGCCGCCACGCCCGCCTCGTCATCATCCGGAACGGCGGTAACCGGCAGGTCCGCCTCCGTGCCGCAGTCGACCACGCCCAACGTCCAGCCGATCACGGTCAGCACCGCGCCTGGCCTGACGCGCAACATGCTGACGACCAGCGTCACCGTCTGCCAGCCCGGCACCGGCAATTGCGCGACGGTCGACAACATTCAGGTCGATACCGGCTCGCACGGCTTGCGGATTCTCGCGTCGGCGCTGCCGGCCAGCCTGTCGCTCGCGGCCGTCGCGTCGGGCCGCGGCATCGCCGGCGAGTGCGCGGTGTTCGGTGGCGGCTATGCGTGGGGCTCGGTGCGCAGTGCGGACGTTCGCATGGCCGGTCAGTTGGCCGCGTCGCTTCCGATCCAGCTGATCGCGGACTCCGCGCTGCCGAACGTGCCCACCGACTGCGCGGGCTCAGGGCCGGCGATGCTGACAGTGGACAGCCTGCGCGCCAACGGCATTCTCGGCGTCGGCCTGTTCGCGGCCGACTGCGGCAGCGGCTGCGCCAATGCGGCGCTGCCCCGCTGGTACTACAGGTGCGACGCCAGCGGCGCCTGCCTCGCCAGTGCGCATGCCCTCGCGCAACAAGTGACCAATCCGGTCAGCCGCTTCGCGCTGGACAACAACGGCGTCGTGATCGACCTCCCGGCGATTGCAGACGGCGGCGCGGCCAGCGTGTCAGGCTCGATGATCTTCGGCATCGGCACCCAGGCGAACAACACGCTCGGCAGTGCGACCGTCGTCAAGGCGAATCAGCAGACGGGCTATGTGCGCACCACCAGCGCCGGCCAGGCCTATTCGCAAAGTTACGTCGACAGCGGCTCGAACGGGCTGTTTTTCGCCAGCACCCAGTTTCCGCAATGCGGCTACTGGTACTGCCCGAGTTCGACGCAAACGGTGAGCGCCGCGATGATGGGCATCGATGGCGCGTCGAGCACGGTGTCGTTTGCGGTCGGCAATTCACGCGCACTGTTCGCATCGTCGAATAATGCGTTCAACAATCTGGCAGGGATTGCCAGCAACAGCTTCGGTTGGGGCCTGCCATTCTTTTTCGGACGGCGCGTCTACACGGCGATCGCGTCGCGCGTCACGTCGGCCGGGCCCGGTCCTTTTTATGCGTTCTGAGCGCCAGGCATCAGGACCCACCTTCCAATAGACAACGCCGTAAGACGCGCTCAGCCCGGCGCTGAATCGCACTTCCACATCAAATTTCAAATTCGCCACACTGAACGAAGAGAACACTTCATCGCGGCGCTGGCGCTCCTTCAGCACAACCGTGGCGAGCTGGACGGCAGCTTCAAAGCTTCGGGCATGGTCAATCTGCCTCCCCGCGAGCAACGTAAACGTTTCTGCACGCGCCTGACGAGCGCCATGTCGACGTTGTTCGCCGACCTGGATTTCCGGCCGTCCACCGAGTGCTTCAGATTGTTCCTCACGCCACATGAATGGATCGTCTTGCTGTTCTCCACCACCGCGTTCGGCAATGCAGATCATGTCACCCGTTACCTGAATCCCCGCGGCCCGGAGAATGCGCAGTTTCTACCCGGGGACAGCTTCATCGAGAAGCTCTGCGTGCTCTACTCGACCGAATCCGAGCTGGAACTCGACTTCGCCGCGCTTTGGGCGTACGACAAAACCATCGCCGCCTGTCTCGCCCTCGTCTTGCTGGCGCCGGTCTTCAAGGGTTCGCAGAGCGCGCACGGCAAGCGTGAAGCGCTGCTGGAATGGCTGCCCGGCAAGCTGCAGCAAATCGACGACCTCGACGCCCTGCCGACCGCCTTACTGCACAACGCATACATGTTCTGCAGCTACGCCGACACCCCGCTGCGGCATGCGATCAAGCAGGACATCAATGTGCTGGTGCGCCGCAAGCTGACGCAACTGGGTCTGACCGACCTGCCCGCGCCGAAGCCGGCGCCTACCAAGGGGCGCGCGCGGCGCGGCAAGAAGCCGCTCATGTGGTAGTGCTGGAGTGGTTCAGCGGCGCACTCGATCAATCGCACGCACTCGCGCACGCTCGAAGCCGCGCGCGAACATTTCGAGGTGGTGGGCTTCGGTTATGCGCTCGACGACGCCGGGCGGGCGATCTTTGACCGCTTCATCGAGTTCGAGCAGCCTGACTATATCGGCGAATTGCTGAAAACGATTCGCGACTTTGCCGAGGCCGAACAGCCGGACGTGCTGTATATGCCCAGCGTGGGCATATTCGTGATGACGGTGTTCATGTCGAACCTGCGCATCGCGCCGTTGTAGATCGCGGGGCTGGGCCACCCCGCCACCACGCGTTCCGTTACGGCAGCCGTGCGGCTGATCGACGAGCACGATGAACGCACCGAGTTGCGGCAGCGCCTGATCGATACGCGGGCCGTGGACCGTTGCTTCGAAGGACGGCCGCAGGCATTCGGCGAAAGCGTGCTGAAACTGGTACGCAAAAACAAAAGCCGCCACGCGTAGGCGGCGGCTTGAGATTGATCAGGGTCTAGCCAGATTCGACCGTGCTCGTTGAGCACTGAGCCTAAGCGGAGCACTGCCCGGAGAACCAGGCGCAGCGGGAAACGCTACTCCGCGGCTTCGCTGGCGGCGCCATTGGCGGGCGCGGCCAGCGATTCCGGCGCCAGCCAGCTGAATACGTTCAGCGCCGAGCCTTGGAACGTGCACTCGGCGGCGGCCGCCTTGATGGTCTTCTTCGGCTTGGCGGGTTTGAGCGAGACAGCCTCGGCCCCGGACGCAGAAGCCGGCGACCCGACCAAGCTCGCCGATGCCCCCGAAGCGGAAGACACCGCAGAAGCCGCGCGCGCACCCGACGCCGCGTGAGGCGCATTCGCCACCCGCGCGGCAGAGGCGGCCGTAGCGGCGGACGCTGCCGAGGCCGCCGCGACTTCCGACGCGGTGATTACATGCTCGATCGCCCCTTCGACAACCACTCGCGAACCGTCGATGCCGGCGCCCGTATGGGCGATCTTCAGCGTATCCGACGACGTTTCAGCCAGCTTGTTTCGCATCAACTGCTCGCACGCGTCCGAGTTCTTGTAGACGGCCGTGCAGGCGGCCAGCAGCGCGGCAGCGGTCGTGACGCAGGCGATAGAGAGAATCCGAATCTTCATTGATGTTCCGTTTTTCAGGCCGTCGGCAATTGTAGCTTACGGCCCGCTCCATCGGCACCGGGGCGGCGCGGCACCGCACGTGCACGGAGGTCAAACGCCGGCGCGAATATCAGGCAAGACAACGCGACGCCTTGACCGCAACGCCGCGCATCGGCATCGTGTTGACCGGCCGCATTGCCTCAATGTGCTGCTGCCACCTCTGCCTGGGTCCAGCTTGACGGTCCGGCTTCGTCTTCCACTCCGTACCGATCGGCTTTCCTGCATGCTCAGCCTCGCCCTGCTCGCCGTCGCGGCCTACGCCGCCACCAACGTGGACAACCTGTTCGTGCTGCTCGCCTTCCTTGCGGAAGCGCGCGGCCGCCGGCGTCGCGTGATCGCCGGCCAGTTCGCCGGCTCGATAGCACTGATCGTGGTGTCGATCCTGCTCGCCGCGTTGTTGACGCGTTTGCCGTTTGGCTATGTCGGTCTGCTCGGTTTCTTGCCGATCGGTGTGGGTCTGAGCAAAGCATGGACGCGCCTGGGTCCCGGCAACGCATGGGACGAAGAAGAAGCAGCGCACGCCGCCGCTTGCACGCCTGTATCGAACAACGGCTCGTCGTGGTGGACAGTGGCGTGCGTGGCCGTCGCCAACGGCTCGGACAATATCGCCGTCTATGTGCCGTTGTACGCGAGCCATTCGCACCGTGATGGTGCGCTGATCTCGCTGGTGTTCGTCGCGATGATCGGCCTGTGGTGTGCCGGTGCGGTATGGCTGGTCGCGCATCCGCTGCTGGGCGCGCCGATCCGGCGCTACGGCACCGCGCTGTTGCCGCTGATCCTGCTGGTGATCGGCGTCTCGGTGATCGTGCAGAACGATACGCTGCGGGCCGTATTCGGTATCTGAAGCATATCGTTATACCGATTCCCGATTTCTTTCCGGGACGAACGCGCCCGATAATCGGGATCATGAACGCCCACTCCACCTCCAAAGCCCGCGCGCGGCGTCAGACGCTCGCGGCATTGAGCGCCGCGCTGCTGCTGGCAGCATGCGCCGCACCGACAGCGTCGACATCGTCGGCCGCGCCTGATCCGGTTTCGCTCGACGCCGCGATTTCCGGAGCGCAGCGCAGCGATAAGGCCCGCGCACGCGACGTGTACCGTCATCCGAAGGAGACGCTGCAATTCTTCGAGGTCGCGCCGTCGCAGAGCGTGCTCGAGATCGCGCCGGGCGGCGGCTGGTACACGGACATCCTTGCACCCTATCTGCACGACCACGGCAAACTATACGAGGCGCAATACGACAGCCCGCTCGCGTCCGCGGCGGAAGAAGAACAGGCGGGACGAGCGGCATTCGAGCGCAAGCTGGCGGCCACGCCCGCCGTCTACGGCAACGTGGTGGTCGGTACGCTGCGAGCGGGCCAGTTCAGCGGTTTCCCGGCGGACAACAGCATCGACCGGGTGCTGACGTTCCGCAATATCCATAACTGGATCAAGGACGGCCAGATCGACGCGAATCTGCGCGCCTTCTATGCGGCGCTGAAACCGGGCGGCATCCTCGGCGTCGAAGAACATCGCGCGGCGCCGGGCACCTCGTTGCAGCAGACCATCGACACCGGTTACGTGACCGAAACCTATGTGATCGAACATGCGCGCGCGGCGGGCTTCGAATTGCTCGGCCAGAGCGAAGTGAACGACAATCCGCGCGACACGAAGAACTACCCGAACGGCGTGTGGTCACTGCCGCCCACGTACGAAGGTGGCGACGTCGACCGAGCGAAATATGCGGAGATCGGCGAATCGGATCGCATGACCTTGCGGTTCATGAAACCGAAGTAAGCCGGGATTGCCGCATCCCAAGCTTGACGCCATCCAGATAATGTGGTCCTATTGCGCACTATGTACCGCGCCCAGACCATCCTATCGCTACTACTAGCCCGCTCTACCGGGCTAGGTCTGCTGCTGCGCGCTTCCGTCTGATACACCTGAAGCACCGCTCAATTCCCCAGTAACTGACCCAGCCCCGGTTCCCGACCGGCGGCTATGCTTTTGTCTTTTTCGTCGTCCGGTCGACTACCCAGCTTTGTCGAAACCCAGGATGATGAAAATGTTGAAAAACCCTGCTGCCAAATACCGATCGTTCAAACCCGTCAATTTGACGGACCGCCAGTGGCCGTCGCGCACCATCACGCGCGCGCCGATCTGGATGAGCACCGACCTGCGCGACGGCAATCAGGCGCTGTTCGAGCCGATGAACGCGCAACGCAAGATGCGCATGTTCAAGACGCTGGTGCAGATTGGTTTCAAGGAAATCGAAGTCGCGTTTCCGTCCGCCTCGCAAACCGACTTCAATTTCGTGCGCGAGTTGATCGAAGGCGGCCATATTCCCGACGACGTCACCATCGAAGTCTTGACGCAAGCGCGCGACGATCTGATCGAACGCACCTTCGAATCGCTGCGTGGTGCGCCGCGCGCAATCGTCCATTTGTACAACGCGACCGCGCCTGAATTCCGCCGCATCGTGTTCGGCCTGGAAAAGAGCGGCGTGAAAGAGCTCGCGCAAAATGCCGCGCGCACGATGAAGCGTCTCGCCGACGCCGCGCCGGAAACCCACTTCACGCTGCAATACAGCCCGGAAGTATTCAGTGGTACCGAACTCGAATTCGCGAAGGAAGTGTGCGATGCGGTATTCGATATCTGGCAACCGACGCCCGAGCACAAAGCGATCGTCAACTTGCCCGCTACGGTCGAAATGGCTACGCCGAATGTGTACGCGGATCAGATCGAATGGATGCACCGCAATCTCGCACGACGGGATTCGTTGATCGTCTCCGTGCATCCGCATAACGATCGCGGCACCGCGGTGGCTGCGGCTGAACTCGCAGTGATGGCCGGCGCCGATCGTGTCGAAGGATGTTTGTTCGGTAACGGCGAGCGTACTGGCAATGTGGACCTCGTGACGCTCGCTTTGAATCTCTACACTCAAGGTATCGATCCGGGTCTCGATTTTTCGAACATCAACGAAGTCGCGCGTACCGCTGAGGAATGCACGCAGTTGCCGGTGCATCCGCGCCATCCTTATGTAGGCGATCTGGTGTTCACCGCTTTCTCCGGCTCGCATCAGGATGCTATCAAGAAGGGCTTTGCCGCCCAAAAACCCGACACCATCTGGGAAGTGCCTTATATGCCGATCGATCCCAGCGATCTTGGGCGTACCTACGATTCGATTATTCGGGTGAATAGCCAGTCTGGAAAAGGTGGGATTGCTTATCTGCTCGAGCAGGGTTATGGGGTGGTGTTGCCGCGGCGCTTGCAAGTGGATTTCAGCTCCGCTGTGCAGCGGTTGACTGACGATAGTGGTTCTGAGGTGACGCCTTCCCAGATATGGGCGTTGTTTCAGCAGGAGTATGTGCAGAACGATTCGCCGGTGCGGTATGTTGGGCATAGCCTCTCTGAGCGCGGCGAGCGGGAGCATATCAAGCTCACAGTCGAGATTAACGGCTCGCGGCACGTTCTCACTGGAGAGGGCAATGGGCCTCTCGACGCGCTGATGCATGCGATGGGCGTGCCGGTGCGGATTCAGCACTATGAAGAGCGGGCTTTGGCTCAGGGCGCCGATGCTAGGGCTGTGGCTGTTGCTGAGATGGCCGGGGCCGATGTGGCGGGTAGCGCGTTTGGGGTTGGGATCGATGCCAATCTGGTGACTGCTTCTATTCGGGCTGTTATTAGTGGGGTTAATCGTGCCTACGCCCGGTGTGATGTTGCCGCGCAGGGGCGGTTTTTTGATGTGGCTTTGAATGGGGAAGTTGAGCAGGCTGTTGTTTGATTTTTTGTTGGCCTTTCCTTGCTCGGGCTTCTTTGGCCTTTCTTTTCTTGTCGGTTTATTAGCGTTCCCCCTGTGCGGGGGGCACCTACTTTTCTTTGCCGGCCGCAAAGAAAAGTAGGCAAAAGAAAGCGGCTCAAACCGCCAGCTCTTAAGCGGGTCCCCTGGCTTGGAGGAGGTAGTGGAGCATCTGGAATCGGTGTTCTCGCGCACTCCGCGCTTGTGACAAGGCAGTCATACTTCCGGCGGCGCTGCGCGCGCCGTGGCGGTACTTCATAAAACCGCCTGGCAGTTTTAGCGTTCGGCGGTACTTCACTAAACTGGTTACCGGTTTCGGCGATCGCCGCACTTCATATGGCCATCTGCCAGTTTCAGTGCCTGCGTTTCGCGGAGACGAGTTGATTTCATGCGGTCCACTCGTCAGGCAGACTGTGTGTGAGCGTCGAAACGAAACGCGCCGTTTCCTCCTCACGCGGGCGCATGAAGACGTCGCGCGAAGCGCCCGCTTCCACCACCACGCCGTTATTCAGAAACACCACGTCACGCGCAATCGTCGCGGCGAGCCGTAAGTCGTGTGTCGCCATCAGCATCGTCATGCCTTCTTTGGCGAGTTGCTTGAGCACGTCCACCACTTCCGCGGCGAGGCCTGGGTCCAGCGCCGACGTCGGCTCGTCGCACAGCAGCACTTCCGGCGACGGCGCCAACGCCCGCGCAATCGCCACGCGTTGCTGCTGCCCACCGGAAAGCGTCGCGGGCCACACGTCCGCTTTGTGCGCGATGCCGACCTTCTCCAGCAATTCGTCCGCCCGTGCGCGGGCTTTTTCCTTGTCCCACTTCAGCACGGTCAACAGGCCTTCCATCACGTTCTGCCGCACGGTCAGATGCGGAAATAGCTGGAAGTTCTGAAACACCATGCCGGTGCGGCGCCGAATCGTCAGCACTGCCTCGCGTGACGGTTTGTGCTCGCGGCTGAATTCGAGCCGCTGATCGCCGAGTTCGAGCGTGCCGGCCTCAGGAATTTCCAGCAGATTCACGCAGCGCAACAGCGTGCTCTTGCCGCTGCCCGACGGTCCGATCAACGCCGTAACGTTGCCCTGCACCAGATGCAAATCCACCGAATTGAGCACCTGGTGGCCGCTGAAATACTTGTCGATTTTTTCCAGTCGAATCATCAGTTGCCTGCCTGGAAAAGTGCGTGACGGCCGAACTTGCGCTCGAGCCTGACTTGCGCCGTCGACAACACCGAGCTGAACACCAGATAAACCAGCGCGGCCTCGGTATAGAGAATCAGCGGTTCATAGGTCACCGACGCAATCCGCTGCGCGGCCTGAAATACTTCGGGCACAGTCAGTACGGCAGCTAACGAGGTGTCCTTCACCAGCGCAATAAACGAATTCGACAACGGCGGCAGTGCAACGCGGGCCGCTTGCGGCAGGATCGCGCGACGCAGCGCCTGCGCACGCGTCATCCCCATCGAATACGCCGCCTCCCACTGCCCTTTCGGAATCGATTCGATCACGCCGCGAATCACTTCGGAGTTGTACGCACCGACGTTCAGCGAAAAGCCGATGATCGCCGCCGTCAGCGGATCGAGCACGATGCCCACGTTGGGCAGTCCATAGAAGATCACGAACAGCTGCACGAGCAGCGGCGAGCCGCGAAACAACCACACGTAGAAGCGCACGATCGCCACTGCCCACGACGGTCCGAACAACCGGACCAGCGCGATGATGAACGCGAGCGCGAGCCCGATCGCGAAGGATGCCAGCGTCAGCGGCACTGTGAACACGAGCCCCGCATACAGCAGGGGCCACAGCGACTGCGCCATCAAATGCAACCAGGCTGGCATGGTTCAGACTCGCAGATGACGCTTATTGGGAGACGTCTTTGCCGAAATACTTCTGCGAGATCTTCTCGTAGGTACCGTCCTTCTTGATGTCCGCGAGCGCCTTGTTGATCGCTGCCTGCAACTCCGGGTTGCCCTTGCGGATAAGCACCGCGGACTTGTCGCTGCTGTCGGAGGCCGTATCGAGCGCGGCGATCTTCACCTTCGCATCCGGCTTGTGCTTCTTGAAGTCGAGGAAAGACAACGAATCGTTGACGGTGGCATCCACTCGACCCGACGTCAGCAGATCGATCGATTCGTTAAAGCCTTGCACGGGGATCACTTCCGCGCCATGCGCGGCCGCGATCTTGCCGAAGTTGCTGGTCAGCGTATTGGCCGACTTCTTGCCCTTCAGGTCGTCGAAGGTCTTGATCGTGGCGTTGTCGGAACGCACGATCAGCGCCGCGTGCGACGTGATGTACGGGTCCGAGAAATCGTATTTGGCCTTGCGTGCGTCAGTGACGGCGACTTCGTTGATCACCGCGTCGTAGCGGTTCACGTCGAGGCCCGCGATCAGGCCATCCCACTTGCCTTCGACGAATTGCGGTTTGACGCCGAGACGCTGCGCGATCGCCGTGCCGATCTCGACGTCGAAGCCCGTCAGCTTGCCGGATTCGTCGTGATACGTGAACGGTGCATAGGTGCCTTCGGTGCCGATCTTGAATACGCCGGCGGATTTGATCTGCGCGAGACCTTCGGCGGCGAATGCCGAGCTCAGGGTCACCGCTTGCAGCAGCGCGATCAGCAGAATGGAACGAATCGACTTCATCAGGTGGCTCCGTAAAGTTTGCTACGTCGGTTGCTTGGTCTTGTGTTCGGCACTTTCCGCCGGCCGTCGAGCCCGGCAGAGTGGCCGGACTGTAGCAAACGGTCTGTGTTTTTACAAAGGATCAGGTTTCCGATCAATATGCGCTTGCGTGCTAAGCGGACAGCCAAAGCATCTTATGCGACGCGGAAATAGACTCTACAGCAGATAAGACAGATGCGGCATGCATCGCAACACGGAACACGTGCCGGGCGCCATCGGGGAAAACGCGAGAAGTGTGTCGCCGCGGCGAGCGCACGGCGTCGAAAAACGGGCGGCACCAAGGCCGCCCGTTTGATTGCAAACTGCTTACCGCTCCACCGGATGCGGTTCCTTCAGCTTGTTGGCAACCCGGATCGCATCGAAGTAAGCCGGATTGGGCGGCCGCTTCAGATAACGCCCCGCGCCGCGCACCGCCCGCAGCTCGCCATCGGTCCATGCAAGCGCACCGCGCGTGAGCGTATGCATCGCCACGCCCTGCACCGTCATGCCCTCGAACACATTGAAGTCGACCTTTTGATGATGCGTCTTCACCGAAATGGTTTTGCTCGCCGCCGGATCCCAAACCACCAGATCGGCATCCGCGCCGACCTGCACCGCGCCTTTGCGCGGATACAGGTTGAAAATCTGCGCGGCGTTGGCCGACGTGATGCGCACGAATTCGTTCGGCGTGAGACGTCCCGAGTTCACGCCGTGATGCCAGAGCACCGCCATCCGGTCCTCGACACCGCCGCAGCCGTTCGGAATCTTCGTGAAGTCCTCACGGCCCATTGCCTTCTGCGACGCACAGAACACGCAGTGGTCGGTCGCCGTGGTGTGCAACTGGCCCGCTTGCAAACCACGCCACAATGCCTCGCGATGCTCGGCGGAACGGAACGGCGGGCTCATCACGTGCGCCGCTGCCCGGGTCCAGTCGGGATCGCGATACACCGCCTCGTCGATCACCAGATGCCCCGGCAGCACTTCGCCGAACACACGCAGGCCTTCGCTGCGGGCACGCGCGATGGCATCGACCGCGTCTTTAGCCGACACGTGAACGATATAAACGGGCACGCCCAACACTTGCGCGATGCGGATCGCGCGATTAGCCGCCTCGCCTTCCACTTCGGGCGGCCGTGATAACGGATGCGCCTCAGGACCTGTAAAGCCTTTTGCAAGCAACTGACGCTGCAACTGGAACACCAGTTCGCCGTTTTCCGCATGGACGGTGGGCAACGCGCCGAGCTCGAGCGAACGCGAGAAGCTGTTCACCAGCACTTCGTCGTCGGCCATGATCGCGTTCTTGTAGGCCATGAAGTGCTTGAAGCTCGATACGCCGTGTTCGTGCACCAGCGTACCCATGTCGCGATAGACCGAATCGTCCCACCATGTCACCGCAACGTGAAAACCGTAATCGGCCGACGCTTTTTCAGCCCAGCCGCGCCATTCCTTGAACGCATCCATCAACGGCTGTTTCGGGCTCGGAATCACGAAATCGATGATGCTGGTCGTACCGCCGGATAAACCAGCCGCCGTGCCGGTATAGAAATCGTCGCTGGCCGTGGTGCCCATGAACGGCAATTCCATATGCGTATGCGGATCGATGCCGCCGGGCATCACATACTGCCCACCCGCATCGACGATCGAGGCGCCCGCCGGCGCCTCGAGGTCCGCGCCGATCTGCAGGATCGTGCCGCCGTCTTGCGGGTCCGCACACAACACGTCCGCACGATAGGTGCGCTCCGCGTCGATAACCGTGCCGCCGCGAATCAGGGTCGTCATGTTGCCGCCTCCTTATCAACTGCTGGTTTCGGTGTTACGTACTTCGCTTGCTTCATGCGCTCGTGTCATGCGCTCGCCACTCTCGCACTCGGTCCCTTACTGAACTTCATCCAGGCGCTATATACGATCGACGCCAACGCGAGTCCGACAAACCAGGCATACGTATAAAGCGTATTGAAGAACGCCGGCACATTCGGAAACGATGCCGGAAACGCGGTGTGCAGGAAGCCCGGCAGATTCGGCAGCACACCGACCAGCAACGCGACCACCGCGCCGATATTCCACCCGCCCGTGTAGCTGTACTCGCCGTTTTCGTCGAACAGTTCGCGCGCATCAAGGCGGGTGCCGCGAATCAGGAAGTAGTCGACCATCAGAATGCCCGCCACCGGCCCGAGCAACGCGGAGTACCCGACCAGCCACGTGAAGATATAGCCTTGCGTGGTGGCGAGAATCTTCCACGGCATCATCACGATGGCGATCGTCGCGGTAATCATGCCGCCCGCGCGATACGAAATACCCTTGGGCCACAGGCTGGAAAAATCATAGGCGGGGCCGACCAGGTTCGCCGCGAGATTGCAGGACATCGTATCGAGCGTCAGAATGATCAGCGCGAGGCCGACGCCGATACCGGTCATGCGGCTCGTCAGATCGATCGGGTCCCAGATCGCCTTGCCGTAGATCACCACGGTAGCCGACGTCACCACGACCGAAATCACCGAGAGCAACGCCATCGGTACCGGCAGGCCGATCGACTGGCCGACGATCTGGTCTCGCTGCGATCTGGCAAAGCGCGTGAAGTCCGGAATGTTCAGTGCGAGCGTGGCCCAGAAGCCGACCATCGCTGTGAGCCCCGGCCAGAACGTTACCCAGAACAGTCCTTCCTTCTTCCCGCCGGCGACGAACTGCGACGGCGCCGACAGCATCGTGCCGAGACCGCCCGCTTTCGAGGTCGCCCACCACACCAGCGCGATACACATCACGATCTTGATCGGCGCGGACCAGCTTTCGAGCCAGCGGATCGAATCGGTGCCGTGCACGATGAAGTAGATCTGCAATGCCCAGAAGACGAGAAAGCACGCCAATTGTGCGAGCGAGATGTCGAGAAACGGCAAGGCCGCGCCGTGCAGCGCGTTGCCGGTGAGAATGTTCAGCAACGTGTAGATCGCGCTGCCGCCGAGCCACGTCTGAATGCCGTACCAGCCGCACGCGACGATCGCGCGCAGCATCGCCGGTAGTTTTGCCCCTTGCGTGCCGAACGACGAGCGTACCAGCACCGCATACGGAATGCCGTGCTTCGCGCCCGCATGGCCGATCAGCAGCATCGGCACCAGCACGATCAGATTGCCGAGCAGCACGGTCACCACTGCCTGCCACGGCGACATGCCCTCCTCCGTCAAGCCGGCGGCGAGCATGTACGACGCAATGTTCATCACCATCCCCACCCAGAGCGCGGCGAAGTGATACCACCTCCATGTACGCTGCGCGGCGCCGGTCGGCGCAAGGTCGTCGTTGTAAAGACTGCTGCCCTGCGCGCCGGCCGCAAAGTGCGGTTCGACGGGTTGCGCTGTCTGCTTCATCGAAAGATCTCCACTGGATCGTTGAGGCCTGCGCATCTTCTGGTGGCGCGTCAGGCCTTTTGGGGAAAACAAGGGTTCAGTACAAGCGCATCGTTTTTATAGGGACTTCATGTTTCAGGCCGCTTTCGCCGCTGCCGCGTGAGCATGTGCGTGCTCAGCGGTTTCTGCGGTTTCCACGGCGTCGCTCTCGCCGGCAGTCACCCGCGACGGGTTGTTCGGATGCGTGGTCCAGTTCGCGTACTCGCCGCTGTCCACGCGCTCCATCGTGATGCATTGCTCGACAGGGCACACGTGCATGCACAGATTGCAGCCGACACATTCGGAGTCCATCACTTCAAAATGCCGGACGCCATCTTTTTCTTTCATGATCGCCTGGTGCGCCGTGTCTTCGCAGGCGATGTGGCACAGCCCGCACTGGATGCACTTGTCCTGATCGATGCGCGCCTTGATGTCGTACTTGAGGTTCAGGTACTTCCAGTCGGTGACGTTCGGCACGGCGCGGCCGCGAATGTCGTCGAGCGTCGCGTAGCCTTTTTCGTCCATCCAGTTCGACAGGCCGTCGGCGAGATCGGAGACGATCCGGAAACCGTAGTGCATCGCCGCCGTGCAGACCTGCACGCTGCCCGCGCCGAGCACCATGAACTCGGCCGCGTCGCGCCACGTCGAAATGCCGCCGATGCCGGAGATCGGCAGATTCGGCGTTTCCACGTCGCGGGCGATTTCGGCGACCATGTTCAGCGCGATCGGCTTCACCGCCGGGCCGCAGTAGCCGCCGTGCGTGCCTTTGCCGTCGACCATCGGCAATGGCGACATCGCGTCGAGATCGACCGCGACGATCGAGTTGATCGTGTTGATCAGCGACACGCCGTCCGCGCCGCCTTTATAGGCCGCGCGCGAGCCGAGGCGAATGTCGCTGATATTCGGCGTGAGCTTCACGAGGCACGGCAGCCTGGTGCCTTCCTTGACCCAGCGCGTGACCATCTCGACATACTCGGGCACCTGGCCGACCGCCGCGCCCATGCCGCGTTCGCTCATGCCGTGCGGGCAGCCGAAGTTCAGTTCGACCGCATCGGCGCCGGTGTCTTCGACAAGCGGCAGGATCCATTTCCAGTCGCGTTCGTTGCACGGCACCATCAGGGAGACGATCATCGCGCGGTCCGGCCAGTCGCGTTTGACTTGCGTGATCTCGCGCAAGTTGATATCGAGCGGACGGTCGGTAATCAGTTCGATGTTGTTCAGCCCGGCGATGCGCTGACCGTTCCATTGCACCGCGCCATAGCGCGAGCTGACGTTCACTACATTCGGGTCCAGGCCCAGCGTCTTCCACACCACGCCGCCCCAGCCCGCTTCGAACGCGCGGTTCACGTTATAGGCTTTGTCGGTCGGCGGCGCGGAGGCGAGCCAGAAAGGGTTCGGCGACGTGATGCCGGCAATCGTACAGCGCAAATCGGCCATGTTCGGCTCCTTGGGGACAGCAGTTTCTGTCTTGGTGTGAAGGTCGCTTATGCAGCTTTGATCGCCGTGCGGGCGAACAAAGCGTCGATCGCGGCAGCGGCGACTTTGCCGTCCTGCACGGACTGCACCGTGAGATCGACGGCGCCCGTAGCCGCGCAATCGCCGCCTGCCCACACATCGGGCAGCGAGGTCCGCCCGTTTGCATCGACCGCGATACGGCTGCCGTCCAGCGTCAAAAGCTCCCGCTCGATACCGACCGGCACCAGCGTCTGGCCGATCGCCTTGAGCACCATGTCGGCTTCGACCACAAAGCGCTCCTGATTGCCTTCGCTCGACGTGCGCTCGAATTCGACACCCGTGACCACGCCGCCTTCGCCAATCAAACGCATCGGCTTTGCATGTGTAATAAGCGTGACGCCATTGGTTTGCGCGAATTCACGCTCGACCCACGTCGCGCTCATCGATTCGACGCCGCGCCGGTACACCATCGTCACCGACGTCGCACCGAGCTTGTGGCTCTGCACCGCCGCATCCACCGCGGTATTGCCGCCACCGATCACGACGACGCGCCGGCCCACCGGCACCGTGCCGAAATTGCTTGCGCTGCGCACCTGTTCGATGAAATCCACCGCGTTCATGACGCCGCTCAGGTCTTCGCCTTCCATCGCCAACGCGCGCACGCCACTCAGGCCAATCGCGAGAAACACCGCATCATGTTCGTGGCGCAACGCATCGAGGCTCACATCACGCCCCAACGTCACGCCGTGTCTGATTTCAATGCCACCGACCGAGCACAGCCATTCCACTTCACGCTGTGCGAAATCATCGACTGTTTTATAAGCTGCGATGCCGTATTCGTTGAGACCGCCCGCTTTCTCATGCGAATCGAAAATCGTCACGCGATGACCAGCCAAAGCGAGACGATGCGCGCAAGCGAGCCCCGCCGGCCCCGCGCCGACCACGGCGACATGCCGGCCCGTTTCAGCCGCGCGCTTGAACAGCACCTCGCCGCGCGCCATCGCCCAATCGGTCGCATGACGTTGCAGCGCGCCGATCGCCACCGGCTTCGCGTCCTGATGGTTACGCACGCAAGCGCCCTCGCAAAGAATCTCGGTCGGGCAAACGCGCGCGCACATGCCACCCAAAGGATTCGCCGACAGAATGTCGACGGCCGCACCCTTCAGATTGCCGTTGCTGATCTTGCGAATGAAACTGGGAATGTCGATTTGCGTCGGACACGCATTCACGCAAGGCGCGTCGTAACAGTAGTGACAACGGCTCGCCGCCGCGGCCGCGGCGCTCGCGTCGAGCAACGGCGCGATGTCGGCAAACTCGCACGAGAGCTGATCGGGCGACAGGCGCTGAGCGGCAATGTCGCCGGTTTGCTTGATAGCCATACACGTTCCTTCTTCGATGTGAGGACGTAGCCGTACCTGCCGGCTGCGCTGGAGCGGAGCCGGGACGGCATGTTTTATGGGCACTACGGTGAGGCTAGTGAATCGACCGCTACCGCCGAAGCGTTATGAAACCGGCTCGCATGCACGCCCCAGCATCGCGTGCAGCAACACGTTGGCGCCTGCCTCGATCCATTCGAAGGTGGCGTCCTCGATCTCGTTGTGACTGATCCCGTCGATGCAAGGCACGAACACCATCGAGGTCGGCGCGACTTGCGACAGATAACAGGCGTCGTGTCCCGCACCGGACACCATGTTGCGATGCGAATAGCCGAAGCGTTCTGCCGCGGCGCGCACAGACTTCACGCAGGCTTCATCGAAAGCGACCGGTGCGTAGTAAAAGATTTGCTCAAGCTCGGTGTCCAGACCGATGCCGCTCGCAATGGCCGCCACGCCTTCGCGCAACGCGGCATCCATCTTCGCGAGCACCGCATCGTCCGGATGACGGAAATCGACGGTGAAAAACACACGCCCCGGTATCACGTTGCGCGAGTTCGGATAGACCTGCATCATGCCGACCGTCGCGCAGCCGAACGGCGCGTTGTCGAGACCGATGCGATTGACCAGATCGACCACGCGCGCGGCGCCGAGCAGTGCGTCGCGACGACGCGGCATCGGCGTTGGACCCGCGTGCGCTTCCTGTCCCGTCAGGGTGATTTCGTACCAGCGCTGACCTTGCGCATCGGTCACGACGCCAATGGTTTTCTGCTCCGCTTCGAGAATCGGCCCTTGTTCGATGTGCAATTCGAACGCCGCATGCAATGGGCGGCCACCGCACGGAAGATCGCCTGCATAGCCGATACGCTTGAGTTCCTCGCCGATCGTCTTGCCGTCCACGTCCTTGCGCGAGAGGCCGTATTCCAGCGTGAAGACGCCAGCGAATACGCCTGAGGCGACCATCGCCGGCGCGAAGCGCGAGCCTTCCTCGTTGGTCCAGATCACCACTTCGACCGGATGCTCGGTCTCGATGCCGTGGTCGTTCAGGCTGCGGATCACTTCGAGTCCGCCCAGCACGCCGTAAATGCCGTCGAAACGGCCGCCGGTAGGCTGAGAATCCGCATGCGAGCCGGTCATCACCGGCAACGCATCGGGGTTGCGCCCGGCACGGCGCATGAACACGTTGCCCATCTGATCGACTGAGACAGTGCACCCCGCTTCCTTCGCCCAACTGACGATCAGGTCGCGCCCTTCTTTGTCGAGGTCGGTCAGCGCCAGGCGGCAGACACCGCCTTTCGGCGTCGCGCCGATCTTCGCCATCGTCATCAGGCTGTCCCACAGCCGCTTGCCATCGACCTTGATCGATGTAGCGGGTTCTGAGTGCTTCAGCGCTTCGGATACTGCGGTCATTCGTCTCGCTCCTTTCGGTGAACCGACATGAAACTGGTGCATCGGCGGCGGTTTTGGGGCGTGGCCGCACGGCGGCGGTGCACACTCGATGCCTTCGATCGCCTCTTATACAGAGGGCAAACCCTGGGGCATCGCCCGCTCTTCCAATCCTGTCCAGTTGGACAGGTTGTAGACGATTAAAGCCGCCAAATCAATGCTTTTCGTACGGTGGGAAACATAGCGAGAAGCGTGCCATTGCGTTGCAACATGCGTTTATAGGACGTCGAGAATGCGCGTGTCCATCGGCGTCCAAACGACTAGAATGAAGCGCGACGCGGCACACATGCCGCTCAGGGCGAACATGAGAGACGACGACGTGGCTGCCGACATCACAGAAAGCGACGAAATAAACGATGAAACCCGCACACCTTTGCGGCGGCGCAAGGCGCACATTCGCGAGTCGAATGAAGCGCATTTATTGGCGTGCGCCGAGGCGGTTTTTGCGGAGCGCGGGCTGGACGGCACCAGCACCGCAATGATCGCGGAACGTGCAGGCTTACCGAAAGCTAACTTGCATTACTACTTCCCGACCAAGCTCGCGCTGTATCGGCGCGTGCTCGAAGATCTGTTCGAAGACTGGTATCGCGCCGCCGATACGTTCGAATGCAACGACGATCCGGTCGTCGCGATTGGCGGGTACGTGCGCGCAAAAATGGAATTGTCGCGCCGCCGGCCGCTCGGCTCGAAGGTGTGGGCGAGCGAGATCATCCACGGCGCGGAGCATATGCAGGACATCCTCACCGGGCGCGTGAAGCCGTGGCTCGACAGCCGGGTAACGGTGATCGACAACTGGATCGCGCGCGGCCTGCTGGCGCCCGTGGACGCGCAAACGCTGATGTACATGATCTGGGCGACCACCCAGCATTACGCCGACTTCGACGCGCAGATTCGCGCGCTCAAGGGCAAGCGCGCGTTGTCGCAGAAGGCGTTCGAGGCGACGACAGAGGAAGTCGTGCAGTTGGTGATTCGGGCGTGCGGGGCGGTGTCGCCGGCGCAGCATGAAGACGGCGCAGACCCGGCAAGATAAGAACAGCCCCGTTGCTTCCGGGAAGCAGCGGGGCCGTTTCGCTATGACATGACGCGATCGAAAGCGCCGGCGTTCAATAAGTCTCCAGATGCAACCGCCCCTCCCGTTTCAGCTTCGCCCACAGCGCTTCCCAATCCATCTGATGCTGTTCGCCGATTTCCCTGAGCGCCTGCAACACGCCATCTTCCATGCCCTTTAATCCGCACACGTAGATATGCGTGTTGTCGTCCTTGAGCATGTGCGCGACATCGACCGCGCGTTCGCGCATCGCGTCCTGCACATACCGCCTGGGCTGCCCCACCGTGCGCGAAAACGCCAGATTCGTATCGATGAAGTCCTTCGGCAGATTCGTCAGCGGCCCGAAGTAAGGTAATTCTTCTTTCGTGCGCGCGCCGAAGAACAGCATCAGTTTGCCGGTCGCGCCTTTCAGACGGCGCCGCCGGCGATACTCGGTCATCGCGCGCATCGGCGCCGAACCGGTGCCCGTGCAAATCATCAACAGATGCGAGTTCGGATGATTCGGCATCAGGAAGGTGCCGCCGAACGGCCCGATCACCTTGACCACGTCGCCCTTCTTCAGATCGCACAGATAGTTCGAGCACACGCCATCGGTCGCATCGCCATGCTCCTGGGTCACGCGCTTCACGGTCAGCGAGACGTTGTTGTAGCCGGGCCGCTCGCCGTCGCGGGGGCTGGCAATCGAATACTGCCGCGCATGATGCGTGCGGCCGTCGGCGGTCGAGCCCGGCGGCAGAATGCCGATCGACTGGCCTTCCAGCACCGGAAACGGCATCGAGCCGAAATCGAGCACGATGTGATGAATATCGCTATCGGTCGAACCGTCGGTGAGCCGGTAGTTGCCGACCACCGTTGCCGTGGTCGGATCCTTATGCGTGTAGAGATTCACATACGGCTTCGCGGCGGACCACGGCGGCACGACCGAACCGCGCACGGTATCGACTTCGATGCCGCTCGCCTCCGCCGTCGTGTCGCCTGATGCTCCGGCCGCCGCCTCATCGGCAGCGGGTACTGCCATCGTGTTCTGTTCCGGCAACACGTCCCAGGTGAACTGCTCGTCGATGGAATACGCGTCGGCTTTCAACACGGTGCGCCAGTTGTCGATCGCGCCGGTCGGACACGGCGGCACACACGCCATGCAGCCGTTGCAGATATCCGCCTTGACCACATAGTTGTTCTCGTCGTGCGTGATCGCATCGACCGGGCAAGTCTCTTCGCAGGTATTGCAGCGAATGCAGATTTCCGGATCGATCAGATGCTGCCTGAGGACTTCGATCGATACTGGGCCGTTCATGACTTCCTCCACCGTGTATTACCGCGCATGCGTTCGCCGCGCACTTCTTCCGCTGACGCTCAGTTGAAGCGCACGTATTCGAAATCGATCGGCTGACGATTCACACCCATCGCCGGCGGTGCGATCCAGTTCGCGAACTTGCCCGGCTCCGTGACGCGGCCCATCAGCGAGGCGACATACGCGCGGTCTTCCGGTGTCGCGAGCCACTTCGCTTCGTTGGCGGCCCATTCGGTCTCGCTCACCACGCGGCCGTCCGGCGACACACGGGTGCCCGCAAACGTGCCGATCTGCCGGTTGAACGCTTTATGCGGCACCGTCATGCGGAAGTCGATACCAGCTTTCTCGAGCACCTTGTTCCAGCGCCCGACGCCCGCCACCGAATCCTTGATGTAATCGTCGCGCAGCACTTCGTTCATGGCGTTGAGCATGGGCACTTCGCGCTCGACCAGCTTGCCGTCCTGCACGTCGAGCAGCTTGTAGCTCTGGCCGTTCAGTTGATGATCGTCGTCGCGCTTGTTCTCTTCATAGCGGCCCTTCAGACCCGAGCTATAGAACGTGGCTGCATTAGACGAATGATCGGCGCCGAACAGGTCGATCGTCACCGAGTAATGGAAGTTCAGATAGCGCTGGATGGTCGGCAGATCGATCACGCCCGCCGCGCGAATCCTGGCGACGTCATCCGTGCCCAGTTCGTTCATCACCTGCGCGGTGCGCTGGATCACGCGCGACACACCCGATTCGCCGACGAACATATGATGCGCTTCTTCGGTCAGCATGAACTTCGTCGTACGCGCGAGCGGATCGAAACCCGACTCGGCGAGCGCCGACAACTGGAATTTTCCGTCGCGATCGGTGAAGTACGTGAACATGTAAAACGCAAGCCAGTCCGGCGTTTTCTCATTGAAGGCGCCGAGAATTCGCGGATTGTCTTCGTCGCCCGAACGGCGGCCGAGCAATGCTTCGGCTTCCTCACGGCCGTCACGGCCGAAGTATCGATGCAACAGATACACCATCGCCCACAGGTGACGCCCTTCTTCCACGTTCACCTGGAACAGGTTGCGCAGGTCGTACATCGAAGGCGCGGTTAAGCCCAGGTGCCGCTGCTGCTCGACCGAGGCCGGTTCCGTGTCGCCTTGCGTGACGATAATGCGGCGCAGATTCGCGCGATGCTCGCCGGGCACGTCCTGCCACGCGGCTTCGCCCTTGTGCTCGCCGAAGTGAATCTTGCGGTCCTGCTCGCCGGGCGTGAGGAAAATGCCCCAGCGATAGTCCGGCATCTTCACATGATCGAAATGCGCCCAGCCGCCCGCATCGACGCTCACCGCGGTGCGCAGATACACGTCATAGCCGTGGGAGCCCTCCGGGCCCATGTCGCCCCACCACGACAGAAAATTCGGCTGCCATTGTTCGAGCGCGCGTTGCAGCGCGCGGTCATCGGCGAGATTGACGTTGTTCGGAATCTTTTCGCTGTAGTTGATCGTTGACATGGTCGGTTCCTTGGTCGAGTCCTGGGTCGATACCCGGACGGGAAACAGCAGTGCTTAAGTGTGAGAGGCGCGTATCGGAGCAGGTGGCGTTTCTTTATGCCGCGTTGAGCACGTCCCAACGCGCGTCAAACGCGCGAGACGTCGAATTGCGCCTTGCTGCCCTTGCCGTACACCTTGAGCGCGCCCTTCTCGCCCACTGCGTTCGGCCGGTTGAAGATCCAGTTCTGCCATGCGGTAAGCCGCCCGAAGATGCGTGTTTCCATCGTTTCCGGACCGTTGAAGCGCAGATTCGCTTCGAGACCGGTCAACGCATCCGGCGACATCGCCGCGCGTTCTTCAAGCGCGATGCGGATTTCGTCGGCCCAGTCGATGTCGTCGGGCGACGCGGTCACGAGACCCAGACGTTCTGCTTCGACCGGTTTGATCGCCTGACCGATCTTCGAGCGCACGGCGTCGAGCGGCCCGGCTTCTTCATAGAAGCGGCGTGCAAGACGCGATTGATGCGTAACCATCGGATAGAGACCGAAGTTGACTTCCGACAGCGTGATTGCCGGCTCTTCGTCTTCATTGGCCGGCAGCGCGGCCATATACGTGCGGTCAGCGGCGAACGCGAGTTCCGCGAACGTGCCGGCAAAGCACGAGCCGGGCTCGATCAACGCGAACAGCGAGCGCGACGACACGTCGATGCGCGCCAGCGTGCGGCGCAGCAGCCCGATCGTCTCGCGCACGAACCAGTGGTCCTTGTGTTGCATCAGCGTCGCGTCCGCCGCGAGCACGTTGCGCGCATCGCCTTCGGTCTTGAAGACCCACGTGCCGACCTCGAGCTCGTTGGTGCGCATCGACAGGATCGCGTCGTCGAGTTCGCGGGCAAACTGCAGCGGCCACCAGTTCGCGCCTGCGGCGACGATTGCGTCGGCGTCGCTGGGTTGTTCTGCTTGAGGCGCTTTGGCAGTGAACGTCGCGATGCGTTTAGCACGATCGATCGTGACGTCGAGCGTTTTGTAGGTGAGGCCGTCTTCGCGATTGGTGCGTTCGATACGCGAGAGCGTCACGCCTTGCGCGTCCGACGGACGATCGCTTTGCGCGGCGAGTTCGAGCGCGCGTGCCTGGATCGCCTGATCGAACTGGTTCGGCTTCACGACTTCATCCACCAGACGCCATTCCTTCGCGCGTTCACCGCGAATCCCTTCGACCACCGTGCAGAAGATATCGGCACGGTCGTGGCGCACCTTGCGCTTATCCGTAACGCGCGTCAGGCCGCCCGTACCCGGCAGCACACCAAGCAAAGGCACTTCCGGCAACGACACCGACGACGAGCGGTCATCGACCAGATAGATTTCGTCGCAAGCCAGCGCGAGTTCATAACCGCCGCCGGCGCACGCGCCGTTCACGGCAGCGAGAAACTTCAGACCAGAATGCCGCGACGAGTCTTCCAGACCGTTACGCGTTTCATTGGTGAACTTGCAGAAATTGACCTTCCACGCATGCGTCGACAAACCCAGCATGAAAATGTTGGCGCCCGAGCAGAACACGCGGTCCTTCAGGCTCGTCAGCACTACTGTCTTGACTTCCGGATGCTCGAAACGGATGCGTTGTATCGCGTCATGCAGTTCGATATCGACGCCGAGGTCGTACGAATTCAGCTTCAGCTTGTAGCCGTCACGAATCCCGCCGTCCTCGGCGATATCGATGCCGAGCGTCGCGACGGGACCGTTGAAGGTCAATTGCCAATGCTTGTACTGCGAGGGATCGGTGCGGTAATCGACCGGCGCGACGGCGGTTTCTGCTGTGGACATGGGGCGTCTCCTGACTGGACGAAGCAAAACTTGTTTTTTGAACAATAGTGCATCGTCATACCCATGTAAAGCACTTTAGTGCATGTTTGCTAGTAAACCCCTAGCGCGCGACTGCATCTCAACGCACCCGCGCGTCGTCCGGCGTTTCGGCCGCGAGCCTTGCGGCAAGCCGGTCGCGCAGTTGCAGATAGGCGTCGGCAAGCGTTTTCTCGCTGGTGTCGAAGGTCATGTCGGCGCGGCCATATAGTTCGCTACGCCCCGCCAGGATGCGCTTCAGGTCGTCCATCGCCTCCTTGTTGCCCGACATCGGCCGCAGATCGCCTTGCGCGACCACCCGGCGCATATGCTCTTCCGGCGTGGCCTGCAGCCACACCGTGAAGCAGTGCGACAGCAGCGCGTTGAAGGTGCCCGACTCCGACACCAGCCCACCCGGCGACGCAATCACGGCGCGCTCATGCTCCTGAATCACCGCCTCGAGCGCGCGGTGCTCGTAGCGCCGGTAAGCGCTCGCTCCATAAAGCGAATGAATCTCCGACGGCGGACAGCCCGCGAGTTGCTCGATCACGCGCGTCAGCTCGACAAACGGCACCTTGCGCTCCTGCGCCAGCATCCGGCCGAAGGTGGATTTACCCGCGCCACGCAGGCCGATCAACGCGATCCGGTCCTTGCGATGCGGGTCGCGCGGCGCTTGCGCGAACATCTCGGCAAGCGCCACGCGGGCGCGCTGCAACGCCGCCTGGTCGCGCCCTTGCAGCAGTTCGCGAATCAGCAGCCATTCGGCGGAAGCGGTGGTTTCATCGCCGATCACCTCGGCCAGCGGGCAGTTCAGCGTCGTCGCGATCTGCCGCAGCACCAGCACCGACGCATTGCCCACGCCCGATTCCAGATTCGCCAGATGCCGCTCGGACAGGCCGGTTTCGGTCGCCAGCGTCTTGCGGGTCATGCCGCGGCGCGCGCGCAGCAGGCGCACCCGTTCGCCCATCGCAGTCAGAAAAGGATCGCGTTCCTCGCGCTCGGCCCCGCTGTCGGCCCGGCCCGCGCGGCTTGCGTCGTTATTGGCCGGCTCGTCCAGCGGTGCGGGAGAGTAATTTTGGTTCATGTTTAACTACCTATCGACTGCGATATATGTACTATAGTGCTTGACACGCACTTGGTGAACGGTTAATTTTCGCCAAATATTGATCCAATAACAAACGCCGTCGAGATTGTTCGGCGGCGCAACGGAGACGGCGCTCGAACACGCATGAACCAAGGTGCGTGAGCGCGCTGATCTGGAGGCTCGCATGTCCCCACATGACTTCCAACGCCTGATTGCAGGCGTCACAGAGCAACTCGCCGGCCGGCCGCTCGACGGCACGCTGGCCGCGTGGCTGAACGACACGTATCCGGCCGGCGGCGCGACTTTTCGCGAACTCGCGGATGCCTGCCGCATCGGCGTCGCTGAAGGCTGGCTGTGCAATCGCGAAGGCGGCGGCATCCGCTACGGCCGCATCTTCAAGGCGCTGCCCGAGACCCACGGCTTTTCCGTCGACGTGGTCGACATGAAGGATATTGCCGGTCCACATCACATTCATCCAAACGGCGAGATCGATCTGATCATGCCGCTCACCGAAGGCGCCACCTTCGACGGCCATCCGGCGGGCTGGTGCGTGTACGGCCCCGGTAGCGCGCATCGTCCGACCGTTGCGAACGGTGAGGCGCTGGTGCTGTATCTGCTGCCGCAAGGCGCCATCGAATTCACTCCTGCCTGACTACCGCGAGATCCGCGCCATGACCGAACTATTGAAGAACTACGTTGCAGGCCAATGGGTCGCAGGCAGCGGCGAAGGCGTCACGCTGACCGATCCGGTCACTGGCGAATCGCTCGTGCGTGTTTCAAGCCAGGGCCTGGATCTCGCGCAAGCATTCGGTTTCGCCCGTGAAAATGGCGGCGCCGCGTTGCGTGCGCTGACCTACTCCGCACGCGCTGCCCGCCTCGCCGAACTCGTCAAGCTGCTGCAAACGAAGCGCGACGACTACTACGCGATCGCCACCGCCAACTCGGGCACCACGCGCAACGATTCGGCAATCGATATCGACGGTGGGATTTTTACGCTGTCGTATTACGCGAAACTCGGTGCATCGCTCGGCGACGTGCATGCGCTGCGAGACGGTGACGCCGCATCGTTGAGCAAGGACCAGTCGTTCAGCGTGCAGCACGTGCTCACGCCAACGCGCGGCGTGGCGCTCTTTATCAACGCCTTCAATTTTCCGTCGTGGGGCTTGTGGGAAAAAGCGGCGCCTGCCTTGCTGTCCGGTGTGCCTGTGATCATCAAGCCCGCCACGGCGACGGCGTGGCTCACGCAGCGCATGGTCGCCGACGTGGTCGACGCGGGCATTCTGCCGGCCGGCGCGTTGTCGGTGATCTGCGGCAGCTCGGCGGGTCTGCTCGATCAGGTGCGGGCATTCGATGTGGTGTCCTTCACCGGCTCCGCCGAAACCGCCGCGACCCTGCGTGCGCATCCGGCTTTCGTGCAGCGCGGCGCACGTTTGAATGTCGAAGCCGACAGTTTGAATAGCGCGATTCTTTGCGCCGATGCAACGCCTGACACACCGGCGTTCGAGTTGTTCATCAAGGAAGTGGTACGCGAAATGACCGTGAAGTCCGGTCAGAAATGCACGGCGATCCGGCGCGCGTTCGTACCGGAGACATCGCTCGAAGCGGTGCTCGGAACGCTCAAAGCGAAACTCGCGAAGATCACCGTCGGCAATCCGCGTAACGAAGCGGTGCGGATGGGCTCGCTGGTGAGCCGCGAGCAATACGATAACGTGCTGGCCGGCATCGCAGCACTGCGCGAAGAAGCCGTGCTCGCCTATGACGGTTCGGCCACGCCGCTCATCGATGCGGACGCAACGATTGCGGCTTGCGTCGCGCCGCATCTGTTCGTCGTCAACGATCCTGATAACGCGACGCTGCTGCACGACGTCGAAGTGTTCGGGCCGGTGGCGACCGTGGCGCCCTATCGTGTCCTCAATGACAACGCCAACGCCGGCAACGCCCTGCCCGAGGCCCACGCCATCGCGCTCGCGCGACGCGGCCAGGGTTCGCTCGTCGCCTCGATCTATTCGAACGACGACGCCCATCTCGGCCGCCTCGCACTGGAGCTCGCCGATTCGCACGGCCGCGTGCATGCGATCTCGCCAGTCGTCCAGCAGAGTCAGACCGGTCACGGCAACGTGATGCCGATGTCGCTGCACGGCGGCCCGGGGCGCGCGGGCGGCGGCGAAGAACTCGGCGGCTTGCGCGCGCTGGGTTTCTATCACAGGCGCTCGGCGGTTCAGGCATCGAGCGCGGCAATCGACGCACTGACGCAAACAACGAATTTGCCGACAGCCTAGTGGCACGAGATACACACAAGCGGCAAGCAAGCATCGAGCGGATCACGAGCACATAACAGCCGGACCGCCCTCACCCGATGGAGGAGACATATGGAAGCCCTGCTGGAACCCGCTGCGGGTCGGCCCGCCCCGACGGTCGAGCCACCGCCCGCGCAATTCAATTTCGCAGCCCGGCTGTTTCACCTGAATGAAGCGCGCGCGGCCAAGGTCGCTTATATCGACGACACCGGCACCACGACCTACGGCGAACTCGAAGAACGCGCCCGGCGCTTCGCGAGTGCGTTGCGCACGCTCGGCGTGCATCCGGAAGAACGCGTCCTGCTGGTGATGCTCGATACCGTCGAGCTGCCGATCGCCTTTCTCGGCGCGCTGTATGCGGGCGTCGTGCCGGTGGTGGCGAACACGCTGCTCACCGCCGCCGATTACGTCTACATGCTCACGCATAGTCATGCGCGTGCGGTAATCGCATCAGGCGCGCTGTTGCCGACTGTCAAGGAAGCGCTGGATACCGCCGAACACGACGGCTGTCAGCTGATCGTCTCACAGCCGCCCGCAGGCGAGCCTATACCGGCACCGTTACTGAAAGATCTGCTCGACGCCGCCACGCCCGCCGCCAAAACGGCCGCGAGCGGTTGCGACGACATCGCCTTCTGGCTCTACTCGTCGGGCTCGACCGGCAAGCCGAAAGGCACGGTCCACACGCATGCGAATCTGTACTGGACCGCTGAGTTGTATGCGAAGCCGATTCTCGGCATCGTGGAAAGCGATGTGGTGTTTTCCGCGGCCAAACTGTTCTTTGCCTACGGTCTCGGCAACGGCCTGACGTTCCCGCTTTCGGTCGGCGCGACCGCCGTGCTGATGGCGGAGCGCCCCACCCCCGACGCGATTTTCACGCGCCTCGTGCGACATCGCCCGACCGTGTTCTATGGCGTGCCGACGCTCTACGCCAGCATGCTCGTGTCGCCCAATCTGCCCGCGCGCACCGATGTCGCGATGCGCGTGTGCACGTCGGCGGGCGAGGCATTGCCGCGCGAAATCGGCGAGCGCTTTACCGCGCACTTCGGCTGCGACATTCTCGACGGTATCGGCTCCACCGAAATGCTGCATATCTTTCTGTCCAATCGCCCAGGCGCTGTCGAATACGGCACCACCGGGCGCCCCGTGCCCGGCTACGAAGTCGAACTACGCGACGAAGCCGGCCACCCGGTGCCCGACGGCGAAGTCGGCGACCTGTATATCAAGGGGCCGAGCGCGGCGCTGATGTACTGGAGCAATCGCGAGAAGTCGCGCGCCACCTTCCTCGGCGAATGGATTCGCAGCGGCGACAAGTATTACCGCCTCGCGAACGGCTGCTATGTGTATGCGGGCCGCAGCGACGACATGCTGAAGGTCAGCGGTCAGTATGTGTCGCCGGTCGAAGTGGAGATGGTGCTGGTGCAGCACCATGCTGTGCTGGAAGCGGCCGTGGTCGGCGTGGATCATGGCGGACTCGTCAAGACGCGCGCGTTCGTCGTGTTGCAGCGTGAATTCGCGCCGTCTGAGATACTCGCGGATGAGTTGAAGGCCTTCGTCAAGGAACGGCTCGCACCGCATAAATATCCGCGCGACATCGTGTTCGTCGACGACCTGCCCAAGACCGCTACCGGCAAGATTCAACGCTTCAAACTGCGCGAACAGTCATAAGGTGATCCATGCAGAACCCCGCAACCGCAACCACGGCTGGCGACTTCGCTGAACTGCCCGCTACGGCGACGCATGGGCCGTTGAGTATCGAATATCGCTGGGTGAACGAGGCGGCTAGCGGCGCCCCGATCGCCGTGTTCCTGCATGAAGGACTCGGTTCGATTGCAATGTGGCGCGACTGGCCTCAGCGGTTGTGCGAGCGGCTCGGCATGCGTGGACTGGTGTATTCGCGTCCGGGCTATGGACGCTCGACGCCACGTCCGCATCATGTGAAGTGGCCGGTCGATTTCATGACGGCGCAAGCGCGCGAGACCTTGCCTGCGTTGCTCGATGCACTCGATATCGACATGCAGGAACGCAGGCGCATGTGGGTGATCGGCCATAGCGACGGCGGCTCGATCACACTGCTGTATGCGGCGCTGTTTCCGGATGCATTGGCGGGCGCAGTGGCAATCGCACCGCACGTATTCGTCGAAGATATTTCAGTGGAGAGCATCGCGCAAACCAGGCAACTGTACGAGACCACTGATCTGCGCAGCAAGCTCAGCCGTTATCACGCCGACGTCGATTCCGCGTTCTACGGCTGGAACGATATCTGGTTGAATCCGGCGTTCAGGGAGTGGAATATCGCCGGGGAACTCACGGGTATCCGCAAGCCCTTGCTCGCGGTGCAAGGCCACGACGACAACTACGGCACGATGGCGCAAATCGAAAGAATCGCGGAGCGCGTGCCACATGCCGAATTGGTCAAACTCGATGCTTGCGGACACTCCCCGCATCGCGACGCGCCGGAGGCGTTGAATGAGGCGATTGCGGCGTTTGTTTTGCGGCAGCGCTGAACTCACCGAACCTTCACAAAACTTACACAGGTAAGCGTTTATTCTTCTGATCGCTGACCTGGGCACATGGATGCTCTGGCGCACCGTCCCCCGTGCCGGAGACATTCCATGTCCGTCGTGTCGAAGCCAGTTGCCGCATCGCGTCGCAAACGTTTGGCAGGCGCGCTGATTGCCGTGTTCTTCTGCACGCTGATCGGTGCATGCAGCAACGACGACGACAAGGCGCCCGGCACGAACACCGTTAGTTCGAACGGCACCGCCGATCACGACAGCAGTACCGCGCAGGTCTTGTCGGCGAATCCGTCTTCTGCCTCGCCCGTGTCACCCGCTCTCACGATTCAAACCCCAGCGCAACTCGCAACAGGCGCCGACACTGCTCTGTCGGCCGCCGCATCCGCACCACTCGCCACACCTGTCATTCACACCGTAGATTGAGTTCCGTGACCCTCGCGGCGCGCGGCTCACACTCGCGCTACGCGTATCGTTCCTCTACTGAAGATCGAAAGCCAAAACCATGACCTCAAAAAATCGCCGTGATTTTCTGCGCTCCGCTGCGCACGCCGCCGGTTCCGCGACCGCGTTGAGCATGCTGCCGCTGGGCATTCGCAATGCCCTTGCGATCCCCGCCAACAATCAAACCGGCAGCATTCGCGACGTCGAGCACATCGTCGTGCTGATGCAGGAAAACCGCTCGTTCGACCATTATTTCGGCACGCTCAAAGGCGTGCGTGGCTTCGGCGATACGCGCGCGATCACGCTGCCCAACGGCAAACCCGTGTGGTATCAGCCGCTCGCCGCGGATCTCGGCTACGTGCTGCCGTTCCGCCCGAGCGCGCCGAACCTCGGCCTGCAATTCCTGCAAGACCTCGCGCATGACTGGAACAGCACGCACGCTGCGTGGAACGGTGGCCGCTACGATCAATGGGTGCCCGCCAAGAGCGCCACGACGATGGCCTACCTCACGCGCGACGACATCCCGTTTCACTACCAGCTCGCTGACGCCTTCACGATTTGCGACGCCTACCACTGCTCGCTGATGGGCCCGACCGATCCGAACCGCTATTACATGTGGAGCGGCTGGGTCGGCAACGACGGCAGCGGTGGCGGTCCGGTGATCGACAACTCCGAACTCGGCTACGGCTGGTCGACCTATCCTGAAGTGCTGCAAAACGCAGGCATTTCGTGGAAGATCTATCAGGACATGGGCACCGGGCTCGACGCGAACGGCTCGTGGGGCTGGACACAAAACGCGTACATCGGCAATTACGGCGACAACTCGCTGCTCTACTTCAACCAGTACCGCAACGCGCAGCCGGGCAATCCACTGTACGACAACGCGCGCACCGGCACCAACGCGGCGAAGGGGGACGGCTATTTCGACATCCTCAAGCGCGACGTGCAGAACAACGCACTGCCGCAAGTCTCGTGGATCGTCGCGCCGGAAGCGTATTCCGAACATCCGAACTGGCCCGCCAACTACGGCGCGTGGTACATCGATCAGGTCTTGCAGGTTCTCACGTCCAATCCGGAGGTGTGGAGCAAGACGGTGCTGCTGATCAATTACGACGAGAACGACGGCTTCTTCGACCACATGGCGCCGCCGTTCGCGCCGGCATCGAGTGCGAACGGTTTGTCGACGGTCGATACCAGCAATGAACACTATCCCGGCAATGCGAAAATGGCCGCCGGCCCGTACGGTCTCGGACCGCGCGTGCCGATGCTGGTCGTCTCGCCGTGGTCGAAAGGCGGCTACGTGTGCTCCGAAGTGTTCGACCATACGTCGGTGATCCGCTTCATCGAAAAGCGCTTCGGCCAGCAGCACAATCTCGGCGAATCGAACATCACGCCGTGGCGTCGCGCGGTGTGCGGCGACCTGATGTCCGCGTTCAACTTCAGTAACCCGAACGATGCATTCCCGACGCTGCCGAGCACCAGCGGTTACGTGCCGCCCGATCAGAATCGGCATCCGGACTATGTTCCGCTGCCGCCGGCCGTCCAGGCGGTGCCCAGGCAGGAGCCCGGCGTGCGCCCGGCGCGCGCGCTGCCGTACGAACTGTTCGTGCGGGTACACGGCGAGGGCGCGGCCGGTAAGCTGGCGATGCGTTTCGTCAACACGGGCCGCGCCGGCGCGGTGTTTCTCGTCTATACGGCGTATAGCCCCGACGTGCCGCGCACCTACACGGTCGAAGCGGGCAAGCGCCTTCAGGACCAGTTGCCGCTGAATCCCGACGGCTCATACGATTTCACGGTGCACGGCCCGAACGGTTTTCTGCGGCGCTTCTCGGGCACGCCGATTGCCAGAAGCTGGTGGAACGGGTCCAGTATCGCGCGGCCCGAAGTCACCGAAGGCTATGACGTCGCGAACGGGAATCTGCAACTGCGTCTGGAGAATGTGGGCAGTGAGCGTTGCGAGTTCAACATCGTCAATGCGTATGACCCGAACAACGTGATCAGGCACTCGGTGCGCGGCGGCGATACCGAGCAGTTGTACCTCGATCTGCGCAATGCGCATGGCTGGTATGACCTGGCGATCACGGTCGATACGGATCCGACGTTCGCGCGGCGCCTCGCCGGACACGTGGAAACCGGCAATAGCAGCATGAGCGATCCGGCACTGGGCAGTTAATTCAGCAAGACGCGTCTGTAAAAGGAACGGCCGTTGCGATTAACAGCAACGGCCGTTTTTTTATTCACTCACCAGGCGCTGGCGGGCATCCGCCTCAAGCCGCCACCGCTGCGGTCACCGACGCGCGTTGTGTCTCCTTCCCGCGAATCGCCTGCACGATGAACTCGGCATCGCGTGCGACGCCGGAGAAGCGCCCGGACCCCCACGTATGCAACCACGGCAAGCCGACGAAATACAAACCGTCGATCGGCGTAATGCCGCGCGTATGCGCCGGATAGCCGCGGCCGTTGAATACCGGCGCGTCGAGCCAGCTGAAGTCCGGCGTAAAACCGATGCACCAGATGATCGACGAAATGCCGCTCGCGTCGACATCGAGCGTCGTACGTTCCTCAGCCGGCTGCCAGAGCGGTTCATAGACACCGCCGGCCGGCGCGGCGATACCATGCCTTTCGATAAAGCCGTCGATGCTTGCGTTGATGCGGTTATACGTATCGTCCGCGGCGTCGAGACTGGCGGCGAGCGTCGGCGCAAAGCGCAATTGACCGTCGCGCAGATCGTCGAGCCTGCCATACAGTTCCATACCTTCGGCGGCGAACTTGCGCAGATCGATATCGCGCCCACCGTCGCGGCCGGTCACGTAGTGATTGGTGTTGTCGCGCACGCCTTCACGCAACGGATGCTTTTCGACCGGCATGTCGTAATACCGCATATCGGCGAGCCAGTCCACCACATCGCGGCCCCGATAGAAGCGCGCGCAACGCGGCGCCTCGCCCACCGCGAGGATCACCTTGCGTCCGGCGAGATGCAGGTCCTCTGCGATCTGCGCGCCGGATTGCCCGGTGCCGACTACGAGCACCGCGCCTTCGGGCAACGCCTGGGGATTACGGTACGCGGACGATTGCAACTGCAGGATCCGCGCGGGCAGGCGCTCGGCGAGGCGCGGCACGATCGGTGTGTGATAACCGCCCGAGGCGACCACCACCTGATCGGCAGTGAAATCGCCTTGCGTGGTCGCGATCGCATAGATGCCATCGTCGCGCTGCTTCACGCGTTTGACTTCCGCATGTTCGATAACCGGCGCACCGACGTGCGCGATAAAGCCGTCGAGGTACTCGACGATTTCGTCCTTTTTCATAAAGCCGTGTGGATCGTCGCCACTGTACGGGTAGTCCGGCAACGCGCATTGCCAATTCGGCGTCACGAGACAAAACGCATCCCAGCGTTGCTGGCGCCACGTGTGCGTCACGGTGTTCTTCTCCAGGACCAGATGGTCGATGCCGGCGTGCTTGAGGTAGTAGCTGACCGACAAGCCCGCCTGCCCGCCGCCGACGATGAGCACGTCATAGTGCCCATCAGTCCTCGCGTGAGGTGTTGGATTAGACATGATGCATCCTCTGCAAAAGGTAAGCGTTTAGCTGAATTCGATAACCTTGACGGTTGCTTCAGGCTGGTCGCGAAACCGCTCGGCGTTACGCTCGATCTGCGCCAGCTGATCCATCGCCGCCGAGCAGGCAAAGCCGTATTTTTCGCGCACGCGCTCCGACGCGATGCCTAACGCCTGCCTCGAACGTTCGACGAAATCGCCCAGCGCGTAGGCCTCGCCAGGTGTGAAGAAATCGCCGATGACGAGCGACGGCGAATAACAGTTCGCTTCGTCGCCATCGGGCCATTGAATCCGAAAGTGCATAACAGGCATCGCAAATCCCCAATCAATGAAAAACCGGCGCGCGCTTCGCGAGGAAGCGGCGGTATGCATCGACGTGAAGCCGCGCGCTCGCCGGCCAGCTGAAGCGCGCGAGCAAAGCCGGCACGGCGTGCTCGAAATCGACGTCACCTCCAGCCAGCGCGCGCAGCAACGCCGACGCGATCGACTCGATCTCAGTAGGTGTGGCCCAGCAGCAGGTGGTGTCGTCGAGGTATTCGGTAAACGGTGCGATCGCCGACGCCACAACCGCTGTGCCGCTCGCGAGCGCTTCCAGCACGACGAGACCGAAGCCCTCCCGCAACGACACCATCGACAACACGTCAGCGCTGCGAAATAGCGCGGGCATTGCAGCGTCTTCGAGCGGCCCGGTGACCACCACACTTTCATTCGGACCGACAGACAGCCCCAATTCCATCGCTCGCTGAAGCAAACGGCGGGTGTAGGCGTCGTGATCAAGCAGGCTTGCGCCGCCGGCGATCACGAGCTGCGCACGCGGCAACGTACGCCGCACGGAAGCAAACGCTTCGAGCAAAGCCAGCGTGTTCTTGCGCGCTTCGATACCGCCGACCGAAAGCACGATCGGTCCGCCGTCGATGCCGAAGCGCTGCTTCAGTTGCACATCATGCGAATCCGTGCGAGGTGTGAAGCGTGCGACGTCGACGCCATTCGGCACCGTCATCGCATCGATGCCGTGGGTCAAGTGCATTTCGCGCGTCCACATCTCGCTCACGCAAAGCACCTGGTCCGCGTCCCAATACGCGCGCCGCTGCCACGCAGCCAAACGTGGATCGTCGAAATGATCGAGGTGGTGCACGGTGCGCATGAAGCTGTGAATGAGTCCTCGCGCCTTGAGTTCGGCGAGCGCATTGCCGCTGATGCTGTCCTGCGCATGCAGCACATCGAACGACGCCGCGTCGTGCTCGATCAATGCATGCTTGAATGCATGAATCCGCGCTTCCACCATGGCTACCGTATCGGCCTGTGAAAGCGTGATCGGCGCATAAACCACGCGGCATGGCGGCAAACGAAATAGCGTTTCACCCGGTGCTGCCGGCGCGAATACCGTCACGTCATGTCCGAGCGCGGTAAGCGCCGTCGCCAGTTCAAGCGTATGCACCACCCCGCCGCGCGGGTTGACTGAATGCGTCAGCAACGCGATACGCAAGGTGTTCATCGCGCACCGCCATTCGCGGCGATGAACGGCTCGCGATTGAAGTCCCACAACACCGCTGCGTCATCACGCTGGTGCACGACCGCCCGCCGCGTCGCATCGACCGAGCCGATCACCGCACAAGCCAGCGACCGCGAGTCGAATAGCGACT
The DNA here is from genome assembly GCF_038050405.1 of Paraburkholderia sp. IMGN_8. Taxonomy (NCBI): domain Bacteria; kingdom Pseudomonadati; phylum Pseudomonadota; class Betaproteobacteria; order Burkholderiales; family Burkholderiaceae; genus Paraburkholderia; species Paraburkholderia sp. IMGN_8. The sequence goes on along the minus strand of NZ_CP150900.1, from coordinate 1,376,608 downwards.
GCACCGCTTCGACATGTTCTGCGCGCACTGACAGCAAATACCCGAAGCTGGGAAACGCGGTGACCCAGCGCTGCAACGGCACGTCGACGGGTTTCGGAATGCGATCGAGATCGATCCGTGCGCCGACTTGCGAGCACTCGAACAACATCAACGCGGTGCCGAGCGTGCCGGCCATGCTGATATCCTTCGCGGCGTCGCATAGCCCGCTTTCCGCCAATTGCGGCAAACATTCGAGATCGGCCCTTAAACGCTCACCCGGCGCATCCACCGACGCATTCCAGAACGGATAGGGTTCTTCGAAGCGGCCGCGCAAATCGACCGCCATCATCAGGCGGTCGCCCGGTTTCGCGTTGAAACTCGACAGCAACGCTTTCGCGCGCCCCACAATCGACACCGCCAGCTGCGCCGCATCGCTGCGCGTATTCGTATGGCCGCCGACGATCGGCACGCCATATGCAACCGAAGCCGCTGCCATGCCGGCGAGAACCTCATGCGCCGGCTCGATTCCTCGACTCCATAGTGCGTCGACCACCGCCAACGGCCGGCCGCCCATCGCATAGATATCGCTGACGTTGACCATCACACTGCTGTAGCCGGCGAACCACGGCATCGCGCTCACGAAATCGCTGACCATGCCTTCGATCGCGAACAGCAAATAGCCTTCACCATCGGCAAGCGCCGCGCAATCGTCGCCGAGCGCGACCGCCTGCGCAAGATCGCGCGTGCCGCCGGGCAAACGCCGCGCCAGCGAGCTGACGACATCGACGATATCGGTCTTGTGCCCAAACCCTCGGCTCGCGCGCAAGCTGGCGACAAGATCGGCCACGCTCATGCCGCACTCCGCGCCGAAGCGTGCGCATGCGTAACAAAACCACTGCATGGCGCGGTACAAGGCGGATACCGGTCCAATTGCGCCTGCATCAGATGATGCGGCCGCCCGAGCAACATTTCTTCGGCAAGCACGTCCCAATGCATCGCGCGAAAAAGCGGCACATTCTGGCTCTGCACGTGCGCGAGAAAAGTCTCGCAGCCAAGCGCATGCGCGCTGCTCACTGCGAGACGAATCAGCGTCGCGCCGATCTTGCCGTGCCGGCGAAACGCGGCGTGCACCGCGAGCCGCGATCCAAACCAGACGCCCGGCTCTTCCTGATGGATGCGCACGGTGCCGACCACCTGCTCCGGCAGGCCGGCCACACAACTCACTGCCACCAGTTGTTGCGCATGTTCATCTTTGTCGTCGCGATCGTCGCCGACGAAAATGCCCTGCTCGATGCAGAACACCGCGCGCCGCAGCTTGTACGCTTCGTCGGCTTCCCAATCCAGCGTGGTCCACTTGATGCGGAATTCGCTGGGCGCATAGGGCGTGGCAATGATCTCGCCATCCAGTGCAACGCCCGCAATCGCTTCGCCGAACATGATCACTCCTCGTACGATGACAGCGACGAACACGCGCCGCATTTGCCACAGCCCGCCTTGATATCGCTCGAGCGCATCGCGGCGGCGTTGAGCATCGCGCCGAGCGGTTGCAAGACGGCTTTCATGAATTCGGGTGTCGGCGCCGGGTGATCTTCGAGCGGCGTGCCGCTGATCGGCACGAACGGCACCACGAACGGATAAACGCCGAGTTCGATCAGCTCACCTGACATCGCAAGAATCGCCTCCGCGCTATCGCCCAGCCCCGCGAGGATGTAAGTACTGACCTGTCCACGTCCGAACACGGCAACCGCGGCCTTGAACGCTTCCATGTAGCGCGACAGCGGCACGCCCGCTTTGCCCGGCATGATGCGTTCGCGCAGCGCGGGCGTCACCACTTCGAGATGCATGCCCAGCGTATCGATGCCGCTCGCTTTCATGCGTGCGAACCAGCGGTCGTCGTCGGGTGGCTCGCATTGCGCCTGGATCGGCAGATCGACCGCGGCCTTGATCGCGAACGCGCTTTCACAGAGGATCTGCGCGCCGCGATCGGGCGTGGGCGGCGTGCCGGTGGTCAGCACCATATGCTTGACGCCGTCGAGCAGCACCGCCGCGCGCGCCACTTCGGCCAGTTGCTCCGGCGTTTTGCGCGCGATCGTGCGTCCCGCCGCCAGCGACTGACCGATCGCGCAGAACTTGCAGCTCTTGCGACGGCTCTCGTAGCGGATGCAGGTTTGCAACACCGTGGTGGCGAGCACGTCCGCGCTATGCAACGCGGCGATGTGCGAATACGGCACGCCGTCGAGCGTCTGCATGGCGTAAAAGCGCGGTGCTTTTGGAAAGCTGATATTGGCAATCGGAATCGTGCCACGCAGCAACGCGCTCGAACCATTCGCGTCGGGCGTCTGCGCGACGAACGGCGAGTGCCAGGCGGTACTCGTATGCACCGGCACCATGATCGTCACGCCGTCCACCGTCACTGCTTTGTGATCCGACGGCCCGGCGCCGCCACGCCGGCTCGCGGCGCCCGCATCCGGTGCGACCAGCCGCAAACCCGCCGACTGCAATTCAGTCATCAATTGCCGGCTCGCTGCCGACAGCGTCTCGCTGGAGTTCATCGCGCCATTCCACGGTTGAGTTGAAATCGGTGTTCGATGTAGCGGACCACGACGGCATCGGCGCCACGGTTTCCGCAGGCCGCCGGTTGATCGCAAGGCTCAGCAATTCGGGCCGCGCGTAATGGCCGACCGAATCCATCATGCGTTTGCGCTTGGTGATCAGGCTCATGTCGAGATCGGCGATCACCATGCCCTCACCTTCGCGCAGTGGCTCAGCCAGATGCTGTCCCTCCGGCGAGACGATCGCGGTATTGCAGCCGCCGCGCAGCGCCTTCTGCAGATTCGGGTCTGCCGTGACCGAGGCGATCTGCGCTTCGCTCAGCCAACCCGTTGCGTTGACCACGAAGCAGCCCGACTCGAGCGCGTGATGCCGGATCGTCACCTCGATCTGGTCCGCGAAGATCGGCCCCACCAGCGAGCCGGGAAACTGGCTGCAATGAATCTCTTCGTGCTGTGTCATCAAGGCATAGCGGGCGAGCGGGTTGTAATGCTCCCAGCAGGCTAGCGCGCCGACGCGCGCCACCGCCGTGTGCGCCACCTTCAAACCGGCTGCGTCGCCTTGGCCCCAGATCATCCGCTCATGAAACGTCGGCGTGATCTTGCGGCGCTTGAGCAGCAGTTGGCCGTCCACGTCGAAAATCAGTTGCGTGTTGTAGAGGCTGCCGTGATCGCGCTCGTTGACGCCGAGCACCACCACCATCCGGTGCAAACGCGCCCGTTCGGCCACCGCTTGCGTAACCGGACCCGGCACGATCACGGCTTCCTCATAAAGCTTCATGTGATCGGCGCCGGAGGCGACCGGTGGCCGCACAAAAGAAAAGTACGGGTAGTACGGCACGAAGGTTTCGGGGAAGACGATCAGTTGCACGCCTTCGCGCGCCGCCTGCTCGATGGCCTCGCACACCTTGTCGAGGGTGCCGCCGCTGCGTTCGAAGTCCGGTGCGATCTGGACCGCGGCGGCACGCACGATGCGTTTGTCGGACATAGTGGTCACCCGCCTCTCGTCAAACCGTCCACGTGTGGATGATCAGCGCGTTGTCCTTGCGATGAAGAAGCTGGATGTCGAGCACGTCGAGCGGACTGATCGGACGGATGCCTTCGATCAGCGACGCCTCGCCGTGCCCGTACAACGCTTGCAATGCGAAGCGGCATGCGTACACCTTGCCGCCCTCTTCCATGAACTTCATCAACTGCTTGTTGAAGTTCAGATGGCCGGGGAACGCTTCGTCGCCGAGCGTCGGAAAGCCGCGTTGCAGACCGAGCGTGACGCCCGGCCCATACAGCAGAACTGAAGTCTCGAAGCCCTTGCGTTGCAGACGCGTGGCCTGCAACAGATTGACAAAGCCGATCGACCCTTCGAAGGCGACCGTGTGAAACGTGACGAGCGCCTTCTCGCCCGGTTCGGCCTTCACGTCTTCGAAGACTTTCTCTTCGTAGTCGACAAGGTAATCGCCTTTCTGATGCAGCGGTTTGTTGACGGCTGGCATGACACTCTCCGATCAGGTTTGCTAAGTAAAAGATGGCGCGCCATTCAAGCTGTGCGCGCTTCTCCTAACGCAACGCCCGTGCCATTGATCGGTCACGCCAATGCGATCAATCAGCAATCAATTCCGCCTCGATTCGAAGTGCGACTCGAAAATTTTTTGGGCGCGAAGCTTGCATGGAGCCGAGGCGTCGCGAGCAACGACGCCTGGCACCGCGCAATCGCACCAGCCGGGTGCGGTTTGCCGCTGCGAATGTGTCGGCGTGGTGCACTCATTCACCACGGACGATCAATCCGATCATTGATCGACTCAACATGCGATCACTTTTATCGACCTCCAGCCGAAGCCAAAAATGAGCAGCCCGACACACCATTGGATCAAACGCCTCGCCGATATCCGCAAACCGGCTTACCTCGCGATTCCCGATCTGATCGAAGAAGATCTCGCCACCGGACGCCTGCGTCCGCGCGACCGTTTGCCGGGCCTGCGCGATCTCGCGCTGGAACTCGCGCTGAACTACACCACCGTGGCGCGCGCGTATGCCGAAGCGCGAAAGCGCGGCCTGCTCGACTCGCGCGCCGGCAGTGGCACTTTCGTGCGCGGCCGCACGGCCACCTTGCCGCTGACCGGCGGCAGCAGCATCGAGATGTCGATGAATACGCCGCCCGAACCGCCCGACTACGCCGCGCGTTTGCGCGACTCGGCCGCCAGGCTGATGACCGACAGCGATCCGTACGCGTTGCTGCGCTATCAGGACTTCGGCGGCTCGCCCGCCGACAAGGACGCCGGCGCCGAGTGGCTGAAGCGGCGCGTGCCGCATTGCGACGCGCAGAACGTGCTGGTGTGTCCCGGCATCCACAGCGCACTGGTGGCGCTCGTCTCGCAGTTGGCGCGCCCCGGCGCCACGATCTGCCTCGACACCCTCGCCTATCCCGGCATCAAGGCAATCGCCGCGCAACTCGGCGTGCGTCTGCAAGCATTGCCACGCGACGACGAGGGTCCGCTCGCCCATGCATTCGAAGCGCTCTGCAAGACCGACAAACCGAGCGCGTTCTACTGCAATCCGACACTGCAAAACCCAAGCACGCTGACGCTCACGCATAAACGCCGCGAAGCGCTGGCCGATGTCGCGCTGCGCTATAGCGTCCCGATCATCGAAGACGACGCCTACGCGATGCTGCCGCAGAGCGCGCCCGATGCGCTCGCGAGCTTCGCGCCCGAACTCACCTACTACGTGACGGGTTTGTCGAAAAGTCTCGGCGCCGGTTTGCGGGTTGCGCATCTGCATGCGCCGACGCCGCGCCAGACGCAGCGTCTGGCCGGTGCGCTACGCGCGACAACCGTAATGGCGAGCCCATTCACCGTCACGCTCGCGACGCAATGGCTCGCCGACGGGACCGCGCTCGATATGCTCAACGCGATCCGCAATGAATCGCGCGCACGCCAGGCGATTGCTTCGCGCATGCTCGAAGCATGGCCTTACGAAGCGCATCCAGACGGCTTTCATCTATGGTTGCCGGTGCTGGTCGAAAGCGGTTGGAGTGCCTCCGAACTCGCGTTGCAACTGCGCAATCAGGGCATCGCTGCGGTCGCGGGCGCGGCGTTTTCTACCGACGGCAATCCGCCCAACGCGATGCGCGTGTGTCTCGGCGGCTCGAAGACGCGCGACGAGTGCGAAGAAGCGCTGCGCATCGTGGGCGAAACGCTCGACCATCCGCATCATCTGCATTCGCCGGTGATGTAAGGCGATCCGACGTTAGCGCCAGGCAACGTTATCGTCAGACGAATACAGCGCTTGTGCTGCGGCTCAAGGATCGTGAGCGTCGTGAGTCGCGATGAAACCGGTCAACTGCTCGTCGCCCTCAACGAAATGAACCAGCGCTTGCGGCATATCGTCAGCGAAATCCGCGAAGGCGCGAACACGATTTCGTCGGCGACGCAGGAGATCGCCGCGGGCAACCTCGACTTGTCGGCGCGCACCGAACAGCAGGCTGCCTCGCTCGAAGAAACCGCCGCGTCGATGCAGCATTTCACCGACTCGGTTCAGCGCAACGCCAGCAACGCCCATGAAGCCACCACGCTCGCCCGGACCGCCGCGCAAGCGGCCCGTGATGGTGGCGCGGTGATGACCGACGCGGTGCGCACGATGGGACAGATCGACGCCGCCTCCAAACGCATCGTCGATATCATCGCCGTGGTCGAGGCGATCGCCGCGCAGACCAATATTCTGGCGCTCAACGCGGCGGTTGAAGCCGCTCGTGCCGGCACCCAGGGGCGCGGCTTCGCGGTGGTCGCGAGCGAAGTGCGCAGTCTCGCGCAACGTTCGGCCGATGCAGCGCGCGAAATCAAGGCGCTGATTCGCGAGTCGGTTGCGACGATCGACGCCGGCACGCAATTGATCAACCACGCCAGCCATACGATGGACGGCGTGATGCAAAGCGCCGGCAGCGTGACGCGCATCGTCGAGGCAATTGCGACTGCCAGCGTCGATCAGGCAGCCGGTATTGCCGAAGTCAACGATGCGATCACGCAGATGGATCAGGTGACGCAGAGCAATGCGGCGCTCGTCGAGCAAGCCGCCGCGGCGGCTGACGCGGTGCAGGGCAAAGCAGCGTGTCTGGTGCAGAGTGTGAGCTTCTTCCGGCTCGGCGCGGCGGTTTAACAGCGTAAGAGCGTAAAGGCTCGAGCGCCGTGCGTTGCTCGCGCGGCGCTTACGACTCGAAGTCGAGTCCGCCGATCAGCGTCACCGCTTCAGCCTGCGTATGTGAGAGAAAATCCAGTTCGCGCACATGGCGCCATGCTTCGAGCTTGCGCGGCAGCGCTGCCAGATAGCGGGCGAAGCGCGCCTGCCCTCCCGTCCCCATCAGCCGTTCGATCTCGTCGCTATCCCACGTCAAATACAGGTTCAGCGGATGAGGATAGTGGCGCAGGCCTTCGAGCGGTGCGGCGTGAATGCGCACGCGCGTCGGGCGTCCGTGCCCGCGATAAGGCAGCACCTCGGTGCGCACAGTCGTGGCGAAACAGGCCGCGATAGCCTCGGCAATGCGAGGCGCGAACTGTTGATCGAACTGGGCGGCACTCTCTGGACTCATCGATGTCTCCGGCGTTCTGCGCAATGTGCGGAGCATCGTAGCATGCGGGACCGGCCGCGCTCACGCCGTGCGAGGCGCGCGGCGGTTCGAGGCGGCGCTACTTCACCCTGCACGCTTGTTCCGTTGGGCCCGACTGGCGCGCCACCGAAGTAGCAACCCGACGAGAGCCGCGAACGCGGCGGTGGCCGCATAGCCGGCGAGCCGAATAGCGTCTTCGCTGGGTAGGCGGGAGATCAGCACAACGACGACGGCTAGTGCGAGCATCGCTAGAAATCCGACCATCAATTTCATCGCCCCCTCCACCCCGAATGTTCTGAAGTACTACGCCGAGCTGCCCCGACGAACAACCCCATTAGTTTCCCAAGCATACCTGTGCGCGACGCACACGGTGCAGTCGGGGAAACCAGACAGCCGCAGAACATCAGACGGTTTTGGAAGTACCCATCGGCGCGCGCAGCGCCGCCGGAAGTATGACTGCCTTGTCACGAAGGCGGAGTGTGCGATGACACAGATTCCAGATGCTCCACTACCGTGACCGCGCGAGGGACCCGCTTAAGCGTTAGCGGTTTGAGCCGCTTTCTTTGCTTACTTTCTTTGCGGCGGCAAAGAAAGTAAGTGCCTGCCCCGCACAGGGGCGACGCTAATAGACCGCTAAGAAAACAAGGAAAGGCCAACGCCGCAGGCACACAGACATACGCGCCGCACAGGCAAACAAAAAACCGCCTCCCCACTGCGTCTCAAACGATCACCCTCTCCCGCTCCCCCTCGCCTGCTCCAACACAAACTCAATAAAAGTCGCAGCAGCCCGAGTGTGATGCCGATTAGGCATATACAGCATGTACATATTCGTGCCGAAGATGCTTAACCGCCACTCATCGAGTGCAGTCACCACATCACCGCGCCGCAAATCCTCCTGCACCACATAATCGGGCACAAGCCCCACACCGAGACCAGCAAGCACTGCCTGCCGTAAAAACAAAAAATTCTCGGAAATAATCGCAGGCTCCAGCAGCACCTCATGCCGCTCATCGCGCAGATAAGCCGCCACGCGCAACTGCTTGCCGACGACTGCCGCGGTAATCAGCGGCGCGGTCCGCAGATCGTCAAGCTTCTCCGGCATGCCATGGCTCTCAGCAAAAGCCGGCGAAGCACAAGCGACATAACTCACCGACCCCATATCGCGCGCGACAAGGTTCTGCGGCGGCTCCGACATCACCCTTACAGCGATATCGACCTCATCGCGCATCAAATCCTCGACGCGATTCTCGAACATCACATCCAGCACGATTCCCGGATAAAGACGCTTGAACGCAATCAGCCACTCCGACATCACCAGTTGCCCATAACCGCTAGGCACACTTAACCGCACCCGCCCCTGCAAGCTTTGCCCGAGCGTAGTAACCGATTCGTGCGCAGCCAGCAGCGCGTTTTGAATCGTGCGGCCGTGCTCATACAACTGCAGACCGATTTCAGTCGGCTCGACCCGGCGCGTGGTGCGCCTCACCAGTTGCAGCCCGATCGAGCGCTCAAGTTGGTTCAGGTGGTAACTCACGTTCGCGCGGCTCATTTTCAGCCGGCGTGCAGCTTCGCTCAGGTTGCCTGCATCGAGAATGTCCACCAGCAAGGTCAGCGAATTGACGTCCATGACGATGCCTTTGTCAAAATAATTTTGACAGTCTGTCAACGGTCCATGTCATTGTCAATAAACCTTGTCCAACCGACAATCAGGACAATCGGAGAATTCGCCAGACCGGCATGTCTGGATAACAGTCAGGAGACAAGACCATGACCCTCACACCTTCGGCCGACGTCGTGACGCGCGAATTGCGCGGCAAAGTGCTGCTGGTGACGATCGACCACGCGCCGGTCAATGCCCTCTCCGCCGATGTGCGGCGCGGCCTGCTCGCCGCGATTGAAGCCGCGGACGCCGACAAAGCCGTCGAGGCGGTGCTGATCGTCGGTGCCGGCCGCAACTTCATTGCCGGTGCGGATATTCGCGAGTTCGGCAAGCCGCCGGTACCGCCCTCGCTGCCGGACGTGTGCAACCGGATCGAAGCATGCAGCAAGCCGGTCGTGGCGGCGATTCACGGCGCCGCGCTTGGCGGTGGCCTGGAAGTGGCGCTGGCAGCCCACTATCGGCTCGCCGTCGAAGGCGCGAAGCTCGGTTTGCCGGAAGTGCAACTCGGTCTACTGCCCGGCGCGGGAGGTACGCAACGCACGCCGCGTCTGGTGGGCGCGCAGGCCGCGCTGGAGCTGATTTTGAGCGGCCGCCACGTCGGCGCGAAGGAAGCGCACGCGCTGGGGCTCGTCGACCGCCTCGGCAGCAGTGGCGACATCCTCGCCGAGGGGCTCGCCTATGTGCACGAACTGCTGGCCGCGCACGCGCCGGCACGACGCACGCGAGACGCCAACGCGCTGACGGACCGCGCCGCCGGCCTCGCCGCAGTCGCGACGGCCCGCGCGGAAACGGCAAAGAAGTCGCGCGGCCTGTTCTCACCGATGAAAATCGTCGACGCCGTCGAAGCCGCCATCGAACAGCCTTTCGAAGACGGCCTGCGGTTTGAGCGCAAGCTCTTTCTGCAGTGCATCGACAGCCCGCAGCGCGCGGGTCTGATTCACGCGTTCTTTGCCGAACGTGAAGTACTCAAGGCGCCGGAAACGCGCGACGCGAAACCGCGTGCGCTCGGCAAGATCGGCGTGGTGGGCGGCGGCACGATGGGCGCGGGCATCGCGGTCGCGGTGCTCGACGCGGGCTTGCCGGTGACGATGATCGAACGCGACGACGCGTCGCTCGCGCGCGGCCTTGCGCACATCGAAAAAGTCTACGACGGTCTGATTTCCAAAGGTCGTATGAATGCCGCGGCGAAAGCGGACGTGATGACGCGCTGGAGCGGCAGCACGTCATACGACGCGCTCGCCGACGCCGATCTGGTGATCGAAGCCGTCTTCGAAGACATGTCGGTCAAGCAGGCTGTGTTCGCCGAACTCGACCGCGTTTGCAAAGCCGGTGCTGTGCTTGCAACCAACACGTCGTACCTCGACATCGACACGCTCGCTGCCAGCATCTCGCGTCCCACGGACGTGATCGGTCTGCACTTCTTCTCCCCCGCCAACATCATGAAGCTGCTGGAAGTGGTGGTGCCGGGACAAGTCAGCGCGGACGTGGTCGCCATCGCGTTCGAACTTGCGAAAAAGCTGAAGAAGACGCCGGTGCGAGCGGGCGTGTGCGACGGCTTCATCGGCAACCGCGCGCTCGCCGTGTATCGTGCCGCCGCCGACGCGATGATGGAAGACGGAGCGTCGCCCTATCAGATCGACCAGGCCGTGCGCGCCTTCGGCTTTCCGATGGGACCGTTTCAAGTGGTCGATCTGGCGGGCGGCGACATCGGTTGGGCCACGCGCAAGCGCCGCGCCGCCACGCGTAATCCGCAAGCTCGCTACGTGCAGATCGCCGACCGTCTGTGCGAACGCGGCTGGTTCGGTCAGAAGACCGGCCGCGGTTTTTATCTGTATGCCGAAGGTTCACGCAGCGGCATGCCCGATCCTGAAGTCGAAGCAATCATCGACGCCGAACGCAAACGCGCCGGCATCGCGCCGCGCAGTTTCACCGACGAAGAAATCATGCGCCGCTATATGGCCGCGATGATCAACGAAGGCGCCAACGTCGTGCATGAAGGCATCGCGCTACGGCCGCTCGATGTGGACGTCACCTTCCTGTACGGCTACGGCTTTCCGCGTTATCGCGGCGGTCCGATGAAATACGCGGACATGGTGGGTCTGCCGACGATCCTCGCCGACATCCGCGAGTTCGCCAAAGAAGACCCGTTGTTCTGGCAGCCGTCGCCGTTGCTCGTGGAACTGGTCGAACGCGGCGCCGATTTCGCGAGCCTCAATCAGACAGTTTGAGACGGCTCGTTAAGACGACGCGTCATTGACAACACATCGACAGGCGGCGACGCGCTCGCCGTCTGTCCGTTCAATATCTACGGAAGAACCCGCTATGGATCTGAACTTCACCCCCGAAGAAGAAGCCTTCCGCGCTGAAGTGCTCGGCTTCCTGCGTGACAAACTCCCGCAGCGACTCGCCGACAAAGTGCACGGCGGCCGCCGCCTGACGCGCGCCGACATGGCCGAGTGGCACGCGATCCTCAACGCGCAAGGCTGGCTCGCCAATCATTGGCCGAAAGAGTACGGCGGCCCGGGTTGGAGCGCGGTGCAGAAATTCATCTTCGAGAACGAATGCGCGCTGGCGGGTGCGCCGCGCGTCGTGCCGTTCGGCGTCAACATGCTCGGGCCGGTACTGATCAAATACGGCAACGAAGCGCAAAAGCGCCACTGGCTGCCGCGCATTCTCGACGGCTCCGACTGGTGGTGCCAGGGCTACTCGGAACCCGGCGCCGGTTCCGATCTCGCCTCGGTCAAGACCACCGCCGTGCGCGGCGCCGATGCGCAAGGCGAGCACTACATCGTCAACGGCCAGAAGACGTGGACCACGCTCGGCCATTACGCGAACATGATCTTCTGCCTGGTGCGCAGCGCCACCGACGTGCGCAAGCAGGAAGGCATCAGCTTCCTGCTGATCGACATGAATACGCCTGGCGTCGAAGTGCGGCCGATCATCACGCTCGACGGCGAGCACGAAGTCAACGAAGTGTTCTTCACCGACGTGCGCGTGCCGGTTGAGAACCTCGTCGGCGAAGAGAACAAGGGCTGGACTTACGCGAAGTATCTGCTCACGTATGAGCGCACCAATATCGCGGGCGTCGGCTTCTCGGTCGCCGCGCTCAATCGGCTGCGCAAGATCGCCGCGAAGCAACTGCACAACGGCCGGCCGCTTGCGGAAGACCCGCAGTTCGCGGCTCGCATGGCGCGCGTCGAGATCGATCTGGAGAACATGAAGACCACCAACCTGCGCGTGATCGCGGCCGTGGCCGGCGGCGGCGTGCCGGGCGCGGAGAGTTCGATGCTGAAGATTCGCGGCACCGAGATTCGCCAGGAGATCTCGTCGCTTACGCGGCGCGCGATGGGACCGTACGCGCAGCCCTTCATCGAGGCAGCATTGCACGACGGATACGAAGGCACGCCGGTAGGCCCGGATGAGGCCGCGAGCGCCGCTTCTTTGTATTTCAACAACCGCAAGCTGTCGATCTTCGGCGGCTCCAACGAAATCCAGAAGAACATCATTTCCAAAATGATCCTGGGACTGTAAGGGGCGCACTCCATGAATTTCCAGCACACCGAAGACCGCCGCATGCTGGCGGATACGCTTAATCGCTTCATCAGCGAGCAATACGGCTTCGAGACGCGCGACAAGATCGCGCGCTCGGCGCAAGGATTCAGTACCGAGCTGTGGAATCGCTTCGCAGAGCTTGGCATTATCGGCGCGTTGTTCGATGAAGCGCATGGTGGCTTTGGCGGCGGCGGTTTCGATATCGCCGTCGTGTTCGAGAGCCTGGGCCGCGGCCTCGTGGTCGAGCCGTTTCTCGACACGCTGATCGTCGGCCAGGCCATCGTACACAGCGGCAACGATACGCAGAAAGCTGCGCTTGCCGAGTTGATCGACGGCTCGCGGATCGTCGCACTCGCGCATGGCGAGCCTGATAGTCACTATGAACTGTCACGCGTGACAACGCGTGCGGAGCGCAGCGGCGAATCATGGCGGCTGAACGGCGCGAAAGCAGTGGTTCAGCACGGCGAACACGCCGGGTCGTATTTGGTCTCGGCGCGCACGCGCAGCGCGGACGACGCCGAAGACGGCATCACGCTGTTTCTCGTGCCTCGCGACGCAGCGGGCGTGAGCGTGCGCGGCTACGGCAAGATCGACGGAGGACGTGCGGCTGAGGTCACGTTCGACAATGTCGTGCTCGGTGATAACGCGTTGCTCGGCGTGGCCGGCGAAGGCTATGCGACACTCGAATACGGCGTTGGCTGCGGCGTGCTGGCGTTGTGTGCTGAAGCCATCGGCGCAATGGATGTCGCTAAGGAGTACACGCTCGAATATTTGCGTACCCGTAAGCAGTTCGGTGTGCCGATTGGCAGCTTCCAGGCGTTGCAGCATCGGATGGCTGATCTGCTGCTCGAGATCGAACAGGCGCGCTCAGCGGTGATCAATGCCGCTGCTGGGCTTGCGGCTGAGCGCAAGGTGCGGGAGCGGGCTCTTTCTGCGGCTAAATATAGTATTGGGCGGATTGGCGCGCTGGTTGCCGAGGAGTGTATTCAGTTGCATGGCGGTATCGGTATGACGTGGGAGTTGCCGCTTTCCCACTATGCCAAGCGGCTGGTGATGATCGATCATCAGCTTGGGGATGAGGATCATCATCTTGAACGGTATATCGCGTTGGGGCGTAGTTGAAGTACGCCTGCGGCGTTGGCTTTTTGCTGGATTATTTTGCCTTTGGCGGCGGCATTTGTCCGTGTGCCTGCAGCGGTGGTTTTTTCTTTTCTTATTGGTTTATTAGCGTTGCCCCTGTGCGGGGCGGCACCTACTTTTCTTTGTCCACCAAGTGGACTTCCTTCGGGGCGCCGGCCGCAAAGAAAAGTAGGCAAAAGAAAGCGGCCCAAACCGCTAATGCTAAGCGGGTCTCGTCCAAAAAGCGGGCATTGATCAACGCGCGCCGTGGTCCCCTTTACCGGCTCGCGCTCGCGTTGCATACCGGCTTCGTGCGCATGACCGGCGCCACGCTCGATGCTTACCAGTATGTGCCGCGGATCCTGTGGAGCCATCTGGGCAAGCACCTCGGGATTGAGCCGCCGGACCTCGGCACCCTGCGCACCCTCTATGAAACCCGCGAACGTACGCTCTTCGACCATCAGGTGATCGCGTATCAGGCGCTCGGCTTTGTGCCGATGGCCGAACATTAGCGCCGCTATGTCATGCGCTGGCTCAAGGAGCGGCTCGCGGGACGTCCGAATCGCGCCGATCATTGGCTGAAACAGATCGATTCGCGGGTGTTTTGCGTTCCCTCAGAACGCTGTCTGCGCGTGATGAATACGCCGGTTGATGTGCGTGAACGCGAAGGCGAGGTGTGCGATGAATACGCGTCCGATATCTCAGCGAGACGCTGGCCGGGGCAATTCAGGATCTTCGGCACGCACTTATTGCAGCAGGGGTGCCGCGGTGAACACCGTAACGTCAGTCGTCGAAATATCCCGCTGCCAGCGCCTCGTCGAAATCGGTGATCCACGGGGCGAAATGATCGGTGTCGTAGATCGCCATCTTGCCGTTGGTGATACGGGTTACGGAGATCTGTCGGATAGTTCCGTTCCTTCCACCCGTCGGGTAGTCGTCGTTGTCCGTGATCTTGAATTCGCGCAGGTCAAGTCCACGGCTTGCAAGGACAGCCTTGACGTCCTCCTGTTCGTCCCACGAAAACTCGGTGAAGTCATGGGCTGCCATGTTCGTCTCCTCGGCACGGTGAGCGAAAATCATCCTAGCACGGAGGCGTGACATGCCGGATACGAGCGAACAGCGACGAGAATACGCCAACTCGCACATCATCCACGACGCGCTCGCGCGCCTTGGTCCGCAGACGCAATCGCAACTGTCAGCGCGTGTGGACGTGACGGCTGTGGTGCAAATAAAAGGGAGAGAGGAATCGCGGCTCGTCGATGGGTTGCTTCAAGATGCAGAAAGAACGGCATTCCAGACAGCGGGCGCAGCGGTACCTCCTCCAAGCCAGGGGAACGTAAAGAACGTGGCGAGTTCGAACTCGCTCAGATCGCGCGGCATGCCCAAATAGGCAAGTCGCCAGTGTTCCATCGCCGTCCGCTCCGGAAGCGAAAGAGGGACCGACCAGCCTAGCCGGAAAAAATTGGCAGATCAACGGACAATTGTCGGAACACGCCAGTACGCGACCGAGCGCGAACCACAAACAGTAACTATTTGATCTATATAAACATAATATTGGGGGCTGACCGCCAACCATTGTCGCGCCTAGATCGCGCTACCGTCGTAATCTGCATGGAAATCACGGGGAGGCTTACTTCCCGGACTTCCTGGACATCATGCTCAGCTTGCAGGGTGATGTGCAAAGCGCAGCCTACGCGGGCCTGGTTAGCGCGCCCAACTTGTTCTGGGCGGTCGGCCCGCAGCTTGTGCAGTACGTGTTCGACGGCGGGTATCGTCGTGCGCAACTCGACTCCGCCAAGGCGGCAACCGAAGAAGCGCGAGAACGTTACCGCGGCGTGGTGCTGTCTGCATTCCAGCAGGTTGAAGACAACCTTGCCCTGCTGTCATATCTCCGCACTGCGCTTAGTGAGCAACGGGATGCGGCAAACGCCGCCCAGTACTCGGTCGAACTCGCGTTACGCCAATATCGCCAAGGCACAGTGGGCTACCTCGATGTCGTGCAGGCGCAGACCGTCGCACTCGAGGCACAACGCAGCGTGCTCGATATCCAGACACGCCAGCTGAGTGCGAATGTGCAACTCCTGCATGCGCTCGGCGGCGGATGGTCGAGCGATGAACTCGCTCAAGCGGCTGCAGCGCCTGCACTCGTCGCGACAGCCAAGGAACGCAGCGCTAATTGAACGCCTCTGCACGGCACGGGAGAAGCGTTGGTTCCGGTGCAAATAACGAGTCGAGTCGGTAACAGTCGCGCGTCGGACGAGCCAGGGACTAGCGATGAGTAAGCACGAAAATATAGGCCGTACCTGAGCCCGGGATAGCACCTTGGATTGCTAAACATTCCCGCTCGCGCGCTGTTCGACACGTCGAATGCCGCTCATCGCGAGCGGCATCGTCCCCATTGCGCTCAGCCGCCGTGAAGCGCCTTGCTCAAGCCTGCATCGGACAACGCGCAAAGCGCCACCGCCGACCAGTCATGCTCGGCGCCGAGCCCTTGCGAGCGCAACGTCAGGAACCGGTCGTGGACGAGACTTGCCAGCGGCAGCGGAACGCCAAGTGCCTCAGCGGCTGCCAGCATCAGGCGGTTGTCCTTCTGGCCGAGCGGCAACGAGAAGCCAGGCGGCTGGAATTGCTGCGATGCGATCAACGGACCGTAGATCTTGTATGGCGGCGCATTGAAGTTTGCGCTCGTCAACAGCTCGACCAGACGCATCGGATCGATGCCGGCCTTGCCTGCTACGGCACAGGCTTCGCCCAGCGTTTCGATGATCACGGACAACATGAAATTGCCGATCAGCTTCACCAGGTTGGCCTGCGAAGCATCTTCTCCGACAATACCCACCGACTGTCCGAGCGTTTCGAGAAGCGGCACGGCAACCTTGAGGTGCTCCTCCGCGCCGGCCGCCATGATGAACAGCTTGCGCGCCGCCGCGGCATCGGGCCGGCCGAATACTGGTGCGGACACGAAGGCTAGACCCGCTTCACGGTACTTCGCTACGTGGTCCTGCGCAGTGGCGACACTGATCGTGCTCATCGAGATGTGCAGCGCACCCGGCTTCAGCGTGGTGGCGATCCCCGCCTCGCCGAACGTGACCGCTGCGTGCGCGGCATCGTCGGCCACCATCGTGAACACCACGTCGGTCCCCAGCGCCGCCTGCGCGGGACTCGACGCAACGCTCGCCCCTGCTTCGCGCAGCGGCTCGGCGCGGGCCGGACTCCGGTTGAAAACCTGCACGTCATGCCCGGACTCGATCAGATTCTTCGCAATCGCGGCGCCCATCGAGCCAAGCCCTACAAATCCAATTTTCATAACGACACTCCAAATGATCAGCCGCGCGAATGCGGGCCTGTTCAGACCGCAAATTGATAGACCTGACGGCTCACGTCGAGCGTCACGTCGCCGTGTTCGCCCAATGCCGTCATCCCGTGCTCTGCGAGCTTCGCAATCAGCGTGCCGATTGTCTGGCCGCCAATCTGGTAGTCGCGCAAGCGGGTTCCCACCGTCATGCGCTCGAAGAACACGCGGGTCGCCGTGATCGCCGCACTGATACGCTCGTCCTCGCTGCCCTCGGTAATGTTCCAGACGCGTTCGGCGTATTGCAGCAACTTCGCGCGCTTCGACTCGCGGCGCACGCTCAGCATGGCCGGCAACACGATAGCGAGCGTCTGTGCATGATCGAGTCCGTGCAGCGCCGTGATCTCGTGGCCGAGCATGTGGGTCGCCCAGTCCTGCGGCACGCCGGCGCCGATCAGGCCGTTCAGCGCCAGTGTTGCCGTCCACATCAGGTTGGCTCGCACCGCATAGTTGTGCGGCTCGGCAAGCGCTTGCGGGCCGACTTCAGTCAGCGTGATCAGCAGGCCTTCGGCGAAACGGTCCTGTACCCTGGCGCCCACCGGATAGGTCAGATACTGCTCGACGATATGAACGAACGCATCGACGACACCGTTCGCAATCTGCCGCGGCGGCAACGAATAGGTCGTGGTCGGATCGAGCACCGAGAAGACCGGATAGGTCGCCTCGCTACGGAACGGCAGCTTGTCGCCTTTCCCGCGGTGGCTGATAACGCCGCCGTTGTTCATCTCCGAACCGGTGGCGGGCAGCGTCAGCACGCTGCCGAACGGCATCGCGTTGTGTATCTCGGCCTGCTTCGCCAGAATGTCCCACGGTTCGCCGTCGAACTTCACTGCGGCAGCGACGAACTTGGTGCCGTCGATCACCGAGCCGCCGCCCACCGCCAGCAGAAAATCGATGTTCTTTTCGCGGGCGAGCGCAACAGCTTCCATCAGCGTTTCGTAAGTGGGATTCGGTTCGATGCCACCGAACACGTGCCATGCGCGGTCACCGAGCGCCGCCTGCACTTGCGCGAGCACACCGTTGCTCTTGATGCTGCCGCCGCCACACGTAATCAGCACCCGTGCGTTGGGCGGGACGTGCGCATCAAGTGCGGCAATCTGGCCTTCGCCGAAGATGATTCGTGTGGGGTTATGAAACGTAAAGTTCTGCATTGAATCTCGTTTCCTTACATTGAAATGACCGGTCGTCTTACAACGGAATAAACGGTTGCCCGGATCAAAACCAGACGCCGTTCAGACCAGCTACGGCCGTTACTGCCGGGATTTGAAAAACAGATCGAACATTGAATGCACGCAAGCCTTAAGCGGCTCGACCGAGTCATCCAGCTTCATGCGCAGCAGGCTGCCTTCCCACGCGCTCCAGAAAAGGTCAGCCATTGCATCAGCTGAAAGATCGCGCCGCACGCAGCCGTATTCCTGGCCGCGCCGCAGATAATCGGCACAGCCGACACGCCATTCGTTGACCGTCCTGCGCGCAGCGACCCGGCACAGATCGCTCGACTGCGCGATCTCGCCCGCAAAGTTGCCGACCAGACAACCGTAGCGGTCGTCACAGTCTTCGTAGTCGGCAACGATGCGCGTGTAGATGCCGCGAAGCGCAAGCAGCGGATCAGATGACGCCGCTTCGAGCGAATACTGCTTCCATTCAGCGGCCTGCTCCTGCGCGTAGTGGTGCAGGATCGCCGCGCCGAATGCCTCTTTGCTCTCGAAGTAGTTGTAGAACGACCCCTTCGGCACGCCGGCACGCTCGACGATGTCTTTTACGCCGGTGCCGTGATAACCCGTTTCGGCGAACAGCGCGACACCCGCTACGAGTAGTCTTTCGCGAAAATCTTCAGTGCGTCGTGTGTGCATGAGCATTACAACTACAACCCTAAAAGGCGACGCTGTCGCTACGCGCGAGCGGGCGACACCGTGCACATCCATCGATCTCAAGCCGCGTCAGATGCGGCGCGTCGCGAGCTCGGCGCCTTGACGCAGTGCTTCGAGCAGGCTGCGTTCGTCAGCGATGCCTTTGCCTGCGATATCGAACGCCGTGCCGTGATCGACCGAGGTACGGATCACATCGAGGCCGACCGTCACGTTGACGCCGGCTTCGAGGCCAAGCACCTTGACCGGACCATGGCCCTGATCGTGGTACATCGCCACCACCAGATCGAAGTCGCCGCGTCCCGCACGGAAGAACAGCGTGTCGGCAGGGAGCGGGCCTTCGATGTCCCAGCCGCGTTCACGCAAGACCTGCACGGCTGGAACAATCTTTTCCTCTTCCTCGCCATAACCGAACAGGCCATTTTCGCCAGCATGCGGGTTGATGCCACACACGGCGATGCGCGGATTGGCGATGCCCGCCTTCACCAGCGTCGCATGACCTCGCTCGATCGTGCGCTGCACGAGGCCCGGTTCGATCTTGCGGATCGCATCGATAATGCCGATGTGGGTCGTCACGTGGATCACGCGCAGTTTCGGCGCGACCAGCATCATCGACACCTCCTCGATGCCCGTGAGGTGCGCGAGCATTTCAGTGTGGCCGGGATACTTGTGACCGCCGGCGTGCAACGCTTCCTTGTTCAGCGGCGCCGTGCAGATCGCATCGATCTCGTCGGCCTTAGCGAGTTCGACGGCGCGCGCGATGTACTGATACGCGGCGTCGCCTGCGAGCGCCGACAGTGCGCCGAAAGGCAAGTCCGCAGGAATCAGCGCGAGGTCGATGCAGTCGATGGTGCCCCGTTCATATTGCGCATCCGACGGCTTCGCGATGCGGCGCACTTTCGTGCTGCCGCCGACAATCCGGTTTGCCTGCTCAAGGCGCGCCGCATCGCCGATGACAAGCGGGCGGCACTGCCGGTAGACGGACTCGTGCGTCAAGCTCTTGACGACGATTTCCGGACCCACGCCCGCTGCGTCGCCCATCGTGATGCCGATGACTGGAAGATAGTTGCTCATGATGTTTTGCCTGAATGACGTTGGTTCGTTTCGCGCGCCGACGAAGATATCGTTGTGCCGCTCGGGTGAGTCGATCCGGACTCGCTGTAAGCGAACTCCGGTGTGCCCCGCAGATGAAGGTAGGCGCCATACAGCGCGTGCTCGCTGCCAAAGGCGCCGGCTTTGGTGACGACGGTGAGGCGCGGGTTGTCGTGCGGGCGGCCCACCGCCACGCCCGGCTCGATTTCCGAAAGCAATTGCAGGCTGTCGATGCCGGCTGTACGGAGCATTGCGCGCGCGGTTTCGCCGCCCGTCGCGATCAAGCCGCTCAGATGCGTGAAAAACGGTGCCACGAGCGAAGCGAGCGTCGCCGACAATTGGGCGCCCTCGGCGGGATCGAACAGATCGTCGCGACCAATTCGCACCAGCAAGTCGGTGTGCGCGCTCAGATGCGCGCCGACGCGCGCTTGCCAGCCAGCCCACTCCAGATGAAGCTCGCCCGCACGCAGCACGACCGGCGGCACGATCAGCTCCCCAACACCCGCACGCTCGCGCAGCATCGCGCATTGCTGTTCCGAGACGGCCGACAGGCTGCCCACCAGAATCAGGATCGCGCTTCTCTGCTGCTCCGGCTCCACCGGCACGTCTTGCGCGGCTTCCGTGGCAACATCGAACAGGTCGCTCAACGACGCCAGTTCGCGAGCCAGACCGCCTGAGCCAACCCAGAACAGGGCTTCGTCCATCGACGCCGTCGCCTGCGCGAGCGCCCTCAAATCCGCATCTGTTTCCGCATCGACGATGAGCGCCTGCGCGCCGCTGCTCGCCTCCGCGGCAATGGCATCACGCAACGCTGCGGGATCGCCACGCAGCGCGTCGACACCCAACGGTGCGGTACGCAAGCCGACCGCCTCGACCATGGCGTTGAGGTCTGCGGAACGCGCGGCATGTTCGAGCTTCCACGTTTCCGTGTTTTCGAGCGGCACGCCGCGCACGAATACGCGGCCCTCACGCACGGTGCGCCCGGTGGCAGGAAAGGCCGTGGCGACGATGGCGAGGCCCGCGAGCGGCTGCAACGCGGCTACTTCCGCAGCCCAGTTACCGCGTAAGGTCGAATCGATTTTCTTGTACAGACGCCGCCCCGGCCGGCGCTGCGCCAGCCACGCGGCGCGGGTGCAGTGCGCCGCTTCGGCCGGCGGCATGCGGCGCGTGTCCGTGTCCACCGCGATCACCTCCGCCGCGCCCATCGCGCGCGACGCGTTCAGCGTGACCGCCGTACTGCGCCCCGCGCCCGCAAACGCAATCGCGCAGTCGGCGGCGCCGGACAGGTCGTCGGCGATGATCAGAATGCTCGTGTTGCTCACCGGGTTGCCTCCAAGGCAGCAGCGCGGCTGGCGTCGGCGTGCTTGCCGACCCGCTTTGCGACGGCCGCAGTGAGAATCGGCGACACGATCGCAGTCACGACGACGCACGAGGCGACCAGCAAGGTCGCGCTCTTCGCGGCCTCTGCATAGACCGGGTTGGCCGCTGCAATCAGCGCCGGCACAGCCGCGCCGTTGCCTGCCGTGTTGGCTGCCGCCACGCCTGCGACACCCGTGCCGCCGGTTAGCCGATCGGTCAAATACAGGGGGATGCCGGTCACGATCACCACCGCGACGCCGAGGCCCATGCCGAGCAAGCCGGCCTGCCATACTTTGTGCAGGTCGAGGCTCGCGCCCAGCGCCAAGGCGAAGAACGGAATCATCACAGGCACAGCGCGGCCGAGAAAGTTGCGCATCTCACGGTCCAGATTGCCGAGCAGCATGCCGGCCGCGAGCGGCAGGATACTGCCGACCAGCGTCTGCCACGGAAACGCCGACAGCCCGGCCACGCCGAGCGTGACCATCGTAAGGAACGGGCCGGATTCGAGCGACATGATCGTGTAAGCGCCGACGTCTTCAGACTTGCCATATTGACCCATCAACGCCATGTACAGGCCGCCGTTCGTGTCGTTCATCGCGGCGACCACCGCTAGCGTCGACATTCCCGCGAACAGCCCGGACGAAACCGGCTGCTCACCCAGGAAGTGGCCCAGCACGACACCCACCAGAATCGCCGACCCAACCTTGGCCGCGAATAGCGCCCCGCCCTTCTTGAGCAGATAAGGCGTTGCTTTCACATCGATCGACGAACCCATGCACACATAGAACACGGCGAGGATCGGCAATGCACCGGTAAACAGCGCATTCGTGAACGAGCCGAAGAACTTCGGCATGTTCGGCAAGAAGGTGGCGATCAGTGCGCCGAACAGTAGCGGGACGATCATCATCCCGCCCGGGACGCGTTCGATCGCGCGCTTGATAGGAAGTTGGGCCATCATTGTCTCCTGTTTGCAAATGATCGATGCAATCATAAAATTGACTTATTCGATCATTCTGAGTGTACGTGACGAAACGACTATGTGCAATCCAATCACCAGTCAGTCGTGGGGTTAATAGATTCGCCGCAATACGGCGTTCCAGGCGGGATGCGAGCCAAAATTGATCGAATCGATCAAAATAGGCTAAAACACTTGCGTACCGTGACGACGCCGCGGGTGCGGCGCGCCCCACCCCGGCGTTGCCCTGGCAACTGGTTTGATTACACTTACGCCCGTTGACGCCTTTCCTCTCCATTGCGCGCACCATTCGGACGACCCGTTACCCTCTATCACCATGAAAGTTACGAACCGCCGCGAGGCGATGCTGAAGGCCGTCCTGTCCGGCATGAACGACGTAGGCGCCCTTTGCGAGCATTTCGGCATGTCCGAAGCAACCGTGCGTCGCGACCTGCGCGCGCTCGCCGACGAACGGCTCGTCGTGCGCACGTACGGGGGCGCGGCCGCCTCGGTGGGGATTCACGAACCCGAGGAGTCGCTCGATCTGCGGCGCGAAAGCTTCCGCGAGCAGAAGGATGCGATCGCGCAGGTGGCGGTGAGCCACGTCCAGGACGGCGATACCATCTTTCTCGACGGCGGCACCACCACCGCTGCATTGGCCCGGCTGCTGGCCGGCCGCCGCGATATTCGCGTGGTCACTAACAACCTGCTGGCAATCGGCCTGCTTGCATCGAGCGAGGTCCCGGTCACGTTGATCGGCGGCGATCTACGGCCCTCGAGCATGAGCACACTCGGGCCGCTCGCGCAGATCGCGTTAAACCGCCTGTCCGTCGACAAGGCGTTCCTTGGCGCGGACGGTGTAGTCGCCGGCCGTGGGCTCTGCGAGGCGACCGCCGAGCAGGCCTATCTGAAGGAATGCATCATCAGGCAGGCGGCCAGCGTTTTCGTGCTGGTGACGTCGCACAAACTGGATCGCGCGAGCCAGCAGCACTGGACACCACTCGAGCGCGACTGGACCCTGGTGACCGATGCTCAACCGGGCGCGCCGGAATTGGCAACGTTCCTGCTGCACGGCGAAGTGACGATCGAAACCGCGTCGCAGCAGGCGGGCCAGTCTCCGCCTCACGGAAAGTCATAGTGTCGTAAGGGCTCGGCGCCGCGCAGCCCTTACAGACCACGCAGCCGCACAGGACAGTCTCGAGGGTTCACACGCGCGCAGCGCCAAACGCCTTCACGACGTTCACCCAATACGACGCACCGGTAGCCAATGCGTCGTCGTTGAAGTCGTAGTGCGGGTTGTGAAGCGGAGCGCCAGGCTCGGGCCCGTCGACCCTCATCCATACATACGCACCCGGCTTGGCCTGCGCCATGAACGCGAAGTCTTCCGGGGCCATCGACGGCTTACAGCCTAACGTCACCTTCGCCGCGCCGACGGTCGCGCGAGCCGTACCGTGCCAACCGGTATCGCGGCTTAACGAAGCGGCGGCGCCCAGCAGCATCGCGGTGTGGCCGTCGTGACCACACGCATGCATTTTTCCGCTGTGTTGCGAACGGTGCTCGAATTCGTTGTACTCCACCATCGGCAGCGCATCCATATCCGCACGCAATCCGAGCGCAGGACCGCTCCCCCTTCGCAGCGTACCGACCACACCGGTTTTGCCGACGCCCTCGGTCACTTCAAAACCGTAGTCGCGCAGCGCCGATGCCACCAGCCGCGCCGTCGAGACTTCTTCGAATGCGGTCTCGGGGTGCGCATGCAGTGCACGACGCCACGCCACCATCTTGTCGACCAAATCAGCTTCAATCATTGATTACCTCACAAACAGACCGCGGCGCAGCAAGTACCGTTGCACGCCCCATGCCAGTCAGAAAGGCACGAACGTGCATCGCAATCACGGCACCGGAAGGCATCGTATTGTCGTTCGAGTAGATACGGTGGCGAATCGCGAGGTGCGACACCGCCCCGTGCAGCAGCCAGCCCAACTCTGTCAGGTGCGCCGGATCGGAGGGCGCGCTGCGGCCCAATTCGTACGCCGCCTCCAAGACGATGATCTCAAGCGCATGCGTCACAACAGCGTTGGCATAGGTCGGCGCCATCTTCATGTCTTCAAGCGAGGAATAGAGAAACAGCCTCAGCCAACGCCGCGTCAGCAAGGTGACGTAATACTCGCGACAAAACGTATTGAGCCTACCTTCAATCGGCACACTGCGGCCTTTCAATTGAACAAACCACATTACCTTGAAGGTCCCGACGATCTCGTGCCGATAAACCACGTCGATCAAAGCGGCCTTGCTGGCGAACAGGCTATACAGCAAGCGTCGCGAGACACCGCACACATCCACAATCGCGCGGGTTTGTGCGTTCAGCCAGTGCTCCACGAAATACTCGGCAGCCTTGGCCAGCACGCGTGCTTGACGCTCGGCACGCCCTGCGGCGCCTCTTTCACCGGCCGCTTGACCGGGGCCCGAGCTTCCCCGGCCCGCGACCGGGTTCCGCAACATGCCTGGGCGTCGCCTTCATGACTCCCCCGTGCCTATCATTTAACAAATATATCTTCACATGACGACTTATGATTTGATAGAGTACATCGCCAGGGCGTGAAAAGCAGCCCCGCCTGCCACCCGGCATAGCCAAGTCCGTCTCAGGCTGTCGCGAAGCGAGCCCCATCTTTGACTGCTGACGGCCGCATGCACGTCAACCGGCGGTGTCTGCGGGTCTGTCGATCAACCCGCTTCCGGTTCTTTGCCCATGTCTTTGTCAACCCGCCAGTCTGTCATGTTCGGCTTCAAACGGTTCAGCAACGCGACAGTGGTCATTGCCGGCGCCGAGCCGGCGCACCGCATCCGCAAAGGACAATTCGACTTTGTGGAACTGGGCTTCACGGAAACCGTGGTGCCCGCCGTTTCGAGTGGCCCTGCTTACTGCACGATGAAGTGACTTACCGACAGGCCGCTTCTCACATAGGCCAGATATTTAAACCGGAACCCTCCATTCATGTACTTCCTCTCTACCTTCATCTCTAAACTCGCCACCGGGCACGCCTTCACTCGTGCGGAGTCGAGCACCACAGCAACGCGCAGAAAGAAATCGCGCTTTCCCTGGCTTTAGTCGTCGATAGCTTTTCCGCTCACGACGATGCGCAGCATTAGTTTCCCATCCTAATCAACAAATGTGAGTTGGATCAGCCGTGGCTAAGCGTTTTGAGGGCGCAGCCAACTTGCCGCAGGCGTGACGATCTTGCTGTCGGGCATCGTCGGGAAAGACACGCGTTGGTCGAATGCCTGACGCCCGCGTCAACTTCTTTTGCAAGCGCGCTTTCCCCGGTGTTTTCGCAAGACTTTCATAGTGCTGCTAAGTCTCGTGATAAATGGAGAGATAAAACTGCGCCCACGCAACCCGCACATCGACGCCACGCAACTCAGAGTGAAGGAACGCCTGGTCGAGCGTGGCGCGCACAATCGTCAGGTGGCGGCTCGCGTTGCCGAATCGAGAGTGTCCTCGTAGACATCATGCAACACGCTGGGATGGCGACGCTACGGCGAGCTTCGTTGTAACCGCCATCGACACACCCATCGACTAGCGCAGTGGCTGGCCGGTCACTGTGTCAAGAAACAACTTGGAGTTCTGAGGCGAGCCGAAGTCGAACATGTTATTGATTGCGCCGGCCATGACATCGAATGAACCTTGCCCAACGCGCGCCCCGTTCAGCCAGTTGTCTTCGATGAAGCGAAGAACGGAAGTTTGGTCGGTCAGCGTATGATCGATATAGTTTGCCTTCGCGTACGGCGAGACCACAAGCAGCGGGAGACGCGGACCATACCCGCAGCGGCCCTGCACCGGTACACCTGTTAGCCCATCGAGCGGTGTGCCTCGGCCGCAAGTATTCGGACCGTTGAGGGCGTCCTGCGTGCTTGTCGATCCGTTGACGACGTGAGATACATGGTCATACCAGCCGTCCGAATCGTCGTAGGCGAGCACGACCGCCGTGCTCTTCCAGTCGTCCTGTTGCTGGAGAAAGTTGATTACCTTCGTCACGAACGCCTGCTCATCGAGCGGGTCCGAATTGCCCGCGTGTGCATCCTGGTACGCCGGCGCCTTAAGAAAACTGACGGCAGGAAAATTCCCCGCGCTCACCGCCGCGTAGAAGTCGTCGATGTCGTATTGATGGTTTGCGCCGCCGTCGCTACTGGTGCCGATTGCCGCAACGGACGCGGGACGCTCGTGCTTCGGATTAGCGGTGGACGCGTAATACTGGAACGGCTGATGGTGCGGCACGTAGTCAACCTTATAGCCCTGCACCACCGGCGAATGTGAGCTACGCGCGCAGCCTGTCGTTCCGTTCGCATTCCTCGCGCTGAGGTCAAAGCCACCTTCAAACCAGCCCCACGAAATATTCTTCGCGTTCAGCAGGTCGCCGACATTCTTCCCCTGCATACTGATTGTCGTGCCCTTGGAGCAGACATCGCCCGTCGGATCGAGGTCACCGACGACTGTCAGGCCGTCGGCGCCGTCGCTGACGAGGTTCCGATTGTTCGTATTCATGGTGGTCGCCACCGTCGCCCCATTCGTCTGCCCGGAGATCAGGTTCAGCGCGCCAGGCGTGGATGGGCCAAACGTCGTGTCGAACGAGTTGTCGTTTAGCGCGAAATGTTGCGCATAGTTCCACAGCGCGGTAACGGTGTTGCCGTCGTAATACCCCATCACGAGCCCCTTTGTGTACAAGGCACTCGAGCCGCCTGTTGCCGAGGTGCGGCCGGTGTATTTCGGAAACAGGTCCATCGCGCCATTATCGAATGCCAATTGCTCCGGCTTGTAGGCGTGATCTTGTGAAGCCGTAAGCGCCTGCGAGCGATCGAGACGGAATGGATCTGCGGCGTCGGAGCCGTTGGCGGCGTTCGTCGAATTCGGATTGGACCTGAGTAGCCCGTCCAGTAGCCCGTTGATCCGTCGCGTATTGGGCAATGCGCTGAAGGTCGGCTCACCGGCCGGGTTCAGCGCATTCGGATATGTTCCAAAGTAGTGATCGAACGAAACGTTCTCGCCAAATATCACGACAAGATGTTTGATCGGGGTAGCCGTCTGCACTCCATCCCGGGGCCGCGGTACCGAGGCAGTTGCGACGCTCGATGTGACGCCGGTCTCACCATACGCTCCGAGCGAGATAGACAGGCAAAGCGCTAGTGCAGTTGCCAAGGGAAATTGCCGACGAACGAACATCATGTCTATGTCTACCTATTGAAGTGTTTCCCAATGCATCGCATTTCGAACGGAACACGCCCATTCTCGCTTGCACCGGTGTCGTGACTGTTAAGCGACGATTACGAGTTCGTCATCTTCCATCGGATTCGTCATCTCAGCGCGACTGAGATGACGTGTGACCCACGCTACCAATGCATATCCGCACCTTCCTCTCGCCAGCATATGCGCGATAGGAACACGGCGGCGCCTAAGCTTTCGTCGAACCCCGGCTACCATTCGTCAGCCCAATCAGTGATCGTCATCTGACGATATCAATCGTACACTATTATGCATATTTCATGCTGAAGTCACATCCAAACGACATCCAGTCACCGTTTCTCGGGGATTTGACGCCTGCAAACAGAGTGCGCATCAGCGCAATAAAATGTCGTCACATGACGACTACATTTCTATCCTTATCGCCATGATGACACGCTAGCGTCACAGTGGTTCCGTAAAACGTCTCCCGCGTCGAAGGTGAGCGCGTCGGACATGCGATTCATGATGTCGATCAGATCAACGTCGATGAGTACCTGCGCTAGTTAGGCGGCTTGGACCATTTTTAGTCATCCTATCTAGTTGTTTACACGGCGCAATTTTCGATAAGGTACCGAAATTTTCACGGTCCTGACACTACGAACGTGGGTTACCAGTCGGGATGTTTGCAACGATTGATGGAGAATCAACATGCCGCACAGGCATATGGCAGGGTTGTTGGTGGGATTGATGAGTAGCACAATTATGACCGTCGCACATGCAGCGGATATGGCGACATTGCAGGGTCACGTGTTGTCGAGTTCGGACAAGCGTCCGCTTGCTGGCGCTAAAATTCAGATTCGCGAGACGGGAACGAGCACCATCACCTCGTCTGACGGCGCTTTTCGCTTCACCCGGCTTCCAGCGGGCCAATACACACTGGTCATCACGCCTACCCGCTCATCCGCGGTCGAACGGACTGTGGTGGCGCGCGCGGACAACACCACAAACGACGACGTCATCGTGGACGCACCCGTTGTCTCGCTCGACCACGTGACCGTCGCGTCGCAGCGCACCGCAAATGTCGTCGCACGCGCGACTCAGCAGAGCGCTCCGAACATGGTGACCATCCGGACCGCCGACGACATCCGCAAGGCCCCCGACGTGAGCGCCGCTGAAGCCGTTGCGCGCATGCCGGGCGTGTCGCTCGAGACGGACTCCGGCGAAGGCCGCTATGTCAACATCCGCGGCCTCGACACCAACCTGAACAGCACCACCTTCGGCGGCATCCATTTGCCGCCGACCAACCCGGCTTCGGCCCAGAACGGGGGGCGTGCGGTCGCGCTCGATACGATTCCGGCCGGCATGATCGGGAAGATCGTCGTGACCGACACCAACACGCCCGAACAGGATGCCGATGCGCTCGGCGGCACGATCGACATTTCGCCTCGCACGTTGCCCCCTTCGGGCAAGCCGTTTTTGGACGCCAAGCTCGGTTCAGGTGTCGAGACGCTGCGCGGTAGCACAACTCAGGACGTCGAGGTGACAGCGGGTGCGCGCTTCGGCGCGCATGGCATTGCCGGTCTCGGTTCCGGCATCACGTCATATTCCGACGCGCCGTTCACCTTCATCGGTACCTTTGCCTACAACCAGGACCACCGCGGCGTCGACGACGAAGAAAACGCTTATGTCGATGCTGCTGGCGTACCGAACAAGGCGTACGCGCAAACCGACCCGCGTTTCTACAACTATCATCGCAAGCGCCTTGGCTACGGCGGCGAACTGGACTTTCAGCCTAACGCCGACAACAAGTGGTACTTCCGCTACTACAACTTCGGCTATACGGAGAACGTGAACCGGCAAGACCTCCAGACCAACTTCACTGGCAATCCGGTCCAGAATGCGAACGGCACGCTCACGGATACGGCGACCTATGCGAAGGGATTGCGCGACGAGAAGGAGACGCTGCGAACGCAACTTTTTGCGCTGGGCGGCGAAAACAGGATCGGGCCCGGCAAGATCGATTATCGCGCCGGCTTCACCAGTGGCACCTACGACAAACCGTACGACCTGAATTCGACGTTCAACAACGGCGCCCCGGCCACGGTGACGTATTACCCCGGCTTTGACTACGCGACGCAATCGATCGTGTCCGGTCCGAACCCGTCTGATCCCGCCGGCTACACGCTGGGCCAGATCGTCAACTCGTCGCAGTATGTCAAGACCAATGAGTGGTCGGCCAACGTCAACTACACGCTGCCGGCTCACTTCACGAGTGCCGAAGACGAACAGTTCAAGTTCGGTGCTGGCCTGCGCCGAATGACCTTCGCCAGCGCGCAGAGCACCCACACGTACTCGCCGGCCGCGGGAATCCCGCTGTCGCAGGCGGTGTTCGGCGCGCCGAACGTCTTCTACAACGGCATGTACAACATCGGGCCGTCCATCAGCGATGGCGTCATGAGCGGCCTCTACGGCGCCGCTGCGGCCAACGGCAACGTAACGGGTAACCCGTTGAAGGACGCCGCCGCGTTCTCGGCGATCAACGAGAACATCTACAGCATGTATGGCCAGTATCAGTTCGGCTGGGGCCGCCTGGGCGTGCTCGCGGGTCTGCGCGGCGAATGGACGCAGGATACGTTCAGCGGCAATCTGATCAACGGCAGCTCCGTCACGCCAAACCAGACAGCGAACAACTACTTCAACCTGTTTCCGTCCGTGCAGTTGCGCTACGACTTCACGCCGACGCTGGTGGGTCGCGCGATCTATTCGAGTACGATCGCGCGTCCGGGCTTTGCCCAGAGCAGTGCGTCGGTCTTGGCCGATGCGGGAACGGGAACCGTGACCACCGGCAACCCGAACCTCAAGCCGACCACTTCACAGAACTTCGATATTCAGTTCGAGAAGTATTTGCCGCATGGCGGGATCATTTCGCTCGGCGCGTTCGACAAGTCGATGACCGACTACGTCGTGGGCCAGTCATCCACCGTCTTCAGCTCGCCGTATCTTCCGGGGTATTCGGGCCCCATCAAGCTCGTAAGCTTTGCCAATGTCTCGTCGGCACGTGTACGAGGTATCACCGCCAACTATGAGCAGCACTTCACGCAGTTGCCGGGGTTCCTGAGCGGCCTGGGCGCAGACGCGAACTGGACATGGACCAATTCACACCTGGACATTCGCCCGGGTGACGACCACACGCTGCCATCCGCTCCGCGCAATTCGTATAACGCCAGCGTGTTCTACGAGCGTGGTCCGTTGGACATGCGCCTGTCGGCCTCCTATGTGGGCAAGAGCCTGTGGGCAGTGGGCAGTTCTGCTGCAACCGACGTCTACACCGCGTCGCGCTTCTCGCTCGACTTCGGCGGCAGCTACCAGATCAGAAAGGATGTGGGCATCTATCTCGATGTGCGCAACATCCTGAACACGCCGTTGAAGTTCTACGAGGGCTCGCCGGACCGTCCGATCCAGCGCGAGTTCTACGGCCCGACCGTGATGGTCGGCATGACGATCCGCGAATAACTTTCTTAAAACGGTTGAAAATAATGAAACGTAAAACTTTTTTGCGAGCAGCAATGGCAGTCGGTCTTTCGTCGACGTTGTTGTGCGGCGCGCTGCACGCTGCACCGGTCGCCGAGCACGCGCAGTTCGAAGTCGCGAAGCACTATACGTTGGGTGGCACCGACGGCTGGGACTACGTGGGGTATGACCCGGTTCGCCATCACCTGTTTATCAGCCGCGCCAGCCATGTCCAGGTCGTTGATACCGACACGGGCAGGCTGGTCGGCGAGATCGAAAACACCGACGGCGTGCATGGCTTCGCGTTTGTCCAGGACCAGAAGCTCGGTTTCATCACCAACGGCCGTGCCGACACCATTACGGTGGTCGACCTCAACACGTTGCGAACCATCGACACGATCAAAGCGGGTGGCCCGGACCCTGACGGCATCATGTATGCGCTCAACCTGAAGCGCCTCTATGTCAGCAATGGCCATGACAACAGTGTCAGCGCCATCGACCCCGCCACTCGCAAGGTCGTCGCGACGTTGCCTGTCGGCGGCAAGCCTGAATCGCTCGCGGTCGACAACGACGGTCGAATCTTCGTCAACGTCGAAGACAGGGGCGAGATCGTGGCAATGGACGGCAAAGCGAACAAGGTGCTCGCTCATTGGTCGATCGCGCCTTGCGAAGGGCCGTCCGGACTCGCAATCGATACGAAGACCGAACGGCTGTTCACCGTCTGCGCCAACAACCGGATGATGGTAATCGATGCTCGCTCGGGGCGTCAGGTGGCCCAGTTGCCAATTGGCGGCCATCCAGATGCCGCCGCCTTCGACCCGGTGCTCAAAACCGCGTTCAGTTCGAACGGCGCGGATGGAACGCTGACCGTGGTGCATGAAGACGACGCGGATCACTACACCGTGCTGCAGAACGTGCCGACACAAGTGGGCGCGAAGTCGATGGCGCTCGACGACGACACTCACCGCGTATTCCTGGTGTCTTCGAAATTCGGTTCGGCCCCCGCTGCGACGGCCGACAATCCGCATCCGCATGCGAGCGTCGTACCCGACACGTTCAACGTACTGGTCGCACAACGCAAGCCGCAGAGCGCCGGCAACTAACGTATAGCCACCGCCTCAACCGCGCCACCGGCGGCATCGCAACGGCGATACCGCCGGTAACGTCGGAAGGTGACACATTCAAGACACAACGTAGAGGGTAGCACCATGCTTCGCAGCATTATCGATTCATCGGTTCAGTCATTCGGCTTGTTGCCTTTGATGGCACTGATCTTTCTGGCCGCGCTCGCCATCATCATCGAGCGCCTGATTTTCTTTAGCACCTCCGTGCGCAGAGGCAGCAGCCTGGAATACGACCTCAAGCAGGTCGGCCGGGCAAGGGCCGACGACGTCCAGAAACTGATTCACCATTACCAGGGATCGGTACAAAGCGAACTGATGAAGTCCGCGATCGAGTTGCAGGGCCAACCGGCCGAACACTTCGAGCGCGAAGTCGAAGAAAGCATCATGTTCCAGATGAGAAAGCTTGACCGCAATCTGTGGGTGCTGGATACCGCTGTGACGCTCGGGCCGTTGCTGGGCCTGCTGGGCACCATCATCGGCATGATCGGTTCGTTCAACATTCTGGGCGCGTCGGGTACCAGCGACCCGATGGCTGTGTCCGGCGGCATTGCCCACGCACTGATCGCCACTGCCTGTGGGCTGACGATTGCGCTCGTGGGCGTCGTGGCGCTGAACTACCTGAACAAGCGGGTACGGATGGTTCTTCTGCAGATGGATCTCATCAAGTCCATGCTCGTCTCGCGGCTCGCCGCGTGAACCGCGACCACCCCACATACAGGAGAACACCGTGAGGAACCATCGGGCTCACTACTTTGGCAATGACGAAAAACCGCGGATCGAGATCATTCCGATGATCGACATCATGATGTTCCTGCTGGTCTTCTTCATGCTGGTCATGCTCAGGATGATCCAGGGCACTGGCCTCAAACTGGAATTGCCGCAATCGTCCACGGCTGCGCGACTCGACACGGTCACCGTGACCGTGGGCGTGGAAAAGGACGGAGAATTGCACCTCGACCGGAATGACATCTCTGCGCCGCAACTGACCGCTCGCCTCAAGGACATGGAGGCCACAAAGCAGGTCAATGTCACGATCGCAGGCGACAAGGGGGTCGAATATGAAACGATCATCAAAACCATGGATCTGGTGCGCTCTGCGGGAATCAGTTCAGTCGCGCTCGCGACCGATGTGGACTAGCCTCCGGAGTCAATCAGAATGAACATGAGTATCCCCGGGAAAGCCCGCGGCGCGCTGTGGCCGACCGAGACGTCACGGCCACGAGCCAGCAACGCAATGGCGATCGCGATAGTCGCTGCGCTTGCGATCGAGGGCGCGCTAGTAGCGGCCGTGATGTCGATGCGGGTGCCGACGCCTACGCCAGCACCCGCGACGCCCGTTATGCAAATGCGGTTCGTAAAAGCCGTTACACCGCCTCCGCCCCCCCCACCGCCGCCAGTCATCAAGAAGATCGTGAGGCAGCAATCGGACGTGCCGGCGCCCAGACCCATTGCACGACCGGCCGCGCCAGCACAACAGCACGTTGCTTCGCCAACCGTCGCACCGGTCGCGGTCGCAACGCAGGACGCGCCCTCCAATACGCAGGCTGCGCCAAGCATGCCCGGCCCCACAGCCGCGGCGTCCGGCAACACGACGGCTGCTCCTGCGGAGCCGGCCGACATTGCAATCGTTTGCCCCGTCCAGGCCAAGCCGGAGATGCCGCCGCGAGCGCTCGCTGAGGGAATTGTCGGCGCAGTAACGGCGCGCGCCACGATCAAAGGCGGCAAGGTCGTCCGTGTCGACATCGTCAAGTCGACGCCCCCGGGGGTTTTTGACGAGTCGGTACGACGCGCGATGACTCAGTACCAATGCAAGGTCGACGGCAACGATCAGGTTGTCGTCGAACAGTCCTTTGATTTCACCCAGACAGACTAGAAAATCGCGTCCTGCGTTTGGAACATGAACTTCGACAGCGACACTAACGTGGTCGAAGTCGCCACTCGACGGCTGCGGACAAAACTTGACGACAATTATCCCGTGAAGCTGATCTATTCTGTACGCAGGGCCGGTTACGCGCTCGAGTCGAAGGACGTGACCTGATGCGGGGCCGCTCGCTTACCGCGATGCTCTCTCTCGCGTTCGGCGGCACGACGCTCGCGGTGTTCGTGCTGGTGGGCAGCTTTGTGTATATTGCGCTCGATCGTCAGGTCAAGGCGCAGGACGATCTCGATATAGTGCTCGCCGCGCGTCACACGCGACGACTCGCGCAGGAAATCGACACCATCGCTGGCATCCGCGAGCATGCCGATCGCCTGACCAGCATCGTGCTCGGGAATCAGGCGATGGCGATGGAGATGAAAGACTCCAGTGGACGGGTCCTGATCGAACACAACACAGCGGACACGATCGGCGCTGCAGCAGCATCGACCGCGCGCGGCAACGCGGCCGCCAACGTCAAGCGAGTCCCGGCGTCGGAGCGCATCACCGATGGGGCGATCGCCGAATGGCATGCCCGCAACGGAGAGCCGATTCGCGGAGTGGTCGCGGACGTACTGTTGAGCGACGGCGAAGTAGCGACCGTGCTCGTCGCGCGTAACATGAGGGACCGCTGGCTTCTGCTGGATCACTATCGTGACAACCTCCACGTCGCCGGCGCCTTGGGTGTGCTACTGGTCTTTCTCTTGAGCTATCTGCTGATCCGCGCCTTGTTGCGACCGCTGCGCGACATCGCGGCGAGTGCGGGTCGGGTGACCGTCGACCGCCTGGATACTCGGATTGCCGCCGAATCCGTGCCGCGGGAACTCGAGATGCTAGTGGCTTCGCTGAACGAGATGCTCGCGCGGCTGGACAGCGGCTTCCGGCACCTGTCCCAGTTCACGGCAGATCTTGCCCACGATATGCGCACGCCGCTCGGCAATTTGCGAGGCGCGACCGAGGTCGCGCTCGCGCGGCCACGATCGAGCGACGAATATCAGACGCTGCTCGAGTCGAACCTCGAGGAATGCGACCGCCTTTCTCGGATGATCGAAAACGTGCTCTTTCTCGCGCGCGCGGAGCATCCGCAGTTTGTCAAGAATACGCGCGTGTTCAACGTCGGGCAGGAGTTGACGCGCATCGCCGAATACTTCGAAGGTCCCGCCGAAGACGCAGGCGTTATCGTGCGGGTGGTCGGCGGCGGCCGGCTAACTGCCGACATCGAACTGTTCCGGCGCGCGGTCAGCAATCTCCTCGCCAACGCATTGCGCCATACGCCGCGCGGCGGCGAGATCGTGCTCGAAGCCAAGGATGCAAACGACGAACTGCGCGTCCTCGTCGCGAACCAGGGGACGCCCATCGATGCCACACATCTCGAGCGGATCTTCGACCGCTTCTATCGGGTCGACCCGTCGCGCACCAATCCGCCGCAATCGCCGGGGTCGGGCTGCCACAGCGGATCGGCCGGACTTGGGCTCGCGATCGTTCGCACGGTCATGGAACTGCATGGCGGCACCGTTCACGCCAAAAGCGACGCAAACGGTACGCGTTTCATCCTGACGTTTTTGCGGTGTAGTGGGGATTTTCAGGAACACGTAGCGCCCTCGCTGCGTACCTCGGGATGAGCAAGCGGCCGAGCGAACGCTGGTATCGAGCTTCTGACGGGGCCTTTCATGAAACCTTGAATGTAGCGCCGCGCCACGGCCGCTACCGACGAATCCTCGCCGCCTTCGACGCCTCATGTCGCACGTGTCAGCGGACGCTGAGCACCTGGAGTCCGGCCTCCGCTGCCTGAGGGCCCTTCGTGTGAACGACGTACAGCCTCTGTAGCGACGGAATATAGATCGAGGTCTTGCCACCGAGAGTGTCGATATGCTGCTCAATGGCGTAATGGTTCGAATCGACCTGTTTAACGACATCGAGGCCGCCGGCGCCAGTCACGTAGAGGCGATGATGCAGCGCGTCGAACGTCATGTCGTCCGAGATGTTCACGATATCGAGAGACTGTATGACCGAGCCGTTACTCGTGTCCATGACGAACAGCTTGCCGGGGTTACGTGACCCGATGAACAGGCGCCTGGTTGTCGGATCGAATGCCATGGCCGAATTGAGGCTTGGGCCGGGAACATGCCAGATACTCGCCAATTTGCGGGTATTCAGATCGATAACGCCGATTTCGTTTTTCTCGCGCATGTTCACGAACAGGCGGTGGGTGGAACGGTCGATGACCATCGCCTTCAGTTGTCCCGCAGGAACATCGATTCTCCCGACGACGGAATCGTCGGCAAGCGAAATCAAGCTGATGTAGGCATTGCCCTTATGCGATTGCACACCTCCGTTGCCGACGTAGAAAATGCCGCTCTGTCGATCCGCGATGCCGGAATCCGGCTGCGGCTCGAGCGGAACGACTTTCTTGACTTTGAAGGTTTTCGTGTCGACAACCTTGACGTTCGCGTCGCCCGCATCCGCTATAAGCAGTTCCTTACCGTCGTTCGCCAATACTATCTTGTGCGGAGCCCTCGCGACCGTCTTTACACTTGCAAGGTGCTGGCCGTCCGGCAATCTGAAAACCTCAATGGACCCATACTTCTCGGCTGACACGTACAGACGGGAATGAGCCAGATCGACTGCAAAGTGGTCGAAGTCGCCGCCGGTGACGTCTGGCAGCAGCGTGGTCGAGAGAACCGTCAGGGGGCCGGTTGATGGTTTTGCTGCAAAGGATATCGACGCAAAGCAGAGGCATGCAAGGGCAAGTAGACGGGCGGTGGTCGGCATCATTTTTGTCGGGTAGGTAGGGAGCGGAACTCAAAATGACACGCTACCGCACAGTTCCCAACCACACGGTGACGAATGGATTACCAACTTGAAATATTGGTCCGCTACCCAAGCGTTCGCAAGCAACCCTTGAGCACGTCCGCGACGAAAGCATCCCGCCCGTGATGCGCGCAATGTAGAGTCCGAGGCTGCTATCGGCGTCATGCTCAATATCCCGATTGGCCTCGCCTCTGCCGTCGGCTTCATTTTCTTTCTGCACGAGCAGAAGAGGCATGAACGCCCTTCGATCGACATCGCGGCTTAACGATACCGGCCAGTCGCCAGCTTCGAAATCCGTCGTTATGCTGAGCACCGACAGTCGTCGCATCTAGTGGGAGGGTTGCCATGTCGATGTATTTCCAGATTCCTGGATGGAGACAGTCCACGGCGCGCATACGCCGTCGGGGGTTGGTACGGTGTCGACCTCGGACGCAGGATTCGCGGGGAGTCCAGGGTGTCGGAATCAGAGAACAACGACATCGAGCGATGTGCTGCCCCTGGCATATCCCGCGCGCTGGGCGGTCAGAGCGGCATTAGCGCGTAACCTGCTTGCTGCAGGGTTGTCACGGTGGTCAGTGCGGACAACGACAGCGTTACTCCAGGGGCGATCCAGTCATCCTCGAAGTGGTGTTCTGCCATGGCCTGGCCACACACCGCGATCGTGATGCCGTCCTTCTTGAGTTCCGCGATCAACGGCAGATTGGGGTTGGCCACACCGAACTGCGCACGGTAGTGCGCGTCGTCGAGCACCAGCGACGTGGCTGAGCCAGAGGCGACCGCGACGAATTTGAGTTTGCTCAAAGGCACGCCCGACGCCACGTAGAGATTCACCGCGCGCGCAACGTGATCAAGCGCCGGACTCACCTCGTCGGGTTTCTGGCCCCCTTGCGTCAAGGCGAAGACAACTTTGTAGGTATGACCCGGTTGTGGCTTGAAAGCGCTGTTCGGCAAAAAATGCATCTTGCCGTAGTCGTGCACGGTCGGTGTGTTCCAGAAGTCGGGTGAATCCATCGTGCCTGCGTGGGCGGACAATGAAGCGGCAGCGAGCGCTGCGGTAGCTGCGAAAGTTTTAACTTTGTACATGGTTGATTGCGACTTCACTACAGTCGCGCAAGGGTTGTAATCAGAGATGGTAAAGCCCTGATTTAGATAGATATGACTGTTCCTCATTCAGAACATTGCATGGGTCTCGTTTCAGAACCGCGGCGGAGCCGGTATTGGCACAGTCAGCAGGCCGGGCGGCAGGATGACAACGAGCCAGCATGTGAGCCGCTGCCGTTTGAATCGTGCATGGATCGGCGTTGACGTGATCCGCGTTGACCACGCACATGCCGTGCGAGGTGTTGCCAACGAGAGTCACCCGCCTAGCGCGGCCTTTGCCATCATCCCGAGCGCCACGCAGATCAACACCCCCGCGAAACCCACCTGCACATGCAGCGCCGAGAGACGGTGTGAGGCCAGCCGCCCGGTCACCATGCCGGCGGCCGTCGCCAGGCTGAACCAGAGCGTCAGCTCGAGCGGCAGCGGCGCGCCGTGCAGGACCGTCGCGACAACACCGCCGCTGCCGACCAGAGCGATCACCATCAGCGACGTGGCGACGATCCCATGCATCGACACGTTGGTCAGCTTGCGCAGCATTGGCACGATGATGAAGCCGCCGCCCACCCCGAGCAGTCCCGTCATTAGCCCGGTCAACGCGCCGGTCGCCGCAAGCGCGGCCCCAGTCGTCCACGACCAGATCAGCCGCCCGGTATCGGGATTGATGTGGCCAACGCAAAACCGCGAGTCCGCGCTGTCCGGGCGTGCGCGCCGCAAAGCCTGTGATAACAGCCTTCCGGCCACCACCAGCATGACGGTGGCAAACAGCGCCAATAGCACGCGTTGCGGTAACGCGTGGGCAAGGCGCACGCCAAGCGAGGTCAGCGGCACACCCGCTGCGGCCATGAACAGCGCAGCGCGGTAACGGACGAGCCGCTGCCGGAATGCTTCAAGCGCGCCGATCGCAGCGCTGCCCGCCACGGCAACCAGCGCAACCGGCGTCGCCTGCTGCATCGGCCAGCCCATGCCGGCCACCAGTGCCGGAACTGCGAGGATGCCGCCA
Organism: Paraburkholderia sp. IMGN_8; assembly: GCF_038050405.1. NCBI lineage: Bacteria > Pseudomonadati > Pseudomonadota > Betaproteobacteria > Burkholderiales > Burkholderiaceae > Paraburkholderia > Paraburkholderia sp. IMGN_8. Next base: position 1,337,847 of record NZ_CP150900.1, on the reverse strand, counting down.
CCCGCGCCGGTCAGGCCGAGCACCGCGCCAACGATGGCACCGAGGATAAGTGAAGTTAGCATGAGGAATCCGATAGGTTGTGAGCCACCGCTGCGTTAGCCCACGAGTTCAGGCTGCGCCATCCACTCGCGCCCCTTGAGCATCCCCTGCCAGTAAAGCGGCGGCAGGATGCGCTCCTTCAGCAACCACGCAAGGCGCGACGGGTGCTTGCCGTCGATCAGCCAGGACGGCAGCGTCGGCGCGACCTTCCCGCCATAGAGGAATTCCGCGAGCACGATCTTGCCGCGTTCGACGGTCAGCGGGCATGATCCATAACCGTCGTATGCTGCCTCGCCCCGGACCTTCCCGAGAGCGGCAAGCACGTTATGGGCGACGACTGGTGCCTGCTTGCGCGCGGCGGCGGCGGTTTTCGCATTTGGCGTGTTCGCGGCATCGCCGAGCGCGAAGACGTTTGAGTAGGTCTTGTGGCGCAGCGTCGCCTGGTCGACGTCGACCCAGCCCGCCTTATCGGCCAGCGAACTGACGCGGATGAAGTCCGGTGCCTTCTGTGGTGGTACCACGTGGATCATGTCGAACTCACTGGTCACCGATTCCACGCTGCCGTTCTCGAGTGTGCGCCTGAATATCGCGCGCTTGGCCGGCCCGTCTATCGCACTCAGGTTGAAGCCGAAGTTCAGCGCGATGTCGTAACGCCTGACGTACTCCATCAATGCCGGGACATAGTCGGCCACGCCGAACAACACAGCCCCGGCATTGAAGAACTGGACATCTATCTGCTCGAGCCGGCCTGAACGCCGCCAGTGATCCGAGGACAGATACATCGCCTTTTGCGGCGCCCCGGCGCATTTGATCGGCATCGGCGGCTGGGTGAACAGCGCGCGCCCTCCCCTGAGCTTGCGCACGAGCTGCCAGGTATAGGGCGCAAGATCGTAGCGATAGTTGGACGTCACGCCGTTCTGACCAAGGGTTTCCGGCAACCCGTCGATAGCATGCCAGTCCAGCTTCAGTCCCGGACAAACGATGAGCTGCCTGTAGCTCACCACCCGGCATCCTTCGAGAACAACCGAATTCTTTTCCGGCTCGAACGCAGCCACCGCGGCCTTGATCCAGTGCACCTTGCGCGGGAGCACGGCGGCCATCTCGCGGGCGGTGGTCTCGGGATCGAACACACCGGCTCCGACCATGGTCCAACCTGGCTGGTAATAGTGGACGTCGGCGGGGTCGATGATCGCGATGTCGAGGTTGCGGTCGCGCGCGAGCAAGCTCGCGGCTGCCGCCACGCCGGCGGCGCCCGCGCCGATGATCACAACATCGTGACTGGCCACGGCGATTTCGACGGGCACCTTGCCGCCGTTGGCGATACGCCGCGCCAGCGCAGACAAATCGTAGCCTGCTGCCTTGGCAGCGGCGACGATGTCCGGCAACGCCCGGCGGGGCGCTTCGGACAGCGCCCACAGCGTCGCGGCACGCATCCCGGTGCGGCAATAGGCGAGCACCGGTTTCGGCAGTCCCTGCATCAGTTCGCCGAACTGTGCAGCCTCGCCATCGCCGACCTTGCCGGACTCGATTGGCAGGTAGCGGGTCTCGATGCCCTGTTCACGGGCCGCCGCCTCGATCTCGCTAAAGTTGGGCTGGTCGGAACCTTCGCCGTCGGGGCGATTGCAGACGACAGCGCGAAAGCCAGCGTCCGCGATCGCACGCAGGTCGGATGCGGCAATCTGTTGTGATACCGCCAGTTCAGCCGTCAGTTTCTTGATGTCCATCGACTTCTCCTGTTGCTTCTACTAACTACGTGCGCCGGCTCAGATTGCGTTGAGGGGAATCTTGAGATACGGCACTCCGTTATCTTCCGGATCGGGCATATGTCCGGCGCGCATGTTGACCTGCACCGACGGCAGCATCAGCACCGGCATGTTGAGCGTCGCGTCGCGCGCGGTGCGCATCGCAACGAAGGATTCCTCGCTGATACCGTTGCGTATATGGACGTTGTGTTCGCGTTCCTCGGCTACCGTGCTGACAAACTGCAAAGGCCGCCCGCCGGGCTGGTAGTCGTGGCACATGTACAGCTTCGTGTCCGCCGGCAGGCTCAACACCTTGTTGATTGACCGGTAGAGCGTACGGGCGTCGCCGCCGGGAAAGTCGCAGCGCGCGGTGCCGTAGTCGGGCATGAACAGGGTGTCCCCGACAAAGGCTGCGGTCTGCACGCCGTCGCTGACCACAAAGGTCATGCAGGCCGGCGTATGGCCCGGGGTATGGATGGCGCGCGCCTGCAACGCTCCGACGGCGAATGTTTCGCCGTCGGAGAGCAGGTGATCGAACTGGCTGCCATCGTGCGCGAATCTCGAGCCGGCGTTGAAAAGCTTGCCGAACACATCTTGTACGTGCGTCACCTGCGCGCCGATCGCAATCGTTCCGCCGAGTCTTTCCTTGAGGTAGGGCGCGGCAGACAGATGGTCGGCGTGCACGTGGGTTTCGAGAAGCCACTGGACCTTCACGCCAAGCTCCTGGACGCGAGAGACGAGTTTGTCGGCGGTCGTCGTGGAGGTACGGCCTGACTTCGGGTCATAGTCGAGGACGCTGTCGATCAGTGCACAGTCGCCGGTGCGGACATCCAGCAACAGATAGCTGATCGTCCAGGTACCGGGGTCGAAGAAACCTTCGACCAGCATGGGGCTCGTGGTATTCAACATCCTCTCCTCAAACGAATGGATCTTGCGAAGCGGCAAGGCCGGCCAATCAACACAAGAACCGTGCCATCGCAGTCTGATTTGATTTCTGTTACATAACACTTTGATTTTTATCAAAATTTCTGTCCTGCCGGATTGAATCGCACACTCGCGCCAAGACGTCCGGGAGCGAAGGCTGCCATTTCTGGCAGTCAGGTGGCAGTTGTGGCAGTGCCGACGTATAGTGAGGTCTACTGGAGCCGCCACCGTGAAATCCCCAAAGCCGTCCATATCCGTCACACCCGTCGCAACGACCTCGGCCGGGTCGCCTCAAGCGCCGGATGTCGACGCCCTCGTGTCGTATCTGGAGCACGACGCTCAACCGATGATCGTGCTCGATCCCGAGTACCGCATCCTTGCCGCCAACACCGCTTATCAACGTCAGTTCGGCGTCGCCAGCCAGCCTCATGTCGGACGCAAGTGCTACCAGGTCTCGCATCACTACGACGTGCCGTGCGACCAGGCGGGCGAGCATTGCCCAATGAGGCGGGCGTTTGAACTGCGCGGCCCAGACCGCGTGCTCCACATTCATCACACGCCTCGCGGGCCTGAGCATGTCGATGTCGAGTTGCGGCCGATATTCAATGCGCAGCAGGAGGTGGTGGCTTACGTCGAGCGGCTCTCCACGGTGCGCGGCGCGTCCGCCAAGCCGAGCGCGGAAGGTCTGGTCGGGCGTTCGACGGCGTTCAACGCGGCGATCTCGGCGCTGCATCGCGTCGCGCCTTCGATGCTGCCGGTCCTGCTGCTCGGAGAATCTGGAACCGGCAAGGAACTGTTCGCGCGCGCCGTTCATGAGGCAAGCGAGCGCGCGCAACACCCTTTTGTCGTCGTCGACTGCTCCGGCATCACGGATACCTTGTTCGAGAGCGAACTCTTCGGCTATGAAAAGGGCGCGTTCACGGGCGCAGCCGCGCGCAAACCCGGTCTGGTCGAGACCGCGCAAGGGGGAACGCTTTTTCTCGACGAAATCGGCGATGTGCCACTGTCGATGCAGGTCAAGCTGCTACGCCTCATCGAATCCGGCACGTTCCGCCGGGTCGGCGGCATCGAGACCTTACGCGCGGATTTCCGACTGGTGGCGGCGACGCACAAACCCGTGCGGGAAATGATCGACGACGGCCGATTCCGCCAGGACCTCTACTACCGCATCAGCGCATTTCCGATTCACTTGCCGGCGGTGCGCGAGCGCCCAGATGACATCGCGCTGCTTGTCGACTCGATACTGCAGCGTATTGGTAGCGCGCGAGGTGCGGCAGGCAGCAAGTTCAGCGTTACGCCGGACGCTCTCGCGAGGCTCCATGCCTATTCCTGGCCGGGCAATATCCGGGAACTGCGCAACGTGCTCGACCGGGCGTGCCTGCTGGCCGACGACGGGGTGATCCGGATCGAACATCTGCCAGGTGACATGGTGGCGGGAGAGTCGGCGCATCTGGAAAGCAGCGCGGGCTCGACGTCGCTTTCGGTGCCCGGCGAGCTCACCGATCGTGAGCTTGTACGGCTGGTGGAGGGATTTACAGGGACACGCAGCGCGCTCGCTGCGTACCTCGGGATGAGTGAGCGCACGCTGTATCGTCGACTGAAGACGCTAAGGCGAGTGCGCGCCGGGAGGTAGCCTGGGTTTCCATGGCCGGTGACAGCGGGGCGGGAAATGTTGGCGGCAAGCACTTATGCCGCGTCGACCATCAGCAGACCAAGTGATCGCGATACCCGCACAACCTGGCCCTTATCCCCTGTGCTGATCACGCCCGCTTCAATAGCGCGCTATCGACCGGTAACGCCCGAATCCGCGTGCCTGTCACATTGAAAATCGCGTTGCAAATCGCAGCCGTTGTCGGCGGCACACCTGGTTCGCCAACACCGCCGGGCGGCGCAGCGCTCGGCACGATATACACATGAGTTTCCGGCACGGAGTCGCGGCGGGCGACCCGGCAGTCGGTGAAGTTCGACTGCTCGACCGCACCCTGACTGCACGTCAGTTCGCTGTATAGCGTGTTGCCGAGCGCCATCACCACCGCCCCTTCGAACTGCGCGATCACGCGATAATAGCCGCACTGCGGCACGTTCGCGGCTTTCCACGCTCGCTGCACGACATGCTCGCCGCCTTTGCCCAAGCCTTTGATCGTCGTCACGGACTTGCCCTGTACATCCGCAAGCGACGTGACGCACGAGCGCACTGCCACGCCATCCAGATCGACGGTGCACGCGCCGCATGCGCCCACGCCGCAACCGAACTTGGTGCCATGCAGTCCCAACAGGTCCCGCACCGCCCACAGCAGCGGCATGTTCGCATCGGCGTCGACGTTGTGATGCACGCCATACAATCAGTTCCATCCGTTCACTCCTTGTTGTCGACGCACGCCGCACCTGTCGGCGCTGCATTGGCATCGCCTTACCGGCGCACGCTGTTCATGCTCTTGCCTGATAGGCGTTGCACCATCCTGCGCCGTTCGCCTGCTTTGCACCGAACAACGCACAGAGCGCGCTGGCGTCGGCTGGCTTGCCCTGGAAGAACCAGCAGTTCGAGCAGCGCTGGTTGACGCTGAAATGGGGATATTTCGAGCGGTCGACATGGGTTGCGTCGGTCTTGTACCCAAGCGCCTGCGCAGCGGGATCGCTCTCCTGAAGCTGCGGGGGCGCCGCCCAGACAGAGCGTCCGGTAATCGCGAGCGCTGCGGCACCGATTGAGCGAAGCATGAAGGTGCGTCGATGGGTTCGCATGTTCGATGGCTCCCTGTCACGCTACGAGCACGCGTTGCGGCGGCGCCATGAATTCCGGCCCAACGGGATCCTTGACGAACTGCGCGACAATCGCGTCGATCTGCTCGAACGCCTTCCCGTCGAGGCGCCAGCCGAACACATCCTCGATCCCGTCCAGTTGCGCCGGACGGCGTGCGCCCCACAGCGCGATCGTCGGGCCGCGGTCGAGCACCCAGCGCACCGCCAGCGCGAGCACCGACTTGTCGAAGTTATCGCGCGCGAACACGTTCAGTGCCTTCACCGCCGCGACATACTGCTCGCGACGCGGCTCGCGAAACTTCGGGTCGCGCTGGCGCAGATCGTCACCCTCGAAGCGCGTCTCGACGCCGATCCGACCCGCCAGCAGCCCGCGGCATAACGCCCCATAGGCAAGCGCAACGAGCCCATGCTGTTTTACGTACGGCAGCACGTCACGGTCGATATCGCGCTCGAACAGGTTGTACGGCGGCTGCGTGGCCGACAGCGGCGCCACGCGGCGGAACGCGTCCATTTGCGCAGGCGAGAAGTTGCTGACGCCCAGCGCCCGTACCTTGCCTTCCTTGCGCAGATCGTCGAGCACCGCGGCGGTCTCTTCGATCGGCACCAGTGGATCGGGCCAGTGGACCTGATACAGGTCGATGTAATCTGTCCGCAAGCGCCGAAGCGTATCCTCTACTTCTTGACGAATGCGCTCTGGCGACGAATTGCGGAACACTGCGCCGTCGCGCCATTCCAATGCGACCTTGGTCGCGATGACCGCCTTGTGTCGATATCCATCGGCCAGCGCCTTGCCGACAATCTCCTCCGAAGCGCCGAAGCCATACACCGGCGCTGTGTCGATCAGATTGACACCGCTGTCGAGCGCCCGGCGGATCACCGCGATCGAGTCTTTCTCGTCGGTGCCACCCCACATCCAACCGCCGATCGCCCAGGTGCCAAGGCCGATGCGTGAGACTGGGGTCGTTAAACCTTCAATTGCGATTGTTTCAATAGTCATGTGAAGCTCTCTAATCAAAGCACTACGTAAAGCACCGCATCCGGGTCGAATGCGATCTGACTAACGGCGACGCGCCCATTGGACGGACAGGCGAGCCGATTATTTCAGCGGCATCCGGCGATCACAAGAAGGCACCTGAAGGTTTCATACTTTCCCCATGGAAACTAATTGCTACGACGGCGCTTACGCGCACGACAACCCGCAAAAAAGAACCGACGACCTGGCGCGGAACATCATCGAACAGATCGCGGACAAGTGGACGATCCTTGTCATCGATGCGCTCGGCACGCACGGCGAGATGCGATTTTCGCGGCTGCGCGAAGTGGTTGAGGGCGTGAGCCAGAAAATGCTCACCAAGACGTTGCGGCAGCTCGAGCGTGACGGCCTCGTTACGCGCTACGTGCATCCGGTGATCCCGCCGCGGGTCGACTATCAGCTGACGCCACTGGGGCGTAGCCTGCTCGATAAGATCTGCGGAATATGGGACTGGGTCGAAGTCCACATGAGCGAAATGGAACAGGCGCGACGCGAGTTCGACCACGGCGAAAAGCGGATCGATCATCTGCGTCCGCGTGATGTGCCCATCGCGTAGCGCAGTCGCCGCAAGACGAAATCGACGCTGAGGACGATCGTCAAGTTGCCAGCAAGGCCGTGAGAAATTGCCCATAATTGCGCGCAGTCTTCGAGCAACCGTTGGGACGTTTCATGAAAGCAGCTTCTGCCGCACCGCAATCCCCGATCGCATTTCTGGCTGTCGCGTTGGCGTTCGCGATCAACATGATGGGTACAACGCTACCGACGGCAATCTATCGGTACTACCAACTGCAGTACGGTTTTACACCGACCGCCATCACGGTGATCTACGCCTCATATGCAATCGGGGTGCTGGGTGCGCTGCTGCTGATCGGCAACTGGTCCGATCAGCTAGGGCGTCGTCACATGCTGCTGGCAGGCCTGTGTGCATCCGCCGCATCCGCGCTGACCTTCATGCTCAGCGACGGGTTAGCGCTTCTCATGCTGGGCCGCCTGCTGTCGGGAATTTCCGCCGGCATCTTCACAGGAACCGCCACAGTAGCCGTGATCGAACTCGCGCCGCCTGCGTGGCGCGGCAAGGCCATGCTCGCGGCTACCGCCTCCAATATGCTGGGGCTGGGTTGCGGTCCGTTGCTAAGCGGCATCCTCGTCGAACTATTCCCCTGGCCGATGCGCTTGCCCTATGCGGCGCATCTCGCGCTGGTGGGCGTCGCCGCACTAGTCGTCCTTGGCGTGCCGGAGACCGCCTCGATTCCTGCGCGAGTGAAGCTCCGCATCCAGAAAATTTCGCTTCCTGCTGAGGTACGCCATGCGTTCATTCCTGCCGCGCTAGCGGGGTTTGCCGGTTTCGTCGTGGTGGGCTTCTTTGCGGCGGTCGCCCCTCAACTGATTCGGGTCGTGCTCGGCTTTCACAGCGGCATCGTGACCGGCTCTATTGTGTTTCTGCTGTTCGCGTGCTCCGCCCTCGGGCAGATCGTGCAGACGATTATCGCTGCCCGGTGGCGGCAAGCGGCCGGCTGCATTGGACTCGTCGTGGGACTGATGTGTGTCGGCCTGTGCGTGCCGGAGCGCTCGCTCGGCACGCTTTTGCTCGGCACCGCCCTGGCAGGAATCGGGCAAGGCATCAGCTTCCGCGCAGGGTTGGGCGAGATCGCGTCCGCGGCGCCCGTGCACCGGCGAGCGGAAGTCACGTCCAGCTTTTTCGTCGTGCTTTATGTGGCGATCTCACTACCTGTGATCGGCCTTGGCATCGCCGTGCAACTCGCCGACATTCAACGCGCGACGCTGCTCTTTGTCGGCTTGACGATAGTCCTTGTTCTTATCGCGCTGCTCCTGCTGATGCGCGGGCAAACGAACCGGGAGCAGGACGCCGAAGCGATCGGTGACTGAACACGAAACCCCTTGCGGCTCGAGCGCAGCACCCGCTTGAAGAAGCGTCAGCGGCGACCGCCTGGAAACCAGTTGATGGATTCCGGGCGACTTCGGTCAATTCGTACCGTGCGGCGAAGCGGTCCACGACGCGCGCGTTCGCGCGTCGGTTGATGGTTATCTTCCGCGCTGGACAAGGCCGCTAGCGCGTCACGCTCAGGTGCCTTCCAGCGCCGGAAGCAGCGCTGGCGCGCTCGTGAGGAAGGCGCGCACGTGCATCGCAATCACCGCGTCGCTGGGCGTTGTGTTGTCGTTCGAATAAATACGGCGGCGAATCGCAAGGTGGGATACCGCGCCGTGCAGCAGCCAGCCCACCTCGGTCAGATGAGCCGGATCGGCCGGCACGCCGCGTCCCAATTCGTGCGCCGTCTCAGTGACAATGATCTCAAGCGCATGCGTCACGACGGCATTCGTGTACGTCGGCGCCATTTGCAGATCCTCAAGCGAAGAGTAGAGGAACAGGCGAAGCCACTGCCGAGTCAGGAGGGTGTCGTAGTACTCGCGATAAAAAGTATTGAGCCTGCTTTCAATGGGCACACTGCGGTCTTTCAGTTGAACAAACCACATCGCCTTGAAGGTCCCCACAATTTCGCGCTTGTAAACTTCGTCGATCAACGCAGCCTTGCTAGGGAACAGGCTATACAGCAAACGTTGTGACACGCCACAAGCCTCGGCAATTGCGCGAGTCTGCGCGTTCAGGCCGTGTTCGGCGAAATATTCGGCGGCCTTCTCCAGCACGCGTGCCTGACGCTCGGCGCGTGGCAGACGCTGAGGTGCTTTCTTCATCGGCCGCTTGATCGGCCCGCGACCCGCTACGGTCTTGCTGTCCGGCTCTGCAACATCCCTAGGTTTGGCCTTCATGACGCTCCTGTGTCCATCGCTTTTAAAAATACGTCTTCACATGACGACTTATGGTTTGGTAGAGTATATCGTCCGGGTACGACGAAGAGTCTCGCCGGGCACCCGGGCGCAGCCATTCATTATCTCAGGCTACCGCGAAGCGAGCCCCATCTTTGATTGCCACCGACTGCAAACGCCTCAATCTGAAGCGTTTGGGGGGCGTTGTCAGGTTGTTTGGGTCGTCGCGTAAGATAGGGCGATGAAGAAATCAAAATCGCTGTTCTGAGCGATTGCAAGTTATCCTGAAGTCCGACTGACTACGGCAAGTTGACAAAGCCCAACAGCCTGCTAGGCGGCGCCTAGGCGTGATTCGGCAATCCGCTTCAGATCATCGGGAGTTGAAGTAGATTCAGCCAACTGCTCGAGCAAGTCCGTGGCTCTCTTTTCGTCTTTCGGTCCACCATCGCCAAGCGCCAAACTCGTCGACAGGTTAAGTATCGACCGAGGTAGCCCTCGCGAGGCCAAAGCCTCAAGGGGGTGACGCGCCACTTCGGGTTCTCGGTTTCGGTTGCCGCTTAGCAACTCATCAGTAATCGCTTCAGCAAAGCTCAGCGACGTTTCGCTTTTCGTTCTACGTATGCCAGTCATGAGCGCTTGTTCGAAGTGGCCAACGGGATGGTGCACGGCGTGAGCCAACGTGCTTAGCGCCTCTTGAAAACTCAGATCTTCCTTTGAGCCGGCAAACGGCGTTTCTGTCGAGCCCCCGCCCTCTTCTTGCGGATGCGCGGCCGATGGTTGCCACCATCGAATAAAGTCGTCCGCGGATTCACCGTGAAGATCAACTGACGATGCGACCAATTGCGACGCCTGATATACGCGTCGCTCGGTTAGTGTCGCGCTGTCACACGACTCGTCGAGCGCGGAAGCTGCATTGCTGCCCAGCTCGCTGTGGAGCTCGGTCCAGTCTCTATAGCCGAAGACTTTGGACGTTACCTGTCGCGCCTGGGATTCCTTTAGCGAAAGGCGGTATTTGAGCCGATTGGCGGCTCGCGTCGGGATAGACGCGCTCTGGAAGTAGATACGCATGAATTCGGCCCGAGTTTTTGTGTCGACGAACCTCCGCAGCCGGCGCGGAATCGAAAGGGACTGTGAGGCGGCGCAGGGGACGTGATACCCCGCCAGAAAACATACCGCCGGTGCCTCATGCAGTCAATCCCATTCAAAGAGGTCGTGTTTTGCGCGACAACGCCTGCGGTTGGCTCCGACTACACGGCCGTGATCGACACGGCCTTGGTGACCAGATAAGCTTCCATGGCTTCCGGTCCGCCTTCCGAGCCGTAGCCGGAATCTTTCACGCCGCCAAACGGCATTTCCGGCGTGGGGGTGGCAGGCTGATTGATCCACAGCATGCCGACTTCAAGCTGTTGCGACAGCTGATGCACGTTGCTGAACGACTTCGTGAACGCATAACCGGCGAGCCCGTACGGCAGACGGTTTGCTTCGGCGATCGCTTCTTCGAGCTTGTCGAAACCACGGATCGCGGCGATCGGGCCGAACGGCTCGTTGTTGAATACATCTGCCTCGAGCGACACGTTGGTCAGCACGGTCGGCGCGAAGAAGTTGCCTTCCGAGCCCACGCGTTCGCCACCCGTTTCGACCTTGGCGCCGGTCTTGCGCGCATCGTCGAGCACCTTGGCCATCGCGGTGAGACGGCGCGCGTTGGCGAGCGGCCCCAGGGTCGTGCCTTCCGCAAGACCGTCGCCGAGCTTGAGGCCTTCCGCATGCTTGACGAGCGCCGCCGCGAACTCTTCGCGGATGCTGTTGTGCACGAGAAAGCGCGTGGGCGAGATGCACACCTGGCCGGCGTTGCGGAACTTCGCGCCGCCCGCCGCCTTGACTGCCAGCGCGACGTCCGCGTCTTCGGCCACGATGACGGGCGCATGACCGCCCAGTTCCATCGTCGCGCGCTTCATGTGCGCGCCTGCCAACGCGGCCAATTGCTTGCCGACCGGCGTCGAGCCCGTGAACGTGACCTTGCGGATTACCGGATGCGGGATCAGATAGCTCGAAATCTCGGCCGGGTCGCCGAACACGAGGCCGACCGTACCCGCCGGCACACCGGCTTCGACGAAGGCCTGCAGCAGCGCCGCCGGCGACGCCGGGGTTTCTTCCGGCGCCTTGACGAGGAACGAGCAGCCGCTCGCGAGCGCCGCGCTCAGCTTGCGTACGACCTGGTTGATCGGGAAATTCCACGGCGTGAACGCCGCCACCGGGCCGATCGGCTCCTTGAAAACCAGTTGCTGCGCTGCCAGATTGCGTGACGGCACGACCCGGCCGTAGACGCGGCGGCCTTCGTCGGCGAACCACTCGATGATGTCCGCGGCGGACAGCACCTCGACACGTGCTTCGGCGAACGGCTTGCCCTGTTCCTGGGTCATCAGGCGGGCGATGTCCGACGCGCGCTCGCGCACCAGCGCCGCGGCTTTACGCATCGTGGTTGCGCGTTCGTTGGCGGGAATCTTGCGCCAGGCTTCGAAGCCGCTTTGCGCGGCGGCCAGCGCCCGGTCCAGGTCGGCGATGCCGGCGTGGGCCACCTTGCCGATGGCTTTGCCGGTGGCGGGGTTGACGACGTCGAGGGTCATGCCGCTGGCGGCGTCGCACCACTCGCCGTTGATCAGAAGTCGGGTATCGGTATAGCCTGATGTGACCATGTTGTGTTCCTGATGATTGGAAGACGATCAACCGTAGTCCGGATGTTGGCGGGCGGTCAAGAATGGACTGCCACACCGCGGTCAATCATTTAGGATTACTGGAAAGCACCCGCAACGAAGGCGCGCGAAGGCAACCGAATGCGGCCCCGCCGCGCTCCCCCGCAAAGTGCAGTCAGCGGCAACGCAGAGATCAGACGTCGCGCAGTGCCAGTTCAACGTGTTTCAGGCGCCGCACAATACGTTCGACGAACTCCAGCGTAACGTGAGGCAGCACGCGCTGGTTGGGTGTGATGACGCCGACGGTCAGCGCGTTGACATTCACGTCGTCGAGCGGCCTCCATACCACGTCACCACGCGCCAGCTCATCGAGGAAAGCCAGTTTGGAGAAAAATGAAATGCCCCGCCCTGACGCAATCAACCGCTTGAGCAATGTCGTCGAATTACAGGTGACGCTCGGCTGCAGCGACTCCCAGTACTCGGGAAAGTCGGTCGTGACGACGCCCTGAATCGGCGATCGTCCTTCGAGCCGCAGAAACGCGTGATTGCGGCATTCGTCGAAGCTGATGCGCTCCGTCTTCGCTAACGGATGCGACGATGCCATGACCACACCCGGCGGCAACGAGACCTCGGTCACGACATCGAGACCGGCGGGCAGCTTCGTAATATACGAAATGCCGACGTCATACTCGCCACTGACGAGCCGCGCCGGAACGTCGTGCGGCGGCACCGCGGCGATCGAATAGGTGACCGCCGGATAGGCGTCCGAAAACTCCTCGACGGTCGCCGGCAGAAAATCGACGAAAAGCGAATCCATGGCCGTCACCGACACGTGTCCCTTGCGTTCGCCCTTCAGGTCGTCAAGTTCACTGCGCATCAAGTGGAAGTCGTTCAGCGTCGCGCGAATGTGTTGCAGCATGCGCTCACCGGCCGCGTTTAACCGGATGCCATTCGGCAGCCGGTCGAACAGTTCAGTCCCCATCTCCGCTTCGAGCTTCAGGATCTGCCGGTTGACCGCGCTCGACGCGACATAGAGGTTCTGCGCGGCCTTGCGGATCGAACTGCATCGAGCCACTTCGACAAAATACTTCAGGACATTCGCATGCATCGTGTTTTCTCAGTTCATCGGCCGCACCGTCCAGGCCGCGACCACGGGATGATCGCAGGCTACCTTACCCACGTCGCATGCGCCACCGGGGGAACCGAGCGCGCTGGCATCCGGCCCGAAGAAATCCCGGTTCACGGCGGCGAACATGGCCTCCGATTGCGGGAGTTCTTCATCGTGAAAGATCGCCTCGGTCGGACACACTGATACACACACCCCGCAGTTGATGCATTCCTCGGGGTGGATGTAGAGCGTGCGCTCGCCCTCGTAGATACAGTCAACCGGGCAGCATTGCACACACGCGCCGTCTTTGACATCGATGCAGGGCGAAGTGATGACGTAGGCCATCAGCGTCCGCTCCAGACCGGTTTGCGCTTCTCCTGGAACGCGCGCACGCCTTCATTCGCGTCCTCTGATTGCAGCGCGGCCACTACGGCGGGCAGTCGCAACGCCTGGGCGTCCGCCGGCGAGAGTGTGGACGTGCGCTTGACCACCTGCTTGATCGCCCGCAGCGACAGCGGGGCGCACGCGAGCAGCGCCTGAACCCAGCGCTCGACGGCGGCGTCCAGTTCGGCACGTGGCACGACTTCGTTGACGAGGCCCATGTCGAGCCCCTCGCGTGCCGAAATCCGGCAGCCGGTCATCAGCATCGCCATCGCCTGGCGGTACGGAATCTGGCGTTGCAGCAGGGTCATGCCGCCGTCGAGCGGCATGCGCCCGACCAGCGCCTCGGGCAGCCCGAAGCTCGCCTCGTCACAGGCGACCACCAGATCACACCCCAGCACCATTTCGAAGCCGCCACCCAGCGCATAGCCGTTGACCCGCGCGATTACCGGCACGTTCAGCGTCTCGCGAAGCGCAATACCGCCAAAGCCACCCGGGCGCGGCGCCGCCCAGTATTCAAGGCCGCTCGCCGACGGATTCTTCAGGTCCGCGCCGACGCAGAACGCGCGCTCGCCCTCGCCGGTCAGGACCACGACGCGCACGTCACAGTTACGCTCGAGTTCGGTCCACACGCGTTGCAGTTCGGCTTCGGTGGCAAGGTCCACGGCGTTGAGCGCTTCCGGCCGCGCCAGCGTCACCGTGGCAACGTGCTGGTCGATGGCAAGACGTACGCTCATACAGCCTCCGTGGCGACCTTGCTTCGCAATTGCTGAAGGACCTCTTCGGTATGCTGGCCGAGGCGCGGCGGCCCACGCCGCAAGCCAACCGGTGCGAGCGAGAGCTCAATCGGGCTGCCGATGAAGCGCACCGGCTGGCCTTCGCCCTCGCCTTCCAGAATCAGCTGGTTATGCAGGGTCTGCGGGTCGACCAGCGCTTCACGCAGATCACGCACCGGCGCACACAACAGGTCCTGCTCTTCGAGGCGAGCGAGCCAGAAGTCGCGCGTGTTGCTCGCAAAGCGCTCCCGGAAGATCCGCTGCAATTCGGTCTTGTGAACGAACTGCTGATTGAGATTGCAAAAGCGCGCGTCAAGCGACAGGTCTTCGATGTCCAGTGCGGCGCAGATGTCGCGCAGCGGATTCGCCTTGAACGCACCCACGAGTACCAGCGCACCATCCTGGGTTTCGAAGACACCCGAAAGCGGCATCGCAGCCCAGTTCACTTCCGAGTCGGCCATCATGATCATGGCGGCTTCCTGCATCTGCATTGCGAGCATCGAGTTGTACAGCGACACGTTGACCTTCTGCCCCTCGCCCGTGCGTTCACGATGCAGCAACGCAAGCAGGATGCCCTGCACCATGTGCATGCCCGCCGAATAGTCGGCGAGTGCTGTCGGGTAAACGGAAATCGGCAGCGACTCATCGGCGCGGCGCGCCATCACACCGCTCATCGCCTGGGCGAGCACGTCCTGGCCGCCCTTGTGCGCATAGGGTCCGGTTTCGCCGAAGCCCGTGCCCACCGCGTAGATGATCCGCGAATTCAACCGGCGGCAGTCTTCATAGCCGACGCCCATGCGGTCCATCACACCCGCGCGGAAATTACTGACGACCACATCCGCCTCCGCGATCAGCGCCTTCAAATCAGCCAGCTGCTGCGCGTCGCGCAGGTCGAGTGCCACGCTGCGCTTGTTGCGATTCAGACTGCAGAAGATCGGATTGTCCGCGCCGGCCACCGGCTCGAACGTCGAGCGGCTCAAGTCGCCCGCGCCCTTCCTCTCGACCTTGATCACGTCGGCGCCGTAGTCGGCGAGCATCTGCGTGCAGACCGGGCCCATCATGACCTGCGTGAGATCGACGACACGCACGCCGGCAAGCGGCAGGTCAGGCGTCTTTGCAACGTTGTCGACGACGCTCATGCGGCCTCCCGCTTCTCGATGTGCGCGGCAAGCGGCGGCACGTCGGCGTTGCAGCCGGTCTGGTCGCCCGGATCGGCGCCTTGCGCGCGCAAGGTCTTCTGCAGCGCGTGCACGTCGACGTCGCGCACCCGCACGCCCGCATCGAGCGCAAGCGCGGCAGCCACACCGGCGGCTTCGCCCATCGCCATGCAAGGCGGGATTTCGCGCGACATCTTCTGCGCCTGCGAGGTCGCCGAATAGTGGCGGCCGGCGACCAGCAGGTTGTCGATCTGCTTCGGCAGCAACACCCGATACGGCATGTAGTAGTCACGACCACGCGCGATGCTGTCGTCGAAACGGGTACGCTGCGCGAGGTCATCCTTCGTCATCACATACTCGCCTTCGAGCAGGCGCGTCTGGCGCACGCCGGTTTGCGGCGCGACATCGATCACGTAACACTGCTCGAAGCCCGGCAGCTTGTCGCGCACGAATTCGACCACCGCGTGAATGTGCTGCCGGCCCTGCACTTCCGCACGTGTCAGGTCCTCAGGCTTGAGGCCATCGAGACCGGCCATGTGCGGGCAGTTGCACCACACCACACCGGGCAACGGTGTCTTCAGCCACCAGTAGCCCCACGAGCCGCCGAGAATGCGCTTGATCTGACGATCCAGTGCCGCAAACGCCTCGGGTTCTTCGGCTTCGAAACGCTCGGCCGCCTCCGTATCGACACCGCCGAGTCGAAATACGGTCGTCGTGATATAGGTGCCGCCGACATGCGGCACACCCGCCGATGCTGCGACATCCAGATCTCCCGTCGCGTCGATCACCACGTCGGCGAGGATCGCTTCACGGCCGCTCTTCGTCTCGCAGATCACGCCCTTCACCTGACCGTCTTCGACCAGCGTGCGCGAGAACCATGAGTGCAGACGCAACTTGATGCCGAGCGATTCCACCATCTCAAGCGCGACGCGCTTCATCGCATCCGGATCGAACGCTGCGGCGAAACACACCGGGTGGGGCGTCTTCTGGCTGTGAAAATCGAACGTGCCCCAGCGCCCCCACTTGCGATACGCCGCGGGATCCTCGCCCCATTCATCCGAGCGCGGGAACATCGCCAGCTTGCGCGCCGCCATCCGTTCGATGAAGGTCATGCAGACGCCGCGCACCGAAATTTCCTGCAGGTGGTTGTCCCACATGTCGTCGAGTACCAGCACCATGCCGCCGGATGCCAAGCCACCCAGGTGGTTGTAACGCTCCAGCAGAATCACCTCGGCGCCGTTGCGCGCCGCCCCAATCGCTGCCGACAGGCCTGCGGGGCCGCCGCCGACCACCACGACGTTTGCCTTGGCCGCGACGCGCACATCGCGCGCACTTTCCTGAATCCAATCGCTGATCATGTTCATTTTTCGCCTCTGAGAATTCGGGTGTTTCGTGTTCGGTTCAATGCGTGCTTTCGGGCTGCCATCTGACCACCATGCGCTCGATGATCGCGATCACCAGGAAAAACAGGCCGGACAACACGGCGCTCATGATGATCGCCGTATACAGCAGGGCCGAATCGAAGCTATAGGTCGCCTGAATGATCATTGCGCCGATACCTTGCGTGGCGCCGATCCATTCGCCGACCACCGCGCCAATCACCGACATCGACGCGGCAATGCGCAATGCGGAGAAGAGATACGGCAGCGAAGCGTAGAGGCGCAGCTTGAAGAAGATTTCGCGCTTGCTCGCCGACAGGATCTGCATCAGCTCCATCGCCTGCGGGTTCACCGCCTGCAGCCCGCGAACCATGTTTACGAGCGTCGGGAAGAAACAGACAATCGCCGCGATCGTGATCTTCGGCTCAAGACCGTTCCCCATGATGAGAACGAGGATCGGCGCCTTCGCGACCACCGGAATCGAGTTGATCATCACGGCGACCGGATAGAAGATGTCCTGCAGCGTCTTGTTGTGCACGAAGACGGTGGCGATCAGGATCGCCGCAAGGTTGCCGAGCAGGAAGCCTCCTGCGGCCTCGATCGCGGTCGGCACAAGGTTCTGCAGCAGCACATCGCTCTTGCGGAAAAGCGTCTCCAGAACCAGGAGCGGCGACGGCGCGATAAACGGCTTCACATGAAAGCCCGCCACGACCGCCCACCACGCGAACAGCAAGCCCGCGACGCCAAGTACCGGCAAGAGGCGCGCGCGCCACAGGCGCTGACGTCGACGCGCAAGCCAGGCCTGCGCTTCAGGGTCCGCCGCTTGCGACGACAGGCTCAATTGCATTTCGGACGTGGTCATCAGCAGGTCTCCAGTACGCGTCGCAGATAGGCAGCGAGTTCGACGAATTCGCGGGTCTCGCGGATATCGAGCGTTCGATCTTCTGGCAGCCGGACCGGGACGATCTCTTTCACACGCCCAGGGTTGGCGGCCAGCATCAGTACGCGCTGGCCGAGATACGCAGCCTCATAGATGCTGTGGGTAACGAAGAGCGTCGTGAGGCCCATCTCTTTCCAGACGCGGCGCAATTCTTCGTTCAGACGGTCACGCGTGATTTCGTCGAGCGCGCCAAAAGGCTCGTCCATCAGCAGGACTTTCGGGTCGCTGACGAGGGCACGCGCAATCGCGACACGCTGGCGCATCCCACCTGACATCTCGTGCGGGTAAGCGTCCTCGCGACCCTTGAGACCGACGAGTTCGAGCAGTTCGCGCGGTGTTGCGCGGCCCGCACGCGCCTTGCCACCCGCGACTTCAAGCGGCAACTGCACGTTCTGGATGGCCGTGCGCCACGGCAGCAACGCCGCATCCTGAAACACGAAGCCAATGTCCCGATGCTCACGAGCGACGCGGGGCGCCGCGCCGAGGACGCTGATGTCGCCGCGACTCGGTTTGATGAGGTCCGCGACGACTCGCAGGAACGTCGACTTCCCACAGCCCGAGGGACCGAGGAGCGTGAGGAATTCACCGTCCGCGACGTCAAGGCTCAAACCTTCGATCGCGGTGACGCTGCGCCGGTCGGTGAAGAAGCGCACGTTGATATTGCGGCAGCTAATAGACAGATCCGTGTCTCGCAGCGAGGCGACGGACGGGCCGGCCCCTTCCGCGTGCGGCGGATTGATAGTGGCAGCATGCATGGATTACACCTTGAGGCGAGAGGAGCGGGTAGCGTTGAGAACGTCCATCGTCATCACGTCATCGACCTTTGGCTGACTTCCGCGGAACTGGCCCAATTGACCGTACATCGAGATCTGCTCTTCCCAGACCTTCGCGTCCATCGTGCCCCAGCCCTGGGTCTGCGTGGTCTGATCGAACGCGTAGCCCATCAGCGAATCGATCGCGACACGCTCATCGGCGCGGTTCAGGTTCGGATATTCCTTGATGAGCAGATCGACAGCCTGGTCGCGATTCGCGTTCGCGTAGAGCCAGCCACGCGCGGTTGCGCGCATGAAACGCGTAATGACGTCGGGATGCTCCTTGAGTGTCGCGGTGTTCGCGTAGTACGGCAGCGCGTAGAGGCGCACGCCGGTGTCCCACAGGCGCAGGTCGACGCGATCTGCCCCGAGCGGCTTGAGTGCCGTGGTGTTGGTTTGCCAGCCGGTCACCGCATCGACCTGACCACTCAGAAGCGGCATCATGTCGGCGCCGATCGGCACAATGTTGACCTGGCTTTCCGGAATTTTATTCTTCGCGAGCAGCGCCTTGAGCAGCACCATGCCCGTCGACTGGATACCGATACGCTTGCCGATCATGTCGTGCGGTGTGCGCACGGGATTCTTCTTGAGCGAAAAGAAAGCGTAAGGATGCTGCTGCAGCCCGACCGCGATGCACTTAATCGGCAGGCCTTCCGAGACCGCAAGCATGATCGACGGGCTCGACGAAATCTCACCGGCCTCGAATCGCCCCGAGGCGACAATCGCGACGCCGTCAATGCTCGGGCCGCCTGGCTGAATGTGAAAATCGATTCCTTCCTGCTCGTAATAGCCGAGCCGCTTCGCCGTGACCTCCCCGACCTGGTTGCCGCCGGGAATCCAGCCCAGTTGCATGTTGACGGTTGTCCTCTCGCCCGCAAAGGCGCGCACCGAGAGCAGTGCGCCCGTTGCAGCCATGCCGCCCGCCGCGAGTGTCATCTGCAGCAAACGCCGACGTCCGGCATTTTCGATTACTGACATCATCTTCTCCGTTGGTCCTTCCTGGATACAAGGGGCCGGTCGTCTAACGCTCAGTGCTGCCGGTCGAATCGATTATTAAAAGCCAAAAGTGTCCCCGCAAGCATCAATTTTGAAGATGAGTGATGCCGAAATTAGAGCACTGAACCGGTGCGAGCTTTCAGACGAGATGCCCATAAGCGTGCGCGATTCGTGCACCAGTTCGGGCTCGACGCACTAAAAATTCGATCACTGGGAGTCAAATTCGGTGCTAGCTGCCGCGAATTTTGTTCCGCAAGAATCGCCAGCAATCGCACCAGATTCGCATCAGCGCGCAGGGCGATTGCCGAAAGGCGGTTGTAATGGCGGGCGATCTCAATGCGCAAACGCATTGCTGAGCTGTCCATTCAGCAGAGAAAGCTGAGACCGTTATCGGCGGCAAAAAGACTCAGCTGCACAATGCATTTGCTTCGCCATCCTAACTACAACACAGCTTCAAGCATTCGCTTTCACTTTCCCCAAACAAGCGTTCAAAGGAAATCATGAACCGACGCATCTTTGTTCTCGCCGCCATGGCCCTGTTCTGCCAGATGGCATCCGCCCAAAGCAGCGTGACCCTGTACGGCCTGATCTCGACGGGCATCGTCTATGCGAACAACCAGAAAGGAGCCGACAAGCAAGGCCACGCGACGTGGCAATTCGCGAGCGGCCCGATGCAGACGCCTCGCTGGGGGATGAGGGGCGTAGAGGATCTGGGTGGGGGCCTGCAAGCCATCTTCACGCTGGAAAATGGCTACAGCCTCGCTACTGGCGCACTGTCGCAAGGCGGCCGGGAGTTTGGCCGGCAGGCTTTTGTCGGCTTGTCGTCGGATACTCTCGGGACGGTGACACTAGGCCGTCAATACGACGAGGCAGTCACACTG
The DNA here is from genome assembly GCF_038050405.1 of Paraburkholderia sp. IMGN_8. Lineage (NCBI taxonomy): Bacteria > Pseudomonadati > Pseudomonadota > Betaproteobacteria > Burkholderiales > Burkholderiaceae > Paraburkholderia > Paraburkholderia sp. IMGN_8. Next base: position 1,317,448 of record NZ_CP150900.1, on the reverse strand, counting down.
TGTGTCTTCTCGTCGGCTTGTCAGTTCGCGGCGTACGGTGCGCACATTGGCGACAGTGATAACGTGTTCGACTCGTTCCGGATCAACAACGCGGTCCAGTACAAGAGCATCGACTACAAAGGTCTTCAGTTTGAAGGGCTCTACGGCTTTTCGAATAAGGCGGGCGGCTTCTCCGACAACAATGCCTATAGCGCCGCGGTGCAGTATCGCAACGGGCCGCTATCAGCCGGCCTGGCGTTCCTTCAGGTCAATACACCGAACGACGCCAATAACACGAACGGCGCGGTGGTCAACGACTATGGCTTCACGTCACCGTTCATCACGAATCCGGCGACCCACGCAGGCGTAAGCAAGCAGAGGATGTATGGAGCGGGCGGCGCCTACGCGTTCGGGACGGCGAAGCTATCGCTGCTTTATACCAACGCGCGATTCGACTATCTCGACACGTCGCGTCTGACGCTTCAGAATTTTGAGGTTTCGCTGACCGACTACGTGACGCCGCAACTCATTCTTGGCGCCGCGTATATCTTCACCACGGGGCAATACCACCCGCAGGACAACGGTCCAAAATGGCATCAGGTGAATACCGGCGTGGACTACCTGCTCAGCAAGCGCACCGATCTCTTCCTCGTCGGCATCTATCAGAAAGCGGCGGGTGACGCGCAGTACGCGCAGATCTATTCGCTTTCCCCGTCCACCACCAAGTCGCAAGTCTCAGCGGTGATCGGACTCCGGCATAAATGGTGAGTGTTCAGGTGAAACGAATTTCAAATTCCGAGCCATAGCCGCCGAGCAGCTTCGCGATCTCTGTATCGATGATTTCCTTCGTCCATGTGACGAAGCGCCGCCAGTGATACTTGGCGCGTTTCCAGACGATTTCGATCAGGTTCAGTTCGGGAGGCTTTGTCACATTACCTGAGCCGTCGCGTAAGATCGTGCGATGAAGAATTCTAAATCGCTTTATCACGGCCACCGTTTTCCGGCGGCGGTCATCAGTTGTGCAGTGCGCTGGTATTTCCGTTTCCAGTTAAGCTTGCGCGACATCGAGGAGTTGCTGTTCGAGCGCGGCGTGACCGTCAGCTACGAGACGATACGGCGCTGGTGCGAGAAATTCGGCGCTGGTTTTGCACAGCGTGCCAAAGCAGCTCGGCGCAAACCCAGCACAACATGGCATCTTGACGAAGTGTTCATGACGCTGCGCGGCGAGCCATACCTGCTGTGGCTGGCAGTCGATCAGCACGGTGTTGAGCTCGATATTCTGCCGCAGAAGCGCCGTGACAAGGCTGCAGCCAAACGCTTCTTCAAGCGCTTGCTTGCCTCGTGTGCTCAGCAGCCGCGCAAGATCGTGACTGACCAACTGCGTAGCTATCCGGCGGCAAAGGCCGAGATTCCCGAACTGGCTCACGTCAAGCATGTATCCGTCAAAGCCAGCGCGCGGGTGAACAACAGGGCCGAAAACAGTCATCAACCGACGCGCGAACGCGAGCGACGCATGCGTGGCTTTCGTGATCCCGAACGCACGCAGGCGTTCTTGTCGAGCTTTGGACCGATCCGGCAGCACTTCGCACTGAAGCGACATCTACTGCGTGCGTCGCTCTACCGCAAACAACTCGGAGAACGCTTTGCCGCGTGGCATCGTTTCACCGAGCTTAGCCAAAATCCGCCTGGCTTTTGAGGAACGGTCAGTTTATCGAACTACTGCGGCTCCAACACTTTAATGTGACAACGCCAATGCGAGCACTGGTCTCGCGGCGAACGGATGGTCGAACCAGCGTTTTTGTTTGACGGGAATTTCGGAAGGGAATCGCCGCCCGTAGCGAGCACGGCGCAACGGCTACCAAGCCGCGGCGCTCGCCAGGAGCCTGCGTGACACGTGCAGGATCATCGGGAGTGCCGGAGCATGACGCGCTCCCGTGAAGGAGCCCTGCATCGCGGGCCTGGGCGTCTAAGAGTGAATGCCGAGTGAACGGCTGGCCAAAGTGTGCCATCCCGGGCATGCCGCCGTCAAAGGTGAACATGACTCGAGAGCAATGCGCCTGCGAGACACTGATGCCGTCTGCTGCGACAAGAACAGTTGGTGTCCCGCGTTCAAGACACCTGCCACGCGCTCATGCCATGCGGTTGCAGCCCGCGCAATGTCGGGTAGATTTCGGGTAGGAGAGCCAGAAATAGAAAACGGGCTACAGACGCGAATCTGTAACCCGTTGAATTTCCTGGTCGGGGCGAGAGGATTTGAACCTCCGACCACCTGCACCCCATGCAGGTACGCTACCAGGCTGCGCTACGCCCCGAACAGCACAAAATTATAACAGATACTTCATTCGATTAGAACCGCCGCACACCAACAAAGCAAACTTAGTGGCTCAACAAATCGATCACATGCAGCAACTCTTTACGTAACTGGTCGACATCGACAACAGCCGTCGACGCAGCCGGCGCCGCCACGCCCTCGCCTTCTTCGACCACATCAGCCGGCGCTCCGTGCGCACCGCCGCCAGGTGAATCAAGCCGATTGCGCGCACCGTTGATCGTGAAGCCCTGTTCATACAACAACTCACGAATCCGCCGGATCAACAGCACCTCGTGATGCTGGTAGTACCGGCGATTGCCGCGCCGCTTGACCGGCCTCAACTGCGTGAACTCCTGTTCCCAATAGCGCAGCACATGCGGCTTCACGCCGCACAGTTCGCTGACCTCACCAATCGTGAAGTAGCGCTTCGCCGGAATCGGAGGCAAGACGACTTTTTCGATCGTCGCTGTCATCGTCAGTTAGCCGTCGTGGTGGGTTGCGCAGGAACGCGCCAGTCGATCAGCGCGAGAAGCTCGCTTCAGCGCCGTTCTCGACCAGTGCCTTCAGCTTTTGACTTGCATGGAACGTCACAACGCGGCGCGCGGCGATTGGGATCGCCTCGCCGGTCTTCGGATTTCTACCGGGACGCTGGGGTTTGTCGCGCAACTGGAAGTTGCCGAACCCCGACAGCTTCACGCTATCGCCACTCTCCAGCGCATCGCGGATCACCTCGAAGAACGCTTCGACCATGTCTTTCGCTTCCCGCTTGTTGAGCCCGACATTGTCGAACAGCAACTCGGCAAGTTCAGCCTTGGTGAGCGTCGGCGTTTCGGTGGAAACGGCGGCGGGTGATGTCGGAATATCGCGAATCATGGCGCTGCGTTGCGCCGTAAGAAGGGCTTCGAAATCACTCGAGTTCATTTCATTCATATCTATCAAATGGCGCGCCAAGCAGAAACGGAGGTTGCGAAAAATTGCCGTGCAAATGTTAAATGCGGGTTATCCACGCAACCGTGCGCCATATACTCGAGCCAGACGTTCCACCAGAGTTTGAATAGCCAGATCGACCGTTTCATCCTGAAGGGTTCCGCCAGTATCTTGCAAGGTCACACGGAACGCAAGGCTTTTCTCGTGCGCGGCCAGACCACCGGAAGTGTTTGATTTTGGACGGAATTCGTCAAAAAGCGCAACCCTCTGAACAGTCTTGCAGGCCTCTTCGGACTGGGCCTTTTGCAGCTCGTCCAGCAGTGCCTGAACCTCGATTTTTTGATCGACGACCACAGCAATATCGCGACGCACCGGCGGGAATTTGGACACTTCCGCCGGAGTCGGCAATACGCGCTGCATTAATGCTTCCGCTTCGATTTCAAAAAGAATCGGTGCATGCGGCAAATCATATTTCTGCATCCAGCGCGGATGCAATTCGCCAATCCAGCCGACTGCGCGACCATCCAGTTCAATCCGTGCGCTGCGGCCCGGATGCAGTGCCGGATGCGCCGCTTTCGTGAAACGCGCCACCGCCGGCGCGAGCACCGCCTCCAGATCGCCCTTCACATCGAAGTAGTCGACCGTACGGGTTTGCGCGCCCCACTGCTCTTCGAGCGCGGGACCGTAGGCGAGCGCACCGATCATCTTCGGCTGTGCGAAACCTTCGACCGTCAACTCACCTGCCTTGATCGACGGATCGTGCAGGAAGACGCGGCCGGCTTCGAATACGCGCACGCGATCGGCCGCGCGACGGTTCAGGTTCGTGCGCAGCACGTCGAGCAGACTGCCGAACAGCGTGGTGCGCATCACCGAATACTGGCTGGCGATCGGATTCAACAGACGAACCGGCTTGTCGTTGCCCGCGAAGTCCTGCTCCCACTGCGCATCGACGAAACTGAAGTTGACCGTTTCCGCATAATCGCGCGCGGCGAGCGCGTGACGAATCACGTGGATCGAGCGCTGCGTTTCGTTGGTCGCGCGCATTTCGCTGGTCGCGACCGGCGGACGTGCCGGGATCTTTTCGAAGCCGTAGATACGCGCGACTTCTTCGATCAGGTCTTCTTCGATTTCGATGTCGAAGCGGTAAGACGGCGGCATCACCGAGAAGGTATCGCCGTCGCGTTCGAACGTGAGGCCGAGGCGCGTGAAGATCTGTGCGATTTCGTCCGCATCGATCTTGATGCCGATAATGCGGTTCGCACGCGCGACACGCATTTTCACCGGCGCGCGTTGCGGCACGTTGACGGTCTGATCGTCGACCGGGCCGGCTTCGCCGCCGCAGATATCGAGGATCAGCTGCGTGATGCGCTCGATATGCTCGACGGTGGTCGCATAGTCGACGCCGCGCTCAAAACGATGGCCGGCATCGGTCGAGAAGTTGTACTTGCGCGAGCGGCCGCGAATGCTATCTGGCCACCAGAACGCGGCTTCGAGATAGATGTTGGTGGTATCGAGCGTGACGGCAGTGCTGTCGCCGCCCATGATGCCGGCGAGGCTCTCGATGTGCCGGTCATCGGCTATGACGCCGACGGTTTCATCGAGTTCGACAGTGTTGCCGTTCAGCAGTTTGAGCGTTTCGCCTTTGCGGCCCCAACGCACGTCCATGCCGCCGTGGATCTTGTCGAGATCGAACACGTGCGACGGGCGGCCGAGTTCGAGCATCACATAGTTCGAGATATCGACAAGTGCTGAAATGCTGCGCTGACCCGAACGCTCGAGACGCTGAACCATCCATTGCGGCGACTTCGCGCGCGCGTTCACGCCGCGAATCACGCGGCCCGAAAAACGGCCGCACAGATCGGGGGCCGAGATTTTGACGGGCAACGTTTCGTTGAGCTTGACTTCGGCCGGCTTGATCTCGAGCGGACGCAACGGCGCACCGGTAATCGCCGAGGCTTCGCGCGCCACACCGAACACCGACAGGCAGTCCGCCTTGTTCGGCGTCAGCTTGATTTCGAAGATGGTGTCGTCGAGGTTTAGCGTTGCGCGGATGTCCTGGCCGATCGGCGTATCTTCCGGCAGGATCATCAGGCCGCTATGATCTTCGGAAAGCTTCAGTTCACGTGCCGAGCACAGCATCCCCTGGCTTTCCACGCCGCGCAGCTTCGAGAGCTTGATCGCGAACGGCGCGCCGCCCTCTTCGGCCGGCGGCAGTTGCGCGCCGACCAGCGCGACCGGCACCTTGATGCCCGGCGCGACATTCGGCGCACCGCACACGATGTTCAGCGTGGCGCCCGTGCCGGCGTCGACCTGACACACGTTGAGCTTGTCCGCGTCCGGGTGCTTGACGACTTCCAGCACCTGGCCCACGACGATCTTCGAGGTCGGCGGCGCGGCCGGCCGCAGGTCTTCAACTTCGAGACCCGCCATCGTCAACGCGTGCGACAGTTCATCGGTCGTCAGTTGCGGATCGACAAAGGTTCTCAGCCAGGATTCCGGGAATTGCATGGTTCTGTGTACGTTCTGATCAGGTTAGGTCCACGTCCGGCGGTGCTTTACGTGCTGCGGTACTAGTGATGCACCAGGCACTGCCGGGGACGCTGCTGGCGGCACTGCGTGCAGTGCTGCGCTCTATGCTTGTCGCGTTCGTACGCGTCAGTTCACGCGAATTGACGCAGGAAACGCAGGTCGTTTTCGAAGAACAGACGCAGGTCTTGCACGCCGTATCGCAACATCGTGAGCCGTTCGAGGCCGCTGCCGAAAGCAAAACCGATGTAGCGCTCGGGATCGAGGCCCATGTTGCGGATCACCGTGGGGTGAACCTGGCCGGAACCCGAAATTTCGAGCCACTTGCCGGCGTTCTTGCCCGATTCGAACTGCATGTCGATCTCGGCCGACGGTTCGGTGAACGGAAAGTAGGACGGACGGAAGCGCACGAGAATATCGTCGCGCTCGAAGAATTTCTTGAGGAAGTCGGTATAGACGCCCTTCAGGTCCGCGAAGCTGATGTTCTCGTCGATCCACAGGCCTTCAACCTGATTGAACATCGGCGAGTGGGTCGCGTCGCTGTCCACGCGATACGTGCGGCCCGGCACGATCACCTTGATCGGCGGCGTGTTGGTCCGCGCGTAGCGCACCTGCATCGGGCTGGTATGCGTACGCAGCAGCAGCTGGCGGCCGTCGGCATCTTTGCCGTCAACGTAGAAGGTGTCCTGCATCGAACGCGCCGGATGGTTTTCCGGGCTGTTCAGCGAGGTGAAGTTGTACCAGTCGGTTTCGATTTCGGGGCCGTCGGCCACGTCGAATCCGATCGTACGGAAAATCTGTTCGACGCGCTCCCATGTGCGCATCACCGGGTGCAGGCTACCTGCACCGGTGCCGCGGCCGGGCAGCGTGACGTCGATGGCTTCAGCGGCGAGGCGCTGGTTCAGCAACGCGTCGGCCAGCGCCTGACGGCGGGCCGTCAACGCGGCTTCCACTTGTTGCTTGACGAGGTTGATCCGTGCGCCTTCGGTCTTGCGCGTTTCGGGATCGAGTTTGCCAAGGCCCTTCAACAGCTCGGTCAGCGCACCCGATTTGCCGAGAAAGCGGGCTTTCTCGTTCTCGAGGGTGGTGACGTCGGAGGCTTCTGCGAAGGCTTTTTGCGCGTCGGCGACAATCTGGTCCAGATCCATTGATCCCATCATTTCAACGTCAGTGTTCAATCGAAGCAAAACTGGTTCTACCAACAAAAACGGGGCTCGGTGAGGAGCCCCGTTTTTGCTGCAGCGTCACCGAGACTACCGGATGTTCGCTGCAACGAACCACGCAGTTTTAATTGCCAAAAGCGCAATCAGGCTGCAACGGCGGCTTTCACCTGCTGAACGATCGCAGCAAAAGCAGCCTTGTCGAACACAGCCATGTCGGCCAGCACCTTGCGGTCGAGTTCGATCGAGGCCTTCTTCAGGCCGTTGATGAACACGCTGTACGTCATGTCGTGCTGACGCACCGCCGCGTTGATACGCGTGATCCACAATGCACGGAACACACGCTTCTTGTTGCGGCGATCGCGGTAGGCGTATTGACCTGCGCGCATGACCGCCTGCTTGGCGATGCGATAGACGTTATTGCGACGGCCGCGGTAACCCTTGGCCAGCTTGATGATCTTCTTGTGACGGGCCCGTGCGGTAACCCCACGTTTTACTCGAGGCATGTTTCGCTCCTATGAGTTTCGGTTAAGGGTTAAGCGAACGGCAGCATTGCGCGCACGGAGTTCATATCTGCATCATGAACTGCCGTCGAACCGCGCAAATGGCGTTTGTTCTTGGTGGTTTTCTTGGTAAGAATGTGGCGCTTGAAGGCTTGACCGCGCTTAACGGTACCGCCCGGACGCACCACGAAGCGCTTTGCAGCACTCTTCTTGGTCTTCATCTTCGGCATGACAACTCCATTATTAGATGGATATGGGTGTGCGGTCGGCCAGATGGCCACAACCCGCCCTTCGAAACCCACTCCACTTGGTATGCAGACCACCGATGCTGCTGGCGGCCGCTTTTCAGGAATCGGCGCCCATTTGCCTGGACACCGTTCCGAAACCTGCCGATGCTGCACCGGACACCCGCCGCAGCATCGTTTGAATCTTGTACAACTAGCGCGCGCCGCATGGCGCGCAGCCAGACTTACTTCTTTTTCTTCGGAGCGAGCACCATGATCATCTGGCGCCCTTCCATTTTCGGCATTTGCTCGACCTGACCGACTTCGTCGAGGTCCGTGCGCAGGCGCTCGAGCATGCGCATACCGATTTCCTGGTGGGCCATTTCGCGGCCACGGAAACGCAACGTGATTTTCGTCTTGTCGCCGTCTTCGAGGAAGCGAATAAGGTTGCGCAGCTTGACGTTGTAGTCACCGTCATCGGTACCCGGGCGGAATTTGACTTCCTTGACCTGGACGACCTTCTGCTTGAGCTTGGCCTCGTGTTGCTTCTTCGCTTCCGAGTACTTGAACTTGCCGTAGTCCATCAAGCGGCAAACCGGCGGAACCGCTTGCGGAGCGATTTCGACCAGGTCCACGTCTTGCTGTTCCGACATGCGGAACGCATCAGCGAGTTTCACGATGCCGAGCGGTTCGTTCTCGACTCCGACCAGACGCACCTCGGGTGCCGTAATTTCACCGTTGATGCGGTGCGCAGACTTATCAGTAGCGATGTTACGTTTCCTCTAAAAATTAAAAAAACAAGCCGCGCTGCCAAGTGGCTCAGTTGAACGACTGCACGTCCTGACGCAGACGCTCAATGAAGGCATCGAGGGGCATCACACCCAGATCGACACCACCACGGGCACGCACGGCTACCGTTTGGGCATCACGCTCTTTATCGCCGACCACAAGGAGATACGGCACCTTTTCCAGCGTGTGCTCCCGTATTTTATAGCTAATCTTCTCGTTTCGCAAATCAGCCTCCACTCTAACCCCTTGTTTTTGCAACGATTGGGCTAGAGACTGTGCATATTCGGCCTGACTTTCCGCGATATTCATCACCACAACCTGCATCGGTGCGAGCCATGACGGCATTGCACCAGCATGGTGCTCGATCAGAATACCGAGAAAACGCTCCATTGATCCGACGATTGCCCGGTGCAACATGATCGGCCGGCGGCGACTGTTGTCTTCTGCCACATATTCAGCACCCAGACGCTCCGGCAGCACCATATCGAGCTGCAACGTGCCGCATTGCCACGAGCGGCCAAGCGCGTCCTTGATGTGGTACTCGACCTTCGGGCCGTAGAACGCGCCCTCGCCCTGCAACTCTTCCCAGGTCACGCCGCAGGCGGTCAGCGCTTCGCGCAGGCCTTGCTCCGCGCGATCCCACGTTTCATCCGTGCCGGCGCGCGCATCCGGGCGCAGCGACAGCTTGATGTCGATGTGATCGAAGCCGAAGTCCTTGTACACGCTCATCGCCAGCGTATTGAACGCGATCGATTCGCTGATGAACTGGTCTTCGGTACAGAAAATGTGTGCGTCGTCCTGCACGAAGCCGCGCACGCGCATCAGACCGTGCAGCGCGCCCGACGATTCATTGCGATGGCACGAGCCGAATTCCGCGTAACGCAGCGGCAGATCGCGATACGAGCGCAGACCGTGATTGAACACCTGCACGTGACCCGGACAGTTCATCGGCTTGATCGCGTAGTCGCGCTTTTCCGATTCCGTCGTGAACATGTTTTCACGATAGTTCTGCCAGTGGCCCGACGCTTCCCACAACGAGCGGTCCATGATCATCGGCGTCTTGATTTCGAGGTAGCCGGCGCCGTTCACGCGGCGGCGCATGTACTGCTCGACCTGCTGCCACAGCGTCCAGCCGCGCGGATGCCAGAACACCATGCCCGGCGACTCGTCCTGCATGTGGAACAGATCGAGTTGCTTGCCGAGCTTGCGGTGATCGCGCTTCTCCGCCTCTTCGAGCATGTGCAGATACGCTTCCTGGTCTTCCTTCTTCGTCCAGGCCGTACCGTAAATGCGCTGCAGCTGTTCGTTCTTCGAATCGCCGCGCCAGTAGGCGCCGGCCACCTTCATCAGCTTGAAGACCTTCAGCTTGCCGGTGGACGGCACGTGCGGGCCGCGGCACAGGTCGGTGAAACCGCCATGCGAGTACAACCTGATTTCATCGGTAACAGGGATCGACTCAATGATCTCGGCCTTGTACTTTTCGCCGATGCTCTTGAAATAGTCCACCGCTTCGCCGCGCGTCACCACGCGGCGCGAGACCGGCTCGTCTTTCTTCGCGAGTTCCTGCATGCGCTTTTCGATCTTCTCGAGATCTTCAGGCGTGAAGGGACGGCTGTAGGCGAAGTCGTAGTAAAAGCCGTTGTCGATCACCGGACCGATTGTGACTTGCGCTTCCGGGTACAGATCCTTCACCGCGTACGCGAGCAAGTGCGCCGCAGAGTGACGAATGATGTCGAGACCGTCGAGGTCTTTTTCGGTGACGATGGCGAGCGCCACGTCGCGATCGATCAGCGTGGACGTGTCCACCAACTCGCCGTCGATCTTGCCGCCGAGTGCGGCCTTCGCGAGACCGGGGCCGATCGACGCGGCCACTTCGGCGACGGTCACCGGATGCTCGTACTGTCGAACAGAACCGTCAGGCAGACGTATCGAAACCATTGCGTTCTCCGTGGTGCCGACCGGCGGCGGCACATACAACCATCAAACAAGCCAAAAAAAATGCGGCCCCGCTTTCGAGGGGCCGCATTCACATTTCCTGCAAACTACATTGGCGAAAGTGGTCCTCGACTAGCGTCGCTCCGAAGTAGTTTCGGTCAACGTTCGCGGTGTCATAACCGTATTCGCCTTTTGCGCCGAGGCGCTTCCTGCAGCTTGCGAAACCCCGGCAAAACCGGAATTCCTCTTTCGTTGGTAGGCTCGATTGGACTCGAACCAACGACCCCCACCATGTCAAGGTGGTGCTCTAACCAGCTGAGCTACGAGCCTGAAGAAACGAGATTATATGGAGCCGCACATCGCTTGGCAAGTACTTTTATGCACTGACTTTAAATTTCTACTCACACGCTAATGTCTCGGCGGTCTCAGCGGATGCGCGCCGATACAGGCTGCCGGGCACGCGCGTCACCCCTTGCGCGAAGCGCGCACCACACCCGTCACTTCGCCGAGCAGCGTACACGCGCGCTGAATCTGCGCGGCACTCGACACCTCGACAGTGAACTGCATGAACGCGGCATTGCGACGTGTCTGCGTCTTCACGCCGATCACATTCATCTTTTCGCGCGCGAACACTTCGGAGATATCGCGCAGCAGGCCTTGCCGATCCGTTGCGTCGATCGTGAGGTCGACCGGATAGACGGACTGGCCGCGGCCGCTCATCACATCCGCGGACCACGCGGTTTGCAGCACGCGCTCGGGCGCACGTTCAGCCATGCGCAGGAAAGTCGGGCAATCGCTGCGATGAATCGACATGCCTTTGCCGCGCGTGACAAAGCCGCTGATCTCATCGGGCGGTGCGGGCCGGCAGCAGCGCGCCAATTGGGTGAGCAATGCGTCGACGCCGACCACCAGCACGCCGGTCGACGCACCGCGCGCAACGCTCGCGCCGCTGCTCCGTTTCTCGAACTGCTCCGGCGCTTCGACCACAGGCTCGGGCGGCGGCGCGTCGTGCAGCGCCTGCTCGACCAGCCGCAGACTGAACTCTTCCTTGCCGACCACGGAAAACAGATCGTCGGTGGTCTTGAAGCCCAGTTTCGCAGCAAGCTGATCGAGATTGACCGAAGTCTTGCCCTCGCGCTGCAAGGTCTTTTCGACCATCGCCCGGCCGCTCGCGATGTGCTCCTGTACCTCGACGGCATTGAACCACGCGCGCACTTTCTGCCGTCCCCGCGAACTCTGCAGATACCCCAGCTGCGGGTTGAGCCAGTCGCGCGAAGGACCGCCCTCTTTCACCGTGACGATCTCGACCGTCTGGCCGTTTTGCAATGGCGTGTTGAGCGGCACCATCGCGCCGTCGACGCGCGCGCCACGGCAGCGATGCCCGAGCTCGCTATGCAGGTGATACGCGAAGTCCACCGGCGTGGCGCCGTGCGGCAACGGGATCACCCGCGCTTGCGGTGTGAGCACGTAAATGTGGTCGTCGTCCAGCGTAGCCTGGCGCAGTTGTTCCCACGGCTGTGCGGCGCGCTTCTCGCCGTGCTCGCCTTCGGATACTTCGTCTTTCCACGCGAGCAGCTGACGCAGCCACGCAATCTTCTCGTCGTACTTCTCGTCGGCGCTGAACTGGCCGCCGTAACCACGCGTGCCCGCTTCCTTATAGCGCCAGTGCGCTGCCACGCCGTACTCAGCGAACTGATGCATTTCCTGCGTGCGGATCTGCACTTCGAATGCGCGGCCGTCGTCGCCGATGACGACCGTGTGCAGAGATTTATAGCCATTCGGCTTGGGCCGCGAGATGTAGTCGTCGAACTCTTTCGGCACCGGTTGCCACAGGTTGTGCACGATGCCGAGCACGGTGTAGCAATCCTTGATATCCGGCACGATCACGCGAAACGCACGCACGTCGTGCAGTTCGGCGAAGTCCAGCTCCTTGCCGCGCATCTTTCGCCAGATGCTGTAGATGTGTTTCGGCCGGCCACTGACTTCAGCGCGAATGTGCGCTGCAGCCAGTTCCTGCTGCAAGCGCGCGATCGCCTGCTCGACATAGCTCTCGCGCTCGATGCGCTTTTCATCGAGCAGCCTGGCGATGCGCTTGTAGGTGACGGGCTCTTCGAAACGGAACGCGAGGTCTTCAAGTTCCCACTTCAGTTGCCAGATGCCCAGACGATTGGCGAGCGGCGCGTAAATATCGAGCGTCTCGCGCGCGACGTCGGGCGACGGCGTCACTTTCGCCGCCGCGTAATAGCGCAGCGATTGCAGTCGCGACGCGAGCCGGATCAACACCACTCGAATGTCTTGCGCGAATGCGAGCAGCATCTTGCGCAGCGCCTCGACCTGCGCGCGGCGCGCCGCTTGTGCGTCACGCCCGGCTTCGGGAATCGCATTCTGCGCGGCGCGCAAGCTCACTGTGCCCAAGCGCAACAGCTTGCGCACGTCGCCGACCAGTTGCGCGACCTCTTCGCCGAAGTTGTCGGCGATCACGCGCTCCGGGTCCTGCAGATGCGGCGTCAGCGCAAACAGCGCCGCCGCCAGCACCGCCGGCGGATCGACGTTGAGTGTACGCATGATCGACGCCGTACCCGCCGCATGCTCCGCCAGCAACTCGCCCGACGACAGCCGCACCTCGCCCGCGTGTTCGCGCACGAACGCCATCGCTTCGTCGAAGGAAGGAAGAGGCGTTGGCGTGTGTGGAACAGTTGTTTCGGTAGTCATGGTGCGGCGTGCCGCCAGGCGGGACGGATCAACGGAATTTCAACAGCAAAAACAACAATGGCTTAGCTGCGCTGCGCAGCGACCACGACCACTTCGACGAGGCACTTCGGGTTCGCGAGCTTGGCTTCGACGGTAGCGCGCGGCGGCGTAGCGCCTTGTGCGACCCACTCGTCCCACACAGCGTTCATACCGGCGAAATGCGCCATGTCGGAGATGAAGATCTGCACCGACAGCAAATGCGATTTGTCGCTGTTCACTTCAGCCAGCAGACGGTCGATGTGGCCGAGCACTTCGCGCGTCTGACCCGTGATGTCCTGATCCGCGTCTTCGGCGATCTGGCCCGCGAGGTATACGGCGCCGTTGTGCACGGCGATTTCCGAGAGGCGCTTGCCGACGTGGTGACGAATGACTGCCATGAAGAATCCTGAGGTTGGTTGAGCGTTGATCGAAAATGCGTTCCGCATTACATCCCTTCAGAACGCCGCACGGAACTACATATTATGACGCCTCGGCGGCCGGGCCGATAAAGAACTGCCTCGCGATGCCGATCTGATCGGCCGACAGAAACGCCGGTGCATGCCCGACGCCTGCGATTTCCACGCTCGATACCGCGCGCCCGGACTCGACCATCTTCGCCACGGTTTCACGCGACAGCAGATCCGACTGCTCACCGCGCACCACCAGCACCGGCCCCTGGAATGCAGCCAGCGAATGCCATAGCGCGGCCTCGCCAAGCTTGGTCGCCTCTTCGGTAGCCGCGGCAAACGGCTGCGCGATGCGCGGGTCATAGCGGAATTGCCAGCCGCCGTCCTGCTCGTGCAAAAGCGGCGTATTGATCTCACGCCATTCGTCCGGCGTGAGCGGGCCGAAAGTCTGGGCGAGCAACGCAGCGTAATCGATACCTTGTTGCAGCGTTTCGAAACGCACAGGCTTGCCGAGATAATCGCCGATGCGCTCCACGGCCACCGGTTCCAGATGCGGACCGACGTCGTTCAGCAGCATCTTGCGGACCGGCGTGTCCGGCAACCCGGCAAGCCCAAGTCCGATCAGGCCGCCCATCGACGTGCCGAACCAGTCGACCGTTTCGACATTGAGGCGCGCGATCAGCGTCACCATGTCGGCGACGTATTGCGGCACACCATAGAAGCTGGGGTTGGCGAGCCACGATGACAAGCCCCGCCCCGCCACATCCGGACACACCACCCGATAAGTGGCGGCGAATTCCGCCGCGAGCCGGTCGAAATCGCGCCCTGAGCGTGTCAAGCCGTGCACGCAGACCAGCACGCGCGGATTGGCCGGATCGCCCCACTCGGTGTAGGCAATGCGGTGCAAGCCAGCGGCGCTCGCGCACTGCACATAACGTTGGCGCGGCACGGGCCGCTCGGCGGTGGAAGCGAACGTTGCGGTCATCGAGGGTTCCTTGCAAAAGCGGCGCTGCGCGGTCCAAAGGCCGAGCAGAATTGAGCGTCCAACCTGCAAACGATTGTAAACCGCTTTGCCGCGCGGTAAGGATCGGCCGAACGGTCTAAGACGAGCCGAATTGGAACAAACACGGGAACAAACACGCGCCGCACAAAACAAAGCGGGCGAGACTCACGCCTCACCCGCTTCGGATCATGCTCTGCCGCCGCGCCAGTCAGGTCAGGTTCATAAACACTGACCGGCCCACGACGCAACTCAGTTCACCGCGCTCACATCGAGCGGCGCGCCGGTCTTCGCCTTGATTTCCTCGACACTGACACCCGGCGCCAGTTCGGTCACCTTCAGACCGTCTTCCGTCACTTCGATCACGCCGAGGTCGGTGATGATCTGATCGACCACACCCACGCCCGTCAGCGGCAATGTGCATTCTTCGAGGATCTTGTGCTGATCGCCCTTCGCGACATGCTCCATCAGCACGACCACGCGCTTGACGCCCGCCACAAGGTCCATCGCACCGCCCATGCCCTTGATCATCTTGCCCGGGATCATCCAGTTGGCCAGATCGCCCTTCTTGCTGATCTGCATCGCGCCCAGAATCGCCAGATTGATGTGGCCGCCGCGAATCATCGCGAACGAATCCGCCGACGAGAAAATCGACGAACCCGGCAGTGTGGTCACCGTCTGCTTGCCGGCGTTGATCAGGTCGGCATCCACTTCGTCTTCCGTCGGCGACGGGCCGATGCCGAGCAGGCCGTTTTCCGACTGCAGCCACACTTCGACGCCCGGCGGCACGTGGTTCGCCACCAGCGTCGGCAAGCCGATGCCGAGGTTCACGTAAAAGCCGTCCTGCAATTCCTTCGCCGCGCGCGCGGCCATTTCGTCACGAGTCCATGCCATGATCAGTCTCCTTTCGCGCGGACGACGCGTTGTTCGATGCGTTTTTCCGGATGCGCATTGAGCACGATGCGCTGCACGAAGATGCCCGGCGTGTGGATCGCGTCCGGATCGAGCTCACCCACCTCAACGATTTCCTCGACTTCCGCGACCGTGATCCTGCCGGCCATCGCGCACATCGGGTTGAAGTTGCGCGCGGTGCGGCGATAGATCAGGTTGCCCGATTTGTCGGCCTTCCACGCCTTGACGAGCGCGACATCGGCCGTCAGCGAACGTTCGAGCACGTAGTGCTTGTCACCAAACTGGCGGGTTTCCTTGCCTTCGGCGATCAGCGTGCCGTAGCCGGTATTCGTAAAGAACGCCGGAATGCCCGAGCCGCCGGCACGCAGCTTCTCGGCGAGCGTGCCTTGCGGCGTGAATTCGAGCTCGAGTTCGCCGGCCAGATACTGGCGTTCGAACTCCTTGTTTTCGCCGACATACGACGAGATCATCTTCTTGACCTGGCGCGTTTCGAGCAACAGACCGAGGCCGAAACCGTCGACGCCCGCATTGTTGCTGATACAGGTGATGCCCTGCACCTTCGAATCGCGCAGCGCGCCGATCAGCGCCTCCGGAATGCCGCACAGCCCGAAGCCGCCGACGGCAAACGTCTGCCCGTCCTTGACGATGTCTTTCAGCGCGTCAGCCGCGCCTGGATAGACCTTGTTCATCGTTTGTCCCTTCCTTTATGGAAACCCGAAACCGGTACGCCGGCCGCCGGATCGTTACGGCTGGTATGACGTCCAGCGGGCGCAAGCCCGACACGTCATTCTAGTCATCCGCGGCCGGCCGTGCGCTCAGATTGCCGGGGTTGCCCGCCTAAGTTGCCTGATTATTTGCGCCGATGCCCGCCGCGGACGGCTTCGCCGCGTTGTGATGTGCCCGAAAGAGTACGCTGGGCGCGCCGTACGGCACAATACGCAAAAATACATAAGTACTTGCCGCCTGCCCATGCCCGCACTGGATTACCAAACCGCTTTTCAACTCGCGCCGATCGGGCTCGTGCTGTCGCGCGAACGGATCATTGAAGACTGCAACGACGAGCTGGCGTCGATATTCGGCTGCACGCGCGAGGCACTGCTCGGCCAGTCGTTCCAGGTGCTGTATCCGTCCACGGATGAGTTCGAGCGGATCGGCGCGCGGATTCCGCCGATCATGACCGCGCAAGGCAGCTACGCGGACGACCGCATCATGAAGCGCGCCAACGGGGAATTGTTCTGGTGCCACGTGACGGGCCGCTCGCGGCAACGCGCCGAGGCACACGCGGCCGGCATCTGGACGTTCGAGGATCTGAGCGCGACGCGGCGCGTCGCGGTCGAGTTGACGCCGCGCGAGCGCGAAATCGCCGCGCAACTGGTGACCGGAAAAACCAGCAAGCAGATCGGACGGGCGCTGGAGATCAGCCCGCGCACGGTCGATGTCTACCGCGCGCGGCTGATGCGCAAATACGATACGGGCAACGCAACCGAGTTGCTGCAGCGCCTGCTCGGGCATTGAGCAGAGCGGCCCGGAAGCTGTCCGCTACGTTCGCGGCGGTGGCTCGCGCTGCGGGTTTAGCGATTAAACGTGGCTACTAAGCCTGGCCACTAAGCCGCCTTGACCAGCCCGGCGCGCTCGATGGTCGCGCGCAACTGATCGGGAACCGGCACCGACTTGCCTGCCGCGTAGTCGATCCACACGCAGCGCGCGGCGCCGCGCGCATACACGGTGTCCGGGTCGTCGGCGCGCACCAGCTCGAAACCGGTGTCGAAGCTGCTGCGGCCGGGGGTGGCCACCGTCATCCGGCCGATCACGTCGCCGGGATAGTGCAACTGCTTGAGAAACTCCATCGACGCATTGACGATCACCGGCCCCTGCCCGTCGGCGTTGCTGCCGGCGAGACCCAGTTGCTCGAACCAGGAAATCCGCACCTGCTCCATGTAACGGAAATAGACCGTATTGTTCACATGGCCGAATGCGTCCATGTCGCCCCAACGGATCGGCATCGACATCTCAAAAACTGCGTGAAAATTGCTCATTGCACTTCTTTTACGGGTTGAAACCAGGTTGAAACCGGCGCGCAGACCGGCGTTGAATCAAGATAGCGCGGGCCTTCCCTCTTCAGAAGGCCTGTGTGTGTAAAACTGTATCGTCGCTCGCGCGCTAATCCGAAGTGTCGCTGAGCCGCACAAAGGCGCGCAAAGCCGCGTTCAGGCCAGCCCGAAACCATCGTCGGCGGCGATCACCGAGCCGTTGATGAACTGCGATTCGTCCGCTGCCAGCAGCAGTAACAGGCCGTCCAGATCGTCCGGCTTGCCGACGCGATGACGCGGCAGCATCGACACCAGCTTCTGCCCCTGCTCGGTCGACCAGTGGTGGTGGTTGATCTCGGTATCGATATAACCCGGGCAGATCGCGTTCACGTTGATGCCGTGCTTGCCCCACTCCAGCGCCATAGCCTTCGTCATATGGACCACGGCCGCCTTGCTTATCGAGTACAAACCGATCTGCGGCAGCACGCGCAAACCCGCCATCGACGCGATATTGATGATCCGGTACGACGGCTTCTGCGCATTGTTGCCGCGCATGATCATGCGCTTGGCGACTTCCTGAGCGACGAAGAACGCGCCGCGCGTGTTGGTATCGAACACGTATTCGAAATCTGCCGGCGTGACCTCCGAAAGCTTCTGCGTGGTCGATACACCCGAATTGTTCACCAGAATGTCGATCGTGCCCGCTTCGGTTTCCGCGTGGGCCACCGCCGCCTTGATGCTCTGATAATCCGTCACGTCCAGCGAAACCACGTGTGCCGCGCCGCCGGACGCCTCGATCTCGGCGCGCAATTCCTTCAGACGCTCGGTGCGGCGGCTTGCCAGTACGACCTTGGCGCCTGCCTGCGACAACACCTGAGCAAAGCGCTTTCCCAACCCGCTCGAGGCGCCGGTAATCAGCGCGACCTTGCCTTCCAGATTGATCGAACGGCCCATTGTCGTTCCCTTGTTCGGTTGAAACTGCAGATGCGGTTGACAGGTGTGGTAAGACCCTCAGTGCGGGTCAATACCGTATCACACAAATAGAACGATCGTGCTAATCTCTGTTCATCTGGTTGCAGTGCAGGAATCGATCGCCCACAATACGATCCCGAAAAAAGCATTCTAACGGTAAGAGGAGCATCAATGACCCCCGCAAGTCTCATTGAGCAGTACGGCCCGCGCGAGTCGATGGAATACGACGTGGTGATCGTCGGCGGCGGCCCGGCTGGCCTGTCCGCGGCGATCCGCCTGAAGCAGCTGGCGCAGGAAAAAGGCGTTGAAATTGGCGTCTGCGTACTGGAAAAAGGCTCGGAGATCGGGGCGCACATCCTCTCCGGCGCGGTGATGGACCCCCGCGCGCTGAACGAACTGATCCCCGACTGGAAGGAAAAAGGCGCGCCGCTGACCGTGGACGTGACCGAAGACCGCTTCCTGTTCCTGACGCAGACCGGCTCGAAGAGCGTGCCGACGTGGGCGCTGCCGGATAACTTCAAGAATCACGGCAACTATGTGATCAGCCTCGCGAACGTGACGCGCTGGCTGGGGCAGCAGGCCGAGGCGGCGGGTGTCGAGATTTTCCCGGGTTTTCCCGCGGCCGAAGTGTTGTACAACGACGACGGCTCGGTCAAAGGCGTGGCGACCGGCAATCTGGGCATCGGCAAGGATGGCCAGCCGACCGACAATTTCCAGCTCGGCATGGAGTTGCACGCGAAGTACACACTGTTCTGCGAAGGCGCGCGCGGGCACCTGGGGCGCCAACTCAACGACAGATTCAAGCTCCGCGAAGGCGTTGATCCACAGGTGTATGGCATCGGCATCAAGGAACTGTGGGAAATCGATCCTTCGAAGCACAAACCGGGTCTGGTGATGCACACGGCCGGCTGGCCGCTCGAGAACGACACGTACGGCGGCTCGTTCCTGTACCACATGGACAACAACCAGGTGGTGGTGGGCTTCGTGGTCGGCCTGGGTTATACGAACCCGTACCTGTCGCCGTTCGAGGAATTCCAGCGTTACAAGACGCATCCGGTGATCCGCGCGGTACTCGAAGGCGGCAAGCGCGTGTCGTATGGCGCGCGGGCAATCACGGCGGGCGGCCTGCTGTCGCTGCCGAAGCTGGTGTTCCCGGGCGGTGCGCTGGTCGGCGACGATGCCGGGTTCCTGAACGCATCGCGGATCAAGGGTAGCCATGCGGCGATCAAGACCGGGATGCTGGCGGCTGAAGCGGCTTTCGATGCGGTTCAGGCTGGGCGTCAATCCGATGAGCTGGCGGCTTATCCGGAAGCGTTCAAGACTTCGTGGCTGCATACCGAGTTGCATCGGGCGCGCAATTTCAAGCAGTGGATGAGTAAGGGCTTGTACCTCGGTACGCTGATGGTTGGGGTCGAGCAGAAGGTGTTGGGCGGCAATGTGCCGTGGACGCTACATCATCAGCATTCCGATCACGAGATGTTGAAGCCTGCTTCGCAGTGCAAGCCGATTGTTTATCCGAAGCCGGATGGGAAGCTGACTTTTGACCGGTTGTCTTCGGTTTTTATTTCGAACACCAATCATGAAGAGAATCAGCCAGCGCACCTCACGCTGAAGGATCCTTCAGTGCCGGTGAATGTGAACCTTCAGACTTACGCTGGGCCTGAAGCTCGGTACTGCCCTGCTGCGGTGTATGAGTTCGTCAAGAACGATGATGGTAGCGAGCGGTTGGTCATCAACGCGCAGAACTGCGTGCACTGCAAGACATGCGATATTAAGGATCCTACCCAGAATATTGTTTGGGTCACGCCTGAGGGCGGCGGTGGGCCTAATTATCCGAATATGTAAGGTTTTTTGCCTTTGGCGGCGGCATGTTTCTGTGTGCCTGCGGTGTTGCCTTTCCTTGTTTTCTTATTGGTTTATTAGCGTCGCCCCTGTGCGGGGGGAACGCTAATAAACCAATATCAATTCAAGGAAAGGCCAACGCCGCAGGCACACAGACAACAGCGCTGCGCGGGTCGAACGAAGGCGTTCAAAGAACGCACATCAAGGCGCGCTCGCCGCGATCTTCGGCGTGGCCACGGAGACGTCGCCGCATTGCGCGCGGTGCCGCAACGCGTGGTCGATCAGCACCAGTGCGAGCATCGATTCGGCGATCGGCGTTGCGCGGATACCGACGCACGGATCATGACGCCCGAACGTTTCGACAATAGCCGGCTGCCCCGCCTTGTCGATCGAACGGCGCGGCGTGCGGATGCTCGAGGTCGGCTTGATCGCGATCGACACCGTGATGTCCTGTCCGGTCGAAATGCCGCCGAGCACGCCGCCCGCGTGATTGCCGACGAACCCCTCCGGCGTCAATTCGTCGCCATGCACCGAGCCGCGTTGCGCGACGCTGGCAAAACCCGCACCGATCTCGACGCCCTTCACCGCATTGATGCCCATCATCGCGTGCGCGATGTCCGCGTCGAGGCGGTCGAACAGCGGCTCGCCGAGTCCAACCGGCACCCCGGAAGCCACGACGTTAATACGTGCGCCAATCGAATCGCCGTCCTTGCGCAGCGCGTCCATGTAGTCTTCGAGTTGCGGCACGATTTCCGCATTCGGCACGAAGAACGGATTCTCGCGCACGTGCGCCCAGTCGACGAACGGCACGTCGATCTCGCCGAGCGCCGCCATATAGCCGCGAATCTCAGTACCGAAATGCTCGCGCAGCCATTTTTTCGCGACCGCGCCGGCCGCCACCGTCGGTGCCGTCAGACGGGCCGACGAACGGCCGCCGCCGCGATAGTCGCGGATGCCGTATTTCTGCCAGTAGGTGTAGTCGGCGTGACCCGGACGGAAGGTTTCGGCGATGTTGCCGTAGTCTTTGCTGCGCTGGTCCGTGTTGCGGATCAGCAGCGCGATCGGCGCGCCGGTGGTCTGCCCTTCGAACACGCCGGACAGGATTTCCACCTTGTCTTCTTCCTGACGCTGCGTAACATGGCGCGACGTGCCGGGTTTGCGGCGGTCGAGTTCGAGCTGGATGTCGGCTTCGCTCAGCGCCATGCCCGGCGGGCAGCCATCGATCACGCAGCCGATTGCGGGACCATGCGATTCGCCAAAGGACGTGACAGTGAAAAGCGTACCGAGAGTGTTGCCGGACATGGGCGTCGTCCAAAGAAAAGCGGGGAAAACGCTATTATGCCAGCCCCAAGGGGCCAGGGCCGCGTCGCTCGCCGGGCCCTCCTATGTCCCCGCTACTTCCGCGCGCCGCGCAGTTCGGTGACGATCTGCTGCAACACCTCCGGCGTCGCAGCCGCCGGATCGAGCGGCTCGCCGACGGCCAGCGTCAGTCGGCTCATCACGCCTTTCTGGATCGGCCGTGGCCAGCGCGCGTCGTTGGCGCGTGAAAACACGCTGCCCCACAACCCGCGCAGCGCCATCGGCACGACCGGTGCCGGCGTGCGGCGAATGATCTCAGTCACGCCGTGGCGGAACGGATTCATCTCGCCGGTCCTGGTCAGCTTGCCCTCTGGAAAGATGCAAACCAGATCGCCGTCGGCGAGCGCGTGCGCGCAGCGCTCATAGGCGCGCTTCAGCAACTCCGGGTCCTGATGCGCGGGCGCAATCGGAATCGCCTTCGCCTGGCGGAACACCCAGCCGGCGAACGGCGTCTTGAAGATCTGATGGTCCATCACGAAACGAATCGGCCGCGGGCTCTCGGCCATGATGACGATCGCGTCGACAAAGCTCACGTGGTTGCACACCAGCACGGCCGCGCCCTCTTCCGGAATGCGTTCGGCATGCACCAGACGAATCCGGTAGAACGTATGGACCAGCACCCAGGCGACGAAGCGCAGCAGAAACTCGGGCACCAGCGAATAAATGTAGGTCGCCACCACGATGTTGAGCACGGCCGTGACGAGGAAAATCGCCGGAATGCTGAAGCCCGCCGCGGTCAGGCCCATCGCCATCAGCGCCGAGACGATCATGAACACCGAGTTCAGAATATTGTTCGCGGCGATGATGCGCGCCCGGTGGCTCGGCTGGCTGCGGCTCTGGATCAGCGCATAGAGCGGCACGCTGTAAAAACCGCCGAACATCGCCAGCAGGAACAGATCGGCCAGCACGCGCCAATGGGCGGGCCGCGCGAGGAACTCGCCGACGCTCAGCAGGTGGCCCACCGCCGGCAGCGCGTGGCTGGCGAAAAACAAATCGATCGCGAACACGCTCATGCCGATCGAGCCGAGCGGCACGAGACCGATTTCGATACGCCGCTTCGAGAGCTTTTCGCACAGCAGCGACCCCAGTCCGATGCCGATCGAGAAGGTGCCGAGCAGCACGGTCACGACATCCGGATTGGCGGAGAGCACGTCTTTCGCGAAACGGAAAAACGAAGACAGAAAGGTCGCGCCGACGAACCACAGCCACGAGATACCCAGCAGGCTCAGAAACACCGTACGGTTTTCGCGCGCCAGCTTCAGGTTGCGCCAGGTCTCGGTGACCGGATTCCAGTTGATGCGCAAATCGGGCTGCGGCGCCGCCGTGATCGGCACGAAGCTCGATACGGCCCGCCCGACCAGCGCAATCGCGACGCAAGCGCAAGCCAGCACCACCGCGCCGTGCTCGGCGAAACCCGCCCCCGCGCCGCCGACGATCGTCCCGATCAGGATTGCGACGAAGGTGCCCATCTCGACCATCCCGTTGCCGCCGACCAGTTCCGCCTTCGACAGATGCTGCGGCAGGTACGAATACTTGACTGGCCCGAACACAGTCGAATGGACGCCCATCAAAAAGGTGCACAGATACAGCAATGGCGCGCTATGCAGCCAGAAACCCCCGCCACCGATCAGCATCACGACGATTTCGAAGCTCTTGACGAAGCGTGTCAGCATCGCCTTGTCGTACTTGTCGGCGATCTGACCGGAGGTGGCGGACAGCAGCACGAACGGCAGGATGAAAATCGCCGAAATCAGGAACGCCGCGGTCTTCGGATCGACGCCGGAAAAGCGCGCGGCCTGATACGTGACGAGCGACGTAAAACCGATCTTGAAGACGTTGTCGTTCATCGCGCCGAGGAACTGGGTCCAGAAAAACGGCGCAAACCGGCGCTGGCTGAGCAGGCGAAACTGGGATTCGTGCGCCTCGTGAGTGCGGGCGGCGCGGCGGGCGGCAGGTAACGGACGATCGCTCATGAAGGTCGGAGAACGGGCTAAAAGAGCAACGAAGGACAAAGCGACGTGCGCAAACCCGGCATCAGGCAGCCCACGAACATTGACGCTGAGCCGGACACAAAAAAGCGCACGCTTTCGCGCGCGCCTTGCGTGCACCTTCACGCTCGCCACAACGGCTCGAGCGCCGCGCGAGCCCCATGAATCAACGCGCCGGTTGCTGTTCCTGCTGCTCTTCCGGCCAATCGCGGATATATGCCTTGAGCATACGGTTTTCAAAGCCCTGCTCTTCGACCACAGCCTTCGCGACATCGTAGAACGAGATCACGCCCATCAACGTGCGGCTTTCCAGCACCGGCAAATAGCGCACGTGATGCTCGAGCATCATGCGCCGCACCTCATTGACGTCGGTTTCCGGAGTGCAGGTGAGCGGATGATCGTCCATCACCTTGCGGATCGTCGAGGTGCCGACGCTGCCGCCGTTCTTGCTCAAGATCAGGATAATCTCGCGAAACGTCAGCATGCCGACGAGGTCGCCGTATTCCATCACGACCAGCGAGCCGATATCGTGCTCCGCCATCGCATTGACTGCGTCGTGCAGCGTCGTATCCGGCGTGACCGTGAAAAGGGTGTTGCCTTTGACTTTAAGAATGTCGCTGACTCGCATGATCTGTCTCCCGTATGCCCGCTAAGCTGGTAAAGCATGAGTGACTTTCGATCCTAGCGGAAAGCCCCATAAAAGGAAAGCGGCCCGCCCGCCAAGGCGCAGCGGGGGTTCGCACGCCGTGCCCGGCAAAACCCGGACTGCGGCCATCGGGAAAACCGCGCTTGAAGCGATTCGTGCCGGTGATAGGATGGCCGCCACTTTCACCTTTCGCGAGGCCGCCCGTGGCTTCGCCGCCCAGGATGTCCGCCAACCGTTTCGATACGCTTGCGCTGCACGCCGGCGCAGCCCCCGACCCCACCACCGGCGCGCGCGCCACGCCCATCTACCAGACCACCTCGTTTTCGTTCCGCGATTCTGACCACGCTGCGGCGCTGTTCAATATGGAGCGCGCCGGCCACGTCTACTCGCGAATCTCGAACCCGACCGTGGCCGTGTTCGAAGAGCGCGTCGCCGCGCTGGAAAACGGCGCGGGCGCGATCGGCACGGCCAGCGGTCAGGCGGCGCTGCATCTGGCGATCGCCACGCTGATGGGCGCCGGCTCCCATATCGTCGCCTCCAGCGCGCTGTACGGCGGCTCGCACAACCTGCTGCACTACACGCTGCGGCGCTTCGGCATCGAGACGACCTTCGTCAAACCGGGCGATCTCGACGCATGGCGCGCGGCGCTGCGTCCGAACACGCGCCTCCTTTTCGGCGAAACGCTCGGCAATCCGGGCCTCGACGTGCTCGATATCGCCGCGGTCGCGCAGATTGCGCATGAGCACCGCGTACCGCTGCTGGTCGACTCGACCTTTACCACCCCCTACCTGCTCAAACCGTTCGAGCACGGCGCCGACTTCGTCTACCACTCGGCGACCAAATTCCTCGGTGGCCACGGCACGACGATCGGCGGCGTGCTGGTGGACGGCGGCACGTTCGACTTCGAGGCGTCGGGCCGCTTCCCCGAATTCACCGAGCCGTACGAAGGCTTTCACGGCATGGTGTTCGCCGAAGAAAGCACCGTCGCGCCGTTCCTGCTGCGCGCGCGCCGCGAGGGCCTGCGCGATTTCGGCGCCTGTCTGCATCCGCAGGCCGCCTGGCAGCTGCTGCAAGGCATCGAGACGCTGCCGCTGCGCATGGAACGGCACGTCGCGAATACGCGCAAAGTGGTCGAATTCCTCGCCGCCCATGCTGCGGTCGAAACCGTCGCTTATCCGGAACTGCCGACGCATCCTGACCATGCGCTCGCGAAGCGTCTGTTGCCGCGCGGCGCAGGGGCGGTATTTAGCTTCAATCTGCGCGGCGACCGCGCGGCCGGCCGCAGCTTCATCGAAGCGCTGTCGCTGTTCTCGCATCTGGCGAACGTCGGCGACGCGCGCTCGCTGGTGATCCATCCGGCATCGACGACGCACTTCCGTATGGACGCCGCCGCGCTCGCCGCAGCCGGCATCGCCGAAGGCACGATCCGCCTTTCGATCGGCCTGGAAGATCCCGACGATCTGATCGACGACCTCAAGCGCGCACTGAAAGCCGCCCAGAAAGCAGGCGGGCCGACTACGCCCCAAGCCGGCCCGTCCAGTTCATCCGCCGCATCCGCTGGCGGCGGCGCACCGCGCCCGGAGTCCGCATGATCCTCACTGTTCAAGCCAAACCGGCCTACGCCTATACCGGCGGCAAACCGTTCGACGCCAGCCTGCCGACCGCCGTGTTCGTTCACGGCGCCGAGCACGACCATAGCGTATGGCCGCTGCAAACGCGCTACTTCGCGCACCACGGCTTCGGCGTGCTGGCAGTGGATCTGCCCGGACACTGCCGCAGTGACGGCCCGGCGCTTGCCACCGTAGCGGCAATGGCCGACTGGCTGGCCGCCCTGCTCGACGCCGCCGGCGTGCAACGCGCGTTCGTGGCCGGTCACAGCATGGGCTCGCTGGTCGCACTCGACTTCGCCGGCCGCTATCCGGAACGCGCGACGCACCTTGCTCTCCTCGCCACCGCCGTGCCGATGACCGTCTCCGACGCCTTGCTCGACGCCGCGTTGCATCGCGAGCCCGAGGCGATCGGCATGGTCAATCAGTGGTCGCATTCGACACTCGCCGCCAAGCCTTCCTGCCCCGGCCCGGGCTTCTGGCTGCACGGCATGAATCAGCGGCTGATGGAGCGCGTCTCGGCGAACGGCGAACCGCATCTGTTCCACACCGACTTCACCGCCTGCAACAGCTACGCGGACGGCCCCGCGCGCGCCGCGCAAGTACGTTGCCCGACGCGGCTGATCGTCGGCAGGCGCGATGCGATGACGCCGCCGCGCGCGGCCAGAGCGCTCGCCGACGTTTTCGCGCGAGCCGGCGTACCGGTCGACACCATCACGCTCGAAGCCGGTCACGCGCTAATGACCGAGCAGCCCGATGCAACGCTCGACGCCCTGTTCAGCTTCGCTTCGAAGGCAGCAACCGTCGCTCAGTAGTCGCCACGAATAGGCGCCACGAATCGTCACGATAACCGCGTCGGTGCGCGCATACCATCGGCCGAATGGCCAGGTTGCGCGCATGAGCCGATAGCCGCACAATGGTTCAAGCCTGTCCGGTTTTGAGCGCGCCTTAAGCAGGTCCACGCGCGTCCGAAACCCGGGAAACGGCAGGCACGGAGTCGAGAAGAGTCGAAATTCGGAGGCTGTGATGGCTCGAACCGCGCACACCGATCACTTCGCGAGTTTCGCGGAGTTCTATCCGTTCTACCTGAGCGAGCATCGCAACACGGTCTCGCGGCGGCTGCATTTCGTGGGCTCGCTCGGCGTGATCGGCTGTCTCGCCATGGCGCTCGCCACCGGCGACTGGCTATGGTTACCAGCTGCCGTTGTCTGCGGATACGGCTTTGCCTGGGTCGGGCATTTCTTCTTCGAGAAGAACCGGCCGGCGACTTTCCGGCATCCGCTCTACAGCCTGATGGGCGACTGGGTCATGTTCAAGGACATCTGCGTCGGGAAGATTTCGCTGTAGTTTCCCGGCAGTTTAACTGCGGTTTCACTGTCGCTTCAGGCGGCCTGATGCGGCATTGAAGAAGCACCCTGCTCGTCTTCCTCGGCACAAGCCGCACCACGCGCCGCAGCGCGCGCCGCCAGCAACGTGGCGAGCGTCAATTGCAGCTTGTCGTTCTCGAGCGCCGCGAGAAGCGTTGCGCCATCCACGCGCGTCGAGTTGAGACCAAGCTGATATTCGAGCTCCGCGCGATCGATCACGAACAGGCCGAACAAGCGCTCGACCGTGATCTGTGCCGGATTCGCCAGCAGCAGGAAGTGCGGGCGCGTGCCGTCTTCCTGCAAGCTCGCGATCCATTCGATCGCCTCGAGTCTTTGCAGCAGGTTGAGCGTCGTGTCCATGTCGCGGCGAAGCATGCGCGAGAGTTCCTGCACCGTGTAGCCGCGCTTGCCCGCATCGCGCGCTTCTGAAAGCCGCGCAAGCAATTCGAGCGAATCGAACAGATTGCTGCCCTCGAAAGTCGGGCGATGAAACTGGCCAATGCGGATGGCCGGCAATGCGGACGCGATCATCGCGCCCGCCAGCGTGATGAACCAGCAAAGGTACATCCACAGCAGGAACAACGGCACGGCGGCAAATGCACCGTACACCGCGGTGTAGGTAGGAATGCGGCGCACGTAGTAACCGAAGCCGCGCTTGCCGAGCTCGAACGCGATCGCGGCAGTGACTCCGCCGATCACCGCATCGCGCCATTCCACCCGGCAGTTCGGCAGATAGACGTAGAGAATCGTGAAGGCGAGCGCCGTCAATGGCAGCGCGGCGCCGGTGAGTGCCCATTCGATCGGCGCCGGGAGATGCTGGGTCGCCGTGAGCGCCATCGATTGCGTGAACAGATAGGACGAAATCGACAAACTCACGCCGATCAGAATCGGTCCGAGCGTAATGATCGCCCAATAGACCAGCACGCGCTGCGCAAACGGCCGCGCTTTGCGCACCCGCCAGATCACGTTGAAGGCGGATTCAATCGTCATCATCGTCATCACTGCTGTGAGGAACAGCAGGATCATGCCGATCGTAGTCAGCCCCTTGGCCTTCGACGCGAACTGGTTCAGATAGTTGAAAATCTGACTGTTGAGCTGCGCGGGCATCAGATGCTCGGCAAGAAAAAACTGCAGCGACTCCTGAAACGAGCTGAAAATCGGAAACGCGGTGAACAACGCGAACGCGACTGTGGCGAGCGGCACGAGCGCGAGCATGGTGGTGAACGTGAGACTGCCGGCCACCTGCGGAATGCGGTCTTCGCCGCTGCGCTTCGCGGCAAACTGCGCGAGCCGTTTGAGCGTGTCGAGATCGAAACGCACTCTGGACAACAAACCCCACCTCCTTGCTTCGTGAACCGGTGTTTCAGGACAGTGCGCGAAACCTGGCCGAACGGCTATGGATGGCCTCTGCAGCGGACCCAACCCCTATAATACCCGTTCACCGATGAGGCCTATGAAAGACATTCTCGTGCTCTATTACAGCCGTCACGGCGCCACACGCGAGCTCGCGCTGGCGATCGCGCACGGCGTCGACAGCGTCCCCGGCATGCAGGCACGCGTGCGTACCGTGCCGGCGGTTTCCACCGTCTGCGAAGCGACCCAGCCGGACATTCCCGCCGAAGGCCCGCCCTACGTCGAACTGAGCGACCTCGAAGAATGCGCCGGTCTGGCGCTCGGCTCGCCCACCCGCTTCGGCAATATGGCTGCGTCGCTCAAGTACTTTCTCGACGGCACCACGCCGCAATGGCTGTCCGGCGCGCTGGCGGGCAAACCGGCGTGCGTGTTCACGTCGACCGGCAGTTTGCACGGCGGCCAGGAATCCACGCTGCTGTCGATGATGCTGCCGCTTCTGCATCACGGCATGCTGATCGTCGGCATTCCATACACCGAAAGCGCGCTGAGCACCACGCAAACCGGCGGCACGCCGTACGGCGCATCGCATTTCGCCCGTGCGGGCAGCGCCGAACACGGCATCTCCGCCGACGAAAAAACGCTCGCGATCGCCTTGGGCGCACGCGTCGCGCGCACGGCGGCGTCGATGAGCGAACGTCCGTGAGCGAGCCGGACGTGGCAAATCGCGCGGCAGCCAGCGCAACAACCGCAACCGCCATGCCCCCACTCGTGCCGCAAAACCACCCGGCCGCGTTCGGCGCTACAGCCGCCCTGCTTGCTTTGATCGTGTTGTCGGTTGCCTGGGAATGGTGGCTCGCGCCGCTGCGGCCAGGCGGCTCGGCGCTGGTGCTCAAAGCGGTGCCGCTGCTGATCGCGCTGCCGGGCGTCTGGCGGCGCCGGCTTTACACGCTGCAGTGGGCGTCGATGCTGATCTTGCTGTATTTTGCCGAGGGCATCGTACGCGGCTGGAGCGACCACGGTTCGAGTGCGCGCCTCGGCTGGCTGGAAAGCGCCCTCGCAGTGGTTTTTTTCGTCTGCACGCTCGCCTATGTCGCGCCGTTCAAGCGCGCGGCAAAACAGGCAGCAAAACAGAACGCAAAGCAGGCCAGGGGAAGCGCCCAATGAGGACCGCGCTTCCCGCGTAACCTATCCGCCGAACACCTTGACCGACCATCATGACCCAAGCCGTTTTTCTCACCGCCTGCCGCGACGCCATCGGCGCCGCCCATGTACTGACCGACCCGCACGACACCGCGCCCTATCTCACCGACTGGCGCCGCCGTTACACCGGCACGGCCTGCACGGTGCTCTGCCCGGCCACGCCTGAAGAAGTCGCGGCGCTCGTCCGGCTCGCCGTCGAACATCGCGTCGCGCTGGTGCCGCAGGGCGGCAACACTGGGCTCGCCGGCGGTGCAACGCCGGATGCGAGCGGCGCGCAGGCGGTCGTCAGTTTGCGGCGCCTGAACCGCGTGCGCGACATCGATCCGCACAACAACACGATCACTGTCGAAGCCGGCGTTATCCTCGCCGAGGTGCAGAAGCACGCTGAGGAAGCGGGCCGGCTGTTCCCGTTGAGCCTCGCCGCCGAAGGCAGCTGCACGATCGGCGGCAATCTCGCCACCAACGCGGGCGGCACCGGCGTGCTGCGCTATGGCAACACGCGCGAGTTGTGTTTGGGCCTCGAAGTGGTGACGCCGCAAGGCGAACTGTGGGACGGCCTGCGCGGACTGCGCAAGGACAACACCGGCTACGATCTGCGCGACCTGTTCATCGGCGCGGAAGGCACGCTCGGCATCATCACCGCCGCCGTGCTCAAGCTGCATCCGCAGCCGGCTGCGCGCGTCACGGCGCTCGCCGCACTGGCGTCGCCGCATGCGGCGCTCGATTTCCTGTCGCTGACGCAACGCGTCGCCGGACCGCTTCTGACCGGTTTCGAACTGATGTCGGATTTCTGTCTGCGGCTGGTCGGCCGGCATTTTGCACAGATGCGCTATCCGTTCGCCGAGCCGCACGCACAAGTGGTGCTACTCGAACTGTCGGACAGCGAAAGCGAGGAACATGCGCGCGGGCTGTTCGAGCGCCTGATGGAAATCGCACTCGAAGAAGGCCTCGTCGAAGACGCGGTGGTCGCGGAAAACCTCACGCAATCGCGGGCGTTCTGGAATCTGCGCGAACATATTCCGCTCGCGCAGGCGGAAGAAGGTCTGAACATCAAGCACGATATCGCCGTGCCGATTTCGCGCATCGCTCACTTCATCGAGGAAACCGACGCGGCGATCGCGCAGGCTGTGCCGGGCACGCGGATGGTCACGTTCGGCCATCTGGGCGACGGCAACTTGCACTACAACGTGCAGGCACCCGAGGGCGTCGACGCGAACGCGTTCCTCAAGGCGTTTCAAAGCCCGATCAATCAGCTCGTGTACGACAACGTGCACCGTCACCGCGGCAGCATCAGCGCCGAACACGGGCTCGGCCAATTGAAGATCGACGAAGCGATGCATTACAAGCAGAACGTCGAGGTGCAATT
The DNA here is from genome assembly GCF_038050405.1 of Paraburkholderia sp. IMGN_8. Lineage (NCBI taxonomy): Bacteria > Pseudomonadati > Pseudomonadota > Betaproteobacteria > Burkholderiales > Burkholderiaceae > Paraburkholderia > Paraburkholderia sp. IMGN_8. The sequence continues at coordinate 1,286,315 of NZ_CP150900.1, read as the reverse complement.
GATGCGCGCCGTCAAACGCGCGCTCGATCCGCTCAATCTGATGAACCCCGGCAAGGTGCTACGCTAAGGTCTGAAGCCTCTGATTCGAGGCCCATCGCAGGAGCCGTCCGTGAAGATTCGAGTGCTGTCCGATCTGCATCTGGAGAATGACGAGCCCGAGCTGATCCCGCATGCGCAGGCGGATCTGATCGTGCTTGCCGGCGACATCCACAATCACGCGGCCGGGCCGCGCTGGGCCGCGCAAACTTTCAACGGCGCCGTGCCGGTGATCTACGTGCCGGGCAATCACGAGTACTACGACGGCGAATTCGGCGCACTCGAAACGGCGCTCTACGACGCAGCGGCCTCGGTCGACAACGTGTACGTGCTGAACAACGCCACGCTCGTCGACCCGCAGGGCCGCTGGCGCGTGCTCGGCACGACCTTGTGGACCGACTTCGCGTTATACGGCGCCGACGAAGCCGCGCTCGCCCAATCCATCGAAGCATCGCGCCGGGCGATGCTCGACTTCCGCGGCCTGATCCAGATGAACTGGCCGCACGACACGCTGGATTCTCCGCGCGATTTCACACCCGCCGACTCTCTCGCGCTGCACAGGCAGGCACGCGCATGGCTCGAACGCGAGCTGGCCAAACCGTTCGGGGGCAAGACGATCGTCGTCACGCATCACGCGCCGCATCGGCTGAGTCTGGCCGAGCGCTACGCGGAAGACCGCGTCTCGGCCGGCTTTGTCAGCCATCTGCCGGAACTGGTGCGTGCCCCCGTCGCGCTGTGGATTCACGGACATACGCATACGTCGTTCGATTACACGGTGAACGGCACGCGCGTGGTCTGCAATCCGCGCGGCTATCTCGACCGGCGTACCCGCGAGCCGGAGAATCCGCAGTTCGACTGGGTCAAGGTGGTGGAGATCTAGCGTTGGCTTGGGGCCGATCTGGGTATCCAGGCTACGCGGCACGCACTACGCTGTTGTCGTCGGCTGGGTAGTGACTGTCGTGACTGACGTGTTGGCCCCATGGGCCGAATCAGTCTTGCCGGTCAGGTCGGTCGCATCAGGAGGTTGCTCATGTGTGGTCGAATCAGCCAGTACGGCGATCCGCTTCGTTATGCGCAGCATCTCGGCCTCAGCGATCCGCTGATGCTGTTCGACACCGCCGACCGCCGCCCCGGCTACAACCTGTCGCCCGGCACGCATCCGCTCGCGATATATCCTGACCAGACGCTGCGCGCGATCCACTGGGGTTACTGCCCGGCCTGGGCACGCGCGCAGCATCTGCCGCAAACGATCAACGCGCGCGCCGAAACCGCGGCGAACGCTCGCTACTTCAAGGACCTGTGGAAAACCGGACGGGTATTGGTCCCCGCGGACGGCTGGTTCGAATGGCGCGTGGAAGCGGCGCCCAGCACGGACACCCGCGATGACGCCATGGAGGGGGCAATCCAGGACGCCGGAACGATCCGCCAACCCTATTTCGTGCGCCTGAAAAGCGACGCGCCAATGTACCTTGCCGCGCTATCGAGCGTGCGCGGCACCGAGCCGCAAACAGAAGGCATGGGATTGGTGATTGTCACAGCCACCGCCGACGCGGGCCTGATCGACGTGCATGACCGCCGCCCGCTGGTGTTCGCGCCGGATGCGGCGCGCCGCTGGCTGGATCCGGCGCTGCCGCCGGGTGAACTCGAGCAGCTCGCGCGCGGCGCCTGTGTACCCGCCGGGCGCTTTCGCTGGCATCGGGTGAGCCCCGAGGTAGACCGCACGCTCAATGACGAGCCGGGTCTGATCGAAGCGCTGCCCTGAAAGCGCGGCTTCGATCGTGAAAACTCAATAGCTGAACGTGGCAGATGAGCACTGCAGCCAAACTCAGCGGTCGCGCCTTTGTGCAGACAAATCCACCGGGCGCTCGACCTTGATCGGCACCAGCTGCGGCTGCTGTTCACGCAAACGGCGCAGCAAATCGCGCGATGCGGCGATTCCGATCAGTCCCAACATGACGGCCACGCCGATCATCAGATGCGTATCCATGAATCCCTCGTCCTTCCAGTTGTTACGATTTGCCGAACGGCGGCTGATTGAACACGTCCGGCTGAAGCCGGCAGCGCATGAATGACACGTTAGCAAAACGACCGCGGCGCAGAAGTAAGGAAATGTTGCGACGCGGCACTTGTGTAACAGGCTGTCACGCGAACGCGCCGGCGATTGTCAACGATGGTCAACCGCCCGCCCGGCGCGGCTTCAGGTGCGCGCGAACTGGCGCAACTCGGCCTGGTCGACCGCCAGCGTCGCGGGCAGTTCGTCGCGCAGAAATTCGACCCAGGTGCGGATTTTTGCGTCCAGATATTGCCGCGACGGGTACAGCGCATACAGATTCATTTCCTGCGACGTGTACTCCGGCAGCAGCCATACGAGCTTGCCGCTACGCAAACCGCTGATCGCCGAGTAGATCGGAATCAGCCCGATGCCCATGCCGCTCGACACCGCCACCGCCATCGCTTCGGCAACATTCACCTGGAACGTGGCCGGACCGAGAGCGACCGTTTCCTCGCCGTTCGGGCCGTCGAAGGTCCATTTGTCGGTGGGAAACACCGGCGTCACCATTTGCAGGCAGGTGTGGCGCACGAGGTCCGCAGGCGTTTGCGGCACGCCGTGCCGCTCCAGATAAGCCGGCGACGCGCACGCAATGCTGAACGCGCTGCCCAGGCGCTGCGACACCAGCCCCGAATCCGGCAGACCGGTTGCGAGCGTCAGCGACACGTCGAAGCCTTCGTCGAGCAGATCGGGCATGCGCTGAGCGAGTGTGAGCTCGATGTGCACGTCCGGATAGCGCTGCTGATAGCGGCCGACGGCCGGCACCACATAGTGCTGGCCGAAGCTCGTCATTGCGTGAACTTTGAGTTTGCCTGAGGGGCGCGCGTGGGCGTCGCTCGCTTCCGCTTCGGCCTGATCGACGTACGCGAGGATCTGTTCGCAGCGTTGCAGATAGCGCTCGCCTGCCTCGGTCAGCGCGATTCGGCGCGTGGTGCGGTTCAGGAGCCGCGTGCGGAGGTGCGCTTCCAGATCCGAAACCGCGCGCGACGCGTACGCCGTGGTCGTGTTCAGGTGCTGCGCAGCACCCGTAAAGCTGCCCGCTTCGACGACGCGGACAAATACGCGCATGTTTTGGAGCGTATCCATACTATTCCTCGATGACTCGGAGCGATTGTTACACAATTCGCAAAGGCGATTGTCTCACATTCCGTAAAAATGCCTTGCACCTTTACCGGTTATTCCCCAATCAATCAAAAAATATAATGACGCACAAGGTTCTATAGCTATTTTTTGGAGGAAATCGTGCAGTCTCCGGTACCGAAAAGGGTCGCCGCCGCCGCGGTTCTTACGATCCTATTAACAATCGCCGGCTGTGCCAGTACCGGAGGCATCGCGCCGCAAGCCAGCGGAATCGAGCCCTCCTCGCTCGACGCGGGCAACGCCATCCGGGCAGCCAATGCCGACGCGCAATGGCCTGCCGCCGACTGGTGGCGCGCTTATAACGACCCGCAACTCAACGAATGGATCGAAGCGGCACAGGCGGGCAATCCGACGCTGGCCGTCGCCCAGGCACGTGTGCGCGAAGCCGTGTCGATGGCCGGCGTCGCCCGTTCGGCGCTGTCGCCGCAGGTCAACGGCAGTCTGTCGATCCAGCGTCAGAAATGGGCCGACAACCTGTACTACGGCCCGGGCCCGCTTGCCGGCGAGCAATCGTGGAACAACACCGGCACGCTCGGGCTCTCGTATCACCTGGATATCTGGGACAAAGACAAGAACGCCGCCGAACGTGCGCTCGACGCCGCTCACGCGAGTGCCGCGGATGCCCGCGCCGCCCAGCTCGAACTGGAAAGCAATGTGGTACGCACGTACATCGAGATGTCGATGAACTACGCGCTGCTCGATATCGCCAGGGCCACGCTGCAGCAACAGCAGCAGATCGCCGATCTGGCCACACGCCGTCTGAAGGGCGGCATCGGCACGCAGCTCGAAGTGAGCCAGGCCGAAACGCCGCTACCGGAATACGAGCGTCAGATCGATGCGATCGAGGAGCAGATCGCGCTCGGCCGCAATCAACTGGCCGCGCTGGCCGGCAAAGGTCCGGGCGCGGGCGATTCGATCCGGCGTCCGACGCTCGCGCTCGACGCGCCGGCCGGCCTGCCGGGCACGCTGCCTGCTGACCTGATCGGCCACCGGCCCGATGTGGTCGCGGCGCGCTGGACGGTGGCGGCGCAGGCGCGCGGCATCGACGTCGCCAAGGCCGATTTCTATCCGGACATCAATCTGCTGGCGTCGATCGGCGGCTATGCGGCGATGGGGCCGCTGTTCCAGTTCCTGAAGAACCCGTCGCATAGCTGGAGCGCCGGTCCGGCGCTGTCGCTGCCGATCTTCGACGGCGGACGGCTGCGCTCGCAACTTGGCGCGGCGTCGGCGGGCTACGACGAAGCCGTCGATCGCTACAACCAGTCGATCGTCAGCGCGCTAAAGGACATCGCCGATCAGGTGGTGCGGATCCGCTCGCTCGCCACGCAGGCTGACGACGCCGACCGTTCGGTCGCGGCGGCTCGCAAGAACTACGATCTGTCCCGCGAAGGCTACCGGCGCGGCCTGACCGACTATCTGAACGTGCTGGTCGCGCAAAGCCAGTTGCTGCGCGCGCAGGAAGGCGTCGCGAAGATTCAGGCCGAGCGCCTCGGCGCGCATGCGTCGCTGGTCACCGCCTTGGGCGGCGGCCTCGACCAACCGGCTAACGGTCCGCAGGAAAACGAAACGCTGCCGGGGCATGGCAAGGGCAAAGTGAAAGCAGATTCGAGCGCCGCGGCAAGTACAAGCCGCCCGTCCGCCAACGCAAGCGCGGCAGAGTAAGGAAGCCGACCATGTCCGCCTCCCCTTCTCCCGCCTCGCAGCCGAACCCGTTCGCCGCGCTCTGCGCGGCCGTCGCCGGCTGGGCCCGCACCGACGGCCGCACGTGGATCTATCTGTTCAAGGCGCTCGCGGCCTGTTTTCTCGCGCTCGGCATCGCGATGAAGCTCGACCTGCCGCAGCCGCGCACCGCGATGACCACCGTGTTCATCGTGATGCAGCCGCAAAGCGGGATGGTGTTCGCCAAGAGCTTCTACCGGATCTGCGGCACGCTGGTCGGCCTCGTTGTGATGCTCGCGTTCATCGGCCTGTTTGCGCAGCAGCCGGAAATGTTCATCGTCGCGACCGCCATCTGGGTCGGCATCTGCACCGCGGGCGCCGCGCGCAACCGCAACTTCAAATCCTACGGTTTCGTGCTGGCCGGCTATACCGCCGCGCTGATCGGCATTCCCGCTTCGCAGCATCCGGACGGCGCGTTTCTGAGCGCCCTCACTCGGGTCGCCGAAGTGGTGGTCGGCATCGTCTGCGCTGGCGCGGTCAGCGGCCTCGTCTTGCCGCAGTACGCCGGCTTGCAGATGCGCAGCACCGTGCGCGCGCGCTTCTCAGCGTTCGTCGAGTACGTGTGCGCGTCGCTGGCGGGCCGCAACGACCGCGCGCAGATCGAGGCCACCAACGCGCGCTTTGTCGCCGACATCGTCGGTTTCGAAGCGGCGCGCAGCGTGGCCGTGTTCGAAGGCCCCGACTCACGGATGCGCGGCGGGCGCCTGGCGCGTCTGAACAGCGAGTTCATGACGGCATCGACGCGCTTTCATGCGCTGCATCAATTGATGAACCGGCTGCGCGATGCAAACACAAGCGGCGCGGCCGTCGCGATCGATGCACTCGAACCGTACTTCAAGGAAATCGCCCCGCTGCTCGCGAAGTCCGGCGAACCCGTGCTGAGCGCCGCCGACGCCGCGCACGCCGCCGCGCAACTCGATGCCTACAAAGCCGCGTTGCCCAGGCGCGTGCGCGCGACGCGCGACGCACTGGAAACACATGCGGATGCGCCGCTGCTCGATTTCGACACCGGTGCAGAACTGCTGTACCGCTTCGTCGACGATCTGCATGCGTACGCGGCGACTTATGCGTCGCTCGCCGTCGATATGCACGAGCGCGAACGCTGGATCGAGCGTTACGAGCCGAAGACCAATGCGATCGCAGCGGGCGTAGCCGGCTTGCGCGCGGCCATCGTCATGATGGTGCTCGGCGCGTTCTGGATCGCGACCGCGTGGCCGAGCGGCACGACGCTCGTGCTGACCGCGGCAGCGACCTGCGCGCTGGCGTCGTCGTCACCGAATCCAATGCGCACGGCGATCCAGATGGGCGGCGGCACGCTGATCGCCTCGGTGATGGGGATGATCGCGGTATTCGGCGTGTATCCGCACATCGACGGTTTTCCGCTGCTGTGCGCCGTGCTCACGCCGTTCCTGCTGCTCGGCGTATTCATGACGACGCGCCCGTCGCTGGCCGGCTACGGCGTCGGCTACTGCATCTTCTTCTGTTTCCTGGCCGGACCGGACAACGTGATTCACTACGATCCGAGCGGCTTCATCAATGATGCGATAGCGCTGCTGCTGTCGATGCTGGTGTCGTCGATTGCCTTTGCGGTGCTGCTGCCGCCGTCGACGCCGTGGCTGCGCAACCGCCTGCTGATGGACCTGCGCCGCCAGGTGGTGCTGGCGAGCCGCGCGGGCATGAGCCGGGTGCGTTCGCGCTTCGAGAGCGGCGCGCGTGATCTGATGTTCCAGATCAACGCGCTCGCGCCGAACGAACCCGAGCTCAAGCGTGAGACCTTGCGCTGGCTGTTCTCGGTGCTCGAAGTGGGCAACGCGATGATCGATCTGCGCCGCGAAGTGGCGGCGCTGCCCGCCGACGCGCGCTATGCGAAGACGATGCCGTGGCGCGTGTCGTTGCGGGCGATGCGCAATGCGGTGACCGCGCTCTTCGAGCAGGCGCGCGCGGACCGCCTGGACCGCGCGTTGGCGGCGACCATCGATGCGATCGCCGCGGTTCAGCAGATGCTGGCGACTTTCACGCTGCCGCGTGAGGAGCGACATCAACTGCAACGCATCCTGAGTCAACTGCATTTCATTCGTACCGCGCTGCTCGATCCGCAATCGCCGCTGGAAACGCTGGTGAGCGGACGAGCCGACGCGTCTGAAGGAGTTCGTCATGCCACGTGATATTGCCGTTTTCGACGCCTACGTGCCGGCCATCGTGCTGCTGTTTATCGCGGGCGCCGCGCTTACCTGGGTGTTGGACCGCGTGATTGCCTATACGGGCTTGTATCGCGTGGTGTGGCATCCATCCCTATTCCGGGCCAGCTTGCTCGTGTGTATGTGCGGCGTGCTGGGTCTCGCCGTTTATCGTTGATCAGAGTCGAAACATGACCATCCGAAATATTGTGGGCTTCGTCGCGACAGCCATTATTTTTATCGTCGCGATTTTGATTGGACGCGTGTTGTGGGTTCACTACATGGATGAACCATGGACTCGTGATGGACGCGTGCGCGCTGAGATTGTGAATGTGGCGCCTGACGTCTCCGGCGCGGTTGTCGACCTAGCGGTGAAGGACAACCAGTTGGTAAAAAAGGGCGATCTGTTGATGCAGATCGATCCGTCGCACTATGAGATTGCTGTCGAGCAGGCTCAAGCTGCGGTTGCGGCGCGCAAAGCTGAGTTGCAGATGCGGCGGGATGATGCGCAGCGGCGCGCGGATATGGATGCTTTGGTCGTCTCCAAAGAGAGCCGTGAGAATGCTACTCACACGGCTTCTGCTGCTGATGCTGCTTATCAGCAAGCGCTGGCTGCGCTCGATGCGGCCAAGTTGAATCTTGCGCGGACGCGGGTTGTTTCGCCTGTGGACGGTTATGTCACTAACCTTAATGTTTTTCGTGGGGATTATGCGACTGCTGGCTCTGCCAAGCTGGCTATTGTCGATAGTCATTCCTTCTGGGTTTATGGGTACTTCGAAGAGACGAAGCTTCCTCATGTTCGCGTTGGAGATAAGGCCGAAGTTCGGCTGATGAGTGGTGGCACCCTCCAGGGGCACGTCGAGAGCATCTCTCGAGGGATTTATGATCGGGATAATCCCGAAAGCCGCGAGTTGCTGGCGGATGTGAATCCGACTTTCAACTGGGTGCGATTGGCACAGCGTGTGCCTGTTAGGGTTCGGATTGATTCCGTGCCTGATGATGTTGTGCTTGCAGCAGGCATTACTTGTACTGTTGTTGTTAATCCTGGTTGATGGGGTTGCTTTCGCGGCGCTTCTTGTCTGTGTGCCTGCGGTGGTGGCCTTTCCTTGATTTCTTAGTGGTCTATTAGCGTCGCCCCTGTGCGGGGCAGGCACTTACTTTCTTTGCCGCCGCAAAGAAAGTAAGCAAAGAAAGCGGCGGCGGATTCAACCGGTCAATGCAACACCCAACGTTTCTGCCAGTTTTTCAGCAGGGTTCATAAATTGCAAGGTCTGACGGGGTCGACCGTTCAGGCGCGCGGCGACCTTGTTCAATTCCGCCTGCGAATAGCCGTCCACCGGCTTGCCTTTGGGGAAGTACTGACGCAGCAGGCCATTCGTGTTCTCGTTGCTGCCCCGTTGCCATGGGCTTCGCGGATCGCAGAAATACACCTGCACGTCCGTGGCAATCGTGAAGTTCCGGTGGCTCGCCATCTCCGTGCCGCGGTCCCATGTCAGTGATCCACGCAGTTGTTTGGGCAGTTTGTTCACCTGCCTGATCAGCGCGGACACCACGCTTGCCGTGTCCTTGCCTGCCACCTTGACCAGCATCACATAACGCGAGTGCCGCTCCACCAGTGTGGCAATGTAGGTGTTGTTCGAGCCCGCCAGCAGATCGCCTTCCCAATGGCCCGGTACCGCACGGTCCTCCACCTCGGCTGGCCTTTCGCTGATCGACACTGCCCCGGCTATCCTGCCCCTGTTCTGGCCGCTTGCCGAGGCGCTCTTTGCCTGGCGCATCGTGCGGTTCGTACGAAGATGCTCAACGAGTTCCTTTTTAAGGACCCCGCGCGCCTGGATGAACAGGCTCCGGTAGATCGTCTCGTGAGATATCTGCATGTCCTTGTTGACCCGGAACTCGCGCCTGAGCCACCCCGCTATCTGTACAGGGGCCCATTGTAATTTGAGCCTGGCTGCCACCAGCCGGCGCAGGCGCCCATTGCCCGACAGCGCACACACCTTCGGCCGCCGTGCACGCTCCCAGGCGTTCGCATCGGCCTCGTGCGCCCGATACCTGTGGCTGCCGCCGTTACGCGCGATTTCCCGGCTGATGGTCGATTTCGAGCGCCCCAGTTGCAGTGCAATCTGGCCCATCGTTCTGTCTGCGACCAGGGCTCGCGATATCTCCTCGCGCTCGGCCAGCGTCAGCGCGCGCGCAGATCGTGTGCGGGCGGCCGGGGCAATCCCGCCGTTCCTGTTCACCACACGATAAACCGCACTCGGCTGGCGCTCGAGCATCCGCGCGATTGCGCTCAGCGACTCGCCCTCACGCCACAGCTTCCAGATTTCGGCCTTCTGCACCGTGTTTAACCACGGTCTTCTTTGTCGTTCCATCGTGCTCCACTCTCCATTTCCGTATTGGAACAGAGGTGTTGCAACGACCGGTTGAATCCGCCGCTTCACACCGCTAACCCTTAAGCGGGTCCCCTGGCTTGGAGGAGGTAGTGGAGCATCTGGAATCGGTGTTCTCGCGCATTCCGCGCTGGTGACAAGGCAGTCATACTTCCGGCGGCGCTGCGCGCGCCGTCGCGGTACTTCCCAACACCGATCGCAGATAGGCGCCTCCGGCATCATTCTTCCCGCCTCGCACTACGTGCTCGCCGGAACGGTCTGCAAGGGAAACCAGTGACTTCGTTTGCGCGCGGTGGGAGCCATCGGCTTCGCCTCGGCGAAGCGCCCGAATGTGCGAGTGCGGGCCATCACGCGGAGCGAAGAGCCGGTACTACAGTGAAGATTGGCAATGCAACGGCGGGCCAACGCGCCGGACAAAACGCGAGCGCCTCGGCGAGGCATGGGGGACGGACGGTGAGCCACTGCGCCGGGCAAAACGTAGACGCGAAATTGGCGAGCGGTTCGATGAAGTACCGCGTCGGCGCGCGCAGCGCCGCCGGAAGTATGACTGCCTTGTCACTCACGCGGAATGCGCGAGAACACAGATTCCAGATGCTCCACTACCTCCTCCAAGCCAGGGGACCCGCTTAAGAATTAGCGGTGTGAAGCCGCTTTCTTTGCTTACTTTCTTTGCGGCGGCAAAGAAAGTAAGTGCCTGCCCCGCACAGGGGCGACGCTAATAGACCACTAAGAAATCAAGGAAAGGCCAACGCCGTAGGCAAACAGACAGCAAGCCCCGCGCAGGGAAAAAACCCACAAATTTACAACCTAAACTTCCCTACCATCAACTTCAACCCCCGCGCCTGATCATCCAAAGACCGAGCAGCCGCAGTAGCCTGCTCAACAAGAGCGGCATTCTGTTGAGTACCAGAATCCATCTGCGTAACCGCAAGGTTAATCTCTTCAATCCCAGCACTCTGCTCGGAAGAAGCAGCCGAAATCTCTCCCATGATGTCGGTCACGCGCTTCACGGCCTTAACGACTTCATCCATAGTCTGCCCAGCATCCTGGGCCAAAGTCGACCCATTGCTCACCCGCTCGACAGAGGTACTGATCAACCCCTTGATCTCCTTTGCAGCAGCCGCACTCCGCTGAGCCAGATTCCGTACTTCGGCAGCAACAACAGAAAACCCACGCCCTTCTTCACCAGCCCGCGCAGCCTCAACAGCCGCATTCAAAGCCAGAATATTGGTCTGAAAAGCAATCCCCTCAATCACGCCAATGATGTCGCCAATACTCCGCGCGCTATCGTTGATCTCATTCATCGTCGCGACCACGCGGCTCACCACGTCGCCGCCCTTCTCGGCGATCTCCGAGGCGTTATTGGCCAGCGTGCTCGCCTGCTTCGCGTTGTCCGCGTTCTGCCGTACCGTCGACGTCAACTGCTCCATGCTGCTCGCAGTCCGCTCGAGCGCCATCGCCTGTTGCTCGGTGCGCTGCGACAAGTCCTGGTTGCCCATCGAAATCTCGCCCGATGCAGTCGCAATCGCATCGGCGCTCGCTGCAATGTCGGAGACAGTGGTCGAGAGGCCGTTCTGCATGTCGTGCAGCGCGTACAACATGCTCGACTTATCCTTGCGGCCCAGCACGATCTGATTCGACAGATCGCCCGCCGCGATCCGGCTGGCAATCTCCTTCGCGTATCCCGGCTCGCCGCCGAGTTGCGCGCCCAGGCGTCGCACCACCCATTCGCTGATGCCGAACGCCAGCACGATCAGCGCGACCGTCATCACCGCGATCATCACGAACGACGAGTGATAAATAAAGCCCGACGCCTCGATGGTCGCCTTCGCAGCCGTGCCGCGCTGTGCGACCAGTTCGTCGACGAGTTTTTCGAGCTTGCCGGTTTCGACCAGCAGCGACACGTCCTGCGTGCCGACCTGCCAGTTCATCTGCGACAGATCGAGCGGCTGCGCTTTCACCAGCGTCACGAAATCGCGCAAGTGACCGCTCCACGTAGCGACCGCAGCGGCGAATTTCTTCTGCTGATCGACGGCCTTGGCGTCGGAGGCTTCGACGTACTGTTGCAGCGTGCCGAGTTGCGCGGCAAGGCCGCTCAAACCCTTATCGATGTCGGCGCCGAGTTCGTCGCGCTCCTTCGCGGTGGTCGCGGTCAGCAGCATCTTTTGCGCGCGGCTCGCGCGCAGCATGTGGCCGCGCGCCTCCTCGGCGGCGCGGCTGGCGACGTGCCCCTGGTCGTAGATGGACTGCGCGGAACCGTTCAGGCGGCTGATCTGGGTAAGCGAAAACACGCCGATCGCAAGCGTGCCGATCAGCAGCACCGCGAACGCCAGCCGCAACATCGCCTTCACCGACAAGCCCTTGAGACGCACAGCCGGTCCCCGGCCGCCCTGCCCATGCGATTGCGATTTGCCTGCCGCTTCTCCTTCCGGTACGAACCCCGCGCCCTTCTGGCCACCCAGCGAAACTGCTTTCATATTTCTCGTCCCCACGTGTCGAACTGCCGAAAAGGTCGGTTCCGGCATTGCTTCTTCTCTCTCCGGGTCTACGGCATAAACGTCTGCGATCTTTAGCGCTGCCCGCATTCATGCCGACCGCGTGTCGCCCGGTCCCGGGCAGCGCCGCCTCGTAAGCCGCGCGCCCGCGACCGTTTTATACATGGCCAAAAATACCCGAACCGTATTTCTGAGACGGGTTGCCAGCCGCGCCTATCCGTGGCAACGCATCAGCCGCCAAGCACCGTCATGGTGCCGATAACGTCGGATCCCCTTCCATTTGCGGCACGCAAAGCGTCCGATTCGCGACAAAAATTGTCCTTACAATTCGTACGAGCCACATTAAACTTAGACAAATAGCTGACAACGCCGGGCGCCGCGTCGAAATGCCGCGGCATCGAAACCAGCAATGAACCTAAGTCGGCAGCCTCGATTCATTACCCGTCATCTTTTTCCTTCTCTCTCATCTAGCGTATGGAAACGAGCCTCGAAAAAAGCGCCCTTGCCGGCGCGTCAGCCGGTACCGCTAATCCCGTCCACCTCGCCGCCGTGCAGCCGGCGGCCAAAGTCCAGCGCACGGTCTATTCCGTGCTCGGTGCGATCAGCTTTTCGCACCTGCTCAACGACATGATCCAGTCGCTGATTCTGGCCATCTACCCAATGCTGAAAGACAACTTTTCGTTGTCCTTCGGCCAGATCGGCCTGATTACGCTGACCTACCAGATCACCGCGTCGCTGCTGCAACCGCTCGTCGGCATCTATACGGATAAGCATCCGAAGCCGTATTCGCTGCCGGTCGGCATGGGCTTCACGCTCGCCGGCCTGCTGCTGATGTCGGTCGCGCCGAGTTTCAGCGTGCTGCTGGTGGCGGCGGCGCTGGTCGGCTGCGGCTCGTCGGTGTTTCATCCGGAGTCGTCGCGGGTAGCGCGGATGGCCTCGGGTGGTCGTCACGGTCTTGCGCAGTCGCTGTTCCAGGTGGGCGGCAATGCGGGTTCGTCGCTCGGACCGCTGCTCGCCGCGTTGATCGTGATTCCGCACGGCCAGCGCAGCATCGCGTGGTTTTCGGTGGCGGCGCTCGTCGCGATCGTCGTGCTCGCGCAGATCGGCCGCTGGTACAAGCAGCATCCGTCGGTGAAGAAGGCGCGCAATGTGGCCGGGCACGCGACGCTGTCGCGCAACAAGGTCATGTTCGCGATGGGCGTACTGATCCTGCTGGTGTTCTCGAAGTACTTCTACCTCGCCAGCATCAACAGCTACTTCACCTTCTATCTGATCGACAAATTCCATCTGCCGGTGCAGGCCGCGCAGGTCCATCTGTTCGTGTTCCTCGCGGCGGTTGCGGCGGGCACGGTGATCGGCGGTCCGATCGGCGACAGGATCGGCCGCAAATATGTGATCTGTGTGTCGATCCTCGGCGTCGCGCCGTTCACGCTGCTGCTGCCGTATGCCAACCTGTTCTGGACCGGCGTGCTGACCGTGATCATCGGCGTGGTGCTGGCCTCGGCGTTCTCGGCGATCCTCGTCTATGCGCAGGAGCTGATCCCCGGCAAAGTAGGGATGGTTGCGGGGTTGTTCTTCGGTTTCGCGTTCGGCATGGGCGGGATCGGCGCGGCCGTGCTCGGCCAGTTGGCCGACGCCACCAGCATCGCGTATGTGTACAAGGTCTGCTCGTTCCTGCCGCTGATCGGCATGCTGACGGTGTTTCTGCCGGATGTCGAAGGCAAGCGCGCGCAAGCTTGATGGGTTCGCCCGGCAGTTGCATGAGGAAGAAGGCGCTGCGGCGCCTTTTTTCTTTGGGCCAAGGGTCTGCCATCTGGATCGCCCCTGCCCCGCTCATGGTGAACCCGCGTTGTCCCCACGGCCGCACGTGCTCTATGCTTGCGCGGATACACGCCCCCGCTCTCGCGCCGTACAAACCGGGCGTGCGACTCGAAATTCCTTCACTCATGCAGCAGAAGGATCGCCGCCGATGACAAGCTATCGCGACTTCCACCGCCGTTCGATCGAGAACCCCGAGGCATTCTGGCGCGACGAAGCGCGGCGGATTCATTGGGAGACGCCGTTCGACAGTGTGCTCGACCGCTCGAATCCGCCGTTTGCGCGCTGGTTTGTCGGCGGGCGCACGAACCTGTGCCATAACGCGGTGGACCGGCATCTGGCCGAGCGCGCGCAACAGAACGCGCTGGTGTATGTGTCGACGGAAACCGGCATCGAGCGGCGCTACACGTACGCCGATCTGTACGCGGAAATCAACCGCATGGCCGCGGTGATGCGCTCGCTAGGCGTAAAGCGTGGCGACGTCGTGCTCCTCTATCTGCCGATGATCCCCGAAGCGCTGTTCGCGATGCTCGCCTGCGCGCGGCTCGGCGCGATTCACTCAGTGGTGTTCGGCGGCTTCGCCCCGCCGAATCTCGCCGCCCGCATCGACGATGCGAAACCCGTGCTGATCGTTACCGCCGACGCCGGCGCGCGCGGCGGCAAAGTAATCGACTACACGCCGCTCGTCGACGAAGCGCTCGCGCGGGCAGCGCACAAGACCCCGCACGTGTTGCTGATCGACCGGCAACTCGCTCCCGAGCGTCTCAACGCAAGCTATCTGGTCGCCTACGAGCCACTGCGCGGGCAGTTTTTCGACGCCCATGTGCCGTGCGAGTGGCTCGAATCGAACGAGCCTTCGTATGTGCTGTACACATCGGGCACGACCGGCAAGCCGAAGGGCGTGCAGCGGGATGTGGGCGGCTATGCGGTGGCGCTGGCGGCATCGATGGAACACATCTTTCAGGGCCAGCCCGGCGACACGATGTTCACGGCGTCGGATGTGGGCTGGGTGGTCGGCCATAGCTACATCGTCTACGCGCCGCTGATCGCAGGCCTGACCACCGTGATGTACGAAGGCACGCCGATTCGCCCGGACGGCGGCATCTGGTGGCGCCTCGTCGCGCAGCACAAGATCAACCTGATGTTCACCGCGCCGACCGCGCTGCGCGTGCTGAAAAAGCAGGACCCCGCGCTGCTGAAGAAAGCCGACCTGTCGAGCCTGCGCGCGCTGTTCCTGGCCGGCGAACCGCTCGACGAACCGACCGCCGCATGGATCGCCGACGCGCTCGGCAAGCCGGTGATCGACAACTACTGGCAGACCGAGACCGGCTGGCCGATTCTGGCGATTCCGCGCGGCGTTCAGGCGTTGCCGACCAAACTCGGTTCGCCGGGCGTACCGTCTGCCGGCTTCAATCTGACCTTGCGCAACGAACTGACCGGCGAGCCCTGCGCGCCCGGCGAAAAAGGCGTGCTCACGCTCGGTTATCCGCTGCCGCCGGGCTGCATGTCGACCGTGTGGGGCGACGATAAGCGCTTTGTCAGCACGTACTGGTCGAGCATCCCGAACCAGCAGGTCTACTCGACGTTCGACTGGGGCATCCAGGACAAAGATGGTTATGTGACGATCCTCGGCCGCACCGACGACGTGATCAACGTCGCCGGTCATCGGCTGGGCACGCGCGAAATCGAGGAAGCGTTGTCGAGCCACGCGGCGGTCGCGGAAGTCGCGGTGGTTGGCGTGACGGATGCGCTGAAGGGCCAGGTGGCGTTGGCGTTCGTGGTGCTGCGCGACGCGCAGGCCTACGACGGCGACAAGGCGCGGGCGAAGCTGGAAGCGGCGCTGACTGCGACGGTCGACCGGCAGCTCGGCGCGATTGCGCGGCCGGCACGCGTGCATGTGGTATCGATGCTGCCGAAGACGCGCTCCGGCAAGCTGCTGCGCCGCGCGATTGCGGCGCTGGCGGAAGGACGCGAGCCGGGGGATTTGCCGACGATCGAAGATCCGGCGGCGTTGCAGCAGGTGCGCGAGGCGCTAGGCGGATCGGGGCAAGGTTAGCTCGCGAAGCGAGCGTCAAACCGTGCCGCGCGCCTCCAGAAACCGCTTCAGGATCGCGTTCGAATACGTCCCGGCGATCTCCGTCAGAAACGACGCGAACGACTGCGGCGCGTGATCGTCCGCGGTATCCGAGATGGTTCGCACGACCGCGCACGGCACGCCATACTCGTGACAGACCTGCGCGATCGCCGCACCTTCCATCTCGACGGCCAGTGCGTCCGGCAACGCATCGCGCAAGGCCTGTACACCGGCCGCACTGGCGACGAACTGATCGCCGCTGATGATCAACCCGCGATGCACCCGCGGCGTGTGCGTACCGAAGCGCGCCGCCGAAGCCGTGCCCTCTTCGGTGACAAACCGCTCGCACGCGGCAGCGAGTTGCCCGGCAAGCGCCGCGTCGGCTATAAACCGGGACATGCCGAGCAGAGGCACTTCAAAGCGTGGAAACAGCGGCGACGCGTCGAGATCGTGTTGCAGCAGCGCGTGGGCAACGACGATGTCGCCGACCCGCACTTCCCGCCCCACGCCGCCCGCGACGCCCGTGAACACGACCGCCTCGACATCGAACGCATGAATCAGCGCGCTGACGGTTGCCGCCGCCGCGACCTTGCCGACCCGCGCCAACGTCACCACGCACGGCGCGCCGTGCACAGTGCCGAGGTGATAGTCGCGCTGACCATGCGTGATGGTGCGCACACCGGATTCGCCGCGCATCGCTTCGATCAGATCGCCGAGTTCCTGGGGCAACGCCGCCAGAATGCCGAGCGGACGATGCGTGACAGGAGCGCCGCTCTGGGCGACATCGATACTGGCTGTACTCATTCGACCGCCTGCAGTTTGGCGACCGCGAGCGCCAGCCACTTCTCGCCATGCCGCTTGAATTTGACTTGCGCTTTCGCGTCGGTGCCGCCGCCTTCGAGCGCGGTGATCGTCCCTTCGCCGAACTTCGTATGGAACACATGTTGGCCGACGCGGAAACCGGTTTCCGCCGCGCGCTGTTCGTTGGCAAAGGCCGGTAACGGCGCGGGCGTCGACGACGCAGCGCCCGTATACCCCGGCCGCGCGAACCAGTCGCGCCCATAACCGGCGTTATCCGACCGGCCGCCCCAGCGCGCGCCCGCCTCGACCTTCGGCGTGAGCCACTTGAGCGTTTCCTGCGGCAGTTCGTCGAAGAAACGCGAACGGATGTTGTAGCGCGTCTGGCCATGCAGCATCCGGCTCTGTGCGAACGACAGATACAAACGCTCCTTCGCCCGCGTGATCGCCACGTACATCAGACGGCGCTCTTCCTCCAGACCGTCCGATTCCATCGCGCTGTTCTCATGCGGGAACAGCCCCTCTTCAAGACCGGTGATGAATACCGCGGTGAATTCCAGGCCCTTGGCCGCGTGCACCGTCATCAACTGCACGGCTTCCTGGCCTGCTTGCGCCTGGTTGTCGCCCGCTTCGAGCGACGCGTGCGACAGGAAACCGGCGAGCGGCGTCATCGTGTCCGGGTTTTGCGCCGGATCGGCGATATCTGGCGCATCCAGCACGACTGTGTTCGGATCGTTGGTGGCAACGGCGAGTTCGGGTGCCGCGGTGGCGCCGGGACGCAGCGGAATCGAGCGCGCCGGCGTATCCATGCCGTAGCCTTCCTCGCTGACGAAAGCGGCGGCGGCGTTGACCAGTTCCTGCAAGTTTTCCAGCCGGTCCTGGCCTTCGCGTTCGTTCTGGTAGAACTCCGCGAGACCGCTCGTGCGGACCACGTATTCGACCGTTTCCGGCAGGCTCATCTGCTGCGTTTCCGCGCGCATCCTGCCGATCAGATTCGCGAAGCCGGCGAGACTCGAACCCGCCTTGCCCGCGACATACGGAATCGCCGCGGCCATCGAACAGTTGTAGAGACGCGCCGCGTCCGCGAGTTGCTCGATCGAACGCGCGCCGATGCCGCGCGTCGGGAAATTGACGACGCGCGCGAACGCGGTGTCGTCGTTCGGATTGTCGATCAGGCGCAGATACGCGAGCGCATGCTTGACTTCCTGACGCTCGAAAAAGCGCAGACCGCCGTACACGCGATACGCGATGCCCGCGTTCACCAGCGTGTGTTCGATCGTGCGCGACTGCGCGTTGCTGCGGTAGAGGATCGCGATTTCGCTGCGCGACGTGCCCGTGCTGATGAGCGCCTTGATTTCCTCGACGATCCAGCCGGCTTCCTGCGAATCGGTCGCGGACTCATACACGCGCACCGGTTCGCCGTGGCCCGCGTCGGTGCGCAGATTCTTGCCCAGACGGCGCGAGTTATTGGCGATCAGCCGATTGGCCGCATCGAGAATATGGCCGTGCGAGCGGTAGTTCTGCTCGAGCTTGATCAGATGACGGACGTTGAACTCGTGTTCGAAGTCGCGCATGTTGCCGACGTTTGCACCGCGGAATGCGTAGATCGACTGATCGTCGTCGCCGACGGCAAAGATCGAGTTGGTCTGGCCCGCGAGCAGCTTGAGCCATGCGTATTGCAGCTTGTTGGTGTCCTGGAACTCGTCGACCAGAATGTGACGGAAGCGCGCCTGATAGTGGGCGCGCAGCGGCGGGTTGTGCGCGAGCAGCTCATAGCAGCGCAGCAGCAGTTCCGGAAAATCGACGACGCCTTCGCGCTGGCATTGCTGATCGTAGGCTTCGTAGAGCTCGACGAATTTGCGGTTGAAGTTGTCGGTAGCGTCGACGTCTTTCGGGCGCAGGCCTTGTTCTTTGGCGTTGTTGATGAAGTACTGGAGATTTTTCGCCGGGTACTTTTCATCGTCGACGTTGAGGCCCTTCATCAGACGCTTGATCGCGGAGAGCTGGTCCGCGGTATCGAGGATCTGGAAGGTGGCCGGCAATCCGGCATCACGGTGATGGGCCCGCAGCATGCGGTTGCAGAGACCGTGGAAGGTGCCGATCCACATGCCTCTTGTGTCGATCGGCAAGAGCGCCGAGAGACGCGACATCATTTCGCGGGCGGCTTTATTGGTGAAGGTCACCGCCAGGATGGTCGCGGGCGATGCCAGCCCGTGCTGGATGAGCCACGCGATGCGAGTGATCAGGACGCGGGTTTTGCCGCTACCCGCGCCGGCCAGAATGAGCGCTGGCTCGTTTGGCAGCGTTACCGCAGCGTGTTGTTCGGGGTTTAGATTGGCTAGCAGATCGGGCATTTTGTGGGAGGGACGGCAAGTGCGTCCGACATTATATGCCCCTCCGGGGCTGAGGGTTTTTTGCGGTTTTTTTGGGTTTTTTGCCTTCGCGGCGCTTTATGTCTGTATGCCTGCGGCGGTGGCCTTTCCTTGATTTCTTAGTGGTCTATTAGCGTCGCCCCTGTGCGGGGCAGGCACTTACTTTCTTTGCCGCCGCAAAGAAAGTAAGCAAAGAAAGCGGCTTCACACCGCTAACCCTTAAGCGGGTCCCCTGGCTTGGAGGAGGTAGTGGAGCATCTGGAATCTGTGTTCTCGCGCATTCCGCGCCGGTGACAAGGCAGTCATACTTCCGGCGGCGCTGCGCGCGCCGACGCGGTACTTCATCGAACCGCTCGCCAATTTCGCGTCTACGTTTTGCCCGGCGCAGTGGCTCACCGTCCGTCCCCCATGCCTCGCCGGGGCGCTCGCGTTTTGTCCGGCGCGTTGGCCCGCCGTTGCATTGCCAATCTTCACTGTAGTACCGGCTCTTCGCTCCGCGTGATGGCCCGCACTCGCACATTCGGGCGCTTCGCCGAGGCGAAGCCGATGGCCCCCACCGCGCGCAAACGAAGTCACTGGTTTCCCTCGCAGATCGTTCCGGCGAGCACGTAGTGCGAGGCGGGAAGAATGATGCCGGAGGCGCCCATCTGCGATCGGTGTTGGGAAGTACCGCTGCGGCGCGCGCAGCGCCGCCGGAAGTATGACTGCCTTGTCACCAGCGCGGAATGCGCGAGAACACCGATTCCAGATGCTCCACTACCTCCTCCAAGCCAGGGGACCCGCTTAAGAATTGGCGGTGTGAAGCCGCTTTCTTTGCTTACTTTCTTTGCGGCGGCAAAGAAAGTAAGTGCCTGCCCCGCACAGGGGCGACGCTAATAGATCACTAAGAAAACAAGGAAAGGCCACCGCCGTAGGCACACAGACAGAAAGCGCCGCGAAGGCAAAAAACGAAAGCAAAACCCAACGCCGCAGGCGTGCAGACCATAGCGCCGCCCAGGCAAACAAAACCCCAATCCAAGGCCCCACCCGCAGCGCCGCTTATAATCGAGCATTCTTTGCATCTTCCAGCAGACCGACAAATGAGCGAGACCCCGAGCGACACCACCTCCACCCTTGCAAAAAGCTTCGAGCCCCACACCATCGAAGCCCATTGGGGCCCCGAATGGGAAAAGCGCGCCTACGCGGCGCCATCCTTCGACGAGAACAAGAAAGACTTCTCGATTCAACTGCCGCCCCCGAACGTCACGGGCACCCTCCACATGGGCCATGCGTTCAATCAAACGATCATGGACGGCCTCACCCGCTATCACCGCATGCTCGGTGAAAACACCCTCTGGGTGCCGGGTACGGACCACGCGGGCATCGCCACGCAAATCGTCGTCGAACGTCAACTGGACGCCGAAGGCGTCTCGCGCCACGACCTCGGCCGCGAAAAATTCACCGAACGCGTCTGGGAATGGAAGCAGCAATCCGGCTCGACCATCACGAATCAGGTGCGCCGTCTCGGCGCGTCGATCGACTGGTCGCGCGAATACTTCACGATGGACGACAAAATGTCGGCCGCCGTGCGCGATGTCTTCGTACGCCTGTATGAACAGGGCCTGATCTATCGCGGCAAGCGGCTCGTGAACTGGGATCCGGTGCTGCTCACCGCCGTCTCCGACCTCGAAGTGGTCAGCGAAGAGGAAAACGGCCACCTCTGGCACATCCAGTACCCGCTCGCGGACGGCTCGGGCCATCTGACGGTCGCCACCACGCGCCCGGAAACCATGCTCGGCGACACCGCCGCCATGGTCCATCCGGAAGACGAACGCTACGCGCACCTGATCGGCAAAACGGTCAAGCTGCCGCTCACCGGCCGCGAAATCCCGATCATCGCCGACGAGTACGTCGATCGCGAATTCGGCACCGGCGTGGTCAAAGTCACGCCCGCACACGATTTCAACGACTATCAGGTCGGCCTGCGCCACAAACTGCCGCAAATCGAAATCCTCACGCTCGACGCGAAGATCAACGACAACGCGCCGGAAAAATACCGCGGTCTGGACCGTTTCGAAGCGCGCAAGCTGGTCGTCGCCGACCTCGAAGCGCTCGGCCTGCTCGAATCGGTCAAGCCGCACAAACTGATGGTGCCGCGCGGCGACCGCACCGGTGTGGTCATCGAGCCGATGCTGACGGACCAATGGTTCGTCGCGATGAGCAAGCCGGCCCCGGAAGGCACCTTCAATCCGGGCAAGTCGATCGCGGAAACGGCGCTCGACGTCGTGCGCAGCGGCGAAATCAGATTCGTGCCGGAAAACTGGACCACGACCTACTACCAATGGCTCGAAAACATCCAGGACTGGTGCATCTCGCGCCAACTCTGGTGGGGCCATCAGATCCCGGCGTGGTACGGCGAAAACGGTGAAATCTTCGTCGCCAAAACGGAAGAGGAAGTCCGCGCCAAGGCCGCCGCGGCCGGCTACACGGGCGCCCTGAAGCGCGACGAAGACGTGCTCGACACATGGTTCTCGTCGGCGCTGGTGCCGTTCTCGTCGCTCGGCTGGCCGAACGAAACGACAGAACTGAAGCACTTCCTGCCGTCGTCGGTGCTGGTCACCGGTTTCGACATCATCTTCTTCTGGGTCGCCCGCATGGTCATGATGACCACGCACTTCACCGGCAAGGTGCCGTTCGACACGGTCTACGTGCACGGTCTGGTGCGCGACCACGAAGGCCAGAAGATGTCGAAGAGCAAGGGCAACACGCTCGATCCGATCGATATCGTGGACGGCATCGATCTCGATACGCTGGTCGCCAAGCGCACCACCGGTCTGATGAATCCGAAGCAGGCCGCGTCGATCGAAAAGAAAACCCGCAAGGAATTCCCGGACGGCATCCCGGCCTTCGGCACGGACGCGCTGCGCTTCACGATGGCGTCGATGGCCACGCTCGGGCGCAACGTCAACTTCGATCTGGCGCGCTGCGAAGGCTATCGCAACTTCTGCAACAAGCTGTGGAATGCCACGCGTTTCGTGCTGATGAACTGCGAAGGCCACGACTGCGGTTTCGGCAAGCCAGAACAATGCGGCGAATGCGGCCCGGACGGCCACCTGAATTTCTCGTCGGCCGATCGCTGGATCGTTTCGCACCTGCAACGCGTCGAAGCGGAAGTCGCCAAGGGCTTTGCCGACTATCGCTTCGACAATGTGGCCAACGCCCTATACAAGTTCGTGTGGGACGAATACTGTGACTGGTATCTCGAACTCGCCAAGGTTCAGATCCAGACGGGTCAGCCGAACCAGCAGCGCGCCACGCGCCGCACGCTGCTGCGCGTACTCGAAACCGTATTGCGCCTCGCGCATCCGGTGATTCCGTTCATCACCGAAGCGTTGTGGCAAAAAGTAGCGCCGTTGGCCGGTCGTTATCCGCAAGGCAAGACAGAGGGCGAAGCGTCCATTATGGTGCAGCCCTACCCCGTCGCCGAGCCGTCGAAGCTCGACGAAGAGGCGGAGCAATGGGCGGCGGAGCTGAAAGCAGTGATTGACGCGTGCCGGAATCTGCGCGGCGAAATGAATCTGTCGCCAGCGACCAAGGTGCCGCTGCTCGCGACCGGCAACGCCGAGCGCCTGCGCACCTTCGCGCCGTACGCTCAGGCGTTGGCCCGTTTGTCGGAAGTGCAGATCATTGCCGACGAGGCAACCCTGGACGCGCAGGCGGATGGCGCGCCAATTGCTATCGTAGGGAATGACAAGCTGGTGCTGAAGGTGGAAATCGACGTGGCGGTCGAGCGCGAACGTCTGTCGAAGGAAATTGCGCGGCTGAGCACGGAAGTCACCAAATGTAATGCCAAATTGCAGAATGAAAGTTTTGTTGCAAAGGCGCCGCCCGCAGTCGTTGAGCAGGAGCAGAAAAGGCTCGCAGAATTTGAAACCACTATCGGCAAGCTGAAAGCCCAATTGGCGCGCTTGCCGGCCTGATCGAAGGCTCCGTGCCCACCTCTTGAGGATGGGCGCGGACCTAAAGCTAAACCCGAGGACTCAGGGTATTCACATGCTAAAAGTTACGAAAGCGGTATTTCCGGTAGCAGGTCTCGGCACGCGGTTCCTTCCTGCCACGAAGGCAAGCCCGAAGGAGATGTTGCCGATCGTCGACAAGCCGCTGATTCAATACGCGGTGGAAGAGGCAATGGCGGCCGGCATCACTGAAATGATCTTCGTCACGGGCCGCAGCAAGCGCGCGATCGAGGACCACTTCGATAAGTCATACGAAATCGAAGCGGAACTGGAAGCGCGCGGCAAGGACAAGCTGCTGGAACTGGTGCGCAGCATCAAGCCGAGCCATGTCGACTGCTTCTACGTGCGTCAGCCGGAAGCGCTCGGTCTCGGCCATGCGGTGATGTGCGCCGAAAAACTGGTGGGCGACAACCCGTTCGCCGTGATCCTCGCGGACGACTTGCTGTACGGCACGCCGCCTGTGATGACGCAGATGATCGAGGTGTTCGACCACTATCACAGCTCGGTGATCGGCGTCGAAGAGATCCCGGCCGCGGAGACGAAGTCGTACGGTATTGTCGACGGCAAGGAGTGGGAAGACTCGATCATCAAGATGTCAGGCATCGTCGAAAAGCCGGAGCCGGCCGTTGCGCCGTCGAATCTCGGCGTGGTGGGCCGCTATGTGCTTAAGCCGCGGATCTTCGAACATCTGCGCGCGCTGAAGCCGGGCGCAGGCGGCGAATTGCAGCTGACGGACGCAATTCAATCGCTGCTCGCCGACGAACAGGTGCTTGCGTACAAGTACCACGGCACGCGTTTCGACTGTGGCAGCAAGCTTGGTTACCTGAAGGCGACGGTCGAGTTCGCGCTGCGTCACCCTGAAGTGGCGGCGGATTTCCAGGAGTATCTGCGTACGCGTTCGCCGGTGCTGGAAGGCTGAACGGCGGTTTGCCGGGAAGCTTGTCGGACCCCGGCAAGAAGTAAAAAAGGCGCTGTGCCCCGCGTTTGCGGGCACAGCGCCTTTTGTTTTGGGGCACGAGACGTTTTGCGCAACTCAGCGCTGCTGAGTTGAAGTCCGTGTCAGCGCCTGCGCATCAGGAACGTAAAAATCTTGTCTTGCACGGAGCTTTCGACGATTTCATTGCCGGTTTGCTTTGCGAACGCGGCGAAATCGCGTTGCGAGCCTGGATCGGTGGCCAGCACTTTGAGGATCTGGCCGCTTTCCATGTCGGCGAGCGCCTTCTTGGCGCGCAAAATGGGCAGCGGGCACATCAGCCCGCGCGCATCGACTTCCTTGTGAATCTGAATTTGCATCGACGATGACCTTCGGGGTGAGGCGTCGTAGACGACGCTGGATGTCAGGCGTCAAATTTTACCGCACGATGTGGTTAGCCGCCGGGCGGCGGTGGCCTTTCCTTGATTTGTTATTGGTTTATTGGCGTTCCCCCTGTGCTGTTTGCCTGCTCGGCGCTTTCTGTCTGCGTGCCTGCGGCGTTGGCCTTTCCTTGATTTCTTGGTGGTCTATTAGCGTCGCCCCTGGGCGGGGCAGGCACTTACTTTCTTTGCCGCCGCAAAGAAAGTAAGCAAAGAAAGCGGCGGCGGATTCAACCGGTCGTTGCAACACCTCTGTTCCAATACGGAAATGGAGAGTGGAGCATCTGGAATCGGTGCCCTCGCACACTTCGCGCTAGTGACAAGGCAGTCATACTTCCGGCGGCGCTGCGCGCGCCGACGCGGTACTTCATCAAACCGCCTGCCAGTTTCGCGTCAACGTTTTGCCCGGCGCGGTGGCTCACCGTCCGTCCCCCATGCCTCGCCGCGGCGCTCGCGTTTTGTCTGGCGCGTTGGCCCGCCGTTGCATTGCCAATCTTCACTGTCGTACCGACTCTTCGCTTTGCGTGATGGCCCGCACTCGCACATTCGGGCGCTTCGCCGAGGCGGAGCCGATGGCCCCCGCCGCGCGCAAACGAAGTCACTGGTTTCCCTTGCAGACCGTTCCGGCGAGCACGCAGTGCGAGGCGGGAAGAATGATGCCGGAGGCGCCCATCTGCGATCGGTGTTGGGAAGTACCGCGACGGCGCGCGCAGCGCCGCCGGAAGTATGACTGCCTTGTCACCGGCGCGGAGTGCGCGGGAACACTGATTCCAGATGCTCCACTACCTCCTCCAAGCCAGGGGACCCGCTTAAGAATTAGCGGTGTGCCGCCGCTTTCTTTGCTTACTTTCTTTGCGGCGGCAAAGAAAGTGAGTGCCTGCCCCGCACAGGGGCGACGCTAATAAACCAATATCAAATCAAGGAAAGGCCAACACCGCAGGCACCCAGACAAAAAGCGCCGAGCAGGCAAACAGCACAGGGGAAACGCCAATAAACCAATAACAAATCAAGAAAGGGCAACGCCGTAGGCAAACAGACAATAACCACCGCCGCAGGCAAACAACCAAATCGCTATAACATCACCGCCTCCCCGCTCTGAAGCGAAGTCCGCAACGCGGTAGCGATCCGCGTCGCCTCAAGCGCATCGGCGAGCGTCGCGCCCGCATTTGCCACCGCGCCCGCGTGCAGTACCGCGGCAACAAACGCCCGCGCCTCATGCAGAAACGCCTCCTCGAATCGATCAAAAAAGCTCGGCGTACATTCATTGCGGATGCCCGTGGCATCATAAATCTCGACGCGATTCACCCGCGGATTACAACCGATCGCCAACGCCCCGCCCGTACCAATCACTTCGCTGTGCGTATCATTACCATGCGCCTGCGTGCGCGACGCATAAAACATCGCGAGCTTGCCGTCTTCGAACTCGCAGATCGCCACCCCGTTATCGATGTCGCCAAATTCGCGCAAGCCCTCATGCAGCGCGACGGTACCAGTCGCGAACACACGTTTGGCGCGCGGTTTGCCAAGCAGCCAGCGCGCGACGTCGATATCGTGCACGGTGCAGTCGAGAAAAATGCCACCGGAAGTCGCAGCGAAACGCACGAAGAAACCGTCGGTGTCGTTCTTGTCGGTCGTTTGCGAGCGGACCAGAAAAGGCCGGCCGATTACGCCCGTCTCGATCTTGTCGAACGCGTCCTTGTAGCTCGGATCGAAACGGCGCATGAAGCCGATGGTCGCTTGCAGATGCGGATAGCGCGCGGCTTCAGCCAGCACGCGCTCGCACTCGGCAACATCCAGCGACAACGGCTTCTCGCAGAACACATGTTTGCCGGCGCGCAACGCATCGACGATCTGTTGCGCGTGCAACGACGAAGGCGTGACGAGCCACACGGCATCCACCTCGCGATTGGCGAGCAAGTCCGCGTAATCGTCATAGAGAAGCGACTCGGGCAACGCCTCGCGCGCCCACGCCCGTTCCTCTTCCAGCGGACTGCAAGCGGCCACCAACGAAGCGCCCGGCACGCGATACGCCAGGTTCTCCGCGTGACGCTTGCCCAATCGTCCAAGGCCGACTACGCCCATACGCACTGCTTGCGTACCCGTCTTCATCACGATACCTCGCCCAGTTTTACCGCGCGTCCCTCGCGCCACGAGCGCGTAGCGGCGTCGGCGAGTTCAAGCGCTTTCAGGCCGTCGGCGACGGTCGTGCGAACCGGCTTGCCGTGCATGATCGCGTCGAAGAAATGCGCGATTTCAAGTGCATAAGCCGCCCGATAGCGTTCGAGAAAAAATGCTTCAGGCACGTCGCTCGATACTTCGGTTTTCGAGTACGCGGTGACTTCAGTGGGTCGCACATTGCCTGCCTGCAACATGCCGGTGCTGCCGAGTATCTCGAAGCGCTGGTCGTAGCCATACGCCGCGCGGCGCGCCGTGTTGATCTGACACAGGCGGCCTCGCTTCGTGCGGATCGTCACCGCGGTCGAATCGATATCGCCCGCCTCGGCAATCGCCGGGTCGGAGAGACAACTGCCGGTGGCATGCAGGGTGTCGGCTTCGTCGTCGAGAATCCAGCGGAAGATGTCGAAGTCGTGAATCAGCATGTCCTTGAAGATACCGCCCGAGTGCCGGATGTATTCGACCGGCGGCGCGCCCGGGTCGCGGCTCGTTACCACCAGCATTTCCGGCGTGCCGATTTCGCCTGCATCGACGCGCGCTTTCAACGCGGAGAACGTAGGATCGAAGCGGCGCTGGAAACCGATCATGCACACCACGCCCGCACGCTCGACCGCTTCGGCGCAGGTACGCGCCCGCTCCAAAGTCAGGTCCACCGGCTTCTCGCAGAACACATGCTTCTTCTGCGCGGCGGATTTCATGATCAGATCCGCATGCGTGTCCGTACTCGAACAGATCACCGTCGCGCCGATCGACGCGTCGCCCATTGCGCCGTCGATATCCGCGACCTGCGCGCCGTGTTCGGCGGCGAGCGCCGCGGCCGCCTCGCGATTCACGTCGACCACATACTTGAGCCGCACGCCCGGTTGGCGTGCAAGATTCGCCGCGTGAATCTTGCCGATGCGCCCCGCGCCGAACACCGCTACGTCAATCGTCTTGCCGCCTGCCGTTTCAGTCATCGTATCCTCCAGTGTCTTTGGATTCTTCTACGTTCAATTCGAGCTTGTACGCGAGCGCAATGAACAACGCCTGGCACAAACAGATCGTGCTGGTCAGCGAACGGAACGCAAACGCGCTGCCCTCTTTCACATACAGTTGCGTGGTTGCATAACGCGCGAGCGGCGACAACTGGCTATCGGTAATCACCAGCGTCTTCGCCTGATGATGATGCGCGACACGCAAGCAGTACTGCGTTTCCTTGCCATACGGCGCGAAGCTGATCGCGATCACCACGTCGCCCTTTTTGACGCTGCGGATCTGTTCGCGATACATGCCGCCGAAACCCGACACCAGATGCACGCGCTTGGGCGTGTGCTGCAACGCGTAGACGATGTAGCTCGCCACCGGAAAGGAGCGCCGCACACCGATCACATAGATGTTGTCGGCCTGCTGCAGCATCTTCACCGCGGCATCGAATTGCATGTCGTCGAGACCGGCTTCGAGTTCTTCAAGACCGCCACGAGAGGCCGCAATGAATTCGCGCGCCACGGCGCCACCGGACAACGCGCCGGGCTTCTCGTCGATCAGCTTGCGAATCCTCTGCTGATAACTCGGCGACGACGTGCCCTGCCCCGTATACGCCTGACGAAACACCGCCTGCAAATCGGAGAACCCGGAAAAACCGAAGCGTTGCGCAAAGCGCACCACCGCCGACGGGTGCACGCCGCAGCTCGCAGCGATATCGCTGGTGCGATCCACCATGACGCTCGCGCGATGCTGCTCGATATACGTCGCGACGTTCTTCAACTGACGCGGCAACGCTTCGTAGTTTTCCGCGATGCGCTGCATCAATTCTTCGACGCTCCGCAATTCTTCTGTGCTCTCTTCCGCCATGGCTCTCTCTTCGTTGCTCTATTGCAGTGCGGCAGGGCCTCTGCAAGCCCGCTGCACGTCATGTCGACGCTGCCGATTATAGGCAGGCGCCACATCAAATGGAACGTATTTTCCATTTTTATTTGTTATGAAATTTTCATTGCAACGCTTCGAAAGATGACCTAATCTTGGTCGTGAGCGATGGTGCTTCGCCGACATGTGCCGATACACGTGCAGATGGACAGCCCGCCAGACGCTCCTTCAATAACGACAGACCGAGAAAGGTGGAGACAATGAGACTTTGCAATGGCAAGGCTACGCTCAGGATTCTGGTAACGGCATTGACGTTGGCGACGGGATTCGGTGCGGCGTCGGCCGCCCGCGCGGCTGACGCTCACTTCGTGCTGATCAGCCACGCGCCGGATTCGGATTCGTGGTGGAACACCATCAAGAACGCCATCAAACAGGCCGACGAGGACTTCAACGTCGAGACCGACTACCGCAATCCGCCGAACGGCGACATCGCCGACATGGCACGCCTGGTTGAACAGGGCGCCGCACGCAACTACGACGGCGTGATCGTCTCGATCGCCGACTTCGACGTGCTCAAGAGTTCGATCGCCAAGGTCACTCAGAAACACATCCCGCTCGTCACGATCAACTCCGGCACCGAAGAGCAAAGCGCGCAGCTCGGCGCGATCATGCACGTTGGCCAGCCGGAATACGCCGCGGGCAAAGCCGCCGGCGAAAAGGCGAAGGCAGCGGGCATCAAGTCGTTCCTGTGCGTCAACCATTACGCGACCAACCCGGCTTCGTTCGAACGCTGCCGCGGCTTTGCCGAGGCGATCGGCGTCGACTTCAAGGCCTCCACGCTCGACGCCGGCCAGGATCCGACCGGCGTGCAATCCAAGGTGAGCGCGTATCTGCGCAATCACCCGAACACCCAGGCGGTACTGACCCTCGGCCCGCTGTCGGCGGCGCCGACGATCAAGGCGCTGCAGCAGATGGGTCTCGCCGGCAAGGTCTGGTTCGCGACCTTCGACTTCGACAATGACATCGCCAAGGGCATCCAGGACGGCACGATCCAGTTCGCGATCGACCAGCAACCCTACCTGCAAGGCTATATCCCGGTCGCCGTGCTCGCCGTCGTGAAGAAGGAACACACCACCGATCCAGCGAAGATCCGCCAGATCCTGCAGGCGAATCCGAAGTTCCAGCAACGTCTCGCCACTTACGGCCTGGCGCCCGCTTATGGGCCGCGCAATATCGGCTCCGGCCCGGGCTTCATCACCAAGGCCAATATCGACAAGGTCGTGAAATACGCTGGGCAGTACCGCTGACGTATTGCGCAGGGAGTACGGACACGGGAGAACCGTTCCGCCAGGTATGAAGAAAGTGGATGCGGCCGGCCGCGACCGGCCGGGCCGCCCCACGCCTGCATTCGCCATGCTTTTACATGCGCTTTTACACGCATTAAGCGCCACGGTCGGTCACTGACTGCCATCCACCGGCGCATCAAGGAGAGCTTCAATGGGCGTAGCCAACCCCTTCCACTTCCATTCGCGCAAGCAGCCCCCTTCCGCAACCGAGACAACTGCAACGTCCGACGAGCGTGTCCGCCAGGAATCCTGGGTCAGGCATCTGCTGAACCGTCCGGAATTCGCGGCGCTCGCCGGCACGGTGATGGTGTTCCTCGTGTTCGGGTTTGCGGCCGGCAACTCGGGCATGTTCAACCTCGACGGCGTGATGAACTGGTCACAGGTGGCCGCATATCTCGGCTTGATTTCGGTCGGCGCGTGCCTGCTGATGATCGCCGGCGAATTCGATCTGTCGATCGGCTCGATGATCGGCTTTGCGGGCATGATGGTCGCGCTGCCCACGATGTACTTCCATTGGCCGATTGCGTTGTCGATCGTGTTTGCGTTCGCCGGCTCGATGCTGCTCGGCGCGCTCAACGGCTACCTCGTGATGCGCACGCGGCTGCCGTCGTTCATCGTCACGCTGGCGTTTCTATTCATTTTGCGCGGGCTCACGCTGGCGCTCTCGGTGATGTTCGCCGATCGCACGATCATCTCCGGCGTGGGCGACGTTGCCGCTCACGACTGGTTCGCCCATACGTTCTTCCAGGGCGTCGCGTTCAAGGGCCTGTTCGCCTGGCTCGGCCACATCGGTATCGTCAAGCTGCTCGACAACGGCAACCCGCTTGTGCCAGGCATTCCGAAAGTCCTGCTCTGGTGGTTCGCGCTGGCCGCGGTCTGCGCGTTCACGCTCGCCAAAACCCGCTTCGGCAACTGGATTTTCGCGGTCGGCGGCGACGCCAATGCGGCGAAGAACGTCGGCGTGCCGGTGCGGCGCGTGAAGATCTCGCTGTTCGTGCTGACCGCGTTCTGCGCATGCCTGTTCGCCGTGCTGCAAGTGTGCGATATCGGGTCGGCCGCGGCCGACCGTGGGCTGCAAGCCGAATTCGAAGCCATCATCGCGGCGGTGATCGGCGGCACGCTGCTGACCGGCGGCTACGGCTCGGTGATCGGTGCCTGCTTCGGCGCGCTGATCTTCGGCGTCGTACAGATCGGCATCACCTACACGAACGTCGACTCCGACTGGTTCCGCGTGTTCCTCGGCGTGATGCTGCTGATCGCCGTGCTGTTCAATCACTATGTGCGCCGCCGCGTCGCGCAATCGTAACAACGAGGAGGCGAACATGTCCGATACGAATACCGTGAGCGCTGTGAGTACGACGGGCGCGCCGCAGGACGACGTGATTCTCGCGCTCGAAAACGTCAGCAAGTACTTCGGTCAGGTCATCGCACTGAGCGGCGTGACCATGCGCCTGAAGCGCGGCGAAGTGCATTGCCTGCTCGGCGACAACGGCGCGGGTAAGTCGACGCTGATCAAGACCCTCGCCGGCGTGCACCAACCCTCGTCCGGTCAGTATCTGGTGGACGGCAAACCCGTGCTGTTCGAGTCGCCGAAAGACGCGCTCGATCTCGGCATCGCCACCGTCTATCAGGATCTTGCACTGGTGCCGTTGCTGTCGGTGGCGCGCAACTTCTTCATGGGCCGCGAGCCGCAGAAAAAACTGTTCGGCTTCCTGAACGTGATGGACCTCGAAACCAGCGCGACAACCGCACGCGACAAGCTCGCCGAAATGGGCATCAACGTGCGCGATCCTCATCAGCCGATCGGCACGATGTCCGGTGGTGAGAAGCAATGTCTGGCGATCGCGCGGGCGATTCACTTCGGCGCGCGTGTGCTGATCCTCGACGAGCCGACTGCCGCGCTCGGTGTCAAGCAGAGCTTCAACGTGCTGAAACTGATTCACACGGCGCGCGCAAAGGGCATTTCGGTGATTTTCATCACGCACAACGTGCACCACGCGTATCCGATCGGCGATTCGTTCACGCTGCTCAATCGCGGCAAATCGCTCGGCACGTTCACGAAGGACACCATCAGCAAGGACGAAGTACTCGACATGATGGCCGGCGGCGCCGAGATGCAGAAGATGATCGGCGAACTCGACGGCGCGACGATCTGATTCATTCGCGCGTGGGGCAGGCGCTTGCCGTGCCTGTTGCCGCGCTCAGCTATTCAGGAACATTCATGGATCATTCCAGCACCTCCAGCGAAGTCGGCGTAGACCAGGCCGGCGCCAGCCGCTTCGCGCCGGGCCGCAGCCGCGACATCGTTTGCCTCGGCCGCCTCGCCGTCGATCTGTACGCGCAGCAGGTAGGCGCGCGGCTCGAAGACGTGTCGAGCTTCGCGAAGTACCTCGGCGGTTCGTCGGCGAATATCGCGTTCGGTTGCGCGCGGCTTGGGCTCGCGTCGGCGATGCTGGCGCGCGTCGGCAACGATCACATGGGCCGCTTTCTCACCGAGACGCTCACCAGGGAAGGTTGCGACGTCAGTCACGTGCGCGTCGATCAGGCGCGCTTGACCGCTTTGGTTCTGCTCGGCCTGAAAGACCGCGAAACGTTCCCGCTGATCTTCTATCGCGAGAACTGCGCGGACATGGCCGTCGATGAAGCGGATTTCGACGAGGCGTTCATCGCGTCGTCGAAGGCGCTGTTGATCACCGGCACACATTTCTCGACCGAACAGGTTAACCGCACGAGCCGCCGCGCATTGGACTACGCGCGGCGCAACCAGGTGCGCACCGTGCTCGATATCGACTACCGTCCGGTGTTGTGGGGCCTCACGGGCAAAGCAGACGGCGAAACCCGCTTTGTCGCCGACGAAGGCGTGACCGCGCATTTGCAGCGCATCCTGCCGCTCTTCGATCTGGTGATCGGCACCGAGGAGGAATTCCGCATCGCCGGCGGCAAGACCGAACTGATCGACGCGCTCGCGATGGTCCGCGCCGTGACGCCCGCCACGCTGGTTGTCAAGCGCGGACCGCTGGGTTGCCAGATCATCGACGGCAACGTGCCCGCAACGCTTGACGATGCACCGATTCATGGCGGCGTGGAAGTGGAAGTGCTGAACGTACTCGGCGCAGGCGATGCGTTCGCGTCCGGCTTCCTTTCCGGATGGTTGCGCGATCAACCGCTAGAAGCCTGCGCGCGTGCCGCGAATGCGAGCGGCGCGCTGGTCGTGTCGCGTCACGGCTGCGCCCCGGCGATGCCGACGCCCGCCGAACTCGACTACTTCCTGCGCGAAGCCAAAGCCGATCCGCAACGCATGCGCCGTCCCGATCGCGACGCGACGCTGGCGCGTCTGCATCGCGTCTCCCCTGCCCGCAGGCAATGGGACGAAGTACTCGGCTTCGCGTTCGATCACCGCAACCAGTTCTTCGAACTCGCGCAGCAGACCGGCGCCGACGAAGCGCGCATCGCGCAACTGAAGGGACTGTTTGTCGAAGCCGTCGCGCAGACGGAAAGCGCGCTAGGTTTGCAAGGCCGCGTCGGCGTATTGATCGACGACCGCTACGGTCAGGATGCATTGAACGATGCGACGGGCCGCGGCTGGTGGATCGGCCGCCCGGTCGAATTGCCCGGCTCCGTGCCGCTGGTGTTCGATCATGGCCGCTCGATCGGCACAACGTTGATCGCCTGGCCGCGGGAGCACATCGCCAAGTGCCTCGTGCAATACCATCCGGACGAAGCCGTCGAACAGCGCCTCGAACAGGAGGCGCAACTGCGCGCGCTATACGACGCCACGCAAGCGAGCGGCCATGAATTGCTGCTCGAAGTGATTCCGCCGAAGCACGCGCATCTGCCGCAAGCGCCGGACATCGTCTATCGCGCGTTGAAGCGGCTCTACAACATCGGCATCTATCCCGAGTGGTGGAAGCTCGAACCGATGGATGCCGCGCAATGGCAAGCGGTCGATGCGCTGATCGCCGAACGCGACCCGTATTGCCGGGGCGTGGTGCTGCTCGGTTTGTCGGCGGCCGTCGAGCAGTTGAACGAGGGCTTTCGCGCGGCAGCGCAGTCGGCGACGTGCCGCGGCTTTACGGTCGGCCGCACGATCTTTCACGAGCCGAGCCATGCATGGCTGGCTGGCGAGATCGGCGACGACGAATTGATCGCGCGCGTGCGCCGCACTTTCGAAACGCTGATCGCGTCGTGGCGCGCGACCCGCGGCACGGCGGCCACGCAGCGTAGTGCGGCGAGCCACGTTCATCAGGAGCAGGCGGCATGAACCAACGCGTGTTGCATCACGATACGGCGTCCGCCAACGACGCCACCCAGACGCACGCGCCGTCGGGCGGCACGGTCCGCCTGACGACCGCACAAGCGCTTGTCCGTTATCTCGCGGCGCTTCGCGTCGCGACTGAAGACGGCAGCGGCACCGAGCCGCTCTTTGGCGGCGTATTCGCGATCTTCGGCCACGGCAATGTCGCCGGCATGGGCGAGGCCTTGTATCAGCATCGCGACGAACTGCCCACACTGCGCGCCCACAATGAACAGGCGATGGCGCATGGCGCGATTGCCTATGCGAAGGCGCATTTCCGTCGCCGCATGATGGCGGTCACGACTTCGATCGGACCGGGCGCGACGAATCTGGTGACGGCCGCCGCGCTCGCGCATGTGAATCGTCTGCCTGTGCTGCTGTTGCCCGGCGATGTATTCGTCTCCCGTGCGCCTGATCCGGTCTTGCAGCAAGTCGAAGATTTCCACGACGGCGGCATCTCCGCCAACGATGCGTTCAAGCCCGTGTCGCGCTACTTCGACCGCATCGTGCATCCGGCGCAATTGCTCAACGCGTTGCCGCGCGCCGTGCGCGTCTTGACCGATGCCGCATTGTGCGGACCTGTCACGCTCGCATTGCCTCAGGACGTGCAAGCGCAGGCATGGGACTTCCCCACCGACTTCTTTACGCCGCGCGTCGTCACGTTTCATTCTCCTGCGCCGCGCGCCGAAGATATCGAGGCAGCCTTCATGCGCCTGCGGCGCGCCAAGCGACCGTTGATCGTCGCGGGCGGGGGCGTTCTGTATGGACACGCAACCGATGCGCTGCACCGCTTCACCACCGTGCACGGCATTCCGGTAGCGGAAACGCAAGCCGGCAAAGGCTCGCTCGCGTGGAACGATCCGTTGAACGCCGGCGCGTTGGGCGTGACCGGTTCACCCGCCGCGAACGCCCTCGCGCACGACGCCGATTGCGTGCTCGCGATCGGCACGCGCCTGCAGGATTTCACGACCGGCTCGAACACCTTGTTCACTCAGGCCGACGTGATCGGCATCAACGCCAATCCGTTCGACGGCCTCAAGCATCGCGCGCTGGCGGTCGAAGCCGACGCGCGTCTCGCGCTCGATGCGCTCGATGCGCATCTGCAAGGCTGGCATGCGGATCGCACATGGACCGCGCGCGCGCACAAACTTGCAGCGAGCTGGCGCGACACGGTCAGCACGCTCACGCATGCGCCGCAACGCGACACCGTGCTGCCGTATGAAGGCGACGTGATCGGCGCGGTGCAGCGTTCGAGCGCGCGGTCCGCGGTCGACGACATCGTCGTATGCGCCGCTGGAACCTTGCCTGCCGAGTTGCACAAGCTGTGGTGTGCCGGCAAACCCGGCGCGTATCACGTGGAGTACGGCTACTCGTGCATGGGCTACGAAATCGCCGGCGGCCTCGGCGTGAAGCTCGCGCGGCCCGCGCGTGAAGTGATCGTGATGCTCGGCGACGGCAGCTATCTGATGATGAACAGCGAGATCGCGACCTCGGTG
Source organism: Paraburkholderia sp. IMGN_8 (assembly GCF_038050405.1). Taxonomy (NCBI): domain Bacteria; kingdom Pseudomonadati; phylum Pseudomonadota; class Betaproteobacteria; order Burkholderiales; family Burkholderiaceae; genus Paraburkholderia; species Paraburkholderia sp. IMGN_8. The sequence goes on along the minus strand of NZ_CP150900.1, from coordinate 1,250,745 downwards.
ATGCTGGGCACGAAGCTGATTATCGTGGTGCTCGACAATCGCGGCTACGGCTGCATCAACCGCTTGCAGCAGGCGTGCGGCGGCGCACCGTTCAACAACCTGCTCGACGATTGCACGCAAGGTCCGCTTGGCGCCCCCAGGATCGATTTCGCGGCACATGCACGCTCGCTCGGCGCTCAGGCCGAGCACGTCGCGGATGTCGCCGAACTCGAAAGCGCGCTGCAACGCGCGCGCGCCGCCGATCGCACTTACGTGATCAGCATCGACACCGACCCTGCCCGCACTACCGACGACGGCGGCTGGTGGTGGGAAGTCGCCGTGCCCGAAGTGTCGGCGCGCGACACTGTGCGCGCCGCGCGTGCGAAATACGACGCGCAACTCGCCGCGCGCGCCGAACCTGGCGAACTTGCCGATTCCGCCGGCTCCACCGACAACGAATGAGGACGCCCGCATGACTGCTTTCGACGTACGTATCGGCATCAACCCGTTATCGTGGATGAACGACGATCTGCCGTCGCTCGGCGGCGAAACGCCGCTCGACGTCGCGCTGACCGAAGGACGCACGATCGGCTATCAGGGCTTCGAGCTCGGCAACAAGTTTCCACGTGAGCCGCAAGCGCTGAAGACGCTGCTTGCCCAATACGATCTGGCATTGGTTTCCGGGTGGTACTCGGGACGGCTGGCACGACGCAGCGTCGAAGAGGAAATCGCCGAAGTCGGCCCGCATCTCGACCTGCTCGCGCAGAATGGCGCGACGGCGATGGTGTATGGCGAAGTCGCCGATTCGATCCAGGGCGCGCCGCAACCGCTGTATCAACGGCCGCGTTTTTTCAGCGAGGCGCAGTGGGACGCCTACGCCGCTCGCGTCGATGAATTCGCGCGCTACACGCTCAGCCGCGGCGTGCGGCTCGCCTACCACCATCACATGGGCGCGTATGTCGAAACGCCGGCCGACGTCGATCAACTGATGTCGCGCACGAGCGACGCGGTCGGTCTGCTGTTCGACGCGGGGCATATCACGTTTGCGGGAGGCGATCCGTTGGCGGTGCTCGACAAGCATATTGCGCGTGTGTGCCACGTCCACTGCAAGGACGTACGCCCGGCGGTGATGAAGCTTGCGCGCAATCGCAACTGGAGCTTTCTCGACGCCGTGATTAACGGAGCGTTCACTGTTCCGGGCGATGGCGCGGTGAATTTCCCGGCGATCGTCGATCGGTTGAAGCGGCATGGTTATCGCGGCTGGCTGGTGGTCGAAGCTGAACAGGATCCGGTGGTCGCGCCATCGTTTGAATATGCGCAAAAGGGATACCGGACATTGAGAGCGTTGGTTGATGCTCCGCTTGACGCCGGTGGCACGACTGAGCAGGAGGCAGCATGAGCTTATTGGTGAAGGCGCAGCGCGAGGGCCAAACGATCGCGCGGGTGACGCCGGAGTCGGCGTGTTGGCGGTATGTGGGGTTTGCCGCTTACCGGTTGGGTGAGAATGAGGTCGTGCATGTGCTCGAGCCGTCGCGGGAGGTTTGTATTGTGGTGCTGACGGGCACGGTGGATGTCGAGACCGCTGACTCGACGTGGCGTTCTTTGGGGTCACGCGATAGCGTGTTCGAGGATGCTGCACCGTATGCTTTGTATTTGCCACCTGGCGTGCGGGCTACTGTTCGGGCTTGCCGCGACGCGGAGATTGGTGTGGCTAGCGCGCCTGCTAAAGGCGCCTATCCGGCGAGGTTGATTGAGCCTTCTTCCATGAAGCGCTCGACTCGTGGGAAGGGGTTAAATACGCGATACGTATGCGATATTCTTCCGCAGACTGAGCTTGCTGAATCTTTGCTTGTTGTCGAGGTAAGAACCCCTGGGGGGCATGCGTCCAGCTATCCGCCGCATAAGCACGATACCGATAATGTTCCTCATGAGAGTTCGCTTGAGGAGACTTATTATCATCGGCTCGATCCGCCGCAAGGGTTTGCTTTTCAGCGCGTGTATACAGACATGAGGGACATTGATGAGTCCATGGCGGTTGAGGATCACGACGTCGTGATGGTGCCGCGTGGGTATCATCCGGTTGTTGTTCCCTATGGGTATGAGTCTTATTATTTGAATGTTATGGCTGGTGGGCAGAGGGTTTGGCATTTTCGCAATGATCCAGCGCATGAGTGGATTATTAATAAGGATAGTTGAGGTTTTTTTGCCGTCCCGGCGGTTCTGGTTGTGTGCCTACGGCGTTGGCCTTTCCTTGTTTTCTTAGTGGTCTATTAGCGTCGCCCCTGTGCGGGGCAGGCACTTACTTTCTTTGCCGCCGCAAAGAAAGTAAGCAAAGAAAGCGGCTTCACACCGCTAATTCTTAAGCGGGTCCCCTGGCTTGGAGGAGGCAGTGGAGCATCTGGAATCGGTGTTCTCGCACATTCAGCGTGAGTGACAAGGCAGTCATCCTTCCGGCGGCGCTACGCGCGCCGAACGGTACTTCTCAACACCGGGCGCGGATACGCTCTTCCTGCATCATTCTTTCCACTCCGCACTGCGTGCGTCGCGGATGGGTCTGCATGGGAAACCAGGGGGCTTCGCTCACGTGCGGTGGGGGTCGCCTCCACACGCTCGCCATCGCGGATTGATCTGGGTAATCCATTGCCCAGTCGCGACCAATCATGACATGGCCAAACTTCCTGGCCGCGAAACGAAAGACCCCGGTTCAACCTTTTAAATCAAGCCAATCAAGGGTTTTCACTACCTCTTGCTGTGAATAAAATGCGTATAGCGTTAAATACGCGCTCTTCAATTCAAGCAGGGAGGTTCATCATGAAAGTCACCGCGCTTTCCACAGTCGTCGCTTTGAGTGCACTCTTCCTCGCTCCGGCCTTCGCCAGTGAACATATGCACGTGAATCACGACCACGAACACACCCGCTATCAACCGCCCGGCAAAACCCAAACAAGCACGGATCAGTCAACATCGGCTGCTAAGCCACAAGACAACCAGCAAACAACAACGGACAGCAAATAAGATCACCGCAAGCCGCAGGGTCGTCATATCGCCATCGGCGTACGGGTAGCGCAACGAACGTGCGCTCCGATCAGGACTGCGCGCCCCGCCTACCGCGCATAGCGAAGCAGGAAATCCCGTAAAGGCGGGTTCACAATTTCGGCATGCGTCAAGTTCGGCGTGTGCCCCGCCTTGTCGACCAGCACAAGCTCTTTGCAGTTCGGCAACGCAGCGGCCAACGCCTGCGCACAGCCAGGGCTGATGGCGACGTCGTCGCGTCCGTGAAACACGATCGACGTATGCGTAATCTCGCCAAGGCGCGGCGTGATATCGTCTCTCGAAACAAGGGCATTCACAGCGTGTTCGAAGTGTTCGGCGCTAGCGTTCATCCATTTGCGAATCCATGCGGATGCCGCGTACTCCGGACCAAACAGAAACACCGACAGATTCTCCGCCACATTTCTGGCGCCATTGCGCGCCCACTCCGCCTTCAGCTCTTCAAAAGACTGCCGGACCTGCTCGGAGTCGACATCGCTTCTTGTCGATATCAGAACGAGCGCCCGAAAACGATCCGGCTCCAGTAACGCCGCACGCATCGATATAAATCCGCCCTGGGACATGCCGACAAGCGATGCCGAGGCAACCTCCAGATGGTCGAGCAAAGCGATGAGATCCTTCGCGGAGTCCCAGTAGCTGAACGCCCGGGTGGTGGTCCCAGTCGCGCCAAAACCGCGCTGATCCCATACGACACAACGGAACTCATTCCGGAGTTCAACAACGTTCGGCTGGAACATGTCGCCGTCCATCAGGAAGCCATGACTGAAAACAACGACAGGCGCCCCAGAAGGACCGAATTCATCGTAGGCGAAACGTATCCCTTCTCGTTCAAAAAACGGCATGCCTATCCCTACTTTCGAATAACACAATGAATTTCGTGCGAGTCCGTCTTCCCCGGTGCGATGGAATCTCTCTCACACATCACGGTAGCTTCAATATATGCCGAGCGCTGCTGGAACACCTGACCGAAACAGCCGATTGCTTGTCAAATCGTCCAGAATTCGTTGCGTGAACGACGCTATGCAGTGATAGACGACTGAGACATCCACGTTGAGCGTGTACACACGCGACTGCCCGTCCATACGCATCTCATCACGGTCACGCGCGTAACAACGCGATCGGATACCCATCATGTCAGAACACGTTTATACCCATTGACTGCACTCCTTACTTTTGATTAAGTGAGGCCTAGGAGAATTGCCAATCGAATGGCTTTCCGCAAGATCTCGCCGCTTACCGAAGCGTCTTTTTTGTATTCATGGAACCCCGGCAAGGCGTATGCACCGCCTCGTTCCACGAGGAGAAATTTTTTGGGTATGACGACAGTACCAATTGATGGAGACAAGCCTGTCTGGATTCTGCAAGGAAGTTTCGGGCGAGCCACGGTGAACTTCATAAGCCGTCCGCTTGTCGCTCACGCGCACTCCCAATACCAGTTCCTTTTCAAGCTTGGCGGAAGCAATTGCAATTTCCGCATCGGTACAGACGATTGCGCGCTCACAACCGAGCGGGCCATCTGTCTGAACCCCTGGGTCGAACACTCGAAAAGCAGCAGTGACGACGAGCCGTCCCTGATCCTCTCGCTCGTCATCGAAGCACCTTGGCTGCGTCAGCAATTGAAACTTGCTGAGAGCGGGACGGCGAGCATCTTTCCTAAAGCTGAGGTCGTCGTCACACCGGACGTGCGGCATCACGTGGATCGCATCGCCGCGGCGATCACCAACCACCTGGTCGCGCAGGACGACGGTTGCGTGCACATTCTTGTGGATCTGGTCACCGCACTCGGTCGAGACTTTGCCGATCCTGCGCTGACGGCGGGGATCATCTCGTCAGGCAGACCGATCGACTTTCGCATCCGCAAAGCGGTGGATTTCATCAAGCATGCGTCGGCAACGAATCCCACCGTCGGCCAGGTGGCCGCTCAGGTCGGTCTATCCAGGTCGAGATTTTTCCAGCAATTTCGCCTATGCATGGGCATTTCGCCGCAGCACTACATCGATTGGGTCCGTATGTCGCGTGCGATCCAGTTGCTCGGGGCCGGCGACAAACCGCTTGCCGATGTTGCCGAGGAGTTGGGGTTCGAAGAACACAGCCATTTCACACGTTTTTTCGCGCAACACATGGGTGTGCCACCCAGTGAATTTCGCAGGCATTCGGTTACGCTGGACAATCAGCGAGGCTGAGCGGTCAAGAGACCGTCCTCCTCGCCGTCACCCTTGAATCTGCGATCCGCGATGAGCACAGATCGCTGCGCGCGGGCGGAAGAACGGAATCAGGCCGCGGACCTCCGCGCTGCGTGGCCACTCTCACTGAGAGACGTGTCGGCGACAACTGGATTGCGAAGCACACCCAGTCCGTCGATTTCGACCTCGACCCAGTCTCCCGGCCGCATATGAACCAGGCCCGGCGTCGGAAACGGACCGTATTGACGCGAGAGATCGCGACCCTCGACGTCATCCGGCTGAGGCTTCAACGCGCCCGGCGTTCCCATTGCAATGAGGTCCCCTGAGCGCAAACGATAACCTTGACTCAGATAGCTGATCACTTGCGCAACGCCCAACAACATGTCGTCCAATGGCGCGCGCTGACGGACGACACCATTGATGCGAGTCATGACAGTGTGCTTCGCTGGATCGCCAAACTCGTCGCTGGTCATCAACCATGGTCCATAGGACCCGGATGCTTCGAAGTTCTTGCCGAGGCCGAATTGACGATTGTGCATCTGGAACTCACGAACCGATCCTTCGTTGAGACAGGTGTAACCCGCCACATGCTCCAACGCTCGCTCCACCGGAATATAACGCCCCGGCGTGCCGATGACGACGCCCAATTCGCCCTCGTAGTCGAACGCACGTGCAACGGATTCCGGCGGCGCCAGAATTGGCTCGCCCGCGCCGACATAGGACGCAGCTGTGCGCATGAACAGGTGTGGAAACTCACTGGACGTCTGAAGTCCAGTCTCCGCGATGTGGCTCTTGAAGTTTAGCGCCAGTGCCCAGAGAGCGTTCGGGCGGTCCAGGAAGGGCTTGAGTGCGACATCAGCCAGAGCCCGGTCTCCTTGTCGCCCTTCTGCCGCGCGCCGCAGCCGCATCAGCCCATCCTCCTGCTCCAGGATTGAAATGAGGCTGGATGGAAGGTCCGGAGCAATATCGGAGACGGCGAGGAAGTGCGTCGCGCTAGTGACGATTCCCAGTGCGGTGCGGCCGGTTTCGGCGTAAGCAATAATCTTCATGATCGAGGGTATTTTCGCGTTGGAGTAAAAAGCTGGATTTGAAGTTCGGAGGCAGCCCCGTTTGCGAGCCCAATCGCTGGCTTGTCATGGAGCGGTAAATGACCTGGCGAGTCTCAGTTCTCCACCACGGCTTCCGCGGGAAATTTTTGAGCCGTTCTGCGACCGACCAACGACAGGGCGGCGAGCGCGAGAATCGCAGCACCTGCGGGCAGCACGGAGGTGAGGACGATATCGCGTACGGGCCAGCCGAGCGACAGCAGCCCGCCCCCGATCGCCGGCCCCACAAAGGAACCGACCCGCCCTATCGCATGCCCCCAGCCGACACCGGTCGCGCGTATCTCCGGAGGATAAAAAGCCACAGCGAGCGCGGTCTGACCCATGATGCCGTTGACCAGACCGGCGCCGATCACGCCGATGAGCAACAGAACGAGGCCCGAAGACACGGCCATCTGGCTAAGGCCGGCAATACTGCTCATCACCAGCACCAATCCCAGAACCAGAGCCGACTTCACCCTGAGCCTGCCGGCGAGCGTCATCATCGCGACAGCCGCCGTCATCAGGATGTTGCCGCTCAGGCCACCGATACTGAAGGCCGCCATGCCGACCGACGCATGATCCGGTGAGAAGCCGAAATCCACCAGCAGCGTCGGCACCCAGAAGAGCAGTGCATAGACGTCCATAAAGATCAGAAATGAAAACAGCCAGAGCAGGCACGTGTAGGCTCCGAGACCATTTTCGAACAGGGCCTTGAGCGGGTTCGTCACACGCACGGCGGCGGCATCGATTTTCTCCGGGCCGCGAGCCGGGAGGATGCGAAAAAATGCGGGAACCAGCAGGAAAGGAAGGACACCGCCGGTCAGAAAGATCGATTGCCAGCCGAAGTGACCCATCAGGGGGCCGCCGGCCACACCGCCCGTAACCGCACCAACTGACATCCCGGTCGTAATGAGCAGGGATGCCGCCACCTTATGTTTCGCTCCAATGATGCCCGCCGACGCCGTAATGGCGATCGGCAGCGCCCCGCCCAAGCCGATGGCCGCCGCAAGGCGCATGATGGACAAGCCGGCAATATTGTCCGCATACATCGTCAGCAACGTGCTTCCGGCGAACAGCACGACGCTTGCGACACCAATATAACGGTGTCCGAAACGTTGAGCCAATGGACCGGATGCCATGAAGCCAAGCGCCGCGCCGATGTTCGTCGCCACGAAAACGGTGGTGAACAGCGCCGGCGCCAGGTGCCATTCATGAGCGAGCTTTGGCACGACAAAGGAGATCGACGTCGTGTTGAATCCATCGAGGACGATCACGAGAAAACACACCAGCAGGGCCAGTAGCGGACCTGCGCGGCGTGTTTCGGCCAGGCCGCCTTCCATAGACGGTTTCGGGTCTTTCACATTCATCGAATCATCTCCTTGCAACATCTGCACGGCCACGCGGCCCAGCCGGAGTGCTGTAGCCAGGCATTGGCGAACGCCTGTTGAACTGACGCACCACCATGGGTTCAAGCCCGTATGGACGTTGCGATGCGTTCTTCCAGCGCAGGGGAAAAAATGCGCTTGGGAAGCATGCAGTGAATACCCTTCGGCGGGATGGTCGAGTAGACCGTGCCGGTCTGATTGGCGTATTGCGTCACGCGGAAGCTACCGGCAACGCTATAGATTCCGTAGCAATCTTCCGGCGCAATGCCGGTCGCGGCGGACAGCCAGCCGATCATCTGCCGCAAGCAGGCAACCAGTGAGTTCTCCAGGGAGTCAGAAAACCCGAAACCGATCCAGTGGTCGGGCGTCTCTGCCATCGGCACACTCAGGGCAGCGCCCTTATGGAGGATGTACTGGATGCGCATCTCTTCAAAAGCCGTCTCAATCGAGGTCTGATCGACGTTTCCTTCACCCGATGCCCCCATGGAGCCGCCGGTCCACACGCGGGCGCCACTGACCTGTACAGGCAGGAAGATCGACGTGTCCACACCAAGCACGGCACAATCCAGATTGCCGCCGTAATTGCCGGCCAGATTCGCGCTGATGGGTTTGTCGCCGGTCGGCTGCGCGGCGATATACGCCTGGAATGGCCTGAGTGGAATATTGACGCCGGGCACATACGCCGCAGCCGTCCTCTCCTTGTCGAATTTCAGATATCGGAGGTAGGGCTTGAAATCGTGCGGCAATGCGCCGACGCCGGGCGGCGCGGAGTTCCAGCCCCAGTCGATCGGCCGCATCTTCAACATACGGCATTCGACCAGATCGCCTGCTTCGGCACCGATGATCGAAACGGGTCCGATCAGCGAGAAGGGACCGTTCGGGTACTTCTTGCGGATCGGCTCGCGCTCCTTGAAGGTCAGCCCGTACTTCGCCTCATTGCCCCAATTGGTCCATGTGCCGTCGTACCAGACGGTATCTCCCGACCTGATCGTGACCGCCGTCGGCGCACCGGGGTCGATCTGCCCGACCTTGACCGTGTCGAGCGACGGCACCAGTTTGATGGTCTGTCCTTCGCGCGCGGCCGCCGCAACAGCCGCTCCTTGCGACGTGCCGCTTTGCGCGCGAGCGCTCCCCGACAGTCCTAAAGCGCCCGCGGCAAACGCGCCGAAGCCGAGTTTCAGGATAGATCGCCGGCAAGCGTCGGTGGCGTCGAGTGTCGTGGCACGCCTGTCGTCTGCGGCGCTTGTCGCGCTGACTGCATCGCGGTGTTCTGTTTCGCGTTTCATGAAAATCTTCCCAATATGTTTCGATAGGACACGACGTGTCATCGCACGGTCGTTGCACCGATTGCTTCAATTGCACCCTTGACCACCTGGTCATCAATCTCCGAAGGTGCACCACTCGCACCGACAGCACCTAGCAGGTGCCCATCGACAAAGACAGGAAACACGCCTCGTGCCGGGAGAAACGGCGCGAAATAACCTGCGCCTGAAACATTGCTGTACTCCGAAGGATCGTCCTTGAAGCGTTGCTCCAGTGTTGCACCGGACTGGCCGCCGAGCGCAACGGAAGCGAAGGCTTTTCCGCGGGCGAAATCAATGCTGACAAAGGGTGCACCGTCCATGCGCACAGCCATGATGAGGTGACCTCCTGGGTCGAGCACGGCGAAGCTCATCGCGAGATGGCGGCTCTGCGCGCTCGCCGTGGCGATCTCGACGAGCTTCGTCGCCTGCCTGATGCTCAGCGAATAGCTCGCAACCGGGGCTGCTGCCTGTTGCGACTGCGTGGCGTCGGCGGCACGAACGTCGCTCAGGAAAACAAGGCAGGCCGAACCAAGCAAGGTGGCCAATACAGCCCTGATTGACGGAGCAAAACGACACACTCTCAAGCTAGTCTCCTCTTCATGACACTTCGCGCAGGACTCGATGGATGAAGCTTATGTTGTGTCGAGCGATTTGCTATAACCAGAAAGATCACGCGCTTACCAACAAGTCCGATAATTTTCGACCGGCCTTTTCGCTGAGAACGTCACCCTCGGCGTCACCCAAAAAGTTGAGCTTGTTACTGACCCGAAGCGGGCGCCGGTGTTGCCGGTTTCGATGCGGCCGCTTTGCGTTCCGCATCCAGAAGATTTTGCGGATAGTTATCCTGATTGCCCGACTGTCTATAACCGCTCTTCTCGAGTGCCTTCAGCTCGGCGTTCTTCTTTGCCCGCGCGGCCTTGCGCTGAGCCTTCCGTTGGGCCTTGGCGATCTGTTTTGGCGTTGACGCGGCCATGGATGAGGACGCATCCCCACCCGCTGATTGAGCCTTCGCCACAGGTGCCTCAATAAGCACCAAGCCAAGCGTTACGACGAGTGCAGTTGAAACTGCACGAAATTGGACCATGATTGAGTCTCTTTGAAAGTTAGGGTAGATGGATGGCGATGCAGCGAAGCTCTATCGGCCGCTGAACGCAATCGCGCCAGCCGGCGCATTGGTTCGGCGTTGATTGACGACTCTTGAGGCTCACTCGCCGCTTCAGACGAGGAGATACAGGAACGTGCCCCAGGACCGCTTGACGAAGCCTTGGGGCACAACCGTCTAACAGCACGGTCCTTCGGCGAATCACAAGCGCCGAATAATGACCGGGACGGTTACTGGGTCGCGAATACCGCTACACCAGCGCCTGCGAATTGCTCCGAATGGCCCGGTGCATGTGGCACGAAAACGTGATGAGACTCACCGTCCACCGCGACCGAGTGAGCGCCCATCGCCGTAGGGACAATGGCGACAATGCTGCGCGTGGCGGCGTCGATGATGCCGAGCGCCGGATCGAACTTCGCCGTCTTGCTTCCGACCTGGGAGACGTTGTCAGCCGAATGATGACCGGCGGCGAGGAAGTAGCGATTGGATACCGGGTCGTACACGGCTTCGTCGGTGCCGCCAAACGGCAACTCGGCGACGGTTTTGCCATTCGTACGGTCGATGATCAACGTCGTCTGCTTGCCGCCCTCGTCCGGATCACACCCGATCAGTGCATCGTTTCCCGGCCCCATTGCGAGGCCGGTCGGACCTTCACAGCCCTTCAGCACGAATACGTTCGCCACGACAGGTTTTCCTTCGAGAACGGACGCGACGGGAATCACATCGACCTCCCCTTTCGGGTTGGCTTTCGTGCCATCGTTGTTCAGCACGAAGTTCTTGCCTTTCGGGTCGTAGGCACACGCTTCAAGACCGGTCGAACCTTTTAACGTGAGTTTCCCGATCACCGCCTGGGTCTCGGTATTGATAAAGGTGGCGAAAGGCGGCTCTTCCGCGCCGCTCGAAAACATCACGACGTGATGTTCAGGGTCCAGACAGCTCTCGTCGGCTCGAATACCGGACGTGCTGACGGTAATGGTCTTCACCAGCTTTTTTGTTGCGACGTCGATCAGCTTGACCGCGTTGACATCGCCCACGTACACCAACGAGGTGCCCGGCACGGGTGTGACCCCCGACGGGCCCGATTTGTCGTGGCTGGGCCCAATGCCGGCGAAGTCCGCCGAAATCTGGTCGAGCAGCGTGGCCGTTTTCGCGTCGAATACGTCGAGCGTGGCATTCGCCCCGTCGGCAAGGTAATACTTGCCGTCCGCCGACGCGCTGATATCAAAGCCGAACGGTTTGGCGCTCGTCACCGGAATATTCGCAACCCACTTCGGCACGGTCTCTGCCGCGTCGCTACCCCACGCGTAAGCACCGACCGCCAAAGCACCCGTTACAGCCAGTCCAAGGTATGCACGTTTCATTTGTTGACTCCTCCAACCATCGTTAAAATTTCCAGCCTCAGCTGGGGTGGGGAGCGTTTCCCCATTTCGGTTATCGCCACGCTGGCGCGTCGGCGAAGTAAAGGTGGTCAGAAAGCGTGATAGATGCCAAGCCGCACGTCAGCCTGTTGCCCCGCCAAAGAGGGCGCGAAACTTCCACCAATGACGGCGTCCACGCCGGATGACGCTTTCAGGTAATCCCCCGAGATATAGACCTGGGTACGCTTTGACAGCGAATAAAGCGCGGCCGCGGTCACCTGATTCCACGTGTGGCCTTCAAAGCCGGTGTGCTGGTAGCCCAGAACCAGTTGCGTGGCAGGTGTGACCTGATACGTCGCGCCCGTTTCATAGACATGCATGACCGAGGTCTGGGCCTGGTACTTCAGGACGGTGTCGCTGAAGTTGCCGTAGAGGGTGAAGTCTCCAATCGCATACGACGCGCCGATCCCGAACGTTCCCAGCGACCTGATCTGAAACTCCGGTATCAGATCGGTCGCGGTATTGCCCGACACACTGGCGACCGGCACGCCGAAGAACGTGCGGGTACCAATTTGCGCATAAGGGTCTAGCGTGGGCGTGGCCTGGTACGTGTACGCCGCGCCGATAGTCAGAGGTCCGTTGGCGTATTGCAAACCGGCACTCCAACCGCTTCCGTCATGAAAGCTTCCGGGCGTATTGCTAAAACCGTACATCGCCCCAAACGTGAAGCCGCCCCATACGGGACTCGTGTACTTGATTGAATTTTTCAGCCGGTCATTGTTGGTGTGGTCAAAGTCGCCCTGGTGGATCGCGTAACCGCTGCCAGAGGCGCCCACGTTGAACTGGCCAAAGAAATCCGCACTGAAGTCGAACTGATTGCCCATAGTCAGCGTGCCGTAGTCGGTCTGCAGGCCCACCCATGCTTGCTGGCCAAATAGCGTGTTCGGCTGATTGAGCTGACCGTTGTTCAGGTTAAACAGACTCGACAACTTGAAAACCGTCTTGATGCCACCTCCCAGATCCTCAGTGCCCGTCAATATCCATAGATTTGGAAACAGCACACCGCTATCGGCCCTGGTATTGCTGTGGCCGCCTTCGTTGTCGACGAAAGTCACGCCATCGTCCAGTTTGCCTGCCATCGTCACGCTACTCTGCGCAAAGCTCGCGGTACTCAGTCCGGCGCTGAACAGCCCAGCACCGATGACCGCGGCAATCAGCCTTCGTTTCATGTCTTCCTCTCTCGCTCCAGGTAATGGATTCACTGCGAGCCGCTTCCTGTCTCACAGTTCGTATTTATATATTCGTTATACGAATTATCTAGCCGGGAAATTCAGCTAAAAAACACCCGATGCACCGGCCTGACAATCAGATCGCATCGGTCGAAGCCTTAGCCGGTTTTCCGACCACCGCCACGCCAAACCCTTCTTCAATCCGGCCACTTTCGCAACAAACTATGCAATCGATTGCATTCTATTACGCCGTTCGAGCGAGTCAATAATTTCGTGACTCACGTTTTCCCCTGGCTTTCACGATTGTTCAGATGAACATTATTCAGCAGTCGATTGCATGCCGATCTTCTCTGAAGCCGGGATTGTCCAGAAGCTATAACCGGGGTACGCGAGGCGCATCCGCGCTGGCGATTCCTTCGCAAAGACATGAACACGTTGCAGCAGCGTCCGCACGTTGAAGATCGGCAGATCGCTTTACTCTCCGGATGCACGCCCGCGCCATCCAGTTACCGATTGCGTTGGCCGACCCGGATCGTTATCCAGATAATACGGAACATCGGGTCATAGTCCTTGATCTCGAAGTCTCGCTGCTTATCAAAGCGTCCGTTTTCGTGATCGACGGCAAAGGGAATAGCGACGATAGTGACAACGGACGTGCAAAACGCACAATCCAGCACGCGGCTACCGACCGTGCGGTCATTCGTCGCTCCGCAGCGTTAGCCGATTCGCTCTTTCCTGCCGCGCCCGAGCACGTCCGCGAGCACCGCGATGAGGAGTACGGAGCCGATGACCAGTGGCTGCCAGTTTGCATTGAGGTTCAGGAGGTTCATCCCGTCAATCACAAGCGCGAGAATGATGCACCCGGACAGTGTGCCCAACAGACTTCCCACGCCACCGAACAGCGACGTGCCACCGATCAGGATGGCCGCGATAACGGGGAGCAGAAGCGGCTCGCCCATGGCTGAATCTGCTGCATTGACTCGCGCGAGATAAACCAGTGCGGCAATGCCGGACATCAAACCGCTTATTGTGTAAACAGCGATTTTGCGCCGACGCACGGGAATACCGGAGAGCCGCGCAACCTCGCTATTCGCGCCAATCGCGTAGATTTCACGGCCAAAGTTGAGCCCTCCCGTGATGAGCGTCGCGCCAGCCAGCACGAATACCATCATGTAGACAGGCAGCGGTATGCCGCCAAGAAATCCCGTTCCGAGTGTTCTGAACGCCATCGGAAAACCGTAGATCTCGTTGCCGCCCATGTAATGGAACGCGAGTCCCTGAACGACCCACAGCATCCCATAGGTGGCAAGAAACGGTGGAAGTCGCAACAGCGTCACCGCCAGACCGTTGAGCAGGCCGATCAGCGTACTGCACGAAAGCGCGGTCGCGGCCGCCAGGATCGGCGACCCGCCGGTCTTCATGACACCCGCTGCAAGACAGGCGGATAGCGTGAGGTTGGCCGCGATCGAGAGATCGAAGCCACCCGACAGGATCACCAGCGTGAGCCCGGAGGCGAGCAAAAACATCAGGCTGGCCTGACGCAAGACGTTGAGCAGATTGGGCGCCGCGGAGAACGCGGCCGTCGCGAAAGCCAATGCTATCGCAATCAGCACGATGAGTATGACGCGATAGATGAGCGTGGCGGTTTCTTCGCGGACATGATGACGAACATCCAGCAGGCTCACGCGGGACAATACAAAGCGGGAGTTGTTCAGAATACTCATGCTTTCGCTCCATTCACTCTGGACTTGCGAACACTATCGATCACGACAACGAGCAGGACCAGCATCCCCACGGAGACAACCTGAAGAGAGGACTCGATGCCGAGGAGATTCAACGCATTTCGTAGAACGCCGATCGTCACGACGCCCATGACCGTACCGAACAACCACCCGTCGCCACGCTCAAAAGAAGTGCCGCCGAGGACCACTGCCGCAATCGCATCGAACTCCATCCCGATCGCCGACGCCGGCTCCGCGGAATTCATTCGGCCGACCAGCACAAGCGCCGCCAATCCGACCATCAATCCTCCGAAGACATAGATGGCAACGTGAAATACCTTGGCCTTGATACCGGCAAGAAGCAGCGCATCCCGATTACCGCCGATGGCGAACACATAGGTGCCAAACCTGGTGTGGTACAGCAGCAGATGAGTGAGCGCGTATGCGAGGAGCGCAAGGATCACCGGAAACGGAATACCGAGGATGGTCCACGCATATAGCTGGGCCACGACTGGGTTGCCGATGACAACCGCGTTGCCGTCCGTCAGCACGAGCGCAATACCGTGGGCGATGCCTAGCGTACCGAGGGTGACAACAAAGGGAGGAAGCCCCAGCTTCGCGATGAGTGTGCCGTTGAACAAACCTGCCAGCATCCCCACCGCCACTGAAGCGCATAACGCCAGCGCGATGCCCCAGCCCAACCCCAGGGTCTGGGCGAAAACGACCGCGCAGAGACTGAGTAGCGCGCCCACTGAAAGGTCGAGCCCCTCGCTCAGGATGACAAGCGTCATCGGCATGGCAATCATGAGCAGGATCGAGACCTGCAGTCCGATGTTGGTGATATTGCCGCTCGATGCAAATCCGGGCACACCCAGCATCGCCGCCACAGCAAGTACGACACTCGCCGCGACAATCGACGGCACAGGCCGCCTCCTTCGCATCACGCTGACTCTTTCAATGCTTGCTTCCATGATTTAGCTCCCGTGCATCGCCAGGCGAAGAATGTTCTGTTCGCTCAGGTTTTCTCTCGGCAATTCACCCGAGACCACTCCTTCGCGCATGACATAGGCGCGATCGCAAACGTGAACAATCTCGGCCAATTCAGAACTGATGAGCAGAACGGCGGCGCCGTCTTTGATCAGGTTCTCGATCAGATTGAAGATTTCCGTCTTTGCGCCGATGTCGATGCCGCGCGTCGGTTCATCGAATATGAAGAGACGACAGCCTGCACTGAGCCATTTGCCAATCACGATCTTCTGCTGATTGCCGCCGCTCAGCACACGGGCGCTTTTACCGGGGTCGCCGGGCGCGATCCGCAGGGAATCGATGAGCGCTTGAGTGGCACTCCTTGCTTTCTCCGCTTGATACCATCCTCGCGGAAAGAGTTTCCACAGACTGGCCGTAAGCAGGTTTTCGTGCACGGAGCGTTTCAGGGCAAGCCCCTCCTGCTTCCGGTTCTCAGGAATCAGGCCTACGCCCATCGCCGCGACTTTGTGAGGGCCGCCGGTCACGGCTTGCCCGAAGACAGTGACCTGGCCAGTTTGAATCGGGTCTGCGCCGAAAACTGCCCGCACAACCTCCGTGCGCCCGGCGCCGACAAGCCCCGAGAGTCCGACAATCTCGCCGCACCGGACCTGAAGATCGACGCCGCGAACGCCGGTCGCGGTGGTCAGCCGACGCACATCGAGCGCGACCTTGCCCGGCTCGCCGAAATAGTGGCGCTTGTACACCGTACCGACTGACCGGCCAACCATCAGCGCGATCAGTTCGTCGGGTGTCGCGGCAGTGGCCAGCATCGACTGCACCAGACGGCCATCGCGCAGCACCGTGACGCGATCGCCCAGATCGAATACCTCTTTCATGCGATGCGAGATATAAACGATCGCGACGCCGGACTCGCGCAGTTTGCGCACGACATTGAACAGCGCCTCGGCTTCCCGATCGGAAATCGCCGCCGTCGGCTCGTCCATCACGAGGACGCGCGCATGGTGCGAAAGCGCCTTCGCGATCTCCACCATTTGCTGCTGCGCGACGCCGAGATCGGCCGCGTACGCATGGGTATCGTAGGCCAGTCCGAGTTCTTCCAGTGCAGCCCTGGCATCGAGATGCATCTGGCGATGATCGAGCAGACCGAAGCGATTGCGTGGCTCGCGACCCAGGTAGATGTTCTGCGCGATCGTCAGATGCGGAACGAGGGAAAACTCCTGGAAGATCACCGCAATGCCCAGTCGTTTGGCGTCAGCAGGAGACTCGATGGCGATGGGTCGGCCATCGCTGAAAAACGCTCCGGAGTCGGCCCTGTACGCGCCGAACAATACCTTCATCAAGGACGACTTTCCTGCACCGTTCTCCCCGAGAAGCATATGCACTTCGCCGGCATACAGTTGAAGATCGACGTCGGTCAGGGCGCGCACACCCGGGAAGCTCTTGCAGATCTTGCGCAATTCCAGAAGAGGCACGGCGGCGGTCGGAATCGTTGTTTCCATGTTTGCCTTCACTTTGTGGCTCGAGTTGTCACTGGCGACGCAGTCGTACCGTTCGAGCGATGCCCGGCTACGCGCCAGCGCAGACCCTTACCTCGTTAGTTGCTAACGATTTCGGCCCATTTCGGACACTGCCGTTTGTCGCCCGGCACTTCGAATGGCGCATAGTTCGTCTTGTCGATGACGATGCCCTTGATCAGAATGGTCTGCGGAACGGACTCCTTACGCACAGTCCTCACGGCCGCCATCGTGGCGATGCAGCCCATCTTGTAACCGTTGAATTCGGCGGTCGCCAACAGGCGGCCGTCCTTGATGGCCTTGACCGACTCCGGCACACCGCCGATGCCCACCACCTTGACCTGCTTCTGGCCGGCCGCCTCCAGTGCTTCAATCGCCCCCATCGCCATCACGTCCGCTGCCGCGAGCACACCGTCGATTTTGGGATTCGACTGAATCAGGTTCTCCATCACCTGAAGCGCCTGCAGACGCTGGTAGTTGGCGGGTTGGGACGCCAGCAGCTTGACGTTCGGAAACTCCTCCAGCGCCTTGTGAAAACCGCGCACCCGCTCGTCACTCGTCGTGGATCCCTTCACCCCTTCAAGGATGACGACATTGCCTTTCCCATCCAGGCTCCTGAGCAAATAACGGCCGACGTCCAGACCAAGATTGAAGTCGTCGGCCACGACGACAGAGGCGAATTTGCCGCCGGCAACCCGATCGTTGTAGTTGACGATCGGAATGCCGATCGCGTTGACCTTCTCGATCTCCGGCACGACGCCATGAGGATTGACGCCCATGAACAGCACGGCGTTGGGCTTCCTGACACTCACGTCCTCGAGTTCGCTGAGCTGCTCACCCAGATCATTGGGCCGCGTAGGGGCGTAATGGGTCACGGAAACGCCGAGGTCCTTCGCTGCGGCATCGACGCCGGCGTGCACGAGGGCGAAATGCGGATCGACCTGATTCTTGTAGAAGGCCGCGACGCTCTCGCCTGCCGCAAACGCGTTTGGCCCGGTGGTGATGCCCAGCGCGACCGCACAGGTCATGAGAAGGCGTTTTTTTGCCGATTGGCTCGTCAGTTCTGGTATCAGTTTCAAGGTCGTCTCCGTTTAACTATTCTTGTGGCAGGCCCGAATGCGGATGCCCCGGGCCCAGTACGCCAGTCCGGTCGCCGCAACGCATCCGGGATGCACATTCAATCTCGCACACAATTCATGCAATCGTTTGCTTAATTGCGTGCGAGAAATTAAGCTTTTGCTGCATCGTGCTTATGTCGCACCTGTCTTTGCAACCGGTGCGCCATGGCGCCGCGCGTACACCGACTGCACCTTCGAACTTCGCCCTTGCACCTATGCCCGATCGCTGCCGGAGGCACTGTGCTGGCAGCACTTCAGGGCGCGCCATCCTGATTTGTTCGCGCCCGACATATTTCATGCAAACGTATGCATATACTAGCGAGACAGACACCTTTGTCAATGCATTTCTGACACCTGGAGCATAGGGTTTGTACTTGCAACATTGAGGGCAACCCTTTGCACCTATACAATCACTTCCATGGCCAAATCATCTGAATCCCGCGCAACGAGCCGCGTGACAATTCGCGAAGTCGCGCATCACGCGTCTGTCAACGCGTCGACCGTGTCGCGAGCGCTCAATCCCGCAACGCGTCATCTGATTGGGGACGAAGTCGTCCGCAGGGTATTGGCGTCCGCGAAATCGCTGGGCTACCGTCAGAACAAGCTTGCGTCCGCGCTTCGCGGCGGCCAGTCGAGGGTGGTCGGGGTGTGCCTGCCCGATATCGAGAACCCCATATTCCCGCCCATTGTTTGCGGCATCGAAGAAGAGCTCGCGGCAGAAGGCTACGGCGTCCTGATCGCCAATACCGTTGGCACGCTGAAAGATCAGGAACGCATGCTCGAACAGATGCTCGAGCGGCAGGTCGACGGTCTGGTCCTCGCCACTGCCGCCCGTCAGGATCCGTTGGTACGGCGTTGCCTTCTCGACGGCATACCCGTCGTGCTGGTGAATCGCGCGGAGGAAGGCGGACAGGTTCCGGAAGTGGTCAACGACGACTTCCTCTCCATGAAGCTTGCCGTCGATCATCTGGTGAAACAGGGGCACAAGCGGATTGCGCACCTCGCGGGCCCTGAGCGCCTCGCCACCGGGTTCTCGCGAATTCAGGGCTTCCAGATGGCGGTGCAGCAGCATCGTCTGACCGGCGCCGTCATCCTCGAGGCTGCCGAGTTCACGCGCGAAGCGGGCCGGGCGGCCTGCGACCAGCTGCTAAAGGAGCACAAAAGCGTGACCGCCATCATCGCCGCGAACGACCTGATCGCGCTGGGATGCTATGACGTGTTTGCGGAACATCATCTAGCGTGCCCGAAGGATATTTCGCTTATCGGCCACAACGACATGCCGCTTCTCGACATGCTTCATCCGCCTTTGACGACGCTGCGCATCCAGCATCGGGAAATGGGACGGCAGGCCGCAAAACTGCTGCTCGGCATGATTGCCACGCCGGGTGCGGCCCCGCACCGGATTACGCTGCCTCCCGAACTGATGGTTCGCGGCTCGACCGCCGCACCGCGCAACACGCCGCTGCGAGCGAGGGCAGCGAAAACCGCGGCCTCCTCAGTGGAGTGATCCGCACTGCGGCAGCAGGCAGGCTGAAACCACGGACGCGCCGCTGTCTCAGCCTGAATCGCCTCGTTCAAGCGGGCAGCGTGCGCTGACGCGCGTGCCATTCGCGCGGTGCATAGCCGATACGCGCTTTGAAGAACGTCGAAAACGCGCTCGCCGTGAATCCAAGACTGCGGGCCGTCTCCGCGACTGAAATACCGTGCACCAGTGCGCACATCGCCGTACCCACCTGCACTTCCCGGCGCCATCGGCCGACACTGGTGCCCAGTTCTTTGGTAAAAATCCGGCTCAAGGTGCGGCTGCTGACGCCAGCCTGGCTTGCCGCGCTCTCGAGCGCCACATCTTTGGTGGGATGCATGAGCAGTGTCTCGCATAGTGCGGCGACACGGCTTCCCGGCGACGGCATGCGGACAGAAAAATGCCAGGCGGTTTCAGGCATTGTGTGCAGCTCATCGGCTAACAGAGCGACTACCGCTGCGAACGAGCGGTCTTTGGCCGGTCGTTGCACTGCCGAAAATATCGCGGCCAATACGTCGGAGCAATTTAGAACGCGCGTCGCGGGTATGAGGTCTGCGCTCAGCGCGGCATCTATTCGCAGTTCGCAAATATCGGCTGCGTGCACGGACAAGACGCTATGCGTAACGGCCGGCGGACACCAGATGCCGTTGCCTTGCGTCACACAGTGCGCGCGCCGTCCCGCCGTGACCCACATGCCGCCGCGCCGCACATATAAAAAAATGCCCACAGATGCACTTTGGGCATGCCGCCGCTCACAAGCGCCAAGTCGCATGCCCGTCAAAACAGAGGTGGAGTCACTCACGCATAACCTTTGCGGGTCGCCATAGAAAGCACGCGCGCAGATACGACTGCCGTCGGCTCGTCAGCAGTGCTCTGGCCTCAGAAATGGCATCGCAAGCAGAATCTTCCCCGGGCGGCCGGAACGGTTATGCAACGCGCGCCGTTCCCCCGGCGCAATGCGGCACGAATCGAAGGCTGTTAGCGCGGCCTCGCCCTGATCAGTCATCACGATGACTTCGCCTTCCAGCACTACATAATGTTTTTCGACAGGCGATGCATCCGAGGTGGTGTAGCCGCCTGGCTCTATCGTCGAAACGCCGATCCACAGCGACTCCGCCGGTCCGGCTTCGTGGCCTTGAAGCCGGACGCACCGCATTGAAAAGTGGTTGGGCGGAAAATATTCCAGTGCCTCTTCAAAGCGGGTGACGTTCATGGTTTGAGCAACACCCGGTTAGCCGCGCCGCGGAAAACGGCCTGATACGCCAGCGCCGCGTCGGACAGGTCGAAGACGAAATCCTCAACGATGGGGAACGGCTTTAACGTGCCACGCTCGAACGCCGGCAGCAACGCATCGAGAATGAGCGCGCCTTCGGTGCTGTCGAGTGCAAGTGTGTCGATCCCGACATAGGTGTGCTGCCCCCGATAGAACGTGAAGATGTCAAACGGCACCGGACGCTCGATGGTAGAGATGAAAATCTGCGTACCTCGCACCGCCATGGCGTTGTTGGCCTTCTCGAAGTACGGACTGCCAACCGTGTTGTACACGACGTCTGCGCCGTGGCCGTCAGTCAATTGACAAACCACTTCATCCAGGTTTTGCGACGAGGCGTCGATCATGGTGACATCGGCGTTCGCATGGCCGATATACGGTTCATTCGTGCGCTCGACACCGAACACCTTCGCTCCGGCCAGCGTCGCGAGCTGTATCGCGGCCTGCCCCACTTTTCCGTTTGCACCCAGCACGAGGACGACGTCGCCTCGTTCCACGCCCCCAGCCCGTTGCAGCCCTTCGAAGGCGGTCACGAACGGCACGCCGATCGCGCCCGCTTCCTCCATCGTCAGATTGCCCGGCTTGGCACGCACGCTGCCCACAGGCACCGCGAGATAGCCGGCATGGGTGCCATCGCGCCGGATGCCCAACTCACCGCCGCTGCCCCACACTTCCTTGCCGAGCATCTCCTGCGGCCCCTCGACGACAATGCCGGCGTAATCGCGTCCCGGCGTGCGCGGCCACACCGCATGGGGCATGAAGCCCAACACGGCCTTCACGTCGCTCGGGTTTACCGCGGCGCTCACCACGCGCACGAGGCAGTCGGCATAGTCGACATCGGGTACGTCTTGCGCGCCGATATGCAGATCGAGCGAGTCGATGTGGGCGCTCTTTTCCATCACACGAACTGTTTTCATTTATTCGATTTCCTAAAAGGTCAAGATGACGGGTCGAGCGGTTCTGTAGCGCTCGGCCAGTGCCACATATCGGAGAGCCGAGGCCGCCATCCCCTCGAATTCTTCGTCGCTCAGCGTGCGCAACAGACGCGCGGGGTTCCCTGCCCACAACTCGCCGGCGCCTACCACCTTGCGAGGCGTGAGGACCGCGCCGGCGGCCAGCATGCTGCCTGAGCTGACAACGGCTCCATCGAGTACGCGTGCGCCGAAGCCGACAAACCCTCCGTCTTCGATGGTGCAGGCGTGCAAAATCGCGCCATGTCCGACGGTCACGTCATCGCCGACGATGACTGGCAGACCGTTGGTCGTGCCGTGGATGACCGTACCGTCCTGGATGTTCGTGCGCATGCCGATGACGATTTTCCGGACGTCGCCGCGCAGCACGCAGTTGCACCAAATGGACGCCTGACGACCTATCGATACGTCGCCGATAAGCGTCGTGCCGTGGGCGATGTAGGCGCTCGGATCCACCATTGGCGCGCCGAATACCGATGCGTCCTGAGCCGCGCTCATCGCTTCAGACCCAGAAGCTCGCGAGCCTCCTGACTGGTCGCGAGTTCACCGCCCAACGATTGCACGATGTCGCGCGCACGGGTGACCAGTACCGCATTGCTTTCGGCGAGCACGCCCTTGGCGATGTAAATGTTGTCTTCAAGGCCGACCCGGACATGACCGCCCGCCAGCCATGACTGGGCGACGATCGGGAATTCGAAACGGCCGACGCCGAAGGCCGACCAGACGGCGTCACCCGGTAGCAGATCACGCGCGTAGAGAAGCGTTTCCGGACTGGCCGAGAAGCCGTATTTGACGCCCATCACCAGGGTCCAGAGACCTGGACCCTCCAGAACGCCCTCCTTGATCAGGTCCAATGCGAGGTGCAGGTCACCGGAGTCGAAAATCTCAAGCTCGGGCTTGACGCCGGCCTCGCGAATGACATTGGCCATGCGAGTGACATTCTTAGGTGTATTGATGACTACGTCGCCGCCGGAATTCATGGTGTTCAGATCGAGACTGCAGATGTCCGGCTTGAGTTCGAGAATATGCTCGACGCGCTTTTCCGGCGGCAGCAACGTAGTGCCCGGCGCCGCCACTCTGGGGTGGTGGTCGCTCGGAATGAAGCGCCCGCCCGGGCCGGTGGTGAGATTGATGATGAGTTCGGCGTTCACCGCGCGAATGCGTTCGATGACTTCACGGTAAAGCGCCAGGTCCATCGAGGGTCGTCCCGTGTCGGGATCGCGCACGTGGATATGAACGGCTGCCGCGCCTGCGGCCGCGGCCTCGAGCGACGCGATGGCAATCTGCCCGGGCGTGATCGGCAACCCCGGGTGCTGCTCCGGTTTGGTGATATTGCCGGTTACAGCGCAGGTGATGATGGTCTTGCGGGAATGCATGTTGAGCCTCGCTGCGACTAGTTGAGGCGCCGGCCACCGTCGACGACGATGGTCACACCGGTGCTGAATGTCAGATGAGTGGCGCAGGCTTCGATCGCCGCGGCGATATCCTCCGGCGTGCCGATGCGGCCGAGCGGCGTGGTGGCCGCGACCTTGTCGTTGAAGTCGTCGCCGCGGCCGGGAACAAAGGACGTGTCGACCACCCCTGGAGACACGTTCAGGACACGAATGCGTGGCGCAAGCGCACGGCCGAGCGACGCCGCCATCACATCCAGTCCGGCTTTGGCCGCGCAGTAGGCGATATTGCTGCCGACGCCGGTGGTCCCGGAAATCGACGACACGTTGATGACGAGGCCGTCGCCCGACGCATCGAGCAGTGGGCGAAAAGCGCGGATGGCCGCGAATTGTCCGCGCCAGTTGACCTTCAGGATCTCATCGATCAATTCGTCGGTGAGCGCATCCAGATCGGCGTGCTTGACGGGCTGGGTAAAGCCCGCGGTGTTCACGAGAATATCCGCGCGGCCATACCGGTCACGAACCAGACCGGCCAGCGCGCCCAGACTCTCGCTCGCGGTAATGGATGCAAGCGCGGCGCCGTGGCCTTCGCCTGGCAGGTCGGCAGCCACGCGCTGCGCTTTGGCGAGGTCGTGCTGACCCACGACTACGACGCGGGCGCCCGCTTGTGCAAGACGCCTGGCTGTGGCAACGCCGATCCCGCCGGTTCCGCCCAGGATGACCGCGACCTTCCCTGAAAGAGTGTTGGACACTTGAGACCTCTGCCTTACTTGATGGGGGGAGTTGGGTAAGTCGGCGTTCCTTCGGCGAGCACGAAGTCGTATTCGAGCGTGTAGTAGAGCCTGTCTACGTCCTGCTTCGGCCCCGTGCCCGGATCGTGGCGCTCGAACGTGCCGACGAGCCGACGGTTGACACCAAACACGACATCGGAATTCAGGTGTTCCGAGTCATCGGCGAACACTTGCGAGACCAGGGTCGCGTAGCCTTGCGCGATGATGACGAAGTGCAGATGCGCTGGCCGGAAAGGGTGACGATTCTGCTTTTCGAGCAGCACGCCTACCGGCCCATCGGTGGGCACGGGGTAACCGGCGGGACGCACGGTCTTGCAGGTAAACCGGCCCTCGCTATCGGTGTAGAAGTGGCCGCGCAGGTTCATGTCGGGCTGGCTCGCGTCCTGGTTTTCGTACAAGCCGACTGGCGAGGCTTGCCAGACGTCGACCTTGGCGTTGGCAACGGGTTCACCCCGGGTGTTGAGCACGCGGCCGTCCACGAAGAGCGGAGAACCCGGCGAGTCCCCGCATGCGATGCTTTCGCCATTCGCGTATTGCGGCGAGTCGCCCCGATAGAACGGCCCCAGCAGGGCACCCGGCGTGCGGCCGCTTGTGTCCGAGTTGTTCAGCAACGTAACGAGAGTCGACAAGCCCAGCACGTCGGCGAGCAGAACGACCTCATTGTGTTTGTCGTTGCACGCCAGACCGACCGCCCTCACGAAATCCAGGCCCTTCTCGAATTCCTCATCGGTCAGCCTCACCTGCTTCAGGAACGCGTGGCCGTGTTCGACTAGCGCGTCGACGAGCTCCTTGAGCCGGGGGTTGTCGGTCGCGCCCATTGCCGCCTTGACAACCGCGGTTACCGACGCCGCGTCATCAGGCACATTGTCCAGATGGTTCAAATTTGCCACAGGTCACCTCCATCAATGCAATCGTTTGCATATTAATTTGCGAAGAAGTCGATGTCAAAGCTAAAATGATTGATAGTTAACCCGTAGTCGATGTAAATCGCCACCCGCGCGAGGCCGCCAGAACGTGCAACCGATTGCAACAAAAAATATTATTTGCCGGATGACCGCAGCTACGCGGGCGTGCGATGCACGCCGACAGGCGGACGGGGGGAAACTACGGGCGCAAACAACCGGAGGGAGGTTGTGAGAAGTACCGTTCCGGCAAGCGCGCAGCGCGAGGCGGGAAGAATGACTGCCTTGTCACCAGCGCGGAGTGCGCGAGAACACTGATTCCAGATGCTCCACTACCTCCTCCAAGCCAGGGGACCCGCTTAAGAGTTGGCGGTGTAAAGCCGCTTTCTTTTGCCTACTTTTCTTTGCGGCGGCAAAGAAAAGTAGGTGCCCCCCGCACAGGGGGAACGCTAATAAACCAATATCAAATCAAGGAAAGGCCAACGCCATAGGCACACAGAACCAAAGTCAAAACCCCACTCAGGCGCTACGCGCAAAAAAACCACTACTTCCCGACTGTCAAATCCACATCCAAGGCCCCATCAGCGGCCATCCTAACCTTCCCTTTAGAAACATCCCTCCGATACCCATAAAGATCAAACTTCATGACGCCAGGATTAGCCTGATCCCGAATCAAAGTCCTTGCATTCGTGACTAACGAATTAAACATCTTCACATCACCGGACTCGATCCAGACAAAGCTCTTCCCCGCGCCAGCGGGCGGCCTCGCGACAGCGAACGAGCCATCACGCTTGAACTTCAAAACCAAACCATCGTCGGTGACATTAGCACTCGCCAAACGCCCTTGCAAAACCGGCGGCGGAAACACCGTATATTGATCGAAGACCAACTCGTTGCCCTGCAAGGCAACCCCCTTTCGCCTAAAAGGCGTCAACGATTCCAGCGGAATATCCAACGCACGCAACAGCGCAGCCTGGGGCACCCCAAGCACCTTGACCGAAGTCGGTGCATACACAAGATGCCGCTCGTCTTTGGCGACAATCGTGCCGCTCATCGTGGTCGGCAACCAAACCCCTGGAAAGTGATTCCACAGCTTGATCCCGCCCTTCACCTGCAATTCGCCATCCACAGGCTTCAGTTGCAAATCGTTCAGCGAACGCGGTTCGTAATCCAGCAAGTAATCGTTGAATAACGCCGCCATCGCGGGCCACGGCTCGACCACCTCGCCGCCAATGATGCGGATGTCATATTGATCGGGATCATCGAGGTCGACCGGTTGACCTGCCTTCTTCGGCACCATCTGCGCATCGAGCGTACGCACATGAAAACCGATTCGCCCCGCTACGTAGAAGTCCACGTTCTCGACATGAATCAACGCCGCGGGTCCAACCGAATGACGTTCGTCACCGATCGCCGATCCAGGCATGGCCATGCTCCGGCCGGAAAGCGCAGCTCGTGTGCCCACCGGAATCGCTCGTGCCACCGAAGCACTCCGTAAAACAGGCGGCACGCGTTGCCACACCGCGCGCGCCTGCGCGAGCGATGCCTGTTGCGCTCGAATGAAGCTGTCGTTAAAGCGCGCGCTCGCGCTGCCGGTCTGCACCGGTGCATCCTGCGCAGCGCTGGCTAGCGTCGTATACGACGGCAGATGCACGTTCAGTG
Source organism: Paraburkholderia sp. IMGN_8 (assembly GCF_038050405.1). Taxonomy (NCBI): domain Bacteria; kingdom Pseudomonadati; phylum Pseudomonadota; class Betaproteobacteria; order Burkholderiales; family Burkholderiaceae; genus Paraburkholderia; species Paraburkholderia sp. IMGN_8. The sequence continues at coordinate 1,224,220 of NZ_CP150900.1, read as the reverse complement.
CGCCCGCTTCGTCGAAGGTGAAATAGCCGGCCGACATCTGGTCGCGGTAGTGATACAGATCGAGCACGAAGGGCGCGTTCGCGTCGATCGGTGTCAGCGCCATGTCGATGTTCATCGGCATCGAACGCATGAACTTGACGTCGCCACCTTGCACCAGCATGCCGCGCGCAGGCATCGTCGCGGGCCAGTCGATCTTCGGCACGGTGCGGTCGTCGAGCGTGAAGCGCACGCCGGCTGAACCGGTGTCGATCTGCGTGATCGTCATCCGCAATGCGGGCGGCGGCGTCAGTTTGGCGACCTGCATCACGACGTCGTCACCGTCGAGGCGCGCAATCGGTGTGTCCACTTTCAGCAGATCGGCCATCTTCACGTGCGCGGCCTGCATCAGCTTGTCAGCGCCGACGCCGGCTACCTCGACGTGATCGGCATGGAACACGAGTTCGTCGGCGCTGCGCATCGACAGCGACCCGATCAGCACGATCGGCACCCACGTCTCGCGATGCATCTCGCCGGTAATACGCAAGTTGCCGCCGTCCTGCGGCACCACGCGCATGTTGCGCAGCGGCGAGCCCTGGTACTGGAACAGGTAGCGGTTGAAAATCGCGGTGAGCCTGGCGCTGTCGAGTGTGACCTGGCCGCGGTGGACGTTGATCGTCACACTGGTCGGATCGTCGAATACGATCGGCTGGCCAGCGTGCGCCGGGCTCAGCGTGGCTGCCATGTCGTGAATCATGAAGCCGATGTCGCCGGTCACGCGGAAATCGACGTCGCGCGCGAACATCAACGAGCCGTCGATGCCGGAATCGCGCAGCGTCAACGGGCGGGCGCGCTTCTCGGTCATGCCGCTCGCCGATGGCACGCGCCCAGCGATGCGCTGTTCGGCTGCCAGTTGTTTGGCCTTCGCGAGTTCGAGCTCAGGACGTGAAGCGGATGCGGGTTGGTCTGCGTTTGTTGTGGCCGCGCCGTTCGTCGAATTGGCGACGAGCCCTACGTCCGGGGTCGATGCAGTGCTTAGGCGGCCGTCGCGATCACCCGCCGCGCTTGCTACACCCGTCGCGGCGCTCGTTTGGGTCGACGGCGTGGATGCCACATCGCCCGTGGTCGAACTGGCGTCGGCGCACGCGGACATCAGCAGCGCCGCTGTCACCAGTGCTGCGCCGGCGCTGGCCCGCGTGCGCCACGCATCGGTTGCCTGTGCTTCGCCTGATGCGCCTGATGCGCCTGTCTGTTTCATGACGTCTCCTCCTGAAGCCGCGGTGCGTCTCTCGCGCACCTGACACGGCATGGTTCGTCACGCATACGACGGCTTTAAACACCGAGCCGCCGCTGCGTGCCTTTGACCTGATTGTCTTTTTTTGTCGGCGCGCTGCCGACAAGATTTCTGGAGGACGCTCACCAAACGATCAAGCGTTTGAATCGTTCGAGCGTTTCATCGCAAAGCCGCATGCATCGGGCGCGAGCGGCCTATCCGAAAATGGGATTCAAACGGCAAGGTTGGCGTGATCGACGCCCCGACCGAGGCTCATTGCGCGTCGAGCTCACAGCAGGAGAGCAAATCGATCGCAATTTCGAATGCCGCGGCGCAATAAAATCACGGCACGCCGCTCAGCGGTTAACCCACGCCGAGCCATTCCTGCATCACGTCGGGCCGCTTCAGAAACGAAGCGAGTACGCCATCGAAAACGATCTCGCCATGCCCCATCACCGCGACACGGCTGGCGATGTCTTGCGCGATCACAAGCCGCTGTTCGATCAGCAGCATCGCCACGCCGCGATCGCGCAGCATCCGCAGACACTGCGCGATCTGCCCCATCACCTGGCTCGCGAGGCCCTCGCCGGGTTCGTCGATCACCAGCAGATCAGGGTCGCCGAGCAGCGTTCGGGCCAAGGTCAGCATCTGCTGCTCGCCGCCCGACAATGCGCCGGCACGCGTGCGTTTTCGTTCGCGTAAGACAGGGAATAGTTCGTAGGCGTCGTCGAAGGCGAAACGCGGCGTGCGGCCTCGGTCACGCGGCGCGACGCCGAGTTGCAGATTCTCGTGGACGCTCAGCGTCGGAAACACATCGCGATGCTCGGGCACATAGCCGAGCCCCAGACGGGCGATTTCGAACGTGCGCAGCCCGCCGAGCGAATGGCCGGCAAAGCGCAGCTCGCCCTCGCTACGCACGAGGCCCATGATGGCGCGCGCCAGCGTCGAGCGACCGGAACCGTTGCGCCCGACCAGCGCGAGCACTTCGCCCGCGTCGAGCCGCAGCGTGACGCCATGCAACGCCTGGCTCGCGCCATACCAGGCGTTCAGTCCTTGAATGTCGAGCAGGGCCGTCATGCGCCGAAACCGTCACCGAGGTAGGCGGCGCGCACCGCCGCATCCGCGCGAATCGCCGACGGCGTGCCGGTCGCGATGATGCGGCCTTGCACCAGCACAGAGATGCGGTCGGCGAGACCGAACACGGCGTCCATGTCGTGCTCGACCATCAGTAATGTGCGGCCGGCGGTCGTCTGGCGAATCAGTTCGATCGCGCGCGCGGCCTCGGCGCGGTTCATCCCGGCGGTCGGTTCGTCGAGCAGCAAGGTGTGCGCGCCACCCGCCAGTGCAAGACCGAGATCGAGCGCGCGCTGCTCCGCATAGCTGAGCGTGCCGGCCTGGATGTGCCGGCGTGCGCTCAGCCCGACTGCGTCGAGCACCTGTTCGGCGCGCGCATCGACCGTGCGTGAACCGCCGAAGCGCTGCCACCAGCGCGTGCGATCGCGCTCGGCAAGCATCGCTGCACAACGCAAGCTGTCGAACACACTCAGCCGCGCGAACACGCTAGTGGTCTGGAAGCTGCGCGCGAGGCCACGACGCGTGATCGCGGCCGGCGCCAGGCGTGTGATTTCCGCACCGAACATGTCGATGCGCCCGGCGTTCGGCCGCGCGCCGCCGGCGATCAGATTGAAGAGCGTCGACTTGCCGGCGCCGTTCGGGCCGATCAGCGCGTGACGCTCGCCTGGCTCGATCGCGAGATCGACGCCGCGCAGAATCTGCGTCGCGCCGAAGCGTTTCTCGATGCCGTAAAGCGCGAGGGCAGGGATCATCGTGCGTCCCCGGTTATCGGCGCGCGGCGCAACGCGACAAGGCGTGCTCGCGCGCGCGCCGCGCAATGCGCCGCGAGTACGCCGAGTACCGCGAGGATGCAAACCGCTATGCCCAGCCATAGATGCGACGAGGCCGTTGCCATCGGCACGCCGACTACGTTAAAAGCCGCGCCGTCGTCCGCGCCGAATTGCGCGGCGTACGCCCACTGCACAGCAAGCACGACGGCGAGCGTCCACAGCAGCGCAGACGCTGTGCCCCATAGATAAGCCTTGCTGCACACGCGCCAGCCGTAGTCGGCGACGCGAGCGGTGTGCCGCTGCACGAAGCCCGCGAGGCCATCGGGCGCAGCCACGACGACCACGATAAAGAACAGCCCCAGATAGAACAGCCACGCCCGCGTGACGCTCGCCATCGCAACGCTGAAAAACGTCAAGACGATAGCGCCCGCCACCGGTCCGAAAAACGCCGCCGTTCCACCGATCACCGTCGCGATCAGCACCGCGCCCGAACGCATCATGCCGACGCTTTCGGTCGACACCAGTTCGACATTGATCAACCCCAAGGTCCCCGCGATACCCGCAAAAAATGCCGACAACACCACCACGCCGTAGCGGATGCGGCGCGGATAGCAGCCGATCGCCGCGGCGCGCGCCGGGTTGTCGCGCACGGCGTTGGCGAGCCGCATGAACGGCGTGCGCGATAGCGCGAACATCGCGGCAGTCGCCAGCACGCACCACAGCGCGATCAACGCATAGGCCTGAGACGCGGGGCCAAAACTCCAGCGCCCCAGCATCGGCCCGCTCGCGCGATCGATCGGCACGCCGGCCGCACCGCCGAACCAGTCGGGCAATGTCCACGCGGCCGCCGCGACGAGTTCGCCGATGCCGAGCGTGATCATCGCGAACGCGGTACCCGCACGTCGCGTCGAGACGAAACCGAACAACACGCCGCACAACGCGCCGCCGATGCCGCCCACCAGCGGCAGCAACACCAGCGGCACGCCGATCCGGTTGAACACTTGCGCGGCAACGAGCGCGCCCAACCCGGAATAGGCGGCGTGGCCGAACGACAGCAGCCCTGTTTCACCGAGCAACAAGTTGTACGAAAGCGCGAAAACGATCATCGTCGCGCTCTGCGCGAGATAGGCGAGCAGCCAGCTTTGCGGCCAGACAAGCGGCGGCACCGTGAGGAAGGCAACGAGCGCGAGCCACGGCGCGATCAGGCGCCACCTCGAGCGAGACGGAATCACGGGCGATTCGGCCGATTCGCGTAGTTCACGCATGGTCGTCACGCCGGCCGAAGAGTCCGCGCGGGCGCAGCGCCAGCATCGCGATCAGCAGCAGATAAGGGATCAGCGGCGCGAGTTGCGCGAGCGTCAGCGCATCCCATGCGGACGGCAGCGATGCTCCGAATGCCGACATGACGTCGCCCAACGAAACATCGCTTGCCACCGCAAAAGTCTGCACGCAGCCGACGATCAGCGAAGCCGCGAGCGCCCCGCTCAACGAGCCGAGCCCGCCGATCACGACTACCACGAAGACGATCGACCCGACCGACTCCGCCATCGCCGGTTCGATCACGAAGAGCGGCGCGCCGATCACGCCGGCCAACGCGGCGAGCGCCGTGCCTGCCGCGAACACGCCGGTGAACACGCGCGGCACGTTGTGGCCGAGCGCCTCGACGGCGCTCGCGTGCGTGAGCGCGGCGCGCACGATCAACCCGGCTTTCGACACGCGCAACACCGCGTAGAGCACCGCGAGCATCGCCAGCGACACGGCCATCATGAACGCCCGATAGCGCGCAAAGGCCGCGCCGTAGACGGTGAACAACGGACCTTCGAGTGCGGCCGGTACGCTCGCGCTGAGTGCGCTCAAGCCCCAGCCGAGCTTGACTGTTTCGCCGAGCAGATAGGCCGCGCCGAAGGTGAGCAGCAACTCGGCAAGATGACCGTGCGGACGCACGCGACGCAACAGCCAGCGTTCCATCGCCGCGCCGATCACACCGACGATCAGCGGCGCGATCACCAGCGCCGGCCAGAACCCCGCATGCGCCGCCACCGAAAACCCGACGTACGCCCCGAGCATATAGAAGCTCGCGTGCGCGAAATTCAGCACGCCTAGCATGCTGAAAATCAGCGTCAGGCCCGCCGACAGCATGAACAGCAGCAGCCCGTAGCTGACCCCGTTCAGCAGATTGATGACGAACGACTGCACGCGCCTATTCCGCCACCGTTGCCACGGTCAGCGGTTCGAGCGCGGCGCGCAATTGCGCCGGCAGCGTCACCGGACGACGCGTCGCGCGATCCACATAAACATGCACGAAATGACCTTGCGCGGCGGGTTGATCTTCGCCTTCCTTGAACAGCCCCACTTCGTAACGTACGCTCGACGTACCGAGCCGCACGACCCGCAAGCCCGCGTCGACCCGGTCGGGAAACACCAGCGGCGCGAAATAGTTGCAATACGTCTCGACCACGAGGCCGATCGTCGCGCCGTGCTCGAAATCGAGCACACCGGCGCGGATCAGATACTCGTTCACCACCGTATCGAAGTAGCTGTAATAGACGACGTTGTTCACATGGCCGTAGACGTCGTTGTCCATCCAGCGCGTCGTGATCGGCAGAAAGTGCGGGTACGCCGCGCGCGCGGCCGGTGCGGGTTTATTCATCGTGACGGGTCTTGGTCGTTGTCTCGGTCGTTGTTCTGCCTGGGTGCCTTAAAGCGACTCGGTCAGCATGCGGCGGTAGTCGTCGGCTGTCGCTTCGCGCGGATTCGTGCGATGGCAGTGATCGGCCAGCGCGCCCTGGATCACTTTGTCGAACACGCTTTCGTCGACGCCCATCTGCTTCAGCCCCGTCGGTAAACCGAGCCGCGCGGTCATGTCGAACAGCGCCTGCGCAAGATCCGCGTTCTCCGGCAAACCCATCACGCGACGCATCCGTGCATAGCGCTTTTCGGCGACCACGGTGTCGGCGGTTTCGTTAAAGCGCAGTACTGCCGGCAACACGACCGCATTCAGCGTGCCGTGATGCAGCGACGTGCGCCCGTTCATCACCAGGCCGCCCAACGGATGCGACAGCGAATGCACGCAGCCGAGGCCTTTCTGGAATGCCATCGCGCCTTGCATCGACGCGCTCATCATGTTCAGGCGTGCTGCGCGATCGCTGCCGTCCGTCGTCGCGCGTTCGATGTTGGCCCACGCGCGCTCCAGGCCGTCGAGCGCGATGCCGTCCGCGGGCGGATTGAAGGCTAGCGCGAGGAAAGTTTCGATGCAGTGCGCGACCGCGTCCATGCCGGTCGCGGCGGTCAAACCGGGCGGCAGCCCGAGCGTGAGCGCCGGATCGCACAACGCCGATTTCGGCAGCAGATGCCACGAGTGGAAGCCGAGCTTGCGGCCGTCGTTCAGAATCACGATCGCGCCGCGCGCGACTTCGCTGCCGGTGCCCGCGGTGGTGGGCACGGCGATCAGCGGCGCGGCGGCCTCGGTGATCTTCGGGCTGCCGCCTTCGATGGTCGCGTACTGGGTTAGCGCGCCTGGGTGTGTGGCCGCGATCGCCACACCTTTGGCCAGATCGATCGACGATCCGCCGCCCACCGCGATCAACCCGTCACAGCCTTCGTCGCGATACCGCACGGCGGCCGCCAGCACCATCGCTTCGGTCGGATTCGACGGTGTGTCGTCGAACACCGGCACGTCGCCGAACTTCAACGCATCGAGCGCGCGCTGGACGATGCCGGCTGCAACCACGCCCTTGTCGGTAATCAGCAACGGCCGCTTGATACCGATTCGCGCGCATTCCGACGGCAGTTGCGACAGCGCGTCGTAGCCAAGATGGATATGGGTCAGATAGTAGATGTAGGCCATGTTGTCCCTTCCTTTGTTCGAGCCTATTGCCCAGGCCTTTCGACAAACTCGAACGGCAAGCCGCGCCGACGCATCCATTCGCCGAGCGCCTGACCGGTGCCCGCGCGCCACGGACGCAGCTTGGCCGGTTCGATCAGCCGGTATTCGAGCAATTCCGGCGACAACGCGATCATCCCGTATGCCTTCACGTGATACGCGATGATCAACTCGTTCTTGCGGATGAATTCGTATACGCCGATCAGCTCGACCGTCTCCGTATGCAGCGAGGTTTCTTCGAGCACTTCGCGGGCGATGCCCTCTTCCGGCGTCTCGCCGTTCTCCAGAAAACCGGTAATCAGCGCGAACATGCCTTCCGGCCACGCGGCGTTGCGCGCGAGCAGAATCTTGCCCTCGTACTCGACGATCGCGGCCACCACCGGCAGCGGATTGTTCCAGTGGACGTAGCCGCATTCCGCATCGGGACAGGTCTGGCGCACGCGGCCGCCTTCGTGCTCGGCGTCGGCGCGCTCGATCAGGGGCGTGGCACAGCGTGGACAAAATTGATATTGAGTCATGGCGAGAGGGACGTCTTGTATGTCTTGTGTCTGATTATGTTTTGCGTGCCGCGCCGTACCCGGCGCGCGCTTTCAAGCCGTGCACAGTTCGCGCACTTCTGCAGCAAAACGCTCGACGGTATCCGGTTGCGTGTCCCATGCGCACATCAACCGGCAACCGCCCGCGCCAATGGATTCGTAGAACTTCCAGCCGCGCGCGCATCGCCTTGGCCGCCTGCGCCGGCAGCTGCGCAAACACCGCGTTCGATTCGCTCGGGAACATGATGCTCACGCCGGGAATTTCCTGCAACCGCCTTTGCAGCAATTGCGCCATGGCGTTCGCATGACGCGCGTTGCGCAACCATACGTCGCCGTCGAGCAGACCGAGCCAGGGCGCCGGCATGAAACGCACTTCGAGGCCGCTGTTGTTGGCGGCGATCAGCACATCGAGCCCCTCCGGACAGATGCCGGCGTAGTTGTCGGACGCAAAATGTTGCATGGCTGGCGACGCGTCCGGCGACGGGCGCGCTGAGATGACGGGAAAGCGGTCATTTTAGTGCGCTAAGAGGTTATTTGCTTTTGGTTGGCGAGATTGGCGGGGGCGGATGTGGAGAGGCTGGCGGGTCGCGGGGATGCTCATGGGAAACGCTGGTGAGGGGACGCTCCTGGGGACGGTCGTGAGGCACGCTCGTGGGCGCGGGCCTTGAAGATGGACATGGAAGCGCTGATACAGCGCTCGTGGAACATCCCGTGAGAAGGTGGGCGCCGATCGGACCCTCCGGCGCTCCACGCGCAACGTCCGGTCGTACCGCGCCGCCTCAATGGATTGCCGTTAGTTGCAGTCGCAATGGGGCATGCGGCCGCGGCCGCGCGGCATGCGGGCCACGATGATCAGGCCGGCTGCGCCCAGCAGCAACGCGCCCGCCGCCAGCCACAGTGCCGGCGAAAACGATCCGGTATGTTCCGCGATCGGCGCGGCGACCAGCGGGCCGACGATCTGACCGACGCCATACGCCGCGGTCGCATAGCCCATCAGGCCTGCCGCATCGTCGCCGCGCAAACGGCGCGCCTCGCGCATCGCGAACAGGGTGATCGCGGTGAACGGCAGACCGATCAGAACGCTGCCGAACGAGAAGCCGCCCGCCGTCGGCCAGACGATGCCCAGCGCAATGCCGAAGGCTTGCAGCACATAGCAGCCGGCAAGCAGCGTGCGATTGTCCCAATGCACCGGCAGCCACGCCGCCAACAGCGCGCCGACGATGAGCGCCGCGCCGAACATCGGCCAGAACAGATCGGGCCAGGCCGAGCCCGGCAGCGCATGGCGCGCGATCACCGGCAGGAAGGTGGCGGTAATGATGTAGCCGAAGCCGGGCACGCCGTAGAGCAGGACCAGCCAGAAGGCGTCGGCGCGATGTGGGATGCCTTGGCTCGCGGCGTGTTGGTTCGCGTGAGCAGCGGTAGTCGAGGCCGCACGGGGGCTCGCGCTTCGTGCGGTGGAGGCGGGCGCCGCGCCGAATACCGGCCAAACCACGATCGACAGCACCGCCGCGATGAGCCCGAAGCCGATCCAACCCACCGTCGCGCCATAACCGCCGGCGACGCTGACCAGCAATCCCGTGCCGACGATGCCGCCGCCCGGGCCCGTGTAAATCACGCCACCCCACCCGTGCGCGCCAAGTTCGGCCAGCCGCCGCAGGCCCCACTGCGACGCGAATACGAAGGTCCAGGCGCTGATTGCGCCGGCGACGAAACGCACCACTGCCCAAATCCAGAACTGGCTCGTGACACCCATCGCCAGCGTCAGCAGGACCGTGACGACGAGGCCGGCGCGAACCATCCGTGCCGGCTCGGCCCGCAGCGCCGCGCAGGTGACGGCGCCGACGAAATAACCCGCGTAGTTGAACGACGCGAGCCAGCCGCCGTGCTGGATATCGATTTGCGGCTGCCCGAAGGCGCTGCCATGAAGCATCAGCGGCAGCAGCGGCGTGAACGCGAAGCGTCCGATGCCGAGCGCCACCGCCAGCGTGACCATGCAGGCAAGCGCCGCGCGGCGGGCAGCATGGCGTTCGGCACGGACGTCGTGCACATTCGAGGCGAGATCGTTCATAGGCGGTGGCAATCCAGCGGAGCCGGCGGTCGCCGGCGCATTGGATCCATATTAGCTTGACCTTTCGATCACAAAAAATGAATAATTTGGATGCAACCCATCGCTTGGAGAGAATCATGGATCTGGCCGCCTTGACCATTTTTCGCGCCGTCGTGCGGGAAAACGGCGTAACGCGCGCCGCTGCCAAGCTCAATCGCGTGCAATCGAATGTGACGACGCGTATCAAGCAGCTTGAAGAACAACTGGGCACTGATCTGTTCATCCGCGACGGCCGGCGCCTCGTGCTGACGCCGGCTGGCGAGACGCTACTGCCCTACGCCGAGCGGCTGCTCGCGCTTGCCGACGAGGCGCGTCATGCCGTGCGCCAGGATCGTCCGAGTGGGCGATTGCGGCTGGGCACGATGGAGAGCGTTGCGGCAACGCGCCTGCCTGGGTTGCTCGCGCGTTATCACCAGAACTGGCCCGACGTCGCGCTCGAACTCGAAACCGGCACCACAGGCAAGCTGATCGAGCGGGTACGCGAATTCGAAGTGGATGCCGCACTGGTGGCGACGCCGCCGGACCCTGCCGTACTCGGCGAGTTGTTCGAGACGGTGCCGGTGTTCCGCGAGGAACTGGTGATGCTGACGCCGCGGGGGCATCGGCCGATTCGCGAAGTGCGGGATATTGCTTTATCGACTTTGATTGCGTTTGAACGCGGGTGTGCGTATCGCGCTTATATCGAGAAGTGGTATTTGGAGCATGGTGTCAGGCCAGCCCGAGTGCTTGAGCTGGGTTCTTATCATGCGATTGTGGCTTGTGTCGCCGCCGGGGCTGGGGTGGCTGTGGCGCCACGGTCGGTGCTGGATTTGCAAGCCGATGCTAGCAATATTGCTGTGCATGCGCTTGCTGATATTGGGGTGATCGAGACGCTTCTCGTCTGGCGGCGGGGGCATTTTTCTTCTGCTCTAAATGCGCTGAAGAACACGCTAGTCGGTGTTGATGGTGCGGTTGAGTCGCCTGCGGCGGTGGCTTTTTCTTAACGTGTTTTTGCCTGCTCGGCGCTTATATCTGTGTGCCTGCGGCGTTGGCCTTTCCTTGATTTGTTATTGGTCTATTCGCGTCGCCCCTGTGCGGGGCGGCACTTACTTTCTTTGCCGCCGCAAAGAAAGTAAGCAAAGAAAGCGGCTTCACACCGCTAATTCTTAAGCGGGTCCCCTGGCTTGGAGGAGGTAGTGGAGCATCTGGAATCAGTGTTCTCGCGCACTCCGCGCTGGTGACAAGGCAGTCATACTTCCGGCGGCGCTGCGCGCGCCGACGCGGTACTTCATCAAACCGTCTCGCGATTTGGGCGCCTGCGCCTGGTTCGGCGCGGTGGTCCGCCCCTCGCGTCCCCAATGTCTGGCTAAGGCAATAGCGTTTTACTCGGAGTGGTGAGCGCACTCGCGCACCCAGGCACTTCGCCTCGGCGAGGCGCCGAAGTGATTTTCGGCTTGCGCTTTATGGATTGCTGGAAAAGTAACGCACAGCAGGTTATTCGGCGAGACGCAGAAGATTGCTACGGCGTGAAATATGCCGCCGCGGTTGCCTCAACGTGGAGCGGAAACGACCAGAGGGTTTTGTGAAGTACCGCTACGGCGCGCGCAGCGCCGCCGGAAGTATGACTGCCTTGTCACCAGCGCGGAATGTGCGAGAACACCGATTCCAGATGCTCCACTACCTCCTCCAAGCCAGGGGACCCGCTTAAGAATTAGCGGGGTGAAGCCGCTTTCTTTGCTTACTTTCTTTGCGGCGGCAAAGAAAGTAAGTGCCTGCCCCGCACACGGGCGACGCGAATAGACCACTAAGAAATCAAGGAAAGGCCAACGCCGCAGGCACACAACCAATAGCGCCGCGAAAGGCAAAAAAACCACTACTGCGCGAGCAAACCACCCCCCAATCCCGCGCAGCAAACCCCTGCAGCTTTAAAGCTGCCCTTCAACCCACCCCTTAACCCCCGCAAGCGCCGCAGGCAAATTAGCCGGCTCAGTCCCACCAGCCTGCGCCATATCAGGGCGCCCACCACCCTTCCCCCCAACTTGCTGCGCAACAAAATTAACCAATTCACCAGCCTTGACCTTCTTGCTGGCGTCCGCCGTCACACCGGCAATCAAACTAACCTTGCCGCCTTCAACCGAGGCCAGCACAATCGCCGCGCTCTTCAACTTGTCCTTCAGCTTATCGACCGTTTCCCGCAGCGTCTTCACATCCGCGCCCTCAAGCGTGGCAGCCAACACATGCACGCCGGCAACTTCAATCGCCTGGCCGGCAAGCTCATCGCCCTGGCTCGAAGCCAACTTGGACTTCAACGCGCCAAGCTCCTTCTCCAGCGACTTCACCTGATCCTGCACCTGCACGATCCGCTGCGTCAGCTCCGACGGCTGCGCCTTCAATGCAGCAGCCGCCGCATTGATCCGCGCATCGAGGTCCTGCACGAAGCGCACTGCGTTGTCGCCAGTAATCGCTTCCACGCGACGAATGCCGGCAGCAACGCCGCCTTCCATCACAATCTTGAAGAAACCGATATCGCCGGTGCGATGCACGTGCGTGCCGCCGCACAACTCACGCGAGAAACCGAGGTCAAGCACGCGCACTTCGTCGCCGTATTTTTCGCCGAACAGCGCCATCGCGCCGCCCTTCACCGCTTCGTCGAACGGCATCACCCGCACGATGCCCGGCGCGTTCGCCAACACTTCGGCATTGACGATTTCTTCGACACGACGGATCTGCTCGTCGGTCATCGGCGCGTTGTGCGCGAAGTCGAAACGGGTCTTCTCCGGGTCCACCAGGGAACCCTTCTGCTGCACGTGCGAACCGAGCACTTCGCGCAGCGCCTTGTGCATCAAATGGGTAGCCGAGTGATTGCGGGCCGTGCGCGCGCGGCGCACTGCGTCGATCTCAGCCTTCACGATGTCGCCGACTTTCAGCGTGCCCTGCTCAAGCGTGCCGTGATGGCCGACCACGTCGGCCTGCACCTTCAGCGTATCGGTAACCGCAAAGCGCACGCTCGCGTTAGCCAACACGCCCTGGTCGCCGACCTGGCCGCCCGACTCCGCGTAGAACGGCGTGTGGTCGAGCACAACAACCGCCTGCTGGCCGTGGGTCACTTCCTTCACCGACGCACCGTCTACGTACAACGCGATCACTTTCGCGTCGTCGAAGACGATTTCTTCGTAACCGTGGAACGTGGTCTTCGCGCCCGAGTATTCGAGGCCCTGCGTCATCTTGAACTTGCCGGCCGCGCGAGCCTGTTCGCGCTGACGCGCCATCGCTTCGTCGAAGGCGGATTCGTCGACCGTCACTTCGCGCTCGCGGCACACGTCCGCCGTCAGATCGAGCGGGAAACCATAAGTGTCGTGCAGCTTGAATGCGAGTTCGCCGTCGAGCGTCTTGCCGCCCTTCGCTTCGAGGTCGGCCAGCGCGCCTTCGAGAATCGACATGCCGTGCTCGATGGTCTCGAAGAAGCGTTCTTCTTCCTGACGCAGCACGTCGGTCACGCGCTGTTCCGCTTCTTTGAGTTCCGGGTACGCGTCGCCCATCTGCGCAACGAGGTCCGCGACCATGCGATGGAAGAACGAACCCTTCTTGCCCAATTTGTAGCCGTGGCGGATCGCGCGGCGCACGATACGGCGCAGCACGTAGCCGCGGCCTTCGTTGCCCGGAATCACGCCGTCGACGATCAGGAACGAGCACGCGCGGATGTGATCGGCGATCACCTTCAGCGAGTTGTTCGTCAGATCGGCCACGCCGGTTTCGCGGCCGGCTGCCTTGATGAGCGCCTGGAACAGGTCGATCTCGTAGTTGCTGTGCACATGCTGCAACACCGCGGCAATACGCTCAAGACCCATGCCGGTATCGACGCACTGCTTGGGCAGCGGCGTCATGTTGCCCTGAGCATCGCGGTTGAACTGCATGAACACGAGATTCCAGATCTCGATGTAGCGGTCACCGTCTTCTTCAGGAGACCCCGGAGGGCCGCCCCACACGTCCGGGCCGTGGTCGTAGAAAATTTCCGAGCACGGGCCGCACGGGCCGGTATCGGCCATCTGCCAGAAGTTGTCCGACGCGTAGCGCGCGCCCTTGTTGTCGCCGATGCGGATGATCCGTTCGACCGGCACGCCCACTTCCTTCGCCCAGATGTCGTGTGCTTCGTCGTCTTCGTGATAGACGGTGACCCACAGCTTGTCTTTCGGCAGCTGGTACACGCCCGTCAGCAATTCCCACGCGTAGTGGATTGCATCGCGCTTGAAGTAGTCGCCGAACGAGAAATTGCCCAGCATTTCAAAGAACGTGTGGTGACGCGCGGTGTAGCCGACGTTTTCCAGATCGTTGTGCTTGCCGCCGGCGCGCACGCTGCGCTGCGCGGTCGTGGCGCGCGAATACGGACGCGACTCCGCGCCGAGGAACACATCTTTGAACTGCACCATTCCCGAATTGGTGAAGAGCAGTGTCGGATCGTTGCCGGGCACAAGGCTCGACGAGCGGACGATCGTATGGCCCTTCGATTCGAAGAACTTGAGGAATTTCTCGCGGATTTCGGCGGCTTTCATAGCGTGCGGGGACGGTCCTGACTGTTTCCGGCGGCATCATGGGGATGCGCCAACTGATTGTTTCTTAAACGACTGATTATACGGGATCGGCGCCCGTGCGCGGCGGCGCGCCCCGCACCCGCTGTGCACCGTTAGCCGTTCGGCCAGGTTTCACCTGGTAGCGCGGGACATGGCGAGGCATTTCATTCGTCCTATGCCGTTCGGCTGACTGCGCCGCCGCGCGGGAATCGCTTAAGATTGCCCACATCGACGGCGCCTCACGCGCCGCTTCGGCTACCTAGGAGACATCGAAGAATATGGGCGCTCTCAGTCATATCCGCGTGCTGGACCTCACACGCGTGCTCGCCGGGCCCTGGTGCGCGCAGACGCTGGCCGATTTCGGCGCCGACGTCATCAAGATCGAACGCCCCGAGGTCGGTGACGACACCCGTCATTGGGGGCCGCCGTATCTGAAAACGCCGCAAGGCGACGATACGCGCGAGGCCGCCTACTACCTCGCGGCGAACCGCAACAAGCGTTCGGTCACCGTGGATATCGCGTCGCCCGAAGGCCAGCGGATCATCCGCGAACTGGCCGCGCAAAGCGATGTGGTACTGGAGAACTACAAGGTCGGCCAGTTGAAGAAGTACGGTCTCGATTACGCGTCGCTGAAAGAAGTGAAGCCCGATCTGATCTACTGCTCGGTGACCGGCTTCGGGCAGACCGGGCCGTATGCGCAGCGGGCGGGCTACGACTTCATCGTGCAAGGCATCGGCGGCTTCATGAGCATTACCGGCGAGCGCGACGGCCAGCCGGGCGGCGGCCCGCAGAAAGCCGGCGTCGCGATCGCCGACCTGATGACCGGCATGTATTCGACCATCGCCGTGCTGACCGCGCTCACGCATCGCGACCGCACGGGCGAAGGCCAGTACATCGATATGGCGCTGCTCGACGTGCAGGTGGCGATGCTTGCCAACATGAATTCGAATTTTCTCGCCAGCGGCCAGCCGCCGGTGCGCTGGGGCAATGCCCATCCGAACATCGTGCCCTACCAGACCTTCCAGACCAGCGACGGCTGGATCATCGTCGCGGTCGGCAACGACGGCCAGTTCCGCAAGTTTGTCGAAGCCGGTGGCCGTGCGGAGTTGGCCGACGACGAACGCTTCGCGAGCAACCCGGCTCGCGTGCGCCACCGTGACATTCTGGTGCCGATCCTCGCGGACATGGTCCGCCTGCAGGGCAAGCAGCAATGGATCGCCGCGCTGGAAGCCGCCGGCGTGCCGTGCGGGCCGATCAACGATCTGGGCGAGGTGTTCGAGAACGAGCAGGTGGTGGCGCGCGGCATGCAAGTCGATCTGCCGCATCCGTCCGGAGGCACGGTCAAGCTGGTGCGCAATCCGATCAATATGAGCGGCACGCCACCCGAGGCGCTTGCCCATCCGCCCACGCTCGGCGAGCACACCGACCGCATCCTGCGCGACGTGCTCGGTTATGACGAGGCGCGGATTGCGGCGTTGCGGGGGCAGTCGGTGATTTAAGCATGGCAGCGAAGCGGTGTCGGCGTCCGAACCGGAGCGTTGAGTCCAGGCGGCACTCCAGGCGGCACCCATGGCAGCGCGCCACAGTCACTCAAGGCCAGCGCCCGTCGCGCCCAACCCGCCAAGGGGAACTCACTTCGACGCCCCCTCCGGCTTGCTGAACGAGGCCAGCCAGCGCCGCCCTTCGTCCCAATCGCCGAGCCCGCTGTCGGCGTTGATATGACCGCGCGGCCCAATGCCGATCCAGCGGCTGTCCCACGCCGTCGCGCAGGTCTGTGAGAACGGCATGGCGCCGTACGGATCGTCGCTACTGGCGACAACAATGCTCGCAAACGGTAAACGCGCCAGCGGCACCGGCCCAAACCCGCTGGCATCCTGCGGGAAATGCGCCCCCGACGGATCGGGCACGGCCACCAGCAACGCACCCGCCACCTTCGCAAGCTGCGCGGCGCTGGCGTACTGCGCCGCCCAGAAAGCCGTGGTCAGACAGCCGAGGCTGTGCGCGGCCAACACCACCGGGGCATCGGCAGCGGCTACCGCCGCATCGAGCGTACGGCACCACACATCGCGCGCGGGATGATCCCAGTCCGGCATCTGCACACGCGCGAACGCGGGATCAAGCGCCTGCCAACGCGTTTGCCAGTGGCCCTCGCCGGAATTCTGGTAGCCCGGCAGCACGAGTACTTCTGTTTTTTGCCCGCTCATCACCTTCCCCGTCACAGGTCGTTTTTTTTGGGTCGGCCGAAGCCGCAGTTCAATGAAATACACGTCCCACGCCCACGCCGCGCGGATCGGCTGCCGGCTCCGGGTTCGTGCCGTCGACGCGAATCAGTTGCACGTCGCCGTTGAACTGCTGTCCTTGCAACGTATAGCCCTTCGCTTGCAGTTGCTCGGCCAACTCGCCCGTGATCGGATGGTACGGCTCCCAGTAGATCGTCTTCTGCGGCAGCAACTGGTGATGGAAACGCATTGCAGCCAGTGCATCGGCGGGCGCCATACTGAAGTCGTACAGGTTCGTCATCACCTGAAAGATCGATGTGAAAATGCGCGAGGCGCCCGGCGTGCCGATCACGAGCGACACCTTGTTGTCCTTCAGCAAAATGGTCGGCGCCATCGACGACAGCGGCCGGCGCCCCGGCGCCACGGTGTTGACTTCGTTGCCGGTCACGCCGGACTGATTCCCGGTGCCCGGCTTGGTGACGAAGTCATCCATTTCGTCGTTCAGCAGGAAGCCGCCGCCATCCACCACCACGCCCGAGCCGAACGGCCCATTCAACGTGTAAGTGTTCGATACGGCGTTGCCCCACTTGTCGACCACCGAGAAATGCGTGGTTTGCGCTTTTTCCGGCATCGTGTCGCCGAGGCCCGGTTTGACCGGCGTCGCGCCCGGCAATGCATCGGGTTTGACCTCGTCGGCACGTTGCGCGAGGTAGGCATCGTCGATCAGTTTGTCGACCGGCGTCTTGTACGAATCCGGGTCGCCCAGGTACTGCTCCCGATCGGCGAACACGCGGTCTTCGATCTGCGCGATCAGGTGGATGTACGGCACGGAGTTCAGTTCGAGCCCGTCGAAGGCCGGCTTCAGATCCGCCTTCATTTTCAGCATCTGGATCAGTCCGATGCCGCCCGAACTCGGCGGCGGCGCCGAGACGATCCTGTAGCCGTTCCACTCTGCGGTGACCGGCTGGCGCCAGACCGCCTTGTATTGAATCAGGTCCGTTTTGGTCACGAGGCCGTGGCCGTACATCTGCCGGGCAATCAGATCGGCGGTGCGGCCTTCGTAGAATTCACGCCCGCCGTCGCTGGCGATGCGCGACAGGGTTTGCGCGAGCTCGGGCTGACGGAACGTGACGCCCGCTTTCAGATTCGAGAAATAGGCATCGAAATTGGTCTTCCCGGCAAAATCCTTCGCCGCGTCGTCGTGGCGTTTCTGCAGCCACGGCTCGACCTGAAAACCGTCGGTAGCGTAACGGATCGCCGGCGCCATCACCTGCTTCCACTTCAGCTTGCCGAAACGCTGCTGCGCTTCCCACATGCCGTCGACCGTGCCCGGCACGCCTACCGCGCGATGGCCGACGAGGCTCATGCCCGGCACGAGGTTGCCTTTGTCGTCGAAGTACATGTCACGGCTCGCCAGTTGCGGCGCGCGTTCGCGATAGTCGAGAAAGTACGGTTTGCCGTCCATGAACACCGTCATGAAACCGCCTCCGCCGATGTTGCCGGCGTCCGGATAAGTCACGGCGAGCGTGAAGGCGATCGCCACCGCGGCATCCACCGCGTTGCCGCCGGCGGCGAAGATCTGCTGCGCGGTGTCGGCGCTGTAGCGATCCGGCACGGCCACCGCCGAGGCGTCCAGCACGGTCTTCGGCGTGGCGGTTTTCGCCAGCGCGGGCGCCGGGGCGACGAAACTGCCGGTGAATGCGGCGAACACGGCCGCGGCCGTCAGGATTCGAGCGAGGGAAAGAGAGGCGAAAGGTGCGCGAGGCGCGTCGTGCGTCGGGACGGACATCCGAGAAACTCCGTGAACCAAGGGCGTCATGTTGCACGAACGGCAGGCGTTCGTGCAAGGCGGCCAACGGTGGCGTGGCCTGTCGTTATAGCACCTCTAGCGCATTTCGCCGCGCGTCGCCGGACCTCAACATTCCGCCCAAACCGCTCAAACGTTGGCTGCGCACCGCATTCGCCTGCCGCGACGAGAGTCGTCAGGTAGAATTGACGGATAAGTGAGCGCATTGCGCGCCCCCGACAGACTTTGACCATCTCGCATGAATACCGAACGCAACGACGCGCCCGCGGCATCCAATTTCATCCGCAACATCATCGACGACGACAACCGCACCGGCAAGTGGGGCCAACGCGTAGAAACGCGCTTTCCGCCTGAGCCGAACGGCTATCTGCATATCGGTCACGCAAAGAGCATCTGCCTGAATTTCGGCGTGGCGCGCAGCTACGGCGGCGTGTGCCATCTGCGTTTCGACGACACGAATCCGGAAAAGGAAAGCGTCGAATACGTCGACTCGATTATCGATTCCGTGCGCTGGCTCGGCTTCGAGTGGGAAAAAGACGGCAAGGAACAGCTCTACTTCGCAAGCGACTACTACGACAAGCTGTACGAATTCGCCGAGCTGCTGATCGAGCGCGGCAAGGCGTATGTGGATAGCCAGTCGGCCGAAGAGATGCGCGCGAACCGCGGCTCGGCAACCGAAGTCGGCACGCCGTCGCGGTTCCGCGATCGCTCCGTGCAGGACAACCTCGACCTGTTCCGCCGCATGAAGGCCGGCGAGTTCAAGGAAGGCGAGCACGTGCTGCGCGCGAAGATCGACATGTCGTCGCCGAACTTCAATATGCGCGATCCGGTCATCTACCGGATCCGCTTCGCGCATCACTACCGCACTGGCGACACATGGTGCGTGTACCCGATGTACGACTACACGCACTGCATCTCGGACGCGTTGGAAAACATCACGCATTCGCTGTGCACACTCGAATTCGAAGACCACCGTCCGCTGTACGACTGGATTCTGAACGAGCTGGCCGAAGCTGGCATTTTCACGCGTCCGCTGCCGCAACAAATCGAGTTTTCGCGCCTGAACCTGACCTACGCGATCACCAGCAAGCGCAAGCTGCTGCAACTGGTGACCGAAGGCCACGTCGACGGTTGGGACGACCCGCGTATGCCGACCATCGTCGGCCTACGCCGGCGCGGTTTCACGCCGGAGGGCATCCAGTTGTTCTGCGAGCGCATCGGCGTCACCAAGGTCGATTCGTGGATCGACATGAGCGTGTTCGAAGGCGCGCTGCGCGACGATCTGGATGAGAAGGCGCCGCGCATCGCCGCTGTGCTCGACCCGGTCAAACTGATCGTCGACAACTTCCCCGAGGGCGTCACCGAATCCTGCAACGCGCCGGTGCACCCGCACCATCCGGAACACGGCGTGCGCGAATTCCCGATCTCTCGCGAACTGTGGATCGAGCGCGACGACTTCACCGAAGCGCCGCCGAAGGGCTATTTCCGCCTGTTCCCCGGCAACAAGGTGCGCTTGCGCTACGGCTACGTGATCGAATGCACGGGCGCTGAAAAAGACGAGAACGGCAACGTCGTTGCAGTCCACTGCAACTACTTCCCGGACAGCAAATCGGGCACAGAAGGCGCGAACAACTACAAGGTGAAGGGCAACATCCACTGGGTCAGCGCCGCAGGCGCGTGCGCGGCCGAGGTGCGCATCTACGACCGTCTGTTCAGGGAACCGCAACCGGACGCGGGCGGCCGCGACTACCTCGAAGCGCTGAATCCGGATTCGAAGCGCGTGGTCAATGCCTACCTGGAACCGGGCGCACGCGACGCGCTGCCGGAACAGCGCTATCAGTTCGAGCGCCACGGCTACTTTGTCGCCGACCGCGTCGATTCGAAACCGGGCAAACCCGTATTCAATCGCATCGTCAGTCTGCGCGACAGTTGGGGCAAGCCGGCGTAAGCTGGAACGGCTTTTCGCTCATAGAAGATCTGGAGTTGAACACGGCGTGCATCTTGTGATGCGAGGTGCGCGCCGGTCCGGGAGATCCGATGAAAGTTGCAGCCCGCCGCGGGGCGAGTGCATGGGGCACACGTCACGCGCGTACCGTTCCTGCAGTACATTCCGAACGCATGGCACTTGGCACACGCGGAGCACGTGGAGCGCTCGTGGCGCTGTTCATATGCGGCGCAGCATCGCTCGCGTGCACCGCTCACGCCGACGAACTGACCGGCACGCTGAAGAAAATCCACGACGACGGCGTGGTCGTGCTCGGCGTGCGCGAAGCGTCGATTCCCTTCTCCTACTTCGACGGCAAGCACACAGTCGGCTACTCGCAGACTATCGCGCTGCAGATCGTCGATGAAATCAGGAAGACGCTCGGCATGCCGCAGTTGAAGGTGCACGAAATCACCGTCACCTCGTCGAACCGCACGCCGATGCTGCTGAACAATCAGATCGATCTGGAGTGCGGCTCGACCACGCACACGGTCGAGCGCGAGAATCTGGCCGCTTTCTCGAACAGCTTCTTCCAGTACGCGGTGCGCATGATCGCGCGCAAGAGCAGCGGCATCACGGACTTTCAGGATCTAGCCGGCAAGACGGTGGTCACGACCGCCGGCACCTCCGACGAACGCCTGCTGCGCCGCCTGAACACCGATAGACAGCTAAACATGCGCATCACCAGCGCGCGCGATCATCAGGAAGCATTCGCCGCGCTCAAGGACGATCGGGCGGTGGCCTTCGTGATGGACGAGCCGATCGTGTACGGTTTCAAATCGACCGACCCGCACCCCGAAGACTTCGCGGTAACCGGTACACCGCTCGGCTATGAAGTCTACGCATGCATGTTCCGCAAGGGCGACGAGCCGTTCCGCAATCTGGTGAATGGTGTGATCGCGCGCGGCCAGACCTCCGGCGATGCGGAACGTCTGTACAAGCTGTGGTTCACGCAGCCGATTCCGCCGCACGGCATCAATCTGAATTTTCCGCTGTCGGAGCAGAACCGCGCGCTGTTCGCTCATCCGAACGACCGCGCGCTCGACTGAAGCGCCAGGACGCCGGGCAGCCAGCCGGGGCGTGGGACCGCCCGCACGGCTGCCGCTACAGCGAGCGATGCAGCTCCGCGAGTGAAAGCGTGGTTTGAAAGAGCCTTGTGAGGCTGTGGCTCGCATACCGTTCGACTTCGTCCGGCGCGGCCCAGCGGTACGCATCCATTTCGGGAATCAGCGTGCCGTCCGAGCGGCGCGGAAACAACGACGTGCAAATGCACGAAGACAGATCCAGTTCGCCGGCGGTGGCGCGCGCGGCGAACAGATGCAGATCCTTGTCACGCCGATAGACGAACAGGCCGAGATCTTTCAGGCGCTCGGCCGCGATCGCGATGCCGGTCTCTTCGACCATCTCGCGCAGCGCAGTGACGTGCGGCGCCTCGCCCTCTTCCCCGTGTCCTTTCGGAATGTCCCAATGCGACGTTTCGGTGGCGTGCGCGAGCAGCACCCGCCCATCCGGATCGAGCAGCACGATGCCGCACGACACGACCCGCGCGCTCATCGCCGCACCGCGCCATCGGCCGGATGCATGGCTCCGGACAGCGCCGGCCGCGAGGCTGCGCGCTTCTTTGTCATACTGGCCTGCATGCTCAGTGCTTTTTCTGCAGCTGCCAGGCGTCGATTTTCACGCTGTTGCCGGTGCCTTCGTTGACCCAGTCCGCGCTTTCGCCGTCCTGCCTGGTGTTCAGCGCGGTGATCACGGCTGCATTGATCGAGTCGACGTCACGCTGTTTCATCCAGCTGAGCGGCGTGTCGTTCAGAAAACCGAGGTTTGCCGCTTGCGCGCTGATCGCGCCGCCAGGCAGCAGGCCGCCGACTGTCAGATGAAAGAAAGCACGGGTTCGCATCGACATGAAGGATTCTCCTCGACATTGATTCGGGCGGTCACAAGCGTGCAAGCCTCAGCTCATGATCTGGACCCCAAAAGCATAGCATGGCGTCCCGCCGTGAGTGACCGCGCGAGGTAACCCGCGGCTGCCGATTGACGCCGAGCCAGCACAAACGGGCACGCCGTCTGCTCAGCGTTTTTAGGACACGTCTCATATCCTCATAGGAAAAGCCTGCTTAAGATTGATTGCTGCGCCTCAGCACAGATCAAGCTTCAAACAGCTCATCATGGATATCTCGTTCGCCCTCGAAACTTTCACCGTCGCCCTTGCGCTGCTTTGCGTAGCGCTCATGCCGGTTGCCATCCGCCGAGATCCAGGTCTCGCGCGGCGCATCGTGCGTATGGACGGATTTCCGCGCGCACACTGGCCAAATCTGCTGAGACGGGTCGGCACCGCTTGTCTGCTCGCATCGTTTGCGCTGCTGCTGGTCGGCTGCTATCTGATCCTCACGGGCACAGGCAGTTGAACGCGATCCGGGCGGCCCAGGCCGCCCGGATCGCGTTCACTGCGCGGCCGGCTTGTATCCATCGGTCAGCGTATTCAAGAACGCCACCACGTCCTTGATCTCAGCCTCGTCGAGCGCCGGCTTGTCGCCCGGCTTGCGATCGAACGGCGGCTCGGTATTCAGATTGGCCCAGTAACGCTGCGGCAAATCGTCGAACTTCTGTACTTTCCCCTTCGAGACCGGATAGAACTTCTCCGGATTCGTATCGCGCTCGGCATAAAAGCGCACCGCCTCGTCCAGTGAATGATAGATACCGTTGTGGAAGAAGCTCTTCTTCAACGCGACGTTACGCAGCGTCGGCGTGCGGAAAATGCCGCAAAACTCGGCGCGCCCCTTCAGATCGGTACGCTCCGGCCCGCAGGCGCCGAGGTCATAGAAATGCGGATCGCGGTTCACCGGCAGCGCCCGGTTGCGCGGCACACCGATCGCAATCAAACCAAAATCGCTGAACTGGGGCGGTGCGCCATCCCTGCTGCGCTGGCTGATATGGCAGCTCGCGCAATTGCCCTTCTTTTCGTCGTTGAAGACCTGCAGACCGTGTAATTCCGCTTTGGTCAGTTGCGCTTTGCCGGCCAGATAGGCGTCGTATTTACTGGTGTACGGATAGAAAAGCTCGGGCGTTTGCTCGAAGGTTTCCAGCGCTTGCAGCACGGCTTTGAAGGTAGCGTCGTCATTGTCGAAAATGTGTTCGCCGAATGCCGCGCGGAAAGCGTCGGCGTACGGCGCGGCCTTCACGGCGGCCGTCACCTTCTGCGGCGTGCTGCCCATTTCAAACGACGACAACAGCGGAATCCGTGCCTGGTCCGCACCGCGGTCGACCCGGCCGTCCCACGTCAAACCGCCGGTCGGACCCGCATCGACGCTTTCGTCGCCTTCGTCATCCGACTCGTGATAATGCTCGGCGAATGCAGGCACTGATTGCAGGTACGTGAGCGTGGGCGCCGCGCGCATGCCGGTGCGGTGCATATCGCTGCCGCCGAGTTGCACCGACAGCGAATTGGCCGGCGCGAACCCGTGATCGGGACTGTGGCACGACGCACACGCCAGTTTGCCCGAGCCGGACAGCGACGCGTCGAAGAACAGCTGCTTGCCGAGCGCCGTCATCTGGCGCACCGATTCGTAAACTTGCGCGCGGGTCTGGCCACCGTCATGCGCAGCCGCTTGCACCACCGAGGCCGCCGCAGGTGCGGCAGAGATCGCGACCGCGGGCGCCGAGGCGTGCGACGCGCTTGCTGCCACATCCGACGCCACAGCAGCCGCCCCGCCGGCCGACGGCGCCCGTGCATCGCACGCCGCCACAGTCATTGCCATCGCCAGCGCAGCGCCGAACCCAGCCGGCCGCACAAGACGCCGCGCCGCCAGCCGAACCACCCTTTCCCGAATCCCCGTCAGACCAAGCCGCATAAGAATGATGTGAGTGCTTTCGATGTTGAAGTGCGCGAGCGTATTTCACCGACATGTCGTTTAAATGACATATGGCCGACGAAAAACCTTGGAACGAATGCATTCGTAATTAATTACATCTCTCTGTCAAATTCCCTTGCGAGACTTTCGTCCGCGGCCATCCGTGCAAGCACTGCACAAGCCGGTCCCCAAT